>NZ_SOHE01000056.1 GCF_004403305.1 Cryobacterium frigoriphilum | reverse complement strand
GCCCGGGTGGCCGGGCAACCGCCCGCCGCGGGGCGCGGTACATCCGTCGGGCTGGAGCAGCGCTGCACCCGGTGTGGCGGCCCGCACGGCCGCGCTCGGGTGGTGTCGCCGGCCGCCTGCACCGGCTGGGGGGTGTCGCTGAGCCGGGCGGGGGCATCCGTCGCCATCGCCGTGAGCCCGCTCGGAGAGGTCGGCATCGACATTGAGAGCATCGACGCGCTCACCCGCCGCGACGTTGATGACGTGGCGTTCACGTCGAGCGAGCTCGCCGCGCTCGGCACCCTCGGCCCGCTCGCGGCGGCCCGAGCCCGCACCCGCCTGTGGACGATCAAGGAGGCCGTGCTCAAGCTGACCGGTGACGGCCTGAACGTCGACCCGCGTGACCTGTCGGTGAGCAGCACCGGCACCCTGATCGCCTGGCCGAACGCACCGTTTGCGCTCCCCCGCCTGCGACTGCTCGCATTCGACCCGGGCCGGGGCCTCGTCGGTACCGTCGCCGTACTCGCCGACACCCCGGTGCGCCTCATGCTGCACGAGTAGGCGACAGGTGCGGCTCAGGCCTTGGGCATCGCCGTTTCGTACAGCCAGCGGTGCACGATGCGTTCGATGCCGGTGCTGCCGGTGTGATTCGTGAAGAACTCCACGAACCCGGCCGCGGTCACGTTGCTGTGCCGTCGGTCGGCCGTGAACGCCCGCACCGCCCCGAAGAAGGCCTCGTCGCCGACCGAGCGGCGCACGGCGTGCAGGGCCATCGCGCCGCGCTTATAGACGCGGTCGTCGAACATATCGTGCGGGCCCGGGTCGCCCGTCAGCAGATCCTGCGGCAGGGCCTCGACCTTGCGGCGGTGCACGAGCGCGCTCGTGTCGGCCGTGCGGCCACCGCTCGCCTCGGCCCAGATCCATTCGGCGTAACAGGCGAAGCCCTCGTGCAGCCAGATGTCGCGCCAGCTTTCGACGGTGAGGCTGTTGCCGAACCACTGGTGGGCCAGTTCGTGGGCGATCAGCCGGTCGCTGCCGTGCTCGCCGTCGACGTGGTTGCGGCCGAAGATGGCCATACCCTGGGCCTCGAGCGGAATCTCGAGCTTGTCGTCGGTCACCACGACGGTGTACGACTCGAACGGGTACGGGCCGAAGCGGTCGCTGAACAGGGCGACCATCTCGCCGAGGCGGGAGAAGTCCTCCGACACCTGCGGCAGGTGTCCAGAGGGGTAGAAGATGCGCTGGCTGACCAGTCCGCCCGACACGTCTTTGCGCAGGTAGCGGCCGATCTGCACGGTCGCGAGGTAGGTCGCCATCGACTCCGGCGAGTCGTAGCTCCAGGTCGTGCGGCCCGAACGCGTCGACCGGCTCGCGAGCACACCGTTGCAGATCACGGTGTACGGCGCCTCGCAGGTCACCGTGATGCGAAAGGTGGCCTTGTCGCTGGGGTGATCGTTGCACGGAAACCACGAGGCGGCGCCGTTCGGCTGCCCGGCCACGAGCACGCCGTCTTCGAGCTCTTCCCAGCCCACATCGCCCCAGATGCTGCGCAGCGGATGCGGCGCCCCCCGATACCGCACGGTCACCTCGAACCGGTCCCCGGCCTCGATCGTGGCCGCGGCGGTGAGGATCAGTTTGCGCGGCGTCTGCACGAGTTTCTTCGGGCGGGCTCCGCCGATCGTGACCCGGTCGACGCTCAGTCCGTCGAAGTCGAGGCTGAACCGGTCGAGCCGCATGGTCGCCCGGGCAAACAGCACGGCGGTCGCCCGCAGCCGGTTCGTGGCGACCCGGTAATCGAGCTCGAGTTCGTAGCGTTCCACGACATAGCCACCGTTTCCGCTCGCCACATAGGGGTCGCCCGCGGTCGGGGCGCCCAGGGTGGGAGCGGTGTTCTGTGGCATCTGTGGGTCTACTCTTTCACGTTCTGCTCTTTCACGTGCTGCTCTGTCACGTGCTGCGGCGCAGTCGACCACGGCGGCGTGTGCCACGGCGAGATTGGGTTGCCCGACCAGAGCGACCCGGCCGGTACCCGTTCGCCGCGCATGACGAGAGAGGCGGGGCCGACGGTCGCCGCGGCATCCACCGACGCCGCCGGCAGAATCACGCTGTGCGGGCCGAGCGTCGAACCGGCCGCGAGGTTGACCGTGTCAAGCTGCATGATGCGGTCGTGAAAGAGGTGCGTCTGCACGACGCAGCCGCGGTTCACGGTGACGCCGTCGGCAATGCTCACGAGGTCGGCCTCGGGCAGCCAGTACGTCTCGCACCACACGCCCTTCCCTACCTTCGCGCCCAGGGTGCGCAGCCAGATGGCGAGCGCCGGGGTACCGGTCGCCTTCTCGGCGAACCAGGGCCGCGCGACCATCTCGACGAAGGTGTCGGAGACCTCGTTGCGCCAGATGAACGATGACCAGAGCGGATGCTCACTCTGGTCGATCCGCCCCACCAGCACCCACTTCGCGGCCGAGGTGACGAGCGCGGCGACGGCGCCGGCGGTGAGCATGACCACGCCGCTGAGCGCGACCGCCCAGCCGAGACCCAGCGAGAGCCAGATCGCTTCGAGTGCGGCGAGCACCCCGAGGGCGACCCACGCGGTGACAAACACCGGAACGATGCGCAGCACCTCCCACGAGGAGCGAGCGACCTTCAGCCGCAGCGGCGGGTTGAAGGTGCGCGAGTCGTCGACGTCGGTCACGGTGCGCCGCAGGCGCACGGCCGGGTTGCCGAGCCAGCTCGACCCACGCTTGGCCTTGCGCGGAGTCGACGACAGCACCGCGACGAGGCCGTTGCGCGGCACGGTGCGGCCGGGGCCGGCCATGCCGCTGTTGCCGAGAAAGGCCCGCTTGCCGATCTTGGCGCGGCCGATGTGCATCCAGCCGCCACCAAGCTCGTAGCAGGCGACCATGGTGTCGTCGGCGAGAAACGCGTGCGGCGCGATCGTGGTCAGCGAGGGGATCAGCAGCACGGTCGACGCTTCGACGCCCGGGCCGACCTTCGCGCCCAGCAGGCGCAGCCAGACCGGGGTGAACAGGCTCGCGTAGACCGGAAACAGCAGGGTGCGGGCGCCGTCGAGGATGCGTTCGGTCATCCAGACCTGCCAGCCGACCCGGCTGCGCACCGGGTAGAAGCCGTCGCGCAGGCCCACCCCGAGGGCGCGCACGGCGAGCACCACGGCGGAGGCGTAGGCGAGGCCGGCGGCGAACACCGCGAGCGGCACGGCGAGCGCGGCGCGCAGCAGCGCCTCCCCGAGGGTCGAGGCGTCGCCGATCGCGGTGCCCACGACGAGCGCACCGAGAATAGCGGAACCGGCCGGCAGCGCCGTCATCACGATCGAACCGATCGCGAAGACGGTGAGCCAGCGACGGCCGCGCGGCGGGCGTTCGGCCGGCCAGGGGCGTTTGGGCGAGCCCACCCGCTCGGCCGGGGATCCGGCCCAGCGTTCGCCGGCCGGAATGCGGCCCGACACGGCGGCCCCCGGTTCGACGGCGGCCCGGTCGCCGATGTGGGCGCCGCCCAGCAGGGTGCTGCGGCTGCCGACGGTGGCCTCCTCGCCGATGTGCACCCGGCCGATGCGCAGCACGTCGCCGTCGATCCAGTAGCCGGCGAGGTCGGTTTCGGGTTCGATGGAGGCTCGCGCGCCGATCGTGAGCAGCCCGGTCACCGGCGGCAGGGTGTGGAGGTCGACGTCGGTGCCGATGCGCGCGCCGAGCGCGCGGGCGTAGTAGCTGATCCACGGCGCCCCGGCGAGGCTCGCGGCATCCACGAGCAGGGCGACCTGCTCGGCCAGCCAGAGCCGCAGGTGCACCGAGCCGCCGCGCGGATAATTGCCCGGTTTCACACCCCGCAGCAGCAGGCGGGCGGCCGCGACGGCGATGCCCATTTTGCCCAGCGGCGTCACGAACAGCACGAAGCCGAGCACGATTGTCCACCACGGCACGGCCGGCGTGAACGTGGCGTCACCCCAGAGCGGCAGCAGGTTGTTGATCGCGGCAAGGTAGACCAGCCAGCGGGCGCCGACCAGCACGAACAGCGGAATGCCGAGCAGGGTCTGCCCGATGCGGCTGCTGAGCGGGGTCGGCAACACCGTGCGCGTCGCGGCCAGCACCGGAGGCACCCGGGAGTCGAGTTCGTCGGCGAGCGAGCCGATGCGGGGGTGGTCGTAGATGTCGCTGACCCGGGTCTCCGGGTACTTCTCGCGCAGCGCCGACACGAACTGGGCCGCCGAGAGCGAGCCGCCGCCGTTGGCGAAGAAGTCATCGTCGGGTCCGGAAACGGGCACGCCCAGAATGGATGCCCAACGCTCGGCCAGCCACCCGGCCGTCGGCGTGAGGGCGGCGGCGCCCTCATCGCCCGTGCTCGGCAGCGGCCACGGCAGGGCGGCCCGGTCGACCTTGCCCGAGGTGCGCGTCGGCAGCGCGTCGACGAGGGCGAGCAGCGGAATCAGCGCCGCGGGAAGTTCGTCGCGCAGCCGGGCGGTGGCGGCCAGGCGGTCGAAACCGGCCGCCGGGTCGATGAGGGCGACGTAGCCGACGAGCACGTGGTTTCCGGCCGGCGTGGTCTGCACGACTGCGGCGGCGCCGGCGACTCCGTCGAGGGCCTGCAGCGCGGCATCCACTTCACCCAGTTCGATGCGGCGACCGCCGAGTTTGACCTGGTCGTCGGCGCGGCCGGCGAAGATCAGGCCGGCCGCCTCGAAGCGCACGAGGTCGCCGCTACGATAGGCGCGGTGCCAGCCGAGCGCCTCGTGCGGGGCATACTTTTCGGCGTCTTTCTCGGGGTCGAGGTAGCGGGCCAGGCCCACCCCGCCGATGATGAGTTCGCCGGTTTCGCCCTCGGTGACGCGCTGGCCGGCGGCGTCGACGACGGCGAGGTCCCAGCCATCGAGCGGCAGGCCGATGCGCACCGGGCCGGGGCCGCCGAGCGGCGCGGCGCAGGCGACGACGGTCGCCTCGGTCGGGCCGTAGGTGTTCCAGACCTCACGCCCCCGCGCCGCGATGCGTGCGGCCAGGTCGGGCGGGCAGGCTTCACCGCCGAAGATGACGAGCCGCACCGCCTCGAGGGAGTCCTCCGGCCAGAGCGCGGCGAGGGTCGGCACGGTCGACACGACGGTCACGCCGTGACTGATCAACCACGGGCCGAGATCGGCGCCGGAACGCACGAGCGAGCGCGGCGCGGGCACGAGGCAGGCGCCGTAACGCCAGGCGAGCCACATCTCCTCGCACGACGCGTCGAAGGCGACCGACAGGCCGGCGAGCACCCGGTCGCCCGGGCCGATCGGTTCGGCCTGCAGAAACAGGCGCGCCTCGGCGTCGACGAAGGCCGCCGCGGAGCGGTGGGTGACGGCGACACCCTTGGGCACGCCGGTGGAGCCGCTCGTGAAGATGACCCAGGCGTCGTCGTCGGGGGTCGGAATGACGCCGTCGGGAAAGACCAGGGCCGGGTCGTCGCCGGGGGGCAGCATCCGCTCACGCACGCTCGCGGCGTCGATCTCGCCGCGCAGGGCGAACACGCCGTGGTCGCCGATCACGCCGATGACATGGGCCTCGCCGAAGACGAGGCGGGCGCGCTCTTCGGGGTCGTCGGCGTCGACGGGAACGTAGGCGGCGCCCAGCACGAGGGTCGCGAGAATGGAGACGTATAGTTCACGACTTCCGGAGGGAATGCGGATGCCGACCTTGTCGCCGCGCCGCACGCCCTGACGGCTCAGGTCGTTGGCCTGCTCGGTGACCAGGCGAAGCAGTCCGCTGTAGCTGATGGGGCCGGCGGCGTCTTCGAGGGCGAGGGCGTCGGGATGCAGCTCGGCGGTGGCCGCGAGAATATCGGCGAGGGTGCGGGCCGGGGTGACCCGGGAGGCCGCCTGCAGGCTCTCTTGGGTGTGCGGATGTTGCTGGTGCTGTTGCTGCTCGCGGTCTAGCTGTTCCACGTACGCTCCCCTAATCGCGCAGATCTTGGCACTCCACGCGATCTGTCAGTTTAGAGCCTGCCTGTGACGTGCAGATGAACTCCCGCGTGGTGCGCCTGAGGCGAGTCGCGGGTGAGTCGCTGGTGAGTCACGGACATCGCACCCTCGTCAGCACAACGAGGGCGCGATGTTCGTGACTCAACCCCGCGCCGCCCGGCAACCCTGGGTCAGATCAGACCGTGGCGGCGAAAGGCGTTCCAGACGCCATCATCAAGCACGGCCGTGGTCACCTCGTCGGCGTGGGCCTTGACCGCATCCGTCGCGTTGCCCATGGCAATGCCCACCCCGCAGACCTGGAGCATCTCGATGTCGTTGGTGCTGTCGCCGATGCCGATGGCGGATGCGGCGGGGAGGCCGAGCCGGTCCAGTAGCTGCAGAATCGTGGACCCCTTGTTCACCCCGTCGAGGGTGACCTCACCGCTGCCACGCCCCATGTGCGGGATGGTTCCGGTGATGACGTGAAAGTCGTCGCTGAGCGCCTCGGCCACCCGATCGTAGGCCGTCTGGTCGCCGCCGAGAAACACGGACTTGGCGATGCCGGAGAAACTGTACGCGCGCACATCGGCGAAGGCGCGCAGGGCGGGGTGTTCGTCGGCGATCGCGACGCCATGCCCCCCGGTGTGCACGGTCTGCTCGGCATCGGAGTGGAAGTACGCGGCGAATCGATCACGTACTCCGGGACTCGGGTAGAGCTCGTCGAAGGCCTGCAGATAGAAGTCGAACCCCGAGGCCTCGTAAAAATCGACCATGCGGGCCACCGCTGCTGCGGGCATGGTGCGTTCGATCACCAGCTCGTCGCCGATCTGCGCAAAGCCTCCCCCGGCGCTGACGGCGCCGTCGAATCCGATATCACTGATGACGGGGTAGATCTCCACCGATGCCCGACCGGTGCTGAGGTAGACCAGATGCCCGTTGGCCCTGGCCGTCTGCACCGCATCGATCGTCGAATCAGCGATCACCTCGCCGGAATCGATGAGGGTGCCGTCGACGTCAAGAAACGCGATACGGGGGGAAACCATGGTGCTCTCCAGACGAGGTGGTCTCCGGAATGCTTCCCGGAGACCACCTGAGTTGTAGGTCGGTAGCTTCGACGCTAGCGGCTGAGGCTGGCACCGTTCGACTCAATGACCTCGGCATACCAGCCAAAGGACTTCTTCTTGAAGCGGTCCAGGGTGCCGGTGCCGTCGTCGTTGCGGTCCACGTAGATGAAGCCGTACCGTTTGCTCATCTGCGCCGTGCTGGCGCTGACCAGGTCGATGCAGCCCCACGGCGTGAACCCCATGACGTCTACCCCGTCGGCGAGGGCCTCGCCGACCTGCACGAGGTGGTCGTTCAGGTACGCAATGCGGTAGTCATCGATAACGGTCTTGCGGCCGTTGACCGTGATGAGTTCGTCCTTGGCGCCCAGACCGTTCTCCACGATGAAGAGCGGCTTCTGCCAGCGGTCCCAGAACTGGTTGAGTACAGTGCGCAGGCCGACGGGATCGATCTGCCAGCCCCACTCGGATGCTTTCAGCGTCGGGTTGCGCACTCCGGGGAAGATGTTGCCCTCCCCCACGACACGCTGCGACACGTCGGCGGTCTCGGCCACGCTCACGTAGTAGCTGAAGGAGACGAAGTCGACGGTGTACTCCTTGAGCAACGCGCGCTCTTCGTCGGTGATGACCAGCTCGACGCCCTGGTCACGCAGGCTCCGCAGGTAGTAGCCGGGGTATTCGCCGCGCACGTGGATGTCGCCGAAAGCGAGGTTGGTGCGTTCGGTGGTGAGCGCCGCGAAGACGTCGTCGGGGTCGGGCGACAAGGGGTAGGCGGGCATCGCGAGGATCATGCACCCGACCTGGGCGGTGGGGGCGAGTTCACGGGCTGCCTTAGTGGCCAAGGCGCTCGCGACCAGCTCGTTGTGCACGGCCTGATAGAGGTCGGTCTTGGTGAGCTGGTCCTTCGGGGTGTTGATGCCGCCCGACAGCAGCGGGGCGTGCAGCACCGAGTTGATCTCGTTAAAGGTGAGCCAGTACTTCACCCGGGCACCGTACCGGGCGAACAGCACGCGGGCGTAACGCTCGTAGAAGCCGATCAGGTCGCGGTTGACCCAGCCGTCGTAGGTGTCGGCGAGGTGCAGCGGCGTCTCGTAGTGGGAGATCGTGACGAGGGGCGCGATGCCGTGCTTCTCGCACTCGTCGATCACGCGGTCGTAGAACGCGAGGCCCTCTTCATTGGGCTCGGTTTCGTCGCCGAGCGGAAAGATTCGGCTCCAGGCGATCGAGAAGCGGAAGGTCTTGAAGCCCATCTCGGCGAAGAGGGCGATGTCTTCGGCATAGCGGTGGTAGAAGTCGATGGCGACCTGCTTGAGGTTGTCGTCGGTCGGCCCGTCGGCGCGCGGGGTGGTGATGCCGTGCGGCATGACGTCCTGGATCGACAGGCCCTTGCCGCCCTCGTTATAGGCGCCCTCGATCTGGTTCGCGGCCGTGGCGCCACCCCAGAGAAAATCCGTGGGAAAGGTGTGTGGTGTGGCAGTGGTCATTCTGGTACTCCTTCATTACAGGTGCGCATTCATTACAGGTGCGCATTCATTACAGGTGCGCAGTCAGTACAGGTGCGCAGTGCAGGGGGTGGAGGAGCGCCGGAACGCTCCTCCACCGGGTCGTAGTGTGTGGTGCTTAGACCAAGGCCCGTTCTTCCTGAGCGATGGCGAGGAAGAGCGAATCGCCGTGCGCGACCGGGCCAGACGCCATCGCGGCGATGGTCGGGTACTTCTTGGGGTTCGTGATGATGACGGGGGTCGTCACGTCGTAGCCCGCTGCGGTGATCGCGGCCACGTCGAACTCCACCAGAAGATCGCCGGCCTTCACCTGCTGGCCTTTGTCGACCTTCACCGTGAAGTGCTGGCCGGCGAGCTTGACGGTGTCGATTCCGATGTGGATCAGCGCTTCGGCGCCGTCAGCATGCCGCAGCCCGATGGCATGTCCGGTCGGGAAAGCTGCAACCACCACGGCGTCAAACGGGGCATAGAGAGCTCCGACGCGGGGGATGATCGCGACCCCCTTGCCCAGCGTTCCTCCCGCAAAGGCGGCGTCGGCGACCTCGGTGAGCGCGATGGCGGTGCCGTCCAGCGGGCTGAGCACGTCAACATCGGTACCTTCGGCGGGGGCTGCCGGCTCGGCGACCGGGTCCTTGAATCCGACGATGACGGTGAGCAGGAACGGCACAATAATGGCGACGGCGAGGCCGATGAACAGCAGGACCAGGTTGCCCGTGCTGAGCAGCGCGGGAATTGCCAGGCCAGACGGCAGAACGAAAGCGTTGCTGGCGATGCCGCCGGCCGAGATCAGGCCACCACCGAGCACACCGCCGATAACGCCGTACACGAACGGGCGCTTGAGCGGCAGGTTGACTCCGTAGATCGCCGGCTCGGTGACACCGGCGAGAAAGCCGGACAGGGCCGCCGGGGCGGCGAGGGACTTCAGGTTCTTGTCCTTGGTGCGCACCCAGACTCCGGTGACGGCCGCGGCCTGGGCCAGCACGGCGGCGAACAGCGGTGCGATCAGAAAGACGTAGCCGCCTGTCTGCAGCTCAGCGGTCATGATCGGTACGAAGCCCCAGTGCAGGCCGAAGATTACGAAGACCTGCCACAGGCCGCCCATGATGGCGCCGCCGAGCCACGGCACGGCCGTGAAGACCCAGCTGATGCCGCCGGCCAGGCCGCCGCTGACCAGGTTGGACAGCGGGCCGATGAGCAGGAAGGTCAGCGGAACGAGAATCAGAACCAGCAGCATCGGGGTCACGAAGCGGCGGATCGCGGACGGGAGTTTGGCGTAGAGGAACCGCTCGGCGTGACTTTGCAGCCAGACGATGACGATGATCGGAATGACGCTCGAGACATAGCTGACCATCGTGACGGGGATGCCAAAGAAGGTGATGTCCGGCACGCCGTTGAGGGCGACGATCGAGGGATAGACGAAGGCACCGGCGATGGCGAGCGAGGTGAACTGGGCAGCGTTGAAGTACTTCGCCGCAGTGATCGCGAGCGCGAGCGGCAGGAAGTTGATGAACGCATCCGAGAGCGCGTTCAGAATCGTGTACGTGGTGGTCGTGTTGTCGAGCCAGCCGAAGGTGACCGCCGCGGCGAGGAACGCCTTGAGCAGGCCGGTTCCAGCGAGAGCCCAGAGCAACGGCGTGAAGATCGCCGAGATCATCGCGATGAAGCGGTTGAGCGGGTTGCCCTTGGGCGCACCGGACGTGGCACCAGAGGGGCCGTCTCCGTGCGAGCCACCACCGAGCTTCGAGATCGTGCTGATCGCAGCGAAAACCTCGGGCACCTCGTTGCCGATGACGACCTGATACTGGCCGCCGGCTTCGGCCGTGGCGATGACGCCGGGAGCGGCCTTGACGGCCGCCTTGTCGACCTTGGCGTCATCCCTGATGACGAATCGCAGCCGTGTCGCGCAGTGCACGAGCGACAAAACGTTGTCCTCGCCACCGACACCCTTGAGGACTGCCGCAGCAGTCTTGGAGTAGTCCATCAGTCACTCGCCTTCAGCCGCGACATCGCGGCATCCATTGTGAGGAATCACGTGACTGCCTGGCATTTGGGCAAAAAAAAGACCTGAACTCGTGTGCTGCCACGGTGACATAAGTCACAACAACAACATGAGCTCAGGTTTTGCCCGCTGACGCGGTAACAATCCAAGATGATTCCGTTGGGCATCATCGCCCTACGTCGTTGACGCTACCACACCGTCAGGGGCGTGCACCAGCATCAGTTTTTCCGTCGACGCTGCGCCCGTCAACGACCAAGTTGGCCAGCCGCTCCACGTGCACGATCACGTAGAGCAGTTCCTCGTCGGTGAGGTCGGAGCCGGTCGCGGCGGAGACGTACAGCTTGACGTTGACCGCGATGGCGTAGGAGCGCGGGTAGCTGTGCTTGGCAAACTCGAAAAATGAGGTTTCGGAGCCTCGCAGCATCGTGTTGGCCACGAGTCGCTGCAGCAGAAACTGCACGTGCAGAATGAAGCGTGCGTAGTCGGGGCCCCCCGGGTCCAGCGTAACTCCGAGCCCTGTTTCCACGGTCGTGATCACGTGCTGCACCCGGCGAAAGAGCAGCGCCGCGGTTCCGTTGGGCTCATCCCGGGTGGCGTTCAGCAGGTGCATCGTGAGAAAGACCGCTTCCTCCTCAGGGAGGGCGGTCTGCAGGCTGGCACTGACCGAGCGGGACATCGCCGTCGCGGCGGCGAACTCCTGGGGGTGCAGAATGCGCAGTTCCGGCATCGACGTGCTGGGGATGCGGATGCCTTTCTGCAGCCGCTCCAGCACGTACTGGATGTGATCGATGATGGCGAGCGGCAGCCGGCGACCGAGGCTCCGTCCCAGGGTGCGTTCGGCCTCATCAACGGCCGACATGACGGCTTCAACGACGGGGTAAGGCACCGACGTCAGCAGCTGCCTGGCGTGTTCGGCTTCACTGCCCTGGTCGAGGATGAAGGTCTTTTCGACCTTGGCCGGGTCGATCGTGTCGGTGGGCAGCAGCTGAAACCCCAGCCCGCGCCCCATCAGCACCCGTTCCTGCCCGGACACGTCGATCGAGATGACGACGTTGTTGTTGAGCACCTTGTGAGCAACCGCTCGCGGTGAACCCGGTGCTCTGCGATCCGTCGCCATACAGACAGTGTAATTGTGTGGTGCCCCTGGAGGGATTCGAACCCCCGGCCATTTCCTTAGGACGGAATTGCTCTTCCACTGAGCTACAGAGGCGTGCCCATCAAGTTTAGCCGGGCGGATGGAGCCAAGCTAACTCGGGGGATAGAGATAGAGCGCAACGTCCCCGATCGGCACGACCCGGGTATGGTACGCGTGGCTGCCCATCCAGTTGTACTCTTCGAGCACCACGGTGCCGTCCCCCGGAACCGACTGTACGTAGGCGACGTGGTTATAGGTGAACCAGGCGACCGCGCCGACGACGGGCGTGTCACTCGTGACCCGGCCCTGGCTCGACCAGGCGCTCGACCAGCTGCGCGCGCTGCCCGCACCGGGGGTGAGGTTCTGCCAGGTCCAGCGCAGGTCGGTGGCGCTCGCGCCGGCATCCCGGTTCAGGCGCCAGGCCACGAAATCGACGCACTCCCGAAAGTAGTAGCCCTGCGGCGAGAGCGTCGCGCCGTCGGCCGCGCCGTCCGGCCACGGATAGTCGTCGTTTTCAACGCGGATGCCGCTGCTCGCGTACTGCGCCGAACTCGCCCGGGCGGCCTCGGCCGAACGCTCACGGTCCGCGGCCTGCCGGTCCGCCTCGGTCTGCGCCGCAATGTCCTCGGCCGTCGTGGCCGTGTAGCCGTCGCGGTTGAGGCTGATGCTGACGGATGCCGCCGGTATGGCCAGCCCCTGAACCTCACCCAGCGCGAGGTCCTGCGTGCCGCTCGAACCCGGGGCGTAGGCGTAGGCCGGAAGCGCGAGGGTAAGCAGCAGCCCGGGAATGGCCAGAAACGCCACCACAACCGTCAACGGGCTGCGGCGCGGAACCTGAGTCGTGATCGTGCGCGCGGTCTGGTTGGCGTGCGCGGCGGGTGGGTTCACCGGGGGCGCGGCAGCGTGCCGGGAGTGAGCGCGCACCACGGTCGGAACGGCGGTCCCTGCGGTGTTCGCGTCACGGGCGGCCCGCAGGGCGCGGCGCGAGGGTAATTCGGTCGCGGCAGCGGGCACTGGCGCAGTGCCGACAGGCTCGGAATTGCTCACGGCGATCCTTTGAGACGGCCGAATTCGGGTAGTCCGGCACATCCAGCCTAGGACAAGCCGACGGTATTTTTTACCGCCGTCGTTATCGTTCCGTGACCGTTTCGGGACCGTTCACGCAGCGGGGGCCAGGTAGGCATCCCACTGCGGCAGGGGGCGCTCGGCGCCCGGCACCATCCACGTGGTTCCCTGTGGGGTTCCGGGGGTGAAGCGCATGTCCCAGCCCATCTCGGCCGGGGTGTGATCGCTCTTGGTGTTGTTGCAGCGCAGGCAGCTCGCGACCAGATTTTCCCAGGTGTCACGCCCCCCGCGGGACCGCGGCAGAACGTGGTCGATGGTGTTGGCCGACTTTCCGCAGTAGCAACATCGGTGCTCATCGCGCCGCAGCACACCGCGGCGGCTCACGGGCATCGACCGCGAGCGCGGAATCCGCACGTAGCGAGTCAGCAGAATGACACTCGGCCGTTCCCAGGCACCCGACGCCGCCCAGATGGGGTGGCCCTGATCGGACTGCACGATCGTGGCTTTCTGATTCATGACGAGCACGAGCGCCCGTTTGAAGGACACCACGGCGAGGGGTTCATACCCTGCGTTGAGGACCAGTGTGCGCATGCGCTCCCTCTCGAAAGAGGCTGGACGGCTTCCAGCCATTCGAACTACCTGTCTGTTGCAGACGGGCCTGACAGGAGCGGTCACACAGTGCGTGATCAACAACAGCGCTGTTAACGACGCAGGGCGCTGTCACGAATGACAACGCCCTGCAGGCCACGGTGTGGCTCACGAAAATTTGACTGCTATGCCGCCGCGTGAATCGCTCGCACCAATCCATGGCATGGATTGTGCGAAACGTACGCATTGGCTCTCCCAAAAACCCGCAGAACATCAGGGCAATAGGTTAACCCACAAATCTGTGTGCGAAAAGGTTTTGCAGAAGAGTTTGTGCTTGTCGTAACCGAGTGTTCACACGACGAGCGGTGAGCCCGGTGACGGGCTGCTCGGGATTGGCCTAGATTCCGATGCGCACGATGTAGTAGTCGCTCGTCCAGATCGGCTGTACCCGCACGTTCTGGCCGGTGTAGGGCGCGTGCAGAATGTTGCCGTTTCCGGCGTAGAAGCCGTCGTGTCCCGGCATGATCACGAGGTCGCCGGGAACGGCGTCTTCGATCGCGATGCGGGTGCCCGCGGCGGCCTGGCCGTTGGAGGAGTGCGGCAGGCTGATGCCGAACTGGGCGTAGACGTACATGATGAAGCCCGAGCAGTCGAACCCGGCGGGCGTGGCGCCGCCATAGACGTACGGCGTGCCCTGATACTGCGAGGCAACGTTGTAGACCGAGGCCAGGTCGAACTCCGGGTAGGTCGGGTTAGCGAGGTAGTCGGCCGCAGACGGGCCGGAGTAAGACGTGGCATAGGTCGTGAGCTGCGAGGAGACCTCGATGCGGCGGGCTTCGGCAGCGGCAGCGGCCTCTGAAGCGACGACTGCGGCCTCGGCGGCGGCAAGCTCTTCGGCGGTGGTGGCCGTGAACCCGTCGCGGGCGACGGTCAGGGTGGCGGAGGCGGCATCCACTTCGACGGCCTGAGCCTGAGTCTTGGACAGCTGCGTGCTCTCGGTGGCCGCGAACGCGGAGTCTTGCGCGTCGGGCGCGAAGGCGTAGGCGGGAATCGACATGGTCGCCATGAGCCCGAAGGCCAGGCTCATCACCACGACGTTGCCAACCTTGCCGCGGCGGATGGGGCGTTTCGCCATCCTGTGCGGCTGAACCTGAGATCCGGCGGCCGAAGCGCGGTCGAGCGCGGTGGTCGTGCGGTCAAGCTCGCGTCGGGATCGTCGTGTGTCTAATGCTGCCAAAGTGTTATCTCCGGCGCCTTGGCAACCTAGGTTGTTGCCCCGTCCACTTCGCAATCGCGGATGTGTACCGAACCAAGAGACGGGCAGTCAGGCGTCTTGATCTGGGTCCTTCGACCGTGTTCTGGTCGGTGGGACTCCCCCGACGTTACGTGACGCTGACCTGTTTGTCATTCTCAGGTACCACTTTTCTAACGAAGTGATAACAAAAAAGTCGATTTATGGGCAAGTTGACTAGCAGTAATCATTCACCCGGTAGGGCCTCAATCGCAGGCGTAGCAACGAAAATGTGGCTGGCCACTTCGTTGGGCAACTCGAGTCCGTCGCCAAATCCTTCAACCTGTACAAGAACGTACGATCCGACGGCCGAAAACACGCCGGTCGCGCCGGGCATGACACCGGATTGCTTCAGCTGCAGCAAGAGCTCGGGGTCGAACTGCACCGGTTCGCCGAGGCGACGGATGACGGCGGTCACGGGATCCAGCGAGCTCGCCACCACGCGCACCACGTTGGTGACCCCGTTCATGAAGGTGACGGCCGGCGAGTGGCCGAGTTCGTCGAGGCCGGGAATCGGGTTGCCGTACGGTGACTCGGTCGGGTGCCCGAGCAGATCCAGAATCTTGCGCTCGACCTGCTCGCTCATGACGTGCTCCCAGCGACAGGCCTCATCGTGCACGAACTCCCATTCGAGGCCAATCACGTCGCTGAGCAATCGTTCGGCCAGGCGGTGTTTGCGCATCACGTGAACGGCCTTGCTGCGACCGTCGACGGTCAGTTCGAGGTGACGGTCGCCCGAAACGACGACGAGGCCGTCTCGTTCCATGCGTGCCACGGTCTGCGAGACCGTCGGCCCGGAGTGCCCGAGGCGCTCCGAAATTCTCGCCCGCAGGGGCACAATCTGCTCTTCCTCCAGGTCGAGTATTGTTCGGAGATACATCTCGGTGGTATCAATCAGATCGGTCATCTCCAGCCTCCCGCTCGGCCTGTCAAGCAACCGTCTCAGCCTACCCGCCGCCGGGAGGGGCAACGGAATCGGCTGGAACAGCTGAATCGGGCAGGGCAGCCAAATCAGGCAGACCAGTAGAATCGCCTCATGTCAGACCTCGTAATACCTTCAGACCTCCTGCCCCTCGACGGACGATTCGGCTGCGGCCCCTCGAAGATTCGAAAGGAGCAGCTGGAGCACCTGATCAGCTTCGGCGACACGATCCTCGGCACGTCGCACCGCCAGCCCGGCGTGAAAGACCTCGTCGGCCGCGTGCGCGCCGGTCTGGGCGAGCTGTTCACCATTCCTGCGGGCTACGAGGTTGTTCTCGGCAACGGCGGCTCGACCGCGTTCTGGGACGCCGCCGCGTTCGGTCTGATCGAGAAGCGCAGCCAGCACCTCGTCTTCGGCGAGTTCGGCGGCAAGTTCGCCAAGGCCGCCGCCGCCCCGTGGCTCGAGACCCCCGATGTGATCAAGGCCGACACCGGATCGCGCAGCGAGTTCGTGCCGACCCCCGGCATCGACGTGTACGCCTGGCCCCAGAACGAGACCTCGACCGGCGTCATGGCGCCCGTCACCCGCGTCGTCGCCGACGAGGGCGCCCTCACGGTGATCGACGCCACGAGCGCGGCCGGCGGAATCGACTTCGATGCGAGCCAGGCGGATGTCTACTACTTCGCCCCGCAGAAGAACTTCGCCTCCGACGGCGGCATCTGGTTTGCCCTGTTCTCCCCAGCAGCGATTGCGCGCGTCGAGCGCATCGCGGCGAGCGGCCGTTACATTCCGGAGTTCCTGAGCCTGAAGAACGCGATCGACAATTCGCGCCTCAACCAGACCCTGAACACCCCTGCGGTGGCGACCCTGCTGCTGATGGAAAACCAGATCGACTGGATGAACGCGAGCGGCGGACTCACCTGGGCCGCTGCGCGCACGCGGGAGTCGTCATCTGTTCTGTACGACTGGGCCACCGGCATCGACTACGCGACCCCGTTCGTGGTGAACCCGGAACACCGCTCGCAGGTCGTCGTCACGATCGACTTCGACGACGCGATCGACGCCTCGAAGATCAGCAAGGCCCTGCGCGCCAACGGCGTGCTCGACACCGAGCCCTACCGCAAGCTCGGCCGCAACCAGCTGCGCATCGCCACCTTCACGGCGATCGACCCCGCCGATGTGCGCCAGCTCGTCGCATCGATCGAATACGTCACCGGGCGTCTCGGAAACTAGCGCGGATGCGACTCTGGCTCAAGGACAGCGAGCGCCGGCCGGACCCTCAGCCGGTTCGAACGGATGCCCGTAAGGCACTCGTCGTTGGGTCGGTCGCGTGGTTGCTGGCCCTGCTCGCGGCGCTCCTCGTTGGAGCGATCAGCGGGCAGGGCCTGACCTGGTGGTTTTGGTGTTCGGCTATCGGCCTTGCGCTCGGCGTACTCGGGCTCGCCTGGGTGCAGTGGCGGCGCGGCTCAAACTAACCGACCGGGCGTCGTCGTCGCTGATGCCGTCGTCTTCGTCGTCGTCGTCTTCGTCGTCGTCGTCGTCGTCTTCGTCGTCTTCGTCTTCGTCTTCTTCGTCTTCGTCTGACTCGTCGTCGTCCGCGTCGTCATCCTCATACGAATCGTCGTCAACACCGTGGTCGTCGTCGGAATCGTCGTCGTCGTCATCGTCGTCATCGTCGTCGTCGTCGTCGTCATCGTCGTCGTCGATGCCCTCGAGAGCGGCGAGTGCGGCGACGGCGGCCTCCGTCGTGAGCACGTCCTGGGCGGCGCTGTAGTCGGCCAGTCGGTCCGACCACGGAATCCACTCCGGCGCGAGCAGTGAGCCGTCGCCGGGAGTCAACTCGGTTTCCAGCACCGAGGGCTCGGCGTTCTCGTCGGTGCGGGCGAGGCTGACCGTCCATCGCCAGCCCGGATAACCGGCCAGGGTGCAGGCGAAGTAGAGCGACACGACCCGGTCGCCTTCCACCTGGTGGCCGAGCGGTTCCCCGATGCTGTCGGCCGGGGTGATCTCGAGCAGCGCCGTGCGCGCCAGGTCAACGGCGGCGAGCAGCGCCTCATCGGCGGGGTAGTCAACGGCCGCCTGAGCCTCCACGGCCACACTTTCCGGCTCGGCGTCGCTGACGCCCACGGCGTCGGCGTCGGGCAGGTCGATCGTTTCGGGCAGGTCGATCGATTCGGGCAGGCTAAGCGGTTCAGGCATCGAGTTCCTCGGCCACCTTGCGAAGCATGGCGGCTATCTTGTGGCTGTGCGAGCTTTCCGGGTATCGTCCCCGGCGCAGGTTGGCTCCGATGCCGTCGAGCAGTTTGACGAGATCCTCCACGATGATCGCCATGTCGTCGGCCGGTTTGCGGTTCAGTTTGCTGAGGCTCGGCGGCGCTGCGATAACGCGCACCGAGAGCGCCTGGGCGCCACGCTTGCCGTCGACAATGCCGAATTCAAGCTTCATGCCGGCCTTGACAATGGTTCCGGCCGGCACGGCGGATGCGTGCAGAAAGACTTCGTGGCCCTCATCAGACGTGATGAAGCCGAAGCCTTTGTCCTCGTCGTAGAACTTGACCTTGCCGGTGGGCATCTGAACCTCATAAGGTTTTGGGGCGCGCGGGAGCGCACTCTCTGATGCTCCAGCATATTCGGTCGGAGGCGTCTCGGCCCCGTATCCTTGAGGGGTGACCACTCAAATTCCACACACCGCCAACCGCCTCGAACGCATTCTCGCGTACATGGTCGCGGGTGTGGTGGGCCTGTCGATCCTGTGCTTTCTCGCGCTCATCATCGGCACGTCTCTCGGCGCCGGCGACAATGACGGTTTCAGCTCCGGGCTCTGGCCGTTCGTGATCACCGTGCCCAACTTCGGCCTGCCACTCGGGTTTCTGCTGATCATCGCCCTGCTGGTGACCAGCGCCATCCGTCGCAGCCGTGAGGCCAAGGAGCAATAGTGACCATGTTCAGCCTCGCTACCCGCCTGCGTTCCCTCGACGACGAGACGCTGCGGGCGGCGCTGGCTGCGCGTGCCGTGACGGCGCCGGCAATCCGCGACTTCTTCGACCTCGCCGAGGCGCTTCTCGACCCCGTCAGCGTGCAGCAGGCGCTGACCCACCTCGACCGCGGAACCCTCGCCGTGCTCGCCGCCGCCGGCGAGCTGCGATCCGGGTCGGTCGGGGCCGAGCAGGCGCCGACGCTGGCGCAGATCGCCGAGCACCTGCACGCCCTCGGCTTCGCCGGCGCTCAGGCCGACACGGTCGCGGCCGCGGCCGCCACCATCGACTCCCTGTTGCTCGGGGACACCTCAGAACCCAAGGCGGACACCAGCCGGTTGAGCCCCTACGACGCCGTCTCCGAGGTGCTGCGTGGCTGGCCGGCCCAGGGGCTGCCTGGCCTCACCGACCTCGCCGCGCACCCGGCTCCCCTGCCCACCACCACGCCGACGGATGCCGACACCGGCTTCACCGATCGGCTCGCCGCCGAGCGCGCCTTCTCCGCCGTGTCGAGCGTGGCCGAACTGGTCAACGAACTGGCCAGGGAACCGGCGCGCGAACTCAGCCGCGGCGGGCTCGGGCTTCCCGACACCAAGCGCCTGGCCGCCGTCATGAGCATCGAACTCGAGGCCGTTCCTGCCCTCGTGCACCTCGCGGCCCGCGCCGAACTCATCGCCCGGTCCGACGGCTACTGGATGGAAACCGAGGCCGGCGAGGCCTGGCTGCTCGAGGCCACCACCCAGCGCTGGGCCACGATCGCCGCGAGCTGGTTCGCGGCCGTGCCCCTCGACGTGCGTGCGATCCTCCCGAGTTCCCCCGGCCTGGCCTGGGGGGCCGGCCTGCACGCGTTCGTCGCCTGGCTCTACCCCGCAGGGGGCGAGTGGATGGCCGACCGCGTCACGCAATTCGCCCGTGACGCCGAGATCCTCGGCGTCACCGCACACCATGCCACCAGTTCGGTGGGTGCCGCGCTGCTCGGCGGCGACCTCGCCGGGGCACGCGGCATCATGACGGCGGCCCTGCCGGAAGAGGTCGGCGCCGTCTACCTGCAGCACGACCTGTCGATCGTCGCCCCCGGCCCGCTGGCCGCGTCAATCGATGCCCGCCTGCGCAGTCTCGCCGACGTGGAAAGCCGGGAACTCGCGTCGAGTTACCGCATCACCTCGGCGTCCGTCAACCGTGCCCTCGCGGCCGGCGAAAACGCGGAGTCGCTGCTGGATTTTCTGCGCGGAATTTCCCTGACCGGCATTCCGCAGCCCGTCGACTACCTCATCACTGAATCCGCGGCCCGCTACGGCCGCGTGCGGGTCGGGTCCCTGGCCACCGCAGCGGCGCAGGCCGTGCCGGCCCCCGGCCCGGTATCTGCTCAGAGTTACGTGCGCTCCGACGACATCGGGCTGCTCGGCTCGATCCTCGTCGACCAGACGCTGGCCCCGCTCGCCCTCGAACGGCGCGGGGACCGGCTGCTCAGCAGCTTCAGCGCGGATGCCGTGTTCTGGGCTCTCAGCGACGCCCGCTATCCGGTCGCGGCCGAAGACAGCACCGGCGAGATCGTGCACCTGCGGCGGCATCCGCTCGCCCGCGTCGCCGCGGTGGTCAGCACCGATCCGGCCCGCACCCTCGTCGAGGCACTGCGCGCCGGTGACGGCGGCGAAGTGATGGCAGCGGATGCCTGGCTCGCCCGGCAGCTCGACACCGCGATCCGGGGCAAACAGACCGTCACCGTGAGCATCAGCATGCCCGGCGGGGTCGTCGTCGACTACCTGCTCGAACCGGCCAGCGTCGGCGGCGGCCGGTTTCGGGCCAGGGACCGGCGCGCCGACATCGAGCGCACCCTGCCGCTATCGAGCATCATCAGCATCACCCCCGCGCCCTGATCGCCCCGCTGAGCACCCCGTGGCTGGCCCGCGTGCGGGTCTGCCACCGCAACGGGCGTAGAATTGACCGCTATGTCTGATGGCCCCCTGATTGTCCAAAGTGACCGCACGGTGTTGCTCGAAGTTGCCCACCCTCTGGCAGAGGATGCGCGGCACGACCTCGCCGTCTTCGCCGAGCTTGAGCGCGCTCCCGAACACATCCACACCTACCGCATCACGCGGCTCGGCCTGTGGAACGCGCGGGCGGCCGGACACGATGCCTCCGACATGCTCGCCACCCTCGAGCGCTACTCGAAGTTCGCCATTCCGCAGACGGTCAGCGTGGACATCACCGAGACCGTCGGCCGGTACGGCCGCCTCGTCATCGAGCGCGACACCGAGGGTCGCCTCGTGCTGCAGAGCAACGACCAGCCGGTTCTGACCGAGGTCGCCGGAGCCAAGCGCATCGCGCCACTGCTGATCGGGCATCCGTCACCCGACACCTTTCTCGTGGAGCCGTGGGCCCGCGGCCAGCTCAAGCAGGAGCTCGTCAAGCTCGGCTGGCCCGCCGAAGACCTCGCCGGCTACACGCCGGGAACCCCGCACGACATCGCCCTGAAAGAAGACGGCTGGGCGCTGCGCGACTACCAGAACAAGGCGGTGGAGAGCTTCTTCGACGGCGGCTCCGGCGTCGTCGTGCTGCCCTGTGGCGCCGGCAAGACACTCGTAGGCGCCGGGGCCATGGCCACCGCGAAGACCAACACCCTGATTCTCGTGACCAACACCGTGTCGGCGCGGCAGTGGCGGGCCGAGCTGCTCAAGCGCACCACGCTCACCCCCGACGAGATCGGCGAGTACTCCGGCCAGGTGAAAGAGGTCAAGCCGGTCACGATCGCCACGTACCAAATTCTCACGGCCAGGCGCAAGGGCGAGTACGCGCACCTCGAACTGCTCGACGCCATGGACTGGGGCCTCGTGATCTATGACGAGGTACACCTGCTGCCCGCCCCCGTCTTCAAGCTCACCGCCGAGCTGCAGGCCCGCCGCCGCCTCGGCCTCACGGCCACGCTCGTGCGGGAGGACGGCCGCGAGGGCGACGTCTTCAGCCTCATCGGCCCGAAACGTTTCGACGCGCCGTGGAAGGAGATCGAGGCCCAGGGCTTCATCTCCCCCGCCAGCTGCTACGAGGTGCGCATCGACCTGCCGCAGTCGGAACGGCTCAGCTATGCGGCCGCCGCCGACGACGAACGCTACCGCCTCGCCGCGACCGCACCGGCGAAGCTCGACGTGGTCAAGGCGCTCATGAAGAAGCACGCCGGTGAGCGCATTCTCGTGATCGGCCAGTACCTCGACCAGATCGAGGAACTCGCCGAGGCCCTGGGCGCGCCCAAGCTCACCGGCGCGACCCCGATCGACGAGCGGGAACGGCTGTACCAGGCCTTTAGGGTCGGCGAAGAGAAGGTGCTCGTGGTCTCGAAGGTCGCGAACTTCTCGGTCGACCTGCCGGAGGCGACCGTCGCCATCCAGGTCTCCGGCTCGTTCGGCTCCCGCCAGGAAGAGGCCCAGCGCCTCGGCCGCCTGCTGCGCCCGAAAGAGTCCGGGCTGTCCGCGAACTTCTACACCCTCGTGTCACGAGACACGGTCGACCAGGACTTCGCGCAGAACCGCCAGCGGTTCCTCGCCGAGCAGGGCTACAGCTATACCATCCTCGATTCCGTGAGCCTCGAGGCCGCCTGACCGGTCGGCCGGCCGGCCGCACGAGGAGGTCATCAGAACGAGTCTGGCGCCTCACCGCGTGGCTAATTCAGGAGATCTGCCCGGTGTCGGCGCATCCGCGGCAGTGGTCCGGCGGCTCTGACGCCGCCCACCGGCGAATCTCCTGAATTCGCCACCGATCGCGGTCATCCACACACAAGCAGGAGAAGGCACGGCTCAGGCGCGGGCGTAGCGCAGCAGCACGGTGTCGCCCTCGGGCAGCGCGTGTACGAGCCGCATTGGCCGCGCCGCAGCGCCGCCGTGCGCGATGCGCCCCGCGGCCCCGCCCTCGAGCACCGGGCTGAGGGTGAGGCAGAGCTCGTCGACGGCATCCGCTTCGATGAGCGCCCCGACGAGGCTCGGGCCGCCCTCACAGAGAATCTGCGAGAGCCCGCGGTCGCCGAGCGCCGCCACCACGAGCCGCGGGTCGACCGCAGTTTCGCCGCAGACCAGCACGTCGGCGACCTCGGCGAGCGCCGCGCGCTTCGTCGCCGGTGACCCGGCGTGGGTCACCACGATCGGGCGCACCACGGCTTCGGCGAAGACCGGATGCCCCGGGTGCAGATCGAGCCGCCCCGACACGATCGCGAGTGGCGGCTGAGGCGACCGGCCCTGGGCGAGCCGCCACGCGGCATCCGCTTCGCTGAGCAGTGGGCCGCCGTAGCCCTCGGCACGCACGGTGCCGGCTCCGACCAGGATCACGTCGGTCAGTACCCGCAGGGTGTCGAAGACGGCGCGGTCCGCGGGCGTGCCGAGGCCACCACTGACCCCGTCGAGGGTGGCGGCGCCGTCGAGGCTCGCGACGAAGTTCAGGCGGACTCGGGGGGTGATGCGATCGGGCAGGGCGTAACGTTCCAACAGCGCGGCCCGGCTGAATCCGTCTGATCGTTCCATCAGATGTTGTGGGTCAGATAGGCCGGTTGGCGAAACCCGAGGATCGCCTCGGTCATGCGCACCGCATCAACGGCCGCGCGTACATTGTGCATGCGCACGATGCGGGCACCATTCAGAATGCACACCACGGCGGCGGCCAGAGACCCCTCGACGCGTTGCCCGCGCGGCCGGTCGAGGCTCTCCCCCACAAAGTCCTTGTTCGAGACGGCGACGAGCAGCGGCCAGCCGAGCGCGCTGATCTCGCCGAGGCGACGGGTCAGCTCGAGGGAGTGCAGGGTGTTCTTGTTGAGGTCATGGCCCGGATCGACGATGAGGCGCTCGGGCGGAACCCCGTGTTCGACCGCACGGCCGATGCGCTCCTGCAGAAAAGACACGACCTCGCCGACCACGTCGTCATAGTGCGGCGACGGATACGGGGTGCGGGGCACCGCCAGGCTGTGCGTGATCACGAGGATTGCGTCGCTGTCGGCGACGACCTCCGCCATGCGCGGGTCGTGTACCCCGGTCGTGTCGTTGATGACGTGGGCGCCGGCCGCGATGCTCGCCCTGGCGACCTCGGGGTGGAAGGTGTCGACGGAGATCACCACGCCGGAGCCGCGCAGGGCCGCAATGACGGGAACGACGCGGTCGATCTCCTCCTCAATCGCGATCAGCGGTCCGGGCGCGAACTTGGCCCCGCCGATGTCGACCCAGTCGGCGCCGTCGTCGATCGCCCGGCGTGCGGCGGCGACGGATGCCTCCAGCGCGAACGTCGCCCCCTGGTCGTAGAACGAATCGGGGGTGCGGTTGATGACGGCCATGACCGCGACCTCCCGGGAGAAGTCGAACGTGCGTCCGCCGATCAGGCGCGGGCGGCCGAGCGGGGGAACGACGAGAGCGGGGGCGCTGCCACAAGAGAGGGTCACGGTTCTAATCTGTCACGCGTTGGGTTGCACCGCGCGCCTCGAAAAGCTCTTCGAGGGGCACGCTCAGGTCCGCGAGTCGGGCCGGATCGACGACGACCCGCGTGCCAATCAACTGCTGCACGGTCTCGTTCACATCCCACACGTTCACGTTCATGCCCGCCACGACGCGGTTTTCCCGCAGCCAGAAGGCCACGAACTCGCGGGCCGTCCGATTACCGCGAAACACCACGGTCGCGCCAGCGGCCAGACTCGGGTACCCCGAATACTCCATGCTCAGGTCGAACTGGTCGGTATAGAAGTACGGAATCGCGTCATAGGCCACGGCCTGGCCGAGCATGGAGCGGGCGGCTGCCGGGCCAGCGTTCTCGGCGTTCGCCCAGTGCTCGACGTGCAGCTGGGTGCCGAGAACCGGGTGAAAGACCGAGGCGGCGTCACCGACTGCGTAGACGTCGGCATCCGTCGTGCGAAAGCCGGCGTCGACGGTGATGCCGCTGATGGGTCCGTGCGGAATCTCGCGATGAATGGGCAGCCCGGCCGCGCGGGCGAGCTGCACGTTGGGGGCGGCACCGATGGCCACGACGACCACGTCGGCCGGTACCAGGGTCTCATCGCCGAGCCGGACCCCGGTGACGCCGTGTTCCCCGCCGACGATCGCGTGCACGGTCGTGTTCATGAGCAGGTTGACGCCGTTGTCCCGGTGCAGTTCGGCGAAGACCGCACCGACCTCATCGCCGATCGCGTGACCGAGCGGTACCGCGCCGTGGCCGATCACCGTGACGGTGTTGCCGTAGCCGCGGGCGGTCGCGGCGACCTCGAGGCCGATCCAGCCGGAGCCGATGATCACGATCCGGCGACCGCCCGGCCGTAGTGCGGCGCGCAGCAGGGTTGAGCTGTCGGCGCTGCGCAGGTGGTGCACGCCCGTGAGGTGCGTGCTCGGTTCGTCGAAGTGGCGGGGCGCGGCGCCGGTCGCGAGCAGCAGCTTGTCGTAGTGCAGCACCGTGCCCTCACCGAGAGTGAGCGTCTTGTGGGCCAGTGAGAGAGCGGATGCCGGCATACCCAGCACGATCTCGATGCCCTGGGTCGCGTACCAGGGCGCGGGGTGCACGTCGAGAGAGTCCCGGTCGTCGTGACCCTGCAGATAGCCCTTGGACAGCGGCGGCCTGATGTAGGGCACGGTCTTCTCGGCCGCCACGATGATGACGCGGCCCGTGAACCCCTCGCTGCGCAGCGTCTCGGCGGCCCGGGCGCCGGCCAGACCGCCACCGACAATGACGAAGATTTGATCCGAACTCTGATCCACGTTCCGGGGCGTGTCCTGGGGTGCGTGATCTTCGGTCATGGAAGAACTCCCGTCGTCAGCAGCATGATGGCACCCTCACCCTACTCACGTCTGCCCGTGTACCGCTGGCTCACAGCCAAGCTTCAGCTAACGCGCAGATACTGGGGACATGACTGATGGCCCCCGCATTCTTATTGTTGACGACGAACCGAACATTCGCGACCTGCTCACGACCAGCCTCCGCTTCGCCGGATTCGCCGTGCGGGCCGTCGGAAACGGTGCCGCGGCGATTTCCGCCGTGCTCGAGGAAGAACCCGACCTCATCATTCTCGACGTCATGCTGCCGGACATGAACGGCTTCGGCGTGACCAAGCGCCTGCGCAGCGCCGGCTACACCGCGCCGATCCTCTTTCTGACGGCGAAGGACGACACCGAAGACAAGATCACCGGCCTCACCGTCGGCGGCGACGACTACGTGACCAAGCCGTTCAGCCTCGACGAGATCGTCGCCCGCATCAAGGCCATTCTGCGCCGCACGATGCACGCCGACGAAGACGCGGTCATCCGCGCCGGCGAGCTCACCATGGACCAGGACACCCACGAGGTACTCGTCGGCGCCGAGGCCATCGAGCTCAGCCCGACCGAATTCAAGCTGCTGCGCTACCTCATGCTCAACCCCAACCGGGTGCTGTCCAAGGCTCAGATCCTCGACCACGTCTGGGAGTACGACTTCAACGGCGACGCCGGAATCGTGGAGTCCTACATCTCGTACCTGCGTCGCAAGGTGGACGTGCACTCGACGGAACCCCTGATCCAGACCAAGCGCGGCTTCGGTTACATGCTGAAGGCGGCCAAGGCGTAGTCACAGGCTCCACTGCCTACACTGGAATTCTCATGCACGAGAAACTAACGGCCAAGTGGAGCAGCATCTCTCTCCGGTCCAAGATCACCGGCGTTACGGTGCTGCTGCTCACGGTCGGCCTGCTCGTGTCGGGAATCGGCACCATGGCCATGCTCAAGCA
Organism: Cryobacterium frigoriphilum; assembly: GCF_004403305.1. Taxonomy (GTDB): domain Bacteria; phylum Actinomycetota; class Actinomycetes; order Actinomycetales; family Microbacteriaceae; genus Cryobacterium; species Cryobacterium frigoriphilum. The sequence continues at coordinate 93,240 of NZ_SOHE01000056.1, read as the reverse complement.
GTATGTGATCCAGCAGGTCGACCAGAGCCTGCAGACCGAAGCGCAGACGGCACTCAACGGGTTCACGGCGAGCGCGCTCGCGAGCGGAGCCCCGAGCGAGGTTTCCTCCGACTATTTCGTCGCCCTCTACGACGCCAACGGCAACCTCGTCGAACGTACCTGGCGCGGCCGGCCGCACGACGAGTTGCCCGTCGTGTCGATGCCCCTCGACCTGCAGGCGGTGACCCAGCAGGACGGCCGCACGCTCGAGCTCTACAACGCCTCGCATGACACGACGTTTCTTGCCGTTGCCGTGCCCTTCGTGATCAGCCCACAGGGCACCTACGGCACCATGCTGATGGCGGTGTCACTCAAACCCACCGAGAACACCATGGCGACCTACCTCACCATCTTTCTCGGCTTCGGGGCCGGCGTCGTGCTGCTGGGCGCGTTGCTGACGCGCCTTCTCGTGACCACGACTTTCGCCCCGCTGCGCGAAACGGAGCGCACCGCGGCATCCATCGCCGACGGAGACTTCAGCCAGCGACTCGGCGGCGCCACACCCAACACCGAGGTCGGTCGGCTGAACCGCTCGCTCAACATCATGCTCAACCGCATCGACGGCGCCTTCAAGGACCGTGCGCGCACGATCGACCAGATGCGGCGCTTCGTCGGCGACGCGAGCCACGAGCTGCGCACCCCTCTCGTCTCGGTGCGCGGCTATGCCGAGCTCTATCGGATGGGCGCCTTGCAGACCCCCGAAGAGGTCGCGCAGGCCATGCAGCGCATCGAAAAAGAGGCGATCCGCATGGGCGGCCTCGTCGAGGACCTGCTCGAACTCGCCCGGCTCGACGAGACCAAACCGCTCGCCCTGCAGCCGGTCGATCTCGTGCCGCTCGCCCGCGACGCGGCCCTCGACGCGATGGCGTCCTCGCCGGGCCGGGTTGTGTCGGTCGTCACGCCGGTCCCGGTCGACGACGATGACGAGGCCGAGCCGGTCGAATCCGAGACCGGCGAGGTCATGCCGGTGGGAGCATCCGTCGGCACGACCGCACCGGGCGCGTTCACCGGCCCGTCGACATCGTCGCCGACCGGCCCGATCTCCTTCGCCGGCGCGACCCTCGCCCGCCTGCGCACCCGCCGACCGCGCAAAACGGATGCCGCAGCCCCCGACGCGCCGACCGCCGCGGCTCCCACCCCGGTGCCGACCGGGGCGATCGTGATGGCCGAAGAGAACAAGATCCGACAGGTCATCACCAACCTCATGGGCAACGCCATGCGGTTCACCTCGCCCGACAGCCCCATCGAGCTCGAGGTCACCGTGGACTGCGCCGCCCAGCGGGCCTCCATCGCCGTCGTCGACCACGGTGAGGGCATCCCGCCGCAGATTCGCGAGAAGATCTTTCAGCGCTTCTGGCGTGCCGACTCCTCCCGCGCCCGCGAAACCGGCGGCAGCGGCCTCGGCCTCGCCATCGTCGCCGCGATCGTCGCGAGCCACAACGGTACCGTCGATGTCGTCGAGACCCCGGGCGGGGGCGCGACCTTCCGGGTCTCGCTGCCCCTGGCCAACGCGCCACAGGCCCCGCAGCCGCTCAGCTCCTGACAGCACGGCCAACCCCTAACAGCACGGCCAACCCGCGGCTTATGCACAATTCGAGCTTCGGCCGAGCGGATGCCGCAGCCTGATCTTACGATCGAGTCACCACTCCAGTTTCCCGGTGAATCAATCGAAAGGTTTCCGATGACGAGCTTTCAGGTAGACAGTGACGCCGTACTGACCGCGACCACCAGCATCCGCTCAACGATCGGGCGACTGCAGGGCGAGGTGAGCGGTCTGATGGGCCAGCTCAGCGGCCTCGAGGGGTCGTGGACCGGTCAGGCCGCGACGGCGTTCCACGGCGCCGTCGCCGATTGGCGCGTCACCCAGCAGCGCATCGAAGAGAGCCTCGCCGCCCTCAATCAGGCCCTGGGCATGGCCGGTCAGCAGTACGCCGAGATCGAACAGGCCAACCTGCGGCTCTTCGCGCGCTGATCTGCGTGACCCTCGTCGCCCGCGGATTCCGAGGCATGACACAGCAGCAGACGCCGCGTCTACCCCGGAATTCCGCGGGAGCACGCTTTGATAAGCTGGTCCGTCGTACCCCCCGCCGCCACCGCGGCCAACTCTGGACGAGACGTCACACCAAAGCACCAAGGATGAGATGACTCTTTCTCCCCCACCCGCCGCCGAGTCACCCGAGGCAACCGGGCCGCCCGACAAGCCAACCACCGAGACAGCCGAACCCCGTACCCGCGTCAACAAGACCGTGTTCTTCGGCTCTGCCACCGGCATCATCGCCATCGCCCTCTGGGCGATCCTCGCGCCCGACAACGCGAGCGCCGTCATCGGCTCGGTCGTCGGCTGGGTATCGGTCAACCTCGGCTGGTACTACTTTCTCATCGTCACCGTCGTGCTGGTCTTCGTGATCGGCGTCGCCCTCTCCCGGGTCGGCAAGACCCGGCTGGGCCCGGATCATTCCCGGCCACAGTTCAGCCTGTTCACCTGGACGGCAATGCTCTTCGCCGCCGGCATCGGCATCGACCTCATGTTCTTCTCGGTCTCCGAGCCGGTCACCCAATACCTCGCCCCACCGACCGGCGAGGGGGAAACCCTCGAAGCGGCCCGGCAGGCCATGGTCTGGACCCTGTTTCACTACGGCATCACCGGCTGGGCGCTCTACGCCCTGATGGGCCTGGCCCTGGGCTACTTCGCGTACCGCCAGAACCTGCCGCTCAGCATCCGCTCGGCGCTGTACCCGATCTTCGGCAAGCGCATCCACGGCCCCATCGGCCACGCGGTCGACATCGCCGCCATCATGGGCACGATCTTCGGCATCGCCACGAGCCTCGGCATCGGCGTCGCGCAGCTCAACTACGGCCTCACCTTCATGTTTGGCACGCCAGAGAACCTGTTCGTGCAGTCCTCCCTTATCGCCCTGAGCGTGATCATGGCCACGATCAGCGTTGTCTCTGGCGTGGAGAAGGGCATCCGTCGCTTGTCCGAGCTGAACGTGCTGCTCTCCGTCGCCCTCATGCTGTTCATTCTGATCGCCGGCAACACGAGCTTTCTGCTCGACGCGATCGTGCTCAACATCGGCGATACCCTGAGCCGCTTCCCGGCCATGACGCTCGATACCTTCGCCTATGACCGGCCAGACGAGTGGCTCAACTGGTGGACACTGTTCTTCTGGGCCTGGTGGATTGCCTGGGCCCCGTTCGTGGGTCTGTTCCTGGCCCGCATCTCCCGCGGCCGCACCATTCGGGAGTTTGTCGCCGGCACCATGATCGTGCCCTTCGCGTTCATCCTGATCTGGATCGCCGTCTTCGGCAACAGCGCCCTCGCGATCGTGATCGGCGGCGACACCGGATTCGGTGAGGTCGCCATGAACTCGCCCGAGCGGGCGTTCTACTCGCTGCTCGCCCAGTTCCCCTACGCCCCGATCAGCGCCGCGGTCGCGACCTTCACCGGGCTGCTGTTCTACGTCACCTCCGCCGATTCCGGTGCGCTCGTGATGGCGAACTTCACCTCGCACCTCAAAGACGCAGACTCCGACGGCCCGAAGTGGCTGCGCATCTTCTGGGCGATCACGACGGGCGTTCTCACGCTCTCGATGCTGCTGGTCGGCGGAATACCGACGCTGCAAAACGCGACCATCATCATGGGGCTGCCCTTCTCCCTCGTACTGCTGCTCATCATGCTGGGGCTGTACAAGGCCCTGCGGGTGGAGCAATCGCTCAGCGACAGCTACCGGGCGAGCCTGCCCGGCCTGCTCGTCGGCCGCACCGGCGATCCGGCCCGCGGCCGCAATTGGCGCCAGCGGCTGCAGCGCGCCATGAGCTACCCCGGCCCGCGGCAGACCGAACGCTTCGTGTCGGGCATCGCGCTGCCCGCGCTGCAGGAGGTACACGACGAGCTGCTCAGTCAGGGCGCCGAGGTGAGCCTCAGCCAGGGCGTCGTCGACGGGCTGCAGATTCCGCACCTCGACCTGCAGGTGTCGATGGGTGACGAGCGCGGTTTCAAGTACCAGATCTACCCGGTACAGCTCGACATTCCGACCTACGCGGTGCGGTCGTCGTCGGCGAGCGGCAAGTACTACCGCATGGAGGTGTTCTCCCTCGAGGGCAGCCACGGCTACGACCTCATGGGCTACAGCAAGGAGCAGGTCATCACCGACGTGCTCGACCACTACGAAACCCACCTTGATTTTCTTCACCTCAACCGTGAAGACCCGGGCAATACCGCCCTCGCCGAAGATCAGGTGGCCAAAGACAACTGGGAAGCCGATTTTGAATCGGACGAGGCAACAAAATGATCGACACCCCGACCACGACCGCGGCCCGAACGGGAACCGCCACCGCCACTCTGTTCATTGGCGGCGCCTGGGTGCCCGCCTCCGATAACGCGACCCGCACCATCCGCTGCCCCGCCAACGGAGAGTTCGTCGGCAGCGTGTCAGAGGCGACGACAGCGGATGCGGAAGCCGCGATCCACGCGGCCCGTGCGGCCTTCGATGGCGGAGCCTGGGCGAGTACCCCCGGCCCGGCCCGCGGCGATTTTCTGCTGCGCGTCGCCGCCGAGCTGCGGGTGCGCCGCGCACAGTTTGCTCGCGCCGAAACCCTCGACACCGGCAAGCGCCTCGTCGAGAGCGAAATCGACATGGACGACATCGCGAACTGCTTCAGCTACTTCGGCAAGCTCGCCGGCCAGGATGCCGGCCGCATCGTCGACGCCGGCGACGAGAACGTGGTCAGCCGCATCGTCTACGAACCCGTCGGTGTCTGCGGCCTGATCGCGCCGTGGAACTACCCCCTGCTGCAGGCCGCCTGGAAGATCGCCCCGGCCCTTGCCGCCGGCAACAGCTTCATTCTCAAGCCGAGCGAACTCACCCCGCACACCAGCATCCTGATGATGGAACTGCTCGACGATCTCGGCCTGCCGGCCGGCGTGGCGAACCTCGTGCTCGGCGCCGGAGCCGTCGCCGGCGCTCCGCTGTCGAGCCACCCCGACGTCGACCTCGTGTCCTTCACCGGCGGACTCGAAACGGGCAAGAAGATCGCGGCGGCCGCGGCCGGAACGGTCAAGAAGGTCGCCCTCGAGCTCGGCGGCAAGAACCCCAACGTCATCTTCGCCGACGCCGACTTCGATGCCGCCGTCGACAACGCCCTGAACGGCGCCTTTGTGCACTCCGGGCAGGTGTGCTCGGCCGGCGCCCGCATCGTGGTGGAGGAGTCCATTGCCGAGCGCTTCGTCGACGAGCTCGTACGCCGAGCGAACCAGATCCGCCTCGGCGGCCCGTTCGACCCCGACGCCGAAACCGGCCCGCTGATCAGCGCCGCCCACCGCGACAAGGTCACCGCCTACGTGGAGAAGGGCCTCGCCGAGGGAGCACGACTGCGTTCCGGCGGAACCTGGGGCGAGGGCGACCTCAGTGTCGGCTTCTACTACACGCCGACGATCCTCGACCAGGTGACTCGCGGTATGTCCGTCGTCATCGACGAGGCCTTCGGCCCCGTTGTCACCGTCGAGACGTTCACCACCGAAGACGAGGCCGTGGCGATCGCCAACGACACCGTCTACGGACTCGCCGGTGCGGTCTGGACCGAGAACGCCGGGCGCGCCCAGCGCATCGCCAAGCGCCTGCGCCACGGCACGGTGTGGATCAACGACTTTCACCCCTACCTGCCGCAGGCGGAGTGGGGCGGTTACGGCCAGTCCGGCGTCGGCCGTGAACTCGGCCCGAGCGGCCTCTCCGAGTACCAGGAAGCCAAGCACATCTATCAGAACATCAACCCCTCGGTCACCGGCTGGTTCGCGGCCCGCTAGGCAGCACGCACCACGCAAGAACGCAAGAACGCAAGAACGGAACGGATACAGATGACACAGGCAGAAAAGACCAACACCGAGCTCAACACCGGGACCGGGACCAACACCGAGCTCAACAGTACGGACTGTGACACAAAAACATTTGACTACATCGTCATCGGCGGCGGCTCCGCCGGAGCGGCCGTCGCCGCCCGGCTGAGCGAAGACCCCGCCGTGCAGGTCGCCCTCGTCGAGGCCGGCCCCGACGACCGCGGCATCGACGCGATCCTCAAACTTGATCGCTGGATGGAACTGCTCGAGAGCGGCTACGACTGGGACTACCCGATCGAACCGCAAGAGCACGGCAACTCCTTCATGCGGCACGCCCGCGCCAAAGTGCTCGGCGGCTGCTCGAGCCACAACTCCTGCATCGCCTTCTGGGCCCCGGCCGAAGACCTCGACGACTGGGCCGGCAAGCACGGCGCGACCGGCTGGGAGGCCGCCAACACCCTCCCGCTGTTCACCAAGCTGGAGACCAACGAAGACCAGTCCCCGCACCACGGCCAGGACGGCCCCGTGCACCTCATGAACGTGCCGGCCAACGACCCGTGCGGCATCGCCCTGCTCGACGCCTGCGAGCAGGCCGGCATCCCCCGCGTCACGTTCAACTCCGGCACCACGGTGACCAACGGAGCCAACTTCTTCCAGATCAACCGTCAGGCCGACGGCACCCGGGCATCCTCTTCGGTGTCGTACCTGCACCCGATCATGGAGCGTACGAACTTCACCCTGCTGACCGGAATGCGCGCCCGCAAGCTCGTCTTCGACGCCGACAAGCGCTGCACCGGCGTCGATGTCGTTGACGCGAGCTTCGGCAAGACGCACCGCCTCACGGCCCACGCCGAGGTGATCCTCTCGGCCGGTGCGATCGACAGCCCCAAACTGCTCATGCTCTCCGGCGTCGGGCCGGCCGCGCAGCTCGCGCAGTACGGCATCGAGGTGCTCGTGGACTCCCCCGGCGTCGGCGAGAACCTGCAGGACCACCCCGAAGGCGTCATCCAGTGGGAGGCCAAGCAGCCGATGACCGACACCTCCACGCAGTGGTGGGAGGCCGGCATCTTCACGACGACCGAGGAGGGCCTCGACCGCCCCGACCTCATGTTCCACTACGGTTCGGTGCCCTTCGACATGCACACCGCGCGTCAGGGCTACCCGACCACCGAGAACGGCTTCTGCCTCACCCCGAACGTTACGCACGCCCGCTCCCGTGGCACGGTGAAGCTGCGCAGCAGCGACTACCGCGACAAGCCGATGGTCGACCCGCAGTATTTCACCGACCCGCACGACATGCGCGTGATGGTAGCGGGCATCCGCAAGGCCCGTGAAATCGTGGCGCAGCCGGCCATGGCCGACTGGGCCGGGGTCGAGTTGTATCCCGGTGATGCCGTACAGACGGATGCCGAGATCACCGACTACATCGAGAAGACCCACAACACGGTCTACCACCCCGCCGGCACCGTGCGCATGGGAGCCGTCGACGACCTCGGGTCGCCACTCGACCCCGAGCTGCGCGTCAAGGGCGTCACCGGCCTGCGCGTCGCAGACGCCTCGGTCATGCCCGAACTCGTCACGGTCAACCCGAACATCACCACCATGATGATCGGCGAACGCTGTGCCCTGCTCGTGAAGGCCGCCCGCACCGCCCGCGTCTGAGGTCTGGCCCACCGGGTCTCGAGACGCGGGCATGCTTCGGCAGGCTCAGCAACCGGCGCGCCCGCTCCTCGACCAGCGACACTTGACGCGGGCATGCTTCGGCAGGCTCAGCAACCGGCGCGCCCGCTCCTCGACCAGCGTGACGGCATCAGCGCGGCCTCTGCTGGTCGAGGAGCGCGCACGCACTTCGCGCGCGTCTCGAGACCTCGCGAGAAAATCTCCGAACCCGGCCGAGCGCCCTCGAAGCGCCCACGGTTGCCGTCTTCCGAGCGGATGCAAAAAAGTGGGCGCCTCCCGGGGGGAGACGCCCACTCATGCCGTACTGGCGGTGCTTACGAAGCGGTGAGGCTTAGAAGTCCATGCCACCCGAGGGGTCGCCGGCCGGAGCCGAGTTCTTCTCGGGCTTGTCGGCAACGACGGCCTCGGTGGTGAGGAACAGTCCGGCGATCGACGATGCGTTGAGCAGCGCGGAGCGGGTGACCTTCACCGGGTCATTGATTCCGGCAGCGATCATGTCGACGTACTCACCGGTTGCGGCGTTCAGGCCGAATCCGACGGGCAGGTTGCGCACCTTGTCGGCGACAACGCCCGGCTCCATGCCGGCGTTGAGCGCGATCTGCTTGAGCGGAGCGTCGATGGCAACGCGCACGATGTTCGCGCCGGTTGCCTCGTCGCCCACGAGGTCAAGGATGGCCTTGCTCTCGAATGCGGTCTTGCCGGCCTGGATCAGCGCAACGCCACCACCGGCGACGATGCCCTCTTCGACGGCTGCCTTCGCGTTACGAACGGCGTCCTCGATGCGGTGCTTGCGCTCCTTGAGCTCAACCTCCGTCGCGGCGCCGGCCTTGATGACAGCAACGCCGCCAGCAAGCTTCGCGAGGCGCTCCTGAAGCTTCTCGCGGTCGTAGTCGCTGTCGGTGTTCTCGATCTCGGCGCGAATCTGCGACACGCGACCGGCGATGGCTTCGACGTCGCCGGCACCCTCGACGATCGTGGTCTCGTCCTTGGTGATGACGACCTTGCGGGCGTTACCAAGCAGGTCGAGGGTGACGTTCTCGAGCTTGAGGCCGACCTCTTCCGAGATGACCTGTCCGCCGGTGAGGATGGCGATGTCCTGCAGCTGCGCCTTGCGACGGTCGCCGAATCCGGGAGCCTTGACGGCGACGGACTTGAAGATGCCACGGATCTTGTTCACAACGAGCGTGGCCAGGGCCTCACCGTCGACGTCTTCCGCGATGATGAGGAGCTGCTTGCCGGTCTGGATGACCTTGTCCACGATGGGGAGCAGGTCCTTGATGTTGGAGACCTTGGAGTTGACGATCAGGATGTAGGGGTCTTCGAAGACCGCTTCCTGACGGTCGGGGTCGGTCACGAAGTACGCCGACAGGAAGCCCTTGTCGAAGCGCATGCCCTCGGTGAGCTCGAGCTCGGTGCCGAAGGTGTTCGACTCCTCGACGGTGACGACACCCTCCTTGCCGACCTTGTCGATCGCCTCGGCGATGATGGCGCCGATCTCGGCGTCTCCGGCGGAGATGGAAGCCGTGGCCGCGATCTCTTCCTTGGTTTCGATCTCCTTGGCGCTGGCGATGAGCTCGGCGATAACAGCAGCCGTGGCCTTCTCGATGCCGCGCTTGAGGCTGATCGGGTCGGCGCCGGCCGCGACGTTACGCAGGCCTTCGCGAACCAGAGCCTGGGCGAGAACGGTTGCGGTGGTGGTTCCGTCGCCGGCGACGTCGTCGGTCTTCTTGGCGACCTCCTTGACGAGCTCGGCACCGATCTTCTCGTACGGGTCGTCGAGTTCGATCTCCTTGGCGATGGAGACGCCGTCGTTGGTGATCGTGGGGGCGCCCCACTTCTTCTCCAGAACGACGTTGCGGCCGCGCGGGCCGAGGGTGACCTTGACCGTGTCGGCGAGGATGTTCAGGCCGCGCTCAAGCCCACGACGGGCCTCTTCATTGAATGCAATGATTTTTGCCATATGTGTAACTCGTCCCTCCCGGACGTTCCAAACGATGATGGGGGTTAGCACTCAAATGATGAGAGTGCTAATTCGATTCTGGCACTCTGATGCTGAGAGTGCAAGTGAACGGGGAGGGACTCGGGGGGTGGTCAGGGAACGAGCTCGAACGATCCGCGGCCGTTGGGAACGAGCTCGATCCAGGTGTTGCCCGGACCCAGCCGAATCGTCACGCCGTTGTCGTCGACCAGACGGATCGGATCCGCCTGGGACGCCTTGCTCCAGGTCGCGTGAATCGACTTGCCTCCGGTGGAGACCGAGGCATCCCCCGACCCGACCATCGTGGTCTTGGGCACCTCCCCAAAGCTGTCATCGATGTCCACGCGCATCACCACCACGTTGGTCGCGCGCAACTGCGTGCCGTTGCTGTCGAAGTCGGCCGCGCCCTCCTGCGACCGCAGATAGCTCTGGGCCTCACCGTTCCAGGCCCAGCTCGGAAAGCGTGCGTTCGAGAACCGGGTATTGATTGCGTTGATGGGCGTGCCGTCGATGACGGCGGATGACGCCGCCACGGTCGGCGCATAGGCAAACTGTTGCGCGGGCGGCGCGAGGTCGGTGTGCGCGGCGACAACACTGGCCGATTGCAGGATCACGTTGTGGGGCGCCGACTTGTCGCCCGTGCGGGAGAACAGTCCGCTCGTGTCATAGTCGAAGATCACGCTCAGCAGCGGGGTCGCGTTCATCATGTCGAGAAACTGCTGCTGCCCGCCGGAATACGCCGCGATACCGCCGAACGGGGTCATGATGTCGGGGTCCATCGGGCGAATCGACCGCACCGGTCCCAGAGTGTCGGGAATATCGGACTGCCAGACTCCGAGGTAGCGGGTCAGGCCGCCCTCGACCAGTTCCTCGAAGACGATGTCGGCCCGCTCGAGACCGATTTGAGGTCGGGCGGCCTCATGGTTGTCGATCTTCACCGAAAGCGCCGGATTCATGAGGCTACCGGCCGGAACGGTCACCCCGCGCAGCGCCGACAGCTTGGTGGCCTCGGGGGCGACGTAGCGTGAATCCCACGTCGACGATGGTTTCGTCGGCGAATCGGTTGATACCGGGCTGTCACCCGTGCACCCGGTCAGCAGCACGGCCGGCACGATGACCGCCGCGATCCAGGCCGGGCGGCAGCTCCAGGCCGAGCGGGCGGGGCGGCGGGAGGTCACGAATTTCTTCACCCCCACACCCTAACGCCGCCCACTGCTGCGGACGGCGTTAGTGCAGACGTGTGATTCACAACTGTCAGGCCGGACGGACCGATTCAGCCTGGGGGCCTTTGGCCCCCGCACCGACCTCGAAGACGACCTGCTGGCCTTCTTCGAGAACCTTGTATCCACTCATGTCGATGGCGGAGTAGTGAACGAAAACGTCCTGTCCTCCTCCATCAACGGTGATGAAGCCGAAACCTTTTTCAGCGTTGAACCATTTCACGGTTCCGTTCGCCATCTGATGCTCCTATTGCTAAATATCTTCGGCAACCGCCCATTGGCTGTCCCGGGCCTGCCGCAGTGACTGCGATGTTTCCGGTCGACAGACGGTACCGGGGAGGTATCGCGATCGACCGAAATGTACGACCAATTCCAGATGTTAGCGAAGCTGTTGCCAAAGAAAAGGGGCTTGACACCCCCAGTTTTGTTAGCCTTGCGCCGCCAGGTAGTCATTGCCTACAATGACGGTGATCGACGCGCCGGTTTCGGCGAAGTCATCCGAGAGGGTGAGCTCAGATCCGGGCAGCGACGCGGCCACACCGCGTGCAGCGCCTTCGAGTACCGGGTCCGAGTAGTACACGAACGTGGTCTCCACGCCGTCGGCGTCTGACTCCTGCGTGGAGCCGACGTCCCATCCGGCGATGGTCAGGATCTCGGTGACGGATGCCGCCAATTCGCCGTCAGGGGTGCCGTTCAGCACCGTGACGCTGAGCGTCGGGTCGACCGTGGGCACCGCGGTCGGAACCGCTTCGGATGTCGGAGCAGACGTCGCCGCATCCGTCGGCAGGCCGGGAATGGTGAAGCTCAACCGGTTCGTGAGGGTGACCAGAATGACAATTCCGATGCCGATGAGCAACAGTGTCGCGCCCAGCGCCCACCAGAACGGCACCCAGCCACGGCCCTTCTTCGCCGGGGCACGGTGCGCGCCGACCCGGTTGCCGTGGGAGAGGTCGTCGAATCGGTCATGCGGGTAGGTGCGCGCCATGGTGTGTGTGGTGTGGTCCTCGGTTGGTGTGGGAGTCAGACGGGGTGACGGGTGTCAGGGCACCGGAATCGAACGCCGCGCCCGTGCCTCGGCGCGGGCTTCGCGCATCCGCTGCAGGCGTTTCACCAGCATGGGGTCGTGGACGAGGGCCTGCGGGGAATCCAGCAGGGCTCCGAGCAGCTGGTAGTAGCGGGCGGCGGAGAGGCCGAATTCGGCTCGAATTCCCTGCTCCTTCGCGCCCGCGTGACGCCACCACTGCCGTTCAAAAGCCAAAATCGTAATGTCGCGTTCGGACAGAGCGGCAGTCACGCGACCATCCTCTTCACCGGCAATCACCCGGGTGGCCGTGGCGACGGATGCGGCGCCGAGGAGTGCTGCGGCGGCGTGCGGTTCGCGTGAGTTCGCCACCAGAGTCCCCTGTTCGATGATCCATAGTCCTGAATGCGTGCCCCGTCATCCTATTTGTGCCCGGCTGGATGTTCGCCTCGCCGCACCGCGGGGCCGCGAGCCGAAGACGTGAGAATGTGCTCCCATTCGAGGGGTAGGGAATGAACTATGGCCCGCGCGAGTTTAGGCTGGGGAGACGCGAAACCGGACGTCGTGCGCCGGAAATGAAGGGACCACCATGGATTACAAGGTCGAAAAGTCTGACAGTGAGTGGCGCGAGGAACTCGGCGCCGAAAAATTCGCGGTGCTGCGCACTGCCGCCACGGAACGCGCCTGGACCGGCGAACTTCTCGATGAAAGCCGTGCCGGGGTCTATACCTGTGGCGCCTGCAGCGCCGAACTGTTCAAGAGCGGCACCAAATTCGACTCGAACTGCGGCTGGCCGAGCTTCTACGAGTCCGTGCGCCCCGAAGCGGTCGAACTCATCGAAGACCGCTCGCTCGGAACCGTGCGCACCGAGGTGCGCTGCGCCAACTGCGGCTCGCACCTCGGCCACGTCTTCGACGACGGCTTCGGCACCCCGACCGGCGACCGTTACTGCATGAACTCGATCTCGCTCAACTTCAAGCCCGTCGACTAACGGTGACGGCAACGTTCGACGCGGTGCAGGCGCGTCGGTCGCACTCCAGGGTGACGACGGATGCCCCCACCCGCGCCGAGCTGTTGCCGTTCGTGTGCGCCGCGGCCCGGGTCGCCGACCATGGCGCCCTGCGGCCGTGGCGGCTGATTGAACTGCGTGGCAGCAGCCGCGAGCGTCTGGGCGCCGCGTTCGTCGAGGCGAGCGGTCTGACCGGAGCGGACGCCGTCAAGCTCGCGGGTAAACCCCTGCGCGCCCCGCTGTTGCTCGCGATCGTGGCGCGCCGGGTGCCCAGCGACAAGGTCGCGACGTGGGAACAGGACGCCACGGCGGCCGGTGTCGCACACCTGCTGAGCCTGCTGCTGACCGATGCCGGCTGGGGCGTCATGTGGCGCACGGGCAGCCACACCCGCTCCCGGCCCGTGCGCGAGCTGCACGACCTGGCCGAGACCGAGGACCTGCTCGGCTGGCTGTACGTCGGCGGAGTGCCGGAGGGCTGCCGGCCGGGCGTGCGTCTGCCCATCGAACCCAACGATCACCTCAGCGCCCTGCCCTGACCTAGTTAACGGGGCAACAGCGCCGTGAGTTCGCCGGTTGGACACGTGCTCGTCACCGGCGACGCTTAGCCTTGCGGCGTGAGCGAAATTGTGAGAATTCGTCGTACCGTACCCATTCGCGCCGCGCTGGCCATTTCGGGCCGCCGAGGCACAACATCCGTCGCCGATCTGGCGCTGCGCGGGGCGTGGCAGCTAGTGGGCGGCTATGTCTGGCTCGTTCTGCTGTTCAAAGGCCCCGAGCCGGCCCGCCCCGGCGCGCGCTTCGGCCTGCGCCGTCGCTGAGCCCGCGGTCAGCTGGGCCACACGCAAAAACCCCCTACATCCCGGTGGGGAGTAGGGGGCGAGAGGGCCGGCCACGGGACTTGAACCCGTAACCCCCACTTTACAAGAGTGGTGCGCTACCAATTGCGCCAGGCCGGCATGAGGCGTAAGCCTCGATTTCCCATCCTAACCGGCCGGAGTGGCTTCCGGGGTCGGGGTGGGTGTCGGCGTCGACGTGGAGTAGCTCTCGCCGACGGCCTGCAGCACGAAGGCACTGAACTCGTTCGGGTCGTCGAGGGCGCCCACATACTGTTTTCCGTCGACGAGCACGGTCGGGGTTCCGGTGATCTTTTCCAGCTCGGAGTTGGCGATGGGGCCGGAGAGCGCCCGTTCGGTCGCCTCCTGCACCCAGGTCTTGTAGGTGGTGTCGTCGATGCAGGTTTCGATCTCGCTGACGTTCGTGGTCACACCGGATGCCGCCACCACCTCTTTGAGTTCAGCGTCGCTGCGACCCGTGGTGTTTTCTTCGGGCTGATCGGTGAACAGGGCCGCGTTGAAAGCGTAAAAGTCGTTCGGGGCGGAACTGGCCACACAGGCGGCGGCGTTCGCGGCTCGCAGCGAGTACTGGCTGCCGGCCGACTTGCTCGTGAGGATCGCGATGGGGTGGATCTCGACGGTGGCGGCGCCGGATTCGACCCAGCTCTGGATCTGCTCGCCGTTGGTGAGCTCAAACAGGCCACAGAACGGGCAGAGGTAGTCGACGTAGACCCGAATATTGGCCACGGTGCCGGTCGCGTCGGGTTCCGAGGCCTGGGCTGCTGCGTCGGGCTGCAGTGCCGTGGTCTCCACGGCGGTCATGCCCTCACCGATCAGGATGCCGTCACTGGCCATGTTGGCGGGGCCGGGCCCGGCCGGCCGGATGGAACCCATGATCACGACGGCGACGATGACGACGATCGCGATCGCGACGACACCGATGCTGCCCTGCAGCAGAACCCGGTTGCGGCGGTCCTTCTTCTTCTGGTCGATACGCAGCTGCTTGGCTTTTTCACGGGCCACTTCGCGTCGCTCGTTCTTGGAAGGACGACTGTCACTGAGTCCGCCAGGTGTCATGGAATGTTCGCTCCGAAGTGTCTGTCACCGCAGTGTTTATGCTGGTGCTCTCCAGATACTAGATCGACAGACTGTGAATCGGCCAAACGACGGCCGCGAGGGCGGTTCGCCAGCCCTCGTACTGGGGGCGAATACCCGTGGTTCGGTGGTGGACATCCGCTGTTGTGACATAATACGAGACGTGCGTCGATTCATCGCGCACACATCCTATTCACAACGGATCGTCCGGCACGTTCCTGCCGGTGAAGGAGAAATAATCATGGCTTCAGTGACCTTTGACAAGGCAACTCGGCTCTACCCGGGATCCACGCGCCCGGCCGTTGACAAGCTCGACCTCGAGGTCGCCGATGGCGAATTCCTCGTTCTGGTCGGCCCGTCCGGCTGTGGAAAGTCCACCTCGCTGCGCATGCTCGCCGGCCTCGAAGAGGTCAACGACGGCAACATCTTCATCGGCGCCCGCAACGTGACGGATGTCCCGCCGAAAGACCGCGACATCGCCATGGTCTTCCAGAACTACGCGCTGTACCCGCACATGACCGTTGCCGAGAACATGGGCTTCGCGCTGAAGATCGCCGGCATCAACAAGGACGAGCGCGCCGCCCGCGTGCTCGAAGCCGCCAAGCTGCTCGACCTCGAGCCCTACCTCAGCCGCAAGCCGAAGGCCCTCTCGGGTGGCCAGCGTCAGCGCGTCGCGATGGGCCGCGCGATCGTGCGTCAGCCGCAGGTGTTCCTGATGGACGAGCCGCTCTCGAACCTCGACGCCAAGCTGCGCGTGCAGACTCGCACCCAGATCGCCAGCCTGCAGCGTCGCCTCGGCGTCACGACCGTCTACGTGACCCACGACCAGACAGAAGCCCTGACCATGGGCGACCGCATCGCGGTACTGAAAGACGGCATCCTGCAGCAGGTCGGCTCCCCCCGCGACCTGTACGCAAAGCCGCAGAACGTGTTCGTCGCCGGCTTCATCGGCAGCCCGGCCATGAACCTGTTCCTGGCCGACACCGTCGAGTCCGGTATCCGGTTCGGTACCGCCACGGTTCCCGTGCAGCGCGACACCCTCGCCAGCTCCACCGGCAAGAAGGTCACCGTCGGCATCCGCCCCGAGGACATTCAGATGTCGACCACGGCCGGCGAAGGCCTGCAGATCGAGGTCGACCTCGTCGAAGAGCTCGGCGCCGACGGCTACCTGTACGGCCACTCCACGATCGAGGGTAAGCGCACCGACATCGTCGCCCGCGTCGACGGCCGCTCGCACCCGAACGCCGGCGAGACCGTGTACCTCACGGCGACGCCGAACCACCTGCACGTGTTTGACGCCGAAACCGGCCTGCGCCTCGGCGGCGCCGTCACCGACTAGGCACTCCACCTCACGCGAGTGAGCAGTTTGTGCTCTTCCCGACCTCGGGAAGAGCACAAACTGCTCACTCGCGGCCAGAACGAGTCATTTGGGTCAGCAGTTAGGCTTTTTTCATGAGCGGTTCCCTCAGCATCACCTCAGCGCTGGCCGATTCGGCGCTTCTCGACCTTCCCTGGCACCTGCCGCTCGACGCCTGGCCGAATGAGTCCATCGCGTCGCTCCCCAAGGGCATCTCCCGGCACCTCGTGCGGTTCGCGCACCTCAGCGGCCACGTCGTGGCCATCAAAGAGACCACGGCCGAGATGGCCAAGCGCGAGTACGACATGTTGCGTCGGTTGCAGAACCTCGAAATTCCGTGTGTGGAGCCCGTCGCCTTCATCACCAACCGCAGCGATGAAGACCTCGAGCCGCTGAACTCGGTGCTCGTCACCCGGCACCTCAAATTCTCGCTGCCCTACCGCGCCCTCTACTCCCACACCCTGCGGCCCGACACGGCGACCCGCCTCGTCGACGCCCTCGCCGTGCTGCTCGTGCGCGTGCACATGATCGGCTTCTTCTGGGGCGATGTGTCCCTGTCGAACACGCTCTTTCGCCGCGACGCCGGCGCCTTCGCCGCCTATCTGGTCGACGCGGAGACCGGCCAGCTCTACAGCGGCGGCCTCTCGAACGGCCAGCGAGAGAACGACCTCGAAATCGCCAGGGTCAACATTGCCGGGGAGCTCATGGACCTCGAGGCCGGCGGCCGGGTCGCCGACGAGCTGGACCCCATCCGGGTCAGCAACGGCATCGTCGCCGCCTATCGGCTGCTCTGGAAGGAACTGACGAGTTCGGAATCCTTCGCGAGCACCGAGCGCTGGCGCATCGCGGAGCGCGTGGATCGCCTCAACGACCTCGGCTTCGACATTGAAGAACTCTCGATCAAAACGGATGATGCGGGCACCAAGGTGCGCATCCAGCCCAAGGTCGTCGACTCCGGGCACCACCAGCGACGCCTGCTGCGCCTGACCGGGCTCGACGCCGAAGAAAACCAGGCCCGCCGCCTGCTCAACGACCTCGACTCCTACCGGGCCACCTACGGGGAGCCCGACAGCGACGAGGAAATGGTCGCCCACGAGTGGCTCGTGCGGGTCTTCGAACCGGTCGTGCGTGCGATTCCGGTTGAGCTGCGCGGCAAGCTCGAACGTGCCGAGGTCTTTCACCAGCTGCTCGACCACCGCTGGTACATGGCGCAGAACCAGTCCCGCGACATCCCCCTGGCTGAGGCGGTGACCTCATACGTGCAGGACGTGCTGCGTCACCGACGCGATGAGGCCACCGTGATGAATCCGCCGACCGGTTCGATCACCATGCCCATCAACGTGATCGGTGGCGCCACCCCCGACGAGGACTGGAAGCTCAAGGTCTAACCGCACTCGCGCGTGCGTCGCGGCACTCGCTCGGGTCGGTCAGGTCGGTCGCGGCACTCGTTCGGGTCGGTCAGGTCGGTCGCGGCACTCGCTCGGGTCGGTCAGGTCGGTCGCGGCACTCGCTCGGTCACGCGGCACTCCGTGCACGGAGTGCCGGCTAGCGCAACGAGTGCCGCGAGCCCCGAGGTGCCCGGCGCGTCCGGGGTCGGGCCGGTCTCAGACCGACGGCCGAGCCGAGTCCCGATCGTGGGACTCCAACACGTCGTCGCCGTCGGCGATGCGGCGGCGCACGAGCACCGACTCGACCACGATCAGCGCGAGCACGATGAGAATGCCGATTGCGAACATGAGGCCGGCCAGACCGACGTTGTCGCCGGGCGGCAGCAGTTCGCCCGTCTGCCCCTGCCACGGCCACAGGGCGCGCAGCGAACCGACCATCAGGCCGGTCATGACCGCAAGCGTGATGCGGTGCTTGTGCTCGAGAAGCCACTGCAGGCCCGACACGAACAGGCTGAGGCCGATCACGGCGCCGAGCGCGAAGGCGCCGATATAGGCCAGGTCGCGGTTGTTGAGGGCGTCCAGGGTGGGCGCATAGAGTCCGACCGTGAGCAGCAGAAACGATCCGGAGACACCGGGCAGCACGAGCGCGCACACGGCGACGGCCGCGGCGAGAGCCACCACGACGAGGTTCGGGTCACCGGTGTCGGCCGAGGGAATGCTCGTCAGCCCAAACGTCAGAATGGCCGCCGCCACCGCAGCGAACACCTCACGGCCGCTCCAGCGCCCACCGACCATGCGGATCGGCACCACGAGTGAGGCGATGATCAGGCCGGCGAAGAGCGCCCTGGTCTCTTCCGGGTGCTCGTCGATGAGCGGCGCGAGCAGTCGAGCGGCCACAATGACCGCGGCGACCATACCGATCGCAACCGGCAGCAGCACCCGCAGCTCAACCTGGCTGAGGTGCTGCTTCGCGGCCGCGAAGCCGCGTCCGCGCAGACCGTCGAGCACGCCGCGCACGATCCCGCGCACCAGGTGCCCGGCCGATTCGATCAGCACCCCGTAGACGCCGACGATGAGCGCGATGGTGCCGCCGCTCACGCCCGGAATGATTTCGGCGATGCCGATCAGGGCCCCCCGAATGACATCGATGAACAGTCGAAGGGCTTTCACGGGTAGATCCTGACGTCGGTACACGGATGCGTCCCACGGGGACACAGGCCTGATCGGCTCACGGCCGGCCGGGACAGACCCGGCCGGCCAGTGGTGCTCGTGCTGGTGCTGGTGCTGGTGCTGGTGCTACTTGGCGAGTTTGGCGGCATCCTTCGCGGCCTTGATCTGCGCGCGCAGTCGGGACACCTCGTAGAGCGTGACGCCAACGGCTATTCCGGCGTTGAGCGACTCGGTCGAGGCACTGATCGGAATGGAGACGATCGCGTCGCAGGTCTCGGTCACGAGGCGCGACAGGCCCTTGCCCTCGCTGCCGACGACGATCACGATGGGGCGCTCGGCGAAGCCCTGACCGAGCTCGGGAAGCTGCACGTCGCCGCCGCCGTCGAGGCCGAGCACGAACACGCCCTGCTCCTTGAGCGATTTGAGCGTCTGGGTCAGGTTGCTCGCCATCGCGACGGGGGTGCGGGCCGCGGCGCCGGCCGAGGTCTTCCACGCCGACGCCGTCACGCCGACGGAGCGGCGCTGCGGAACGATGATGCCGTGGCCGCCGAAGGCCGCGGTCGAGCGGATGATGGCGCCCAGGTTGCGCGGGTCGGTGATGCCGTCGAGGGCCACGAACAGCGGCTTGTGGCCGCGGCTGATGGTCAGTTCGAGCAGCTCCATCGGGTGCGCGTACTCGTAGGCCGGAACCTTGAGCGCGAGGCCCTGGTGCACGGCGTCGCGACCGGCGAGGCGGTCGAGCTCGGGGCGCATGACCTCGAGAATCGGGATGTTGCGGCTGGTCGCCATGAGCAGCACCTCTTTGACACGCTCATCCATTTCGATGCGGGCGGCGATGTAGAGGGTGTTCGCGGGGATCTTGGCACGCAGCGCCTCGACGACCGAGTTGCGGCCGGTGACGATTTCGTGCTCGTCGATCTGCTTGGCGCGACGAGTGGATGCGCCGCCGCCACCGGTGTTGCCGGTGCCGCGCTGGGCACCCTGGCTGGCGCCGCGGGTGCCGCCGCGAGACGCGTTGCCCTTGTAGCCTCTGGACGGTGCGGCGCCGCGGCTGCCGCCGTCGCCTGAACCCTCGGAGTTGCCGTACGAGCCGCCGCCCGCGCCGCCGCCGGAGCGGGTGCCGCCGGCCGCGGTGAAGCGTTCGGCGGCGGCCTTCCGCTTGCCGGCCGGGTGGTAGGGGCGGTCCTCCGCCTTCGGCGTGGGCTTGTGGCCTTCGAGAGCCTGGCGTCCCTGGCCGCCGGAGCCGACCTGGCCGCCGCGGCTGCCCTTGCGCACGGACCCGGTGCGTGCCTTGCGGTCTGTGTTCTTCATTAGTCAAAACTCCAATGCGCACCCGAGGGGGTGTCTTCGATAGTAATTCCGGCGGCGACGAGTTCGTCCCGGATTCGGTCTGCTGCCTGAAAATTGCGCCCCTGACGGGCGGTATCGCGGTCCTGGAGCAGTCGCTCCACGAGCGCGGTGAGTGCGATCATCGCGGGCTGATCGGTGGCGACCGCCCAGCCCGGCGCCAGTGGGTTGATGCCGAGCACCTCGCTCATCGCGAGCACCGCCCCGCGAGCGGATGCGGCCTCGCGCCAGTCCTCGGAATCGAGCGCGGCGTTGCCGGCCCGCACCGTGTCGTGCAGCACTCCCAGAGCCTGCGGCACGGCGAGGTCGTCGTCCATCGCCTCGGCGAAGTCGTCGGGAACGCGTTCCGCTCCGGAGCCGGCGAAGCGGGTGTCGGCCAGGCGCCGGTCGGCCCGGTCGAGAAAGCTCTCGATGCGTTCGAGCGCGGCCTCTGCCTCGACGAGGGAACCGTCGTGGTAGTCGATCGTGGAGCGATAGTGGGCCGCGCCGAGGTAGTAGCGCACGACGATCGCGCGGGCCTGGTCGAGCAGTTCGGCGGCGAACACCGAGTTGCCCAGCGACTTGCTCATCTTCTGCCCGTTGACGTTGACGAGGCCGTTGTGCACCCAGTAGCGGGCGAAACCGTCGCCGGCCGCCGTGGATTGGGCTAGTTCGTTCTCGTGGTGGGGAAAGCGCAGGTCGAGGCCGCCGCCGTGAATGTCGAATTCGGCGCCGAGGTACCGGGCCGACATGGCCGAGCACTCGATGTGCCAGCCCGGGCGGCCGGCGCCCCACGGGGATTGCCAGGCGGCCGAGACCGGTTCGCTCGGTTTGTGGCCCTTCCAGAGGGCGAAGTCGTGGGGGTCGCGTTTGCCGCGCGGGTCGGCATCCGTGGCCTGTTCCATGTTGTCCAGGCCCTGGCGGGTGAGCTCGCCGTAGGCGGGCCAGCTGCGGGTGTCGAAGTACACGTCGCTCGACCCGTCGGCGGCCGGGTAGGCGTGGCCGCGCTCGATGAGGCGCGCGATGATGTCCTGCATCTGCTGGATGCTCGCGGTGGCTCGGGGTTCGTAGGTGGGCGGCAGAATGCCGAGGCGCTGGTAGCCCGAGGTGAATTCAAGCTCGAAACGGTAGGCGAGAGCCCACCACTGCTCGGTTGACCCGCTCTCGCTGTCACCGCCGGCGGCGCTGTCGTTGCCGGCGGCGTTGTCGTTGCCGGCGGCGTTGGCGAGGATTTTGTCGTCAATGTCGGTGACATTGCGCACGAAGGTGACGTCGTTGCCGCGGTAGTTGAGCCAGCGGCGCAGCTGGTCGTAGACCAGCGCGCTGCGCAGGTGTCCGATGTGCGGGCTCGACTGCACGGTGGGACCGCAGACGTAGATACCGACCTTGCCCGGGATGAGGGGGATGAAGTCGCGAAGCGCCTGGGCCTTCGAATCGTAGAGTCGCATAGTCACAGGCCCAAGTTTAGGTCGTCGGCCGCGCGGGGCACGGAGAGCGCGGGGCCGCGCGGCACGAGCACCGCGCTCGCGAGGGCGGCGATGCCCTCACCGCGCCCGGTGAAGCCGAGGGCATCCGTCGTCGTCGCCGACACGGTGACGGGGGCTTTGAGGAGGCCGCTCAGCAGGTTCTGTGCTTCGGCCCGGCGGGGGCTGAGCTTGGGTCGGTTGCCGATGATCTGCACCGACACGTTGCCGACGCGAAAGCCGGCCGCGTGCACCAGGGCGAGGGTTTCGGTGAGGAAAACGTCGCCGTGCGCGTCGACGAGGCGGGGGTCGGCGGTTCCGAAGATGCTGCCGATATCGCCGAGGCCGGCGGCGGCGAGCAGCGCGTCGCAGATCGCGTGCACGGCCGCGTCGCCGTCGCTGTGGCCGGAGAGGCCGCGCTCCCCCGGCCAGTGCAGGCCGGCGAGCCAGAGCGGTGAGGCATCGTCGAAGGCGTGCACGTCGAGGCCGGTGCCGATGCGTGGGGTGGTGTCGGCGGCCGGTGCCGGTTCGCCAGCGGCGGCCAGCAGGTGTTCGGCGCGGTTGAGGTCGGCTCTGGTCGTGATTTTGAAGGCGAGCGGATGCCCGTCGATGACGCGCACAGGGTGGCCGGCGGCGGCGACGATGGCCGCGTCATCCGTCATCTCGGGCGATGCCGCGGCGACGGCGGCGGTCAGCACGTGACGCGGAAACCCCTGCGGTGTCTGCACGGCAGCGAGTTCGGAGCGGTCGACGGTGCCGAGCACCGTGCCGAGGCGCGCCCCCGGAACGGCATCGGCGACAGCGACAGCGACAGCAACGCGCTTGATGGTGTCGCTCACGGCGAGGCCCGGAATGATTCCGTGGCCGGTCGTGCGCACCGCGTCGACGACGGCGTCGGCCAGCGCCGCGGGTGTGAGCGCCCGGGCGGCATCGTGCACGAGCACGATTTCGACGCTCGGGTGCAGTCGGGCCAGTCCACGCTGCACGGACTCCTGACGGCTGCTGCCGCCCACGACGATCTCGATGGCCGGTGCGGAAGCTCGGGCTGGGGCATCCGCTGCGCACTCGGCGCTGACCTGAGCGGCGATCAGCCGGGCCTGCGCCACGCGGTCTTCGGGCACGACGACGATGATCTGCGCGCTTTCACGCATGCCGGCGACGCCCTGCAGCGCGTGGGTCAGCATCGGGCGGCCCTGCAGCGGCACGAATGCCTTCGGCTGGCCCAGCGCGAGCCGGGTTCCGCTGCCGGCGGCGACCACAATGACCGCGACGAGCGGAGCGGATGAATCAGTCATGGCGGGAGGCTATCTGGTTGGAGTGACCGGGCTGGGGCGGGGCGAGCTGGGCGGAAGAACGGGCTGGGCATGCAAAAGGCGGCACCTTCCGGCGCCGCCTTCAGCGAAAACGGGAACGAAACGGGTCAGGACGCGAGAACCTCGTCGAGAACGGTTGAGGCCTTCTCTTCGTCGGTCTTCTCGGCGAGAGCCAACTCACTGATCAGAATCTGGCGGGCCTTGGCGAGCATGCGCTTCTCGCCGGCGGAGAGGCCGCGGTCTTGGTCGCGGCGCCAGAGGTCACGCACGACTTCGGACACCTTGATCACGTCGCCGGAAGCGAGCTTTTCGAGGTTGGCCTTGTACCGGCGGGACCAGTTCGTGGGCTCCTCGGTGAAGGGGGCCCGCAGCACTTCGAAGACCTTGTCGAGGCCGTCCTGGCCGATGACATCACGCACACCGACGAGGTCGACGTTCTCGGCCGGCACTTCAATGGTGAGGTCGCCCTGAGTGACATTGAGCTTCAGGTACAACTTCTCTTCACCCTTGATGATGCGGGTTTTCACCTCGGTGATGGTCGCAGCTCCGTGATGGGGATATACGACAGTTTCGCCAACCTCAAACAGCATGTATGGATATCCCTTCAGCGACGTCTAGGATACCACATCCGGAGATGGTAAGGTGCGCTCTCCACCATCCGTGCCGGCCGTGTCGGCGGTTGGCTCCGAGCTGCCGTGCGCCGCTAGGCTACAGTTAAATCAAATTCTGTCGCGCCCTCGCCACCCCGGTCGAACGCCGCACGGTTGTGGAGGTCTCTCTGTGTTGACTCGAGCTGTGTTGACTCGATCCGTGTTGACTCGATCCGTGAAGACGCGAATCGCGGCATCCGTTGTTCTCATGGCGGGCGTTGCCCTCGGCACCGCCGGGTGCGGCTTCACCGCCACCCAGGCCACGTCGATTGCCTACGACGCGAGCGACGGAATCAGCGGAACCGTCGGCGAACTCGAGCTACGCAACGCGCTTCTGCTCTCCGACGATGGAGAAACCGCCAACCTGCTGCTCTCGGTCGTCAACCTCAGCGACAAGGCCATCCAGCTGAACGTGCAGTACGAAGCGGATGGCGAGAAGGTCACCGCTCGCGAGACCATCGCCGCCCTGACCACCGTGACTCTCGGCTCGACTGATGAGCCCGAAATCGTGCTCGAAAACATCGACTCTCAGCCCGGTGCGCTCTTCCCCGTGTTCATGCAGTACGGCGATGAGACCGGCGTCGAACTGCTGCTGCCGGTGCTCGACGGCAGCCTCACCGAGTACTCGACGCTCGTGCCCGTTGAACCGAAGGCGACGCCCGCCACGACCGCGACGCCCGCTGCTACGCCGACGCCGACCGCCACGACCGCTCCGTAGCCCGCGCCCCGGCGAGGCCGCCTCGCCGGCTAGCCTGCCTCGCCGGCGAGCCCACCTCGCCTGCGGGGTCGACCCGCGGCATCCGCTGCCCGAGCGCACCGGCACGGGCGCGCACGAGTGGGCCCAAATAACCCCATGCGTCTCACGAGTGGGCCTGAATAGCCCCTTGGTCGCGCTCCAAGGGGCGTTATGCGCCCACTCACGGGACCGCGTTGCGCGCCAAGGGGCGTTATGCGCCCACTCGTGGGACCGCGCGCCGAGTCATACAGGCGCGGGCTCCCCGGGCGGGTCAGGCCTCGAAGCGGTAGCCGAGGCCGCGCACGGTGACGAGCATCGCGGGGTCTGACGGGGTGGCCTCGATGCGCGAGCGGATGCGCTTGATGTGCACGTCGAGCGTCTTGGTGTCGCCGAAGTAGTCCGTGCCCCAGACCCGGTCGATGAGCTGACCGCGGGTCAGCACCCGACCGGCATTGCGAAGCAGAAACTCGAGCAGTTCGAATTCCTTGAGCGGCATATTGACGAGCTCGCCCGACACGGCGACCGTGTGCCGTTCGATATCCATGCGCACGGTGCCGGCGCTCAGCACGTTCTCGTCGTCGCTGCCCTGATCGAGGCGTCGCCGCAGCACCGCACGGATGCGCGCGAGCAGCTCACGCGTGGAGTACGGCTTGGTGACGTAGTCGTCGGCGCCGAGCTCGAGGCCCACGACGATATCGACCTCGGAGTCCTTGGCCGTCAGCATGATGATCGGCACGGTTGACCGGCCGCGAATCTCCCGGCACACTTCGGTGCCCGGGATGCCCGGGAGCATCAGGTCGAGCAGCACGAGGTCGGTGCCGGCCCGGTCGAACTCCGCGATCGCGCTCGGACCGTCTTCGGCCACGGTGATCTCGTACCCCTCACGTTCGAGCAGAAAGCTCAGCGGTTCGCTGAGCGCACTCTCGTCTTCGACCAAAAGGATGCGTGTCACGGGGTTTCTCCTGTCGCCGCCGGAGCGGGTGGGGTGGCCTCTGGGAGGCGGATGGTAAAGGTGGAGCCGCTGCCGGACTGCGACCAGACGCGAATGTCGCCGCCGTGGTTCTGCACGACGTGCTTGACGATCGACAGGCCAAGGCCGGTGCCGCCGGTGTGCCGAGACCGCGACGAGTCGACCCGAAAGAAGCGCTCGAACACGCGGTCGAGGTCGGCCTCGGGAATGCCGACGCCCTGGTCGGTGACGGTGATCTCGACGATGCCCTGGTTGCGGCGCACGCCCACGCCGACGCGGGACCCTTCGCCGGAATAGTGCACGGCATTGGCCACGAGGTTGTGGATCGCCACGATGAGCAGCTGCTCATCGCCGTAGACCTGCGCCTTGGACTTCTTGCCGATCACGATGGTGATCTGTTCCATCTCCGCGACGACCCGGTTCTGGTCGACAGCGGCCGTCACGATGTCATCGATCGAGAGATACTCGGGTTCGGCGAGCACATCCTGCGCCTGCAGCCGGGACAGCTCGATGATCTCCTGCGTCAGGCGGCCGAGCCGGGCGGACTCCGTCGTCAACCGGGTGGCGAAGCGGCGAACCTGCACCGGTTCATCCGCCGCGTGGCTGAGCGCCTCAGCGAGCAGGCCGACGGCCGCGATCGGGGTCTTGAGTTCGTGACTGATGTTGGCGACGAAGTCACGGCGCACCTCATCGAGGCGGAAAGACTCGGTGCGGTCCTCGGCCAGCAGCAGCACGAATCGGGTGCCGAGCCGAGCGACGCGCACGCGAAACCGCATGCTGCCGTCGCCGAATGGCCCTCGAGACAGCACGATGTCCTCCGACAGGGTCTCGCCGGTGCGCCGCACGCGGCCGACGAGTTCGGTCAGTTGGGGGTGCACCAGCTGCTGGTTGACCACGAGCCCCATCGTGAGGGCGCCCGGTGAGGTCTTGATGACGTTGTTCGACGGGTCGAGCACCATACCGGCGCTCTCGAGGGCGTCGAGCACCTGATCGATGCCGTCGGGCACGATCGGTCGCACGACGTTGACCGCGCGACGGCCCTGGCGTTCGGCCATGTGCAGCAGCGTGACGAACCCGGCGCCGACGATCAGTCCGAGTGCCAATAGCAGCAGCACCAGCCACGTCGATTCCATTAGTCCAGATTACTGATCTTTCCGTGGGACTTACTGCAGCACCTGCTGCTGGGGCACACTACGGTTGATACTGTTCAGATTCCCGGCACCAACTGTTAACTTCCAGTCGGCAGAATTGGCCGGTAAGAAGCTTTAGTCGGCAGGATGTGATCTCGCCGACTCGTTCGGGCCCGCGGGTCTCACAGGCTCGCACGTCGTGCGCGCACAGGAAGGATTACACCCATGCGTGAAGTATTTCAGCAGGAGCTGGCGGAGGTTCAGCGTCGTCTCGCCGAGATCTCGGCTCTCGTCACCGTCTCGATCGAGAAGGCCACCCGGGCGTTCAACGAGTCCGATGTCGCCCTCGCCGAAGAGGCCATCACGGCAGACGAGCAGATCGACAAGCTGTCGATCGAGCTCGACGAACTCGCCATCACCATCCTCGCCCGCCAGCAGCCGGTCGCCCGCGACCTGCGCATCGTCGTCAGCGCGCTGCGTATCAGCGCCTCCCTCGAGCGGATGGGCGACCTCAGCACACACATCGCCCAGCTTGCTCGGTACCGTTTTCCCGACAAGGTGATTCCGAAGAACCTGCGCGGCACCTTCGCCGAGATGGGCGCACTCGACGTCGTCATCGCGACGATGCTGACCGAGATGCTCTCGACCCAGGACGTGAAGCTCGCCGACATCATCCGCAACGAGGACGACAAGGTCGACGCCCTGCACCTGAGCGTGTTCGATGCCGTGCTCGGCGCAACCTGGAAGGGCGAGGCGAGCGACACCGTCGACGCCACGCTCGCCAGCCGCTACCACGAGCGCTTCGCCGACCACGCCGTCTCGATCGCCAAAAAGGTGCAGTACCTGTACACCGGTGAATGGAAGCAAGAAGAAGTCGAAGCTCACACGCACTAGTTTCGCCCCGCACGACAAAATCCCCGTTCTCGTCGAGAACGGGGATTTTTGTGTGCGGCGGGATACTACTTGCTGGCGCCCTGGGCCGCGACGGCGGCAGCGCCGGCGGCGGCGGCCTCGGGGTCGAGGTACTCCCCCGGTGCGAGCGGCATGAAGTCGTCACCGAGCTTGTAGACCAGCGGGATACCGGTGGGGATGTTGAGGCCCGCGATGGCGTCATCGGAGATGCCATCGAGGTGCTTCACGAGCGCGCGCAGCGAGTTGCCGTGCGCGGTCACCAAAACGGTCTTACCGGCGCGGAGGTCGTCGGTGATGTCCGCGTGCCAGTACGGCAGCATCCGCTCGACGACGTCTTTGAGGCATTCGGTGCGGGGCACGGCGTCGCCGAGGCCGGCGTAGCGGGGGTCGGCGACCTGCGAGAACTCGGAGTCGTCGGCCAGAACGGGCGGCGGGGTGTCGTACGAGCGGCGCCAGAGCATGAACTGCTCCTGGCCGAACTTGGCCTGGGTGGCGGCCTTGTCGAGGCCCTGCAGGCCGCCGTAGTGACGCTCGTTGAGGCGCCAGGAACGCTTCACGTCGATCCACATGCGGTCGGCGCTTTCGAGGGCGAGGTTCGCGGTCTGAATCGCACGCGACAGCACACTGGTGTGCAGAACGTCGGGCAGCAGGCCCGCGTCCTTCAGCAGAACACCGGCGCGCTTGGCTTCGGTGACCCCCTGTTCGCTCAGGCGAACGTCCACCCAGCCGGTGAACAGGTTCTCCTGATTCCAAGTGCTTTGTCCGTGACGAAGAAGGATGAGTGTGTAGGGAGCAGCCATGCTCCCCACTCTAGCGGCGCCCTCTAACGGCCCGGCGCTCTCTAACGGCCCGGCGCTCTCTAACGGCGCAGGCCGAGGCGAGGCAGGCGCGGGATGTCGGCGACACTGCCCGCGGACTGCGGCACGATGACCTCCTGGCCGGCCGAAATCGACACGCCCTGCGACGTGACGTAGAGCGTGCTCGTCGCCGGCACCGTGCGCTTGATGACGGCGAGGGCGATCGGGCCGAGCTCGTAGTGGATCGCGCTCGAGGTGATCTGCCCGACCACGACCCGCTCGGCCTCACCCTCCGGCCGCAATTTGTCGGCCTGTACCGGGTCGCCGTGCACGGGCAGCACCCCCTCGGAGCCGTCGAGGTGCAGCATGACGAGTCGGCGCGGCGGATGCCCCAGGTTATGCACCTTCGCGACGGTCTCCTGCCCGCGGTAGCAGCCCTTGCTCAGGTGCACCGCGGTGCGCAGCCAGTCCAGCTCGTGCGGGAGGGTCTTGTCGTCGACCTCCATCGCTCGTCGGGGGCGCCACGCGGCGATGCGCAGAGCCTCGAGGGCCAGCAGACCGGCGGGCACGACAGGGGCTTCGTGGGCGAGGTTGCCCGCCGCGAGGTTGTCGCGCAGCGCCCCGAGCGTGGCGCGCGGCACGAGCAGCTCGGTGTAGTGCCAGCTCGCCCCTGGATGGGTCGCCGCTTCGGCATACTGGTAGCCGCCGGGAGTGACGCCGATCCACGGGTCGGTCCACACGAGCGGAACGCCGTTGGGGGCGGCCGGCGTGAGTCCCACCGCGACGGGCGCGCTCGCCATGGTGCCGATCGTGGCGTAGGCGAGCGTGTGGTCGACGACCTGCACCCGCAGCATGAAACGCATGCGGTCAAGCCAGGCGTGCAGGCCCGGCAGCTCGGCGGCTTCGACGAGAAGCCACGTTTCAACTCCGTCATCGACGACCCGCATGGCGTATTCGAGGTGCCCCGACGGGTCGAGCAGCAGCATCTCGGTCGCGACGCCGGGCGCGAGGGTGCGCACCTCCTGGCTCGCGATGGAGTTCAGCCAGGTCAGGCGATCGGGCCCGGACACGCTCAAGACGCCGCGCTGCGAGAGGTCGACGATGGCCGTGCCGGCGAGCAGCGAGCGCTGTTCGATCATGGGGTTGCCGTAGTGCGCGGCGACGCCGGCGTCGGCGCCCTGCGCCTGCACGGCGCCGTCGAGTTGCAGCAGCGGTGACACGGCGGCGCTGCCGCTGTTGTCGGTGGGGGTGACGGATGCCTCGGTCATGACGCTCGCTTCCGCCCGGTTGTCGCTGGCCCGGGCACCCCTCTATTCTGCCCCGCGCCACTGACAGTGGAGTGAGGGCGACCCACTCACTCGCGAAAAGTCGAGGGGGGTCGGGCGAATTATTCTGTGCGGGCGAGACGTCCGGAGGCGTGGGTGCGCAGGTCCTGACCGAGGGCGGCGATGTCCCAGGCCCAGAGCAGGTGGTTGTCGACGAGTCCGTAGAGCCGGGTGGCGGCCACATACGGCTTGGCACCGGCGGTGCGCAGCACGGCATCCGTCGCCAGGTCGATGCGGGGCCCCTTGACCTGGCCGAGGTAGAGCTCGACGACGCCGCCGGGGTGCACGAGCGACACCTCGATGTCGAAACCACCGTCGCGATTGCGCAGGGTTTCGACCGCAGCCGCCGACGTGAACGGGCGCTCGCCTCGGGCCGGCAGCATGCCGGGGCCCGGGTCACCGTCGCCCTGCGGGCGGCTCAGGCGCCAGTAGCCGGTCTCGGTGACGAGCGGGGTCTTGCCGTCGCTGTCGACCTCGGAGCCGAAGTCGGGCTGCTCGGCCGAGGCCGAAGCCGGCCGGGCGTCGAGGTCGACGGGTGCGACATCCGTCGCCGCGTCCCCGGCATCGGGCGCAGCGGGCTCTTCGGGCTCGAGCCAGGTGTAGGAGCTGTAGTTGAGGTGCGGCAGGCCGTCGTGGCTGAAGCTCAGACGGTGACCGAAGGTACGGCTGACCGACTTCTCGCCGATCTTGTACTCGAGTACACCGCTACCCTCCCAGACTCCGATGAGCCAGGACAGCGGGACCAGCTCACTCGGCAGGCCGACAGGCAGTTCACGCATCGTGCGTTACCGCTGCCCCCGGAAAAGTTTGACCACGACGAGGCCGGAAACCCAGGCGATCGACAGGCTGGCTAGTGCGAGGAGACCCAGGAAGAAGAGTTCAATTGCGAGCAGCGACATGTTTGGAGTCTAGTGGTGTCCCGGCGTCGCGGGGCGACGTGCGTGCGACGGGCGCTCGGCTACGCGACGAGGTCCAGAAGAGTGACGACGCCGGTGGCGACGGCGAGCACGACAACCGCCCCGGTCAGGCTCGAGGTGACCCGGCTGACGTAGCCGACCTTTTCACCGGTCGCGAGCTGCAGGCTGAGCGTCGCGAGGGTACAGCCGGCCATGGTCAGGCCGATCCAGGTGAGGTGTTCACCGGGTTCGGACAGCACCGCGGTCAGCACCGCGCCGATGACGGCCAGCAGCCAGACCGCCACGATCGATCGCTGCTGACTCCGCTGCTGACGTCTGCGCTGATTGCTCTGCTCGTTGCTCTGCTGCACCTTCACCCTTCTATTGTGCCTGCCGGGGGGTGAATTTTCGGCACGCTAGGATGACGTCAAGACGTTTGGAGGCCCCGTGGCGCAGCTCTTAGTCCTGACCTCGGCGGTCCACAGTGACGTACTCCCCGCCCTTGCACTGCTCTCACACAGCACGCGCTTCATTCCGGCACAGGCGGATCAGCTCATCAACGCGCCCGAATCCGACCTGATTCTGGTTGACGCCCGGATGAGCCTCGCCGCGGCAAAGTCGCTCTGCCAGATTCTGCGCACGACCGGCATCACGGTACCGTTGCTGCTCGTCATCACCGAGGGCGGCCTCGCCGCCGTCTCCCCCGACTGGGGTATCGATGACGTCGTCCTCGACACGGCAGGCCCGGCCGAAGTGGATGCCCGCATCCGCCTCGCCGTGGGCCGGGTGACCCAGACCTCGACGAGCAACACGATTCGGGCCGCCGGGGTCGTCATCGACGAGGCGAGCTACTCCGCCAAGGTGCACGGCAAACCCCTCGACCTCACCTACAAGGAGTTCGAGCTGCTGCGTTTTCTCGCCGCGCACCCCTCGCGGGTGTTCACGCGGGAACAGCTGCTGAGTGAGGTCTGGGGCTACGACTACTTCGGGGGCACCCGCACCGTCGACGTGCACGTTCGGCGCCTGCGCGCCAAGCTCGGCGACCAGGAATCGCTCATCGGCACCGTGCGCAACGTGGGGTACCGCTTCAACCTGCACGAAGAAAACGACGAACGGGTTCCCCACTCTGTTGCTTAGCCTCACCCCCCTCAGCTACACGGATGCCGCCTCCGCGGCCCGCGTGCACCACCTCGCCACCGCGGCGCAACACGTCGACGGTTATGCCCCACTCAACGAGCAGGCACTCTTCGACCTCGCGGCCGGCACCAGGGACGTGTGGATCGCCACCGCCGACGTTGACGGCGTTGCCCTGGACACCGCCCTCCTGGTACTCGGCGGCGGGCAACTCGATCTGGTGGTGCACCCCGACCACCGCCGCCAGGGCGTGGCAACGGCAATCCTGAGCCAGGTGCTCGACGGGCAGGGCTCGAACGGTGCCGAAGCCCAGAAGACCGAGGCCGTTACCGAGCCCGGTAAGGCCGAGCCTGTTAAGACCGAGCCCGGTAAGACCGCGCCCGTTAAGATCGAGCCCGTGAGCACGGCGTGGGCACACGGCGACCATCCGGGCGCGCGAGCGCTCGCGAATCGTTACCAATTCGAGGCCGCTCGTACCCTGCTGCAGATGCGCCTCCGGCTCGCGGCCGCCGCCCCCGCGTCGACACCCCAAAACGAGGTACAGCCCGGTGCGGCTCCCCGTGCGGCTCCCGGCGTGACCATCGGGGCGTTTCACCCGGGCTCCGACGACGCCGCTTGGGTCGAGCTCAACGCCCTCGTCTTCGCCGAGCACGCCGAGCAGGGAGCCCTCACCCTCACCGACCTCGCGGACCGGCAGCACGAGTCGTGGTTCGAGGCCGACGACTTTCTGATCATGCGGGATGATTCCGGCCGCATGATCGGCTACAACTGGCTCAAGATCGAGCAGGACCTCGGCGAAATCTACGTCATCGGCGTACATCCGCGAGCCGCCGGACAGGGCCTCGGCCGCACCCTGATGCAGGCCGGTCTGGCCCGCCTGCGCGAGCGCGGCTGCACGAACGCCGCGCTCTACGTCGAGGCCGACAGCCTCGGACCGGTGCACCTCTACCGGTCTCTGGGATTCACCGACTTCACGGTCGACGTTCAGTACCTTCGGAGCACCGACCGCCGCACGGGTTAGTGAGATGTTCACTCAGATCGGCTAACGAGAACGACGCACGGTGTAAGGATGGACAAATGGACGGCGACACTACCCAGGCAGACTCCGGTCTCGGGACAGACTTTGATGATGATTTCGACCCACTGATCGGAAAGCTCGACCCGGCACTACCGAGCGAGAGGTACCTTGACCGGGAGCTGAGCTGGCTCGCGTTCAACCAGCGGGTGCTCGAACTGGCCGAAGACCCCACCCTGCCGGTGCTCGAGCGGGCAAACTTTCTCGCGATCTTCGCGAGCAACCTCGACGAGTTCTTCATGGTGCGCGTCGCCGGGCTGAAGCGCCGCATTCTCACCGGTCTGGCCGTGCCCACCAACGTCGGCCGCGCCCCCCAAGACGTTCTGACGGACATCTCCACCCACGCTCACGCGCTGCAGGCCCGCCACGCCCTCGCCTTTCACGACCTCGTTCGCCCGGCAATGGCCGAGGCCGGCATCGATGTGGTCGACTGGCAGAGTCTGAACGACGCCGACCGCCGCTCTCTGCGCACGTACTTCTCAAACCAGATCTTCCCGGTCTTGATGCCTCTCGCGGTCGACCCGGCGCATCCGTTTCCCTATATTTCGGGGCTCTCGCTCAACCTCGCCGTGCGGGTGCGCAACTCCAAGACCGGCAAGCAGGAGTTCGCCCGCCTCAAGGTGCCGCCCATGCTGCCGCGCTTCGTGCGGGTGGACCGCACGGAGTCGCCCGACAGCATCCGCTACATCGCGCTCGAAGACCTCATCGCCAACCAGCTCGGCGACCTGTTTCCGGGCATGGAAATTCTCGAGCACCATGTCTTTCGCGTCACCCGCAACGAAGACGTCGAAATCGACGAGGACGAGACCGAGAACCTGATCAAGGCCCTCGAGAAGGAGCTGCTGCGCCGCCGGTTCGGCCCGCCCATTCGCCTCGAGGTCACCGAGGACATGGACGAGGTCACCCTCGACCTGCTCGTGCGCGAGCTCGACGTCACCGAGCAGGAGGTTTACCACCTGCCGGCGCCGCTCGACCTCGGCGGGCTGTTCTCGCTGCGCATCGACCGCCCCGAACTGCACTACGCCAAGCACGTACCGACCACGAGCGTGCAGCTGCTGCCGGGCGAACCCAACGCGGAACCCGACATCTTCACGTCGATCGCGCAGCGCGACATTTTGCTGCACCACCCCTACGAGTCGTTCGCGACGAGCGTGCAGGCCTTTCTCGAACAGGCCGCCGCCGACCCGAACGTGCTCGCCATCAAGCAGACGCTGTACCGCACGAGCGGTGACAGCCCCATCGTCGACGCGCTCATCGCTGCCGCCGACGCCGGCAAGCAGGTGCTCGCCCTCGTCGAGATCAAGGCCCGCTTCGACGAGCAGGCCAACATCACCTGGGCCCGCAAGCTCGAAAAGGCCGGCGTGCACGTGGTCTATGGGCTCGTCGGCCTCAAGACGCACTGCAAGCTCGCCCTCGTGGTGCGCTACGAAAAGGGTGTGCTGCGCCACTACAGCCACGTCGGCACCGGAAACTACAACCCCAAGACCAGCCGCATCTACGAAGACCTCGGCCTCTTGACCGCGGATGCCCAGGTCGGCAAGGATCTCACCCGGCTGTTCAACGAGCTCTCCGGGTACGCGATCGAGAAGAAGTTCAAGCGCCTGCTCGTGGCGCCGCTGCACCTGCGCAAGGCGCTGTTGAAGAACATCGCGACCGAAATGGACTTTGCCCTCGAGGGCAAGCCCTCCGGCATCCGCATCAAGGTCAACTCGATGGTCGACGAGGACATCATCGACGCCCTGTACCGGGCCAGCCAGGCCGGGGTTCCCATCGACATCTGGGTGCGCGGCATCTGCAGCCTGAAGCCCGGTGTCGTCGGCCTGAGCGAGAGCATCCGGGTGCGGTCGATCCTCGGCCGGTACCTCGAGCACTCGCGGGTGTTCTCGTTCCACAACCTCGGCGACACGCAGCTCTTCATCGGCAGTGCCGACATGATGCACCGCAACCTCGACCGCCGCGTCGAAGCGCTGATTCGGCTGATCGACCCGGCCCACCTGTCCGAGGTCGACAACCTGTTCGACCGCGCGATGGACGAGCGCACCTCATCGTGGTGGCTCGACGGCAACACCGGGCAGTGGACCCGTCACGACAGGGACGACAACGGCGCCCCGCTCGACGATATCCAGAATCGGCTGATGCAGCAGATCTCCCGCCGCAAGCGCCCGTCTGCCCGCCGATGAGTGAGCCGGCCGTCTTCGCCGCCGGTGCCGTGTGCTGGCGGCTGGTCGAGGGACGCATCCTGATTCTGCTCATTCACCGCACGGTGCACGGCGACGTGACCATTCCCAAGGGCAAGGTCGACCCGGGCGAATCCCTGCCGCGCACCGCGGTGCGGGAGGTACAGGAAGAGACCGGTCTCGACCTCGCGCTCGGCGTTCCGCTCGGCATCAGCCGTTACCCGCTGAGCGACGGGCGCGACAAGATCGTGCACTACTGGGCGGCCGAGGTCAGCCCGGAGGCGATCCAACGCTCGACCTTCGTGCCCAACGGCGAGGTGGCCGCGATCGAATGGGTGACCATCAAGAAGGCGCGCACCTACCTGAGCTACAAGCCCGATGTGGACATTCTCGAGTCCTTCGAACGCCTCGTCGACGCCGGGGTGACGCGCACCTTCGCGCTCATCGCGCTGCGCCACGGCAAAGCCGTGCCGCGCAGCTGGGACGGCCCCGACAGCAGTCGCCCGCTGACCAACCGCGGCGTGAAGCAGGCGGCGAGCGTCGTCGAGACGATCACCGCGTGGCGGCCCCAGCGCATCATCTCGAGCACCGCGACGCGCTGCGTGACGACCGTGGCCCCGCTCGCGGCAGCAACCGGCATCGAGATCAAGCGCACCGAGTTGATCAGCCAGGACGCCCTCGAAGACGGCACCGCCGACGTGCGAACGGTGATCGGCAAGCGCATCCGCTCGCGCAAGACCGCCGTGCTGTGCAGCCACGGACCGGTGCTGCCCGAGATCATGCGCGAGATCGCGCTCGCGACCGGGTCGACGCACGGCGCGTATCTGACGGATGCGGCGAGCCTCGACACCGGCGGATTCAGCGTCGTTCACCTCTCGGCCGAGAACCCGAGTGCGGGCATCATCGCGATCGAAACACACGCCCCACGACTTTAAGCGCTGTGCGTTTAAAAGTTACCGTGCGTCGCCAGCCGTTATACGCCGTTCATCTCCCGTTCACCTTCAGGCTGCTGTTCCGTTAATCCCGGCGCATAGTTTTGCTCTCGGGTCGGCACCGGCCTGCACTCCCCGTTTCGATGCGTCCTGCACTCGACACAACCCCTGAAAGGGATCCTCTTGAACTTCAAGCGTTTTGGCCGCACCGCTGCCATTGCTTTCGTCGCCGTCATCGCCCTGTCCTCCTGCGCAGCAAACGAGGGTGACACCGCTTCCACCGGAGATAACGCCGCGAGCGGCCTCACCGGAACCCTGAACGCCGGCGGCGCGTCGTCGCAGGGCGCCGCTCAGGAAGCCTGGGTTGCCGGCTTCCAGACCGCAAACCCCGACGTCACGATCAACTACGACCCGAGCGGTTCGGGCGCCGGCCGCGAGGCCTTCATCGCGGGCGGCTCGGCATTCGCCGGCTCCGACTCCTACCTCGATGAAGACGAGCTGGCCGGCGTATTCGCCGCGTGTGCTCCCGACACCAAGGCCGTCGACCTGCCGGTCTACATCTCCCCGATCGCCGTGATCTTCAACGTCGAGGGTGTTGACGAACTCAACCTCGACGCTGACACGCTGGCCAAGATCTTCGCCGGCACCATCACCCAGTGGGATGACGCCGCCATCGTTGCGCTGAACCCCGACGCGACCCTGCCGTCCGCGCTCATCACCGCCGTGCACCGCTCGGACGACTCGGGAACCACCGAGAACTTCACCGACTACCTCGCCAAGGCAGCTCCCGAAGCCTGGGGCGAAGAGGCCAGCGACACCTTCCCGTTCGGCGGCGAAGCGGCACCGCAGACCTCCGGCGTCGTCTCGGCCGTGACCAACGGCGTCAACACCATCGGCTACGCCGATGCGTCGGCCGCTGGCTCGCTGAACACCGCCGCGCTCAAGGTCGGCGACGAGTTCGTCGCCTACACCCCCGAGGCCGCGGCCGAGGTTGTTGCCGGCTCGCCCCTCGTCGAGGGCCGCGAAGCGGATGACCTCGCGCTCGACCTGAACCGCCTCACCACCAACCCGGAAGAGTACCCCCTCGTTCTGGTGAGCTACGCGATCGTCTGCAACGAGTACGCGGACGCCGAGCAGGGCGCCCTCGTCAAGGCGTACGTCGAGTACATGGCCAGCGAGGCCGGCCAGGCCGTCGCCGCCGAGTCCGCCGGCATCGCGCCGCTCTCCGCTGAGCTGTCCGAGAACGTTGCATCCGTTCTCGCGACCGTCAAGTAGTAGTCACTAACCAGCACATTCAGTAACACAGCACCATCGCCCGGACCGGGATCGCAGGGATTGCGATTCCCGGCTCGGGCACACTGGGGTCTGGATTCAGGACCCCCTTCGGTACAGCACCACCCCATACGCACAGGCACCACACACGCACATCAAGGAGACGCCCGGCATGACGACCACAGTTGCCGCCACCACCATTAAGGCCAGGCAACGCCCGGGCGACCGAGTGTTCTCGACCGCCAGCGTCGTGTCCGGCAGCCTGATTCTGGCCGTTCTCGCGGCCGTGGCGGTGTTTCTGCTCGTCGAGAGCCTGCCGGCCTTCGTCGCGCCCGACGAAGCGTTCTCGGGCGAAACCCGAAATTTCTGGGAGTACGTGGGCCCGCTCGTCTTCGGCACCGTCTGGGCCGCCGTCTTGGCGCTGCTGATGGCCGTGCCGATCGCCATCGGCATTGCGCTCTTCATCTCACACTTCGCACCCCGCAAGCTCGCCCAGGGCCTCGGCTACCTCATCGACCTGCTCGCCGCCGTACCCTCCGTCGTCTTCGGCCTCTGGGGCATCACCGTGCTGGCCCCGATGGTGCGGCCCTTCTACGTAACGCTCGTCGAATGGTTCGGCTGGATCCCGCTCTTCGAGGGCCCGGTGTCCGGCACCGGCCGCACTATTCTGACCGTCGCCGTCGTGCTCGCCGTCATGATTTTGCCGATCATCACCGCCATCTGCCGCGAAATCTTTCTGCAGACACCGCTGCTGCACGAAGAGGCCGCTCTGGCCCTCGGCGCGACCCGCTGGGAAATGATCTCGATGGCCGTGCTGCCGTTCGGCCGCCCCGGCATCATCTCGGCGTCGATGCTCGGCCTCGGCCGGGCCCTCGGCGAGACGATGGCCGTGGCCATGGTGCTCTCCCCCAGCGCTGAAGTGATCTTTCAGCTGCTCACCTCGGAGAACCCCACCACGATCGCCGCCAACATCGCGCTGAACTTTCCCGAGGCGCACGGCGTCGGCGTGAACATCCTGCTCGCCACCGGCCTGATCCTGTTCGTGGTCACCCTGGTCGTGAACATGATCGCCCGTGCCATCATCAACAGCCGCAAGGCATTCTCGGGAGCCAACTGATGAGCATCGATATGAAGAGCAGCGACACGATCATCCGCCCGATCACCAACTCCCTGACGGCCGGCAAGCTGCCCAAGCGGTCGCCGCTGTGGATTCTGCTCGGCAGCTGGCTCATCACCGCCGCCGTGTTCCTCGTGCTGCAGGTCACCGAGGTCGCCGACGGCTTCAACCTGGTCGGCACCCTCGTCTTCGGTACCGTGCTGTACTGCGTGGCCATCTACGCGCTCTCCCACATGGTTGAGGGTGCCCGGCAGGCCAAGGACCGCTTGATGACCGCCCTGGTCACGGCCGCCTTCATCATCGCGCTGGTGCCGCTCGTCTCGATCATGATCACGACGGCGATCAACGGGCTGCCGGCCTTCATCACCCCCACGTTCTTCAGTTCGTCGATGCGCAACGTGGTGGGAGCGGGCGGCGGTGTGCTGCACGCCATCACCGGCACCCTGCTGGTGACGGGCATGGCGACGCTCATCTCGGTACCGATCGGGCTGCTGAGCGCGATCTACCTCACCGAGTATGGCCGCGGCCGGCTCGCCAAGGCCATCACCTTCTTCGTCGACGTAATGACCGGGGTCCCGTCGATCGTTGCCGGACTGTTCGCCTTCGCACTGTTCGCGCTGCTGTTCAACGACCCGGGCATCCGCTTCGGATTCGGTGGCTCGATTGCGCTGGCCGTGCTGATGATTCCGGTCGTGGTGCGCTCGAGCGAGGAGATGCTCAAGCTGGTTCCGAACGAGCTGCGCGAGGCCGCCTACGCGCTCGGGGTTCCGAAATGGCTGACCATCATGAAGGTCGTGCTGCCGACATCCATCGCCGGAATCGTCACCGGCGTGATGCTCGCCATCGCCCGCGTGATCGGTGAGACCGCGCCGCTGCTCATCATCGCCGGCTTCACCGCCAGCATGAACTACGATCTGTTCAGCGAGCGGATGATGACCCTGCCGGTATACGTGTACAACCAGTACGTGAGCCAGGGCGTCGACGCGCAGTCCTACGTGGACCGTGCCTGGGCCGGCGCACTCACCCTGATTCTGATCGTGATGGTACTCAACGGTGCCGCCCGCCTGATCGCCCGCATCTTCTCGCCGAAATTCGGCCGCTAAGTCCTCTCTCTATCTGCTGCATTAGAACCAACTCGAAAGGGACTATGTCCAAGCGCATCGAAGTCAACGACCTCAACGTGTACTACACCAACTTTCTCGCCGTCGAGGGTGTCTCCCTCGTCATCGAGCCCCGCACCGTGACGGCCTTCATCGGCCCGAGTGGCTGCGGCAAGTCCACCTTCATCCGCACCCTGAACCGGATGCACGAGGTCATCCCCGGCGCTCGCGTCGAGGGTGAGGTGCTGATCGACGGCAACAACCTCTACGGCCCCGGCGTCGACCCGGTGCTCGTGCGCCGCCAGGTGGGCATGGTGTTTCAGCGCCCCAATCCGTTTCCGACCATGTCGATTCAGGAGAACGTGCTCGCCGGCGTACGCCTGAACAACCGCCGCATGTCCAAGAGCGACGCCGACGCCCTCACCGAGAAGGCGCTGATGGGCGCCAACCTGTGGAACGAGGTCAAGGACCGCCTCGACCGCCCCGGATCGGGCCTCTCGGGCGGGCAGCAGCAGCGTCTCTGCATCGCCCGCGCGATCGCGGTCGAGCCCGATGTGATTCTGATGGACGAGCCCTGCTCGGCCCTCGACCCGATCTCCACCCTCGCGATCGAGGACCTCATCGAAGAGATGAAGCAGGAGTACACGATCGTGATCGTGACCCACAACATGCAGCAGGCCTCGCGCGTCTCCGACCGCACCGCGTTCTTCAACATCGCGGGCACCGGCAAGCCGGGCAAGCTCATCGAGTACGACGACACCACCACGATGTTCTCGAACCCCAAGGTGCAGGCCACCGAGGACTACGTCTCCGGTCGATTCGGCTAGACATCCGCTCTGCAGAACGCCCCGAAACCGTATGGTTTCGGGGCGTTTTCGTGCGTGACGGATGCAGTGGGGCCGGGACCGGGCATCCGCCGCCGCCGGCTGGGCGTGGCGAAAGCAGGACGAATCGCGCGTGTGTCGGCGTACGCAGGACGATTTGGCGCTTTTTCGCCGGTGCGTCCTGCTTTCGCCACGCGCCGTTAGCGGGTGCGGGCGAGCAGGTAGTCGTTGAACGCGCGGGTGCGGGCATGGTCGACGGGCATCGCGGCATCGTCGAGGGCCGTGACGGCAACGGCGAGACGCACGCTCGAGACGAGCCAGGCGGCATCCGCTGCCTGCAGCTCGCTGAGACTCACGTCCCGGTAGACGACCCGGTCGCCCTCGGCTTCGAGGTGCTCGAAGAGGGCCTGCTGGGTGGTGCCGTGCAGAATCGCGCCGCTCGGCGCGGGGGTGACGAACTCACCGCCGCTGAGCAGGATCACGTTGGAGGTCGGGCCCTCCATGACGAAACCGTCGGTCGTGGTGAAGATCGTGTCGTCGGCGCCGCGTCGGTGCGCCTCGCGCAGGGCGGCCATATTGATCGCATAGCTCAGCGTCTTCGCGCCCATCAACAGCCACGGCGCGCGTTCGGCGACCCCGCGCGGGTAGCCGCGGTCGAGGGTCACGACCCGCACGCCGTTCTCGCGTACCGCCGAGAAGTCGGCGGCGACCGAGGCGTGCAGCCACGCGGTCGGGGCGGGCCCATGCTCGACCCCGCGGCTGAGCACGAACTTGAGGGCGACCTGGCCGGTGTGCGGCACCCGGGAGACGGCGTAGTTGATCGCTGAGCGCCACTGCGCGGCGTTGGGCGCCGGCAGGTCGCAGATGGCGGCGGAGTTGCTGAGGCGGCTGATGTGGGCCTCCATCTCCTGTGGGTGCCCGTTGACCATGCTGAGGGTCTCGAAGACGCCGTCACCGCGCTGGGTGCTGAGTTCACCCACGCGCAGGGCGGGAGCAGCCGAGTCCATCTCGTGGAAGGTGGCGTGAAAGTCGGTGCGCGTGTCGTCGGCGGGCACGGGGTCGATCAGCAGGGTGAAGGGGAGCCTCATGCCTCGAGCCTACGGCGGTATGGGCAGCGCCGAGAAACGAAAAAACCACCCTCGCCGGTGCACCGAGGGTGGTTTGTCCGCGACTGAACCGGTTCTGAGGGAGTTCTAGCTTTGGAAGGCCACGATCGGGTCGCTCGTCGGGGCATCGGAGCCGCCATTGGGTTCCACGGTCATGCCGACGGAGTCTCCGGCGTGCATGGTGCCGTCGAGCACTCGCCAGACCGTTCCCTCGCCGGTGGAATCGAAGGTTCCGGCCGGCAGCGGACCCTCGGCGTTGATGTACCAGAGCTGGTAGTCCTGATCGGCCGGCAACGCCGGCAGGCCGTCGACGAGCACGGCAGAGATACCGAGAGTGTTCGACCAGACCAGGGTCGCTTCCTGGCCGTCGCCGGTCGTCGTTGACGCCCGCTGCGAGTCGGGGGCGGCATTGATCTGCGCGAGGCTCGCGGCCTGC
Source organism: Cryobacterium frigoriphilum (assembly GCF_004403305.1). Taxonomy (GTDB): domain Bacteria; phylum Actinomycetota; class Actinomycetes; order Actinomycetales; family Microbacteriaceae; genus Cryobacterium; species Cryobacterium frigoriphilum. The sequence goes on along the minus strand of NZ_SOHE01000056.1, from coordinate 51,926 downwards.
TGATCCCCGAACTGGTTGTCGTTCAGGGCTCCGCCGATCACGGTGCCGCCGATGAAGAGTGCCACCGCGGCCGATGCGGCGACGAGCAAGCGGGCCGGACGCTGAAACCAGCGCGCCTGGGCACGGGCTTCGGCGCCAGAGCGCGGCGGGGCCGGGTTCTCGCTCACGCTGGCGGATGCCGGCGATTCCGTGAGCAGGCCAGCGTCGGTGCTTGCGTCGGTGTTTTCGTCGGTGCTTTCGTCGGTGTTTGTGTCAATCGAGCCGATGGCGGGCGTGGCCGTTCGGGCCTCGGACTCAGTGCGAGCCTGACGCCGGGAAATCGGCATGTCGCCGGGAACAAGGGTCAGCGACGTGACGGGGTCGGCGGCATCCGTCGGCTGGTCGGGAGCTGACTGAGCGGACTCAGCCGTCGCGGCCGTCGCGCTAAGCGGGGCGAGCTGCGGGGTCGTCTTGATCAGGTCCATGAGGCTGGCCTTGAGGCCGGCGCTCGGCTGCACGGGAATCGTGGCGAGGCCGAGGGCCACTGCGGTGTCGCTCAATTCCTCTGCCTCAATTCTCGCTTGTTCGGACTGGTCAAGGTACTGCTCATAGAGCGCGATGTCGTCTTGGGACAGTGCGTTCAGCGCATAGGCACCGCCGAGTTCCTCGGGGTGGCCGGTGGGGATCTGTTTGCTCATGAAGTGACGCCCAATTCGTCGCGGAGGCGGATTAAGCCGTCACGCAGTCGGGTTTTCACGGTACCGAGCGGAATGTGGAGCATGTCGGCAACCTCGCTGTGACTGTAGCCGCCGTAATACGCGAGGCTGACCGCCTGGCGTTGCAGCTGAGTCAATCGGGACATTGCCTTCTCCACCCTTTCGTGTTCGATCCGTACTTCGACGGTTTCTGCTACGTGATCGTAAGCAACCGCGAGGTCGCGGATGCCAATTTTGGTGTCGCGGTCACGCCCGGCCTGTGAGGACCGAATGCGATCGACCGCTCGCCGGTGTGCCATGGTCATGATCCAAGTGGATGCCCCGCCACGCCCCGCTTCGTAACGGGTCGCGGTCTGCCAGATCTCCAGAAAAATCTCCTGGGTCACTTCTTCCGACTGAGCATGATCAATCAGAAGTCGCTTGACCAGGCCCAGAACACGCGGGGCAACCTGGTCATACAGTTCTCCGAAAGCAGCTTGGTCGCCCTGCGCCACACGGCTCAGCAGCTCTTCCTTGGTGGGAGGAGCCGTCGACGTGGCGTCGAAGTTGGATTCAGCTGTCATGAGATCAAGCATGTCAGGTCTTGTACCGTTCCATGCATAGGGTTCGGTACCGAGTGCAGAACGGTTTGGTTTTGTCTCATGTTTTGTTGCACTCGCGTGCGCGGCCCGGAATCAGCACGGGTGCACAGTGAAGGCCGGACCGCAGAACGCCTCTCGGCGTGAGGCCGTTCGAGACGGCGAATATTGGAGCCCGGGGTTACTGCGGCCCGACCAGTTACCAGTGTATTCGACGTGGGCGGATGCAGACGGATGTTCGCCCTCGGCGCAGCCGTGCATCATCCGTGTGTCGCGGTGTCCCACGTTCTCGCGAGAGCGGGTGACTCGTCGGTTCGAGCGCGGCTAACCGACGATTCATCCGCTTTCCCGGGAAGGTCTGGCGCTATTCGAGTGACTCGCTGCGCCAGAGGCGGGCGCAGGCCGTGAACTCCTGCGCGGTCGTCGAGAAGCGCAGCGCCCGGGTCGTCAGTTCGGAGGAACGCACGGGTTCGGTGAGGTCGAGGTCATCGGCGACGCTCGTGCATCCGCTCGCCGTGACCCGGCAGTAGGCGGCGGCCCGGTCGAGGGCGACGGCGAAGTCTCCGGTGAAGACTCCGCGCAGAATCTCGTCGGCGAGGGCGATGATCTCGGCGGGTCCGGTGGGCACCGCGGCGCCGGCGACGAGCGGATCGATGGTGACGGCGACATCCGTGCCCCGCTGGTACATGTAGGCCGTGGTCTCGGGATCCTGGCGGATCAGAAGCCTGATCAGGTAAATGCGCCACAGCGCACCGGGCAGGCTGCGGGGCGTGGCGCGGCTCCAGAGTTCGGCGACGGCGTCGATACCGTTCTCGTCGGTGTAGGCAACGAGGCGCTCGACGGTCTCCGGGTTCGGGTCGCTGCGCACCCGGGCGAGCAAGGCCTGCGCGGTCTCGTGGGCGATGCGGCTGATGTGTGCCGGGTCTTCGCCGCCCTTGAACGACTCGAACCGGCTGCCGGAGAACTGGGTGGGCTTGTGAAAGTTGTCGGCCATGGCGTTCTCCTGTTCGCGTCGAGCATTTCGGGTGCTGCGACCGAGAATACCGCGTGTTTTTGGGAGGCCACCTCTGCCCTGCGGAAAGAAGAGGAGTGAATGCAAGGTAAGTTGGTAGACGCGGGCCTCTAGCTCAGTTGGTAGAGCAAAGGACTTTTAATCCTTGGGTCGTCGGTTCGAGCCCGACGGGGCCCACCTTAACCGCGCTTTGCGCGCGGCGGGTAGCGCACCGGATGACGTTCTCCGGTGCGCATCCGTTGTTAATGGGCAGTATTTTTCACTGCTGGTTGAGCCTGGGCGCAGAGTGCGCTGGTTGACCACGCAGGACGACCTTCAGACGCGACGCGCGGGTCTGGACATTAGCCCACCGGGTTTCGACGCTCGCAAGCTCGCGCTCAACCAGCGGGGGGCGAACGGCGCGCGGGGGGAGCGCGCGCGGGGGCGCGCGCGGGGGCGCGGCTCAGCTCGGTGGCTAGAGGGCGTAGCGGTGCCGAATGTGGTGGCGATCGGCGCTGGCCTGCCAGAATTCGACCTCGGTGGGGTGCAGGGCGTACAGCTGCCACGCGGGGTTCGCTGAGCCGTCGGCGCCGGGGCGGTCGTTCCAGTCGGCGGCGGATGCGTCGGCGCTGCGCAGCGAGACAGTGCCGACGACCCGAATCTGGCGACCGACGGCGGGCCAGTAGAAATTGAGTGCCGCCTGGGGGTTGCCCGCGAGTTCGCCCCCTTTGCGGGAGCTGCGGGTCGACGCGAAGCAGAACGCGCCGGCCTCGATGTCTTTGAGAATCAGCATGCGCGAGCTCACCGCGCCCTCGGGCGTCGCCGTCGCGAGGCTGAACGCGTGAGGCGCGGGAAGACCCGCGGCGAGCGCCTGGCCGAGCCAGTCAAGAAACAGGGCGATCGGGTCGGCGGGAGCCGTGGCCGGATCGAAGAGGGGCAGGTTGTCGGGAAAATCGGGCAGGGCGCGCAGCTGGCGTCGAAGGGAGTCGGTCACGCCGCGAGCCTAGCCCGGCCCGCCGGGAGGCGGCTCAGCCCGCGATTGGAGCCACCCTGCTCACCGCGGGTGACCATGCCGCACCGACGGATGCCTGCAAGCTCACTGAGAACCGTCCGCCGGGGATTCACCTGCGGAATGGAAACCACTAGCCTCGCGTTGAACGCCGTAGAGCCGCACGATTGCGGCAGGAAGAGGTCGCAGTGCGACGCAAGAACGAAGAGGTTGAGCGGGACACCGGTGTGGTGGAGAAATATCGCAGTCATGCCAACGGAAACGGGTGGGTCTCGGCGAAGGCGACGGTGCATCCGTCGGCGTTTGTGTCCGAGAACGCGTACGTGGAGGCCGGCGCCGACGTCGGCGCCGAAACCTGGATCGGGGCCGGCAGCTGGATTGACCAGGGCGTCATTCTGGGCGAGCGCGTCTTCGTGGGACAGAACGTGCACATCGGGCCGGATTCCCGCCTCGGCTCGAGCGTCTGGGTCGGCAGCCACGCGCGCATCGGCGCCGACGCGCGCATCGCGGGCGGGGTACGGCTCGAGCGTGACACCGTCATCCCCGACGCCACCGTCATCGGCCCGCCCCCGGCCGCCCGCGTGAATGCCGTCACGCATCGTGTTGCGCCCCACCCGGCGCCGAACGGGGCGGCAACGGATGCCACCCCCGCCAAGCGGGCGCGCAGCCGCTACACCCGCGCCGCGTGAGGGCAGCGATCCAGCAGCTCTGACACGGAGTGGAAGACGAGCGGGGCCGACGATGTCGGCCCCGCTTTTGCGTGCCCGACGCGGGCTTCCAGAGTGGGGTAGACAGTACGTTTCAGGGCCTTTCGGCACCCCCAGTTTGGCCGCGGGACAGACAGCTCCGTGTCCTATTGACCGAATGCCCCATTGTGGGGCTACAACGGGACATTTCCGCCGCGTAACTTCACAATCGCTGGACAGTGGGGGGTCGAAAAGATGCCACTTCACGGCGCTCGTCAACTTTTCCGAATCCTAGAAATACTGGAGTTTCATCATGCGTAAGAAGATGTCAAAAAAGGCGATTGCGATCGCCCTCGTCGCCACCGTCGTTCTCGGAGGAGCCGGTGCCGCGTTCGCGTACTGGACCTCAGACGGCTCCGGCACCGGAACGGTTACCGCTGGGACCTCGACCTCGGTCACGGTCGCTCAAGACGCCAGCGTCACTGCTGCCCGTATCCTGCCCGGCGTGCCCCTCACCCTCAGCGGGACAATTACGAACCCGGGCACGAGCGAAATAACGGTCGACCACGTCACCGCCGCACTCACAAGTGTGAATGGCGTGACGACGTCTACCACTACCGCGTGCGACTTGGATGACTTCACGGTGACAACCACCGAGATGGAACCTGCCGCGGGAGGAGTCCTGGCTGCCGGCGCAACTGGTGGCGCATTCTCCGGAGCAACAATCACCTTGATCAATCTGCCAGCCGTAAACCAGAACTATTGCAAGGACGCGACTTTCATCGTCACGTACAGTGCCGTCGGAATGCCGACCACCTAACTCAGACCCGGCACGCGGATGGGGCCAGGCCGGTCGGCCTCGCCCCATCCGCACCCGGCGTTAAGGCGCGGCGCAGCGGGGCATCCGCTGTGAACAAACCAAGAGCGCCGCCACCCCGAACGCACCATGACGGCACTACCGTTCCCAACCCGACAGGGCTCCATGATCCTCGCAGCGCAGTCACACCCGGTGACCTACGGCGCTCTCGCGCTGTTGGCCGTGAGTACCGTGGTGCTGCTGTCGTCCGACATGCCGCTGTATGCGGGCGATCCGCTGCACGGGCTACCCCACGATCAGTCTCTGTTGGGCGTCGCGGGCACGACGAGCGAGCCGCTGTCGCCCGGTTTCACGCAGACCTTGAACCTCGAGCTGACCAATCCGCACGACTTTGCGGTGTCGGTGGACACGCTGGCCGTCACGCTGATCGAGGTCGATGCGCCCAATGCGACCCCTCAGCGTGGCTGCAGCCTGGCCGATTTCGCGGCCGTGCAGGTCGCGCAGAGCCTCGCGCTGACCGTTCCCCCGCAGACCACCGCGACGCTTCTGACGCTCGGCATTCCATGGGAATTCCTTCCGCAGCTCGCGATGCTCAACCCCAACGTCAACCAGGACGGCTGCAAGGGCGCCACGGTGACCTTGCAATACGAGGCCATGGGGGCGCAGCCGTGACCGGACGGCGGCTGGCCGTTGAACACGGCTCCGGGCGCAGGCGACGGATGTTCACGGGCGCGCCCGCGCGCATCCTGTTGACCGCAGCGCTCGTTGCGCTGTCGTTGACGGCCGGGCCGGTGGCCTATTCGTACTGGGCCGGGTCGGGCGGCGGCACCGGAAACGGGCGGGCCGCGACCACGGTGCCGCTGACGCTGTCGCGCGGGGAAGCCATGACGGCCACGCTCTACCCGGGCGGAGCGGCGCTGGTGGTCGTCACGGCGACCAACGCCAACCTGTCGCCGATTTACATCGGATCCCTCGCGCTGCAGTCCAGTCAGGGCACCGACGGCTTCGGCATCGACAGCGCCCACGCCGCGGCGGGATGCGCGAGCGCGTCGTTCACCTTCACCCGACAGACCACCGGCTGGACCGTGCCCGCGGCGACGACGAACGGCAGCGGCACGCTGCCGATCACGGTGCCGGGGCTGAACATGGCGGCATCCGCCAGCAACGCCTGTCAGGGCGCTGAGGTAATCGTGTTTCTGAAGGCCGACTCATGAGCGCCCACCGGCAGTCCCGCCGCCGAACCCTGCTGCTTCGGATCGGTGCACTCCCCCTGATCTTGCTGCTCGCCAGCGGGGTCGCGTGGTCGTACGTCACGGCCGGTTCCGTGGATGGTGGCTTCGGAGCATCCGCTGCCACGAGCGTCGGTGCCGGAAACGCGCCGACCGTCGGCGCGAACAAGCAGGCGATCACCGTGTCCTGGGCCGCCAGCACCCTGGCGAGCGGCGCTCCGGTGACCGCGTACACGATCACGCGATACCAGGCGACGTCGCCCTTCACCGAAGCGACCGTCGGTTCAGGCTGCTCGAGCCTCGGGCCGGTGCTGACCTGCACGGAAGCCGCCGTGACGGATGGCTCGTGGACCTACACGGTCACGCCACGCATCGGCACGAATTGGGTCGGCGCCGAAAGTCCCAAGAGCGCCGTCGTGGTGGCTGACGGCATCGCCCCCGTCAACGCAATCGCAGTGACCGCGGGCGCCGCCAGCGCGTACAAGGCCGCCGGCACGATCTACTACCGCGGCAGCGCCGCCGGTTCATTCTCACTCACCAATGCGGTCGCTGACTTCGGAAGCCGTGCGGCGTCAAGCACGACGACGGCCCTGAGCGGCAACGGCTGGACGCACACGGCAACGACGGTCTCGGCGCCGACGTACGGCCCCTATGTCTCCGGGGCCTTCACCTGGACGGCGGGCACGACCGCTTCGCCCACCGAAACCGTGACGGGCCTCGATCTGGCCGGCAACTCCACGGCCACCACACTGACGCTCGTGAACGATTCGACCGCGCCTACGGGTGGAGCGCCGGTCTACGGTACGAGCCAGTCGACCCGGTCGGTCGTCATCACGAACAGCGCAGCGGATGGCGGCTCCGGCATCACGACGCAGCAGCTGCAACGCTTTGCCGCGCCGCTGACGAGTGCGGGGCTGTGCGGCAGCTACGGGACCGCCGTGAACATCGGTACCGCGGCCCCGGTGACCAGCTACACCGACAGCAGCGTGTCGAGCGGCTGCTACCAATACCAGTACGTGCTGACCGACAATGTGGGCAACACGGTCACGGCGCTGAGCTCGACAATCACCGTCATCAGCTACGCCGCGGTCGTGGCCACGGCGAGCCTGGGTCAGTGGCGGCTGGGCGAGAGCTCGTCGGCGACATCGTCGGACACGTTCTCCGGCACGGCAGGAAGCCTGCTGACCACACACGACGGTGAAGTCGGAGCGAAGTGGACCAAGAACACCGTCGAATCGACGACGGATGCCGTTTTCACCGACGCCGGACGCATTCGTAAGAGCGGCGCAGCGACCGCGCGTGCCATGTACACCAGCTCGGGCCTTCCGAGCAGTGCGGATTACCGGGTCGAGGCCGATATCTACATTGCGTCGAAGGTGCCGCACGATGCCATCGGCGTCGTCGGGCGGGTCGATCTCTCGACAACGAGTTATTACGCGGCCGTCTACTATCAGGGCACCGGAACGGCCGCCGGAACGTGGCAGCTGGTCAAGGTCACGAGCAACAGCGGCATCACCCAGATGGCCACTGTTGCGGCCAACCTCACCGCCGGGCAGACGTACCGGATTGCCCTCAATATGAGCGGCAGCCTGCTCACGGTGTACGTCAACGGCACGCAGATACTTTCAACCAACGAAGGTTCGATCACGGCGGCGGGGCGCGGCGGCTTTGACCTGGGATATGACACCGTCACGACCGCCACGAATTCCACCGGCGCGCACCTGGACAACTTTCAGGTTCTGTCGGCAACGACACCGGCCGCCGCCGACAGCAAGGGCACGAACCACGGAACGTACACCAACGACGTGGCGCTCGGCGTCGCCGGCGCGATTGCGAATGACAGCAACACGGCCGCGCAGTTCGACGGGGTCAACGACTATGTGAGCATCGCCCGGCAGGTTTCCGCCGCCTTCTCGATCGAGTTCTGGTTCAGGTCCACGCAGAATCAGGGGTCGACCGCGACGTGTGCTTCGGGTTGGTGGCAGGGGGCCGGCCTCGTCGATGCTTTCGTGAGCACCACCTCGACCCAGGATTTCGGCGTCTCCCTCTGCGCCAACGGGCAGGTGCTCGCGGGAACGGGCACCACAACGATCCGTTCTGCCGCCGGATTGAACGACGGAACGTGGCATCACGTTGTATTCACGCGCGCGGCTAGCGGTGCCGGTACCCGCACGCTCTACGTCGACGGGGTTCAGGCAGCCTCCGGCGCGGGAACGACGGCGGCCCTGACGGCTGCGGCCTCGGTTACATTCGGTCGGTTGCAAACGGGGGCCAACTACTTTGCCGGAACGCTCGACGAAGTCGCGATCTCGGCGTCGGTGCTCGGCGCTGCCGATGTCTCCACCCATTACTCGCTCGGCACCGGACCGGTCATCGACTCCGTCGGGCCGACCGGCGGCTCGGTCGACGCGACGACGGCCGGTTTCGTCGCGTCGACACGCTACGCGGCGTCCACCGCCCTGAGCATCGCGTTCGCGCCCGGAACGGATGCGAGCGGGCTCGCGACGAGCGGCGCCACCCTGGCGCGGACATCCGCTTCCCTGAGCAACAACGTCTGCGGCGCCTACGGCAGTACCTTCACCACCATCGCCCTCGACCCGGCGCCGTCCCCCGTCAGCGATACGGTGACCGACCAGAGTTGCTACCGGTATCGGTACACGGTCGTTGACACGCTCGGCAACTCGGCCGACTATCTCAGCCCCGACATCAAGGTTGACCTCACGCCGCCGTCGACACCGACGCTGACCCCGGCAGCGGTCTCCGACTCGTACTGGAACGGTTCGACGATGTATTATCGGTCGGCCGCGACGGCCGGGTCGTTCATGGTCACGGCGGCGGCGACGGATGCGGCCTCCGGCCTGGCCGGCTACACGTTCGCCCTGCCCGCCGCGTCAGGGTGGTCGTCTGCGGCGGGCGTTCTCGGCGTCAACACGTACGCCTGGACGACCGGCGCGACCGGCACGAGCGCCGCTGTGGCGGCCGTGAACAACGCGGCCGCGGCATCCGCTTCTGCAGGCTTCGCGCTGGAGGCCGATACGACCGGCCCCACGGCCGGTTCGGTCAGCTATACCAACGGCGACACGGCCAATCGTTCCGTGACCGTGACGACCGTCAAGGGCCTGGACGGCCAATCCGGCCTCGGGGCCGCGTATCTTTATCGCACCATGGCCCCCCTGACGGGAAGTGTGTGCGGCACCTACGCGGCAGCCACCCTGGTCGCGACGAATCCGAGTCCCAGCTATGTCGACTCGACCCTGATCGCCGGGAACTGCTATCGGTACCAGTATCGCGTCGACGATCTCGTCGGCAATGCCGGTACGTACGCCACAAACACCAACGTCGCCGTCGCTCATCGGGGTGCTTACCTGCGATTCGCCGAGGCATCAGGAACCTCCCTCGGCGACACGAGCGGCAATGGAAATACGGGCACGCTTCGGGGCGGCACGACCTGGACGACCAGGGCCACCGGCAACCCGGCACTCAGCTTCAACGGAACCGGTTACGTTGACATTCCGCGGGCGGTCATCGATACCAGCCAGAGCTACACGGTGTCCGCGTGGGTCAAACCGGCCTCGAACACCGGATACCAGACCTATCTGAGCGTCGACGGCGGCGCCATCAGTCCCTTCTATCTGCAGATGCTCGATGGCAACTTTCAGTTGACGCTGCGTTCCTCGGATTCGACGGCGTCCACCCCCGTCACCGTGACACGCCCGACGGATGCCGTCGCTGGCACCTGGTACCACCTGGCCGGGGTGTACAACAAGACCGCCAACACACTCACCCTGTACGTCAACGGGGTGTCTCAAGGCTTTGCTACGGCTCCCAGCGTGTGGACCGCAACGGGAAACTCAGCCGTCGGTCGAGCCCGCTGGAACGGCGCCAGCGTCGACTACGTCACTGGGTCCATGGACGACGCCCAGTTCCTGGACCGCGCGCTGACCTCAGCGGAGGTTCTCGCCCAGTTCAACGCAACCAGATAGCCTGGCGCGGTGCGGCATCTGAGCTACGCGGCGCGGGGGGAGCGCAGTTCGCGCTGAACGAGCAGCGCGAGCTCGCGCAGCAGGGCGCGGTCGACGTCGGTCGCGGGTCGGGGCTCGGGGTCGAAGACGCACAGCGCTCCGATGCGTTCGCCCGAGGGCGACTCGATCGGAAAGCCGGCATAGAAGCGGATGCGCGGGTCGCCGAGCACGAGCGGGTTCTCGCGAAAACGCTCGTCGGCGTGGGTGTCGGCGACAATCATCGGCCCGCGCCCCTCGATCGTGACCGCGCAGAACGACGCGCTGCGCGGCAACTCCTGCGCCTCCATGCTGACGCGGGCCTTGTGCCATTGCCTGTCGTGGTCGATCACGGTGATCGCCGCGCTGCGGGTGTGAAACATCCGCTGTGCCAGTTCGACGATGCGGTCGAAACGCGGCTCGGCGCCGGTGTCGAGAATGCCGAGCCCGTCAACGGCCCGCTGGCGAGCGGCCTCCGCGGCTGCCGCATCGCTCTGCGCGAGAGCGACGGATGCCGCCGCCGCGTCGCTGATGTCGACCCGCCCCGCGCTCAGGGCCGGCGCGAGGCGCTGGGCGATCGGAACCGCCCAGTCACGGTAGTCCTGCGTGGTGCGGTGGCGATCGACTGACACCGTGGCGAGGGGCGAGAATGGCAAAAACTGGGTGCGCGCAATCGTGGCGCAGAGCTCTGCGCTCAGCGCGTTCAGGTACCCGGCGTGGCGGTCGGCGATTCCACCGAGCACCGTGTCGAGAGAGGGCACCCCTCGAATCGAATGGATGCCGAGCACGAAGACGGTGGTGCTCTGCGACGAGACCCGCTCGAGATGCTCCAGCAGGGTGCGCAGCTGGGCGGTCCAGTCTCGCCCCGACGTGAGCGCGAGGGCGTCGTTGATGCCGAGCGTCACGACGACCGCATCGAAGCGGGAGAGTTTGCGGGGCCGCACGGCCGCGAGGGCGTCGAGGGCGGACATCCGCTCACCCGCGACGACGTCGACGTCGACCCCGCGCCCGGTGCGGGCGGTGAGGTTGCGAGCGAGCGCGCCGGCCAGGCCAAGGTCGTGGCTCGTGACGCCCCAGCCGAGCGCCGGACCGCAGCCCAGCAGCAGGATGCGGTCGCTGTCGATGCCGGCGGAGTGCACCTGCGGCGCATCGACCGGCCGGGGCACGGAGCGAAAGTTGCGGTCGACGACGACGGAGTAGGCGCGCATCACCGGGACAAGCATCGCGCGAACGATTTCGCGGGTGTAGTGCTGCATCTGTTGCCCCTTGACCGGGGCCTCGGTGCTGCCCGTTGGTTCAGTTTCCCCCTATTCGGGGGGAACGGGTAGCGCAGAACATGGATTCGGTGCGGATTCGGTGCGATTTCGGTGCGATTTCGGTGCCGGGCGGCTGCCGACGCGGTCAGAGCAGGGCGGCGACGAGGTGCGCGACCGTGAAAATGGTGAGGCCGGCGAGGGCGCCGACGACGGTGCCGTTGATGCGGATGAACTGCAGGTCGCGTCCCACCTGCAGCTCGATCTTGGCGGCGGTTTCGGCGGCATCCCAGCGTTCGACCGTCTCGGTGATCACGCCGGCGATCTCGTGCCGGTAGGTCTGCACGAGGTGGCTGGCGGAATCCGCAAGCCATCGATCGACGCGGGCGCCGAGCACCGGGTCGGCGGCAAGTCGGCCGCCGACGTCCACGATCGTCGAGCGGATGCCGGCACGCAGCGGGCTCGCAGGGTCGGCGAGCGCCTCACCGAGCGAGGCCTTCACCGATTCCCAGGTCTCCCCCGCGAACTCCCGCAGCCGGGCACTGTCGAGCAACTCCAGCTTCAGTGACTCGACCCGGGCAATCATGGCCTGCTCGTGCTGCAGGTCATGCATGAGCTCCTGCAGGTAGCGGTCGATCGCTTCGCGCACCGGATGTTGCGGCTCGGCCCGGGCACTCGCCACGAATCCCAGCACCTCGCGGTAGGCCTTGTCGTCGACGAGCTTGTCGACGAAGCCCGGTACCCAGCTCGGCAGTCGCCGGGACACGGCCCGACCAAAGGCCTCCGGGTGTTCGCGCAGCCAGCCATCGGCCTTGTCGAGCAGCAGGTCGACGGCCGCGTGCTGTTGCCCGGAGTCGACGAGCCGTTCGCCGACCCGGCCAAGGCTCGGGCCCCACTCGGGCCTGACGAGGTGTTCGCGGGCGAGCGATTCGATCAAGTTCTGGATGTTCTCGTCGCCGAGCAGCGAGAGCACGCCCTGACCGGCGACGGCGAGCTCGTCACTGAGTCGTTCGGCGTTGCTCGGGGTTTCGAGCCAGGCACCAAGCCGTCTCGAGATACCGACCGATTCGAGCTTGCCGCGCACGACGCTCTCGCTGAGAAAGTTGGTCTCGACGAATTCACCCAGGCTCGCACCGATCTCATTCTTGCGGCTGGCGATGATGTTGGTGTGCGGAATGCGCAGGCCGAGCGGGTAGCGAAACAGTGCGGTGACCGCAAACCAGTCGGCGATGGCGCCGACCATGGCGCCCTCGGCCGCGGCGCGCACGTACTGCAGCCACGGATACTGCTCCTGCAGGGCGAACGACACGGTGAAGATGAGGGCTGACAGACCGAGCAGGGCGAGAGCCAGGCGCTTCATGCGGATGAGCGCGGTTCGGCGGGCGGCGTCGCCCGGGGTCAGCGCAGACGGGGTGGCTGTCGCGGGGAGTTCGGGTCGCTCGGGCAGTTCGGGTGCCTCGGGCAGTTCGGGTCGCGGGGGCGCCGCATGTCTCGGGGCGGTCGAGCCCGTCGGGCGAGAAGCGGGCGAGCCCGAAGCGTCGGAGGTGAGCACGCGCACGAGTTTAGCCTGACCCCGCGACGGGGGCCGCGGCGGGGCATCCGTCGCCGAACCATGCGCTCGTGGGCCCATGCGCTCCCGGGCGCAGGTTAGATTCGCGGGCGCAGGTTAGAACCTGCGCCCGCGAATCTAACCTGCGCCCCGGTGGCGGGGCGGCTCAGGCGGTGAAGCCGGCGGGACGGATGCCCCAGCGCACGGTCCAGGACTCCCCCGGCTTCAGCCAGTGCAGGCCAGCGCCCGAGTTGAAGGCGTCGGCGGGGGCCGTCATCGGCTCGATCGCCACGGCCTGCCCGCGCACCGGCTCCGCAGCTGTGCCCGCGCCGGCGCTCGCGCCAGTGCCACTCGTGGAGTGCACGGGGAAGTTTCGCGGCGTGTACACCTGCACGAAGCGCATGTTCTCGTCACCCCACAGGGTGACGCTGCGGCCGTCGGGCGCGGTCAGCGAGTGCTCGCCGCGCAGCCCCTCCGGGGCATCCAGCACGTCGACATCGGCGAAACCGTCGTCGAGAGTGAGGGTGTCGACCCGAACCCCCGCGCGCAGGTCGTGCGGCGTTCCGTCCACCGGGCTCTGCCCGATCGGATTCAGCCGCTCGTCGACATCGATGTGCGTCGCCGCGGCGACCCGCAGCACGAGATCCCCGGTGGGCACGTCACCGATCTTGAGGTACGGGTGGCTGCCGATGGCGACCGGGGCATCCGTCTCGCCGGCGTTACGCAGGATGTGGGTGACGGTGAGGCCGGTCGGGCCGAGCGCATAGGTGACGGCCGTTTCCAGGTGGAACGGGTAGCCCGACTGCGGAAAGACGGTCGCGCCGAGGGTGACCGAGCTGCCGGTGAAATCGAGTTCGTGGTACGGCGTGAATCGCAGCAGGCCGTGGATTGCGTTGTGGCGCACGGGTTCGGTGAGCGAGAGCTGGCGGGCCACACCGTTCTGGGTCCAGGCGCCGTCGCGAATGCGGTTGGGCCACGGAACGAGCACGATTCCGGCGGCCATCGGGGGTTGAACGGCGACCGGGAATGTTTCCACGAGGTCTATTCCGCCCACGGAATACGCGCGGAGGCCGGCGGCGACCTCGGTAATCGTGGCGCGCGCGGCCCCGGCGGGGGTTGTCGCGGTCAGTTCGTACTGCATTCCGGTGGCTGCTGGCATGGGATCAGCCTAGGGGTGCCTCGGCGGGCTGCAGCACGGTGAGGCCGGCATCTCGCAACGCGACGAGCGCGAGCGGATCGGCCGCGGCATCCGTGACGAGGGTGTCGAAGGCGGCGAGCGGGCCGACCCTCCCGAGGTGCACCCGCCCCAGCTTGGAGCCGTCGGCGACCACGACAACCCGTTCGGCGGCTTCGAGCATGAGGGTCTTCACGCCGGCCTCCGGCAGGTTGATGTTGGTCACGCCGCGCTCCACGTCGACGCCGTTGCAGCCGATGAAGGCGAGGTCGGCGTGCACCTGGGCGAAGACGGCCGCGGCGAGCGGCTCTACGAGGGAGTGTTGCAGCGGGCGCAGCGACCCACCGGAGACGATGACGGTGAACCGGGGTATTGCCGCTTCGAGCTCGAGGGCGATACTGAGCCCGTTGGTGATGATGACCACGTCGTGCAGTTCGGCTCGGGCGATCAGTGCCCGGGCGATCGCGAGGGTCGTCGTACCCACATCGAGGATCACGCTCTGCCCGCTCTCGACCAGACCGGCGGACAGGGTTCCGATCTGTTGCTTGGGCACGACGGATGCCGCGAGCGACTCCTCGAACGAGAACTCGCGTTGCCGCGGGGTCACGACGGCACCGCGCAGGGGGCTGTGCTCCCGGTCGGGCACGGGAACGGCGCCGCCGTGCACGCGGCGCAGTGCCCCGGCGGCGACCAGCGCGTCGAGGTCGGCACGCACGGTGACGCTCGAGACGCTGAAGGCGTCGCGCACCTCGCTGACGCGCACGAAGCCGCGCTCGGCGACGAGTTGGTGAATTTGCTCACGACGCAGCGCGGCCGGCAACGCTACGGGTGGTGTGACGGGGACAACCATTCACCTAGTTTCGCTTAGTTGGCTTTATTTCTCAATACGAAAGTTGTGGTTTCGTGAACGCAAATCCGCTACGGTGAGAGGGCCATGACCGAAACCACTGCCGCACCCGTCGCGCCCGCCTTTGTCGCCGAGGCGGGCATCGCTCGTCAGACCCACAGTCTCGCGGACGGCCGCGACCTCTTCTACTTCGACGACCCTGACACGAGTCTCGCGCCACACCGCGAACCCGACCGGCGCGATCTCGGGCCACGCCCGGCAACCGCCCGGATGCGCCAGGACGTGCTGACCGGGGACTGGGTCTCCATTGCCGAAGCCCGGCAGAACCGTGTGTTTCTGCCGCCGGCGAACCTTGACCCGCTCGCGCCGGCCACGGCCGCGAACCCCTCCGAGATTCCGAGCAACTACGACGTAGCCGTCTTTGAGAATAAGACGCCGTCGTTTGGGCCACTGTTGAACGACGAGAACGCGCCGGCCAACCTCGCCGAACTCAGCGAAATCGGCTTGGAACGAACCCGAACGAGCGTGGGCCGCTGCGAGGTCGTCTGCTTCAGCCCTGAAAATGAGGGCTCTTTCGCCACCCAGACCGTGGTGCGCGCCCGCACGGTGATTGAGGCCTGGGCCGAACGAACGCATGCCCTGTCGGGCATGCTCGGCATCGAGCAGGTGTTCCCGTTTGAGAACAGAGGAGAGGCAATCGGAGTGACCCTGCGGCATCCGCACGGCCAGATCTACGCCTACCCCTACGTCACACCGCGCACCCAGCGCGTGCTGGCCTCCATCGAGGCCTACGGCCCCACCCTGTTCGCCGACATTCTGGCCACTGAACTCGCCGGGCCGCGGGTCGTGCTGCGCGGGGAACACTGGACCGCGTTCGTGCCGTTCGCGGCGCGCTGGCCGGTGGAGGTGCACATGCTGCCGAACCGTCAGTTGCCCGACCTCGCCGCCACGACGCTCGCCGAACGCGACGAACTCGCGGTGCTCTACCGGCGACTGCTGCGCGGCATCGATGCGCTCTACCCAGAACCCACTCCCTATATTGCCGCCTGGCACCAGGCGCCGGTGCGGGTGGGGCGGGCGGACATCCGTCTGATGCTGCAGGTGACGAGCCCGCAACGCTCGGCCGACAAGCTGAAGTACCTCGCCGGATCGGAGGCGGCCATGGGCGCCTGGATCGGGGACGTGGCGCCCGAGCAGGCGGCGACCGCGATTCGCGCGGCGATCGACCGTGCACAGGCAGCGGATGCCGCGGGCCCGGCCGTCTACACAGGCACCGGCACCGGCACCGGCACCGGCACCGGCACAGACTCCGACTCCGACGCGGGCGATGAGCTCGATGCCGAGACCCGCCGATGAGCCCGCTGCACCAGGCCGCCCTCAGTGCCGTGCAGGCCGGCTTCGAAAGCCGATTCAACCATGCTCCCGCCGGAATCTGGTCGGCGCCCGGGCGGGTCAACCTGATCGGTGAGCACACCGACTACAACGGTGGCTTCGTGCTGCCGTTCGCCATCGACCGCCGCACGGTCGTGGCCCTCTCCACCCGCACCGACCGCACGGTGCGCGTGGCGAGCTCGTTCGGCGGCGAGGCGGTCGAGATGTCGCTCGACGAACTGTTTCCCGAGAACTTCGCCGGTTGGTCCGCGTATCCGCTCGGCGTGGCATGGGCCCTCGGCCAATTCGGCGCCGACCTCACGGCCATGCCCGGCTTCGAAGCCTACATCGACTCCGATGTGCCGATCGGGGCCGGCCTGTCGTCCTCGGCGGCGATCGAAAGCGCCGTGGCGCTCGCGCTCAACGATGTGTGGGGCCTCGGCCTCGACCGGGCAACCCTGGCCAAGGTCGGCCAACTCGCCGAGAACCGGGCGGTAGGCGCACCCACCGGAATCATGGACCAGTCAGCATCGCTGCTCGGGCAGGCCGACTCCGCCGTGTTTCTGGACTGCCGCAGCCTCGAAGCCGAGGTGATTGAGCTCGGCTTCGATCCGGCGGGTCTCGAACTGCTGATCATCGACACCAAGGTCAGCCACGACCACGCGACCGGCGGTTACGCGGCGCGGCGCACGTCATGTGAGACCGGTGCCCGGCTGCTGGGAGTGCCGAGCCTGCGCGAGGTGCACGTCGACGACCTTCCGCGCGCCGCCGATGTGCTCGACGACGAGACGTTTCGTCGGGTGCGCCACATCGTGACCGAGAATCAGCGTGTCCTCGACACCGTGCGCGCCCTGCGCGTGCTCGGTCCAGGCACGATCGGCCCCCTGCTCGACGCGTCCCATCTGTCGATGCGTGATGACTTTGAGATTTCGGTGCCGCAGCTCGACCTCGCGGTCACGACCGCGCGCGGCGCCGGCGCCATCGGGGCACGCATGACCGGGGGTGGCTTCGGCGGTTCGGCCATCGCGCTCGTGCCGCGTGACCTGATTCCGGCGGTAGCTGTTGCCGTGCAGGCGGCATTTGCTCTCGACGGCTACGCCACGCCCGACACCTTCGTGGTGCGCGCGGCAGGCGGGGCCGCGCGCGAGGCCTGACGCGGGGCACCATCAGGGTGGCGCGCATGGGGCTCTCCCGCGCGGCCCGGGTCGCCCGGGTCGCCCGGGTCGCCCGGGTCGCCCGGGCGCACGTTACAATCTGCGCCCGCGTACCGAACCTGCGCCCGGGCATCCGTCGCGGCCGGCCGGCCGGCCGCACTAACGGGCCCGCAGGCGGTGAGTGGCCTCGATGCGCTGGCCCCAGAACGTGCCGACGATGATGAGCGCCGCGCCGACGGCGCCGAGCACGCCGAGGGTCTCACTGCCCAGCGACACGCCCACGAGCACCGCCCAGATCGGCTCGGTGCCCATGAGCAGGCTCGCCCGGGCCGCCGAGGTGCGCCGAATCGCCCACATCTGGGCCAGAAACGCGAAGACGCTGCAGGCCAGACCAAGGTAGAGCACCCCGAGCCAGGCCGCGAGGTCGAACGTCGTGACGGCCGCCACGAGCCCCGGCAGGTCGAACGCGGTGAACACGACGGCACCCACGAACGCCTGCGGCAGCGTGAGGGTGATCGTGCTGTCCGGACGACCGCGGGTGAGGTGGCCCATCATCGTGACGTGCAGTGCTCGCACGAGCGCGGCGGCGAGAATCAGCACGTCACCGACGTTCGGCGCCTGAAAGCCGTTACCCGACACGAGCAGGGCCACCCCGACGACCGCGAGCACCGCGGCCACGAAAAAGGGGCGCGGCAGCCAACGGCGCGCCGCAACCGACTCGAGCACCGGCGTGAGGATGATCGTGAGGCTGATGATGAGGCCCGCATTCGTGGCCGAGGTGAATGCCACTCCCTGCGTCTCCAGCCAGAGGATGCTCGACTGCGTCACCCCGAGCAGCACGCCGACCCCGAGGGCGCGACGGGAGGGCATCCGTTCACGCCGCACCATCCAGACGATGACGAGGGCGAGGGCCGCGACCAAGAAGCGCAGCGCGAGCACGGCAGTGACACTCGCCTGGTCGGTCAGCACCTTCGCGCTGAGATAGCTGCCGCCCCAGACCACGGCAACGAGCAGCAGCACGAGGTCGACTCGATAGCGCCCAAGAACTGGCGGGCGCGGGCGGGTCAGGGTCGAGATCGTCGTCATGGGGCAAGCGTGGCGGGCGGCATCTATTAAGTCTAGATGCCACTTTGTGAACGGATGCTTTAGCCTGAACTTATGCAAATTCGCCAACTGGCCGTGCTGCGCGAACTCGGCGACCGTGGAAGCGTGGCGGCCGTCGCCCGGGCGCTGCACGTGTCTTCCTCGGCCGTGTCTCAGCAGCTCAGCGCGCTGGAACGCCACGCGGGCGTCGCCCTGACCGAGAAACGCGGGCGCCGACTCGCGCTGACCCCGGCCGGAGTGGCCCTCGCCGCGGCCGCGGCGGAGGTCTCGACGGCCATCGCGCGGGCCGACGAAGCGGTAGCGCGGTTTCACAGTGATTCGGGCCTGCCGGTGACGCTCAGCGCCTTTCACAGCGCCGGCCTCGCCTGGTTCGGGCCGCTCATCGCCCGCCTCGGACAGCTCGGCGGGCCCACGGTCGAATGCGGGGACGAAGACGTGGCGCGCGAGCACTTCTCGGCGCTCGTCGCCGACTACGACCTCGTGATCGCGCACCGGGTGCCGCACGAGCAGACGTGGCCGGCGACCGTCAGCGTGACCCCGCTGCTGCGTGAGCCGCTGGACGTTGCCCTGCCGGTCGGGCACCGGCTCGCGGCGCAGGCGAGCCTCTCCGTCGACGACGTGCGGGGCGAGGCGTGGGTCACCGGGCACCCGGGGTATCCGCTCGCGGAGGCCGTCAACGTCGTCGCGGCGGCGGCCGGCCAGCCACTTCGCGTTGCGCACCACATCAATGAGTTCTTTGTGGCGGCATCCGTCGTCGCGACCGGGGCGGCGATCGCCCTGCTGCCGCGGTACACGATGGCGCCGCGGCAGGGATCGGGCGTGGTGCTCGTGCCGTTCCGTGAGCTGAGGGTCGCACGCCAGATCGATGTACTGAGTCGGCCGGAGGCTCTCGCGCGGGCCTCGGTGCGGCGGGTGCTCGCCGAACTCGTGGCCGTGGCCGAAGCCAGCAGGCTGCCCAGTAGGCTGACGCCATGACCGTTGACTCCGCAGCCCGCCTCATTTCACTCCCCGACCTGCCCGCGCCGAGCGTGGCCGACTCCGCCTTCGTGGCGCCCGGCGCCGTGATCGTGGGACACGTGATTCTGCACGACCAGGCCAGCGTCTGGTACAACACCGTGCTGCGCGCCGAAAGCGAGGCCATCACGATTGGTGCCCGCTCCAACCTGCAGGACAACGTGTCGTGCCACGTCGACCACGGCTACCCGCTGACCCTCGGCGAGGGCGTCTCCGTCGGCCACGGCGCGGTACTGCACGGCTGCACCATCGAAGACAACGTGCTCGTCGGCATGGCGTCGACGATCATGAACGGCGCCGTCATCGGCACCGGCTCACTCGTCGCGGCCGGAGCGGTCGTGCTCGAGGGCACGATCGTGCCGCCCGGATCCCTCGTGGCCGGGGTGCCGGCCAAGGTACGACGCGAGCTGAGCGACGACGAGATCGCCGGCATCCGTCACAACGCCGACAATTACCTCGGGCACAAGGCCGCTCACGAGGCCGCCCTGGCCTGATCTGCCGGGCATGTGCCGACGGATGCCGCGGACCGGCTCGGCCCCGTGGCATCCGGTGATCACTGTGGCTCGTGGCTAACGCGGCCCGTGGCTAATTCAGGAGATCGTCGGCCGCGCGGGGCCCGGACCCCGGAGTTGCGCGGTCGCGGCCGGCAGCACTGGCCGATTTCCTGAATTCGCCACGGCGCCGGCCAGGTCGCCCTGCGGGCCGCCCGGCCGGGCCAGTTGGCCGACGCCGCCGGCTGCCCGGCCGCGGCGAGCCGGATTCGGCTTACGCGGTGAGGGACTGCTCGGCGGCCTTGACCACGTTGCTCACGAGCATCGCGCGGGTCATCGGGCCGACGCCGCGCGGGTTCGGCGACAGGTAGCCGGCGACGGATGCGACGTCGGGGTGCACATCGCCGAGCAGTCGGCTCTTGCCGCCGTCGACGCCGGCAACCCGGGTGATGCCCACGTCGAGCACGGCCGCGCCGGGCTTGACCCAGTCGGCCTCGATCAGGTGCGGCACGCCGACGGCGGCCACAACGATGTCGGCGCGGCGCACCTCGCCGGCCAGATCCACGGTGCGGGAGTGGGTCAGGGTGACCGTCGCGTCGAGGCCCTTGCGCGTGAACAGCAGCCCGAGCGGGCGGCCAACGGTGAGCCCGCGTCCGACGACGACAACCTTCTGGCCGACGATCGGCACCGAGTAGCGGCGCAGCAGCTCGACGATTCCGGCCGGGGTGCAGGGCAGCGGCGACCGCAGATTGCCCTCGATGCCGAGTACCAGACGACCGAGGTTGGTCGGGTGCAGGCCGTCGGCGTCTTTGGCCGGGTCGATCAGCTCGAGCATCGCGTTCTCGTTGTGGCCCACCGGAAGCGGCAGCTGGATGATGTAGCCGGTGACCTCGCGGCTCGAGTTGAGGTCCTTGATCGCCGCACGCACGTCGGCGCTCGTCGCGGAGCCGGGCAGGTCGATGCGCAGGCTTTCGATGCCGACCTCGGCGCAGTCCTTGTGCTTGCCGGCGACGTACAGGCGCGATCCCGGGTCGTCACCGACGAGCAGGGTGGCAAGCCCTGGCACGACGCCCTGGGCGCGCAGCGCGACAACGCGGTCGCGCAGCTCGGACTTGAGAGCGGTCGCGGTGGCGACACCGTCGAGGGTAATGGCCGTCATGGCTGGTTCCTAACTGTGTTTCAGAAGCGGGCGATCGGGTCGCGGCCGTCGAGTTCGCGCGTACCATTCGACGGAGATTGACCGGCAAGACGGCCCACAACATCCGTTTACCGATGTTGAGAGGTCTCACTCCGTCGAATGGTACGGGGGCGAGGGTGTGTTACTGCTGCAGGCCGGTGTAGAGCGGGAAGGCCTGGGTGAGCACGCCGACGCGGGCGCGCAGGGCGGCGACGTCGGCGCCGGGCTTGAGGGCCTCGGCGATGACGTCGGAGACCTCGGTGAACTCAGCGTCGCCGAATCCGCGGGTGGCCAGGGCGGGCGTGCCGATCCGGAGGCCCGAGGTGACCATCGGCGGGCGCGGGTCGAACGGCACCGAGTTGCGGTTGACGGTGATGCCGACCTCGTGCAGGGCATCTTCGGCCTGCTGGCCGTTGATCTCGGAGTGGCGCAGGTCGGCGAGCACGAGGTGCACGTCGGTGCCGCCCGTGAGCACGTCGATGCCGTGTGCCTTCGAGTCGTCGGCGGTGAGGCGGGCCGCGAGGATGCTGGCACCGCGCAGGGTGCGCTCCTGGCGTTCCTTGAACTCCGGCTCGGCGGCGAGCTTGAACGCGGTGGCCTTGGCGGCGATCACGTGCATGAGCGGGCCGCCCTGCTGGCCGGGGAACACGTTCGAGTTGAGCTTCTTCGCCAGCGCCATGTCGCGCGAGAGGATGAAGCCCGAGCGCGGGCCGGCGAGGGTCTTGTGCACGGTGCTCGACACGACGTCGGCGTAGGGCACGGGCGAGGGGTGCAGGCCGGCGGCGACCAGCCCGGCGAAGTGGGCCATGTCCACCCAGAGCAGGGCGCCGACCTCGTCGGCGATCGCGCGGAAGGCCTCGAAGTCGAGGTGACGCGGGTACGCCGACCAGCCGGCGATGATCACCTTGGGCTTGTGGGCGATCGCGGCGTCGCGTACGGAATCCATGTCGACGCGGAAGGTCTCGGGGTCGACACCGTAGGCGACCGGGTTGTAGAGCTTGCCGGAGAAGTTGAGCTTCATGCCGTGGGTGAGGTGGCCGCCGTGGGCCAGTTCCAGGCCGAGGATGGTGTCACCGGGCGTGGCAATGGCGGAGAGCACGGCGGCGTTCGCGGTGGCGCCGGAGTGCGGCTGCACGTTTGCGTACGCTGCGCCGAAGAGGCTCTTGGCACGGTCGATGGCGAGCTGCTCCGCAACGTCGACGTACTCGCAGCCACCGTAATAGCGGCGGCCCGGGTATCCCTCGGCGTACTTGTTGGTGAGCACGGAGCCCTGCGACTGCAGCACGGCGCGCGGAACGAAGTTCTCGCTCGCGATCATTTCGAGGTAGTCGCGCTGACGTCCGAGCTCCTGCTCCAGAACGGCGGCGATCTCGGGGTCGACAACTTCGAGGGGTTCGTTGAAGGTCGATTTCAGAGCGGTAGCGGAATCAGGCACGGAGTTCTCCTTAATAAATGGATGTTGCGGCCCAGGCGTGCGGCCACTAACCGTGTCAGTCGCTCCCCAATGGTGACCCATCTTCGTGCTACGCCAGTTGCGACTCGGCCAGCATATCAGCCGTCAACCGGGAATAGCGTCGGGTGCTCTGCCGTTAGGATTTATATACATGCAGACGCATTGAAATTTGGAGGCTGGTATGCAGTTCGGAATCTTCACGGTCGGAGACAGAACCACGGATCCCACCACGGGTGACACCCCGACCGAGAACGCCCGGATCAAGGCCATGGTCGCCATCGCCCAGAAGGTAGAGGAAGTCGGTCTCGACGTCTTCGCCACCGGCGAGCACCACAACCCGCCGTTCGTCCCGTCGTCGCCGACCACCCTGCTCGGCTACATCGCCGGGCAAACCTCCCGGATCATCCTCTCGACCGCGACGACACTGATCACCACGAACGACCCGGTCAAGATCGCCGAGGACTTCGCCATGCTGCAGCACCTCGCCGACGGCCGAGTGGACCTCACCCTGGGTCGCGGCAACACCGGCCCCGTCTACCCGTGGTTCGGCAAGGACATTCGCGAGGGCATTCCGCTCGCGCTCGAGAACTATGCCCTGCTGCGCCGGCTCTGGCGCGAGGAGTCCGTCGATTGGGAGGGCCAGTTTCGTACTCCGCTGCAGGGATTCCAATCCACCCCGCGGCCGCTCGACGGCGTGCCTCCTTTTGTCTGGCACGGCAGCATCCGCAGCCCTGAAATTGCCGAGCAGGCCGCGTACTACGGCGACGGGTTCTTCTCAAACCACATTTTCTGGCCGGCCTCACACACCGCGAAGATGGTGCGGTACTACCGTCAGCGCTTCGAGCACTACGGCCACGGCACCGCCGCCCAGGCCATGGTGGGGCTCGGCGGCCAGGTGTTCATGAGCAAGAACTCCCAGGACGCCAAGCGCGACTTTCGCCCGTACTTCGACAACGCCCCGGTCTACGGCAACGGCCCAAGCATGGAGGACTTCACCTCGCAGACCCCGCTCACCGTCGGCAGCCCGCAGGAGGTCATCGACCGCACCCTGGGGTTCAGGGATTACGTGGGCGATTACCAGCGCCAGCTCTGGCTGATGGACCACGCCGGCCTGCCGCTGAAGACCGTGCTCGAGCAGCTCGATCTGCTCGGCGAGGAGGTCGTGCCCGTGTTGCGCCGCGAGTTCGCGAAGAACCGGCCGGCCACGGTACCGGATGCCCCCACTCACGAATCCCTGCGCCTCGCCCGGGTGGCCGCGACGGTTCCCGCTGCCGCGGGGCGTGACGACCTCGACACCGCCGCGGCCATCGCGCCGGCCCACACGGGTGCCGCATTCGGTCGGGCCCGTGCCTGAGCCGACCGTGCGCACCCTGGCCGTGGTCTCGGCCGGCCTCAGCCAGCCATCGTCGACCCGGCTGCTTGCCGACAAGCTCGCCACGGCGACGCTGACACGGCTGCACGACGAGAACGTCGAGACTCGGTTGCTCACCTTCGAGCTGCGCGACTACGCGCAGGATGTGATGAACAACATGCTCACCGGGTTCGCCAGCCCGCGGCTGCAGACGATGATAGACGCCGTCACCACGGCCGACGGCCTGATCGCCGTGACGCCGATCTTCACGACGAGTTACAGCGGCCTGTTCAAGTCGTTCTTCGACGTGCTCGACAACCGCGCGCTCACCGATCAGCCGGTGCTGATTGGGGCGACCGCCGGCACGGCGCGGCACTCGCTCGCCCTCGATTACGCGCTGCGGCCGATGTTCACCTACCTGCACGCCGTCGTCGTGCCGACCTCGGTGTTCGCGGCGTCGGAGGACTGGGGCAGCGGTGACGGCCGTGGTCGCGTGGCGACGCTGCCGGCGCGCATCGAACGTGCCGCCGGCGAGCTGGCCGCACTCGTCGCCCGGTCCGACCGCTCCGCGCGGGTGCAGGATCCGTTCGAGCTGCCCGCCGGCTTCAACCCCGCCGGCTCCGGCCTCTCCCGATAGGGTTCAGCCTCGATCGAGAGCGGATGCGGGAGGTCGCGGCACTTGTCGTGCGAGCCGGCACTGAGTGCAAGGAGTGCCCGCTTGCACAACGAGTGCCGCCAGTCACCTCGCGGGTCGGCTCGCTCTCGTAGCACTCGTGAGCTCTCGTAGCACTCGATCTATCGAGTGCACGCCGACCTGACGAGTGCCGCGAGGCCGCGGGCGACGCGGCCGCCTCAGTCGGGTGCGCGGCGGTCGCGCAGCTCATCCACGATGAGCAGTTCGGGGTGCAGGTGCTCGGTGTCGTACGCGGCCCGGCCCACGAGATGCGCGGCCATGGGTGCCGTCAGCGCCTGGAACACCACGATCGCGACCACGAGGGTCACGGTACCGACCGAGAGATTGTTGATGGCGACATCCGCTGTCACGGCCATCAGGCCGAAAATCTGCGGCTTGGTCGCCGCGTGCAGGCGCGAGAGCACGTCGGGAAAGCGGATGAGTCCGACCCCGGCCGCAAGGCACATCGCGGCCCCCGCGAGCACCAGCACGGCCGTGACGATGTCGTGCGTGAGAACGCTCATGCGCTGTCCCTGGCCGGCAGAAACCGGGCGACGCTGAGCGAGCCGAGCACCGCGAACAGGGCGAGCACGAGCAACACCGGCAGGGTGTCGGTGTGCCGGTTGAGCGCCATCTCGGCGCCGAGGGCGCAGATGATCGTCGCGACGAGCACGTCGGAGGCGATGACCCGGTCGAGCACGCTCGGGCCGACGACGATGCGGTACACGGCGCAGAGCGCGCCGACGGCGAACATCGCGGAGGCGACCACGGCCACAATCTGCAGCATCATGAGAGTCCCTTCTTCAGAGGCCTGTCGGCGCGGGCCGCGCGCCGGGCCGACAGCCGATTTTCAGGGCGGACCCCGCGCATCCGCTCGACGTCTTCGCGGGAACCGAAACCGCGCACGATGCGTCGTTCGGTGTCCAGAACCTGACGGCGGAAGCGTTCGATGTCGCGGGCGCTGTGCATGTTGAGCACGTGCAGGAACAGGGTCGACGACTCCCGATCGATGTCGACGACGATCGAGCCGGGCACGATCGAGGTGGCGACGGCCGTCCAGGTCAGAATCAGGTCGCTGCGGGTGCGGAGTTCGATCGCCAGAATCGCGTTGCTGGTGGTCAGACCCGGCTTGACCGCGAGCCAGGCCACGTCGACCGAGGCGCGCACGATGTCCCGCAGCAGGCGCACGAAAAACACGAGGGTGTGCCACGGATGCAGCCGCCCGCTCAGTTGCACCGGCACCAGGTAAAACGCGACGGTCACGATGAGGCCAACACTGAGGCCGACCAGCAGGTTCAGCCAGCTGAACTCGCCCCAGAGCAGCATCCACAGCACGATCAGGGCGATCAGCGGCGGAATCTGGTTGCCGACCGCGGCCAGGCGTTCCCGCGGGGTGCTCACTCGGTGCCGCCCTCGAAATTGGTGCCACGATTGGTGCCCTCGATGTAGCCGGTACCGTTCGGGAACACGGCGTCGATGTACGTCGACGGCGAGCTGATGTTGGCGGCCGCCCGCGCAGTGAGCTCGAAGATCGGCCCAGCGAACACCGACAGGCCGAGGGTCAGCACGAGCATCGACGTCGTCGCCCCGATCATGAGCGGGGAGATCGTCTTCTTCAGCACGATGCCCTCATCCTGCGGGTCTTCGACGAGCGAGGCCGACATGGTCGACGTGAAGTCGGCGACCTCTTTCTTCGGTCGCCAGAACGCCATGTTCCAGGCCCGGGCGAGGGCATAGAGGGTGAGCAGCGAGGTGAGCGCGCCGGCGCCGATCAGCACGTAGATGATCGGGTCGCCGAGGATGGTGCCGGCCTGGAACAGGGCGATCTTGCCGAGGAACCCGGAGAACGGCGGGATGCCGCCGAGGTTGAGCGCGCCGAGGAAGAACAGGATCGCCACCAGCGGCGCCGATTTCAGCAGGCCGCCCAGTCGGGACAGCGAGGTCGTGCCGCCGACCCGATCGATCAGCCCCGCCGCGAGAAACAGCGTCGTCTGCACCGTGATGTGGTGCACCACATAGAAGATCGTCGCGGCGATCGCGAGCGGCGTGCCGATGGCGATACCGAACAGCATGTAGCCAATGTGGCTCACGAGCGTGAACGACAGCAAGCGCTTGATGTCGGCCTGGGCGAGGGCGCCGAGAATGCCGACGAGCATGGTCAGCGCCGCGACGACCATCAGCGGCACCGAGAACTGGTTCTCGGGAAAGAACAGCGTCTGCGTGCGCAGGATGGCGTAGACGCCAACCTTGGTCAGCAGTCCCGCGAAGACGGCCGTGACCGGCGCCGGCGCGGTCGGATACGAGTCGGGCAGCCAGAACGACATCGGAAAGACCGCGGCCTTCACCCCGAAGGCGATCAGCAACAACAGCCCGAGGATCAGCTGCACGTCGCCGGGGAGCTGCGGCATCCGCTCGGCGATCAGGGCGAGCGTGACGGTTCCGGTCGCGCCGTAGATCAGCGCGATCGCGCTGAGAAACAGCAGCGACGACACCAGGCTCACGACGATATAAGTGATGCCGACGCGGATGCGCGCTCCCGTGCCGCCGAGGGTCAGCAAGACGTAGCTGGCCGAGAGCAACATCTCAAAGCCGACGTACATGGTGAAGAGGTCGCCGGCGACGAAGGCGTTGAACAGCCCGGCCGCGAGCACCAGGTAGGTGGGGTGGAAGATCGAGACGGGGGCTTCGGCGTCACCGTCGATGATGCCCTGGCCGACCGCGAAGATCAGCACCCCGAGCAGCATCAGGGCGGCGATCAGCAGCATGATCGCCGAGAGCCGGTCGACGACGAGCACGATGCCCCACGGCGCCTCCCAACCGCCGACCTTCACCACGGCCGGGCCGGTCCGGTCGACGGCCACGAGCAGCACCGCGCTCATCACCGCCGCCGCGCTGAGACTCATGATGCTCACGATCACCTGCAGCCGGCGGCGCTGACCGAGCATCAGGGCGATCGCGGCGCCGAGCAGCGGCAGGGCCACGATCAGGGGTACGAGGGCGGTCATCGGGAGCCCTCCTCGCCGGGGCGGGTGGCGCGGTCTTGGTCGGCGGGTTTCGGAGCGACGACGACTGGAGGCGCGTGCCGGGGTGCATCCGCCGCGTGCGCCGCGGCGCCGGCAGCAGCGCCGGTGCCTTCCTCGTCGCTGTGGGCGCCGTCACCGCGTTCGAATTCGTCGATCGATTCGGCGATGGCGTCGTCGTCGTCGGACGAGGAGCGGAAGGTCTCGTCGACCTCGGCCGGTGTCTCGGCCGCGTGCTCGTCGGTGAGGGTATCGCCCTCGTCGCCGAGCTGCGCAAGCCACCAGGATCGGTAGATCAGGGCGAGCAACAGTGCGGTGATGCCGAAGTTGATCACGATCGCGGTGAGCATGAGCACCTGCGGGATCGGGTCGACCATGCTGTCGTCGAGGCTCGTGCCGGTCACGATCGGGGAGCTGCCCGGGCGGCCGCTCATGATGAAGATCAACAGGTTGGTGGCGTTGCCGACCAGCAGGAAACCGATCAGCACCCGGGTGAGGCTGCGTTCGAGCATCACGTAGACACCGGCCGCGTACATGACGGCCATCACGATGACCAGGGTCAGGGACGCGCTCATCGGGTGGCCCCCTCGGTCTCGGTCTCGGTCTCGGGTCTGGGTTCGGGCGCAGGTTCGGGCGCGGACGACGGTGCCGGCCGCGGGCCGATCTCGGCGGCCTCGCTCTGCCGGTCGATCTCGCTGCCGAGGCTGCGCAGAATGTCGTAGCTCAGGCCGATCACGACGAGGTACACCCCAATGTCGAAGATGGTCGAGGTGCCGAACGACAGGTCCCCGAGCACGGGAACGGTCGCGGTGACGTACGCCGATTCGAGGGGAATCCCGTCGAAGAACAGCGAGACGACGCTCATGCCCACGGCGAGGATCACGCCGAGGCCGAGGATCTTGCCCGGGTCGATCGGGGCGGCTTCGCTGAGCTCGTACCGTCCGCCGGCCAGATATCGTGCGACGAGGGCGAGGCCGGCGAGCAGGCCGCCGGCGAAGCCACCGCCCGGCAGGTTGTGGCCGGCGAAGAGCAGGTAGATCGACACGATCATGGCGGGGTGAAACAGCAGCCGCACCAGCACCTCGATCAGGATCGAGCGGCTGCGCGGGGCGTTCTTGCGGCCGGCGAGCAAGAATGCCTGGCGGCTGACGGCGTGGCCCTCGCTCGAGAGTTCCGGGTCGGGCACCACTCGGCGGCGGTTGGCGACCGAGCGCAGGCTGCGGGACTCCTTGAGTCGCGGCACGACGGCATTGCGCCCGGACACGAACAGCAGGCTCGCCACGCCGGTCGCGACGACGATGAGAACCGACACCTCACCCATGGTGTCCCAGGCTCGAATGTCGACGAGCATCACGTTGACGATGTTGTCACCGTGGCCCTCGTCTACCGACAACCGCGGCAGAGCGCCGGCGATGCTCTCGAACTGGCGGGCACCGAGCGAGATGACGCCGATCGTGCCCATCACCAGACCGACGAGTCCGCCGATCAGTAGGCGGCGCTTACGGCGCACGGGCTTGTTGTGCTGGGCGATGTTGGCCGGCAGGCGGCGCAGCACGAGCACGAAGATCACGAGGGTGATCGACTCGACGAGCGCCTGGGTGAGGGCAAGGTCGGGCGCCCCGTGAAAGGCGAACAGGGCCACGAGGCCATAGCCGGTGACGCCCGCGAGGATGACCGCGGTCATCCGCTGCCCGACGCGAGCGGCCATGATCGCGCAAATGCCCATGATCAGGGCAATCACGACCTGGCCTGGGTAGTCGTAGAGCACAACGGCGTCGGGCCAGGTGCGGTTCACGAACGCCGCGAAGCCGAGCGCGAGCACGAAGACGACGAGGATCGTGCCGAGGTACTGCGGCAGGCCGCCACGCTGGGCGAAGTGGGTGACCCGCGCGGAGATCCGGTCGACGCCACGGATGGCTTTGCCGTAGCCGCGGCCGGCATCGACGTAGTCGGGCACTTTCGCCTGCAGTCGGGCGACGCGGCGGCGGCCGGCGAACATCAGCACGCCGAGCAGAACCACCGCGGCACTGAGGAACAGGGCCGGTTCGAGGCCGTGCCAGAGCGCCAGGTGGTACGGCGGCTCCGTGAGGGTGCCCACGCCCGGAACCGTGTCGGCGTACGGCGCGAGCAGCGGGTCGAGCGCCGAGGCGAACAGACCGAGGCCCACGGTAGCGACGGTGAGCACGCCCGGCGCGAGCAGGGTGTCCCAGGGGCTGGCGTGCAGCACGGTGTCCGGCTGTTCGCGGCGGGTGCCGAATGCGCCCCAGAAGAAGCGGATGCTGTACGCCACCGTCAAAACGGAACCCACGGCCGTTCCCGCGAGGGCGATATACCCCCACGGGGAGCCCCCGAGCCCGGCGTCGAGCAGCGAGGTGAAGACCGCTTCCTTGGCGACGAATCCAAACAGTGGCGGGATCCCCGCCATCGACGCGACGGCGATGAACGCGATGACCGCGAGCGCCGGGGTACTGCGGCCGACCCCCGAGAGCTTGCGCCAGTCGCGGGTGCCGGCGCGGTGGTCGATGACGCCGACGACGAGAAACAGGGTGGCCTTGTAGAGGGCGTGCGCGAGCAGCAGTGCGGCACCGGCGAGGGCGGTGTCCCGAGTGTTGAAGCCGACCGCGATCATGAGAAAGCCGAGCTGGCTGACCGTGCCGTAGGCAAGCAACAGCTTGAGGTCGTACTGCCGCAGCGAGCGCCAGGCACCGACGAGCATGGTCCAGGTGCCGAGCGTGACGAGCACCGGCAGCCAGCCGTCACTGTCGGCGTAGCCGGGCGCGAGCCGGGCGACGATGTAGATGCCGGCCTTGACCATGGCGGCGGCGTGCAGGTACGCGCTGACCGGGGTCGGCGCGGCCATCGCGGCGGGCAGCCAGAAGTGGAACGGCACCAGAGCGCTCTTGGAGAGAGCGCCGACGAGCACGAGCAGTACGCCCCAGGTGCCGATCGGGCCGGCGACCGGGTTTTCGACGATGGCGGCGAGGCTCGTGGTGCCCGCGCCGACGGCGAGCATCACGACGCCGACGAGCATCACTAGGCCGCCGAAGGTCGTCACGATGAGGGCCTGCAGCGCGGCGCCGCGGCTCTCCCGTTTGCTCGTGTAATGCCCGATCAGCAGGTAGGAGAGCACGCTCGTGATCTCCCAGAACATGAACATGATCACGATGTCGTCGGCGGTGACGAGGCCGTACATGGTGCCGGCGAAGGCGAGCAGCACCGCGGCGAACCGGCCGAGACTGGGTTCGTCGTCGGTGAAATAGCGAGCGCAGTAGATGAGCACGAGGGCGCCGATTCCGGTCACGACCAGAGCGAGCAGCCAGGCGAGGGTGTCGACGCGGAACGAGAAATTGATGCCGAGCTGCGGGATCCATGGGATGAACTGGGTGACGGCGCCGCCGGCGGTGACGGCAGCGGTCTGCGTGAGCGTGTAGGCGAAGGCGCCGGCCGGCAGCAGGGCGATGACGTAGAACACGCGAGTGCCGAGCAGCCGGGTGAGCCAGGGGGTCAACACCGACAGAACCAGGAAGGCGAGGAGGAATTGTGCCATGTACGCCTCCAGGCTTGTCAGGTCGGGGTGTGAAGGGCTAGTCTACCCGACCGCAGGGGCCACCCACACGGGGCGCCGCGAAAGCTCCCACCCCCGACCTCCGATAGCGATGCGGGTGAACCGGGGCCAACCGGCGCGCGGAGTAGGGTTGCGCTATCCCCCGGCCGACGCCGCACGCCGCCAGAAGCGCGCGTGTATGCAGTTTCCGGCCACTTCCCGCGTCGCTTCACAGCCGCTCCTTGTCGCCAAGGAGCGAGGCCGAGCGACCGGCCAGCGAAATCGAGCACCAATTGAGCCCCAGCCGCGGCCCGCAGCACTCCTCCACGCCCGCACCGGATGCCGCCGCACCGAATGCCGCGGAACCGCACGGTCACCACGACCACGCCAACCCGCCGGAGGAAACCCCCTTCGAACACATCGAAGACGCCCTGAGCGTGCACGAAGACGACGCCCTGCACAAGGGGCTCAAGTCTCGCCACGTGCAGATGATCGCAATCGGCGGCGCGATCGGCACCGGCCTGTTCCTCGGCGCGGGCGGACGCCTCGCGAGCGCCGGCCCGGCCCTCGTGTTCGTCTACGCGATCTGCGGTTTCTTCGCCTTTCTCATTCTGCGGGCGCTCGGCGAACTGGTGCTGCACCGCCCGAGTTCGGGCTCCTTCGTGTCGTACGCGCGCGAGTTCTTCGGTGAGAAGACGGCGTTTGTGACCGGCTGGCTGTACTGGCTCAACTGGGCCATGACCGCCATCGTCGACGTCACCGCGGTCGCCCTGTACATGAACTTCTTCGCGACCTACTGGGCGCCGTTCGGCTCGATACCGCAGTGGCTGTACGCCCTCGCCGCGCTCGCCCTCGTGATGTTTCTCAACCTGCTCTCGGTCAAGGTCTTCGGCGAGATGGAGTTCTGGTTCGCGCTCATCAAGGTGCTCGCGATCGTGGCGTTTCTCATCGTGGGCACCTGGATGGTGATCTTCGGCACGCCGCTCGACGGCGCCGTGACCGGGTTCGCGCTGATCGGCGAGAACGGCGGCTGGTTGCCCAACGGGCTGATCGCATCCGTTCTCGTCGTGCAGGGCGTCGTGTTCGCCTACGCCTCGATCGAACTCGTCGGCACGACGGCCGGCGAGACAGAGAACCCCGAGAAGGTCATGCCGAAGGCCATCAACACGGTCATCATTCGCATCGCGGTGTTCTACGTCGGGTCGATTCTGTTGCTCTCGCTGTTGTTGCCGTACACGGCATACAAGGCCGGTGAGAGCCCCTTCGTCACGTTCTTCGGCACGATCGGCATCGAGGGCGTCGACGTGATCATGAACCTGGTCGTGCTGACCGCGGCGCTGTCCTCGCTCAACGCCGGCCTGTATTCCACCGGGCGCATACTTCGGTCGATGTCTCTCGCCGGCTCGGCACCGCGCTTCGCCGGCAAGATCAGCCGCCGAGGAGTGCCCTTCGGCGGTATCCTGCTGACCGGCGTCGTGACGCTGCTCGGCGTTGGCCTCAACGCGATCGTTCCCGATGAGGCCTTCGAAATCGTGCTCAACATGGCCGCGATCGGCATCGTCAGCGCGTGGGGAATGATCGTGCTGTGCCAGTTGCGACTGCAGGCCTGGGCGAAACGCGGCATTCTGGTGCGGCCGGTGTTCCGGATGCCGTGGGCCCCGTACTCGGGCTACGTCACCCTCGTCTTTCTGGTCGGAGTGCTCGTGCTGATGGCGTTCGACTGGCCGGTCGGCACCCTCACGATCAGCTCGCTCGTGCTCATCATTCCGGGGCTGATGGCGGGCTGGTACGCCTGCCGCGGGCGTATTTTCGAGATCGCGGCCGCGCGCGACGGCTTCACCGGTCACGTGCCGGTCGTCGCCAACCGGCCGCTCTCCGACCGCCCGCGCGACTGACCCG
The DNA here is from genome assembly GCF_004403305.1 of Cryobacterium frigoriphilum. Classification (GTDB taxonomy): domain Bacteria; phylum Actinomycetota; class Actinomycetes; order Actinomycetales; family Microbacteriaceae; genus Cryobacterium; species Cryobacterium frigoriphilum. Next base: position 18,849 of record NZ_SOHE01000056.1, on the reverse strand, counting down.
ACGCTGTTCGCGCACAGGACGAGCAGCGCGTGGCTAGGCGGGGCCGAGGATGAGCGTGAGCGCGGCGTCGAAGTCCACGGACATATCGATGTCGTCCCTCGCGTGCATCCATTGCAGCTGCAGGCCGTCGCTGACCGCGATCACGATTCGTGCGACCTGCGCCGGATCGAGGTCGGCGCGCGCCGTGCCGAGGCTCTGCCGCTGCTGCACGCTCGCCGCGATGCGCGCCGCTACCAGCTCGTAGCGCTCGGAAATATAGTCGTGCGCGGGGTGCTGCGGGTCCTCAGCCTCGACGACCACTCTGGAGTACAGCTGCACCATGCCGGGGACCGACGCATTGAGGCGGATGGCTCGGCTCAGCAGGGTCAGCATGTCGTCCTCTCGGTCGCCCGCTCCGGCCCGCGCCTCCTGGGCCAACTGCACGGCGTCGTGGTCGTCCCTGCCCTGAAGCACCTGCGTGATGAGGTCTTCGCGGGATTCGAAGTAGTGCAGCACGCCCGCCTTGGTCAGGCCGACGGCATCCGCCACGTCCTGCAGGGTTGAATTGCGGTACCCGGACTCCGCGATGAGTTGCAACGCGGCGGCCAGAATCTCGCGGCGTTTGGCCTCGCCCTTGGCGTAACGGCGGGCGGGAACGGCGTTGCTCATGGGTTCACCGTAGCAGTGCTGACAATACCTACCATTGGTTGGGATTGGGTGCTACGCTACAGCTGTTGCCGCCAATGAGGGTGGCTCGGACTGCTCGGAGGCATCGTGGCCAGAAACGTCAGTAACACGCTCGGAACTACCCCAGGCGCCGCAGATTCGGCCGACTCGGGGCCCACTTCGCCTGCCGCCCCCGCGGCCGGCACGCGTCGCCCCGCCGGTACCCTGCGGGCAGAAGTCGGCATGCCGATCGCGATGGTGGGGCTCTTCATCGCCCTGCTCCCCCCGGTCATCGTCTCGATGGCCCTCAAGATCAACGAAATCACCCCCGAGACGAGCGCCGCGAGCCTCGGAATCGTGCTCGGCGTCGGAGCCCTGTTGGCCATGATCGTGAACCCCCTCGCCGGCCGGCTCTCCGACCGCACCCGCGGCCGCTTCGGCATGCGCCGCCCCTGGATCATCGCCGGCGTTCTCGTGGGCTACCTGGCCCTGATCGTGATCTCGAGCGCGACGACCGTCACCGGCGTCGTCGCGGGATGGGCGCTGGCCCAGACCGGATTCAATGCCGCCCTGGCCGGCGTGATCGCGACCATGGCCGACACTGCCCGCCCGAAGTACCGCGGCCGCGTCGCCGCCGCCGTCGGCGTCGCCCAGAACGGCTCGCTCGTGCTCGGCGTGTTCATCGTGCAGCTCTTCTCCTCGACCTCGCTGCAGATGCTGGTGCCGGGCGCTGTCGGCTGCGCCATCGTGATTGGCTGGGCGCTCATCATGAAGGACCGCGTGCGGCTCGACAAGCCCGTGGACAGCTTCGGGGTAAAAGAATTCCTCGGATCTTTCGCCTTCAACCCGCGCAGCAACCCCGACTTCGGCTGGGCCTGGCTGACTCGCTTTCTGCTGACCGGCGCCGCCGCGACCGCAACCACGTACCTCACCTTTTTTCTCATCGCCAACCTCGGCGAGACCGCCGAAACCGTCGCCACCCAGGTCTTTTACGCGACCCTGTTCTACACGGTCGGCGTGCTGTCCACGACCTTCGTGGCCGGCTGGCTCAGTGACCGCCTCGGCAAGCGCAAAATCTTCGTGCTCGTCGCCGCCCTCGTCGCCGTCGTCGGGCTCTCCACGATCGCCTTCGCCCCGAGCCTCGCGGTCGTCTTCGCCGGCGAACTGATTCTCGGAGCCGGCATGGGTGCCTTCTACGCCGTCGACCTCGCACTGATCACCGACGTGCTGCCCTCCTCGGAAGACAACGGCAAGGACCTCGGCGTCGTCAACATCGCCCAGGCCCTGCCGCAGTCCCTCGTACCCGTCGCCGCCCCCGGCGTCATCGCCCTCGCCGGGTACCCCGGCCTGTTTCTCGGCGGCGCCGTCGTCGGCCTGTTCGGAGTGCTCGCGGTGTCCCGGGTCAAGGGCGTCAAGTAGCGGATGCCCCGCTTCCGTTTCCGAAACCGCTCACTTCACGTTCTTCCACACGCGATTTCCCGCTCGCAACTCGTCCCGCACGCAACCGAAAGCGACCCCTCATGACTGACCTCACGACCAACATCTCAACCAACACGTCAACCAGCACGTCAACCAGCACCGGCACCTACAGTTCCGCCGCCGAGACGGCCCGGCTCACCGAGCTGCTGGCCCGCCTCTCCCTCGACGAGAAGGTGCAGCTGCTCACCGGCCGCGACTTCTGGACCACCTACCCGATAGAGAAGATCGGCCTGCGCCGCCTGCTCGTCTCCGACGGTCCGAGCGGCGTACGCGGCGAGGTCTGGGATGAGCGCTCCCCCTCGCTCAACTTTCCCTCGGCAACTGCCCTCTCGTCGTCGTGGGACACCGGGATCGCTGCCCGCTATGGCGCGGCATCCGCCGTCGAAGCCCGCCGCAAGGGCGTCGACGTCATTCTCGGCCCGACCATCAACCTGCACCGCTCGCCGCTGGGCGGCCGCCACTTCGAGGGCTTCAGCGAAGACCCGATCCTGACCGCCGAACTGGCCGCCGCCTATGTCAACGGCGCGCAGTCCAACGGTGTCGGCGCCACCCCCAAGCACTACGTGGCCAACGACTACGAGACCGAGCGCTTCACCGCGAGCACCGAGGTCAGCGACCGCGCCCTGCGCGAGCTGTACCTGCTCGCCTTCGAAAAGGCCATCACCGACTCCCACGCCTGGCTCGTTATGAGCTCCTACAACTCGATCAACGGCGTCACCGCGACCAAGAACGACCTGCTCGAGACCCCGCTCAACTCCGAATGGGGCTTCGACGGCGTCGTGATCAGCGACTGGACCGGCGTGCGCAGCGTCGACGCCGCCAACGCCTCGCAGGACCTCGCGATGCCCGGCCCCGCCGGCGCCTGGGGCCCGGCACTGCTCGCCGCCGTGACTGATGGCCGAGTGCCCGAGGCCAACATCGACCGCAAGGTGCTGCGACTCTTACGCCTCGCCGCCCGCGTCGGCGCCCTTGAAGGCTTCGACGCCGTGCATGCCGCCCCCGGCACCGTCGAAGACGGCATCGCCTTCGCCCGCACGGCGAGTGCCGCGGGAAGTGTGCTGCTGCGCAACGCGAGCCTGACGAACGGTCCCTCGACCGGGACCCCGGCGCTGCCGCTCGCGGCGGATGCGCTCACCCGCGTCGCCGTGATCGGCCACAACGCCCTGCACGCACGCACCCAGGGCGGTGGCAGCGCGACCGTGCTGCCCGAGAAGATCGTCACCCCGATCGACGGCATTCGCGCGGCCCTGCCGAACGCGCAGGTCACCTACTCGGTCGGCGCGGTCGTGCAGAAGGGCATTGCCGAACTGCCGCTCGCGAGCATTAAGAACCCCGCTACCGGAACACCCGGCATGCTCGTGCGGTTTCTCGACTCCGAGCGCGACGAAATGTTCCGCGAAGACCGCCGGGCGACGGCGCTCACCTACTTCGGCGGCGACGCCCCCGTCGATGACGCGAACGTGCTCGAGATGTCGGTCGTCTGGACCCCGGACGTGACCGCAACCGTGCACTTCGGCTTCGCGGCGGTCGGCCACGGCCGCATCTTCGCCGACGGCAGGCTCGTCGCAGAACAGACCGCGCTCGCGGTCGGCCTCGACCTCGGCGCGAGCATGCTGACCCCGCCCTCGGTCACCGCCGAACTCGCCGTGACGGCCGGAACGCCGGTCACCCTGATGGTGGAATTCGACCTGGAATCACGCGACACGAGCTTCGCCGGGGTGCTCGGCATCTCGATCGGCCTCGAAGCCGACATCTCCCGCCCCGACGAGCTCATCGCGGAAGCCGTCGAGGCCGCCCGCGCCGCAGACGTCGCGATCATCGTCGTCGGCACCAACGCCCAGGTCGAATCGGAGGGCTTCGACCGCGAGAACCTCGACCTGCCCGGCCGACAGGACGACCTGGTACGCGCCGTCGCCGCCGTCAACCCGCGCACGATCGTGATCGTGAACTCCGGATCGCCGGTTCTGCTGCCCTGGCGTGACGCCGTGCAGGGCATCCTGCTCACCTATTTCGGCGGCCAGGAATACGGCAATGCCCTCGCCGACATGCTGTTCGGCACGGTCGAACCGGGCGGGCGCCTGCCCACCACCTGGCCCGTCACCCTCGACGACGTACCGGTGCTGAACGTGACCCCGGCTGACGGTGTGCTGCGCTACGACGAGGGAATCCACATCGGTTACCGCGCCTGGCTGAAGGCGGCCCGCGTGCCGGCCTACGAGTTCGGCTTCGGCCTCGGGTACACCGATTGGGAGCTCGCCGATCTGCGGGTGGCGCCGACGATTGATGTTGCTGCTGCTGCTGCTGCTGCTGCGCATGCTGGTGGCGCAGCGGATGCCGCGGCATCCGTCACCCTGACGCTCACCAACACCGGTGCGCGCGCCGGCAAACAGGTCGTGCAGGTGTACCTCAGCCGTGCCGACAGCGCGATCGACCGGCCGGTGCGCTGGCTCGCGGGCTTCACCGCCGTGACGCTCGACGCCGGGCAGTCCACGCTCGTGAGCGTGCCGCTGCCGGTGCGGGCCTTCGCCGACTGGAACGAGGGCTGGAACTACGAGGCGGGCGCCTTTCAGGTGCACGTCGGCACCTCGGTCGGCGCGACCCCGCTCGAGGCCTCGATCGAGCTCCTGCGCTCGTAATAGCCCCGCCCGCTCCCGCGCCTGCGCCCAAACCGCGCCCAAACTGCGCCCAAACCGCGCCCAAACCGCGCCCAATCCCGCGAGAGCGGGTGATTCGTCGTTCTGACCGCGTCAGACCGACAATTCACCCGCTCTCGCGGGAGGGGTGTCCACGCGGGAGCGCTGGTGCGTCAGGCGGTCGGTGACGATCACGAGCACGAGGGCCACCAGCAGCAGGCCCACGTAGACGAACGGCACCGCCTCGAGGCCGACGCCGTCGAGCAGCAGCGCGCCGAGCAGCGCCCCGCCGCCGATGCCGGCGTTGAACGCGGTGGTATAGAAGGCACTCGCGGTGTCGCGAATCTGCGGCGACGCGGCGTGCAGCATCCGGGTTTGCAGCAGCGGGGGCAGCATGCCGAACGCCATTCCCCAGAGCACGAAGGCGGCAAGTGCGACCGGCAGGGTCGCGGTGAAAACCGCGAGCAGCGTCACGCTGAGGGCGCTGACGGCGAGCCCGAGAATCAGGCCAAGGCTCGGCCGCGGGCCGAAGACCGTGCCGACGAGCAGCAGGCCGACCGCGCCGGCGACTCCGTAGGCGAAGAGCAGCGGGGCGATGAGGCCCAGGTCGACGCCCAGGCCGTCGAGCAGGAACGGTGCGATGTAGGTGTAAAAACTGTAGTGGCCAATCATCGTGATGCCCGTGATGGTGCAGATCAGCACCACCGCCGGAACGGTCGCGTCCCGCGGTTGCCTGATTTTCGCGCCGCCCTGCCCGGACGCTTTCCCGGCAGCTTTCCCGGCAGCTTTCCCGGCAGCGGATGCCGGCGCACCGGTCGAATAGCGCGCGACGGGAGGCAGAAACTTCCAGACCAGTACGGCGCCGACGAGCATCAAAGCGGCGAGCACGACAAACGACAGCCGCCAGCCGAGCAGGTGGCCGCCGGCGGTGCCGAGCGGCACCCCGAAGACGAAGGCGAGCGTGCCCCCGGCGACGGTGATCGACACGGCCCGGCCGATCTGCTTCTTCGGCACCAGGTGCCCGGCGTAGGCGCCGACGACCGACCAGAACAGCCCGTGCGCGACGCCGCCGAGCACCCGCGCGGCGACGACAAGCTCGTAGGTCGGCGCAATCGCGGTGAGGATGTTGCTGATCGCGAAGATCACGAGTACGACGATGATGAGACCGTGGCGAGGAAACCGGCGGGTCCAGATCGCGACCGGGGCGCTCGTGAGCACGACCGTGAAGGCGAACCAGGACACGAGCAGCCCGATCTGGCTCTCGGCGACGCCCAGGCTGCGGCTCATCTCGGGCAGCAGGCCGGTCGGCAGCATTTCACTCGTCACCGAGAGAAAGACGGCCGCGGCGAGGGTGATGAGGCCGACCCACGGAAACGGCGGGTCGGTTTTGTCGGGGGGTGTTCCGGGAATGACACGGATCGCCCCGGTGGGCAAGAAGATACTGGCGGTATTGGTCATGGCTGCATTCGCACTATTCGCACTGGGAAGTCGAAGCAGAGCCCGGTGGGACCATTCACACCGAGATCGAGGCCACTCGACTGCGCGCCGGCGTGCGCGCCCGGGGCCGACTTGTTCAGCACGACCAACACGGAGTCTACCCCGACCACCCACGCGGTCAAGGTGTGCGGATGGGGCGAGCGCGCGCATCCGTCGCCCGGCCCGGCATCGGGCCCGGGGGCGCGGCGGGTATTCTGGGCGGATGACTTCTTCCGCCCCGCATCACTGGGTGATCACCCTCGTCTGTGCCGACCAGCCCGGAATCGTGCACGCCATCACCGGCGCGATCGTGCAGGCACAGGGAAACATTCTCGAGAGCCAGCAGTTCTCCAGCGACGATACCGGGCGCTTCTTCATGCGCCTGCAGGTCGAGTCGCCCGCCGCTCAGGCCGAACTGTCGGCCGTGCTCGCGCCGGTCATCGCCCGGTACGACATGGACGCCGTCGTCGACGTCGTCGGCCGTCCGCTGCGCACCCTCGTGCTCGCGTCGACCGCCGGCCACTGCGTCAACGACCTGCTCTTTCGCCAGCGCGGCGGACAGCTGCCGATCGAGGTGCCGCTCGTGCTCAGCAACCACGGCACCCTGCGCGACCTCGTCGGCTTCTACAGCGTGCCCTTCGAATCGCGCCCGATCACGGATGCCGCGAGCAAGGCCGCCTTCGAGGCCCGCGTTCTGCAGGCGGTCGAGCAGCACGACATCGAACTCGTCGTGCTCGCCCGCTACATGCAAATTCTCTCCCCCGAGCTCTGCGACGCGCTCGCGGGCCGGGCCATCAACATCCACCACTCGTTCCTGCCCGGTTTCAAGGGCGCCAATCCCTACCGGCAGGCGCATGCCCGCGGGGTGAAGCTGATCGGCGCGACCGCACACTTCGTGACCGGCGAGCTCGACGAGGGCCCGATCATCGAGCAGAATGTCGTGCGGGTCGACCACTCGCGCACCCCCGCGGAGCTCGTCGCGATCGGCCAGGACGAAGAGAGCCGCACCCTGACGACCGCGGTGAAGTGGTTCGCCGAGAACCGCGTGCTGGTCGACGGCATCCGCACGATCATCTTCAAGTAGCGGACCCGCGGCTCTGCAGGTCGGCCCGCCCGGTTTCGACCGGCGCGCTTCGCGCGCCGGCTCAACCAGCGTGCTGGAAATCCGCTGGTTGAGCCGGGAGCGTGCGACCGGTCGAAACCAGGCGAGGCGACCTCCAGACTCTAGGGGGGCCCGCCCGGTTTCGACCGGCGCGCTCTGCGCGCCGGCTCAACCAGCGAGGGGGAAATTCGCTGGTTGAGCCTGCGCGCGAAGCGCGCTGGTCGAAACCAGGCGAGGCGACCTCCAGGCTGCGGGAGGACCAGCCGCCGGTCGCTAAGATTGACGGGTGACAAATACCAGCGCAACGCCCCAGGTCGGCCCCAACGACATCCTTCGGCTCGTGCTCGAACTGTTCGCCTTCGTCACCCTCGCTCTGTGGGGCTTTCTCGGCTGGCCGCTGCCGTGGCCGGGTGTGCTCATCGGCATTGCCGCGCCGGCCTTCGCCATTGTGCTGTGGGCGCTGTTCCGTTCTCCGAAGGCTGTCTTCAGGCTCGACCCCTTCGGCAAGGCCCTGATCGAGATCTGCGTCTTCGGCGCGGCCGCCCTCGCCTGGTGGGACCTGAGCCTGGCCCCGGTCGGCATCGTGTTCGCGATTATTGCCACGGTCAGCGGTGTGCTCTCCGGCCGCAAAGAGCTCTCGAACTAGCGACGCTCAGCGGGCAAGCCAGCCCTGGGCCGCGTAGACGTCGGCCTCGGTGACCCCGTGGCCGCCGGTACGCCGCACCTGCTGCACGGCGGCGCCGCGGGCCTCGAGTTCGGCCGCGAGCGCGTCGACGCTCGCGAGCGGTGCCATCGGGTCGCTCTCGCCGTTCAGCAACAGCACGCTCGTGGCGTTCAGATCGGTGTCCGCCACGCGGCCGGGCAGCGGATGCATGCCCGAGAACGCGATCACGTGCGGCACGGTCGACGGATGCCGCAGCGCCGTCGCGAGGGCCACGTTCGCGCCGTTCGAGAATCCGACGGCGACGAGGTTCAGCCCGCCGAGTTCGTAGTGCGCCCGAGCCGCGGTCACGAAGTCCGCCAGCTCGTCGGAGCGCAGCTCGACATCGTCGAGGTCGAAGACGCCCTCGGCGAGGCGGCGGAACCAGCGGTTCATGCCGATCTCGGTGACACGTCCGCGCGGGGAGAGCACCGTGGCCTGGGGGTCGAGGGCGTCGGCGAGCCCGAGCAGATCGTGCTCGGTGCCGCCGGTTCCGTGCAGCATCAGCAGCACGGGGTGGCCAGCCACTCCCTGCCGGTAGGCGTGCGGCCAGGCCGCGACGAGCGCGGCGGCGGCCGGGTCGGGGCCGGGCGCCGCGGCATCCGTCCCGACGGTGCCGGTGTCGGTGCCGGTGCCGGTGTCGGTGCCGGTGCGGCTGTCGGTGCCGGTGTCGGTGTCGGTGCCGGTGCCGGTGGAGTCGGCACTCGCGGTCATGCGCGGCCTCAGACGCCCGCGACGAGCGCGGGGTTGTTCTCGGCCGGAACGGTGATCGGCACGACGGAGTGCTCGATGGCCTCGCGGCTCGGCTCGAGCCACGGCGGCAACTTCAGCGAGCGACCCAGTTCCAGCAGCGGTTCGTCAATGTCGAAGCCGGGGGTGTCGGTGGCGATCTCGAACAGCACGCCGCCGGGCTCGCGGAAGTAGATCGAGGTGAAGTAGTCACGGTCGAGGATCTCCGTCACGCCGTAGCCGCGCTCGACGAGTTCCTGACGCCACTCTGCCTGCGTGGCCCGGTCGGGTACCCGGAAGGCGACGTGGTGTACCGTGCCGCCGGCGGTGAGGCCGGCCTGTCCGGTTGGGTCGGCGATCACATCGACGAGCGCGCCGGGATCGCCGTCGCCGGCACCCACCCGGGTGCGGTTGCCCTCTTCGGAGATGACGTGCATGCCGAGGTCGCGGGTGAGTACCTGCAGTGTGCCGGTCGGGTCGGCGACGGTCAGCACCGAGGAGTGCTGCCCGCGCACGGCGTACTCGGCGGGAACGGATGCCGAATCCCACGGATCGCGCGGATCCACCGTCGACGAGGCCACGAGATCGAGGCCGAGGCCGTCGGGGTCGCGAAGCGACAGGCGCTCCTCACTCGACGAGGTCGAGGTGATGGCTGAGTCGACGCCGAGGTCGGCGAAGTGCTTCTGCCACCAGCCGAGGCTGCCGGCCGGCACCGAGAAGGCGGTGCTCGTGGACTGCCCGACGCCGTGCACGCCCGTGCGCACACCGGCCCAGGGGAAGAACGTCAGCAGCGAGCCGGGGCGGCCGGAGTCATCGCCGTAGTAGAGGTGGTACGTGCCCGGGTCGTCGAAGTTCACGGTGCGCTTGACCAGGCGCAGGCCGAGTCCGGTGACGTAGAAGTCGATGTTGCGCTGGGGAGCGCCGGCGATGGCGGTGACGTGGTGGAGTCCGGAGGTGAGGACGGTCATGGAGGGCCCTTCTGAAGTATGCGGTGACGCCCAGCCTAGGCGATATCTATGCGAACGCATGATTCACTCGGGGTATTCCCGGTTGGGGGTCACGAGCGCGCCCGATACGGGTGGCCGCTACGGTAACGGCCGTAGCGCTTACCCGTTTCGGGCGCGATCATCGCCCAGAGCCGCCGCTCGAACCTCAGGACCGGCTCGACCGGGTCTCCCGGGGCATCCGCAGGGCGTAGCCGGCCGCGCCGAGTAGAAAGAGAGCGCCCACGAGAAACGCCGCCTGGTACGACACGGTGTCGACGAGCCAGCCCGCGACGAGCGGCCCGACGATCGCGCCGGCGTCGGCGAACATCGAGAACACGGCGACCGGACGCCCGCCGCGCGAGCCGGCCGCATCACCGAGGGCCGCGCCGGGCGCGGTTCCCATGAACGCGGCCGCCACGCCGTAGAGGCAGAGCAGGCCGCCCAGCACCCAGATGTTCGGCGCGAACGGCACTGCCATGATGACGACGGATGCCGCGGCGAACGCTCCGATGATGGCCGGCCGTCGCCCGACGGTGTCGATGAACCGGGCCGCGGGTGCCAGCGCGAGCGTCTGTGCGACCGCCGCGCAGGCGAAGGCGATGCCGGTCCAGGCGGTCGGGCCGCGCAGCACCTCGACGATGAGCACCGGAATGAGCGCGGCGCGCACGCCGAGCGAGGTCCAGCCCTGGGCGAAGTTGGCCAGGCACGCGGCGCGAAATCTCGGGTCGGCGAGCACCGTGCGAAAGGGCAGCGCGGCATCCGTCGCCGCGGTCGACGCGGCGGCACCGCGGGTCGGGCGCAGCATGATCACGCCGACGAGTCCGGCGACCGCGAGGGTGCCGGCGTAAAAGAAGAACGGCGCCGTCAGGGAGAGGGTCGCGAGCAGACCGCCAATGGCGGGGCCGGCCATGCCGCCGATCAGAAAGCCACCCTGGTAGAAGCCGAGGGCGCGGGCGCGCATGGTCGGCGACGTCGATGCGAGCAGCAGCGTCATCGCCGAGACCGAGAACATGGCCGACCCAATGCCGCCGGCGCCGCGCAGCAACAGCAGCTGCGGGTAGGTGTCGGCAAGTCCTGCGAGGCCGCTCGACACCGCAACAATGCCGATGCCCACCGCGAGGATCGTGCGCTCCCCCGCCCAGTCGATGAGCCGCGGAACGAACGGGCTCGCCACCAGTCGCATGAGCGCGAATGCGCTCAGCACGGCGCCGACCTCGAGGTAGCCCACGTCGAAGCTGCGCACGTAGACCGGCAAAACGGGTACGACCACGCCGAAGCCGACCATGACGAAGAATGCGATGACGCCGAGCACGTACACCTCGCGGGCGAGCCGGGGTTTCGGCAGCTTTCCGGAGGTCATCCGTTTAGCCTAAGCGCCCCCGGGCTAACCGAGTCGCAGGCGCACGCCCACGGTCGGGCTTGTATCCCCCGCCACCGTCGCGGTGCCCGCCCAGCTTGCGCTCACCCGGTGGGTTCCCGACTTCAGGTCGGGCAGGGTGAATCTCGCCCGGCCGCCACGACCGAGCTGCACGGTGAAGTCTCGGCCGCCGACCGTGACGATGACCGCACCGGTCTGGGGCACGTCGGCCTCGCCCGGCTTCGTGCTGACGACCCGAATGCGCGCGATGATCGTGCGGTCGACGGATGCCGCGCTGCGGTTCAGTGTCAGCGTCACCTTCGACACGGCCTTCACCCGCACACCGCTCGACACGGCGAGCGCCGGCGAGAACCCGTCGGCGGTCGCCGTGACCACCAGTGTGACGACGCGCCCGGCCACGGCATCCGTCACCCGGTAGCGCGACCCGGTCGCACCCGCGATGTCGACCCCGTCGGCCCGCCACCGGTACGCGAAGTCAAGGCCGGCCGGCTGCCACTCGCCGGCGCGGGCGCGCAACGTTCGGCCGACCTCCGGGGTGCCGCCGATGTTCGGCGGAGCGGAATTCATGGCGTTCGCGAGCGGCGGGGCACCCGGCTCGTCGGGGCTGCCCGGATCGGTCGGGGCTCCGGAACCCCCAGCGCCGTCCGGGGAGCCCGAGCCGGCGGAGCCGCCGGAGCTGGCGGAGCCGCCAGACCCCGCCCCGACCGTCACGACCGTGCTCACTCCGGTGGCCCCGTACTCAATTACCCCGAGGTAGGCGGCGCCGGCCTGCAGCCCGGCCCACGACAGGCCGACGTTCGCCGTGACCGCCGCCTCACCCGCCAGGGTCGAGGGGGTCGCGGTGAAGGTGCCGGCGCCCGATCCGCTCGGCACCGCGAAGCTCGTGAGCGTGAAGTCGCTGGCGCCCGAGTAGGCGGTGACGGCAATCAGATACGAGCCGCCGGGGGCGCCCGGAATGTCGACGTGTTCGTCGCTCGCGTCGCTCTGCGCGTCCCACATCACGGACTCCTCGCCGGGCCGGTCGAGAACGATGTTCAGGTCGAGGTCGGCGCCGTCGCCGATCGAGTCGAGGTCGAAGCGCACGAAACGGCTGCCGGCCGGCACCTCGACCCGGTAGCTGAACGCGTCTCCGGTCGCGGCCCGTCCGGTCACCGCACTCGCGGCGTCACCGGGATTCGGCACCCGCGCCCCGGCCGTGAGCCCGCTGAGGCTCAGCGACACCGGCCCGGTGACGCCGGGGGTGACGGGCACGCTCACCGATCCGGTCGGGCCGCTGCCGACGACGGATGCCGGAGCCGCCAGGTCGGAGACCTCGCCACCGGTTCCGGCGGCGACGGCGGCCGAGGTGAATGCACCGGACACGACCATCAACGCGGCGACGAGTGCTGCGGTCGGCGTGAGGCGGGCGGTGGTGAAACGAGCAGGTGTGAAGCGGGCAGGTGTGAAGCGGGAAGGTGTGAAACGGGCGGAGGTGAAACGGGGGCGGAGCAGGGACCTGACAACTGAACTCACGAGTGTTCCAATCGGGAGAACGGGCTCCCGACGGAAACCCACGTCTGGTGAATCTAGTCCATTCGCTCCCCCTCTTCTAGGGGCAGACTCAACATTCCCCTTCCCCTCGCCGCGAGAGCGGGTGAACCGTCGGTTTCAGCTGCTCAAACCGACGATTGACCCGCTCTCGCGACCTGGTGCGACCTGGTGCGACCTAGCGGCGCACCCTCAGGCTCGTGGCGCGGCTCTCGGCCGCGGCCTCGTCCGTGCTGCCGGCGTAGCTCGCCGTCACCGCGTACGTGCCCGCGGCCTCTGTGGCCACCCGCACCGTTCCCATACCCTTCTTATCGAGCGTGACCGGGTAGACCGCGTCACCGACCGTCACCGTGACCGGGCCGGTCACGGCTCCGTCAGAGGCGACCGACACCCGAGCGTCGACGCGGTCGCCGACCTTCACGCTGTTCTTACTCAGTGACACGCTCACCGTCGCGCCGAATTTCACCAGCACGCCGGCGGATGTCGCCTGCCCGGCCGGCAGCGCAGCGGCGGGTGGGGCCGTCGCGGTCACCACAACGGTGACGGTCTTGCCGCCGATCGACTTCGTCGGCTTGAACGTGGACTTCGTCGCGTTGCGAATGTCCGCGCCGTCCACCTGCCACTGGTAGCCAAACGTGAGGTCAGCGATGTTCCACTCCCCCGGGTTGGCCGTGAGGGTCTTGCCGACCTGCATGGTGCCCGTGATGCTCGGCACCACGGTGTTGACCGGCGCCTGCGGCTCGGGAGCCGGGCCCGATTCGACCGAGACGACGGTCGAGACCGCGGTGTCGCCGTAGCCGACGAGTCCGAGGTAGCCGGTCTCGGGTGCCAGACCGGCCCAGCCGAGCGTCACCGTCGATTCGAGGCCCTGCTCACCGGCGATCACGGCGGGGGTCGCCGTGAAGGCCCCCTCTCCGGCCGCGGCGAGCACCGAGTACGTGGTCACGTCGAACGCGGTCGTTCCGCTGTAGACGGATGCGACCACCTGGTAGAAGCCGGCGTCCGGGTCGACGAGGTCGATCAGCTCGGAGGCCGATCCCGTGGCCGATTGCCAGCCGGCGAGCGGCGTGCCGCCGTCACCGTCGAGCAGATAGACGATCAGATCGAGGTCGGCCGTCTGGTCGATCGAGTCGAGGTCGAAGCGAGCGACGCCGGTATCGGCGGGCACCTCGACCTGGTACGTGAACTCGTCACCGGCGGTGCCGCTGCCGGTGTTCGGGCTGCCCGGGTTGGCGCTGTCGGGCTGCTGCAGGCCGGCCGCAAGACCGCGCAGGTTCACCGCGATGTCTCCGGTCGAGCCGGGGGTGACGGCCACGTCGACGCTGCCGTCGATGCCGGTCCCGCTGACGGTCGCAGGGGCCACGAGAGCGACCGGCTGCACGGCGATCGCACTGTGCACGACCGTTCCGGAGCCGCTTACCCAATTGAGCGAGCCGGTGCTGAACTGGTCGAGCGGGGCATCCGTTCTGCTGAATGTCACGCTGTAACTCTGCGATTCACCGGCGGCACCGAAGGTCATGGTCGCCGGCGAGACGACCGCGTTGATTCCCGGTACCGTGACCGGCTGGGCGGTGAAGGTGCCGGCGGCCGTCGCGGTCACCGTACGGGTGACCGTTTCGGGCGCGGTGAGCGACCCGATCGCGATGGACGCAAGGTTGAGGTTGCTCGCGTCTACGGCCACGGCGCCGACCTCATAGCCGATGCCCTGAATGTAGGAATACCAGTCGGTGGTGCCGTTGAGGTAGAGCAGGCCGGGTTCGAAGAACTTGGTCGGGTCGACGTGACCTGAGCCCTGAGTGAAGGGGTCGGTGACCGGCTCGCCGGCGGCATTCACGGTGTCATATGCGCTCGTCATCATGGCCGACTTGATTTCGGCCGGTGTCGCCGTGGGGCGCTCGCCCAGGTAGAGGGCGGCGAGGCCCGCGATCTGCGGGCTCGACATCGACGTTCCTGAGATGAACTGCCAAGTCGGCGCCTCGCCCTCGGCGTTGGCGCCGTCGGCAAGAATCGCTACCCCGGGCGCGGTGATGTCGGGCTTCAGAATGTCGCTGCCGTCGGCCTGCACCGGGCCGCGCGACGAGAATCCGGCGACCACGGGGGTCGGCGGGGTCTCGGCGGTCGAGTTGCCGGGGGTGAAGGTCGCGGTCGCACCGGTCGTGCCGGCGTAGGCGTACGCGGCGTCCCAGTACTGGCCATCGAGGTGCACGGTCGGAACCGAGTGATTGTCGGTGTCGATCGAACTCGGTGCACGGTTGACGAGCAGCATGCCCGTGCCGCCGGCGCGCAGCACCTCGGCCGACTTGGCGGTGCGGTCGTAGACCCCGCGCTCACACAGCACGATGGCGCCGGCGACGAGCGCCGGATCGAGGGAGTCCGGCGCGCAGAGCAGCGCGTCGGGCAGGTCGGCACCGGCGACGGCGACGAGGTCGGCGCGCACGAGCGCACCGCTCAGCGGCGTGGCGCCCGGCGTGCGATCCACCGAAATGGATGCTCCGGCGTATCCGGCCCCATCGCCGAACGTGGCCGTGGCCTCATAGCCGGGAATGGTGCTCGCGGCGACCGTGGTGATCCACGGCGAGGCGTTGTCGAGTGTTGACGCGCCGGGGCCGGAGTTTCCGGCCGAGGCGGCGACGAAGATTCCGGCCGAGGCCGCTCCGAGAAAGGCCTGATCGGTCGGCGAGACAGTGGTTTCAGCGGCTCCGCCGCCGATCGAATAGTTGAGCACGTCGACGTTGTCCTGCACGGCCTGGTTGATACCGGCGAGCAGGTCGCTTGTGGCGCAACCATCATTGCCGACGCCGGGGACCGCGGTCCAGCAGACCTTGTAGGCGGCGATTTTCGCCGCCGGAGCCACACCGGAGATCAGTCCGTAGTCGAGGCCGTTGATCGTGGCCTGCACGCCGAAGTTGCCTCCGGCAGTGCTGCCGGTATGCGAGCCGTGGCCGTCACCGTCGCGCGGCGACAGGTATTCGCCGTCAGCGGTGCTGCCGATGTTGGCGGCACCGAACCCGGTGGCGAAGTAGCGCGCTCCGACGATTTTGGTGCTGCAATCGTCGCTCGCAAACTGCACGCCGGCGGTGCAGGAGCCGGTGTACGTTCCGCCGTCACCCTTCTGGAAGGTGATCGTTTCGCCCACGAGGTAGGGGGCGGCGCCGGCCGCAGTGCCGAGGTCATCACCGGCGAAGGAGGGGTTTTCGGGGGCGATTCCGGTGTCGAGCACACCGATCACCGTGCCAGCGCCGGCCTCGGCAGTGCCGCCGAGGCCGGCCCAGACTCCGTCGTCGCCTTCGAGGCCGAGAAACTCGGTCGAGGAGACGGCGGTGACCTGCTTGAGTTCATCGGGCGTGATTGCCACGACGTCTTTCTGCGCCGACAGTTCGGCGGCCTGCGTGGCACTGAGGTCTGCGGCGAAGCCGTTGAGGGCGAGCGTGTACGAGTAGTCGATGTCGGCGTCGACGGATGCCGCGACTTTCTTCTGCTTGTCGCCCAGGTACTTGGAGTAGTCCTCTGACGCGCGACTCTGCGGGTCGAGTTTTGCTCCGTTGCCCGGCGCCGTACGGGCGAACCCGTTGACGCCGCCCTCGTAGGTGGCGACGGCCGGTTCGGCCAGGGTCACGATGAATCGGCCGGCGGTGAAGTCGATGGCGGGCCGCGCCGCGCCGCCAATGATGGTTTCGAGTCCGCTCGAGGCCGGCGCTGCGACGGCCGCAGCGCCGCCGACGAGAGTGGCTGCCGCGACGAGTGAGGCGGCGAGGGTGACGGCGGTGAGGTCGCGCAGGGTGCGGGTCGGGGGTCGGTGGTTCGGTGCTCTGAAGGTCGGTGCTCTGAATGTCGGTGCTCTGAAGGTCGGTGGTCTGAAGAAGGAGCTCACGTAGTAGTCCGTTCTGAGGTGTCTGTTCAGTTGTTTGCCAGTCGTGTGGTGACCGACGGTCCTGCCCCAATATGGGGCACAGCAGTGTGCTGAACATAGCGCACAACATCACCCCCTCACTAGGGGCAAAATGCCAAGTCGTGCATGCCGAAGACAGGCAAGTGCACGGCCTTAGTCGCCGTGCACCGACCTGTCCATGCCTCTTTTCGAGGGCTACGCGCCAGGACTACCGGGTGACGCGCAACCGTTCGACGCCGCTCGTCGACCCCGCGACGAGGTCGCTGCCGGCGTAGTTCGCGCCGACCCGATACCCCCCGCGAGCCAGGTCGGTGAGCGTCAATTGGCCGTAGCCGCGGGCGTTGAGCGTCACGTCATAGCGCGCGTCGCCGACGCGAACTTCGACGGTTCCGGAGACCGGGCCCGCACTCTTCACCTTGACGCCGATCGTGACCTCATGGCCGGCGGGTACCGTCGACCGGCTCAGCCAGACCGAGGTCGCGGAGGTGTACTTCACAACAACCGGCGCGGCCGACGCCTGCGCCACTGCCCCCTCGGCGCTCTGTGCCGTGACGACGGCCGACAGCGCTGTGCCCAGGTCGGCATCCGTCACCCGATGGCGCGCCCTCGTCGCCCCGGCGATATCGACCCCATCGGACTGCCACTGGTAGCTGAACTCCAGGTCGGTGGTGTCCCACTCGCCGGTGCCGACGCGCAGGGCTCGGCCGACCTCGGCCTGGCCCGAAATCACCGGGGCCCCGAGGTTGATCGGGGTGGCCGGGGCGACGTCTTCGGTGGTGTCGATGCGCACGGTCGTGTATTGAGTGACCCCGGCATCGAAGGCGTAGCCGATGGCGGCCACATAGGCCGCGTTCGGGGCCAGCCCGCTCCAAGAATAGGTAAAGCTCGTGGGCACTCCGGCTTCGGCCGGCAGTACGGCCGGATCGATGACCTGCAGGCCAGCCGAGGAGGTCACCGTCGAACCGAAAGTGCGCAACACGAAGTCGGTGGCCGGTCCAAAGCTGCGCACGGCGACCCGGAATTCGTTGACCGAAGGCAGCACGAAGACTTCCTGGGCCTCGCTCGCGGTCGGGCCCGCCTCCACGGGGGTTCCGACCAGGCCGCCGACACCGTCGGCGCGAAAGACCAGCAGGTCAACGTCCGCCGCCGGATTCGAGAGCTCAATTTCGAAGCGGGACAGCACGAGAGAGGCCGGCAGCGTCACGAGGAACGACTGCTGATCGATTCCGCTGATCGAGCCCGTAATCGGACTCGCCGGATCAGCGGGATTCGCCACCTGCACGCCGGGGGCCAGGCCAGAGAAACTCAGCCTAACCTCGCCGCTGACGCCCGGCGTGACCGGCACGGTGATCGAACCGGATGTTCCGGTACCGGTCACGAGCGACGGCGCGACGAACGATTCAGCCGCGGGCGACATCGTCGGCTGCGTGGGCTCGGTCGTCGTGGGCTCGGTCGTGGCAGGCCCGGTCGTCGCAGGCCCGGTCGCCATAGGCTCGGTCATGGCAGGCCCGGGTATCGGTGTTGGTACCGGCGCGTGGCGGGAGGTATCGGGTGCCGCCTCGACCGCCTCGACCGCCTCGACCGCGTCGGCAGCTTCGGCAGCTTCGGCGGTCGGCGTTTCGGCGGCAACTACCGCGGCCGGCACCTCGGCGGGATTCTCGGCCGGCACCTCGGCGGCTGCGACCTCGGCGCCCGGAGTGGTCACGGCGGCAAGTGCGGCAGCATCCGCTTCGGGAGTCAGCACTTCGCTCATCGGCGGGGTGGGCAGGGGCTCATGGGCGGAGGCCCCGAGAGCGCCCACCGGGGCGAGCGCGGCGAAGAGGGCGACGGTGAGTGCCGCCGCGAGACCGCGGCGGCGCGGCAGTCGCGTTGGAGTGGCTACGGATCGATGGCGAGGAGCGGAGTGGGGCGCTGGCTGGTCTGGTCGATTCACGTTCGGATCCATTCTGGAGCGAAGCGCGCCGAAACCCGAGTGGGTTCCGCGTCGGGGAGACCATAGCCCGGGGCTGACCCCCGAACTAGGGCATGTCTCAAAGCGTGGCGTTGTTCCGGCGGGCCCTAACTCACGGGGCGGTTGGCGCGGTGGGTCTGTGCGGGCCGCCACGTCTGGCTCGGATCAATCCATGCGGGGCCGAGTACTTCGGGTTGTCCGTGGGTCATGCGGATCTGCCAGCCCGAGGTGTCGATGGCGTGATGATGTCGGTAACAGAGGCAGACCCCGTTGGCGACTTCGGTTTTGCCGCCCTGGGCGTAGCTTTTCACGTGGTGCAGTTCGGTCCAGTACGCCGGAATGTCGCAACCCGGG
>NZ_SOHE01000018.1 GCF_004403305.1 Cryobacterium frigoriphilum | reverse complement strand
CGGCGCCGGCCACAGCGGTTCCAGCGCCGGCCGCAGCGGTTCCGGCTCCGGCGCCTCCGGCAGCGGCGGCGCCCGCCGCAGCGGCGCCCGTGCACGGCACCTCCGGCGGGTCGGGGGGCTAGCCCGTGTCCCGACCGGTCAGCGCGGGCGACATGATTGCCCGCGACGCCCTGCGCGCCGTCTTTCACGACACCGATACCGTTCCGCGCAGCATCTCACGGCGGCAGCGCCTCATGGGCGGCGGGGCCACGATCACGCTGGTGGGGGCATCCGCCGACCTGCTGGATGCCTGTTTCACGCTCGCCGACCGGTGCGAACATCGGTGGAGCCGATTTTGGCCGGACAGCGATATCTCGCGCCTGAACTGGGCCGAGGGCCGGCCGATCGAGGTCGACGCGCTCACCGTGCGCCTGCTCGACAGCATGCGCGACGCCGGCCGCCTCACCGCCGGCGCCTACGACCCGACCCTGCTGCCGCTGCTGCTGCAGACCGGGTACACCGCCTCGGCGGTCGATCCGGCGCGCATCACGCGGCTGCCGACATCCGCTCGGGCACCGGGAAATCTGGCCGGAATCGAGAGCCGCGACGGCGTGGTCTTCATGCCGATCGGCACGACCCTCGACCCCGGCGGTATCGGTAAGGGCCTGACCGCCGACCTCGTCTGCGAGTTCGCACTGGACGCCGGTGCCTGGGGTGTGATGGCCGAAATCGGCGGCGACATCGCGGTGGCCGGTACCGCGCCTGATGGGGCAGCCTGGCGCCTCGGCGTGGAGAACCCGTTCGATCTCAGCGAGCGGTCTGCGGTGGTGCGCCTGAGCCAGGGTGCCCTCGCGACCTCGAGCCAGCGCAAGAAGCGTTTCGGGACCGGACCCGGGGATCGACACCACCTGCTTGACCCGGCCCGACTCGCGAGCGCGGCTACCCGTATTCAGACCGTGTCGGTGATCGCTTCCTGTGGCGCTCGTGCGGAGGCCCTCACCAAACCCGGATTTCTGCGGAGCCCCGACGATTACCTGGCCTGGCTGCCCACGATCGGCGCCGCCGGATTGCTCATCGACGATGCGGGGGCCCAGATGGCCTCCGAGAACTGGAACCTGTACCTATGATCGATCCACACCTCTGGTGGTATGTCACCCGAGCGAGCGCCATCATCGCCTGGGCGCTCATGACCGGGTCGGTGCTGTGGGGCATCCTGCTCTCGACCCGGGTGCTGCGCCGCATCGACAGCCCCGCCTGGTTGCAGGACCTGCACCGCTACCTTGGCGGTGCCGCGCTCGTGATGGTCGGCCTGCACCTGGTATCGCTCATGCTCGATCCGTGGCTGAAATTCACCGCGGCCGAGGCGCTCGTGCCCTTCGCCACGGATTTCAAGCCGCTTCCCGTTGCCCTCGGCATCCTCGCCTTCTATCTGCTGGTCGCCGTGCAGGGCTCGTCGCTGCTGATGCAGCGCCTGCCGCGTCGATTCTGGAAGTTTCTGCACCGGGCGAGCTACCTCACCGTGCTTCTCGTCTCCCTGCACGCCGGGTTCACCGGTACCGATGTGGGCACCTGGTGGTATCGAGCCGTGGCGATCACGCTCATCGGCCTCTCCACCCTCGCCGTCATCGTACGGATGCTCGCGGGCGCGCGGTTCGGTGGCTCGCGAGCCGAGCACCCGCAGCAGAAACGGAGCCTGATTGTGGTGAGCGTGACCACCGTCGCCGACGGCGTGCGCGGCATCCGTCTGGAACTGCCGAACCGGCGGCGGCTGCCCGCCTGGCAGCCAGGTGCCCACCTGACCCTGCACCTGCCGAACGGTCTGCAACGCCAGTACTCGCTCTGCGGCGACCCGGCCGAGCGTCATCACTACGACATTGCCGTGCTGCACACCCGCGAATCGGCCGGTGGCAGCGCCTGGATTCACCAGAACCTGCTGCCCGGAATGACCATCGAGGTCTCGGGGCCGCAGAACCACTTCGCCCGTGAACCGGCCCCGGAATACCTCTTCGTGGCCGGCGGAATCGGCATCACACCGATCAAGGCGATGATCGAGTCGCTGCCGGCGCATCAGGTCTGGCGACTGATCTATGCCGGACGCAGCCGCAGCACGATGGCCTTCGCTGACGACCTCGCGGCGCGGTATCCGGGCCCGGTACGCGTTCACGCTGCTGACGAGAACGACGCCGTGCTGCACCTGGCCACGATCGTGGCCGAGGGTTCACCCGAAGCCGAGGTCTACTGCTGCGGACCCGAATCGCTCATGACCGCGGTCGCGGCCCTCGTACCGGCCAAGCGGATGCACCTCGAGCGGTTTGTTGCCGTGCGGCGTGCGGCGCCCGCGGCCGAGCCGGTGCTCGTCTCGTGCCGCAAGAGCCGGCGGGAGGTGCTCGTGCCGGCCGGCCAGAGCATCCTCACCGCCCTGGAGCAGAACGGGCTTCCGGTGCTCGGATCGTGCCGCACGGGGGTCTGCGGCACCTGCGAGCTGCGAGTGGTCGCGGGCGCCCCGCTGCACCTCGACTCGGTCATGGACGACGCCGACAAAGACCGTCTGCGCATCATCTACCCCTGCGTGAGCCGCGCAAGCACACCCATCCTCGTGCTGGACGTGTGACCCGCACTGCTCACCTGGATAGCCCCGTAGCTAGCCACCGAAGGCGACGAGGTGCCGTTCGGAGCCGTTCAGCAGGTTCTCGTAGACCGCGAGCACGTCGGGGGCCGTGACTCCCTCGGTCGCGGCGGTGAGGTCGGCGATGTCGAGCTCTTCCGCGGTGCGGGCCGCTTCCAGCGCGGCGTCGAGGTTCACCGAACCCTCGGCGAGCAGCGTGTCGTAGAGGTCTTGCGTCACGTCGGTGGAGAAGACACCGGCGGCCAGACCAACGGTCGGGTCGGTCACGTCGTAGCGTTCGAGGAGCATGCTTACGGCGTCGAGGTGCTTGGTCTCGGCCGAGGCGACGCGGGTGAAGACCTTAGCGTCGTACTGGTCGGCGAAGGCGATGTACAGGTCGTGCGCGAGCTTCTCCTCGGCGGCCATCGCCGCGAGCGCGTCGGTCTGCTCGGCCGTGAGGGTGCCGCTCTCGAGGTCCGTGAGGCAGGTGCCGGTTCCCTTTTCGGTGCCCGAGCCCGTCTGCGTTCCCATTGCGTTGCCCTGGCGTCCCGCCGGTTCGCGCTGTTCTGAGGTCGTGCCGGCTGCGTTGCCGGCTGCGTTGCCGTTTCCGGCGGAGTTGCCGTTCCCCAGACCGGCGGCCAGGCTCGGCGTGGCGAGGAGGGCTGTGATGACGACGCCGGCGGCGACGCTGGCCGTGATGATGATGCTCTTACGCATGGTGTGCTCCTGTAGCTAATTCCCTGAGCGGGACCTCGGCTGGTGTGCCTCGGTAACTAGACGATGACGCCCGGGCGTGCAGGCGAGTTGGCGACCGTGTGGAGATGATGTGGAGAACGCCCGGGAGCCGGCATCCGCTCGCGCGCCCGGAGCTAGGGTGAAGTATGCCCACGGTGCTGATCGTCGAAGACGAACGCGATATTCGCGAGCTGCTGCGTCGCTATCTGGAACGTGCCGGGTTTTTCGCCCTCACGACGGGGTCGGGCGCGGAGGCACTCACACTGCTCTCGGCCGCCGACCTCGTCGTTCTCGACCTCGGCCTGCCCGACATTGACGGCACCGATATTCTGCGCGAGATCCATCGGCTCGCCACGCTGCCGGTCATCGTGCTGACCGCGCGCAGCAGCACGGAGGACCGCATTCACGGCCTCGAACTCGGCGCCGACGACTATGTGACCAAGCCCTTCAGCCCCGCCGAAGTGGTGCTGCGGGTGCAGGCCGTGCTGCACCGCTACAGCGGCGTGCCGGCCGACGCGGGGCCGGTCAGCTACGGCGATCGGCGGCTGCGCATCGATGAGGGCACCCACCGCGCGTGGCTCGATGACGTCGTGCTCGACCTCACGCCGACCGAGTGGGGCCTGCTCGCCGCCGTGGCGACCGCGCCGGGTCGGGTGTATTCGCGCTACGAACTGGTCAATCGGGTGCGCGGCTACGAATACGCCGGGTACGAGCGCACGATCGACTCCCACATCAAGAATCTGCGTCGCAAGCTCGGCGCGACCGGGGCGGATGTCGTGCAGACGGTGCTCGGAGTCGGCTACCGGCTGGGCCTGACCCAGGATGTGCCGTCATGATGAGCCGGGTGACCCCCCTCGGTTCGCTCGGACGACGGCTGCTGCTCGCCTTCGTGCTGGTCGCATTGTCGTCGGTGCTCGTGCTCGGCGGCGCCGCGCTGATCGGGGTGGATCGCGGCGTGCAGGTGGCCCAGCAGGATGATCGCGAGCGGATAGCGGCCACCGCGGTCTCGGTCGCGGCCGAGGTGTACCGGCAGGCCGATGGCTGGGAGTCTGCCGACCTGAGCCGGGTCTTCGCGGTCGGGGACGCGGCATCCGCTCGCCTCGCCGTGCTGGATGCCAACGGGGCCACGCTGCAGGCTGACACGGGCGGTGCGGGCGGTGCGGGCGAATCCGGAGGCTCGGGAGGCGCGGGTCAGGGCGCCGGGATGGGCCAGAACGCTGTGACGACCCCGGTTCTGGTCGACGGAGTCAAGGTCGGCGCCGTGCGCCTGAGCTTCGGGGGCACTGCGGGCACCCGCGCCCTCGCCGTGGCCTGGAACTGGATCGCCGTGGCCGCGGGGGTCGCACTTATCGGGGCTCTCGCCGTGAGCTGGCTCGTCACGCGCAGGCTGGTGCGGCCGATTCGCGCCATGACGGACGCCGCCCGGTCGTTCACCGCTGGCGACCGCGAGTGCCGTGTCGCGTCCGGCACCGCATCGCGGGCGCCCGGGGAGCTCGGTGAACTCGCCGTCGCGTTCAACGGCATGGCAGATTCGGTCGTGCGCTCGGAACAGGGCCGCCGCACCCTGACGGCCGATGTCGCCCACGAGCTGCGCACACCGCTGGCCGCGCTGCAGGCGGGGCTCGAGGAACTGCGGGACGGGCTCGTGCCTGCCACTGCCGAAGGGATTGCCGGACTGCACGACCAGTCCCTGCGCCTCGGCCGGATCGTGGCGGACCTGGCCGAGCTGTCGGCCGTCGAGACATCGGAACTGTCGTTGCAACTGGCATCCGTCGATCTGGCAGGGATTGCCCGCGACGAAGCAGCTCACCACGAACCGCGGTTGCGAGCCGCCGACCTGCGCGTCACCGTCGAGGCCGACGATCCGGTTTCGGTGCGAGCGGATGCCGACCGGCTGCACCAGGCCATCGGTAACCTGCTCGCGAACGCTGCCCGGTATTGCCGACCCGGCGACAGCGTGACGCTGAGTGTCTGGGCGGCCGGCGGCGAGGCCATTCTGCGGGTCGCCGACAGCGGTCCCGGAATCGCCGCGGATGAACTGCCGCACATTTTTGATCGGCTCTGGCGGGGCCGTGGTGCGCAACAGATCGCCGGGTCAGGCATCGGCCTCGCCCTCGTGCGCGAGATCATCTCGCGTCACGGCGGAACCATCGTCGCGACGTCGGTGCTGGGCGAAGGCACGACCGTGACCATTCGGCTGCCTGGCCTGCCCTGAACCCGTCGGCGGATGCGCGAGACTGGGTGTATGCCCGACCTCACCCTGCGCGGCGCCGCCGGCAGCCGGGTCGACGGCGAGATCGAGATTAAGCACTCCCGCTTTCTCTGCCGCCTGGTCAGGACCGAGACCGAGGCGGACGCGCAGTCCGTGGTCGACGACGCCCGCAGGGAGCACGTCAAGGCCCGCCACCACTGCTCGGCGTTCGTGCTCGGGCCATCGGGCGCCCCCGATCAGGTGCGACGTGCGAATGACGATGGTGAACCGTCGGGAACGGCGGGCCGGCCCATGCTCGAGGCCTTGACCGGGCGCGGTCTGGTGGACTGCGTGGCCGTCGTGACGCGCTATTTCGGGGGTACTTTGCTCGGTGCTGGCGGACTCGTGCGCGCTTACTCTGACGCCGTGCTGACCACCATCGACGATGCCCAGCGCCGCAGGCTCGTCGTGGGCCGCGAACGCCGCGAACTGTTCACGCTCGCACTGGGCCATGCGGATGCGGGTCGCATCGAAGCCGAGCTGCGTCAGCGCGGAGTGCATATTCTGGGCACCGACTACGGGCGTGAAGCGGTGCTGCGTATCGCCGACGATGACGCCGAGCGGCTCGCCGCGATCGTCGCCGGGGTAACGGCTGGAAGCGCCGCCGCGCAACCGGTCGGCCATGAATGGGTCGACATCGAACCGTGAATTCTCAGGTGTCGGCCGCCTGACGCTCGCGGAACGCGATCATGTTCATGCGATTGCCGCAACGCACACTGCAGAATCGCTTGGACCCATTGCGTGAGAGGTCGAGCACGAGTCCAGAGCAATCATCCGCTTCGCACAGCCGCAGGCGCGCCATCTCATTGCTGCGAATCACGTCGATCAGCGCCAGGGCGGCCTCGACGCGCATCCGCTCGCCGAGGGGCGCCTCGGGCACGGTCGCGTGCAGGTGCCAATCAGACACGTCGTGTCGGGCGAGCTGAGGGAGCGCCTTCGCGTCGCGCAGTATGCGGTTGACCTCGCCCACGGCGTCGTCGCGGCCCTGGGTCCAGACTCGGCGCAGCAGGGCACGGGTCTGCCGCACGTCACGGAGTTCGGCGTCATCGCCGTCGATGCGCCCCGTGAAAGGGATCGGGGCGAGCAGGGCGGCGAGGTCATCGAGCGTTTCAAGCTCGTCCCGGCCGCTGCGGGACGCCCCGGGGTCGGTGTTGCCGAGCATGACCGCGAATTCCAGAGCCTCTTCGGTGTCAGGGGCAAAATGCAAGTTGACTCCTTGCGAGTTCGGTCCTACTGTCAGTGGTATCAGCCAGTTTAGACTATGACAGGCGCGACCGAAGGGCTCACCGTGCAGCTGACAACAACACAGCTGACCACCATGAAGCTGACAACAACGAAGCTGACGTCGATACCGGGCGGCCTCGCCGTCGCGGTTCTCTCGGCCGTGTCATTCGGCACTTCCGGCGCACTCGTGAAGCCGCTGCTTGAGGCCGGCTGGTCGCCCACGGCCGCCGTTACCGTGCGTGCGTTCGCCGCCGGACTCGTACTGTTGCCCCTGGCCTTCGTGGCGCTGCGGGGCCGTTGGGCCGCACTATGGCTCGGGCGCTGGCGCGTGCTCGGTATGGGCGTCGTCGGCGTCGCCGTCACCCAGCTGGCCTACTTCGCCGCGATTCAGACCATTCCGGTCTCGACCGCGCTGCTCATCGAGTTTCTGGCGCCGCTGATTTTGGTCGGCGTCGCCTGGGCCGTCTCACGGCGGATGCCTCGCCCCGCCGTGTTTCTCGGCTCCGCTCTCGCGGTCGGCGGCCTGGTGCTCGTGATCGGGCCGGGGGCGATTCAGGCGGTCGACCCACTCGGCCTGACGTTCGCTTTTCTCGCCGCGATCGGCTGCGCCGCCTACTTCTTCATTGCGGCCCGACCAGACCGCGATCTGCCCCCGGTCGCCCTTGCGGCGTTCGGTCTGATTGTCGGGGGTCTTATTCTGGGGGTGCTCGGGCTGACCGGGGTGCTGTCGTTCACCGCGACGTTCGGTGAATTGCCGCTGTTCGGCGCCGTGGCGCCGTGGTGGGTGCCGATCGCGCTGCTGGTGGTCGTCAGTACGGCCGTGGCCTATGGCACCGGCATCACCGCCACCGGCGTGCTCGGGTCGAGGCTCGCCTCGTTCGTGGGGCTGCTCGAGGTCGTTTTCGCCTCACTGTTCGCGTGGCTCTTGCTCGGCGAGCAACTCACCCCGCTGCAGCTCGTCGGTGGTGTGCTGATTCTCGGCGGCATCGCGGCCGTGCGTTCGGAGCGGGCCGAGGTGCTGCTGCCTCCGGCCGCGGCAATGGTGCCGGCCACGCGGATGACCGCGGAGGCGCCGGAACCGGCGCCCGCGGCATCCGTTCGGTGAAGAGGGCGCTCGGTGAAGCAGGCGCTCGGTGAAGCAGGCGCCCGGCGAAGCAGGCGCCCGGCGAATCGCAGCGGCCGTTAGCGCAGCACGCGCAATTTGCCGCCAAATGTGCGGTCGATCGAGACGCGGCCGGGGCCACGATGTCGGTGGCCGGCACGCCCATGTCGGCGAAGGATGCCTGAGTGCCGGCAATCGTGAATTGGTTGTACTTCTGCAGTCCGTGCTGCAAAAAGACGATCCCGAGAACCACGCGCAGTGCCGTGATCCCGATCTGGTTCAGGGTTGACTTGGATCAGGCTGCAGACATGGGGTCACTTCCGACGGGGCGAATGCGCCGCACAAGTCTGCCACTGGCACCGAATACCGGGAACGAACACAGACTTCTCCGGCACTGGGTCTCTGCCAACCGTACGTGGCCTCGCGCGCACGCCGGTCGGCAATCGCCCGTGCAATCCGATTGCCAGAGTCTGTGCAGGCGCGAGGCGCGCGACGAGCCGCTTTAGACCAGCAGCACCGGGGCTGGATCATCGATCGTCGGCGGGTTCAGTACAACGTCGAGGGCGTCGTTTCGGCTGAGGGAACCCGGAAAGTTATAGCGGGCGAAGCTGCCCGTGGGGTCATCACGCGACTGCGGTACAGCGATCGATGACCGACGAACGATCTCTGAGACGACCGCGGTGACGGCCGCGGAGAGGGTCTGGCCCCGGCGACTACGCAGGCGAACGGAGGCCCGCGGGCCGTTCTCGGCGCCAAACCGCAGCGTGAGCATGCGGGTATGACTGCGCTGTCGGTCGAGCATGTCGAGGCGGGCCCAGGTGATATTGACCAGCGGCGCGGCCCGGTGGCCCGCCCGCAACTCGCCGGTGTCGAAGTTCACCCACGGCTGCGGGTAGCGCAGTCGCTGCACCAGGTAGAGCAATGAAACCAGCGGCACGATTGCGCCGACGGAGAGCAGTAGCCCCCACCAGGCCGAGACATCCGCGGCTCGAGCGAGAGCGGAACCGAGGTTGACGGGCACGATGGCGACGAGCGCAATGTTGCCCGGACCGGCCGCAAAGGTGCTCCACCAGCCCGCCCGGTCGAGTCGTGTCCAGCCAGAGGAAAGCCGTGCCGCCGTCCGCTCGCTGTTTTCACTCACTCAAATAACATACCACTCGCCCCGCTTAGTTTCGCGCGCCGGGGGTTGGGCCGCGCTCGTCGCGCAGGGTCAATATTCAGCCCTTCGATGCGCCTGTGCGTCGATTTCCGCTGGTTGCCCCAGAGTCACGCCCGGAGTCACGCCCGGAGTCATGCCCGGAGTCACGCCCGAGGATCCAGGTCATGGGGCCATCTGTGACACTGCGCGAGCGAGATGTCGGAGAACGCCCCTTGGGGGGAGGGCGGATTCAGGAGCGAGGCACCCATATCGGTGCCTGAGGCGCGGCGTCGACGCCGCGTCCCAAGCGTGTTTGGTCAGCCGAGGCCCGCGTCGTGGATGCAACGGGCGATGTTGACCCGGTTGGTGGCGTCGAGTTTGGTGAACAGATGCCCGACGTGGGTTTTGACCGTCGCGACGCCCATGAACAGTTCGGCGGCGATCTCGGCATTCGAGAGCCCACGCCCGATCGCGACCGCCACCTCGGTTTCGCGGTCGGTCAGCCGCTCGAGCAGCAGTCGGGCGCGCTTTCGGCGGTCGTCTGGTGCAGCGATCACGGTCGCGATGAGCTGCGCGGTGACGCTTGGCGAGAGCATCGGCTGCCCATCGGCGACGCGCCGCACGGCCTCGACGAGCTCGGCCGGTGGCGTGTCCTTGAGCAGAAAACCGGCGGCGCCGTGCCGCAGCGCGGTGAGTACCATGTCGTCGGTGTCGAAGGTCGTCAAAACGATAACCCGGGCTGGGTCGCCGCTCTGCTGCAGGGCTTTCGTGGCCGCCAGGCCGTCCATTCGCGGCATCCGGATGTCCATGAGCACCACGTCGGGTGACTCACGGCCGATCAGCTCCAGCGCCGCACGCCCGTCGTTGGCCTCGCCGACGATCTCGATCGTGGGGTCGCCGCCGAGGATCATGCGCAGACCAGCGCGCACGAGGGCGTCGTCGTCGATGAGGGCCACGCGTATCGTCAGGTCCAAGGCAGCCACGCCCTCAGTATGAAGGACCCCGCATCGGTTCCGTGCTCGATGCGCCCGTCGGCGAGTTCGGCACGTTCGCACAGACCGATGAGACCGACCCCGCCGCCCTGCAGGCCTGGGTCCGCGTGGGGGAACACGGGGTTGGCTGCCCTGAGCAGCAGCAGGTCGCCGCTGTGCTCGATGTGCAGAGTCACCGGCTGGCCGGGCGCGTGCTTGCGGGCGTTGGTCAGGGCTTCCTGAATGATCCGGTACGCCGTTCGGGACACCGTGGGGGACAGCCCAACCAGCTCGGTGATGCTGCCGGTGACGCTGCCGGTGATGCTGCCGGTGACGCTGCCGGTGACCTCGGCGGCGTCCAGGATGGCGGGCGTGGGGGCATCCGTCGCCGCGACCCTGACGGTCATGCCGGCCTCGCGGGCCTCGGCCAGCAGGGCGGGCAGTTCGGCGAGGGTCGGCTGCGCGGGTTCGGGCGGGCTCGCATCGACGCCGGCAGGCCCGCTGCGCAGCACGCCGAGCACCTGACGCAACTCGGTCAGGGCGAGGTGCGCGTTGTCCTGGATGATGCCGGCGGCTTGAGCGGTCTCCTCGCGGGTGAGGTCGGTGCGATAGGTCAGCGCACCGGCGTGCAGGGCGACGAGGGAGATGCGGTGGGCGAGCACGTCGTGCATCTCGCGGGCGATGCGAGTGCGTTCGGCGTCGCGAGCGGATGCGGCCCGCAGCGCCTGCTCGCGCTCTGCGGTCTCGGCCCGCTCACGCAGGGAAGTCAGCAGCGCCCGGCGTGCTCCGATGTAGAAGCCCGTGGCCACGCAGATGGCGTAGATGGCGAGCGCCAGGCTGCCGGATGCCCACGGCCCCGGGTACATCGTGATGCCCGGCACGCTCGCGCGCAGCACCAGCTCGTAGACGACGGTGGCCAGACCCCAGATCACGCCAACGACGGCGACGCCCTTCCAACGTCGGTGGGTGCTCATCGAGATGGTCGCCCAGATGGCCGGGGCGAGCGACGACGCCGACACGGCCGAGAACGCTGCCGTGATGGCGGCGATCGGCAC
The DNA here is from genome assembly GCF_004403305.1 of Cryobacterium frigoriphilum. Lineage (GTDB taxonomy): Bacteria > Actinomycetota > Actinomycetes > Actinomycetales > Microbacteriaceae > Cryobacterium > Cryobacterium frigoriphilum. Next base: position 201,575 of record NZ_SOHE01000018.1, on the reverse strand, counting down.
GGGGTGTCGCCGACGCAGCGGCAGGAGGCACAGGGCGAGGGTGCCGAGCGCGATGTCCAGAAACAACAGCCCGCCGACGTAATTCTCGACAGCGGGCGCCAGGTCGTCGATGGAGGGACCGAGAAAGTCGACGGACACGAAGACGAGAAACAGGAGACCGGTCACGGCGGTCACGAGATACCGCCAGATACGTGACCACGGCCGCAACCGCTGCACGTGATCGTCAATCTCCGGCGCAGTGGGCAGGGCGGGAGCGGGCCAGGGGATCATGCTCCCCAGAGTAGGGGGAAGCGTACCGGCCGACCTCCACCCTGCGTCTCGGGTGCCTCCGCCCACAGGTGGAGGCGTCCGAGACCCCGGGGCGATCCGCCCGAAGGTGAGCGCCGAAACGATGGAGACATGATTCAAGCAGAGCACCTCACCAAGCGATACCGTTCCCGGCTGGTCGTCGACGATGTCTCCTTCGTCTGTCGACCGGGCCGGGTCACCGGATTCCTCGGCCCCAACGGCGCCGGCAAATCCACCACGATGCGCATGCTGTGCGCCCTCACCACCCCGAACTCCGGGCGCAGCCTGGTGCTGCAGCATCCGTTTCGAGAATTGCGCAACCCGGGCCGGCACGTGGGCGTGCTGCTTGACGCGAGCGCCCAGCACGGCGGGCGAACGGGCCGCGAAATTCTCGCCCTGTCGGCGTGCCTGATGAGCCTGCCCGCCGCACGGGTGCAGCGGGTCGTCGACGTCGTCGGGCTCACCGCCCGGGAAGCGGATGCGCGCACACGCACCTACTCCCTCGGCATGCGACAGCGGCTCGGGCTCGCCCATGCGCTGCTCGGTGAGCCGCAGGTGCTGATTCTCGACGAGCCCGTGAATGGCCTTGACCCGGCGGGCATCCGCTGGATGCGCGGGCTGCTGCGGTCCTTCGCGGATGCCGGCGGCACGGTGTTGCTGTCGTCGCACCTGCTGCACGAGGTCGAGGCCATCGCTGACGACCTCATCATCATCGGAGGCGGGCGTATCCTGGCTCAGGGCAGCGCGGCCGAACTCACGTCCACGTCCGGGGGGCTCGAAGAACTGTTTTTCGACCTGACGGCACAGCATGGTCGAGGGCAGCATGGTCGAGGGCAGTACGGCCGGGAGCAGTTCGGCCGGGAGCAGTTCGGCCGAGAAGAGGTTGCCTCATGAATACCCTGACCCTACCCGGCTCCGTCCCGACCCTTCGAACGCCCGGTGGCATCACGTTCACCCGACTCTGCGGGGTCGAACTGCGCAAACAGGTCGATACCCGCGCGGGGCTGTGGCTGCTGATTGTGATCGCCCTCGTGAACACGGCGCTCATCGTGCTCACGCTGACGACCGTGCCGCCCTCCGAGCTCACCTGGGCCAATCTGACCTCGACCGCCTCTCTGGCCCAGTTCGTGCTTCTGCCGTTGATTGGAGTGATGGCCGCGACGAGCGAGTGGTCCCAGCGCACGGGCCTCACGACCTTCGCCCTCGAGCCCCGGCGCACGCGGGTGAATCTGGCGAAGCTGGTCTCCGCCGGCCTGCTTGGGCTCTTGGTGATGCTGCTCACCGTGATTGTCGGTGCCGTGCTGAACGTGGTCGGCATCGTCTTTCGCGGCGGAGACGGATCGTGGGCGATGGACTGGTCAATGCTGGCCGGCGCCGCGCTGGCCCTGCTGCTGCTGGTCGCCCAGGGGGTAGCGTTCGGGCTGGCCTTTCTGAGCACCCCGATCGCCATCGTGGCGTACCTGGCGTTGCCGATCGTGTGGACGACGCTCACCATGTTCATCTCCGGGCTGGCCGGACCGGCAACGTGGCTCGACATGAACGTCACGATGCTGTCGCTGATGATGGGAGAGATGAGCGTTCTGGGCTGGGCGCAATTGACCACATCCGTTGCCGTCTGGGTCGGAGTGCCGCTTGCCGTGGGTCTCTGGCGCACCGCCCGCCGAGACGTGGCCTAGCGTGGGCTGCATCACGAAAGGGGGTGGATCGTGATCCTGGCAGTTCTCATCGCTTGCGAAATCGGCTTCTGGGTCGTGATTGTGCTGGGCTTGCTCGCCCGGTACCTCCTCGAGGCCAGGACGCTCGGCCTCATCCTTCTGTCTTTGGCGCCGGTCATCGACCTGGTGCTGCTGATCACGACCGCCGTGCATCTTCGATCCGGGGCCGAAGCCGAGTGGGTGCACGGCCTTGCCGCGGTCTACATCGGGTTCTCGGTCGCGTATGGCCATCAGCTGATCCGCTGGGCCGACATCCGCTTCGCGCATCGCTTCGCCGATGGCCCCGCGCCGATGCGGCTCGTGGGCGCGGATCACACCCGGGCCCGGTGGACGGATGTCGCACGAACCCTGCTCGCCGCGGCGATCTCCGCCCTGGTGCTGTCGGGCCTGACCTGGTTGGTCGGCAACGCCGCGCAGACGGCCGCCCTCGAGGGCGTGAACCGAATTCTGCTCGTGATCTGCGGCCTCGAGTTCATCTGGGCCGTGGGGTACACGATCTGGCCCCGCCCACCGGCTCAGCGTTCCACGGGTGCTGCCTGAGCGGATGCCTAAACTGGGTCGATGCTCTCCTGCCACGACGCGCTGCCCCACCGCCCGCGGCGGGTGCTCGTGGCCGGAGTGTCGGGTGCGGGCAAGACCACGCTCGCCCGACGGATCGCGGCCGTCACGGGAGGTCGGCACACCGAGATTGACGCCCTTTACCACGGCCCGGGGTGGATTCCCCGGCCGGACTTCGTCGACGACGTGCGGGCGTTTATGGCTGATGAAGCCTGGACAACAGAGTGGCAGTACACCGCGGCCCGTCCGCTCCTGGCTGAGCAGGCGGATCTGCTGGTCTGGCTTGATCTGCCGTTTCTGCGCGTGACGCTGCCCCGGGTGGTGTGGCGCACCATCCGTCGCCGAATTCAGCGTTCTGAGCTGTGGAACGGCAATATCGAACCACCGCTGCGCACGATCCTGACTAACCGGGGGCACGTCGTGCGCTGGGCAATCTCAACCCGGAACACGTACCGCCAGCGGGTGCCGCCGCTGGAGGCCCGGTACCCGCAACTCGTCGTCGTGCGGCTGCGGTCGCAGCGCGCGGTCGAGCAGTGGCTGGCGGGTGCGCTCAGCCGGGCGACGCTCTGACGCGGGCGACGCTCTGACGCGGGCGACGCTCTGACGCGGGCGACTGAGCAAAATCGGGCGAACATGCGCAGCGGTCTGGGCAAGAAATCTGCGCCGGCATGCGTGCCCACATGCGTCACGCCGCCCGTGAAAGAAGGCAAAGAATTCGGGTGAGTCTGCGTCAGGCGCCGAGTGACCGAATACGTCGCTGGGCCAAGACGGCCACGCCAACCGCGGCGAGGGCGAGCCAGGCCGCCGCTCCGAGCCCGTGGTGAGAAAAGTTAATGGTGAGGCCACCGGAGACGATGAGAACGATCAGCAGGGCATCCGCTTGCCAGATGATGGCGTTCAGAATCGCGATGTCGCCGACCGGCGTGGGTACCGGCAGCAGCAGACCGATCGGCATCGGTCCTTGTGCAGAGTCGAAAACGCGCACGAGCACGATGAAGACGGCCACGAGCAGCCACCAGAGAAGCGCGGCACCGGACACCCCGGCGATGACGGCCCCGAGCGAGCCGAAGACCAGCGCGGCCAGAAGCGGAAACGCGGTGTGGTATCCGATCATGATTCGGGCGTCGCGACCATAGAGCGACCCGGGCGCCGCATTCTCGGCGGCATTGCGCAGGCCATCACAGCACACGCCCACGGCAAGATAGCCGATACCCGACCCCGCGAGGGCCGTCAGCCAGCTGAGGCCATCGGGCACGGTCGACGTCACGGTGGTGAGCCAGCCGGCGCCGACCAGTGCGACGCAGCCGAACGCGCTGCGCAGGGGAAACCGGCGTGCGGCCGTGAGGTCCCGGTGCAGAATCGCCCACCACAGCGGCCCGGTCAGGGGCATCTGCAGGCGCCGGCCACGCGTTGGCGGGGCGCGCAGCGCGCCAGAGGCCCCCGCAAGGTCGCCGGTCTGCACCAGCGCCCCGATCGACTGCCAGCGCCGCGATTGTGCCATGATCTCGGCGCCGCGCAGATTGTTGAGCAGCGCGGGCACAGCGAGAAGTGTGAGTGGCGACACGGCGAGCGTGATCGCCGGCCACCACAGGGGTGCCGTGCCCGCACTCACTGACTGCCAGAGTAGGGCGAGCCAGCCGCCGGGGGTGATCCAGAGCACGCCGTCACTGCCTGCCGTGAGACCCGTCACGACGAAAATCACGGCCAGCGTCGCCGTGGCGCGGCGAGGCAGGCTCTGCCCCATCAGCCACAGCACCGCAAGCAGCGTCGCGAAGGCGAGGCAGCCGAACACGACTAAGACGGCCGAGACGGATGCCGCCTCCCCGCTCACGATCCGGGCTGCGATCACGAGGCCCGCCGCGGTCACGGCCAAGCCGACGAGCACGCTCGCACTCGCCGCGAAGGGCCGACGCAGGGTTGAGCTGCGCGGCAGGTCGCTGCCGGCGAGAAATTCGGCGAGGAACGGGCTCGGTAGCACGGGACCGCGGGTGCGTCCGAGCATCAGGGCTGCGGCGGCGAGGAATGCCGCAACGACTGCGACGATGCGATAGCTGTCAGGGGAGTCCACCGCGCTGAGAACGTGGGGCTGGGCCAGCCCGCGAACGATCGAGAGCGCGGCCGGCACCGCGACGAGGGCGATGATCAGTAGCACGAGATAGATCAGGTAGCCGGTGTCCCCGGCCGACCTGGCGGGTGCGCCGCTGCGGGTGGCCAGCACCAAGCGGGCCTGGGCGAGCACCGGCGGCTGCCCCCTCACTGTTCGCCGAGCTGTTCGCCGAGTTGTTCGCCGAGTTGTTCACCGAGAGTTATGGTCGTGTCGGCGATCGAGTGCACCATGTCGGCGTTGTGGCTCGCGAAAACAACGGATGCCCCACGGTCGATCTGCGCGCTCAGCGCCGCGACTACGAGGTCTCGGCGGTGCGCATCCAGGCGTTGCTCTGGCTCATCCACGACGAGCACGTCGAAGGGGCGAACGAGAGCCGTTGCCACCGACAGCAACTGAGTCTGCCCGGAGGACAGCTCGTTCACGAAACGGTTGCGGAGTTCGGTGATGCCGAGGGCCTTCATGGTGGCGTCGGCGGCATCCGTCGCCGTGGATCCGGTGCGGCCCCAGGTCGTGGCGATGAATCGCAGGTGTTCGTGGGCGGTCAGTTCGCGGGCGAAGGCGGGCAGGCCGATGCGGGCGGAGATGGCGCGCCGGGCGCCGCGGTTGCGCTCGTCGATGGGGTGGCCGTCGAGCAGAGCCTGGCCGTCGGTCGGCTGTAGTTGACCGCTCAGGATGCGCAGCAGCGTGGTCTTGCCCGAACCGTTGCGTCCCTGCACGGCGAGGGCCGTGCCGGGCTTGACGGTCAAGGACACGGGCGCGAGCAGAACTTCTGAGTCAATCGAAGCGGACACGGCACGGGCTTCGAGGTGGGGCACCGCTCCATCCTCTCGCATGCTCGCCCGAACGAGTGTCGCTACGCGTGTCGTGCGAGGCACCGCATCAGCGCAACAGAGCGAACATGCGGAGAGCGTTCGGGGTGAAATCTGAGCCTTCGGTGAACCCCAGCGCCTGATAGAACGCACGCTGGCCAGGTTCATCGTCGGTGATCAGTACCGTCTGGCGGACATGCGCGTAGTGCTGGGTGACCTGGTCGAGCAGCGCCCGGCCGACTCCGCTGCCTTGGTAGGTCGGTGCCACGAGGATGTCCTGCAGGTAGCAGATTGTCGTGTCGTCGGAGATTGCCCGTGCCAGCCCGATGAGTTCGCCGTTCTCACCTCGTGCGCTGACCACGAATGACGAGTTGTCCAGAGCGCGCCGCAGAGCGAGTGGGTCAGCGGTGTAGGTGCTCCAGCCGACAGAGGCATAGAGCGCGAGCGCCTGGTCATCGGTGATCGTGTCATTCAGGATGGTCGTGAAGGGGAGCATTCACCGAGTCTGGCAGGTGCGGCGTGTGAGGTCACGGGCGTGTGAGGTCACTGGTGTGCGCGGTCCGTGGCGTGCTTGGTAGGTGGCCTGCGCGATCAGTGGCGCCAGAAAAGAGCGAGTTCGAGGGCGTCTGCGCCGACATCGCTCCCGACGCCGACGGCTCTCATCGCACAGCGGTGCACCCGCTCACGCGCGGTCACGGGGAGAGCGGCGGCTCATCGGTCATAGTCGGAGTTGAGGACATCGCGGGTCGTTGCTGAGTCCGCGAGCTAGCAGCCCAGGATCTTCTGGAACACCAGTTGAGTCTGTCACTCGTCTGAGGGAAGAATTATCTCTGATTATTCTGACAATCACTCATATATAGTCTTGAAGTTGAATTCTAGACCCGCGATACTGAGAATATGTCATTGACACTCCCGTCGGACACAGATTCCGACCACGAAGCGGTTGAGGCGCTCGCTGAGATTCAGGAGCGTCTCGCCGAAGTTCTTGCTGGGCTCACCCTCTCACGACCCTCGGACATGGCCGCGGTCGGGGTGTTGGGTGGGTTGGAGGGCCTGGGCCGGCTGGTGGATGCCGCCCGGGTGATCTCCGCGCATGATGTGGCGGGGCGGGCGGCCATTGACTTCGGGTCGGGCAGTCTGATCAAGAAGCTGGGCTGTCGCAACACGGTCGACGTGATCACGGCGGTCACGCGAGTGTCGGTGCGGGAGGCCAAGCGGCGCCTGGCGTTGGGTGCGTTCACTCGGGTGCGCGCGGGGGTCGGGGCGACGTTGCCGGCGCTGTATCCGGTGGTGGGGGCGGCGTTGGCTGCGGGCGAGATCGGGGTGGATGCCGCCGAGGTGATCGTGAACGGTCTTGACGTGGTCTCCCGCCGGGCCGAGCAGAGCAAGTTGGAGGCCGCCGAGCAGGCGTTGGTCACTGTCGCGACCGGTGCGCAGATGCTCGATTCTGACGGTGACCCGTGCCCGGGGCTGGCGTTGCCGCCGGACAACCTCCGTGTGTTGGTGGCGGCCTGGCAGGCCCGGCTCGACCCCAACGGTATCGCTCCGACCGACCGTGCCCGGGAGGCCAAGAGCAGTATCGGGTTCGGTCTGTTGCGCGATGGTCTCTACCCGTTGATCGGTGGTATGACTCCGCTGGACCGCGGCATCATGGAGAAGTTCTGGGCCGCGCACTTCGCCACCAGCAGTCCCACCTTCACCCCCACCGAGAGCACCGAAGGTGCTGATGGTGCTGATGGTGCTGATGGTGCTGAGGGTGCTGATGGTGTTGAGGGTGCTGAGGGCGAGGGCAGCGACGAGGAGGCCCGACAGATCGTCTGCGTCGACACCCGCCCCGCCGGTGAGAAGCGAGCCGACATCGTGCGGGCGCTGTTTGTGGCTGGAGCCCGCGACCCCGGCGCTCCGAGTATCGGCGGTGCGGCGCCGACCGTGATGGTGCACGTCAACGCCGCCGACCTCGAAGCCGGCCGCGGCGTCGGCTGGATCGACGGCCTCGACGCCCCTCTCTCGTTGAAAACCGTCACAGACCTGATGAAGGTCAGCAGCGTGGAACCCGTCGTCTTTGACACAAACGGGCGCATCGTGCAGGTCGGCAGCGTGCAGAACCGCCGCAAGCGACTCTTCGACCACCTGCAGCGCCGCGCCATCACCGCCCGCGATGGAGGCTGCGTCATTCTCGGCTGCACCGTGCCCGCGTACTACTGCGAACTCAACCATGTCGTGCCCTACAGCGAAGGTGGAGACACCGTCATCTCCAATGGCTGCGCCGTCTGCTGGTGGCATCACCAGAGCCTGGACAACATCGGCGGCTGGCGCATCCGCATGATCAACGGCCGACCCCAAGTCAAAGCCCCACACTGGCTCGACCCCACCGACAGCTGGCGCGCACCACAAAAACACCGCGCCACCACGCCCACAACCACTCGGGACTAACGGGCCGAACTGATAGCGGTGCTCCGACCACGTATCGTCGGGAGAGACATCGACGTTTCTCGTTCAGGGGTTTTCGTCGCCGCATCGAAAGGAACCCCTTGGACCTCGACGTGAACGCCCAACTCTTGCTCGCACGCCGTGCCACGGATTTCTTCAGCGACACGCTGAGCGTTCTCCCCGACGCTGAACTGGGTGGCGCGTCACTTCTCTCAGGTTGGACCCGAGGCCACGTGGTCTCACACGTTGCCTACAACGCCCACGCCATCGCGCGGCTCGTCGAATGGGCGCGCACCGGCGTGGAGACCCCCATGTACGAGTCCGTTGCCGTGCGCAACCGAGAGATTGACGAGGGCGCCGCCCTCGACGCGGTGGCGCTGCGCACCCTGTTCAGTGAATCTGCGGCGCACCTCGACGAGGCCTGGAACGACCTGCCGGCGGATTGCTGGGCCCGCCCGGTGCGAACCATGCAGGGGCGCGAGATTCCGACATCCGGCACAATCTGGATGCGAACCAGGGAACTCTGGGTGCACGCGGTGGATCTCGCGGCGGCCGACACGTCGTTCGCGGACGTCCCCGCCGAGGCCATAGACCGGCTGCTCAGTGACGTGGTCGACGCCTGGACGAGCCGCGGGGACGGCGCAGGCCTCATTCTGAACGTGACCGATTCGGCGCTTCCTCTGCGGTTCGGTGAGACCGATACAGAGACCGACACCGCGTCTGAGACCGACACCGCGTCTGAGACCGACACCGCGTTCGCGACCGAGCACACTGACACGGTGTCTGGCACCCGGGCCGCCCTGGCGGAGTGGGCGACCGGCCGCGGCGCCGCGGACGTCAGTTCGACGTCGGGGGAGGTTCGAGTAGCGCCGCGCTGGCTTTGAGCCACGAGCGGGGTCCGGCCGGACGGGTCAGGCCAGGGCTGCCGCGACGTCGAGCCCGGAGCGCACGGCGCGCTCGATTCCATTCGGATGATCACGCAACAGACCGAATCCATCGCCGGCCACAATGACACCGGACGCACTCTGCTCGGCGTCGAAAGTCGCGTTCGGCACCGTGATGCGGGAGTCCGCATAGCGCCAGCGCTTGAGCTCCGAGTTCATGACGCGGGCACCGGGGTAGAGGCGGCGCAATTCGTGCAGCAGAGCGGCGTGCGCGAAATTGGCGTCGACGTGTGCGTGCAGGGCGCTCCACTCGTAGTTCGCGAAGAGTTCCAACCAGACCAAGCCCGTATCGTCGCGGTGGCGCATCCGAATGAGGTCGATCACAGCGGATTCGTCGAGAAAATGTTCGCTCTCTTCCGGGCCCACCACGACGCAGAGCAGCACGTCACGCCGCTCGTACGTCACGGCAGCGAGCGGGGGAGTCGCGTCCGCGCCGCTCAGGCGCAGAATTTCGGCGCTCTGCGGCAGCGGAGCGGTGAGCACGAGCTGTTCGGCCGCGATCGCGTCGCCGGTGCCGTGTGGCACCACGTGGATGAGACCGTTCGTCTCCACCTCGAAGTGAGTGACAAACGTGTGCCGGATCACGGCACCTGCGGCCCACCGCGCGGCGATGTCACCGGCGGGTTCGGTAAAGTTCCATTCGCTGAAACGGTCGCTCCCGGATGCGGGGGTGAATTTGGCTCCGGTACGGCGGGTAATCTCGGCCATCACCTCGTCATCGTCAGCGATGACGTTGGCGACGGATGTGTTCAGCAACATTCCGCCGAGCGGCCGGCTGGCCAGGCGGCCACCCGGCCGCGACCCCTTGTCGAGCAACAGCACAGACCGCCCCCGCTCCGTGAGCGTGTGGGCGATCGTCAACCCGCACACGCCCGATCCCACCACGACGACATCCCACGTTTGCATGTGCGAAGGCTAGTGCACTGCCGACGGGGAATGTCAGAGGTGCCGCGTAACGTTACCCGGACGGGTACCCCAGCGAAAGGACCTCACCACGACATGTCGAACACACTCGAATCCAGTCTCGAATCCAGTCTCGAATCCAGTCTCGAGTCCAGCCTCACCGCCGCGAGCGCCGAGGCCCTCAGCGTACGCGCTCTCTACGAAACGCTCGAACAGCGTTTCAACGGAAAGACCTGGTCGCTCAACGAAATGAGCATCGGGTTCTCCAACGATGTCGGCTACATTGGTCGGCTGTTGCTGGCCCACGACGGCACCTGGCCCATCGACGGTGACGAAACTGCCGAGCTGAAGCACAAGCTTGCCGAATCCCTGTGGTGGACGTTTGTGCTCGCGGACAAGCTCAACATTGATATTGATCAGGCCTTTGCGCAGACGATGACGACCATTCGGGCTGGCCTCGTCGCCACGATCGAGCGCACCGCCCCAGAGGCTGCTGTCGAACGGGAGCCTGCTGTCGAACCGGAGTCTGCTGTCGAACCGGAGCCTGCTGTCCAACCGGAGCATGCTGTCGAACCGGAGCCTGCTGTCGAACCCGGGGCTGCCCGGTAAGGAGCGACGCAGGCCCCGCTTGGGGGTCGGCCCGTCCGCGGATTGGCCGAGGCCGCCGAATAGAGTGTGCGTATGAACCCCGTGCCCCGGAACGACGTGCCCCGGAACGACGTGCCCCGGAACGACGCCGGTGTTGGCGAGTTGAACGTCGATGAGCCGCTCATCGTTGCCCACGAACCGGCAGCCCCGAGCGAAGATTTGCTCGCCCTGGCCCGCGACCACGGCGTGGACACCTGGTTCTGGGGTGACGCCGGCGCGCAGATTCAGGTGAGTCGCATCACCCTCCTCGCCGTTCTGGACGCACTCGGCGTCGCTGCCGCGACCGCGGCCGATGTCGCCAACTCTCGCCGCGATGTGGTCCTCGCTCCCTGGCGCCGACTGCTGCCGCCGGTCGTGGTGCTGCAGCACGGCGCCGCCGCCGGCCTGCCCGTGCACGCGCGGCAGGGCGCATCCGTCGCGGTGTGGCTGATCTGTGAAGACGGCAGCCGCCGCGACCTGCCGCAGCAGGACGAGTGGTGGGACACCCACAACATCGACGGCGTGACGGTGAGCAGACGCATCTTCGGCATTCCGAGCGACCTGCCGCTGGGCTGGCACATGCTGCACGCTGAGACAGCCGGGAGCGTCGCCTCCGCCTCGCTCGTGATCACTCCGCGGCACCTCGACAATCCGCCGGCACTTGACGGGCGCCGCGCCTGGGGCCTGATGGCGCAGTTGTACTCGGTGCGGTCCTCGCGGTCCTGGGGAATCGGCGACTTCGCCGATCTCGCCGACCTGGCCGCAATCGGCGGCGCCCAGTATGGTGCCGGGTTCGTGCTCGTGAACCCGCTGCACGCGGCCGCGCCGGCGCCGCCCGTGGAACCCTCGCCCTACCTGCCGACGAGCCGTCGGTTCTTCCACCCGATCTACCTGCGCATCGAGGACGTGCCGGAATATGACTACCTGCCCGCCGACGACCGCGCCCAGATCGAGTCCCTGGCGCAGCGGATGTACGCGGCCAACAGTGATCCCGACCGTCTCGACCGCGACGCGACCTACGGCGCCAAGCTTGAGGCGCTCGCCCTGATTCACGCGGTGCCGCGCCGCGCGGCCCGCGAGCAACAATTCGCCGCCTTTCGGGCACGGGGCGGAGAGGCACTCGAGGACTTCGCGCTCTGGTGCGCCCTCACGGAGAAGTTCGAGCCCGATGCGCCGGAATGGGACGTGCAGCCGAGCGGCCCGCGCAGCGTTTTCGCTCTCGGGCAGAAGGCCGCACTCGCCGATCGAATCGAGTTCCACAGTTGGCTGCAGTGGCTCTGTGACGACCAGCTCGAGAGCGCTCAATGCTCCGCCCTCAAGGCCGGCATGTCGCTCGGGATCGTGCACGACCTGCCGGTCGGGGTACAGGCCAGGGGCGCGGATGCCTGGACCCTGCACGACGTGCTCGCCGCCGGTGTCACCGTGGGCGCGCCGCCGGACATGTTCAACAACCAGGGCCAGAACTGGTCGCAGCCGCCGTGGCATCCGGGTCACCTCGCCGAGACCGGCTACGCGGCCTACCGCGACATGCTCCGCAGCGTCTTGCGGCATGCCGGCGGTATCCGTGTCGACCACGTGCTCGGGCTGTTCCGGCTGTGGTGGATTCCCGCGGGCGCCAGCCCGACCCAGGGCACGTATGTGCACTACGATCACGAAGCCCTGATCGGCATTCTCGCGCTCGAAGCTCAGCGCGCGGGGGCGATCGTCGTCGGCGAAGACCTCGGCGTGTTCGAACCCTGGGTGCGGGATTATCTCGTCGAACGCGGAATCTTCGGCACCTCGATCCTGTGGTTCGAACGGTATAACGGCGTTCCACTGGCGCCGGAACTGTACCGACAGCAGTGCCTGACGAGCGTGAACACGCACGACCTGCCGCCCACGACCGGATACCTCGCCGGCGACCACGTCACGCTGCGCGAGTCGCTCGGCATCCTCGGCCGCCCGGTCGCCGAGGAGCGGGCGCTCGACGCGGCCGAGCAGGGCGCGGTGCTGCAGCTCGCACGCGAGCGGGGCCTGCTGACGGATGCCGTGGCACCTGTTCAGAAGACCGCCGAAGTACAGACGACCGCCGAAGTACAGAAGACCGTCGAAGCGCTCTATGCCCTCACCGCGCTCACCCCGTCGTCACTTCTCGGCGTCGCCCTCGTCGATGCCGTCGGCGAGCGGCGCACCCAGAATCAGCCCGGCACCGTGGACGAGTATCCCAACTGGCGGGTACCGCTCGCCGGCCCCGATGGTCGCCCCGTACTCGTCGATGACCTGCCGACCAACGAGCGCTTTGCCGCCCTGGTGCGGGCGATCGACGGCATCCGCTAAGCCGCGAAAGTGGGTGACCCGTCGGTCTGGCGGCCTCAGACCGACGCCTCACCCGCTCTCGCGCCGAAGGTTCGTGCGCGGTCGCTGAGGCGGGGGAGAATGGGCGACTGCCGCACCCCGACGATGTTTGGCCTGTGTCGTCACCTGACGAAAACGATCCGCGACCGGCCCCGTGCCCCGCGTCGTGCCGTGCCGTGCCGTGCCGCACCGCCGGAGGGACTTTAGCGTGGGCGAACGCATCCGCACCGTCAAACCCGGGAGCAAGTATCACGGCCAGCGTGGATTCGTGGTCGCGGGGTCTCAAGAACTACCGGGTACAGCTCGATTCGGGCGTTGTGCTCGTCGCGTCGCCGGCGCTGCTGCACCCGGAATAGCCACAGACTCGGGTAACGTCGATCCATGCCGATATGCGACCCATGCTGATTCGCGCGTACAGCGCGCTCGACGCTGAGGCCACACTGGACGTGTTCCGGCGTGCGATTCGGGTCACTGCCAGCCGCGACTACGCACCCGAGCAGATCGCGGCCTGGGCGCCACAGGACATGAACGTCACGGCCTGGGCCGCCAAGCGTGCGGCGGCCGCGACCGTCGTCGCGATCCTGGATGGCCGCGTCGTGGGATTCACCGATGTCGACGATCGCGGCTACATCGACATGATGTTCGTCGACCCGCACGTTGCGGGTCGGGGAGTCGCGACCGCGTTGCTGGCGTGGGTCGTCGAGGGGGCCGAGCTCCGCGGCATCCGTCAGCTGACCAGTCATGTGAGCGTCACCGCGCGACCATTCTTCGAGAAGAATCGGTTCGTTGTCGTCGAGGAGCGGCATCCGGTGCTCAACGGTGTGGCTCTGACCAACTTTCTGATGCGGCGCTCTGAGGTCGACTCCGAGGTCGACTCCGAGGTCGACTCCGAGGTCGACTCCGAGGTCGCCCCTGATGCTGGCGCGACCTAGGCTGGCAGCCATGACGGGCAAGAAGGACCCCAGCGACTCCAGGCTGAATGTGGTCCGCTATCAGATTGAGCGGATGCTGCCCCCCGAGAACCGCGAGGTTTCCGGGCCAGACCCAGAGACCGACAACAAGACCGACAACAAGACCGAGAACAAGACCGAGCGCAACGCGGCCGGGCAATCCATGATGGAAGCCCGAGCCCAATACGTGGAAATGGCCATTCAGCAGGCCATTCGCCGCGGCGAATTCGACAACCTGCCGGGCGCCGGCAAGCCGCTCGCGAACCTCGAGCACGGCTACGACCCGGACTGGTGGATTCGCCAGAAGATCGAACGCGAGAAGATCACCGGCCTCGGGCCGCCCGCCCTCACGCTGCGCACCGAGAATGCCGAGCTCGACGAGCGGCTTGATCGTGCGGCATCCGAGGCAGCGGTCATCGGCATGCTCACCGACTTCAACGCCCGGGTCGTGGCGGCCCGCCGCCAGTTGCAGGGCGGGCCGCCGGTCGTCACCCCCACCCGTGATGTGGCCGAGCAGCTGGCACTCTGGCGACAACGCCGCGCCGCCCGCAGCGAGGCCGCCAAGCAACAGCGTGAGCGTGAGGCCGCTGAACTCGCCGCCATGACCTGGCGCGAGCGCCGCCGAGCCGCTCGCGCCCGGCCCTCTCGGGGCTGATCCGTTCTGAGAAGAGTTGACAAGGGTTGACAAGGGTTGAGAAGGGTTGAGAAGGGTTGAGAAGGGTTGAGAAGGGTTGAGTTACGGAAAAAGCACCCTCGTCGTCGTGACGAGGGTGCTTTTTCCGTAACTCACTGCGGGGAGGCCCGGACTAGCGGCTCGCGCCACCCTTGTCGGCGCGCAGCTCGATGAGCTTGCCGCTGATGCGCGTTGCGGAGAGCTTCGAGAAGACGTCGTTCGACAGATCCGCCGGAAGCTCGACGAGCGAGAACTCGGGAAGAATCTTGATGTGCCCGAAGTCGTCACGGCTCAGGCCGCCTTCGTTGGCGAGCGCTCCGACGATCTGGCGCGGCTCCACCTTGTGGCGCTTGCCGACCTCGATGCGGTACTGGGCCATCGGCTTACCGCTTGAGCGCACGGGACGCTCGCTGCGGGGCGCGTGTTCACGGTCGCCGCGGTTGCCGCGGTCTCCGTAGCTGTCGCGGTTGTCGCGACGGTCATCGCGACCATGACGGTCGTTGCCGCGGTCGCCACGCTCGTTCGAACGGTCATTGGAACGGTCGCCGTAGCGCTCATTGCTGCGCTCGGTGCGCTCTTCACGGTCGTGACGCTGCTGCGCACGCACGTCTTCGGCGTTGAGCAGCAGGGGAGTCTCGCCCTGCCCGACCACGGCGAGGGCCGCTGCCACATCGACCTCCGGCACGTCGTGGTGTGACACGTAATGCGCGATGATGTCGCGAAACTTCGAGATGCGGTCGGTCTCGTCGAGCGCGGCGGTGATGGCGTCGTCGAAGCGGGTCAGGCGTGTGACGTTCACGTCTTCAACGCTCGGCAGCTGCATCTGAGTCAACGGCTGGCGGGTGGCCTTCTCGATCGCGGTCAGCAGACGACGCTCACGCGGGGTCACGAAGCTGATCGCTGCACCGCTGCGACCGGCGCGGCCGGTGCGGCCGATGCGGTGCACGTAGGACTCGGTGTCGATCGGGATGTCGTAGTTGATGACGTGGCTGATGCGTTCGACGTCGAGGCCGCGAGCGGCGACATCCGTTGCGACCAGAATGTCGAGCTTGCCGCTCTTGAGTTGGTTGACGGTGCGCTCACGCTGCACCTGCTGAACGTCACCGTTGATGGCCATTGCCGAGTAGCCGCGGGCGCGCAGCTTCTCGGCGAGCAGCTCCGTCTCGCTCTTGGTGCGGGCGAAGATGATCATGCCCTCGAAGTTCTCGACCTCGAGGATGCGGGTCAGCGCGTCGAGCTTCTGGCCGTAGGACACGATCAGGTAGCGCTGGGTGGTGTTGACGCTCGTCGTGGTCTTGCTCTTGACCGTGATCTCGGCCGGGTCGTTGAGATACTTCTTGGAGATGCGGCGAATCTGCGCCGGCATCGTCGCCGAGAACAGGGCAACCTGCTTGTCGTCGGGGGTATCGGCAAGAATGGTCTCGATGTCTTCTACGAAGCCCATGTTCAGCATCTCGTCGGCCTCATCGAGCACGAGGTACTTGAGCTCAGAGAGGTCGAGGGTGCCCTTGGCGAGGTGGTCCATGATGCGACCGGGGGTACCGACAACGATGTGCACACCGCGGCGCAGCGCAGAAAGCTGCTGGCCGTAGCCCTGTCCGCCGTACACGGGCAGCACGTGCACACCCTTCAGGTGGGCGGCGTACTTCTCGAACGCTTCGCAGACCTGCAGGGCCAGCTCACGCGTCGGCGCGAGAACGAGCGCCTGCGGGTTCTTCTGCGACAGGTCGAGACGGTTCAAAATGGGCAGCGCGAACGCTGCCGTCTTGCCGGTACCGGTCTGAGCAAGGCCGACGACGTCGCGTCCCTCGAGCAGTGGGGGGATCGTCGCGGCCTGAATGGCGGACGGTGTTTCGTAGCCGACGACTTTGAGCGCCTTGAGCATGGCGTCATTGAGTCCGAGGTCGGCGAAAGTGATCGCAGTTGAGGCAGCGTCTGCCTCGCCCTGCGTGGTGGTGTCAGAATGCGTCATACTATCAACGGTAGTCGAAGTCTGCGGTTCGCGCGGTCACTTCGCCGCCCAGCCAAGCCACCAGGGCATCGAGTAGGGCGGCGCTGGCGCTCAGATCGAGGTCGCGGGGATCGGGCCCGAAGATTCCCCAGAGCGGATGCTCCGGGTCATGACGCTGGGGCCCCTGGTCGTTGTCGCCCGGATCGATCGCTGCGTGTTCGGACAGCGCCGGCAGCCGGTCGACGTGCACGAGCTGCGGCCACAGGGCGTGCAGCAGGGTCGTTTCGAACACTCCCGCGTGGTCGGGCGCAATGGGCGCGGTACCGCAGCGATTCACCGCGGTGGCGAAGACACGCATCGTGTGGGTGCCCCGGTCTGATCCCGCGACCGCCCAGTCGGCGGCGATCGTATCGATCATGGTGAGCTGTTCATCGGCGAAGTGCCCGGTGAACAGCACGGCGAGGCGCACCCCCAGTGCTTCCAGCCGCTGCAGAGTCTGCTCCAGATGAGAGCGGATGCCCGCGGCCGAGTGCATCATGATCGTCCACGGGTACTCGGCGTGGCCGCCGCCCGTGCCCTGGTACAGCGGTGGCAGCACGATGCCGCCGTTGTGCCGGGCGCTCGCGACGCAGAGCCCGTGCGCCGTCAGGGCATCGAGCCCGATCGGCAGGTGCGAGCTGTGAAATTCGAGGGTGCCGAGCGGAAGATACGCGACCGCAGTCGCGGCCAGGGCCGAGTCGAGTTCGGCCGGGGACAGGTATTCCGCGCGCACCTCATCGCGCATTCCCTCATCGCGCAAGCCCTCATCAGGCGTTCCCTCATCAGGCGTTCCCTCATCAGGCATAGTAGTTGCGCGGCCAGCGGTGCTCGGCGAGCTGGTCGAGCAGCTCGGTGGGAAACGGAGCACCATCGGAATAGGACACATTGCGGGCGACGTTGCTGCGGCTGCGCATGCCGGCGATCACCGTCGATACCTCGGGTGAGCTCAGGGTGTAGCGGATCGCGGCCTCGGCGAGGGTCGGATAGTACGGCGCGCAGAGGGTCTTGAGGGCTTCGACCCGCTCGAGGGTGTCGGTGAAACGGTCTCCACGGAACATCTCGTGCTGCTGCGATCCGGGCTCCCAGCCGGCGTAGGTGTGCGGGGTCCACTGGCCGCTGAGGGCGCCGGAGTCGAAGGCGACCCGGTCGATGAACGCGGTGTTCGAGCGGGCCCCCGCGGGAAAGAGACGATCGACCGGGCGCTGCTCGAACAGGTTGAAGATCACCTGAATGGAGTCGACGAGGCCGAGGGCAGCGATATCGACACCCTCATCGGGTCGGTAGTCGCGAATGGATACGCCGATCTTGTCAATCTTGCCCTCGACGCGCAGAGCGTTCAGGGTCTCCAGCCACTCCAGATTGTTCACCCCGTCACCGAGCCAGCAGTGCAGCTGCAGCAGGTCGATCCGGTCCACGCCGAGACGGCTCAGAGCGAGTTCGACCCCGTGCCGCAGGTGCCACTGCGGATACCGACCGGTCATCGCCGGATCGTCCTCGGTCGCGTTCGGCCAGACCGTGGGCTGAATCTTGGTAGCGACGTAGACACGATCACCGCTCCACCGACGCAGGGATTCGCCGACAACCTGCTCGCTGTGCCCCGCGCCGTACAGTTCAGCCGTGTCGACGAAGTTGATGCCCTGCTCGTAAGCCGACAGCAGGGTTCCGATCGACTGCTCATCATCGACGGCTCCCCACTGGCCACCCAGCTGCCAGGCGCCAAACGAGATCTCGCTGACGTTCCATCCGGTTCGACCGAAACTGCGGTACTGCACAGGGGTACTCCCTTAAAAAGTTGTTGTGTGTGTGGGTGTGTGTGTGACTAGGGTCAGGCCGGAATGAAAACGGCGCGCATCCACTCGAGTGCGTCGTCGTTCGGCAGGGAGCCGTCGCTCGCATCGTGCCGACCGTAGACCCCGACCCGTTCGGCCCCGAGCGACCGCAGCTGCTCGTCGATGATCTCGCTGCCGTGGCTGTAGGTCTCGTAGCTGCGGTCGCCGAGGCCGAAGATCGAATAGCGGATGCCGGCGAGGCTCGGTTGCGCCTCCTGCAGCGCGTCGAAGAGCGGGCGCGCGCCGCTCGGCAGTTCGCCGTCGCCGTGGGTGGAGCAGACGACGATGTAGGCATCCGTCGGCGTGAAATCGGCGATGTCAAAATCGGTCATGTCGGCCACGACCGCGATCGGGTCGCCTCCGAGTTCGGACGCGAGGTCTTCGGCGACCATCTCGGCGTTTCCGGATTCGGTTCCAAAGAGAATAATGGTGCGGGTCATGAGAGCTCCTCGATCAGGTGGTGGAGTGTCGTGGTGTCGGCGGCACGTGCCAAAACGGCATAGCCCGGCTTGGTGCCGTGGGGGAGTCGAGCGGTGTGGTCGGCAATGATGCAATTCGCGACCATGCGGGCGTCGACCCGGTTTTCGGGGATCGTGCCGCGCGGTCCCCGGCGCAGCCAGCCAACGCAGTAGAGCCCGTCGCCGAGAACGCCCCGGTCGAGGTCGAGGTGTTCGGCCGATTCGTGGTGCGCGCGGCGCAGGGGAGCGTCGGCGTGTTCGGTGAATCCAATCGCCGTGCAGACCGCGTCGGCGGCGATGCTCAGCGTGCCGTCGGTGCCGTCGGTGCTGTCGGTGCTGTCGGTGCTGTCGCTGCCGTGGCTGCCGTCGCTGTCCGGCGTCGCGGGTGCTGCACGAAAGGTCAGGTGCAGGGCCTGGTCGTGCTCGGTGATTTCGTCGGGAACCCAGCCGAATCGAAACCGCACGGTGCGGGTGGCGAGCGGGTCTGACCCGGCTACGAGTGCGTCGACTGCATCTCGCCGAGTGGCATTCGCGGAGGCAGCGTTGTTTGGTGAGGCAGCGTTGTTTGGGGAGGCAGCGTTGTTTGGTGAGGCAGCGTTGTTTGGTGAGGCAGCGTTGTTTGGGGAGTCAGCACTGCTTGTGGAGTCAGCACTGCTTGTGGAGTCAGCACTGCTTGTGATGTCGGCGAGGTCAGCCGGCGCCGCATCGGAGACGAAGCGGATGCCCGCGAGCTTGCCCAGTTCGCGCAGCATGGCCGGGTCGAACTTCGCCGTCTCGGGCTGTGATCGGCCGACGATGTCGATCTGTCGCGCCGGGCCGGCGGTGATCGCCCTGACCACATCGTCGGCGATGCCGAGTTCGCGCAGCTGCTCGGGGGCGGTGAGGAAGAGACGCAGCAGGTCGAGCGCGACGTTGCCGTGGCCCACGATGACGACGCGTTCGCCGAGCCGCACGCCGTCGACCGTCTCGTCGGGGTGGCCGTTGATGAGCCGGGTCAGGCGTCCGGCACCGTACACACCGGGCAGGTCGGAGCCGGGCACGACGGCGAGCGGGCTGCTGAGCGACCGGTCGGCGTGCAGGCCGGTCGCCAGCACGACGATGTCGAAGGCTGCCCGCAGCTGGTCCAGGGTGAAGTCGCCGCGCGAGGCGGCACTGCCGATGAGGGTGCGGCCGGCGAAGCGCACACCGGCCTGCTCGAACAGACGGTCGAACTGCTTGGTGACGGCCTTGGTACCGGGGTGGTCAGGTGCCACACCGTACCTCACGAGACCGTACGGCACGTCGAGCCGGTCGAAGATGACGATTTCGCTGCCCTGCCACTGCTTGCGCAGAAACTGGGCGGTGTAGCACCCCGAGGGTCCGCTGCCGACGATGGCAATCGTCGGCAAATCGGAGGGTAGAGCGCTGCTGTCCATCGCTGCTCCTTTGCAGGTCTGTCGGTGTTGAGGAACGGGGGTGTTGAGGAACGGGGGTGTTGAGGAACGGGGGTGTTGAGGATCCGGGGTAATGACTGTCTGGGGTGCTCGAAAAAGTAGCACGCGCCACCGTCACGGCAGCAGCGTAAATGCACCCGTTCGGGCAGAATTTGGACCGATTTGGCAGGCAGTACGCAGCACCGAACAACTCCCGCCTGCGCAAGTTGTACGGGCGACCGTACGCATCGCCAAATAGGCCTCCGGGCAGGCACTTTCGCCGCAATTTTCGTTGCGGCCGCTGCGGCGATGCAGCACAGTCGGGAAGACCACAACTTCAGGACACGAGGAGCGTCGAAGAGATGCCAGAACACACCGTCAGCGCCGACGAGATCAGAGCCGACAGCACCGCCCGGAGCAGCACGGCCCAGAAATGCCCGTTTCCCGGGGTGACGAATGTCGCAGTTCCGGTCGCTGAGCCGGTCGCTGAGTCGGCCGCAGAGTCGGCCGCAGTGTCGGACGCAGAATCAACAGCAACGTCCGAGCCCGCATTCGATCCGCCACCGGCCGATCTCACGGTTCACTACGACCCGCTCTCGTTCGCGATCTACGACTATCCCTACGACACGTTCAAGCGGTTGCGTGATGCAGCTCCGGTCTATTACAACGCAGACCGCGACCTCTATATCGTGTCGCGCTACGACGACGTGCGGGCCGGTCTCGCCAACCACGAGCAGCTCGTCAATGGGCTCGGCAACGACATGGACGGTACCCACGCCTCCTTCGGCGAGGGCATGCTGGTCTCCCAGGATGGCGCGCGGCACACTGCCCTGCGGCAGGCGGTGCGCCGCACCTTCGCGGCGCGCGAGATTCTGGCCCGCGAAGACGGGCTGCGCGAGTTCACCCGCTCGCTGTTGGCCGACCTGCACGCCTCGGGTGGCGGCGACTTCGCGAGCGGGTTCGCCCTGCCGATGTCGATCGGCATGGGAATCTCACTGCTCGGCTCGCCGGCCGAAGACAACGCCGTCATCGTCGATCACCTCTGGCGGTCGATGGAGCGAACGGTCGGCGAATTCGGCGTGCCGGCCGACGCGGCCGCGGCCAACCAGGAGACCGAGGAGCTGCTCGCGGAGCGCTTCGCAACACGTCGCGCCGAAATCGACGCCGGGGCAGACACCTCCGGGTCCGACGCCTACACGCAGATTCTCATCGCGCAGCAGAAGGGCAAGGTGAAGGCCAGCGAAATGGATGGCCTCGCCCACCTCGTGCTCTCGGCCGCGAGCGATGCGCCGGCCGCGTTGCTGACGAACCTCGTCTACATCCTCGACAAATTCCCGCGCCTGCAGGGCTACCTGCGGCAGCGTCCCGACCTCATCAAGCAGTTTGTTGAAGAAACCCTGCGCTACGAAACCCCCGGTCAGAACCTGTGCCGCCAGGCCACCGAGCAGATCGAGATCGCGGGCGTCACCATTCCCGCCGACTCGCGCGTCATGTTTCTGCAAGGGTCGGCCAACCGGGACGAACGGGTCTACCCCGACCCAGACACCTTTGACCTGTCACGCGAGTTCACGCCGAAGAACCGTGTCATGACCTTCGGTGAGGGGGTCCACGCGTGCATGGGGGCACCCTACGCGCGGCTGGCCGCGAAGGTCATGGTCGAGGAACTGCTGCTCGGGCCGGATATCCGCATCGTCGGATCACCCGAGCGCTGGATCAAGCAGATGGTCAGGGGATTCTCGATGCTGCCGGTGCGTTTCGTGGTGCCAGGGGCATCCGTCGGCCACGCCCGATTCTCGCTGCACGCCGCGCACGCCGAGCACGCCGAGCACGACGAGCACGCCCAGCACGCCCAGCACGCCGAGCACGACGAGCACGACGAGCACGACGGGCCGGACGCGTAAGCGAGCACGGGAGTTGTGCGCCACACTAAGCGAGTGGAACCGTTCATTGTCGAGCACGACTCCCCGCTGACCAAGTGGGGGCAGATTCGCCGTGACCTGCGCGCGCGCATCGAAAACGGTGAGTACCGGGCCGGCGCGAAGCTGCCGACCGAGGCCGAACTCATGGCTCACTACGGCGTCAGCCGAGCCACCGTGCGGCGCACACTGGCGGCGATGACCGACGACGGCTACGTCGTCAGCCGGCGCGGCTCCGGAACCTACGTCACCGGCCGGGGCGGCGCGGGGCGCTTTCACCTCGACCTGAACCGGCCCTGGCGGGACCAACTGCTGCTCGCCGGCCACGACGCCGTCTCCCAGCTGGGCGAGATTCGCGCTCACGCCGAGCTGCCCGCGCACGTCGCCCACTTTTTCACAGCGGAACCCGCGCCGGCCTCCTTTGTCTTCGCGCGCGAGGTGCACCTCGTCGACGGCGTGCCGATCGGGCTGACCGAATCCTGGACCGGGCGCACCGGTACCCTGTTCGACGACCCGGCCGTCGACGTGGCCAACGAGCGGGTGACCGCCGAGTGTTACGCCGAAATCGATTTCGCTACCGCCCTGCAGGCCGGCCTGTTGCGCTCCTACCTCGACGTGCCCCTCATCGTTGTCACCGCCCGCACCCGCCTGGTCACGACCGGCCAGACGGTGGAATTCGCGCGCACCTGGTGGCTCGGCAGCCGAGTGCGGCTGGCCTACCAGCGCGAACTCACTCTCGCCCAGATCGACGTCACCCAGCTGATCGGCCGTCGCGGCTGAACCCGGGGCTGGACGTCGAGAGTTTGCATGATCGTAACCTGCGTTTCACGCCAGCGAGAAGAGCCCGGCCTACGCTCAGACGATGGCTCCCCAACGCGATACTCGACGTCACATCGCCGGTGAATCCACATGATGGAACGGGTCGATCCGTTCATCGGCACCGACGTCACGGACCTGCCGCCACGCAGCGGGCTCGCCGCCGCCTGGTGGTGGCCGAAACCGCAGATCGGCAACACGCACCCGGGGGCAACGTTTCCGCTCGGTATGGTGTCGGCGTGCGCGTATTCCGGGGCCTACCCGACGGGATACGGGCGGCACGACCTGTCGCTCGACGGGGTGCCGGTGCGCCTGCACGAGGGGCAACTCGCCTCCGGATTCACCCACTTTCAGCAGTCCGGAACCGGCGCGATCCGCAAGTACTACAACTACTTTCGGGTCACGCCGATGGTCGAACCGCTCGATGTGCTCGGCCGCAGCTGGGAGCTCTCCGAGGAGGAGGCCGAGGCCGGCTGGTATTCGGCGACCCTGGACTCGGGCATCACCGCCGAGCTGACGGTCGGACCGAAGAGTGCCGTGCACCGCTACACGTTTCCCAAGCACAGCAACGCCCGCATCGTGATCGACTTTTCGCTTGGCGGCCTGTCGATTCCGTACGGCGCGACCATCCCGCTGCGCGCCCATATCGAGTGCCTCGAACCCGGCGTGGCGTGCGGACAGATCACCGCGGAGGGCGTGCCGCTCTCGGTCTACATCGAGTGTGACACCCCGCAGTGGCGCCAGATGCTCTGGTACGACCGGCGTCTGATGCCCGGCGGTACCCGCCTCGACTTCGACCACATCCGCCCGACGACCCTGCGTACCTTCGGCCTGATGTGGGCAGGTCCGAGCGAGCAGGGCGAAACGATCGAGCTGCGAATCGGCTTCTCGCTGCGGGGCGTGGAGCAGGCGAAAAAGAACCTCTACGCCGATTCGCCGCCGGCCCTGAGCCGGTTTGCGGTCCGGAAGGCCTTGACGCAGGAGGCCTGGGGCAGTGTGATCGACGCCATCACGGTCGTGACCCCGTCGGCCGACCGGCAGACGGTCTTCTCGACCGCGCTCTATCACTCGCTGATCAAACCGTGTCTGGCCCCATCGGAGAGCCCGTTCTGGCCGACCGACGGCCCCTTCGCCTTCGATATCAGCACCATGTGGGACATCTACCGCACGCAGCTGCCGCTGCTCACCGCCCTGATGCCCGAGCGCGCGGTGGAACTGGCGACGGCGCTGCTGACGATCTGCGAGGAGGAGGGCAACTTTCCGATCGGCTACCGCATGGCCCGCGGCAGCGACCGGTTCTCCCGGCAGGGCAGCGCCCTCGTGCACACCTTTCTCGCCGACCTCTGCCAGCTCGGCCTGCCCGGCATCGACTGGGACTGGGCCCTCATCCACATGTCCGACGACCTGCGCCGCACCTACGGCGAGGAGTTTCTGCTGCGGGGGGAGGCGCATCCGATCAGCCACACCCTCGACCTCGCATTCGGGTACTGGTGCACGGCGAAGGTCGCCGAGCACCTCGGCGACACAACTCTCGTGAAACAGTTCACCGAGCTCGCGGCCCGGTGGCCAAATGCGTTCGACTCCGAGCTGGGCCTGCTCAAGGACTCCACCTTCTACGAGGGCAGCCGGCACAACTACTCCTTTCGGCTGACCCATGACATGCCGGGCCGCATTGCCCTGAGCGGCGGCCCGGAGCGATTCCTGGCCCAACTCGACACCTTCTTCGGCTACGGCGCCGAACCGGTACAGCAGATGGGTGAAGCCCCGCTCGCCGCCGAGGTGCTGGCCGGGTACGCGCTCGGCCGTTTCGAGGGGCTCAACAACGAACCCGATATGGACGTGCCGTGGGCGTACCACTACCTCGGTCGGCCCGACCGCACCGCCGAAATTGTGCACAACGTGCTGCACCAACAGTTCGGAACCGGCCGCGGCGGTCTGCCGGGCAACGATGACTCCGGCGGCCTCAGCTCCTGGTTCGTCTGGGCCTCGCTCGGGTTGTTCCCGGTCGCCGGGCAGAATCTCTTTCTCGTCAACGCGCCCGCGTTCCAGGAGTCCTCGATGAAGGTCGGCCGGCACACCTTCACGATCCGCACCCTCGGATTCATCGAACCCACACCGGGCGGCCCCGTGCAGTACGTGCAGGCCGCGCACTTCAACGGCGAACCGCTCACCCGCACCTGGCTGCGCGCCACCGAAGTGCACCGCGGCGGCGAACTCATTATCGAGCTCGGGCCGACGCCCAGCGACTGGGGAACCCTCGAGCTTCCCTCCCAGGCCAATCTGTTCCACACTTCCACCCACCCCTGAAACCACCCCTGAAAACCAGGAGCGATCACATGGAAACCAACACGTTCGACACCAACACGTTCGACACCAACACGTTCGGCACCAACACGTTCGGCACCAACACGTTCAGCAACAGCAACCCCGTAGCCCAGGACCGGGCAATCGACAAGCGGCTCGTCATCGTGGTGCGCGCCGATCCGGTGATCTGCGGGCACTCGGTCGAGGCTCGCAACCTCGCCGAAACCGCCCTCGAGCGCGGCTTCGACGAGGTGCGCATTGTGACCTGGCCGATCGAACAGCTGCAGAAGAGCGGCCTGCCGCTGAAACCCCTCGGCTCCGTGCTGCCCTACAGCGCGGGCATCGTCGTCGAGCGCCCCGAACCGGTCGGCGACTACAAGGTCATCGACGGTCGGCACCTGGCCGGCATCACCGGACGTCTGATCGAGCTGTTCACCGACGGCGTGCCGACCGTGTGTCTCTCGCTGTACCTGAGCCCGCACACCCTTGCAGTGACGGACGCCGTGCGCGCCGCCCGCGGAACCGGTTTGCCGGTGAACGTGACCACCATCGCCGAAGCGGTGGGCAGCGATGTCACCAACGTCGTGCGCACGGCGGTGGATGCGGGGCGCTTCGGGGCCGCCGCGCACATCCTCTCGAGCTATCTCAGCCAGGACCACTGCGTGGCCGTGTCCGAATACACGCGGGAGCTGATTCTCTCCGAGGCCGCCCTCGTCGACGCGCAACACGGCACCCGCTACGCCGCGCAGTGCCGTGACCGGGTCTCGATCTCGTATCCGGCGATCGACGCCGACTCGTACCTCGACCTCGACGAGTCCGTGCTCGTCGACGTACTCGCGGCCCGAGGTTTGGTGCCGGGCAGCTACATCCTGTTTCTGTCCCGGCTGACGGCGGCCAAGGGCGTCGACGATCTCATGGCCGGCTACGCCCTGAGCGCGTCGAGCCGGAATAAGATCCTCATCATTGCCGGTCGGGGGCCGCAGGAACAGAACCTGCGGGACCTCGCGGCGCAGTCTCCGGTGGCCGACCGCATCCGCTTTCTGAACGATGTCGGCGACGCCGAGAAGCCGTATTTGATGGCCGCCTGCGCGGCCTTCGTGCTGCCGAGCAAGCCGCGGCCCGAGTTTGTGGAGACCTTCGGCATCGCCCTGGCCGAGAAGATGCTTGCCGGCGGCGGTCCGGTCATCACGACCCTGACCGGCGGAATCGGCGAGGCCGTGGGCGACCACGCGATCATCGTGCCGGTGGAGGATCCGCAGGCGATTGCATCCGCCATTGACCACGCCCTGCTCGAGACGAGCGACGCCGAGCGCACCGATTGGGCCGCCCGTGCGCGCGCCTACGCGATGCAGTTCGACCGCCGCGTGGTCTTCGACCGGATGTTCTCGCTCACCACCCACACGGTCGGTGCGGCGACCGCCGCCGCGAGCATTGCGGCACCTCCCCGCGAGTGAGCAATATTCGCTCGTGGCTCAGTCGTGGCTCAGTTCGGGGGAGGGGGAGGATAAGGGGGCGGGGCGCAGAGAGTCGACGGCGGCGTCGCGGAAGGCGCGCGACGGGGGAGCGTTGAAGTGGGTGCGGCCGGGGATCTCGAAGAAGGAGGCCTGGGGGGCGGCCGCGGCGAGTGACCGGGAAGCGGCGAGGATGCGATCCTCGCTGCCGGTGGCGAAGAGCAGCGGCTGCGCCGGGGCATTGTCGGCGCTCGGCTGCGGGCCGCCGCGCATGCCCTCGACGAGGGCGACCAGGGCGGCCAGGTCATTGCCCGGCAGCGTCTTCGCCATCTTCAGGTAGACGCCGGTGAGGTGGTCGGTGACCTCGGTTCCGTGTTCGAGGTGGGCGCGGGCATCCGCGATCTGAAAGCGCTTGAGCGGATCGCCGTCGGGGATGCCGCCGAGTACGGCTTGGCTGATGCGGGCGCCGAACGCGCGAGCGGCCGCCCAGCCGACGCGGGCGCCGAGGGAATAGCCCACGTAGCGCGCCTCGCTGATGAGGTAACCGTCGAGCACCAGCTCGACGTCGGCGACGAGTAGCTCCATTGTGTACGCGCTCGCGGAGTGCGGCTTGTCGCTCGCGCCGTGGCCGCGCTGGTCGATCGCGATGACGTGAAAGCCGGCGCGCAGCAGATCACGGGTCCAGCCGGTGGCGTACCAGTTGGCCACCGCACTCGAGGCGAAGCCGTGCACGAGCAACACGGTCGGGTGGGCCGGGTCGCCGAGCTCATAGGTGGCGATCTGCACCCCGTCCGTGCTCGTGACGAACCGGTGGGGTGGTGCGGTGCGCGGGGACATCCGTCTATCACACCACGGATCTATCCCACGCATCTATCTCAGCACGGATGCCCGCGCCCGCGGTTCGCCGCAGCCGCCGGTTCGCGGGAGGATGGGACCATGGCGAATACGACAGACCAGCCCTGGGCGACCAACTATCAGCCGGGAGTGCCGGCCGAGATTCAGCTGCCGACGGAGTCGCTGGTCGATATGCTCGACCGGGCGGTCGCCGAGGCCGGCAGCGCTCCGGCCCTCGAATTCTTCGGCCGCCGCACCAGCTACACCGAGCTCGGCGATCAGATCGACCGCGCCGCCGAAGGCCTGCGCCACCTCGGCGTGCGCGCCGGCGACCGTGTTGCGCTGATTCTGCCGAACTGCCCGCAGCACGTGGTGGCGTTCTATGCGATCCTGCGCCTCGGCGCGGTCGTGGTCGAGCACAATCCCCTCTATACCGCCCCGGAACTGCGGCACCAGTTCGAGGACCACCAGGCCCGCGTGGTGATCACCTGGGACAAGGTAGCGGCAACGGTGCGCGATTTTCCCGCTGACATCGAAATCGACCACGTCGTCGCCGTCAACCTGCTGACCGAGTTCCCCACGGTGAAACGCCTGGCGCTGAGCCTGCCGGTGAAGAGCCTGCGGGCGTCCCGGGCGGCGCTGACAGCGAAGGCCCCCGGGACGATCGCCTGGAAGGACCTGCTCGGCCATGGCCATCTCGACCCCGAGCACCCGCGCCCCGGCGTGCACGACCTCGCGGCGATCCAGTACACCTCCGGCACCACCGGCCGCGCCAAGGGCGCCATGCTCACGCACTTCAACCTGTACTCCAATGCCCTGCAGGGCGAAGCGTGGATGCACGGCGCCGAGTACCGCAAGGAGATCTTCTACGCGATCCTGCCGATGTTCCACGCCTTCGGCCTCACGCTGTACCTGACCTACGGCATCCGCAAGCAGGCGCTGCTCGTGCTGTTTCCGAAGTTTGAGCCGAACATGGTTCTCGACGCCATGAAGAAGTCGCCCGCGACGGTGTACTGCGCGGTGCCGCCGATCTACGAGCGCACTGCCCGCGCAGCCCAGGAGCGCGGCATCTCGCTGCGGTCGTGCAAGTACTGCATCTCGGGGGCGATGAACCTGCCCGACCACGTCGTCGAGCTGTGGGAATCGGTCTCCGGCGGACTGCTCGTCGAGGGCTACGGCATGACCGAGTCCTCCCCGGTCGCCCTCGGCAATCCGTTCCACGCGACCCGGCGGCCGGGAACGATCGGCGTGCCTTTCCCCTCCACTCTGATGAAGGTCGTCGACCTCCACGACCCGAGCATCGAGGTCGCGCCGGGTGAACCCGGCGAGCTGCTGCTCAAGGGCCCGCAGGTGTTCCAGGGCTATTGGAACAACCCCGAAGAGACCGCGGCGGCGCTGCTGCCGGGCGGGTGGCTGCGCACCGGTGACGTCGTCACCGTCGATCCCGACGGGTTCACCACCATCGTCGACAGGGCCAAGGAACTCGTGATCACGGGGGGTTTCAACGTCTCGCCGTCGGAGGTTGAAACCGTGCTGAGGCTGCACCCCTCGGTGGTCGACGCTGCCGTCTTCGGCAAGCCGCTCGAGCGCGGCGGAGAAATGGTCGTCGCGGCCGTGGAGCTCGAGCCCCGCGCGACCCTCGACCAGGAGGCCCTGCGGGAGCACTGCCGTGAACACCTCGCGGCGTACAAGATTCCGCGACGCATCGTTCAGATTGAGAACACTCCGCGCTCGCTTCTGGGCAAGATTCTGCGCAAACAGGTGCGCGAGCAGGTTCTGCCGACGCTCTGAGCGGCGGCTGGCGGCGGCTGGCGGCGGCTGGCGCCGATTAAGCCGCAGAATAGGGATGTGCCCGATGGGCACAGCCCAACGACAGGAGTCACCGGTGACCGAGCACGCAGAACCCATCAGCACCCCAGCCGCAGACAGCACCCCAGCCCCTGACAGCAACGCAGCCGCAGGCCCGAGCGACGCGGTCGTCGACGGCGTTTTCGACCTCGCTCGCGAGGGGCACACCGATCAGTTGGGCCAGATGCTCGATGCGGGCGTGCCGCTCGATCTGCTGAATGGCCGCGGCGACTCGCTGCTCATCGTCGCGAGCTATGCCCAGCACACGGACACCGTGCGCGAGCTGCTGCGGAGGGGCGCGGCGACATCCGTCGTCAACACGATGGGGCAGACCGCGTTGGCCTGCGCCGTTTTTCGCAATAATGAGGCAATTCTGCGGGTTTTGCTCGAAGCGGATGCCGACCCCGACCTCGGCGCGCATCCTGCGGCTCAGATCGCGGATCAGTTTGGCCTGCCGCGCATGCGTGAGGTCATTGAGTCGTTCGGGCCGGTCGGCGCCTAAGACGAGTCTGCTCATTCTGGCGCAGGGACGCCCTGCCCGGTGGCGAATTCAGGAGATCTGCCGGCGGGCAGCGCCACGACCACCGGACCAGTGCCGTGGCGGCGCCGTCACCGGGCAGATCTCCTGAATTGGCCACGTGTGGGCACGTGTGCCCGGATCAGCCGCGCCCGGGTAATGCGCCGATCGCGCCTTCGGTTGCGAAGGCGCGATCGGGTGATGCGGTGTGCGGTGTGTGGTGTGTGGAGCGTGCTGCGGTGGGTTAGACCGCGGCGACCTCGACGGGGGCGGCCTGCTCGGTGGACACGTTCACGAGAACGTCCTTGAGCAGCAGCTCTCCGGCCTCTTCATCGGTCAGGCCCTGCGCGAGGGCGAGCTCGGACACGAGAATCTGGCGGGCCTTTTCGAGCATCCGCTTCTCGCCGGCGGAGACGCCCTTGTCCTGGTCGCGGCGCCACAGGTCGCGCACGACCTCGCTCACGCGATAGACACTGCCGCTGGCCATTTTTTCCTGGTTGGCCTTGTAGCGGCGCGACCAGTTGCCCGGCTCCTCGGTGAACGGGTTCTGCAGAACCTCGTAGACGGCCTGAACACCGGCGGCGTCAATGACGTCGCGCACGCCGACGAGTTCGACGTTGTCAACGGGAAGCTGAATCGTCAGCTCGCTGGTGTGCACGTTGAGGGTCATGAACTGCTTCTCTTCGCCCTTGATCGTGCGGGAGTTGAGGGCCGTGATGGTGACCGCACCGTGGTGCGGGTAAACGAGAGTTTCGCCGACTTCAATATTCATAGAGAGACCGTGTTTTCTGTAGGTGGTGCAGCGGGCAAGTTTGTGAGGGCTGAGGGCTGAGGGCTGAGAGGCTACGGGGCCGCGGGTACTACGTTTGGGCTTCGAGCACCCAGACGGGCAGTAACCCGACCAACTGGTCAACCAGATCGTCGTCGGAGACGTCGAGCTGGCCGCGCATCCAGGCGCTGATCAGGGTGAGGGCGCCACCGGCCACATAGGTCGTGACGAGCTCGACGTTGACATCGTGCGGCACCGAGTGCGGGGCGAGCACCGATT
Organism: Cryobacterium frigoriphilum; assembly: GCF_004403305.1. Classification (GTDB taxonomy): domain Bacteria; phylum Actinomycetota; class Actinomycetes; order Actinomycetales; family Microbacteriaceae; genus Cryobacterium; species Cryobacterium frigoriphilum. Next base: position 170,814 of record NZ_SOHE01000018.1, on the reverse strand, counting down.
CGAGCATCTGGGTCGCGTAGGCGTCGACGATCTGGTCATAGGCGCTGCGGGTGAGCGGCAGCGCGAGCACGCTGGCGTAGAGCGGAAAGTTCTCGACCATGTGCGCCACGAGTCGGGTGTAGCCGACGCGGGCGGTATTCTCGCCACGGACGACGTTGTGACCGTGCTGCTCGGGACTGCTGAGTTCGGGGACGCTGAGTTCGGAGTTGAGATCGGTGAACTGGGCACGCAGGTATTCGGCGGCGAGAACGTCGAGGCTCGCGAAGTGCGCGTAGAAGGAGCTGCGGCTGATGCCGGCGATGCGCACAATGTCCGGCACGGAAACGGATGCCGACTGGTCGGCAATCAGGGTGCGGATCGCGGTGAAGATGAGCTGCCGGGTGCGTTCGGCACGCGGGTCCGGGGCGGTGCGAACCTCACCAGTGCGCACTTCAGGCGTACGAGCTTCAGGCGTGCGAGATTCAGGCGTGCGAGATTCAGGCGTGCGAGCTTCGATTGGCGTGCTCACGAGGGAGCTGCTTCCGAAGGTCATCAGATCAGTATAGCACTTCTCGGACAGGTGTCCGATAAGCGGGCGGAAGTGGTGTGCTGAGCGTGCTCATCGGTGTTCACGTGGGCCTAGTCTCGAACCATGAATCGTTCCCTCGCACGCGGTCTGGTGGTGCTGCAATTTGTGTTGCTGATCACGCTCATGGTGCTGCCGCACGCATCGCTGTGGCCGCGCGGCGGTGCCGTGTTCGCGGCCGTTATCGCTCTCGCCGCGATCGGGCTGGGCCTCGCCCTGCTCGGTGCTGTTGGCCTCGGTAGGTCACTGACGGCGAGTCCGATTCCGCGTGACAACGCGGCACTGGTCACCTCGGGCGTCTACGCCATCGTACGGAGCCCTATCTATACCGGCCTGATGACCGGCGGGGTCGCGCTCGTGCTGATCGGGGCATCCGTCGGCCATGTACTGGTCTGGGCGGCCCTCGTCGTGTTGCTCGCGGTGAAAACGCGCTGGGAAGAGCAGATGCTGCTCGCAGCGCACCCGGAATACCGGGCCTATGGTGCCCGCGTCGGACGGTTTCTGCCGGGCGTCGGCCGGTTTCGTCGCTGACCGGATTAGCCACTGACCGGATTAGTCGCTGACCGGATTAGCCGCTGACTGCATGGGTCGCTGACTGCGTTCAGGGAATGTCGGCGGGCCAGACCAGTACGACGGCGCCGTCCCTCGTTGCGTGAGTGTCGTCGTGGCCGCTTTGCCTGCGGCAGAGCACCAGGTCGGCGTCGTTGGTGAGGTACGGATCTCGGCAGGACATTGCGTAGCCGGTGTAGTCCATTTCAAGCAGAAGTTCGTCGTCGGTCATGGTTCGATGTTTCTGTGTGGTGCCGCTGGGCCTGGTGCCGCTCGAGCTGTGCGGCAAGCGTAAATCGACCCCGCATCAAACGCGGGAAGACAACACGAGACTTAATCAGGTTGTAACAGTGGTTCCGCGGTCTTGGCGCCGTGGATTCAGGTTCCGAGGTAACGTCCCGGACGATGGTTGAGGGCCAGCACCAGGTTCAGCACGACCGCGCCGGCCGCCGACAGCAGCGCGACGAGCGGGGAGACAACGGTGAGTGCCGCCAACACGATGGCGACATCGAGCACCATCTGCACGTAGCCGGCGCGCCAGCCGAGGCGTTCCTGCACGATGAGGGCCAGAATGTTGAATCCACCGAGACTTGAGCGGTGGCGAAACAGCACGAGCAGCCCGACTCCCACCACGAGGTTGCCGAGAAGCACGCCGTAGACCGGGTTGAGGTCGTCGATCTGCAACATGAGCGGGTGCAGCGACGAGAACAGCGAGACGAGCGCAACCGCTGCGACGGTGCGCAGGGTGAAGTTCCAGCCCTTCTTCCAGATCGCGAGCAGAAAGAACGGCACATTCACGGCGAAGAACAGTACGCCGAAGGGCACGCTTCCCACATAGCTCAGCAGCAGGGCCAGACCCGCGGTGCCTCCCGTGACGGCAGCGCTGGATTTCAGCAGGAACAACCCGAATGAGGCGATCAGGGTTCCGGTCAGAATGCCGAGTACGTCTTCAAGTAGCGAGTGCCGCGGTGCCGCCTGCGGGATCGCGGACGACGCCGCTACCCTTGACGACGACGCATCGTCGGGACCGGGAACGGTGGGATCAGAAACGGTGGGATCAGAAACGGTGGGATCTAGCACTGTGACATTTTCGACGACACCCCGCCTCAGCGCAACTCGACGCCTGCGGTAACGAATTGAGGGCAGGTGTGGTTACCCCGAGTATGACGATTCCGCTCTCCATTCTTGACCTCGCTCCAATCGCCCCCGGGCAGAGCATTCGGCAGAGCCTTGCGGCCAGTGTCGCGCTCGCCCAGACGGCTGAAAAGCACGGCTACACCCGGGTCTGGTACGCCGAGCACCACAACATGCCGACCATTGCGTCGTCGGCGACCAGCGTGCTGGTGGGCCATGTTGCGGGGCAGACCCGCAGCATCCGTCTGGGATCGGGCGGTGTGATGCTGCCCAACCACTCGCCGCTCGCGATCGCCGAGCAGTTCGGTATGCTCGCCGAGCTCTACCCGGACCGCATCGACCTGGGCCTCGGGCGTGCGCCCGGCAGCGACCAGACCACCGCGCGGGCGATGCGCCGTGATCCGCGGGCCTCTGACCAGTTTCCGCAGGACGTGATGGAGCTGCAGGCCTTTCTGCGCGATGAGTCGATCGTGCCAGGCGTGCGTGCGATTCCCGGCGCCGGCACGAATGTGCCCCTGTACATTCTGGGATCCTCGCTGTTCGGAGCCGGCCTCGCCGCCGCGCTCGGCCTGCCCTACGCGTTTGCCTCGCATTTCGCGCCCGACTCGCTGCACGAGGCGATCGCCCTCTACCGGCGTGACTTCGTGCCCTCGGCGCAGCTCGCCGCGCCGCACTTGATCGTGGCGGTCAACGCGATCGCCGCCGATGAGGCAGCGGATGCCGCGGCCCAGTTCACCGTTATGCGTCGCTCGCGGGTGCGCGCCATGATGGCACGCGGCCCCGCGGCGCCCGAGTACACCGATGCGCAGATTGACGATTTTCTCACCACCCCGAACGGACACCAGATCGCCAACATGATGCGCTACACCGCGGTCGGCACGTCCGACGAGGTGGGCGAGTATCTGCGCGACTTCGCGGCGGCGACCGGAGCGGACGAGCTGATTATCGCGCACGCGTCGCAGCACATTGAGGCGCGGCTGCGATCGGTGGCGCTGACGGCTCAGGCGATGGCGCAGCCGGCGCTCGCGGATGCGGGCGTCTAGTCTGGCCACATGACCCCGGATGCGCTCGTCGACCTCTGCCTGAGCCTGCCGCAGGCGGTGGAGACATTTCCGTTCGGCGAGGAGATCAGTGTCTTCAAAACGAGCGGCAACGGCAAGATCTTCGCGCTGAGCGCGCTCGCGGGCGACCCATTCACGGTCTCGCTCAAGTGCGACCCGGAGGAGAGCCGGGCGCTGCGCGAGGAGTTTGCGGGGCACATCATGCCGGGTTACCACCTGAATAAGAAGCACTGGATCACGGTGGTGCTCGACGGGGCCGTGTCCGACGGTGGTGTTGTCGACGGCGGTGTTGTCGACGGTGGCGGTGTTGTCGACGGTGGCGGTGTTGGCGACGGTGGGGTGCCGCACGAGCTGGTCGAGCAGCTGGTGCGCGACAGCCACGCCCTCGTGCGCCCCAAGATGCCGCGCGCCCGCTGACCCACCGCTGCCCGTGCTGCCCGTGCTGCCCGTGCTGGCCGTGCTGGCCGTGGTGCCCGTGGGTTGAGTCGCGGAGATCGTGCCCTCGTGGGCGACATGAAGGTGCGAAGTCCGCGATTGAGTGCCGCGGCCGTCGTGGGGCGCACGATCCGGACGCTGCCGCGACCGAGCCCGGACGTTGCCCGGGATCATCCCCTAACAGCACCTCAGACGAAAGTGCCCTGTGCACAACCCCCGTGACCCGAGCGAATCGCGCCAGTGTGGTGGCATGACCGCACGCATCCTGCTTCCCGCCGACCTGTTCGGCAGACCGTTCCGCATCAGCGCCGGCGTCAGTGCCGGCGCTGGCCGGTCACGGCTCAACGGTGGTGATCTCGCCAGGCCACTGTGGGGCATCCGCTCGGGGGAGCCGTTCGGTCACACAACCGCCGAGTTCTGCCGTGCTCTGGGACCCCGGTTGTCGCCCGACTCCTTCTTCAGCCACCAGACTGCGGCACAGCTGCTCGGCGTTCCGCTGCCGGCGCGGCATGAACGGGCGCGACCGCTGCACGTCAGCGTTGCCGTTCCGGGGCGGCCGATGGATGCTCGGGATGTGATCGGCCACCTGCTGAGCATTACCGCCGACGAGATTGTGCTCTGGCGCGACCTGCCGATCACAGGGCCGGCCCGCACCTGGCTCGACCTCGCGGCGGTGCTCAACCTGGCCGATCTCGTCGCCGCGGGGGACTACCTGTTGTACTGGCGGCATCCGCTCACGACGATTGCTGCGCTGACGGATGCCTTGGCGCGTTATCCGAGTCGCCGCGGCTTGGTCATGGCCCGCCGCGCCCTGCCTTTGCTGCGGGACCGCGCCGAATCGCGAAGGGAATCGAAGCTGCGTGTGTTCATCGTCGAAGCTTGATTGCCTGAGCCCGAGTGCAACGGCGACATCTACGATCCCCAGGGGGTGTTCCTGGCCCGCGGTGACCTCGTGTATCGCGACTATCGGTCACTTCTTGAGTATCAGGGGGACTACCACCGCACCGATCGGGGGCAGTGGCGCCGCGATATCCGTCGCCTGGGCCGGCTGGAAGACAACGATTGGCACATGCACCAGTTCACCGACGATGACCTCGCCGCCCCCGTCGAGCTCGTGAGTCGCATCGAGCGGCGCCTACGGGCTCGCGGCTGGTTGGGTGTGCGCGGTCAGGTGAGTTAGCCCGCAAGAGGACGCCGCGCGCGGGTGAGTAGCGGAGGGGAGCCTGGGGCGAGGTCGGTGCGGTGCGCACGGGCTTGAGTCGCGGACTTCGTGCCTTCGTGTGGGGGTGAGGGTGCGAAGTCCGCGACTCGACGGCCGTTACGTCAGCAACGCAATCAGGGTCTCGCGGGCGCCGACCGTGTGCAGCAGCTCGAGCGCCCGGTCGTAGGCCGCCACAAACGTCGCGTTGTCGACGAGGTCGCCGAAGAGATCGCGGTCGTTCAGGAACGAGTGCCGATCAGCGGCGAACCCGGCGGCGTTGGCCATGACGCGCTCCCTGAGGCGGTCGGCGACCTCGATAGGCTGACCCTGCTCATCCGTTCCCTCCGCGTACCGAGCCCAGCTCGCCACGATTGCTGCCGACAGCTCGACCGACCGCCCGGCCTCCAGCTGGTCGACGATCACGGGCACGAGCCACTTCGGGATGCGGTCAGAGGACTCGTTGCAGAGCCGGGCGACGGTGTCGCGCACGTTCGGGTTCGAGAACCGGGCGATGAGATCGCTCTTGTACGCCTCGAGGTCGATGCCGGGAACCGGCTTGAGCGTGGGGGAACCCTCGTCGTCCATGTAGGCGCGCAGGAACCCGGAAATCAACGGGTCGCCGGCGGCGTCGTGCACGAGCCGGTATCCCATCAAGTGAGCGAAATAGCAGAGCCCCTGGTGGCTGGCGTTGAGCAGACGCAGTTTCATGAGCTCGTAGGGCTCGACGTCGGCGACGAGCTGGGTACGCACCTGCTCGTAGGGCGGGCGGCCGTCGGTGAACGAGTCCTGCAGCACCCACTGGAAGAACGGCTCGCAGACGACAGGCCAGGCGTCGACGACGCCGAAGGTCTCGGTGACGAGGTCCCGGTCGGCATCCGTCGTGCCGGGGGTGATGCGGTCGACCATGCTGCTGGGAAAGCTGACGTTTGCGTCGATCCAGGCGGCGAGTTCGGCGTCGCGGGCGGTCGCGAAGGCGACGAAGGTGCGGTGGGCCACCTCGCCGTTGTTCTGCAGGTTGTCGCACGACATGACCGTGAACGGGGTCACGCCGCGGTCGCGGCGGCGGCGCAGGGCCTCGACGGTGATGCCGAAGACCGTTGCGGGCGCGGCGCCGGGCACCAGGTCGGCCACAACCAGCGGGTTGCCAAGATCGAAAGCCCCGGTCACGGGGTTGATGTTGTAGCCGCCCTCGGTCACGGTGAGCGAGACGATCTTGACGGCGGGGCTGGACATCCGCTCGATGACGGCTTCAACGTCGTCGGGGGCGAACATGTAGTCGTTGATCGAGCCGATGACGCGGCCCTCGAGGTGGCCGTCGGAGTGCTTCTCGACCAGGGTATAGAGGCCGTTCTGGGCCGCCATGACGTCGCGCATGTGTGCGTCGCCCGGCAGCACGCCGACGCCGCAGATGGCCCAGTCGCGGGCGAGGGCCTGCGTCACCGGGTCGTCGCTGCTCAGCAGGTCGTCGATCATGAGGGCCTGATGCGCGCGGTGGAAGCCGCCGACGCCGAAGTGCATGATGCCGGCGGTCAGCCCGGTGCGGTCGTAGGCGGGAACCCGCACGGTGGCGGCGAGGGCGGGCAGGGCATCCGTCGTGAGGGCGATGCCGGCCGACAGAGTGGGTGTGGTGGGTGTGGCGAGTGTGGTCACGATGGGTCTCGATTCGGTTGTGCGAGGTGAGTTGTGCGAGGTGACGGGAAGGGGTCAGCGCTGCAGTGCGTCAGCTGGCGCAGCATCATTCAGCGGGATGCGGGCCGGCATGCCGTGAAAGCCGGGCTGCGTGCCGCGCAAGACGGATGCCATCACCGCGGCCACGAGGTACAGCACGGCAAAGAGCACCACGAGGCCGAACGCGCCGAGGGTGCCGTAGAGCAGGGCGACGAGCAGCGGGCCGGCGAAGACGGCCGCTCCGATGCCGAGGTTGTAGGAGCTCATTGCGGCGCCGGGCTGTTGCGGGGCGAGCGACACGGCGATCGCGGAGAGCGGAACGAAGCCGGCCAGACCGATGCCGAAGATCGCGCCGACGATGAGGGTGAGGCCGTAGGCGAAGGGCCAGCCCTGGCCGATGGCGTAGACCGGCACGACGTAGAGGCCGATCATCGAGACGGCGCAGAGCACGGCGCCGAACCAGGTGACCGTGCGGCTCCAGCCGAACCGGTCGCCGAGCGCGCCGAAGACGAGGTTGAAGGGGATGTTCACCGCGTAGATGACGGTGGTGAGAATGAGGAACTGGCCGATCGTCCAGTCGAACCGGTCGACGAACAGGGCCGGGAAGAAGATCGCCATGCCGTAGGTGGGGATCGAATTGATCATGCGGGTGAGCATGACGAGCAGGACCTTGGGCTTCGTGGCGAGCAGTGTCAGGCCGTAGGTGAGCACCTTGACGACCTCCTCGGGGTTGTCGACGAGGGGCTTACGGCCGATCTTCTCCTTGACCCCGATGAAGGCCACGAGAGCGCCGATCACGACGAGAACGAGGGAGACCCAGAGGGTTTCATACATGGACAGGTGGAAGAGGTCGAGGGCGCCGGTCGCGACGAGCGCGCCGAGGGTGGGCAGGCCCGCGGTGAAGGCCACGTAGAACCAGCCGATGGAGCTCGCGAGGTGCTTCGGGTTGGCGGTCGCAGTGATCCAGACGAGAAAGCCGTAGGCGAAGAAGGGATAGCCGAAGCCGCGCAGGCCGTAGGTGATGAAGATGAGCATGACGTTGCTCGAGGTGAGGGCCACGGTGAGAAACAGCAGATTGAAGACGACCCAGATGCCGGCGCCGATCATCATGACGCGGCGCGGTCCCCAGAGGTCCGAGAGGGCGGCGGAGAGGAATGCCGCGATTGCCACGGCAACGCCGTAAACGGTGACGAGGGTGCCGACGAGGGGAATGGTGAATCCGTGGTCACCGGTGAGGAACGGAGCGAGAATGTTGGTCTCGACGCCGTCGCCAATCATGAACAGGGCCAGTCCGATGTACCCCCACAGCAGCGGGCGTGGCAGACCGAGCCGCTCGAGCAGCCCCTCCCTGCGTGGTGCTGAGCGGGTCGTGCCTGGGTGGGTGAGAGCCGGAGCTGCCATTCTTCGCGTCCTTACGATGGTCCAGTGATCACGATGTACCAGTGATCGAGCGAACCCAAACTAACACACGATCTTTCATATTTAACACGCACCTTGATAGATAATGGCGTCATGGCCGCGGATGTCGCATCCGATTTAACAAGACCGGTGCAGCCATCTATCATTACGCTTATGAAGCTTGCCCACGTCAATGACGACGACACCCCCGATACACCCGCGTCCGCTGACTCCCGTGACGGACTCACCGCCCCCGTGCGCCGCAGCGAACTGGTGCGCCACATCGAGGCGCACGGCCCGGTGCGCCTCGAAGAACTCGTCGACATGTTCCGAGTCAGCGCGATGACCATTCACCGTGACCTCGACTACCTCGCTCGCGAGGGTCTCATCGAACGGGTGCGCGGTGGGGCGCGAGCGAAGCCGCATCCGTTTGCCGAACAGGATGTACGCCTGCGCCGCGTGACCCGCGTCGCCCTCAAGAACGCCCTCGCCGCCGAGGCAGCACTGCTGATCCGGCCCGGCGACGTCGTGGCCTTCGACGACTCGACGACGGTTGCCGCGATGCTTGCCCACCTCGGCGAGCGGGCACCGAGCGCGGTGGTCACCCACGCGCTCGGGCTGATGCGAGAACTGACCCTGACGCATCCGCAGATCACCCTCGTGGGCCTCGGCGGCCAATACGTGCTCGAGACGGACTCGTTCCTCGGTGCCGTCGTGGTCGAACAGCTCAGCAGGGTGTCGGCCGACGTGGTCTTCGTGTCGACGACCGCCCTCAAGAACGACGCCCTGTTTCACCCGGATGCCGCGGCTGCCGAAACGAAACGGGCCCTGCTGGCGCGGGCCGACCGCACGGTGCTGCTACTCGATGACACCAAGTTCGAGGGCAAGGGGCTGTACCACGTGGCCGACCTGGCCGACTTCGACGATGTGGTCGTCAACGCCGAACTCGCGCCGGAGCACCGGGCGAGCCTCGACGCCCTCGCGGCACGCGTGCCCACCCTGCAGATTCACTACGTGTCCGCCCCGACCGGGGGCTAATTCAGGAAAAGTCGTCGACATCGCGGGAATCGGCCGGATTTCGACAAGCGGATGCCCGTTCTTCCTGAATTAGCCACGGGCGTGACGCAGCCCGGGGTGGGAGAGCGGGGGTGGCGAAGCCGGCGGGGCTAGATCAGGCCCTCGGCGGTGAGCCACTCGGTGGCGACGTCGCGCGGCTCTTCGCCGTCATTGTCGACCTGGCCGTTGAGCTCGGTGATGACCTCGCTCGTGAGCGCGGCGCTGATCGGCGCCATGATCGACTCGATCGCCGGGTTCTCGTCGAGGGTCTCCTGACGCAGCGTGAGCGCGCCCTGGTACTGCACGAAGAAGCCCAGGTCGTCGCTCAGCACGGCCAGGTCGTTGGAGACGATGCGGGCATCCGTCGAGAAGACCTCGCCGAAGTTGCAGGATTCGCCGACCTGCGTGTAGATCAGGTTGAGGTCGAGCTGCACGACCTCGGAGAACTCGAAGCCGTAGGCGCCCTGCAGGCCGGGGAGTCCGTCGTCGCGGTTGATGAACTCGGCGGCGGCGCAGACGGCCGACTCGGCCGGGTTGGCCTCGATGTAGGCGGCGGCGTCGCTCATCGTGACGAGGTCGTTGTCCTCGGCGAAGGCCGTGGGAACGGCGATCCGGTAGGTGTTCTCGAAGGGGGCCGGCTCGAGCCAGGCCACACCGTTGGCGGCGTCGGCCTCGGCGACGGCGGCGTAGAGGTCATCCGGAACGTCTTCGGTGCTGTTGCCGAGAATGTTCACCCAGCCGGTGCCGGTGTAATCCCAGTACAGGTCGATCTCGTCGCTGACGAGGGCCTCACGCACGGTGGCGCTGCCCGAGATGCCGGTGCGGTCGTCGATGCTCGCTCCGGCATTTTCGAGGGCGACGGATGCGATCTGCCCCAGCAGAATGGATTCGGTGAACTCCTTGGAACCCACCGCGAGCTCGACACCGGCGAGTTCGCCGGTTCCGGTCGCCGTGTCGGTGTCGGCGACGCCGCATCCGCTGAGCAGAACGGCCATGCCGGCACCGAATGCCGTGAGAAGGGTGGCCTTGGTCTTCATGTTTCTTCTTTCGTAGGGTGGGGCGTTACAGGCGGTGGGGCATGACAGGCTGTGGGGCATGACAGGCTGTGGGGCGTTACAGTCCGGTGGGGCGCAGGAAATCTTCGGCCAGGCCGGCCAGGTAATCGATCAGCAGGGCCAGTACCGCGGTGAGCACGGCGCCGACGACCTGCACGAGCACCCGATTGGTGCTGAGACCGGCGACGATGACGTCGCCGAGCCCGCCGGCGTTGATGTAAGTCGTGAGGGTCGCGGTGCCGACGTTGATGACGAGGGCCGTGCGCACCCCGGCGAGGATGATCGGCACGGACAGCGGCAGTTCGAGGTGGCGCAGCACGCCGAAGGCGGACATGCCCATTCCCCGGCCCGCCTCGAGCACGGACTCGTCGACCTGCTCGAGGCCGACCATCGTGTTGAGCAGCACGGGGATGATCGCGTACAGCACGAGGCCGACAACGGCGGCCTGAAACCCGAGAAACAGAAACGCGACGGCGAGCAGCACGAGCACCGCGATCGTCGGAACCGCCTGCGCGAGGGTGAGCAGGGTCAGCAGATAGGGGCGCAGGCGGCGGGCGAACGGCCGGGTCAGCAGCACGCCGAGCGGCACGGCGATGGCCAACGTGATGACCGTCGAGACGGCCGTCAGCTGCAGGTGCTGCCACACGGCGGTGCCGAGCGCGGTTGCGGTGAGAGCCCGGGACTCGATCGAATCGAGCTGCTGCGCGGTCACGTAGAGGTATAAGCCGAGGCAGACGAGGGCAAGAATCGCGGGCATCGCGAGGTAGCCGGCGAGCGAGCGGCGCGGCGCGTGCAACGGCTCGGGCGCGAGCCGTTCCGGAGTCAGAACGAGGGTGCTCACGAGCCGATCACCGGGGTGCCGGCCGGGTCTTCCGTGAAGCGGGCACGCGCCCGGGCGACGGCCGCGGCGCGCATCGAGCGGATGGCGTCGGTGATCTGATCGATATCGACCACGCCCTGGTAGACCCCGTGGGCATCGACGACGATGCTGACGCTGAACCGTGCGGTGATCAGCTCGTTGAGCGCGTCGCTGAGGGTTGCGTGCGGTTCCACGACGGCCTCGGGCACGAGCCCGATCTGATCGAGGGGGCTGCCGGGGTGGCGGTCGAGGTCGTCGGGAGCGACCCAGCGGCGGGGGCGCCCGGCGTCATCGAGCACGAGCACCGCGCCCTTGTCAGAGCGGCGCAGCACGTCGAGCAGCTCGGCATTGTCGGCGCCTACCCGCACGGTGGGCCACTGCGTGAGGGTGATGTCCGAGACGTGGCTGAGGTCGAGGCGCTTGAGCGAGGCGCCGCGTCCGATGAAGTCCGACACGAAATCACTCGCCGGTGCGGTGAGAATCTGCTCAGGAGTGTCGTACTGGGCGATCTGCGACGGCCCCTGCAGAATCGCGATTCGGTCGCCCATCTTCAGGGCCTCGTCGATGTCGTGGGTGACGAAGACGATGGTCTTGCGCACCTCGCGCTGCAGGCGTAGAAATTCGTTCTGCAGGCGGTCGCGGGTGATCGGGTCGATCGCGCCGAAGGGTTCGTCCATCAGCATGACGTCGGGGTTGGCTCCGAGCGCGCGTGCCACGCCGACCCGCTGGCGCTGGCCGCCGGAGAGTTGCTTCGGGTAGCGGTCGCGGAAGGTCTCGGGCGCCATGTTGACCATGGTGAGCAGCTCGTCGACGCGAGCGGCCACGCGGGCCTTGTCCCAGCCGAGGAGTTTCGGTACCGTCGCGACGTTTTCACCGATGGTCTGGTGCGGAAACAGCCCGACCTGTTGAATGACGTAGCCGATGCGGCGGCGCAGGGCGTCGGGGTCGGTGGTCGTGACGTCGTCCCCGTCGAGGATGATGCGGCCCGAGGTGGGCTCCACGATGCGGTTGATCATCTTCATCGTGGTGGTTTTGCCGCATCCGCTCGGCCCGACCAGTACGACGATTTCACCCTCGTAGATGTCGAGCGAGAGGTTGGAGACGGCATCCGTCTTCTGGCCGGGGAAGCGTTTGGAGAGGTTCTCGAGGCGGATCATGACCTTGCCGGTGCCGGGGGTGCCGGCGGGGCTGCTGTTGCTCGGGGTCATCGGATTCCTTCGGACGTGGTGAGCTTGCGGATGACGTAGAAGAGCACGTCGAAGAGCACGGCGAGAACGACCACGCCGAGGGTGCCGGCGAGCACGAGGTTCACGGCGACCGGGGTGCCGACCCGGGCGAGGCCGGTGAAGATGAGGTCGCCGTAGCCCGGTCCGAGCACAATCGATCCGATCGCGGCGATACCGAGCAGCACGAGCGTCGTGACGCGCACGCCCGTGATGATGACCGGCCAGGCGAGGGGCAGCTCGATCTGGCGCAGAACCTGGCCCCGGCTCATGCCCATGCCGAGGGCCGCCTCGACGATGGCCGGGTCGACCTCGCGCAGGCCGGTGATGGTGTTGCGCACGATCGGCAGCAGCCCATAGAGGGTGAGGGCGACGACGACCGGCAGAAAACCGAGGCCGAGCGGCCCGATCAGCAGGATGAACAGTGCGAACGAAGGGATGGTGAGGAATGCCCCGGTCACGGCGAGAATCGCCTCACGGGAGCGCGGCTGCCGGTAGCTTGCGACACCGAGTCCAACGCCGATTATCGTGGCGAGCAAGACCGAGGCCCCGACGACGGCCGCGTGTTCGAGGCCGAGTTCGAGCATGTCGTCCCCGCGGTTGATCAGGAATTCGACGAAGTCCATGCTGGTCCTTTCGCCCGTGAGCCTGTGTCTGCCGGCCACGCCAGGCGAAGAGAAGATGCGCAAGAACCGCATCCGTAGTACTTAAAGGCTGCAAGCCCGTCTGTAATCTTAGCGCACGGGCATGAATCATTCCCCGGGCCGTTCGCGGACTAGCGGAAATCGGCGGCGTGCAGCTTGGCGACCTCGAGCAGGGTCGCCTGGAAGGCGACCTCGGCGGCCGCGCGCACCCGGTCGTGCCGGTGTGCGAGCAGAATTCGCCGCGACGGCGCGGTCGTGCCCAGCGATACGATCGTTACCCCGGGATGCTTGTTGACCACCGCCGTGCGCGGCGCCAATGCGACGCCGAGTCCCGCGCTCACCATCGCCTGTGCTTCCTGGTAGTCGTTCGCGCGGAAGGCGATCCGGGGAGTGAAGCCAGCGGCCTGGCAACTGCGTTGCAGCACCTCGACCACGGGGTGGTTGTCGCCGCGAACGATCCATTCCTGGGACGCGAGTTCGGCCATTTTGATGTGCTTGCGTCGGGCCAGCGGATGCTCCTTCGCCACGATCAGCGCCGTCGCGTCGTCAAAGACCTGGGTCAGGGAAAATCGCTCGGGGTCGATGCGGTTCCACTCGTAGTCCCAGAGCAGCGACAGTCCGACCTGCCCGCTTTCGAGCATCTCGATGAGGTGCTCGAAGCGGCTGCTGCGCACGTCGAGGTCGATGGCGGGGTACTGCTTGCGGAAGGTGTTGATGACAATGGGCAGAAATGACCCCCCGAGGGTGGGAAATGTGCCCAGAGCGAGGTTGCCGCGCCCGAGTCCGGCGATCTCGGCGAGATCGGCCTCGGCCGCGTTCATCTGGCGCAGGATCTTGCGGGCATGGGCCGCCAGCACGTGGCCGGCCTCGGTGGGGATCATTCCGCGGGTCTGCCGCTGCAGAAGGGGCTGGCCGATTTCCTGCTCGAGGCGTCGCAGCTGCTGCGAGACCCCCGAGGGGGAGTAGCCCAATTTGTCTGCCGCGGCCGTGATGGATCCAAGTTCGACGACATCGAGCAGCAGCGCGAGTCTTTTGATGTCCAGCATGCGTCTCCGGTATGAAGTGATACTTCAGGGTATTGAACAAAGGTACAGCATCATTGCAGTCCCCTTTATCGCGCTGATTCCGGAGTCCTTCGCCGGAATCGCCCGGAAGACAGCATTTTGTTCTCGAGTGCATGAAGTAGAACTGCACGACTATGCAGAAATGTGCGTTTGTCTTTCAGTCTGAAACCCCGCAGGCTCGGGGAAACGAATGGCCCGCATAAGCCGGACCACGGCACCGACTCACAATGGCGTAAGGACGATCATGGCAAGCATTCCGGCAACCTGGATGCGCGGGGGAACCAGCAAATGCTGGGTCTTCGAACGGGCAGACCTGCAGGTCGCGGGCAAGTCCCTCGACGAGGTTCTGCTTCGTCTCTTCGGCAGTCCCGACGAACGGCAGGTGGACGGTATCGGCGGTGGCACGTCCACGACGAGCAAGGCCGTCATTCTCGCCGTCTCGGCAAACCCCGACGTCGACGTCGATTACACCTTCGCTCAGGTGGGCATCGCCGAGAATACGGTTGACTGGGGCAGTAATTGCGGCAACTGTTCCGCAGTGGTCGGACCCTACGCGATCGAACGTGGCTGGGTGAGCGCCCAGAACGGCACCACCGCGGTGCGCACCCTGAACACCAATACCAATCAGCTGATCCTGCAGCGGGTGCCGACGCCCAATGGCGCGATCGAGCGCACCGGCTCGCAGATGATTCCAGGGGTGCCCTTTCCGAGCATGCCGGTCGGACTCGGCTTCCTCAACCCGGCCGGCAAGACCACCGGGCGGCTGTTCCCCACCGGCCATCCCGTCGACGAGCTGACCTTCGACGGCAGCCCGGTGCGCGTCACCCTGATCGATGCCGGTGCCCCGGTCGTGATCATTGACGCCGCCACGATAGGGCTCGACGGGCTCAACAATCCGGCGGCCATCGACTCCGACTCCGTTCTGCTGGCCGGGCTCGAGCGGTTGCGCCGGGAGGCCGCCGTGCGCATGGGCCTCGCCGCCACGACGGATGCCGCGGCGCGAGCCATTCCGAAGGTCGCCCTGGTCGCCCGCACGCAGGCCGGAGACGATGCCGACTTCGCCGTCAGCATGCTGTCCATGGGACGGCTGCATCCAGCGCTCGCAATCACCGGCAGCGTCGCCCTCACCATGGCCGCTCACGAAGCAGGCACCATCGTGCGGGAACTCAGCCGCGAACTCGTCGGTGCCCGTGCCGGTGGCGGTTCGACCGGGCGGGCCTCGCAGTCACGGCCTGACGCCCAACTCACCATGCGCACCCCGGCCGGGCTCGTCGAGACGTTCTACGAGGATGTCGATGGCATCCCCGTCGTGGGAGCCGTGCGCAGCGCGCGTCGCCTGGCCAACGCCGAACTGCTACTGCCAGAAGTCTGGTGACGAGGCCGCTCCGAGTCGCCCAGACTGGTCAGAGCGCCGCTGATCTGGCCTATATCACCTGAGTCTTTAGTCATTCACGTCACAGTTCCAATAACAAAGTTCACGTAACAAAGGGGTTGCACATGGAAGTACACATCGAAGATCTTCGCCTGGCCTACAACGGGGTCCCGGCGATTCGGGACCTCAGCCTCACCATCGGTGACGGCGAGTCGATCGTTCTGCTCGGGCAGTCCGGCTGTGGCAAGACGAGCACCATGCGGTGCGTGGCCGGACTCGAAGAACCCACGGGAGGCAGCATCCGCATTGGCGAGCGCACCGTGTTCGATGCCGTCGCGAACGTCAACGTTCCCTCCCACAAGCGCAATGTGGGAATGGTCTTCCAGTCCTACGCGGTCTGGCCGCATAAGACCGTGCTCGAGAACGTCATCTTTCCGCTGCGGATGAAAAAGGTCGGCCGCCGCCAGGCCCGCGCCGACGGCCTCAAGACCCTCGAACTCGTCGGTCTCGGCCACCTCGCCGACCGGGGGGCGAGCCTGCTCAGCGGTGGCCAGATGCAGCGTGGAGCACTCGCCCGCAGTATGGCCATGAAGCCGAGCGTGCTCATGCTCGACGAACCGCTGTCCAACCTCGACGCCCGGTTGCGCGACGACCTGCGCGTGGAACTCCGGCGCATCCAGGTCGAACAGGGCCTCACGAGCCTCTATGTGACGCACGACCAGCAGGAGGCACTCGCCCTGGCCGATCGCATCGCGATCATGCGCGACGGGATCATCGCCCAGCTCGGTACCCCGCAGCAGATCTACTCCACCCCGGCTTCGGCCGCCATCGCCTCCTTCCTCGGGGTCACGAACGTCTTCCCCGTGACGTCCACTCACTCCGCCAACCGGGTCACGCTCATTGAGCACCCGCTCGAGCTTGCGGTTGATGAACCGATCGAGTATCCCGAGTCAAGTGCCTGCATCCGCCCCGACGACATTGATGTGCGTCCCCGGGAGACGCGCATCGGCGAGCGCAACCGGTTCGCCGGCGAGGTGACCGTCGCCGTATTCCAGGGGGCCAGCATCCGCTACCAGGTCAAGCTCACCAACGGGCCCGTGATCGACGCGATCTGCCCGCAGAACGCCCACGGAGTACTGGCAGTTGGCAGCTCAGTGGACGTGAGCATCGATCCGTCCAGCATCATGGTTCTGCCGAACGAAGTCCCCGAGGTCCGCGTCAGCGAACGGGTCGCCGCATGAGCGTCACCCTCGACCGCCCGCCCGTGAACAACGCCCCGCCGCCCGCGCCGAAGCCCGCGCCAAACCCCACGGTGACACCGCGCCGACGGATGCGAATCGGTCGCGTCGTCGTGAGCGGCCCCTTGCTCCTCCTGGTCGGTTTTCTCGTGCTCGTCCCCGTGGGATTCGTCGTACTCGCGGCGTTCAGCACCTCGGTGCCCCGGCCGGGGAACATCGACTTCGCCCTGACACTGGAGAATTTCCGCACCCTCGCGGATCCAAGCGTGATGAAAGCCACCGGTAACTCGCTGCTCATCGCGTCGCTCGCGACCCTCCTCGCGCTGATCATCGGCGGCTTTCTCGCTTTCATCACGGCGAGGTCTAACGTTCCCTTCCGGGCGTTCATTTATGCCATCGGGCTGATGCCGTTGTTCCTGCCCTCCTATGTGGGCGCCCTCGCGTGGGCGATCCTCGGCAGCCCCTCGGCGGGCTTGCTAAACGTGGCCCTGCGCGACCTGGGACTGGATGCCGTCGTTGACGTGTACTCGTTCGGCGGCGTGGTCACGGTGATGGCGATCTTCTATGCGCCGTACGCCTTCCTGATGATCCACAGCGCCATGTCGATGATGAACCCCGATCTCGAAGACGCGGCCGGCGTGCACGGTGGCTCGATGGCCCAGACCCTCAAGAACGTCACCTTCCCGCTCGCCTTGCCCGCGATCCTCGGCTCGGGGCTGCTCATCTTCATCCTCGTGCTCGAGAATTTTCCGGTGGCGCAGGTGCTGGCCACCCCCGCCGGCATCGACACGCTGCCGACGTACATCTACCGGGTCATGATGGCGACGCCGGCCCGCGGTAACGATGCGGCCACCGTCGCTATCGTGCTCGTCGGGTTCGTGCTGTTGCTCACGTCGCTGCAGCGCCGCTACCTCGCCAAACGCTCCTACACGACCGTGACCGGCAAAGGGATGAAGGCCCGCCGGGTCGACCTGGGTCGGGCGAAGTGGCCTGCCGT
The DNA here is from genome assembly GCF_004403305.1 of Cryobacterium frigoriphilum. Taxonomy (GTDB): domain Bacteria; phylum Actinomycetota; class Actinomycetes; order Actinomycetales; family Microbacteriaceae; genus Cryobacterium; species Cryobacterium frigoriphilum. The sequence goes on along the minus strand of NZ_SOHE01000018.1, from coordinate 153,295 downwards.
TGTGTTCGCCGGTGGGTACTTTCTGATCGCTGTGGTGCTGCCGCTGCTTGCGCTCCTGCTGACCGCGGGCCGCGTCTCACCGTACATGTCCTCGTTCCGCGACCTGGCGGCGCCCGGCGCGCTCGACTTCTCGGTTTTCGGCGAGATCCTCTCCTCCGCGGCGTTCTTCGGCGTGGCTGGAAACAGCATCTTTGTCTCCGTGCTGGCGGCAGCCCTCGGTACCGCGCTGGCCTTTGCCGTCGCGTACGTCATCAACCGCACGCGGGCCCGCGGCCGGGCGCTGCTCGAGGGAATCTCCATGGTTCCGCTCGCGGTGCCGCACATCGTGCTTGGCATCGGGCTGCTCTGGACCTGGCTGATCATGCCGATCCCGTTGTACGGCACCATCTGGGTGCTGGTGGTCGCGTTCCTCGTCGTGCAGATGCCGCAGGGGCTGCGCAGCGTCAGCGCGTCGATCCAGGCCACCCATCGCGACCTGGAGGACAGCGCCGTGATGCTCGGTGCCCGCCGGGCCAAGGCGATCACGTTCGTGACCCTGCCGCTGATGAAGGTGACCCTCGCGTCATCGTTCCTGTTGCTGCTCATGCTTAGCATGCGAGAACTGACCGTGCCGTTGTTCCTCTATACGACCGACACCAAAATTCTCTCGATCGAAATCTTCGACCTCTTCGAGAACGGCGGAGCTGCCCAGGAGGCCGCCGCCATGAGCGTTGTCTACTGCGTGATCATGTTCATCGTCTCCTACCTGCCGCAGCGTTTCGGTAACCAGAAGCACTGAACATGACCGCGAGCATGACCACCCCACTGGCTCCCGGCATCGCTGGGACGGAAAGAAGGATCCCCATGAAAAAATCGCGTATCGCGTACTCAGCACTGGCGCTGGCTACCGTACTCGGACTCACGGCCTGCGGGGCCGGCCCCAACGGAGCCGACCCCGCTGCCGACCCCACCCGCGACGTGTCCGACGGCCTCACGATCAACGGCGAACTCATCGCCGATGCCGCCCTCATGGCGGCCGCGGCCGGCGGCACCGTTGTGATGTACACCGGGGCCAGCCCTGAGTCGGAGCAGGCGGTGCTTGACCAGTTCACGGCCGAAACCGGCATCGGTGGAGAAATGACCAGGATGGCTCCGAACAAGCTGTCCGAGCGGGTCATCAGTGAAAACGCGGTAGACAAGCTCAGCGCCGAGATCATTCGCACCGCCGACAAGATGATGGCCGCAGAATTCGTCGAGCAGGGCGTGTTCGTACCCTATGAAACCCCTTTCCAGCAGAATCTCGCATCCGTTGAGGGGATCGTGCAGGAGGGTAACGGCTACATCACCCACGCCTATGGCACCTATGGCATCGCCTACAACACTCAACTCGTTGACCAGGCGGACGCCCCGGGCTCGTGGGCAGAGCTGGCCGACGGCACCTGGAAGGACAAGTTCGGGCTCGTCTACGCTGGTTCCGGCGGGGGCAACACTAGCCTCGCAGCCTTCCAGATCCGCAACTTTGGCGAGGAGTACCTGGCCGACCTCGACGCACTTGAACCGCGCATTTTCGACTCAATGTCGACCCAGCTCGATGCCCTTGCTCGCGGTGAGATCGAGGTCACCCAGGTTTCGTTCCAGGGAGCCTTCGCGTCGAAGCTTGCGGGCGCACCGATCGAGGTCGTCGTGCCCGACGAGGGGCTGAACGGAGTCGCCTATGGTATGGGCATCACCCCTGCCGGGCTCGACAATCCCGCGGCGCAGGTCTTCTACAACTGGACCATGTCTCAGGCCGGGCAGACCCTGCTCGCGGAACAGTCCTACGCTCCGGCACGCACCGACCTCGGCATCGAAAGCGCAGGCGCCGACGAAATGCAGGTGTATGAGGGCACCGACTCGACCGATTTGGGTCTTGCCGCCGTCGATACCTGGAAGCGCATCTTCAGCTACGCCGGTTAGGCGAGAAATCGGCCGGGCGGGGCTTGGTCGAGGGCGCCGGACTCCGAATCGGGTCCGGCGTCTTTCGTGCGCTGCGCTGCCGTGGGGGCGTGTGTGCGGGCGCCCCGAGCGGCGGGCCGTGGCGTGTGACGCCCCGATTCGCGACCCGGCCGGGCAGTCGCCCTGCCGGATACGCTGGGCGCATGAGCGAAACACCTGGCACGGTAGGCACAGCCCCTGTCCATCCCGGCCCGGCGCATCCCGGCCAGGCGCAAGCCCCGCTCCCGGCCCGCTCCGAGGCCCTGCTGCACGCGCTGCGCACGACCGTCGTCATCGCTGACGGCGCGATGGGCACCATGCTGCAGGAGCACAACCCCACCCTCGACGACTACCAGCAGCTCGAGGGCTGCAACGAGATCTTGAACGTGAGCCGCCCCGACATCATCGCGGCCATCCACGATGTCTACCTCGAGACCGGCATCGACGCCATCGAGACGAACACCTTCGGCGCCAACTGGTCGAACCTCTCCGACTACGGCATCGAAGACCGCATCGAGGAACTCGCCCGGATCGGCGCCGAGATCGCCCGCAGCAGCGCCGAGAAGTTCGAAGCGAGCGACGGCCGGGTGCGCTGGGTGCTTGGCTCGATGGGCCCCGGCACCAAGCTGCCGAGCCTCGGCCACACCACCTATGCGCACCTCAAGGCCACCTTCGCCGAGCAGGCCCTGGGCCTGATTCGAGGCGGCGCCGACGCGTTCCTCATCGAGACCTCGCAGGACCTGCTGCAGACCAAGAGCGCGGTGAACGGATGCAAGCAGGCCGCGGCCGAGAGCGGCATCCGCTTGCCAATTTTCGTCGAAGTGACGGTCGAGACCACCGGAACCATGCTGATGGGAAGTGAGATCGGTGCCGCGCTCACGGCGCTCGAGCCGCTCGGAATCGACGCGATCGGCCTCAACTGCGCGACCGGGCCGACCGAGATGAGCGAGCACCTGCGGCACCTCTCCAAGTTCTCGCGCGTTCCCGTGATCTGTATGCCCAACGCCGGACTGCCGCAGCTGACGAAGACCGGGGCGAGCTACCCGCTCACCCCGGAGCAGCTGGCGACCGCGCACGAACAGTTCGTCAAGGAATTCGGTCTCGGCCTCGTCGGCGGATGCTGCGGCACGACCCCCGCACACCTGACCGCCGTGGTCGAACGGCTGCGGGGAACACCCGTGAAGGCGCGCCTGCTCGAAGCGGACCCGGGCGTCGCGAGCCTGTACCAGCACGTCAGCTTCGACCAGGACAGCGCATTTCTCGCGATCGGGGAGCGCACCAACGCGAACGGGTCACGCGCCTTTCGCGACGCGATGCTCGCCGAGAACTGGGACGAGTGCGTCGATATCGCCCGCAGCCAGGTGCGCGACGGCGCCCACCTGCTCGACGTCTGCATCGACTACGTCGGCCGCGACGGTGTCGCCGACATGAAACAGGTCGTCTCCCGGCTCGCGAGCGCGTCGACGCTTCCGCTCGTCGTCGACTCGACCGAACCGGCCGTGCTGCAGGCCGGCATGGAACTGATCGGCGGCCGCCCGGTCGTCAACTCGGTCAACTTCGAAGACGGCGAGAGCGCCACCTCCCGGTTCGGCCGCATCATGCCGCTCGTCAAGGAGCACGGAGCCGCCGTGATCGCCCTCACCATCGACGAAGAGGGCCAGGCCCGCACCGCCGAGCACAAGGTGCGCATCGCCACGCGGCTGGTCGACACGCTCGTCAACGTGTGGGGCATGCGCGTCGAGGACATCATCGTCGACGCCCTCACCTTTCCGATCGCGACCGGCCAGGAGGAGACCCGCCGCGACGGCATCGAGACCATTGAAGCGATCCGCCAGATCAAGGCCCGGTTTCCCGGCATCCACACCACGTTGGGCGTCTCGAACGTGTCGTTCGGCCTCAACCCGGCCGCCCGTTCGGTGCTCAACTCGGTCTTTCTGCACGAGGCGACCGAGGCGGGCCTCGACTCCGCCATCGTCAACTCGGCCAAGATCGTGCCGCTCGCCTCGGTGCCCGACGACCGCCGCAAGGTGGCCCTCGACCTGGTCTGGGACCGCCGCGAATACGACGCCGACGGCGCCCTCACCTACGATCCGCTCGTCGCACTGCTCGACCTGTTCGCCGGCGTCGACTCCGCTGCCTTGAAAGACGAGCGTGCCGCCGAACTGGCCGCCCTGCCGGTGGGGGAGCGACTGGAACGCCGCATCATCGACGGCGAGGCCAAGGGCCTCGAGGCCGACCTCGACCTGGCCCGGGCCGGTGGGCTCGCCGCCCTCGACATCGTCAACGTGCACCTGCTCACGGGCATGCAGGTCGTCGGCGCCCGCTTCGGCAGCGGCGAGATGCAGCTGCCGTTCGTACTGCAGTCCGCCGAGGTCATGAAGGCCGCCGTCGCCCTGCTCGAACCGTACATGGAGAAATCCGAGGCGGCCGGCAAAGGCACGATCGTGCTCGGCACCGTGCGCGGCGACGTGCACGACATCGGCAAGAACCTCGTCGACATCATCCTCACCAACAACGGCTACGACGTGATCAACATCGGCATCAAGCAGCCGATCGCGGAGTTCATCCGGGTCGCCGAAGAGAACAATGCCGACGTCATCGGCATGAGCGGCCTGCTCGTGAAATCGACGGTCGTCATGAAGGAGAACCTGCTCGAGCTCGAGGCTCGCGGGCTCGCCGCGAAGTGGCCGATTCTGCTCGGCGGCGCCGCCCTCACCCGTTCCTACGTCGAAGACGACCTCGACAGCGTCTTCGGCGGCCAGGTGCGCTACGCCCGCGACGCCTTCGAGGGCCTCGCGCTGATGGAACCGCTCGTCGCGATCGCCCGCGGCGCCGACCCCTTGGCGGTCGGCCTGCCGGCGCTCAAGAAGCGCATCCACAAGAAAAGCCTGCTGACTCTCACCGAACCGGACGAGATGCCGACCCGCTCCGAGGTCGCCCGCGACAATCCGATTCCGGTGCCGCCGTTCTGGGGCACCCGCATCGTCAAGGGCGTCGCCCTCGCCGAGTTCTCGGCCTTCCTCGACGAGCGTGCGACGTTCATGGGGCAGTGGGGCCTGAAGCCCAGCCGCGCCGAAGACGGCGCGAGCTACCAGGAGCTCGTCGACACCGTCGGCCGGCCCCGGCTGCGCTACTGGCTCGACCGCATCCTCGGGGAGGGAATGCTCGACGCATCCGTCGCCTACGGCTACTTTCCGACTGTCGCGGAGGGCAACGACCTCGTTGTGCTGCATCACGGCGACGACCCCACCGGCCTGGTCGGCCCGGCCGGCCTGCTCGCGCCCGACGGCGGCTCGGGCGGCCCGGTCGGCAGTGACCGGCTGCGGTTCAACTTTCCCCGGCAGCGCCGCGACAAGCACCTGTGCCTGGCCGACTTTGCTCGGCCGAGGGAGAGCGGGCAGACGGATGTCGTGGCCCTCCAACTCGTGACGGCCGGCTCCCACGTCGACTCGGTCACGGCGAAGCTCTTCGCCGACAACTCGTACCGCGACTACATGGAGCTCAACGGGCTCACCATGCAACTCACCGAGGCCCTCGCCGAGTACTGGCACTCCCGCATCCGCGCCGAGTTCGGCGTCGGCGCCGAAGACCCGACCGACGTCGCCGGCATGTTCAAGCTCGAATACCGCGGCGCGCGCTTCTCGCTCGGCTACCCGGCGTGCCCCGAGATGGAGGACCGCCGCAAGGTCGTCGAGCTGCTGAAGCCCGAGCGCATGGGCGTCGAGCTGTCGGAGGAGCTGCAGCTGCACCCGGAGCAGTCGACGGATGCCTTCGTGTTCCATCACCCGGAGGCCAAGTACTTCTCGGTGTAGCTACTTCTCGGTGTAACTACTTCTCGGTCTAGCTTCTGGACCCTGTGTTTCGGCCGGGGCTGACTGGGCCTCTCGCGCAACCTAGGTGCCGAGGGTAGGTTAGGCGCCTTGCTGGTCGACAGGGGGGTGTTCGGCGATGCAGAAGAGGTTGCCTTCCGGATCGGCGAGGGTCGTCCACTGCACGTGCGGGTATTCGTCCAGGACATCCCATCTGTAAACGGCACCGAGCCCGATGAGACGTTCGACCTCCACCTGCCGTGACCCCCACGGGACCGTCAGGTCCAGGTGAGAGGCCTGATGTTCGGGGCGGGGAGCGGTCACGGGGTGAAAAAACATCGCGAATCCCCCCGGGCCGACGGGTGGCAGGTAGACGCTGTTGCCACCGGGCGAGGGCATGGCGCCGGTGATGTCCGCCCAAAATCCGGCTAGCATCGACGGGTCCTGGGCCTCGAGGTTGATCGCACCGAGGGTGATCTGATGAGTCGTCATCTGAGCCAGAATATCAAGGCCTACTGGTTGGCCTCCCCCCATCCCGGGTGGTGAGCGTGCGGCTAGCGGGCGCCGGTCTGCTAGCTCAACTCGGTCACGAACCCGATTTTGTTGGCCTATAGGTCCTTGGAGCGCGACGGGCTTATCGTCACCCGCACTGCTGCGGGCACCCGAGTCGCCCCCGGCGCGTCCCGAACACCACAGGCGGTCGTCGAGCAGGCCCGAGCACTCGCGGAGGCTGCGGTGAGCGCGCACGTCTCCGTCGCCGACGCTATCGCGATCCTCCGTGCCGTCTGGCGAGCAGACGGCACCGTGTGATTCGGCCGTGGTCGCCCGTCTGCTCGCGCAGTCAGAACGGTGGGGGAGTGTCTGTGTCGATGGCCGGTGTCTGGATTGGGGTGGCGGGGTCGGTGTAGTAGACGTGGCCGGTCGGGGCGGTCCAGGCGAGGACGCCGTCTTTTACCTGGACGAGTTGCCATCCGGTCTGGTGTTTGAGTAGGTGGTGCATTTTGCAGAGGTGTGAGAGGTTGTCGTGGGTCATTTGCCCGCCGAATTGGCGGTCGAGGGTGTGATCGATTTCGGACAGCCGGGCGGGTCGGCCGCAGCCCATGAACCGGCAGGTGCCGTCGCGGATCTGCAGAAACCGTTTCAGGTCTGCCGGCACCTGCTCGGGGTTCTGGCCCACCGAGAGCACCGCTCCGGTTTCGGGGTGGGTGAGGATGCGGAGCCAACTTGTCGCGGTACCGGCCAGTCGGCGGGCCGTCTCAGCGTCGATCGGGCCGTAGCCGTCGAGCATGGCGGGCTCGTCATCGTGACCCATCAGGGTGAAGACCGGGACGGTCACGTGCACCGTCGCGACGATGCCGGTGCCGAGGCCCTCGGCGGTCACGCCGCGCAGCAGCAGCTCGCTGGCCACGTCCGAGCGCAGCTGGGTCAGCGTGCGCGTCTCGTCGGAGCCCTGCATGCTGATGGCGAGGTCGGTGATGCGCGCGTACGCGGCGCCGGCCCAGTCGGCGGACTGGTAGAACTCCAGCATCGCCATGCCGTCGTGCCGTGGCCGGAATCGTGCAGATCGGTCGCTCAGGCAGATCTCCCGGCGCTTCTCAATCGACCACGGATGCTTGCGCTCGCGCACCTGGCGTGCCACCGCCCGAAACCGTACCGGCGTGGTGCGGGCTGCTCGGGGCAGGACCGCCGCCTCGAAGTCTTCGAGGGCTTCGTCGGGTAGCGCCCGAATTTCTTCGACCACGGTGCGGGCGTGCTTGTAACTGATGGTGCCGTCGCCGAGGGCGGCGAAGGTCTGCGGCAGCCGGTTGACCAGCATCGAACTTTCCAGCAGGATCCGGCCGGCGCTGACCTCGGGGATGCGCAGTGCACAGGCCACTTCGGCTCGCAGGCTGCGCATGGCCACTTCGTAGCCATCCCATTGCGCGCCGGTGATCGGGATGCCCGGCAGCACCGCCCGCTCGGTGAATTCCTGCGCGGCAGCGATCGCCACGGCCCGGTCGTGATGCGCGGCCGCCAGGCGCCGCTCGGTGTCTATGATCGCGTCGATGTGGGCGGCGCGCTCGGTGGCGAAGCGATCGGGCGGCACCGGGATAGCATCCGGATCTGCGGGCTCGTCATGCTCGATGTCGGCCCACCGCTGCAGGTCGTAGTCGGCCAGAACCTGCACGTCGACCCAGTCGTCCGTGCCAGCCCGCTCATCCGAGCCAGCCCAGCCATCCATAGCAGTCCAGTCAGCCGCGGCAGCGCCGCGGCCGCCCGGGTCATCAGGCGGGGGACTTTCCTCACTCTCAATAATCTTCATGAGCATTAGTCAACACCGAGCCACCGACACTCCAGCCCCGATCAGACCCCGAATCGGGCCTAAATCAGTGATAACCAAAAAAACTTTCCAGTATTCTTCGTTGATTCCTCATCAGCAGCATCCGATCTGCCACTCACTCTCCGGGTAGCAGCAATCGGGGATCGTGCGCGCCTACTCGACCGCGTCCGGTGGACCTCGCTAGCACCGTCTCCGCCGGGAACGCCGCAACATCGCGGTGTTCTACTTTCGATCTACAATCGCCGGGTCGGTGAGATGCCCGGTCGGATAGCTGCCGGGGTCGTACATGAACTCGCGGAGTTCTTGTGGGCACCGGCACGCCGCCGCGATCTTGCGCGCCCACTCGACCGCCTCCTCGCGGGTCGATAACTCCAGGATGGTGAACCCGCCCGTGAGTTCGCTGTCCGGATAGGTCTGCGCGCTCACCGACCCGTCGGCGGTGACCAGCACGGGGCCCAGCTTCTCGTCGATGCCGCCGCCGTAGACATAGACACCGGCGGCTTTCGCTTCTTCGATCACCGCGCGAGATTCGGCGGCGACGATCGGGAACTCCTCGTCGGTGAGCACGAGGGCCTCGCTGGGGAAGGAGATTAGGTAGGCAGTCATGCCTCGATAATGCTCCGCAAGGCGCAGGGCGGCAATCCGGAGCACAAATTACTGCTGCTTAGGCAGGCCGCGACGGTACACATAGCGCAGTCAGATCAGAGGCTCGTCATGGGTCTGTCGCACGCACCAACCGGCCCCGCCGTGAGCGCTGCAGAAGTCGAGCGCCGCATCCGCTTCGCTGATGCCGCGCTCGGAGCGGCCGGTCATCAGGTCTCGGATCCCGCGGTGCTCACGATTCACCGTCGGCTCGCCGCGGAGGAGATATCCGGTGATGACCCCCGTGCACTGGTCGTGTTCTTCGCGCAGCTGGTGGACAACGCCGGCGACCGTGCGGCGGGACCCGGAAGCGTGACTGCGGTTGATAACTCAGCGCGGTGTCAGCGCGGTATCAGCGTGGCGACAGCTTCGCGCGGCGCAGGGCGGCGAGCACGGCGGGGCCGACCAGAACGAGCCCGACAGCAGTTGTGACGGCTCGCACGGTGTCCCACGTCAGCGTGGACGTGACGAGGGAGTACAGGGCGAAGGACGCCAGGTTCTGGCCGGGGGCGGCATCCGCTGAGTACGAGATATCGGTGCCGCCACCGACCGCGAACGGCCAGAACCAGAGGTTCATGACCAGGCCGAACAGGTAGGACGCGGCGATGCCGTAGCCGACCAGCAGGGCGATTTCGAGGCGCGGGCGGCGGGCAAGGCCGGGGCGCATGCGCGGCAGCAGGCCCGCGCCGGCTCCGACCCAGGCGCAGGCGAACATTTGGAACGGCGTCCACGGGCCGAAGCCGCCCCAGAGCAGCGACGAGACCGCGATGGTCAGCAGGCCGAGCAGAAATCCGAACCGGGCTCCGTACGCCCGGCCGGCCAGAATGAGCAGCACGAAGACCGCCTCGACGCCGCCGACACCGGTGCCGGCGATGCGCACTGCCGCGCCGATAGCACTCAACACGCCGAGCAGGGCGACGGTCTTGGCGGTGTACATCTCGCGGTCGAGGGTGAGCGCGAGCGCGACGATAAGCGCCGGTACAAGAGCGAAGGCGACGAACGGCACTGCGGCTTGGGCGTCGGCGGGGACCGCAGAGACCGCGAACGGCCAAGCGAAGGCGGCCGCGGCGAGCAGGCTGCCGGCGCCGAGCACCGCGGTCGTCCAGCGCTTCCTGGCCGCGGTTCGCGGGCGGATCGATGCCAGGGCGGCCGGGGCAGCCGGGGCAGTCAGTGCGACACCAGCACGGGCACGATCCGGGCTGCTTCCATTCTTATCGTCGTCGTGGCGACCCGTGCGGCAAAATCGTGGTCGTGGGTGGCGACGATGACGGCTCCCGTGCTGTCGGCGGCGCGCGTGAGGGCCGCTCCGACGAGGGTGCGCGCCTGCGGATCGAGTCCCCGGGTCGGCTCGTCCACGAGTAGCAGCGCCGGCGCGACCGCGAGCTGGATCGCGATCACCAGGCAGAGCCGTTCGCCGGCGGAGAGATCCCGCGGGTGCCGGTCGAGCAGGGCGGCGAGCGTGGGCCCGGCCTCACGGCCGAGCAGCCGGGCGAAGACCTGAATGGTGGGCGTCGTCACCCGCCGGGTGCGGTCGGCGCGCCGACACTCCTCGCGGACCGTCGTCGAAAACAGCAGGTCGTCGACGTTTTCGGGCACGAGGGCGACGAGGTGGCGACGGGTGCGGCGCGTCAGGGACTGCACGTCCTGACCAGCGATGAGCACCGTTCCGGGGCCGCTCGGCAGCGCCATTGCCTGCAGCAGGCTGCTCTTGCCGGCGCCGTTCGGGCCGCGCAGCGCCACTATCTCTCCCGAACGAATGCCGAGCGAGACATCATCGACGACGGTCTGAGCGCCGAGCTGAACGCTCAGGCCCCGGATGTCCACGAGCGGCTGCCCGAGTCCGGCCGCGGTCTCGATCGCCGTGCGCAGTGGGGGCTGCCGGAGCGGCACCACCGACTCGGACTCACCGCCAGAGGGGAGGGGCCGGGCGGCCGGTGTTGTGGGCCGGTCGTCAGCGGTACGGACCAGAACGCGGGAGCCCTGAATGTCGAGCCAGGCATCCGCTACCCGGGCGAACTCAGCGGTGTTGTGCTCGGCGACGACGACGCAGACGGGTGCTTCGCGGGTGCCGTGAGCGAGACCGTCGAGCACCCCGCACACCCGCTCGCGGGCGGCATCGTCGAGATCCGCGAGGGGCTCGTCGACGAGCAGCAGGGTCGGACGCCCCACGAGGGCCGCCGCGATGGCCACGAGCGTGGCTTCCCCGGCCGAGAGGGCCTCGATCGGGCGCGCCAGCAGGTACTCGATCGCCAGGCGGGCGGCAACCTCGAGCACGCGTTCGTGCACGAGGGCCGAGGCGGCCCCACGCACCGCGAGGGCGAAGCCGATCTCGTCGTGCACGGTCTCGGCGGCGAACGCGAGACGCACGTTCTGGCTGACGACGCCGACGACGGTGGCGGTGTCGCGGGGGGGAGTGAGCTGCCGGTCGACGCCGGCAACCTCAATGCGACCGCCCTGGCTGCCTTCGTGGAAGTGTTGGAAGAGTCCGCTCAGGCTGTGCAGCAGGCTGCTCTTGCCCGAGCCGGTGGGGCCCGCGATCACGGTCAGGGTACCGGGGGTGAGTTTGATGGAGAGGCCCTCGAGCCGCCACGGGCCGTCGAAGGTGAGGGAGGCATCCGTCATCGTGACCGGGTGGGCGACATCACCAGGGAAGGGGTGAATGGCGAGGGGATGCCCGGCGGCCAGGCCGCGGGTCTCCATCGAGGCCGCAAGGGCAAGGGCGCGCTCGATGGTCTGTTCGAAGACGGGCACGAGCAGCGCCGCGGCGCCGCGTTCGCCGCGCAGCTGCCGGGCGACGCGCACCCGACGCACCGAGTCGAGCAGAGCGGGAAAGGTTCCCCAGGCAATGACGAGCGAGCGAGAGATGGCCCGCAGGGGGCCGCGGCCCGCGCCGCGGGCAAAGAAGCGGCGCACGTCGATGACGGCGTTGAGCAGGCCGAAAATCAGGATCACGGCCGCGACGGGGAGCGCGCTGAGGGCCGCGTTACCGAGCCCGACGGCGGTGATCTCGCCGAGCAGGGTGACATGACTGAACGGCCCAGCGAGGCGCAACTGGGGCAGCTCGACCACTACCGGGCCGGGCCCGCCGACCCCGCCGAAGAGCACGCGATAGACCACGCGCAGCAGCACGAACCCTACGGCGAGCACGACCGCGGCCTGCAGCGGTCCCGGATGCAGCCGAAACACTAGCTGCCGGGCGTGGGAGTCTCGGTGCCGGTCGTGTAGACGAGGCCGAGCGTCTCTCCGGGCGCGGTCTGCAGCGAGCCGAGGCCCTCCTGCGCGTAGGCCCAGTCGGCGTCGGGGGTGGACTTCACCCAGAGCGCCCAGTAGGCGTAGGCCGCGGGCATCGAGGCGCAGGACTCGGTGAAGGAGGCTTCGCCAGCCACCTCGACGGTCTCGTCGGCGGCGGGGCGGTCGTTGACGCGGCACACGATCTGGTCGCCGTACTCCACTGTTCCCTCGGTGCTGATGCCGGCGGTCTGCATCACAGCGGATGCGGCGAGGGCCCCGTCTGCGTCGACGCACTCCGTGAGCGGGTCGGCCTTGAGGGTTCCGAAGTCGACGACGACGCTCACGCCGCTACAGTCTGCGGTGCTGGACTCTGCGGTGCTGGACTCTGCGGTGTTGGACTCTGCCGTGCTGGTGAGGGGGGCTGTCGAGGGTGCGGGCTGCGCACATCCGCTCAGGGCAAGCGCGGCAATCAGGGCCAGCGCGCCCGGGGCATATGTGCGCAGTGTTCTTTTCATGGATTCAGACTAGCGAGCGCGAGGAGGTGCCCGGACGACATGACGTTTTGTGCGGGCGGGCCAGCCACGGGTCAGTCGCGGATGCGCACGGCCGTCTCCCGCAGATACTGGTCGACCCGGGTGTAGGCGTCGCGGGTGAGGGCTTTCCAGAATTCGACCGCGAGGCGCGGGTCGTCGAGCTCGAGCTGGGCGATCGCCTCGGCGCTCAGCACCCGAAGCTGCACCGGACCGTCGGCCTTCTCGGTCGTTTCCTGGCGGTCGTCGCTGCCGAGTGCGAGTTCGCCGAAGGTCATGCCGGCGCTCAGGGTCGTCAGTTTCACTCGCTCGCCGCCTGGCCCGGTCACGATCGTGCTGATTCTGCCCGAGACGATGAAGAACACCCCGCCGAAGCGCTGTCCCACCCGGCGCACGATCTCGCCATCGTCGCAGGCGCGTGATTCCATGCGCCCGGCCAGCGCCTCAGCATCCGCTGGCGCGAGGGCGCTGAGCGCGGGGGAGTCGGCCGGGGGCACCGGCGTCTGCACGCGCAGGGCCGGTAAATAACGTGCAATCAGCACATTCTCTGCGTATTCCACGGCTGAGCTTCGGGTGTCGAAGGCGCGCACGTGCGGCCCCAGATCGGCGAGGGTCTCGGTGGCGGTTCCCTCGGTACCGATCAAGAGCAGCTCTCGATTAGCGGCGGCCAGGCTGTGCTTCAGGGCGGACAGCATCCGCAGGGCAACGGCGCCGACCTTATCGACACGGCGCAGGTCGAGAATGACCAGCTGCACCTCGTCGGAGAGAGCACAGACCTCGCGCAGCGTGGATTCGGTGCCCGCGAACAGCAGATCGCCGCTGAGCTCAATGACCCGCGCGCGGTGGCCGTGTTCGGCCAACATTGCGGCGGCCTCCTCGGGGTGACGGATGCCGGAGGGCAGCTCGGTGATGTCGGTGGAGGTGCGAATCGTGGAGCGCCCGCTGCGGGCGGCGCGCACGAAGTGCAGTTCAAGCTCCCGTGACAGGCGCTGGCTGGTGGCGACGCCGCGCACGCTGTTGCCGTGGGCGTCGAGGCGCGGTGAGAACACGGCCACGCCGATCTGCCCGGGCAGCACGGCGAGGGTTCCGCCGCCGACCCCGGACTTGGCCGGCATGCCCACGGAGGTCAGCCAGGCGCCGGCATCGTCGTACATCCCCGAGGTCATCATGACCGACAGCACCCGCTCGACCGGGGCCAGGTCGAGGGCCGTGACGCCGGTCACCGGGTTGGTGCCGCCGTTGGCGAGGGTCGCGGCCATGATCGCGAGGTCCCGGCAGGTGACGCGCACCGAGCAATGCCGCAGATAATTCTCGAGCACCGCGGTCGGGTCGTCTTCGATGATGTCGAAGGAACGCAGGAGGTAAGCGAGAGCGTGGTTGCGGTCGCTGTGCCGGCGTTCGGCCTCGAAGATCGGCTCGTTTACGCTCAGTTCGCGGCCGGCACAGTCGGAGAGCACCCGCACGATGCGTTTGATGGCGCTCTTGCCGCCCGAACCCTTGATCAGCGAGGTCACGGCGAGGGCTCCGGCATTGATCATGGCATTGTCCGGGCGGCCCGTTCCTGCCGCGAGGGAGATCTCGTTGAACGGGTCGCCGGAGGGTTCCACGTCGACCTTCGCGTCGACGGCGTCGAAACCGAGGTCACTCAGCGCGAGGGCGTAGCTGAAGACCTTCGAAATGGACTGCAGCGTGAACTCGGTGCGGGTATCGCCTACCTCGTAGACGTGCCCGTCGGCCGTCGCGAGGCAGATGCCGAAGCAGTCAGGATCAGCGCTGCTCGGAGCCCCGCCCGGCGTGTACACCGTGCCATTCCGGTTCTGGACTATCTCCGCGTGGAGGTCGTGCAGATAATTCTCGACGGGTGATTCCAACGGAATCAGGCCTGGGCGCTGAGGGTGTCGCCGGTGGGATCTTCGGCGGTCGCGTCGGCCAGGTGCTGCCCGCCGACCGGCATGCCGGCCCACGAAACGAGCGTCCAGCCATCCGCCTGAGAACCGGTCAGTTCGACGACACCGGTGTTGTCGAGGTTGTTCAGTCCCGCGAATTCGGGCGGCACATTCGCGGCCCGAGCCGCGGCCCAGACGCGGATCGCGGCGCCGTGGCTGAAGACCGCGGCCGTCTCGAGCTCGGCGCTGACCGCGGAGATATCGGTGTCGAACCGGGCGAAAAAGTCGTGGCCGGTGCCCGCTCCCGGCATGCGCACGTCGAGGTTGCCGGCGCCCCAGGCGAACACGGTCTGCATGTATTTCACGACGGATGCCTGATCGTTGCGCCCCTCAAGCTCGCCCGCCTCGATCTCGTGCAGGCCGCCGGCAATCTGAACGTCGAGGCCTCTGGCCACGGCGAGGGGACCCGCGGTGAGCTGGGTGCGTCGCAGCGTCGAGGCGAAGATGGCGTCGATGGGTTCGTTTTCGAGCGCTCGCGGGATGACCGCGGCCTGCTGCTCGCCGAGCGTCGTCAGGCCCGGGCCGGGATGGTTGGTGTCGAGCGAGCCGAGAACGTTGGCGGGCGTCTGGCCGTGACGGATGAGGAAGAGTCGCATGGTGTCTCCAGCTTAGGCAGTGAGCCTGGGTCATGCGTCGGGTCATGCGTCGGGTCATGCGTCGGGTCAGTCGTCGGCGGGCGGTGTGCCGAAGGTCTGTCGGGTACCGGCTCAATACCCGGTCGACTTGGCCGTTGGCCGGCAAGGGGCCACACTGGACCGTCGACTCCGCTCGTTCGGATCGACCGCTCACCTCGTGAAAGGGTCCCGACCAGTGCGCCGCACCATGTTCAAATCCAAGATTCACCGTGCCACCGTCACGCACTCCGACCTGCACTATGTAGGGTCACTGACCGTGGACCGTGATTTGCTCGATGCCGCGGACCTGCTGCCCGGCGAGCTCGTCAGCATCGTCAATGTGAACAACGGCAACCGGTTTGAGACCTACCTGATCGCCGGGGAACGCGGCAGCGGGGTGATCGGCGTCAATGGTGCCGCGGCCCGCCTGGCGCACCAGGGCGACCTCGTGATCATCATCTCGTACGCGCAGATGAGCACCAAGAAGGCGCGCGTCTTCGAGCCCTCGGTCGTGCACGTCAACGAACGCAATGCCATTGTCGCGGTCGATTCGGATGCATCCGCTGCCCACGTGGCCGGCCTGATCAGGCCGCCCTTATCCGAGCCCCAATCCGAGCCGAGATGAGGTCGCGAGTGAGCAGTTTGTGCGCTTCCCTGGCTCGGGAAGCGCCACAACTGCTCACTCGCGGGGTTGTCGCTGGCGGGCGTGAGCCGGGGGTCAGGCGGCGCGCAGGCCGTCGATGAGGGGCGTGGTCGGGCGGCCGATGAGGGCGGCCAGCTCTCCGGAGGTGCCGTCCAGCAGGCCATCGCGAATGTTGCCGTCGAGGGCGACGACGAAGCCGACGGTACCCGCGTCGAGGCCCGCGTTCTGCAGAATGCCGGCATGCTGCTCGGGGCTGACCGGAGTGAAGACGACGGGAATATCCAGCAGTGTCGTGAGGGTCTGGGCCATTTCCGTGCCGTCCCAGGCGACATCGCCCGACAGCTCGTAGATCTTGCCCTCGTGTCCGGCGCTGGTCAGAACTGCAGCCACGGCCTCGGCGTAGTCGGTTCGGGACGCGCTCGATACCCGGCCGGTACCGGCGCTCGTGAGGTAGGTGCCGGTTTCGCGGGCCACCGAGACGAGGTTCTGGTAGTTCTCGGTGTACCAGCCGTTGCGCAGGATCGTGAAGGGGATGCCGGCGGCGCGAATGAGCTCTTCGGTCGCTTTGTGCTCGGGGGCCAGGATCAGGGCCGAGGTGTCGGCGCGCGGGGCGCTCGTGTAGACGATACGTGAGACGCCGGCTGCTTTCGCGGCATTGATCGCGTTGGTGTGCTGCTGCACACGCTGGCCGACCTCACTGCCCGAGACGAGCACGAGGGTGTCGGCGCCGGTGAGGGCGGTGGCCAGGCTGACCGGGTCGCTGTAGTCGAGACGCACGGTGTGCACACCCGTCGCGGCCAGTGTCGCGAGGCGCTCGGGGTTGCGGCCGGCGCCCGTGATGTCGGTGGCAGCGATTCCGCGGCTGATCAGGTGGTCAATGATGAGAGCTCCGAGGTGTCCGGTGGCTCCGGTGACGACGATTGACATGGCATTCCCTTCGCGGGCCGCGGTCTGCGCGCCCGCCGAATGCAACCCGGGAGGTGGGAGATTCCTTCCCGGTTCCGTGCGGTTGGTCTGATCCGGGTTGGCCAGATCCCGGTTGGCCAGATGGCTGGCCTGATCCCTGGCGGTTCAGAAGCCGATCGCCATCCGCACGCCCAGGGCCAGCATGACGGCGGCGATGATGCCGTCGAGCACCCGCCAGG
Organism: Cryobacterium frigoriphilum; assembly: GCF_004403305.1. Classification (GTDB taxonomy): domain Bacteria; phylum Actinomycetota; class Actinomycetes; order Actinomycetales; family Microbacteriaceae; genus Cryobacterium; species Cryobacterium frigoriphilum. The sequence goes on along the minus strand of NZ_SOHE01000018.1, from coordinate 136,462 downwards.
AGCTGGGCCGGGCAAAGAACGGCCGCAGCAGCCTGGCCCCGAACCCGAGACTCGTGAACCAGACAAAGCTCGCGGCGATCGCGCCGCCGCCCCACCACCAGCGGGCAGCCTCACCCTGCTGATTGGCGACGGATCCCAGAAAGATCAGGGTGTCGAGGTAGACGTGCGGGTTCAGCCAGGTCAGCGCCACGATCGTGAGCACGGCCGCCTTCATGGTGATGCCGCCCGTGCTCGACGCGACGAGCGCCTTCGGCCGGAACACCCGCACGAGAGCGAACAGCCCGTAGGCGAGCAGAAAGGCTGCACCCAGAAAGCGGATGACCACGAGCGCTCCCGGAGCCGTCTCGACGAGGGCACCGATTCCCACGATCCCCGCCAGAATGAGCACCGCGTCGCTGAACGCGCAGACCGCAACGGCGGCGGCAATGGTGCGGTTGGTGCCCGCGATGCCGAGGCGCAGCACAAAGGCGTTCTGGGTGCCGATCGCGATGATCAGGGCAAGGCCCGTGCCCAGACCGAGGAGCGCGGGCACGAGGGTGTCGAAAACGGTCATGAGTTTGACGTTAGAGCTACTGTGGGGAGGTGTACAGCTAATGTTTCTTGGGATACCTAAGCGAGGCTTATGATGCGGTTTCAGATGGATCACCTGCACGCCCTCGTCGCGGTGCTCGAGGAGGGCACCTTTGAGGCGGCGGCACGTCGGTTGCGGGTCACGGCATCCGCTGTCTCGCAGCGCATCAAGGCCATGGAATTCACTGCCGGACAGGTGCTCGTGCAGCGGGTCACACCGGTCACGACGACCGCCGCGGGGGATGTCGTGCTGCGCTATGCGCGGCAGATGCAGCTGCTCGAGGCCGATACCGTGCGGGCGCTCGATGACGATCTGATGCACGCCGGCCGGCGCTCTATGGCGCTCGCCGTGAACGCCGACAGTCTCGCGACCTGGTTTCTGGAGGCGCTCGCCGCGCTGCCGCCGACGGTCGGCGTGGTGTTCACGATCAGCCGGGAAGATCAGGAACACACGACGAGCCTGCTGCGGGCCGGCACCGTGATGGCGGCCGTCACGTCGACGCCCGAGCCGGTGCAGGGCTGCCGCTCCGAGAAACTCGGCATCATGCGCTACCGGGCGGTCTGCAGCCCCGCGTTTCGGGCCCGCTGGCTTGAGGGCGACGCCTCGCCCTCACGTTTGGCCGGGGTGCCGGTCGTGAACTTCGACCGCCGCGACCGCCTGCAGGATGACTTCTTTCGCCGGGTCGTTGGCCACGATCTCGACGCGCCCCGGCAATTCGTGCCGACGTCTGCCGATTTCGCCCGCGCCGTGGTGCTCGGGCTCGGCTGGGGGCTGCTGCCCGAGCAGCAGTGCCTCGCCGAGATCGCCCGCGGTGAGCTGATCGAGCTGGCGCCGCACTCGCCCATCGATGTGCCGCTGTACTGGCAGCGCTGGACGCTCGACTCCCCGCTGCTTGACGACGTGACGGATGCCGTGCGTTCCACCGCCGCGGCCCGGCTGCACGCCCTGTAGGGGGTGCGAACCGGAAATCGTGCGCTCGATGCGTGTTCCTCGGTTGTACGGTCGACGTATGCCTGCTCCCGCCACCCGCATCCCCGCGCCGCTGCTCATCGTGGGTGGAATGTTCTCCCTGCAGTTCGGGGCGGCGCTGGCACAGTCCTCGTTCGACACCGTCGGGCCGCTCGGAGCGACCCTGCTGCGGCTGCTGTTCGCGGCCGCGATACTCGTGGTGCTGTTTCGCCCGAAGGTGTGGCGCTGGGGATGGAAGGCCTGGCGGGCGGCGATTCTGCTCGGAATTGCGCTCGGTGCGATGAACCAGTTCATTTACCTGTCGATCGCGACCGTGCCGATCGGGGTGGCCATCACGATTGAGTTTCTCGGGCCGCTCGTGCTCGCGATGGTGCAGTTGCGCCGCTGGAGCGACGCGATCTGGGCGTTGCTGGCGCTCGCCGGGGTCGTGCTGCTCGGCGTTCAGGCCGTCACGGGTCTGGACCCGCTCGGTGTCGCCTATGCGGTCGCCGCCGGCATCTGCTGGGCCGGGTACATTCTGGCAAGCGCAAACCTGGGCAAGGCCCTGCCCGGTACGGGTGGGCTCGCCGTGGCGATGGTCATCGCGGCCGTCGTCGCGGTGCCGCTCGGGGCATCCGGTGCCCTGAACGTTGCGCTGCAACCCTCGCTCATCGCGTTGTTGCTGCTGGTTGCCGTGATGTCGTCGGCTATTCCGTACGCCCTGGAACTGCGCGCGCTGCGCACCCTGCCGACCCGAGTGTTCGGCATTCTGCAGAGCGTCGGGCCGGCGGCCGCGGCGATCGCCGGGTTCGTCGTGCTCGGGCAGGGACTGCAGTGGCAGGAGATCGCGGCCCTCGTCTTCGTGTCGGTCGCGAGCATCGGAATCTCCCTGAGCTCCCGGCCGCGCACCTCCCCGGCCGCGCGGATCGAGATTCCGGGCTAGACCACCCGCTCCAGCAGCTAGCCGGCTGCGGCTGGCGGGCGCGGGCCCAGCGTGATCTCGGCGACGGTTCTGACCCGCGGATGCTCGTGGTTCTGCCCATCGACGACCCCGGTCTGCCAGGTCAGCCGAACGCCGTCCGGCACGATGCGCAGGCTCGCGAGGCAGTTGTCGAACCACGGGCCGGTCACCCCCTTCCACCGAAACGGCGGCTCGGGAACCCGGGCCGAGCGGGCGAGCAGCCCGCTCAACCGCCGCGAAGCGCCGTATGACAGCACCGCCGAGAACGATCGCAGCAGCACCGGCAGGGGATTGCGGATCGGCGAACAGACGGCCTGCACGATGCGGCTGCCCGAGCCGCGCTCCACCTCTTCGACGTATGAGTAGTGCACGTCGCCCGAGAGAAACATGATGGTGTCGGGCGCGTCGCCGCGTCTGCCGTCGGCCAGTTCGGTCGCCAGCGCCGCGACCTCGTGAAAGCTGCGCTGGAACGCACCCCAGTGTTCCAGGTCGACGGCCTGTCGCATCCGCTCACCGAGAGCGGCGGCCGGGCGCCCCCAGGCGCCCTCGGAGATCGCTTCGTTCCAGGATTCCAGGCGCTGCAACCCGGTCGGCAGCAGAAACGGCAGCGACGTACCGATCAGCACGTGGCGAAAGCCGCCCTGCAGATGCTCGCTCAGCCACGCCGTCTCGGATTCGTCGAGCAGGGCACGGCGGCTTGGATCGAGCACCCGGGTGGTGCGGGAGTCGAGCACGATCAGGCGGGTGTCGGTGAAGTCGCGGCAGTAACTCCACCGATAGGTCGACGGATGCTGATCACAGCGCGCCGCGAACGCATCGAGCACCTCGCTGAGGTCGAGCTCGGACTGGTCGATTTCGTCGATTTGGTACTTTTGGTCGATCTCAGCGGTATTGTGGGCGCACACCCGCTGCCAGATCTCGTCACTCGCCCGCTCGACCGGGGAGAGATTGCCCAGGTGCTGATAGACCCAGTACGACGCCAGCCCCGCCACTATCCGGCCGTGCCACCACGAGGTGGTCTCCATCTGTCGTTTCCAGCTGAGCGAGGCGTTCCAGTCGTCGCGAATATCGTGATCGTCGAAGATCATCGCGGTCGGCACGGTGGAGAGCAGCCACCGGTTGGCCGGGTCGGTCCAGGCGAGCTCGTAGAGGTGCGCGTACTCCTCGAAATCGGCGAGTTCCTCGCCGGGCGGTTCGCTGATCTCCCGGCGGCCGCGGATGAACACCTGCATGGCCTCGCTCGTCATGTCGGCGTAGACCTGATCACCCAGAAAGAGCACGAGATCGGGGCGGGCCGCGTTCACGGCGGCCTGGCCGGTTGCGGCCAGGCGCAGGGCGTAGGCGCGCAGCGCATCGACCCCGTGGGTGCGATTGCCGAGCCTGTCGTGCGGAACGCTCGTGCGGCACGACCCGAAGGCCAGGTGCAACGGGCGGTGAGTGCGCAGGGTCGCGATGACGGATGCCGGGAAGTCCGAGTTAGCGGGCGGCCAGACCTGGGTGCCGGCGATCTCGACCGTGTAGGCAGTGACCGATCCGGGTTCGAGCCCGTCGACCTCGACGAGCGCGTAGTGATGATCGTGCACGGCGAACGTCTGCGCCCGAAAGGTCTGCGCCCGAAACGTCGAGGCACCGGTGCCGCCTGTCGCGATGCTCACTGACACCGTTGCGGCATCCCGAGTCTCGAACCAGAGGCTCGCCGAGACCTCGTCGACGTAGCGCAATAGCGGGCCCAAAATCAGGGGTGACGAGGTCATTCCCCAGTTCTACATGGCTCGGCCCCGCACGGCCAGCTTTTTTCGCGTTACGGCCGGTCTGACCGCTCGTACGTGACGAATCGGTAGCGGATGTCCGTGCGCGACAGTATCCATTCGCTCGCCTGCGCGATCCGCCACGATTCATCAATGAGCGGGGCCACCGTGTCGCCGGCGACCTGCAGATCGAGTTCGGTCACTTCGAGCCGGGTCGCGAGGGGCAGGAATCGGGCGTAGACCTCGCCGCCGCCGATGATCCACACGACAGACGTCGTCGCGAGAACGAGCGCCTCGGCGGGAGAATCGGCGACGTCCGCGCCAACGCCTGACCAGGACGCGCTGCGCGTGACGACGATATTCTGCCGCTTCGGCAGCGGGCGAAAGCGCTCCGGCAGGGAGTCCCAGGTGCGTCGGCCCATGACGACGGTGCCGCCGGCGGTCAGTTCCTTGAATCGCAGCTGGTCTTCGGGCAGGCGCCAGGGGATCGTGTTCTGGCTGCCGATGACGCCGCCGCGGGCCTGGGCCCAGATCATGGCGACCTCGGGCACGCCGGCTTGCGCGCGCTCAGACGGCAACGGGGGCCTTGATGCTCGGGTGGTGCTGGTAGTCGACGACCTCGAAGTCGGTGTACTCGTAGTCGAACAGGCTGTCCCGCGCGGCCAGTTTCAACGTGGGCGACGGATACGCCTCGCGGCTGAGCTGTTCGGCGACCTGATCGCGGTGGTTGTCGTAGATGTGGCAGTCGCCGCCGGTCCAGACGAAGTCGCCGACCTCGAGGCCCACCTGCGCGGCGACCAGATGGGTCAGCAGGGCGTAGCTCGCGATATTGAACGGCACGCCCAGAAACAGGTCGGCGCTGCGCTGGTACAGCTGGCAGGAGAGCTTGCCGTCGGCCACATAGAACTGGAACAGGGCGTGGCAGGGAGCGAGCGCCATCTCGGGAATGTCGGCGACGTTCCAGGCCGAGACGAGCATGCGTCGGGAGTCGGGGTCGGTGCGCAGGGTCTCGAGCACCTGGGCGATCTGGTCGATGTGCTCGCCCGCGGGAGTCGGCCAGGAGCGCCACTGCACGCCGTAGACCGGGCCGAGCTCGCCAGCGGCGTCGGCCCACTCGTTCCAGATCGAGACGCCGTGCTCGCGCAGCCAGCCCACATTGCTGTCGCCACGGAGAAACCACAGCAACTCGTAGGCGATCGACTTGAAGTGCACGCGCTTCGTCGTGATCAGGGGAAACCCCTGGCTGAGGTCGAAGCGCAGTTGCGCACCGAACACGCTTGTGGTGCCGGTGCCGGTGCGGTCGGCCTTGGCGGTTCCGTTCTCGAGGGTGTGCCGCAGCAGATCCTCGTAGGGCGTGGCGACGGCCGGGGTGGCGGGGGTGGCAAGTCGTGAAGTCATCGTGTTCCAGCGTAATCGTGTTCCAGCGAAAAGGCATGCGAGCGCTGACGCCCATCTCGGGGATACGCAGTTGAGACACGGACTTCGTGCCTTCCTGCCCTGGCACAGGCACGAAGTCCGGGTCTCAGCCCCCGGCGTGGCCGCAAGCTCAGCCTGAGCGGGCGGGAAGAGTCGGTTCCGCGGCGAGCAACGCCGCCCACAGGTCGGCACGCGCCGGGAACGCGCTCAGATCCCGCCCGATCAGGTGTTCGATCTGGCCGATACGGGCCCGCACGGTGTGACGGTGCAGGCCGAGCAGGTCGGCGACGGCGCCGAACTGGCCGTTGTGCTCGAGCCACACACGCAGCGTCCGCACCAACTCTGATCCGTGGTCGGCGTCATGGGCGAGCAGGGGCCCGAGGGCCGCGAGAGCGATGGTGCGGGCATCCGTTCGGGCCAGAAGCGCGAGTACCCCCTGCCGGGAGATCGCCGCGAACTCCACGACGCCGGGTGGCGCTTCACACGCCCGCTCGAGCGCCTGCGTAGACTGCGCGAGCGCCGCGGGGAGGGCGTCGTAGTCGCTCGGATCGGAGATCCCGGCCCAGGCCCCGAAGAGGGAGCAGACCTCGGCGGCGATCTCCGTCTCGTCGGCCCGCACACACAGCACGACGCTGCCGGGCAGGATGCTGGCGGTCACGACGCTGGCGGTCACGACGCTGGCGGTCACGACGCTGGCGGGCACGCTGTCGGGTGCGTCCGGCCGCGGGCCGACCGGACCCACGCTCGTCGTGCCGTCATCACGGTCGGCGAAGAACAGCGTTCCGGGCCGGGCCTCCACCCGCAATTCCAGCCATTCAGTGAACGCGGCGTGACGTTGTGCCGCCACCCGCACCTGCACGATCCGCACCGGCGCGGCCGGAAGTGGCCCCCACACCTTGTCGGCGACCCCCTGCACGAGGCTGAGATCCCCGCCGATCAGGGTGCGCAGCAGCCCGGAGCGCAAGTGCCCGACGAAAAGCGCCAGGGCACTGTTCTGCTCGAGGGCCAGCCCGGCAAGTGCGATGACCGACGTCACCACGCTCTGACTGGCCCGGTCGAGCACGGTCGAGCCGCCGAGCGCGAGCACTCCGCGCAGTGCGCTCGGGCGCCCCAACGTCTGCAGCGTGAGTGTCTCCCCGCCAGCGATAACCGAGCTGCTGGCCCGTTGCCCGTCGTTCAGCAGCCGTTTGGCCTCGCGCTGCACGGTGTGCAGCGCTCCCTCGCCAGCGGATGCCGCAGTGGATGCCGCAGTGGATGCCGCAGTGGATGCCGCCGCCGAGACCCCGCCGAACGCCGTCGCCGGAAACACCCGGTCCAGCGCGCCCGTGACATCGAACAGGGCGACCCAATGGTCCAGCTGCCGGCTCAGCTCCGCGAGGGTCGCGCTGAGCCCGTCGGGCCGCAGCGCCGCGAGGGCAATCGCATGCTGGGCTGCCAGCGCCCAGGTCGAGCGAGCGAAGCGCTCCTCGGCAATGAGGTCGCCGGCGAGCCGTTCGACCGCGATGAAGGGGGTGCGGAACGGTACCTCGAACAGCGGCAGACCCTGATCCCGGCAGGCGGCGCGGAGCTGTTTCGGCGTTCCAGCCCGCACGACCTCGGTGCCGAAGCCGAGCGCAACGACCCCGCGGGCCCGCAGCCGCCCGACGTAGGCGATGTAGCCAGCATCCTCGTGGCCCTGGGCGTTCTCGTTGTCGCTTTCGTCGCTCTCTCCGGCGCCGAACTGAGTGCCGGTCGTCAGCAGCAGATGCCCCGCAGCAAGAAACGGCGTTGGGTCGAGCAGATCAGAGCTGTGCACCCAGACGACGGATGCGTCCACCGCGTTGGTGGGCAGCCCGCCCTCCGGAGTCAGCAGGGTCAGGGCCAGTTCGGGCCGGGCGAGCAATCGTCGCAGAGTGGGGAGCATCACGGACCCTCGGTTATTGGTCCAGCCGGGTCTTATACAGCCGGGTGAAATCTTCTGCTCACACTGTACAACGCGGCAGAGCGCGACGGTGGCCCGCTCCCTACGATGGATCTCGGCCGGAACACCCACCACCTCGAACTGGAGCAGCCAGATGACACTTGCAGACACCGCAGCACGCACCGCCTCGACTCAGCAGGCCGTTCAGCAGGCCGTTCCGCTCGGCGGCCCCTCGCTGCCCCAGCAACGCCGCCTCGTCACCAGCATCCCCGGCCCCAAGTCTCTGGCCCTCACGGCGCGCAAGAATCGGGCCGTCTCTGCCGGTGTCGGAGTGACACTGCCCGTCTACGCCGTCGCGGCGGGCGGGGCGGTGATCGTCGACGTCGACGGCAACTCGCTCATCGACCTGGGCTCCGGTATCGCCGTGACCGGCGTGGGCAACAGCGCCCCCGCACTCGTCTGCGCCGTGACCGAACAGCTCGCGCAGTTCACCCACACGTGTTTCTCGGTGGTGCCCTACGACTCCTACATCGACGTGGCCGAGGCCCTCAATCGCCTCACGCCCGGCGACCACGACAAGCGCAGCGCCCTCTTCAACTCCGGCGCGGAAGCGGTCGAAAACGCCGTCAAGATCGCGCGTCACTTCACCGGCAAGCAGGCCGTGGTCGCCTTCGACCACGCCTACCACGGCCGCACCAACCTCACCATGGGTCTCACCGCCAAGAACCAGCCCTACAAGAACGGATTCGGCCCCTTCGCCGCCGAGATCTACCGAGTGCCCACCTCGTACCCCCTGCGGGACGGCGGCCTGACGGGTGTCGAAGCTGCTCACCGCACGATCAGCCAGATCGAGAAGCAGATCGGCGCCGACAACCTCGCTGCCGTCATCATTGAGCCCATCCAGGGTGAGGGCGGTTTCATCGTTCCCGCAGCGGGCTTTCTGCCGACGCTCGTGGACTGGTGCCGGGCCCACAACGTGGTCTTCATCGCCGACGAAGTACAGACCGGCTTCGCCCGCACCGGGGACATGTTTGCGTGCGACCACGAGGCAATCGTGCCCGACTTGATCTGCACCGCGAAGGGCATCGCCGGCGGCCTGCCGCTGTCCGCCGTAACCGGGCGCGCCGAAATCATGGACGCACCACAGGGTGGCGGCCTGGGCGGTACCTACGGCGGAAACCCGCTCGCCTGCGCGGCGGCACTCGCGACGATCGCGACCTATGAGAATGAGAACCTCGTCGCTCGTGCCCGACACATCGGAGCGATCATCGGGGCGCAGCTCGGGGCGATCGATGACCCGCGCGTCGGCGAGGTGCGCGGACGCGGCGCCATGATGGCGCTCGAACTGATCGACCCGGCCACGGGGGAGCCCGACGCGGCGTTGACCGCCCGAGTGCTCGCATCCGCTCACGCCCAGGGGGTGCTGCTGCTCGGCTGCGGAACCTACGGCAACGTCATTCGTCTGCTGCCGCCCTTGAGTATTACGGATGCCCTGCTGATCGAGGCTCTCGACGTGCTGGCGGAGGTTCTCGCCGCTTCGTGAGCCACCCCTGCGGTCTGACGTCGGGGCCCGACCTCGGGGCCGAGTCCTCGGGCCGAGTCGCCGGGCCGAGTCGGCGGGCCGGGACCCCGAACTAGGTCAGATCGCGCAGGCGGGAGGTCACGCCGGTACCCGCGCTGCCCTTGCGCTCGCTCGTGATGGCGATCACGAGCAGCACGGCGCCGGCAACGGCAAGGGCGATCCACCACAGCAGCGGATTGATGGTGCGGCCGATCTGCACCATGAACACGACGATGATCTCGATCGGCAGCACGCACAGGCTCAGGATGAATGGGGCCGCGAGGCGCCGCACCGAGCCGATCACGATCGCCGCGAGGGCCAGACTCATGACCATGATCGCGCGCCAGGTGAGTGGGTCGGTGCCGGTCGCGAGTATCGACGGCAGGAAGATGACCACGAGGCCCGGCGTCAGCAGGCGCCACGAGCCGTTGAACCCGTTGGGCCAGGCGGCCCAGGCCGCCCAGGAGTGCGAGCGGACTGCTCCGACCGAGCGGGCGAGGCCGCTCTGTGCTTTCGGTTGCAGTGCATTCGGGTGCCGTGCATTCGGGTGCAGTGCTTTCGGTTGCAGTGGTCTCGGTTGCAAGCCCAGCACTCCCGCCAGCAGCAGGGCAACGCCGAGCGGCAGGGACCAGGCTTCGACCCGCAGCTCTCGTTCGCTCCAGCCCGCGACGGCCGTGCCCCAGGCGAGCGCAAAGATGAACCAGGCCGGGGGCAGGGAGACCGCTGTGGAGCGCGCGAGCCAGACCGTGACGAGCATGAAGCCGAGCAGGGCGAGCGTGAGGGCCATCAGGGTGATGATCGAGAAGGGGTCATGGCGAATCGCCGTGATCGGTCCGGCGACCAGAAACGAGGTCGCGGCCGCATAGCGCCAGCGTGAGGGCACCGCGGCGAATGCCCGCTCGCCCTGCTCGCGTTGCGCCTGCAGAACGGCGCCGGCCCCGATCGCGAGCAGCACCGCCACGAGGCTCAGCCCGAGCACGGGCAGCATGACGAGTGCGTCGGCGGCCAGGTCGAGCCGGTCGGCGCCGAGCCCCCACCGCACCGCCTGCACGGCACCCGCGCTGGCGGCAATCGTGGCGACCCACAGCGTCGGAGCCCGCAGCGCGCGCAGCGCCTCGAACCGGCCGCCGTCGCGCGGCTCCGCGGTGTCCGGCGCCATGGCCAGAGCGTTGGCCTGTGGTTCATACTCAGTCCGCTCGGTCCGCTCGGTCCGCTCGGTCCGCTCGGTCCGCTCGGTCCGCTCGGTCCGCTCGGTCCGCTCGGGCTGGTCGGGCGCCACGCCGAGCCGTGTCTCGTTCGACGGATGCCGCATCACGATTCTGCCGAGCACCACGAGCAGGAGCGCTCCCGCGAGCAGCCCATAGCTGCGCCAGGGCGTCGTGACCTCCAGGCTGCTCGGCGTGACGACGAGCACGGCCAGGCTCGGCACGACGGCGATCAGCAGTCCGGTGGTGAAGAGTGAGTCACCGTCCCGGCCGCGATGCGTGAGCCAGGCTCCGACGACGACCGCGGCGAGCGCCGGCGGCAGCAGATACGGTTCGAGTACCTCGACGCCCTGGATCGCCCAGACACACCACAGGGCGCCGGTCCAGCACGTGGCGGCCGCCCACCAGGCGAAGCGGTGGTGGATGGTCAGGGCGCTGGCGGCGGCACCGACCCCCAGAATGACGAGCACGAGAAAAGTCGTCTCCAGCCCGGCGGCGATGCGCACGAGGGCGAGCAGCACCGCGAGCGCCCCGGTGACTCCGGCGGAGACCTCGATCCAGCGACGGGCGGCATCCGCTTCGGCGATCGAGATACCCGAATTCGCCAGCCATCGCGCAATCAGCGAGGCCAGCGGAATGGTCACCGCGACGATCACGGCCACGATCGGAAGTACGATCGGCGATCCGCTCATGGGCAGCTGCGCGCCGAGGCAGACGACCACGACGGCGAGAGACGGCACGAGCAACGCGGCGGCGGCCGAGCGCAGCAGCAGGGTCATGCCGGTTCGCCGAGTGGTCAGCAGAGTGAACGCCAGAGCGAAGGCCACGCCGGTCGAGAGCGCGGTCCAGCCGCTGCGTTCCAGCAGTACACCGACGACACCGGTCATGAACGGCACCGCGGTCACGATCAGCGCGGCGTACCAGCTGCGCGGCGTCAGCCAGGTCGTGAGCGTCGTGGCCAGCGCGAACAGCAGTGCGAGAGTCGTCGTGAGGCAGAGCACCGCGATGCTCTCCACGCGCGCGAGATCGAGTGCGGTCGCGAAGATGACCAGCGCGTAGGCGTAGCCCACGCCGAAATAGACCGGGCGCGCCGCGGTGGGCCGGGTCTGGGCCACCGCGACGAGCACCAGCACGGCCGCAGCGCCGACCCACACGGTTGATGAGGTCTGGATCCAGCCGACGGTTGCTGCGAGCATGAGCAACACGTGTGCGCCAACGATGAGCGGGGTGCGCACCGCCGCGGCAGCCTGCACGACGGACCCGACCCGCACGAGTACCACGCTCACCGCGACGGCCAGCACGAGCCCGATGATCGACTGCACGGGCCGGTCGAAGCCGTTCCAGCCGGTGACGGTCAGCAGCACGAGCATCAGCGCCGCGAGCGCCCGGCCGCGCAGGGTCAGGGTCCTGCCTTCCCGACCGGCCAGCGGCACCTGATCGACCGGCAGCACCGGGTCGGCCAGCGGCACCGGGTCGGCCAGCGGCACCGGGTCGACCAGCAGGGCCCGGTGCGCGAGCAGGGACAGCGCCCACAGCGTCGCCGCGGTGGCCGTGACACCACCCAGGGTGGCCAGCCCCAGGGTCGGCGACACGATAAACGAGTCCGAACCGCGTGTCTCGAAGCCGAGCACGAGCGTCAGGACCGGGGAGAACAGCTGAAGTCCGGCAACAAAGATGGCCGGCAGTGCGCCGAGCAGGGCCACGACCCAGGCGCCAGAGACGAGGCTGGGCCGGTTGACCGTCACCGTGCCGCGCAGCGCCGTGATGCCCACGAGTGCCGCGCCGGTGACGAGCGGTACGAGGGCCACAATCCACTCATCGTCGGGCAGGTTAAGGGTGAACGGAAGCAGGCCGATGGCGGCCACGGCGAAGGCTCCCGATGCGAAACTCCAGAACCGGGGGAGTCCGTTCCAACTGCCGAGGGCGGCCACCACGGCCAGGCACGCGAGGATGCCGGCGGTGCCGAAGACCCGCGCCGCGCCGAGGGGAACGTCGAGAACCGCGAGTTGCACGAGGGACACCCCCACTGCCGCGACCTGAATGACCAGGGCGGTGCCGCGTTCCACGCCGAGGGCCGTGCCAAAGCGCGGGGCCAGTCGCCGCACGAGTGGGTGCAGGCCCAGCACCACGGCCGCCACGACGAGGCTGCCCAGCACCGCAGACCAGACGCTGCCGCCGGCTGAGCCGAACAGGCCCGGTGTGAGGGCGAGACCGACGACGGCTGTCCACACCCACGTTCGCACCCGGGCCCGCGCGCCGATGAACATGAGTGCTGCCGAGGAGACGAGGGTGCCGATGCCGGCGAACACGAAGGGGCTGACCCCGAACGGGGCCAGCTGAGAGAATGCCCACACGTCGAGCAGTACGAAGACCCCGCCGAGCGCGCCGACCGATTCCGCGGAGAACTGCAGGCCGCTGCGCGCGAAAAACCAGGCACCGCCGAGAAAGACCGCGGTGATGACGGCGATGATGGTCGTGCGCCCGGCAAAACTCGTGAGCTCGGGATTGAGGAACGTGAAGACGAGCGCCGCGACGGCGAGCAGGGCGGCACCGGCCACGGAGAGCACCGACTGCACGCTGACCTGCGAGCTCGGGTCTGCCGGCGCCGCGGCGACTCCGGCGGCCGCCCACTCTGGCACCTGATAGTTCGGAAGGGCGGCGGCCGGGGCCGGCGAGTTCAAGGGCGAGTTCAGGGGCGAGCTCACGGTCGGGCTTACGGACGAGCCGACCGGGGCGCCCCACGCGGCGGGGCCGGTCGTGGTCGGCAGCCGGCCGATGATGCGCTGGCGGGCACCGAGGGCATCCGCTGCCTGCGACGAGGCCGCCGCCAGTTCGACCGCGACCGGGCCGCCGAGATCGGCGCCACAGTCGCGGCACCAGCCGGGTTCCCGCAGCGCCGCGTCACAGCGCGGGCAGATGTGCGGGTCGACGAGATACCGAACAGCGCTCTCACTCCAGGTTTTCCCCATGCGGGCAGTCTAGGGGTGGCCTCCCACGCGCCGGCAAGGCCCGGGCAGGGTTAAATGTTCGATCGCGTAAACAGCACCTTCGTTTCAGAAACGAAGGTGCGATCTGCGCGACTCAACCAAACGACCGACCGGAAAATCCGGCTAATTCTGGGTGAATCCCGGAAAATCTAGAAGAGCGAGGCGATCGAGCGCAGCAAGACGAGCGCAATGGCACCAATCGACAACCCCAATCCGGCCAAGACCAGGCCGCGGCCGCGCGCCCGAACCGGAATCACTCGGTAGGCCTGCATCGTGAAGGTCAGCCCGATCACGGCGACGATGACGGCCGGAAACGGAAACACAATTGCCAGCACGAAGCCGCCGAGGGACAGCCAGAACCCCGGCACCCGGCCGGGCGTCTTCGTGTAGTCGGCCCGGGGTGCACCCAGAGTGAAGAGGTTGTTGCCGTTTATGTTCGCGCGCGGGTCGTTCACCGTGGGGCCTCCAGAAAATCCAGAAAAGTCGTTCTGACAGTCTCACACACGACGCACACCGGCCGACTCGTGCCGGCTCACGCCCCGCGTCGGGTGTTCGCTCAACAATCGTTTCGGTTAAAGTTGAACCCGGGGCGGGAAAGGAACAACAACGTGAGTGAGATTGCGGCCGAATTGGCGCGGGTGCGCGAGGCCTTCGACAAACCCACCCTGCGCCTGCTGGACCGCAAATGGGCTCCGTTCGTGCTCGCCGTCTTCAAGAGTTCTTTCAGCCGGGACCGCCGCAGCGTGCAGGCCGATCTGCTGCACACCCAGGTGGATGCCTACCTCGCCGACCTCCGCAGCGTCGGCAGCGAGGTGCCAGGCAAGAACGGCCGCGCACTGTGCGTGCAATGGATGAACGACCTGTGGCTGTACCGCGAAATGGGGGACAACAGCTCGGACAACGGAGAGGAGTTCTACTCCCTCACCTCCCACGCCCTCGAGGCGCTGCTGCTCGTCGACGGCCTCGCCCGCGACCGCGCGCTGATCAGCGAGTCCCGCCTCACGACGATCGTCGACACGGCCAGGCACCGTGCGACGCAGGCGAACCCGGATCGGCAGGAACGCATCCGTCGCCTGGACCAGGAGATCGCCGAGAAGCAGAGCGAACGTGATCGTCTGGATGCCGGCGGCGACGTCGCGAGCGCCTCCAACGAGCAGATGCTCGAGGGCTACGCCAACCTCATCGACCTGATCAATCAGCTGCCGAGCGACTTCAAACGGGTCGAAGAGTCCGTCGCCGGCATGCACCGGCAGATCATCAACGACTTCCGCGGTGAGGAACGCCCGATCAGCGAGGTGCTCGACGACTACCTCGCCAAGACGGATGCCCTGATGACCTCCACCAAAGAGGGCCGTGCCTTCGAGGGCGCCTTCGCCCTGCTGCGCAACGACACGCTCATGCTCGCGCTCAAGAACGACCTCGAGACGATCCTGCTGCACCCCTTCGCGCTCGAACTGTCCGCGACCGACCGCCGCGGCTTCATGGGCACCGTCGGCCTGATCCGCAAGGGTATCGACGACGTGCTTACCCAGCGCAACGGCCTCAGCACGACCCTGCGCGAGCACATTGTGAACCACGACGTCGTGAAGGACCGCGAACTCGAGCGGATGCTGCAGGGCATCAACAAGGAACTCGCCGTCTGGATGCAGACGGCCGGCCCGCGCGCCACCGTCACGGCGGAACTCATGCCGGGCACCCTGGAGGTGGAGCACCTGCAGGAACGGTTCTACGATCCCGCCGCCCATCTCGCGCCGCCGGAGCTCGACGACGTGATGGGTGACGCACCCGAACCGCCGAGCCTCGACGCGATGCGCCAGCAGGGCGGTCCGCTGCTCGAGGAGATGCGCGACGCGATCGTGACGGCCTTCAGCACGGGGGATGCGGCATCCGTCGGAGCGGCGTTCAACGCGCTCGCGGTGACGCTGCGGCGCCCGGTCGAGATTCTGGGCATGCTGCAGATCGCGACGCAGGTCGACGCCGTGCACCGGGCCGAGGCCGTGGAAAGCTTCGAGACCGTGCGGCCCGACGGCAGCGTGCGCAGCTTCACCGTGCCGCGCATCATGCTGACGGATGCCGAGACCGCAGCCCTGGCCGCCCTGCCGTACGGCCCGACCGAACCAAACCAGACTTCAGACGAGAATGAGTGAGCGGCATGACTGACAACGAGACGGACGACCGCACGGACGCTACCGGAGACGATACAAGCGTCGAGCGCGACCCGGCCAGCTTCTCGCTGTTCGAGGGCGACGAAGGCGGGCTCAGCATCGAACAACGCCGCACCCTCGTGCTGCTGCTCAAGCACCGCTACATCTCGGCCGCGCTGCAGCCCGCGGAATGGCAGACCCTGCTGGCCTCGCAGAGCCTGCTGCGCTCGCGCCTGAACGACGTCTTTCTCGACCTGCACGTCGACCTGCACTACGAGGTCGCGTTCAAACGCCAGGCCGTCGCCGAGGGCGGCGACCGCTTTCCGACCCTGCTGCACGATGTGGCGTACACTCGCGAAGAGACGATTCTGCTCGTGCTGCTGCGCCAGCGGTTTCGCAGCGAGCGGGCAAGCGGTCAGGAGATCGTGCTCGTCGACCGCGACAATCTCGTGGACAACGTTGCGCACTTTCGCCCGGAACACGCGACCGACCGTTCCGGTGATGCCCGCCGGGCCGCGGCTGCCGTCGACAGCCTCGCCAAGGCGCGGGTGCTGCTCAAGACGAGCGACGCCGACCGGTTTCGAGTGTCGGCGGTGATAGAGGTGCTGCTGCCGGTCCAACGGCTCGGCGAACTACTCGACTGGCTGGTCAGCCAGAACGGGGCCCCAGCGAGCCCAGCGCCAGACCTCGCCGACAACTTAGCCCTGCCCGCCATCTGGAGCCCCGCGAATGACTGATTCCCCCCTTTTCTACATCGACGGCTCGACCGAGGGCACCACCCAGTGGAAGGCCGAGTCCTTCCAGATGGTCAACTGGGGCGGCTTCCAGGGCCACCACGAGATTGCCTTTGCGCCGACCGCGACGCTCGTCTCCGGGGCCTCCGGTACCGGCAAGAGCAGCCTGCTCGACGCCTACCTCGCCCTCATGATGCCCTCCGATACCCCCTTCAACGGTGCGAGCAATGATGCCGGCTCCGGCCGGGCGCGCAGTGTCGACCAGCGCAACCTGATGACCTACCTGCGCGGAAAGACCGACTCCAGCCGCGAGGCGGGCACGGGCGCGTTGCAGGATCAGGTCTTGCGCGGTTCTCAGGAAGCCACCTGGGGCGCCGTGGCGATGACGTTCATCGACGACAACAACCGCCGCTTCACGGTGCTGCGGGCCTACTTCGTGCCGCGCGGGGCGAGCAAATTCGCTGACCTGTCAATGAAAATGGCGACGATCGACGGTCGCCTCGACCTGCGTGACCTCGCCGAGGTCACCGAAAGCCGCTTCGACAAACGGGCACTCAAGAACCGTTTTCCCGAGCTCGACATCTTCGACACCTACGCCGCATTCGCCCAGACGCTGTACACGCGGCTCGGCATCGGGGCGAACGGCGAGGGCGGCAAGGCCCTGCGCCTGCTCGCCCGCATCCAGGCCGGACAGCAGGTCAAGACCGTCGACGGCCTCTACAAATCGATGGTGCTCGAAGAACCGGCGACCTACGCCGCCGCCGACAAGGCCGTCGCGCACTTCGAAGACCTCGAACGGTCGTACCGGGCCATGGTCACCGAAGCGCAGAAGGCCCAGGTGCTCGAACGCATCCCCGCCCTGCACCGCGACTATGAGGCAGCGAGCGAGAAGGCCGAGCTGATCGATACCTTCGGGGTGCACCGCGCCGGCGATACTCCCTTCGTGCTCTGGCGGCTGCTGACCGAGCGCGCCCTGCTTGACGGCGCGGCCGATCTGAACGGCGCCGAACGTCGCGGCAACCTCGTCGAACTGGCCCGCGCCCGCGACGCCGAGACCGAGCTGAAGGCCCGAGTCGCCGCGGTTCAGGCCCAACAGCGCGACAATGGCGGCGACGTGCTCGCGAGCCTCGCGAACGATCTCGAGCAGCTGGGCAACCAGCGTGATGACGTTGCCGCCGAGCGTGCCACCTTCGACGCCCGGGTGGCCGTGCTCGAGACGCCGATCCACTCTCAGCCCGAGTTTCTGGCCGCGCAGACCGTCGCGGCCGACTTTCTCGGCACCTTCACGCCGGCAGCGGATGCCCTCGACGCCGACCGCGCAACCCTGCAGCGCACCTCCTATCCCGTCGAGGAACAGATTCGCGCCCTCAAGCAGGAGCACGGCTACCTCGCCGGCCGGGCGAGCCTGGTGCCGCAGCACCTGCACAACGCGCGGCTGATGATCGCAGAGGCCGCCGGCATCCCGGCCGAGGACCTGCCCTTCGTGGCCGAACTCATCGACCTCGCCGCCGACGAGGAGCAGTGGCGCCAGGCGGCCGAGGTCACCCTCGCATCCGTCGTGCGGGTCATGCTCGTCGACGAGACGAAACTCGCCGCCCTCAGCCAGGCCATCGACCCCTTGCGCATCCCGGTGCGAATCCACTTCGAGGGTGTGCCGTTGCGTGCTTTCGAACCGGTAGCCGGCGACGCCCGCTATGTCTCGGGCAAGCTCACCTTCGTCGACTCGCCCTTCAGCGGCTGGGCCCGCGAGCGGGTGCAGGCAACGAACCTGGACGCGCTCTGCGTGGCCACGCCGGCCGAACTGGTCGGCGACGGCCCCCGCGTCACGCCGAGCGGGCAGACCCGCAACGGCTCCCGCGGCGCCCACGG
This sequence comes from Cryobacterium frigoriphilum, assembly GCF_004403305.1. Classification (GTDB taxonomy): domain Bacteria; phylum Actinomycetota; class Actinomycetes; order Actinomycetales; family Microbacteriaceae; genus Cryobacterium; species Cryobacterium frigoriphilum. The sequence continues at coordinate 118,418 of NZ_SOHE01000018.1, read as the reverse complement.
CTGGAATCAGGACCAGAAGTCCATCATCGGCTTCTCCAGTCGCGCCCGTCTCGACGACATCACCACGGAACTCGCCGAGTGCACGGCGACGGCGAACGCCGTGGCGAAGGAGGCATCCGCTCTCGGCGAGCGCATCGCGGATCTGCGCGCCCGCAAGGCCGCCCACCAATTCGTCGCGGATGCCGCGTGGCTCGGTATCGACGTGCCCGCCGCCGAGTCGAAAATCGCCGACAAGCAGGCCGAGCAGGAACGGGTGCTGGCCGGCAGCGACGTGCTGCGCGCCCTGAAAGAGGAGGAGGCACGCCTCGCCGGCGAACTCGAGGCCGCCCAGAAGCTCAAGCACTCCACCGACCAGCACGCCGTGCGGCTCGGCGCCGAACAGGGCCACATCGTCGATGACCAGGACGTGGTCACCGACGGGCTCGACCGCATCGAGCGGGGCGACTCCGTGGTCTTGACCGCCGACAACGCCGCGCACCTGGACGCCCAGTTCGCCCTCGTCGGCGACCAGCACGACCTCGCAGCCTTCGCGGGAGGCGTGAAACGCCTGCGGGAGCGCCTGACGGAGCAGTCCGCACAGGACCGTGGCGCCGCCGCAAGCGCCCGCGACTCGCTGTTGCGCATTTTCGAGACGTTTCAGAGTCGCTGGCCCGACCCGAACATCGGGGTGTCGATGGAGTCGTTCACGAGCTACAACGACATTCTCGACGCCGTGTACACGCTCGGTCTGCACGAGCGGCGCCAGGAGTGGAAGCGCCGCCTCGCGGCGTGGAGCGGCCAAGACCTCGTGCCGTTGGCCGGCGCGTTCACGACCGCGATCGAAGAGATCGAAGACCGGCTGCGGCCCATCAACGAGATCCTCACGACGCTGCCGTTTGGTGCGGGCCGTGACCGGTTGAAGATCAGCCTGCGACGGCTGCACCGCGACGATGCGACCGCATTTCGACGCGAACTCACGCTGCTGTCGTCGGGCGCGACCGAACTCTTCACCGACGAGCAGACCGAGAACCGCTTCACCCGGCTGCGGGCGTTCATGGCGCTCATTCGCAAGCCCGACGGCGGCGGTGAGGGCGGTGGCGGCCGCGGCGACGGCCAGCGCGAGCTTCTGCTCGACGTGCGCAAGCACGTGGAGATCACGGCCGTGCGCCTGACTCCCGAGGGGGTCGAGGTCAGCACCTACTCATCGCTCGGAGGCAAGAGCGGTGGCGAGTCGCAGGAGCTCGTGGCGTTCGTCGTGGGGGCTGCGTTGCGATTTCAGCTCGGCGACGAGAGCCGCACCCGACCCCGATTCGCGCCGGTGTTCCTCGACGAGGGTTTCGTCAAGTCCGACGCCGAGTTCGCCGGTCGAGCCGTCGCGGCGTGGAAGGGACTCGGTTTTCAGCTCATCGTCGGTGCCCCGCTCGACAAGGTCACCGCGCTCGAGCCGCACATGGATCTCGTGCTGTCGATGACCAAGAACAACACCACCGGGTATTCCTACATCACGCCGCTTGTTTCGACGTCCCTGTCGACCCCGGTGCCCGCCTAGGAGGTCGCGAGTTCAATCCCCGTTACTCATCCGCTCGTCGGGAGCGTCGCCCACGGTGAGCACGATCTTGCCGCGGGTCTGCTCCTCGGTCAGGTAGCGCAGGGCGGCGACCGCTTCGGCGAGCGGATACGTTCGGTCGACGACCGGCATCAGATCGCCATCTTCGACCATCTGGGTGACGACCGCGAAGCGGTCATTCGGTGCCTTCGCCCCCCGCAGCCCGGGCAGTTGCTTCACGAAGGCGCTGCGCAGCATCAGCGGGAAGAACCGGCCGAGGCTGCCCATCCACTTGTGTCCGGTTGCGCCGTAATGGTCGTGCCCCACGAGCACATAGGTGCCGGTGGGCGCGAGCACCCGCCGGCAGCGGGAAAACGGATGGTTGCCTGCGATGTCGAGGATCAGATCGTAGGGCTTTTCGAGGTGCTCGTGCACCCCGATCTCCTCCTGGGTGTAGTCCACCCGGGTGTAGTCGACGACCCGGTCCGCGCCGATCGCCCGCAGCATGTCGAGCTTTTCGGGGCTGTCCACGGCCGTCACGTGTGCGCCGAAGGCGTGCGCGAGCTGCACCGCGAAGGTGCCGACGGCCCCACCGGCGCCGTTGATGAGCACCCGCTGGCCGGCCCGGATGCGGCCCTCGTCACGCAGGCAGCCGAGAGCGATGCTCGCCGACGTGGGGATCGCGGCGGCCTGTTCGAAGCTCAGCCGGGTCGGCATCGGCGCCAGCCGTTTGGCTGGCACCGCGACGTATTCGGCGAAGGACCCGCCGTTGTGCCACTGGTTCACGCCGACACACTCGCCGTAGACGGCGTCGCCCGGTCGAAAATCGGTCACGAATGGCCCGACGGATTCGACGAGGCCGGCAACATCCGTTCCCGGAATCGCGGTCTTCGGCCGCCGCACTCCCGAGCCCATGAAGCGCAGCGCGTAGGGTTCACCGCGCACGGCGTGCCAGACGTCGGCGTGAACGGATGTCGCCCGCACCTTCACGAGTACCTCGCCGTCACCGGCGGTCGGTTTAGGCACATCCCGCAGCTTCAGCACGTCGAGGGGCCCGTAGGTGTCCTGCACAATTGCCTTCATCGTGGTCTCCTGCTCCGTCGCGGATAGCTGAGCGTCACACCGTCGCTGCACACAGTAGACCCGCGCGGTCGACCCAGCGAAGAGATCTAAACTAGGTGTTTGGAATTGAGGGGTTGGCACTTGAGGGGCACACACGTGGATCAGGAACTTCAGCGTGAGCAGGACTACGTCACCGCGCTTTACTCGCGGCTGGACGCCCTGCTGAGCGAGGCCGAGCAGCAGCTTCGCGACGTGCGATCGCTCAACGTCGGCGGCAACCACCAGGCCCGCACTGAACGGGATTCCTTTGCACGGCTGTACCAGGAACGCATCGTGCAGCTGCGCGACGTCGACGATCGGCTCGCGTTCGGGCGGCTGGAGACGGCCCCGGAGACGCCGGATGGGGCATCCGTCTACCGGTATATCGGCCGGGTCGGACTGCGCGACGAAGCCCTGCACCCCATGCTGCTCGACTGGCGGGTGCCGCTCGCGAGCGCCTTCTACCAGGCCACTGCCGCGACCCCGCTCGGCGCCCGCGCGCGGCGGCACCTCTCCTCTGAAGGGCGCCGCGTCACCCGCATCGACGACGAGGTACTCGACGCGACCCTGCTCGATGGTGAGGGCGCCGCGAGCCTGCACCAGGGGGAGGGTGCGCTGCTGAACGCCCTCACCCAGCAACGCACCGGGCAGATGTCCGACATCGTCTCGACGATCCAGGCCGAGCAGGATCGCATCATCCGCTCGGGGCTGAATGGCGTGCTCGTCGTGCAGGGCGGGCCCGGCACCGGCAAGACCGCCGTGGCGCTGCACCGCGCCGCGTACCTTCTTTATACCCACCGTGACCGGCTGCAGAACTCCGGCGTGCTCATCGTCGGACCGTCACGGTCGTTCCTGCAGTACATCGAAGCCGTGCTGCCCTCGCTCGGGGAGACCGGAGTGGTGCTCGCCTCGGTCGGGCAGCTCTACCCGGGCGTCGAGGCCACGCGGGAAGACCCGCCGGCCGTCGCCGCGCTCAAGGGGCAGACGTTCATGGCCGACCTGATCGCCCGGGCCGTGCGAAGCCGCCAGAAGGTGCCGGCCGAAGCCCAGGAACTGCAGGTGAACGGCGACCCGCTTCGGCTCAGCCCCCAGCTGATCCGCAACGCGATCGAGCACGCCAGGTCGAGCGGCAAGCCGCACAACGAAGCGCGCGTGGCGTTCGTGAACCACGCGCTCAATGCCCTCGCAAAGGCCTGGCTCGGCCAGTTGCAGGTACGCAGCCGATCGCTCGACGACGATGACATTCCGCTGCTGCGCGAAGACCTGCGCGGCTCCAACGATGTGCGGATCGCCCTGAACACGGCCTGGTTGCCGCTGACCCCCGAGAAGCTGCTGCAGGACCTGTACGCGCGGCCGCAGTGGCTCGCCGAGCTGACCCCGGCGTGGACGGCCGAGCGACGGGCCCTGCTGCTGCGCTCCCGCGACGCGGAATTCACGATCGCCGACGTGCCGCTGCTCGACGAGGCCGCCGAACACCTCGGCGAATACAGCGCCGTCGACCAGGCCAAGAAGCGGGCGGCCGACCAACAGCGGCAGCTCGACGTGGAAAACGCCGAAGCCGCCATTGAGAACATGAAGGTGAAGGGGTTGGTCAGCGCCGAAGACCTCGCCGACGGCTTCACCGAGTTCACCGATCGCGGAACGACCGCCGAGCGCGCCGCACACGACCGTACCTGGACCTACGGCCATGTCGTCGTCGACGAGGCCCAGGAGCTCTCGCCGATGCAGTGGCGCCTGCTGCTGCGCCGCGGTCCGCGCCGATCGTTCACGATCGTCGGCGATATCGCCCAGGCCGCCTCGGCCGCGGCGGCGCGCAGCTGGAAGGATGCGCTCAAGCCCGTTCTCGCCGGCTCCTTCGAGATCGACCGCTGGCGCCTCGAGGAACTCACCGTCAACTACCGCACGCCCAGCCAGATCGCCGCCGCCGCCGAGACCACCGCGATCGCGCACGGCCTGCCGATCACGCCGGCGCGCTCGGTGCGGGCGAGCGAATGGCCGGTCGAAACGGTGACGGATGTCGCGGCCGCCATTCGCACGGACCGCGCGCTTCCCGCGGCGGGCACCCTCGCCGTGATCGTGGTGGACGAGGCGTTGGATGCCCTGTACGCCACCCTGCGCGCGGAATTCGGCAGCATGATCGGCCGTGGTGCGCTCGGACTCAGCCGGCCGATCGCGCTGCTCACGCCGCACGATTCGAAGGGCCTCGAGTTCGACGCCGTGATCGTGGTCGACCCCTCCGCGATTCTCGCCGCGTCCGAACGTGGTGCCGGGGCACTCTATGTCGCCATGACCCGCTCGACGCAGCGGCTGTACCTCGCCGAGACGCCCGCTTCCCGGCCCGCTTCCCGGCCCGCGAAAGCGGGTGAGTCGGCGGTTTAACGCGGCCGAACCGACGACTCACCCGCTTTCGCGGGTGAGAGCGTGACCCGTGAAAGGGGGTGGCGCGACACGCCGAAAGAGCCTGTGACCGCCCATTCTGTGGGGCAAGGCCGCCGCACCATGCCGTAGCATTTTCACAGTATCGCGGGTGTTCGGTGCGATGTGAGAGTGGGCGTCACCGGTAGCGGTCGAGCCTCCCGGGGGAAGGTCACGACCGTGCGAAAATGGCTGCTGCGAGCCGACGTGCTCATGGTGCTCGCCAGTGCGCCGGCGTACGTGGCGACCCGGGAAGCGCTCAGCGTGTTCGCTCCGCAGGACCTCACGCCGCTGCGCTACCTGGCATCCGCCGCCGTGCTCGGACTGTACCTCGTGGTCAGGCGGCAGGGGCTGCGGCTGACCCGACGCGACCTGCCGCGCATGCTCGCGGTCGCGCTCTGCGGGTACGGCGGCTACGGCCTGCTGCTGAACTTCGGCCAGGCCACCGTTCCGGCCGGCACGACGAGCCTGCTGCTCAACATCTCTCCGGTGTTCGCCTTCGTGCTGGGCTATTTCATTCTGGTCGAGCGCACCACGCTGCGCGGCTACCTCGGCATGGGCGTCGCCGTTCTGGGGGTCGTGGTCATCACCTTGGGGGACAGCACCGCGACCGGATTTGAGGGGAACACGCTGCTGATCGTGGCGGCGGCTCTGCTGTTGTCGATCTTCCTGATCGTGCAGCAGCCGCTGTTGGCCCGCGTACCGCCGGTCGAGGTGGTCTTCTGGGGCTGCCTCGTTGGCGGGTTGGCGACCCTGCCGACGGCTCGCTTCGAGGCGCTGCCCGCGCACGTTCCGGCATCTGTCTGGTTGGCACTGGTGGTGCTCGTCGTGCTGGGCACGGCGGTGGCGTACTCGCTCTGGAACGTGACGCTGGCCCGCACGAGTGTGGCCGAAGGCGGGTCGCTGCTGCTGGTCATTCCCATCTTCTCGGTGCTGCTGGGCTGGGTGCTGCTGGGCGAGGTGCCGAGCCTGGGCGCCATGGTGGGCGGCGCCGCGGCGCTGATGGGGGTGACGATGCTGTCCACGGCGACGCACGCTCGTGCCCAGGCGGGGCCGGGGCTGCTGACCGGGGCCATCCCGATCATCGCGGCGCTGCCGCTTGTCAGCGTGCTAACCGGATCCATCGCGATCACCACGCCGCCGCTGAAAGAAGCTGAAGATGCGCCGAGTACGGCCCATGCGAAGGCCGATCAGGGCTAGCCAGCGAAGCACCTGTCAGTCAGACTTAAGTAGTCCGTGCCCAGACACGGCCGAGATGAGGCTACCCGTGTCTGCTGAACCGACTAACCTTTCCGACTTGAACGACGACAACATCGAGGTCACGCACCCCAAATCCTGGGCGGCCGGGGTCCCGGGCGTGCTGCACTCGATGCAGCCGGCTCTGGCCAAAATGGGACCGGGTCGCAGCTTCAAGACCCTGCTGGCCATGAATCAGAAAGACGGCTTCGATTGTATGAGCTGTGCCTGGCCCGACCCGGCGCACCGAAGTTCCTTCGAGTTCTGCGAGAACGGTGCGAAGGCCGTGACGTGGGAGGCCACTCCGGTGACGGTGCCCACGAGCTTCTGGGCGCAGCATCCGCTCAGCGAACTGGAGGATAAGTCGGAGTACTGGCTGGGGATGCAGGGCCGCCTCGTCGAGCCGGTGTACAAACCCGCCGGGGAGGATAGCTATCGGCCCGTCTCCTGGAGCGAAGCGTTCGACGTCATCGCTCAGACCCTCAACGGACTCGACAGCCCCGATGAGGCAGCGTTTTACACGAGCGGGCGCGCCTCGAATGAGGCCGCGTTCGCCTATCAACTGTTCGTGCGCGCGTTCGGCACGAATAACCTGCCTGACTGCTCCAATATGTGCCACGAATCCACCGGCTGGGCCATGGGCCAGACCATCGGCATCGGTAAGAGCACGATCAGCTACGAAGATTTCGCCCTGGCTGACCTGATCATCATGATGGGGCAGAACCCCGGCACGAATCATCCGCGCATGCTGACGGCCCTCGAAGGGGCCAAGGCGAACGGGGCCGAAATCGTTGCCGTGAACCCACTGCCCGAGGCCGGGCTGCGCCGCTACAAGAACCCACAGACGATGCGCGGCGTCATCGGACACGGCACCGATATCGCCGACCAGTTCGTGCAGATTCGTCTTGGTGGCGATATGGCTTTGCTTCAGGCGGTCTGCAAACGCGTGCTCGACGCTGAGGCCGCGAACCCCGGGACGGTGCTCGATCATGCCTTTCTCGAGCAGCATTGCGTCGGTCTTGAGGAGTTGCGGCAACACCTCACCGGGCTCGACGAGCGCGCGGTGCTCGCCGCCACCGGGGTGCGGGTAGAGGTAATCGACGAACTTGCCGCCCGGTATCTGAAGGCGCAGCGGGTGATTATCACCTGGGCGATGGGCCTCACGCAGCAGAAGAAAGCCGTCGCGACGATCAAGGAGGTCATCAACCTGCTGCTGCTGCGCGGCAACATCGGTAAGCCGGGCGCCGGAGCATCGCCGATTCGGGGGCACAGCAACGTGCAGGGTGACCGCACGATGGGAATCTGGGAGCAGATGCCGCCCCAGTTCCTCGACGCGCTTGCGCAGGAGTTCCATTTCAATCCTCCCCGAAAGCACGGCGTCGACGCGGTCGACAGCGTGCGGGCCATGCGCGACGGGGCGATCAAGGTGTGGGTGGGCCTTGGCGGCAACTTCGTGGGAGCGGTGTCCGATACCGCCGTCGTCGAGGCCGCCGTGCGTCGCACGGCCTTGTCGGTGCAGATCTCGACCAAGCTCAACCGCTCGCACGTCGTCACGGGTGAGGCCGCACTGATTTTGCCGACGATGGGCCGCACCGAAATCGACCGTCAGATCAGCGGCGAGCAATTCGTCTCGGTCGAGGACACCGTGTGCGCCGTGCACGCCTCCCAGGGCACCGTTGCCCCGGTTTCGCCGAACCTTCTCTCCGAAGTCGCCATCATTTCGCGGATGGCCCGCGCGGTTCTCGCAGACCGGGCCGGCGCTGCTGATGTCGCGAATGTCGCCAGAGTGGATTGGGCCGGTTTCGAGGCCAACTACGACCTCATTCGTGAGCATATTTCCCGCGTGGTGAGCGGATGCGAGAACTATAACGAGCGCATCCGACACGACGGCGGGTTCGTGCTCGCGAACGGGCCGCGGGATTCTCGAACCTTCAGCACGCCCACCGGTAAGGCGCACCTCACGGTGAACCAGCTCGAGCACATCGAGATCCCGCCTGGACGGTTGTTGCTGCAGACCCTGCGCTCGCACGACCAGTTCAACACCACGATCTACGGCAACGACGACCGCTATCGCGGTATAAAAAAGGGTCGGCACGTGGTCTTCATCAACAAGCACGATCTGGCCACTCTCGGTTTCGCCGACGGCGATTTCGTCGACGTGCACAGCGAGTTCAACGATCAGGTCGATCGGGTGCTGCGCAATTATCGTCTGGTCGTGTACCCCACGCCCCGCGGATGCGCCGCCGCGTACTTTCCCGAGGCCAACGTGCTCGTGCCCCTCGACAGCGTTGCCGAGGGCAGCAACACCCCGGTCTCGAAGGCCGTGGTGGTGCGCCTCGAACGCGCCGCCTGATGCCCGGCCCGCCAGGGACAGTGCCGCTATCGGGCGGTGCTGAGCCAGCCGGCGGCGTCCGGCGGGGGTGAAGCGTCTTCGGGCGAGAATGCGGCCGGGCGAGAATGCGGCCGGGCGAGCCTCGGCGCACAGCCGGAGTGCGACATCCGCTGCTCGACGGGTGGTTTCCTGGGCGGTGGCCGAACCGGTCGCTGCGGGTGAGTGTGCCGACAGCCGCGCGCGATGAGCCTGATTGCTGCGCTCACGTCGGCCGGTGGGCGGGAACGTGGCGACCTCATCGACGGACATTCGTGGTGTCCTTCCGCTGATCAGTAACGAAAAATGAGTGTCCTCATTTCTGAGCGTCGGCTGAAAGTCGGGCCTAGAACAGAGCAGGATGGAATATCCCCGATCGGGGGGTGGTTTCGCTGGTAATGGTAGACACAACAATGCACGCAATCACCTACGCGAGATACGGAAGCCCCGACGTTCTTGAGCTCACCGAGCGGCCGCTGCCCAAGGTCGGCCCGGGAGCGGTGTTGATTCGCGTCAAGGCCGCCGCGGTCAATCCGGTCGACTGGAAGGTGATGGGCGGATACCTCGATTCGATGATCGACGTCGTCTTTCCAGCCATCCCCGGCTGGGACGTGGCCGGCGTCATCGAGGCCGTGGGCGTTGACGCCCATGGGTTTCAGATCGGCGACGAGGTCATCGCCAACGGGCGCACCGACTGGGTGCACGGTGGCAGCTTCGCCCAGTTCATTGCGCTTCCCGAACGGCTCGTCGCCCGCAAGCCCGCCTCGCTGACCTGGCCCGCGGCCGCCGGCCTGCCGCTCACCGGCATGACCGCGTTCCAGGTGCTGAACCGCCTGGTCGTCACCGCAACGGATACCGTGCTGATCCACGGCGGCGCCGGGGGAGTCGGCTCGATCGGCATCCAGATTGCCGCCGCTCGCGGTGCCCGCGTCATCGCGACCGCCTCCGCCGTCAACCACGACTACCTGCGCACCCTCGGCGCCGAACCCGTCACCTACGGCAGCGGACTTGCCGAGCGCGTGCGCGCGCTCGCGCCCGACGGCGTGAGCGTCGTCGCCGACTTCGTCGGTGGTGTGCTCGACACGACACTCGAGGTGCTCGCCGAGGGCGGGCGGCACGCATCCGTCGCCGACGCCGAGGTCGAACAGCACGGCGGAACCTGGATCTGGGTCGACCCCGCTGCGACCGACCTGCAGGCCCTCGCCGACCTCGTCGACGAACAGGGACTGCGCGTCGAGGTCGCCCGTACCTTCCCATTGGCCGAGGCAGCGGATGCCTACCGCCTCAGCATGCTCGGCCACACCCGCGGCAAAATCATCGTCACCCCCTGACCCTTTCCCTCATCAACCCGAACGAGGAGCACCATGACCAACGTCCCCACCATCACCCTGAACAACGCCACGACGATCCCGCAGCTTGGCTTCGGCACCTACCAGGTCACGCCGGAGACCACCAAGGCGGCGACCCTCGCCGCCCTGAAGGCGGGCTATCGCCACATTGACACCGCCGAGATGTACGGCAATGAGAAGGAGGTCGGTCAGGCGATCGCCGAGTCCGGAATCGCCCGCGCCGACATCTACGTCACGAGCAAGCTCAACAATGGCTTCCACGACCGCGCCGACGCCCTCGCGGCCTTCGACGGCACCCTCGAGGCCCTCGGCTTCGACTACCTCGACCTGTTCCTCATTCACTGGCCGCTCCCCGCGGTCGGCGACTACGTCGAGACCTGGAAGGCCATGGAAGAGATGCAGCGCTCCGGACGCGTGAAGACGATCGGCGTGAGCAACTTTCAGCAGGAGCACCTGCAGCGCCTGTTCGACGAGACCGACACCGTGCCGGCCGTCAACCAGATCGAGGTGCACCCGTATCTCACCCAGGAACCGTTGCGCGCCTTCAACACCGCCAACGGCATCGTGACCGAGGCCTGGTCCCCGCTCGCCCAGGGTGGCGTGCTCGCCGACCCGGTCATCACCACGATCGCCGAGCGTCTGGGCCGCACGACCGCCCAGGTCACCCTGCGCTGGCACCTGCAGCGGGGCGACGTGATCTTCCCGAAGTCGGTCACCCAGAGCCGTGTCGAGCAGAACTTCGCCCTCTTCGACTTCGAACTGACGGATGCCGACCTCGCCGCGATCGGCGCCCTCAACCGCGACGAGCGCACCGGCCCCAACCCGGACGAGTTCAACTACATCCCGTAGTCACGTTCAGGCAGTCACGTTCAGGCAGTCGGGTGCCTGTAGCCGAGTGCATTCCGTGATGGCGGGCCGGGCCGGTCAGAGGCTCACGAGCAACATGGTGACGACGAATACCAGCCCGGCCGCCAGGAACGTGACCGTCGTGTACCCGAGAATGTCGCGCATCTTCAGGCCCGCGATCGCGAGCAGCGGCAGCGCCCAGAACGGCTGAATCATGTTCGTCCACTGGTCGCCGTACGAGACGGCCATGATCGCGATTGACGGGTCAACGCCGAGGCGTTCGGCGGCATCGAGCATGATCGGCCCCTGCACGGCGAACTGGCCGCCGCCGGAGGGTACGAAGAAGTTGACCAGTCCAGCCGACAGCAGGGCGAACACTCCGAAGGTCTGCGCCGTGGAGATGTCCACGAAGAAGTCAGAGAAGATGCCGATCAGGCCGGTGCCGGTCATCATTCCGAGAATTCCGGCGTAGAGCGGAAACTGCAGCAGAATGTCGCCGACGTTTGAGGCGGCATCCTTCGTCAGCCGAATCAGCTCGAACGGGTTGCGCACGAGCAGAAAGATCAGGGCCAGAAAGGTCCAGTTCACAATGTCGAGGGTCAAGGTTCCGCCCTCGACGAAGTGCACGACGAGGTAGGCCACGAGAGCGAGACCGACCAGCGTGGTCAGGATCCGACTCGCATCGAGCCGGTCGGCGGGTGTCGTCACGGGTTCCTCAGCGACCTCGGCCTCGCGGGCGTCGAAGCTCAACTCGTAAATGTCGTTCTGGCGGCGCGGCGCCACCAGCGCGAGCGCGAGCGCGACGATGATGATCGTCGCGATCGCGGCGCTGATATTCCAGAGCGAGAATGTCGTCTCGCTCAGCGGAATCGTGCGCCCGAGCTGTTCGGCGAGAAACGAGCCTTCGGTCGCGGCGGTGAGCGGTCCAGATCCCGAATAGCCCATGTGCCACACCACAAAACCCGAGTATCCGGCGGCTACCAGCAGTGCGAAATGCACACGGATACCCCGGGCCCGCATCTGCGCGGCGACCTCCTTCGCGAGCAGGCCGCCGACGACGAGGCCGAGGCCCCAGGTGATGAGGGAGGCGACGGACGCGATAACGAACACGAACACGTACGCCTGCAGCGCGGTCTTGGGGACCCGACTGAGACGGCCGAGCAGCCGGTGAACCGGGCTGGTATTGGCGAGAATATGACCGAGCAGCAGCACGAGAGCCATTTGCGTCATGAAAGCCAGCAGTCCGGCCAGTCCGTCGCCCCAACTGCGAACCACATCGATCGGTCCGGAGTCGGTGAGGGTCAGGGCGAGAATCGCAACGATGACGGTGAGCACGATGACAAACACCAGCGCGCTCGGAATATAGCGCTCGACCAGCGTATTTATTGGCCGCATGAACGCGGCGACAGGGCCCTTCGAACGTTTTTCAATCGTGGACGACACGAGATAACCTTCCGGTTGCAACATCATTGTTGAAATCAGGCAACTGCCTCAGGGCTCAGATCCATATTGTGGACAGCCCCAGGGCGCACTTATGAAAGCACAGCGCCTAACTGACGGTACGTTCCGGGTTCGCGCGTGTCAAACCGGTTGCTTGTCCATATTGTGAAACTCGAGAACCTTGTCGAGCACCTCAAGGCGCAGATCGTCACGCTGGGGGAGCCCGAACCGGACGTCGCCGTACGGAAACGGCTTGTAGAGGCCGGTGCGCCGGTAGCCGCGGCGCTCGTAGAACGCGAGCAGCTCGCTGCGGGCATCGAGCACAGTCATGGTCATTACCGTGGTGGCCCACTCGGCGGCTACGAAGCGCTCGGCCTCCGCGAGTATTCGTGTGCCGTCGCCGCGCGCCTGACCGAGCGGCCGAACGGCGAACATTCCAAAATAGGCATGTGTCGCATCGGTGCGTGCCACATGCGCGCATCCGACGAGAATGCCGGCGCGCTCGGCGAGGAGCACGACGCTGTCGGGGCGACGGATGTCCGTGCTCAGCAGCTCGAGGTCGATCCGCTGCCCGGAGATCAGGTTGGCCTCGGTCGTCCAGCCCTGCCGGCTGGCCTCACCGCGATACGCGCTCGTCACGAGCTCGATCAGGGCGGGGGCGGCGTCGAGGTCGGCGCGGCGAAAGGTGAGGGGCCGCATCAGGGGCTGGGGCTGGGGCAGGGGCTGCATTCTGGCAACCCTAGCCGCCCGCAGACGCGAAAACGCAGAAACTCCGAGGGCGCCTGCGGTCGGAGCCGCAGACGCCCCCGGAGGGCGAGCCATCGAGGTGGGGGCTACACGAGTGCGTCGTCGCGAACCGGCACTCGGCCGGCGGCGACCTCCGCCGTGGCGAGATCGATGCCGCGGGTCTCCGGCAGGCCGAACGTCGCGATCAGGCTGATGACGCTGACCCCGGCGAGCAGCAGGCCGATGGAGGCGCTGCCGGCACTCGCGATGATGGATGCCGCCACGAGCGGGGTGATGCCGCCGCCGACGAGAGCGCCGAGGTTGTATGCCATTCCGGCACCGGTGTAGCGGTAGCGGGTAGCGAACAGTTCGGGCAGGAACGCGCCGACCGGGCCGTAGATGCCGGCGACGATGAGCAGGGTGCCCGAGAGGCCGAGGCCGAAGGACCAGGTCGTGCCAATGTCGAGGATCGGAAACAGGGCGAGCGACCACGGCACCGCGACGATGCAGGAGGTGACGATGACCGCCCGGCGGCCGACCCGGTCAGAGAGAATCGCACTCGCGATCGTGCCGACGGCGAAGACGAGGGCGCCGATGATGCCGAGGGTGAGGATGGTCGGACGGCTGTGGTTGAGGCCCTCTGGATTGGTGCCGTAGGCCGAGAGGAACGCGGTTCCGGTGTAGAAGAAGGCGAAGAGCATCATGGTCGAGGCGCCGCCCAGCAGGATCTGGCGCGGCTGGTTGCGCACGACTTCCCAAACCGGGAGCTTGCGGGCGACCGGCTTGGCCGTCTGGGCATCCGTCACGGCCTTGAACACGGGGGTCTCTTCGATCTTGAGCCGAATGTAGAGGCCGATGATCACGAGCACGGCGCTGAGGATGAAGGGGATACGCCAGCCGTAGCTGAGGAACGCCTCCGACTTGTCGCCGAGCGTCAGGTTGATGATGAGAAAGGTTCCACTGGCCAGGGCGAACCCGATCGACGGCCCGAGCTGGGGGAACGCGGCATAGAGGCCGCGGCGACGCGGGGGAGCGTATTCGGCGGCCATGAGTGCGGCACCGGCCCATTCGCCGCCAACGGCGAAGCCCTGCAGAAAGCGCAGCAGCACGAGGATGATCGGCGCTGCGACGCCGATGACGCTCGCGTCGGGCATCAGGCCGATGGTGACGGTGGCGATGCCCATGATCAGCAGGGTGCTGACGAGGGTCTTCTTGCGGCCGAGCCGGTCGCCGAAATGGCCGAACAGAATCGCGCCGAGCGGACGCGAAACGAAGGCGACGGCGAAGGTGCCGAAACTGGCGAGGGTGCCGGCCGCGGAGCCGAGGGCGGGAAAGAATACCTGCGGAAAGACCAGTGCCGCGGCGGTTCCGTAGATCAGAAAGTCGTAGAACTCGATGATGCTGCCCATCGAGCTGGCGACGGCCACACGGGCCATCGAGGTGCGGCGCGGAGCGGGCTGCGCGCGGCGCTGTGCGGTGCGTTCGAGCATGCGATATCTCCCTTGACATCGTCGGTCGGGACCAAGCTGTCCCGGCGAGATGCCAGCGTGGCAGGCAACGCGGCGTCCCACTACCTCCCGAGGGAGGTGATGTGGCTGGCGGGTTGCGTCGTCACGGGTTGCGTCGTCACCGGATCAGGGCAGCAGGTGGAACCTGCGGGCAACGAGCACGGCCTCGCTTCGGCTGTGGGCGTTGAACTTGGCCATGATCGCCTGCATGTAACTCTTGACCGTGACGCTCTGCAGGGCGAGCCGTTTGCCGACCTCCGCATAGGAACAACCGAGGGCGACCTGCGCGAGAACGTCGGTCTCGCGCGGGGTCAGGCGCGGAACATCCGTTGTCGAGGAGGTGCTGCCCGAAGCGGATGCCGTTCCCACGAGCCGTGCGGTCACCGCCAGGATGCGCTCGGCCAGGGCAGGATCGGCCGTGATGCTGGCGACGGACAGCAGTTCGGCGTGGGCGAGGCGCACGACCTCGATCAGGTCGCGGTCGATCGGTTCGGCGGCGAGGCTGCCGACGACCCGCAAAATGGCGACCCGATGGTCGACCTCGTCGCGAATCTGCAGCTCGCGGGAGATCTGCAGGGCACCGATGCCGAGTTCGGTGACCAGACGCTCGCCGATGGGGGAGCGGTCGCGGGTGGCAGCGTAGAGGATGCTGCGCCCCCGGCCGTCGACGAGTACGGGCAGCGCGACCATCGACCGCAGGCCTTCGATGCGCACCGCCTGATCGTGATGGTGGGTGATGCGGTCGGAATCGAAATAGTCAGAGACCCCGACCGGCCGGGCGTGGCGCAGGGCTCGCCCGCCTACGCCCTCGCCGGGCTGCACGTTGAGGTTCTTCAAACCCTGGGTGGTGGTGCCGACGAATTCGGTGATCACCAGCTCGCTGTGATTGACGAGGCCGGCGAAGATGACGCCGAGACCGGTCTGCGCGGCCAGCTGACGGATGGCGCCCTTCAGCAACTCCCGGTCGCTCGGCCGGTAAACATCATCGTTGGGTTCGGTCATGGTGCCTTTCCCGCATCTCACGGTTAGCCGGATGTTAGCAGCTTCCCCGCGAAGCCGGGCTCGTCGCGCAGGTCAGCTGTCGCGCGGTTAAACTGGGAGAACGGACTCCGTTCCCGCAGCGTGGCCTGGGCGAGAGGGATCGTCGAGTAACCGCGGAGAATCATGAGCAACACCAGCAGTCGTACCAATCTGCCCGGCACAACAGACCCCACCCCGCCCGAGAAACCGGGCGTGAAGCACCCGGGCCGCCGAGCGCTCATCATCAAGGTGTTCGTGATTGTGCTCGTGACGGTCGGCATCTTCGTTATCCCGGCGCCGCAGGGCGTCGACGCTCGGGGCATGCACATGCTGGGCATTTTCGTGGGCACGATTCTCGGCCTGATTCTGCAGCCGCTGCCCACGCCATCCGTCGCCCTGATCGGGCTGTCGCTCGCCATGGTCACCGGAACCATGGATACGGGCACCGAGGCGCTCGAAGGCTTCGCAAACCCGACGATCTGGCTCATCGTGGCCGCATTCTTCATCGCCGAGGGCTTTCTCATCACGGGCCTCGGGCGCCGCATCGCCCTGTGGTTCATCTCGAAGCTCGGCGGATCAAGCCTGGGACTCAGCTACGGCATGGCGTTGACCGATCTCGTGCTGGCTCCCGCCACCCCGTCGAACACCGCCCGCAATGGCGGGGTTCTGTACCCGATCATCGCCTCGCTCAGCCGCGAGCAGGGATCGACCCCCGACACCGACCAGTCCCGCCGCAAGCTCGGCGCCTACCTTTCCTTCACGTCGCTGCAGGTGAACGCCGTCACCTCGGCGATGTTCATCACCGCGATGGCGGGCAACCCCATCGCTCAGCAGGCCGCGGTCGACGCCGGCATTGACGTGACGTGGGGCAACTGGGCACTCGCCGCCCTGGTACCGGGCGTGCTGAGCCTCGTCGCCGTGCCGTGGGTAATGTCGAAGATCTACGCTCCGACGATCACCAAGACCCCGGAGGCTCCCGCCTTCGCGAAGGCCGAACTGGCCAAGATGGGGCGCCTCAGCCGCGGCCAGATCATCATGGCGCTGACCTTCGTGCTGCTGCTCGTGCTGTGGATCTTCGGCAGCATGCTCGGCGTCACGGCCACGACAGCGGCGTTTGTCGGCGTATCGATCCTGCTCGTGACCGGGGTTCTGACCTGGAAGGACATGGCCACAAACGGCTCGGCGTGGAGCACGCTGATTTTCTTCTCGGTGCTCGTCGGCATGGCCGACCAGCTCAACGCCCTCGGCGTCATCGCCTGGATCGGCGACGGCGTGGCCCTCGCCGTCGGCGGCCTGCCGTGGATGCTCGCCTTCGCTATTCTGACCCTGGTGTATTTCTACGCGCACTACTTCTTCGCCTCGAACACCGCGCAGATCGTGGCGATGTACGCCATCTTCCTCGGGGCCGCGATCGCCGCGGGCGCACCACCGCTGTTCGCCGCGCTCGTGCTCGGCTTCATCGGCAACCTCTTCGGTGCCATCACGCACTACGCGTCGGGGCCGGCCGGCGTCACCTACGGCTCGGGCTACGTGAAAACGAGCGAGTGGTTCCGCATCGGTTTCATCATGAGTGTCGTGCTGATCGGCATCTGGGTCGTCGCCGGCGGTGCCTGGATGAAGCTTCTCGGCATGTGGTGACCCGCTCTCGCGGGAGGGGGAGGGTGTGACTGCAAGGGAAGCTAAACTAATCGAATGTATGTTCCTCATCGGTGGACCGTGGCGGACCCGGTCGCGGTCGCCGAGGCCGACGAGCTCACCGGGCCGACACGCGGGTACGCCCAAGCGGCTCCGGAAGCGGTTCATGCCGGCTTTCCCTCGCCGGCCGGTGGCTATTACACCGGCCCGGTCGACCTGAATCGCCACCTGATTCAGGACCCCACCGCGACGTTCATCGTAAGGGTCAGCGGCGACAGCATGACCGGCGCGGGAATCTTCGACGGCGACGAGGTCATCGTCGATCGTTCCCTCGACGCCCGGGACGGCAGCGTGGTCATCGCCGTTGTCGACAGCGAACTGACGATCAAACGTCTGCGCATCAACCACAACGCAAGCGTGCCCGGCAGCATCCGTCTGGTACCCGAGAATCCGGCCTACCCCGACATCGTGCTCGGCGAAATGAGCGAGCTGACCATCTGGGGAGTCGTTACCCGGTGCCTGCACCGTGTCTAATCCGCCCTCCGCCCCGCCCTCCGCCCCGCCCCGCACCCCGCCCTCCACCCCGCCCTCCATCGCGCCCTCCATCGCGATCGTCGACGCGAACAACTTCTACGTCTCCTGCGAGCGCATCTTCAACCCCAGACTCGAGGGCAAGCCGGTCGTCGTGCTGTCCAACAACGACGGATGCGTCGTCGCCCGCTCCCAGGAGGCGAAGGCCCTGAACATCGACATGGCCGTGCCGTGGCACAGCATCGCGGCAGAGGCGACCCAGCAGGGGGTCATCGCCCGCTCGAGCAACTACGAGCTCTACGGGGATCTGTCCGCCCGCACCGTGGAACTGCTCGGCCGCTACACCTCGTCGCAGGAGGTGTATTCGATCGATGAGAGCTTCATCCGTCTCACCGGCACCGCGCGCGAGGTGACGGCGACCGCCCGGGAGATTCGAACCGCCGTGAAGAAGCTGATCGGCCTGCCGGTCAGTGTCGGCATCGCGACCAGCAAGACCCTCGCCAAACTCGCCAACCGCGGCTCGAAGACCGCTGCGGCGCTGAACGGGGTCTGCAATCTGGCCGCGTACTCGCCGGAGCAGCTGACCGCAATCTTTCGGTCCATCGAGGTCGGCGAGGTCTGGGGTATCGGAGCCCGCACGGCGCAGAAGCTGATTGCCTTGGGCATCTACACCGCGGCTGACCTGCGCGACGCGGATGCCGTGCGGGTGCGGCGCCGCTTCGGTGTCGTGCAGGAACGCGTCGTGCAGGAACTGCGTGGGTTCGATTGCCTGCCGCTCGAAGAGCTGCGCGCCGACAAGGAACAGATCCAGTTCTCGCGGTCATTCTCGATCCCGATCAGCACGGTACCCGAGCTGCGGGAAGTGCTCTCCGTCTACACCCAACGGGCCGCGGCCCGGCTGCGCGAGCAGGGCTCCCTGGCCCGGCTCATGCGCGCCTACGCGTCTACCTCGCCGTTCAAGGAGGACCACGTCACGCACGCCGTCTCCCTCGCCTTCCCCGACCCGACCGATGACCCCGTCGAAATGTATCGGGCCGCGATCGCCGCCCTCGGGCCGCAGCTGCAGTCGGATCGGCAGTACGTGCGAGTCGGCGTCAGCCTGCACGAATTCTCCGCACGAGAGTCACACGCGACCCTCGACATCTTCGGAACCGATCCCGCCCCCTTCGCCGCCGGCGCGGTCCTGGATGCCGTCACAGCGAAATACGGAGCGGAGACCCTGGGCCTGGGCCTCGGCGGACTACGCAGCAACCGCGGCTGGACGATGCGCCGTGACCTGGTCTCCCCGCGCGCGACGACGCACTGGAACGAGCTCGCCACCGTTCACGCCCGCTGAGGTCATGCCGGCTCAGGGCACTGCCGGCTCAGGGCACTGCCCGCGGATATAGTCGGCGATCAGCTCGGGGGTGAAATATGCCACGTGACCCGCTCCCGTGATGACATCTGCACTGACCGGGCCTGAACGGCCGATGGGCGGCCGAATTCGGGAGAGTTCTTCGACGATCTCTCGAAAGACAGGGTTCGACTCGCTTCCCGAGACGAACTGGAAATCGACCGCGGACCGGGCCAGTCCGGCACGATCGACCACTTCACCCGTCAGCGGTACGTCATCCCGAATGAAGTTCTCGGCCAGCTCGTGTGCGCGTGCGGCGTACCAGTCCAATCCCGCCGGGGGTTCGAGCAACTCGCGAAGCGAGTCGTGACGGGGCGGGGTGGCCTGCGCGGCCAGCAATCCGGCTGCCAGAGCGCCCGCCCAGTCTTCGGGGTGTGCAATGAGATGTTCATCGACGGATGCTCTGGCCCGGGAATAGAGCTCGGCCCCGGCTGGCGTGCACCGAAAGTAGCCCGGTTCGCAGACCAGAACGCGGCCCACGAGGTCGGGGTGGCGCAGGGCGAGCTGTACGGCAACGATTCCGCCGGCACTGGCGCCGAAGACGTGTGCGGGAACAAGGTGCAGGGCTCGAAGCAGGTCGCCGGCATCGTCGGCATGCTGCGCTGAGTCGCAGGGCCAGCCGCTCCTGCTGCTGCGCCGGGTTCCGCGAGGATCGAAGGTCACGACGGTGAAGCCGACGAGTCGTTCGGCGATCGGTCGGAACATTTCCGCGTCGTCGCTGGCCGCCCCCGAGATGAGCAGGGCGGGGCCCTCGCCACGAATCTCGACATACAGTCGGCAGTCGTTGACGTCGTACCAGCCGGTGCGCGGTCGGCCCGCCCCCGGGACGGCGAAAGGGTTGGAGTCAGGTGCGCGGTCCGGCATGCCACCGATCCTAGACGTTTACGTGCTGGGGGCGTCGGGAATATCCGGGCTGGTCTCCGGATGGATGCTGCGGGTCTCGGAACGACGCCGTCGCCCGGGAACCAGATCGCCCAGATGCACCATCGGCACGATCTTCGCGATCGCGAGGGCCGCGTACATGACCGTGTTGATGGCCACGAACGCCGCGAGGATGGCGAAAAAGTCCGAGTGCAGCGTGGCCTCGGGAAGTAGAATTCCGGCCGATATCACGGGCAGGGCGATCACAAGCTCGCCACCGGTTCGGGGGCCGTCTGTGTGGGGGCAGGCGGAGTGTGGGTCACGTGGCCCCAGGTGCCCTGCCGGCCACGGGTGATGTCGACGATGCCCTTGACGTACACCACATTGAGGAACATATCGAAGAGGAGTTCCGGCACGACGGTGACGGCGAGCAACCGGGCAGCCCAGCCACCCTTCCAGACCGACACGACCCGTTCGGTCGTGAAGACGACTCCGAGGCCGAGCCAGAACGGAAACCACACCCAGGCATCGATCGAGAGCAGGGTGAGCAGAATGAGAAACATGAACGCGGTCAGAGCGATGACGCTGTAGCCGATGCCGAGTTGCTGCGCCCAATACCGAAAGGTCGGGGGCGTGATGCCGTAGGCGCCGAGGTTCTCGAGGGCGCCGCGCTGCCAGCGCAGTCGCTGCACCCACAGGCTGCCGAGTGTCGGCATCACCTCCGTGACGACGGTGCACTCCGAGGGCGAAATGATCAGCGCCCCAAGAGACTTCAGCGCGATCGTCAGCTCGTTGTCTTCGGTCAATGCCAGGGTGTCGTAGACGTGGCCGGGGGTTCCCGGGATGCTGGCGCCGCGACTGCGGGCGACCTCGCGCAGGGCGCGGGACCGGAACATGGAGGCGGTGCCGGTCAGAACAAAAACCTTGCCACGACGGCGGTGGATCTGCGCCGAATACCGCACATACTCGTTGCGCTGCATCTGGCCCAGCAGGCCTGCGCCCGGTTCCCCGTAGAACAGACCGCCGATGGCCATGAGCGCCCGGTCGCTCGTGAAGCGCGCAACTCCGGCCTGTAGAAAACCGGCGTCGAGCGTGGTGTCCGCGTCGAGCACCATGATGATGTCGTTGTCGCCCTGGGCGGGCAGAATTGTTTCCAACACCTGGTTCAGAGCGCCGGCCTTCTTGTCGCGGTTGCCGATGGTCTCGTACACCTCAACCCCGTGCCGTCGCGCGATCGTCGCGGTGCTGTCGGTGCAGTTGTCGGCCACCACGATCACTCGCTCCGGTCGATGCGACTGCGAGAGCAGTGAGCTGAGCGTCGCCGACAGTGACGCCTCCTCGTTGTAGGCGGGGATCAGCACGGTAATACGCACGGGCCCCGCATAGGTACCACGCGTGGCGGCCATCACGATTTTCGGTGCGAGCGGTGCGGTGCGTGCGTTCGAGGACCGGCGGGACTTGTTGGTCACCCTCCGCTCGAGCAGGGCAACTCCGGCGGCGAACAGAACGGCGAGGGCGACGGCGGCCCAGAGCACGCGGAATGGGGGCGCTTCGAGGGCGTAGAGGTAGCTCCAGATTCCCAAGATCAGCCCCTCGCTGGGGGCCTTACCCGCCTCGGGTGAGTCCGACGCGACGGCGATCCAGAGCAGCGTGGCTGCGGCAACGACGGCCGCACCCACGACGAGGCCGACCATACGTCCAAATAGCGTCGTCCCCATGAGACGGAGTCTAAGCTACCGTTCGGTCGCGTTTTCGTGGCTTGCCGCGCACGATCGGTGACCAGGTCTGATCTAACCGTGCAGGTGGTGTATGTGCCAGCCTGTCGACGCTGTCAGCCGATCGAGCAGCGCCTGGGCGGCGAGCCGAGATTCGGTCGCGCCGCGCGGGTCGGAGACGTCGATCGCGAGCGGTGGGGCTTCACCGAACTTGGGAATGTCGACCACGACCCGCCCGCCGTGGGGCAGCGGTACGAAGGGCCGCGCGGTGCCTGCATCCTGCACCGCGCAACCCAGCGCTGCCGCGATCGCGTCCAGAGCCTCGGGTTTGGTGATGGTCGCGTTCACAATGATCGTCGCCACGGTCTGCATGGGAACTCCCTGTCAAATGGCTGCGATAATGCGGGGCCGCTTCGACCCTAGCGTGTCGTTCCGGGGAGGCCCGATGGGCGGGGCATCCGCTGCCCGTGCTGCCAGACCGCGATCGTCAGCGGTACGCCGGGCCGGTAGGCGAGATGGGCGACGGATGGTGCGTCGAGCACCTGAAGATCGGCCCGCCCGCCGACAACCAGCGACCCGACCGCGTCGGGACCGGTGTCTCGCTGCAGGGCCTGGGCTCCGCCCCGGGTGGCGGCCCAGACGGCCTCTTCGACCGTCAGCTCCATCTGCAGAACCGCCGTTGCGACGCAGAACTGCATCGACGTCGTGTACGAGGTGCCGGGGTTGCAGTTGGTGGCGATGGCGACCGTGACTCCGGCGTCGAGCAGCCGCCGGGCCGGGGCGAGAGGCTGCCGGGTGGACAGATCGCAGGCCGGCAGCACGGTCGCTACGGTGCCTGAAGCGGCCAGCGCGGCTAGATCGGCGGGGGAGACGACGTTGCAGTGGTCGACGCTGGCCGCGCCGAGCTCCACGGCGAGGGCGATGCCGCCGCCGTGCCCGAGCTGGTTGCCGTGCACCCGCAGACCGAGGCCCGCCGTGCGACCGGCGAGCAGTACCTCGCGGCTCTGCTCCACGTCGAAGGCGCCGTTCTCGCAGAAGACGTCGATGAACGACACCCACGGGCGCACAGCGGTGAGCATCGGCCCGGTCACGAGGTCGAGGTAGTCGCGCACGTCGATTCCATCCGGCACGACGTGGGCGCCGAGAAAACTGACGACATCCGCGTGCCGGGCGCCGATCCGGGCCGTACGGGCCTCCGAATCGACGTCGAGCCCATAGCCGGTCTTGGTCTCGAGAAAGGTGGTGCCCTGGGCGAGTGCCTCGGCGCCGAGGCGCCGCAGGTTCGACTCGAGTTCGGCCTCCGTCGCCGCCCGGGTCGCTTCGACCGTCTGACGGATGCCGCCGGCCGCGTAGGGCTGCCCCTGCATTCGCGCCTCGAACTCGGCCGACCGGTCTCCGGCGAAGAGCAGGTGGGTGTGCGAGTCGACCCAGCCGGGCAGCACCGCCCGGCCGCCGACCGAGACGCGGGTGTCGGCGGCGGGGGCGTTCGCCGCGCTGCCGATCCAGCGGATGCGGCCACCCTGCATGAGCACGGCTCGGTCGGGCCGGCGTGGCTCACCGTCGGCCTGAGTGGTCAGCTCGCCGATATCGGTGATCAGCTCGCTCGTTTCGATCGTCATGCTGTGCCCCCTGTTCTCGTAGTGCTGGCGTCGAGTCGTGCCAGAGCGCGTCCGAGCAGAACGGCCGGGTCGGTATCGTCGCCGATTGCCAGCAGCCCGTTTTGGGCCACCAGTCGACCGCCGACGATGACCGAGCCAACGTCTGCGGCCGTGGCGGCGAGCAGAATCTGGCCGGGGGCGCAGCCGACCGTGCGCAGCGAGGCCGCGTCTAGTTCGACGAGGTCACACCAGGCGCCGACCCGCAGGCCGCCCGCGAGGCCGAGGGCACGGTATCCGTTGTCGGTCGCGATTGTTCCGAGCTCGGCGGGATCGAACCTGCCGCGCCGCCCGGAGGCGAGGCGCTCGCCGTGTTCGAGGCCGCGCACTTCGAGCAGCGGGTCGACGACCGCGTTTTGGTCGGAGCCGAGAGCGAGGCGCACGCCGGCGTCGGCCAGTCGTCTGGCCGGGCCGATGCCGTCGCCGAGGTCGGCCTCGGTGCTCGGGCAGAACACGGCGGTGACGCCGGCCGCCCCGAGCAGGGCCACGTCGTGCGGGGTCAGGTGAGTGGCGTGCACGACGCTCAGCCGCGGGGACAGAGCGCCGAGCTCGGCGAGCAGCCCGGTCGGGGTGAGGCCGTACTCCCGCAGGCAGTCTGCGTTCTCTTGTGGCTGCTCACTCAGGTGCACGTGCAGGGGCACGTCGTCGGGCAGCCCGGTGAGTACGGTCGCGATCTGCGCCCGGGATACGCCGCGCACCGAGTGCAGGGCGGCGCCGAGGGTCACGGTGTCTGCGAAGCCCGCGAGGCTCAGGCGCAGGTCGTGCCAGCGGTCAAGCCAGCGCTCTGCGGTGTCGTCGCTGAAACTGCGCTGCCCCGCGGCGAGCGGCTGGCCGATTCCGCCGGTGAGGTAGCAGGTGTCGAGCAGGGTCAGGCGGATACCGGTGGCGACCGCCGCCCGGGCCAGCGCGTGTTCCATCGCGTGCGGCCGGTCCCACGGCGAGCCGTCCGGTCGGTGGTGCAGGTAGTGAAACTCGCCCACCGCGGTGTATCCGCTCGTGAGCATCTCGGCGAAGACCCCGCGGGCCAGCTGCTCATAAGCTTCCGGGTCGAGCGCGGCCGCGGCCGCGTACATGCGTTGCCGCCACTGCCAGAAGTCCCCGCCGCCATCGTGGGTGCGCCCCCGCAGCGACCGGTGAAAGGCGTGCGAGTGCGCGTTGCCGAATCCGGGCAGCACGAGCCCGAGACTTACGTCGTCGGCACTCGGCGCGACCTCCACCTGCAGGCGACGGATGCGCCCGCCCGCCCCGACAGACACGCGCACCCCGTCGACGGGCGCGCCGTCGATCAGCGCCGTGGCGCACCAGTAGGTCGGGCCGGGGGCAGCAGGGGTCATTCGCCCTCCCACATCGGCACCCGCAGGCCGCGCTCGCGGGCCACCTCGGCGGCGCGCTCGTAGCCGGCGTCGACGTGCCGCATGACGCCGGTTCCGGGATCGTTCACGAGCACCCGTTCGATCTTCTGAGCGGCGAGCGCGGTGCCGTCGGCGACAATGACCTGCCCGGCGTGAATGGAACGGCCGATTCCGACGCCGCCGCCGTGGTGGATCGACACCCACGTCGCTCCCGACGCGGTGTTGAGCAGCGCATTCAGCAGCGGCCAGTCGGCGATGGCATCCGAGCCGTCCTTCATACCCTCCGTCTCCCGGTACGGCGAGGCGACCGAGCCGGAGTCGAGGTGATCCCGGCCGATCACGATCGGCGCGCTGAGTTCACCGCTCGCGACCATCTCGTTGAACTTGAGGCCCGCGAGGTGCCGTTCCTGGTAGCCGAGCCAACAGATGCGGGCCGGGAGCCCTTCGAAGTGCACCTTCTGCTGCGCGCCGGCGATCCAGCGAGCGAGCTTGGCATCGTTCGGAAACAGCTCGAGAATCGCCCGATCGGTCGCAATGATGTCTGCAGGGTCGCCCGACAGAGCCACCCACCGAAACGGTCCCTTGCCCTCTTCGAACAGCGGGCGGATGTACGCGGGTACGAACCCGGCAAAGTCGAACGCCCGCGCGCAGCCGCCGAGCAGCGCCTCCGCGCGAATCGAGTTGCCGTAGTCGAAGACCTCCGCGCCGGCGTCCTGAAAGTCGACCATGGCCTGCACCTGTTTGGCCATCGAAGCGCGGGCGGCGAGGGTGAAGCCCTCCGGATCACGCGCCGCCTCGGCGTGCCAGTCGGCGACCGCCACACCCTCCGGCAGATAGCTGAGCGGGTCGTGGGCAGAGGTCTGATCGGTGACGATGTCGATGGCAGCCCCGCGGGCGTGGAGTTCGGCGAAGACGGTCGCGGCGTTGCCGACGAGACCGACCGAGAGGGCGCGCTTCTCGGACTTTGCGGCCAGCACCCGGGCGAGCGCATCGTCGAGGTTCTCGGTCATCTCGTCGAGATAGCCGTGGTCGACGCGGCGCTGCAGGCGGGCCGGGTCGACGTCGATGATCAGTACCACACCGCCGTTCATGGTGACGGCGAGCGGCTGAGCGCCGCCCATGCCGCCGGCGCCGCCGGTCAGGGTGAGGGTGCCGGCCAGGGTTCCCCCGAACCTCTTCTCGGCGACGGCGGCAAAACACTCGAAGGTGCCCTGCAGAATGCCCTGGGTACCGATGTAGATCCACGAACCGGCCGTCATCTGCCCGTACATGGTCAGGCCGAGGTGCTCGAGTCGGCGAAACTCGGGCCACGTCGCCCAGTCGCCGACGAGGTTGGAGTTGGCGATGAGTACCCGCGGCGCCCACTCGTGGGTGCGGAACACACCGACCGGCTTGCCGGACTGCACGAGCAGGGTCTCGTCGAGCTCGAGGGTTTCGAGGGTACGCACGATCGCGTCGTAGGCCTCCCAGTTACGGGCGGCCTTGCCGGTTCCGCCGTAGACGATGAGGTCGTCGGGGCGTTCGGCGACCTCGGGGTCGAGGTTGTTCATGAGCATCCGCAGCGGGGCCTCGGTTGCCCAGCCCTTCGCGGTGAGGGTGGTGCCGCGGGCGGCGCGCACCGGGCGGGGCAGGTGTTCAGTCATGACGCATCCGTTTCTGCGAGGCAAATCAGGCGAGGGTGGGCACAACGCGGCGAGCCGCGGCGAGAATGTCACCGGACTGCACGGCAGCCACGACGAGTTCGATCTCGGGGGAGAGAAACCGGTCGCTGCCGGGCCCGGCCACGGTCTCACGCACCCGGTCGCGCACGGCGCCGGTTGCCGCGCCGGGCACGAGCGGGGCGCGCAGGTCGAGCGCGCGCGCCGCGGTCATCACCTCGATCGCGAGCACCCGGCCGAGACCGTCGATCGCGGTCTGCAGCTTGCGGGCGGCGGCCCAGCCCATCGAGACGTGGTCTTCCTGCATCGCCGACGACGGAATCGAATCGACGGAGGCCGGCACCGCGAGCCGCTTGAGCTCGGACACGATACCGGCGGCGGTGTACTGGGCGATCATCAGGCCGGAGTCCACACCGGCATCGTGCGCGAGAAAGGCGGGCAGTCCCTGACTGCGGGCCGGGTCGAGCATGCGGTCCGTGCGGCGCTCGGACATGGCTGCCACGTCGGCGACGACGATCGCGAGAAAGTCGAGCACGTAGCCGACCGGGGCGCCGTGAAAGTTGCCGTTGGACTCGACCCGGCCGTCGAGCGTGATGACCGGGTTATCGACCGCGGAGGCGAGTTCGCGGCCGGCGACCAGGGCGGCGTGGTCGAGGGTGTCGCGGGCGGCGCCGTGCACCTGGGGCGCGCAGCGCAGGGAGTAGGCGTCCTGCACCCGGGTGCAGTCCGCACCGCGGTGGCTCGCGACGATCGATGACCCGGCGAGCAGGTCGCGCAGGTTCGTGGCGGAGACCCGTTGGCCCGCTTGCGGGCGCAGCGCGGCCAGGTCGTCGGCGTAGACGGCATCCGTTCCCAGCAGGGCCTCGACGCTCATCGCGGCGGCGACATCCGCTGTCGTGAGCAGGGCGCGCAGGTCGTGGATCGCGAGCGACAGCATCGCGAGCATGCCGTCGGTGCCGTTGATGAGGGCGAGACCCTCTTTCTCGGCGAGCACGACGGGAGTGAGGCCGGCGGAATCGAGTGCCTCGGCGGCGGGCATCTCGGTGCCGGACCGATCACGCACGGTGCCCTCGCCCATCACGGCGAGCGCGCAGTGGGCAAGCGGCGCGAGGTCGCCCGAGCAGCCGAGCGACCCGTACTCACGCACGATCGGCGAGATGCCGGCGTTCAGCACGGCCGCGTAGGCCTCCACGGTCGACAGCCGCACGCCGGTGCGGCCGGTCAGGAGGGTCGACAGGCGCAGCAGCATGAGGCCGCGCACGGTTTCACGGTTCACCTCGCGTCCTGAGCCGGCGGCGTGCGAGCGCACGAGGCTCTGCTGCAGCTGGGTGCGGCGGTCAGCGGCGATGAAGGTCGTGGCGAGCGCGCCGAAGCCGGTGGAGATGCCGTAGTGCGGCGCGGTGTCGTTCGCGAGCGCCTCGACGATGGCCCGGCTCGCCGTGATCGCCGTGCGTGAGTCATCGGCGATGACGACGGATGCCCCATCCCGGGCGACCGCGACGACGTCCGCGATCGACACCGGCCCGATACCGACCGTGATCGTGCGGGCCTGACCTGTGGGGGCCTGATGTGTGGGTGCCTGATGTGCGGGGGCCTGATGTGCGGGGGCCTGGCGTGCGGGGGACTGCGTGGTGCGTTGGGTGTTCGAGGCGGTCTCTGTGCTCATACGTCTATCTGACCGCACGGCCACCCTGGATTCGAGTGTGCCTGACCCGTCGGTGTCTCGCCGGTGAGATAGTAGGGCATGCCCAGACCCTCGCCCCGCAGTTCCGCCCTCGCCGGCCGCGCGGCCCCGACCGCCCCGGCGGCGCGCCAGACCCTGACGATTCTGCAGTTTTTGGCCCATCAGCGCGGCCCCGTTGCCGCGTCGGTGATCGCCACCGCGCTCGAGCTGCCGCGGTCCACGGTGTACCGCCTGCTTGGGGTGCTGGAAGAACACGGTTTTGTGCTGCGCTTTCCCGAGGTGCAGCGCTACGGAATCGGCATCGCCGCCTTCGAGATGAGCTCGGGCTTCTCCCGCCAGGAGCCCCTGAGCAGGCTGGGTCGACCGATTCTCGCGGCGCTCGTGGACCACCTCGGCGAGAGCGCGCACCTTGCCGTGCTGCACGGGCGTGACGTGATCTATCTGGTCGAGGAGCGCGCGCCGCGGCGCCCTGCCCTCGTGACGGATGTCGGCGTGCGCCTGCCCAGTCACCTCACCGCGAGCGGGCGCGCCCTGCTCGCGACCTTGCCCAAGGCGCAGCTTCGGGCGCTGTTCCCGACCCCGGCCGCGTTCGTAACGAGAGCGTTCGCCCCGAGCACGAGCACGAGCACGAGCACGAACCCGAGCCCGGTCGCCCCGAGCCCGGTCGCCCCGAGCCCGGTCGCCCCGAGTTCGGGCGGGTGGGATCCGGCGCCTCACGGTGACCTGGTCTCCAGCTACGGGCAGCTCACCCGTCTGCTCGAGGGTGTGCGCGAGCGGGGGTATGCGGGGGAAGACGGAGAGGTGACCGAGGGTTTCGCATCCGTCGCCGTAGCCGTGCGTGATCACACCGGCTGGCCGGCCGCGGGTATCGCGGTCACGTTTCCCCGGCAGAATGTGTCGCCAGAACGTTGGCCCGCGCTCGCCGCGGAGATCGCGCGCTCCGCCGCCGAGCTCTCCCGTCGCATCCGTGGCCGTGACGCCTGACCCTGCCGTCTGCCGCCTCATCGCAGGCCATTCGGTTGTCTCACGGACATGACCAGCACGGGTCAGCTGATGGCGCGGTTGGCGCGGTGGTTTTGGGCGGGCCGCCACGTTTGGCTCGGGTCTATCCAGGCGGGCCCGAGTACTTCGGGCCGTCCGTGGGTCATGCGGATTTGCCAACCCGAGGTGTCGATGGCGTGGTGATGTCGGTAACAGAGGCACACTCCGTTGGCGACTTCGGTTTTGCCGCCCTGGGCGTAGCTTTTCACGTGGTGCAGTTCGGTCCAGTACGCCGGAATGTCGCAGCCGGAGATGATGCAGCCGCCATCGCGAGACATGATCGCTTTCGTCATCGCCGGGGAGAACGCCCGCCGTTTATCGCCGACACGGAGGACCTCGTTGTTCGGGCCGAACAGGATGGGGATGAATCCGCCGCTGCAGAGGGCCTGGTCGACGGTCGTGAGTGAGACCGGGGCTTCGACTCCGTCGATCCAGCCGACGCCGCGGCCGGCGTTGAGGTCGACCGCGTTGACGTGCACCGTGACGGTGGGGGCGGAGCCGCCCATCACTCCGGCTTTGGGGTCGCGGGCGGCTTCACGGACCATGTCGCGCAGAATATCGGCCCGCTTTTCCCCGGCGGGGCGGCGGTCGATGTCGACGACCTCGGTGTCGGGCACGACCTCGGTGTCAGGCACGACGTCGGACCCGTCGGCCCCGGCCAGCTCAGCCGGCCCGGCCGTGGGGAGAAACTTCACCGTCGCCCGCGCCGACAGCCGCGACGCGAAATACGTCTCGAACTCCCCGCGCAGGTCGGGGGTCACGCCGCCGAAGATCCGGTAGAGGCCCCGTTCGAATGAGCCGAAGCTGATGCTGCTCTTGGCCTCCCGAGCCTCTTCCTGGGGCGCGATGCCGTCGGGGTCAAGGCGGGCCTGCCACTCATGTACCAACACCCGCATCCGATCGGCCGGCAACGCGATACCTGCACCGGGGAGACCGGCGGTGTCGTCGTTGAGGGCGCCCGTCGCGTTGGCGACGAGCACTCGTTCGGCGAGGTGCAGATCCGAGGGGTCGGCCTGCCGGATGACCTCTTGCAGGCCTTTCACGATGATCTCGGCCGAGTCCACGCCAATCTCCCCGGCGGCCAGTGCTGCACTCACGGTGGGAAACACGGCCGGTCGCAGCTGTCCCACCTCTGACCGCACGGACGTCAGCGCTCCGAGGCTGATGCGTCGCTTCACTTCCCGCACTGACACGTGGGTGACGCTCATGATCAGGTCGAGCTTTCCGGTGCAGCCCATGCGCTTGGAGAGGCTGGCGGTGCCGCCGTAGAGCTCGACGTCGGCGCGGCGGGCGACATCCGCTGTTGATGCAACGCGGGCACCATCGACGCGGCGGCCGAGCTGCTCAAGACCATCAAGAAGGGCGAGTGACAAGGCATCATCTTGTAGTGAGTAGGTCAGCCCGGTCAGGGCCTTGGCGAGCAGCTCGTTGATGTGGGCGAGCTGGTCTACCGGATTGTGGTCGGCATCTGTGTCCGACGGGAGTGTCTGTGACATATTCTCAGTTTACTCCTGAATGAAGACAAATACCAGAGAATATCAAGAACTTTTTCTGACTCTGGTATTTATCGACGCCCCGAGTGGCGGCCTGTTCGGCCGGCTGACCGTGCTGCACCAGCTCCCGCTGTCGGAGTCTGAAACGCATCTTTTCAACCCGAGCTTCTCACCACCCACCGACACTCCACGCTACAGACCCACGCCGCGAGAGCCTGCCGGGGGGAGCCTGCCGAGGGGAGCCTGCCGAGGACAGACCCGCCCTACTGCGCGGTGGGAACGTCGAGAGCAGCCAAGAAATGTTGCTGCGCCGTCGTGGAGTCGTCGTCGTTCACGAAGACACAGCGTGAGGTGCCAAACGGATTGAGGCCCTGAGGCAGCACAAGAACCCCGAAGTCCCGCCATAGGTCGTCGATCAGACCGCGCAGTCGGGTGATGTCTCCGGGTGTGATCGAGACGGCGGTATTCACATCAATTTGGGTCAGGCGAAATCCCGGCCCACGATGCGCCCGCAACCGCGCTTCGTGGTACAGCAGATGGGCGATGGGGGCGGAGGCCGTGAGCCGGGGATTCACCTCAATCACCTGTCCGGCGATCATGTCCCAGCTGATCGGACCGCGCAGAAAGAGCTCGGGGATGGTGCGCAGCCCGGCGGCGATGTGCGTCGCTGCCGACCAGTGTTCTGCCGCAATCGACGGAGTCCACCGGGCTCCCACGAACCGTCCGGCAGCGTCGAGTAACTGCTCGTGAACCTCCAGAACCCGCACGGTTCGACTTCCGATGACGGCGGATGCGCCGAGGGCGACGCCCGGAACGAAGCGCTGCAGTTGAAACCGGTCGGGAAGAATCTTCCGGACCGCCAGCTCGTTGATGTGGCCGATGACCTCGGCCGCGCTGGACCCCCCGCGGGGATCGCACAGCACGCCGACACCGGCGGCGCCGCCGGCCGGCTTGAAGACATAACGGCCGCGTGATGGAACCGGTGTTGAAGGTTCCGTTCCCGGCGTGAGGGCTCCGGTGCTTCGGAGCCACGTCTGCCGAGTGAAGGTGTACGTGCGGGCACACGGAATCCGGTTGGCCTGCAGCAGGTTCATGGCGCTGTTCTTGTCCATCAGCGCGGTCGTGGCACGCGCACGAGCGCGAAGGTGGCTGCGTTCGAGCGCACCGATCAGGGCTGCCCGGCCGCCACCCGTATCGGCCTGCAGTCCGAGTGCGGTCAGTGTGTTGACGTCCAGGATGAAGGCCAGAAAGGCTCCGCGGCCGGTGCGGTACTCGCCGGCTCCCGCCGCCAGGAGCGACCCGACATGCCAGCGCACGTGGGGCGGCAGCATCGTTCCCGGCGGCGGCGGACGCTCGGCCGAAATAATGACGGGGTCATCGGCCGTGGCCAGCCGCACACCGGTCAGTTCGGCCCAGATCTGCGCGTTGAGCTCCAGCATCGCGAGCACTGCTGCCACGTCGACCGGTCCGGGGACTTCGGTTGCGCTGGCGCGCTGCGGGTCGAGTTCGGGCAGCCGCAGCACGAACACGTCGTGGGGCCGGGTATAGAGGTGACCCTGGATGCCGCTGTCGAGACCATCGATGGCGCGACTCCAGAAGGCGGGCACGAGCGTGGGGTCCAAAAAGACTCCGGACGTCGAGACAGCAACAATGCGCGGGCCGGCAGGATCACCGATCAGTGTGCCCAGATGGGAAACACGGTCGCGGTGCTCCGGCGTGACATCGTCGGCCACAGCCGGCGCCACGGCCACGGCCACGGCCCCTGCCACGGCCTGTGCCACTGCCGTCGTGGTGGTGCCGAGATCACCGGTGCCTGAGCGGGCCATAGCTCATGGTAGCGACAGCGTGCGGGTCAGGACCAGACCGCAGCCAGCCGGTAACGGTGCAGTAACGCGCCCCGGTGAACAGTAGCGATTACCGAGGCGAAAGGAGAAACAAACATGGACGACAATCTCAAGCTGCTGGTCTTGGATCTGGGGGAACACCCCCCGGCATCGCAGGCCGACGACACACTGGGCAGGGCCCTGGACACCGTCGCCGAGTACGGAGTGGAAGTGCACCAGAGCAGCGGACGCATCCTCGTCGTGGACGCGCCAGACCTGACGCAGGCAGATCTGCAGGAGGCCGTTCCGGCCGCGCGGTTGCTGCCCCTTGATGCGGACATCCCCGACCTGTTTCCCCCGCTTGACGAGAGCGAGACCCTCTTCGTGGCGGGCCTGCGCATCAGCACATCGGCCGGGTACCGGCGCGAGAAGGCCGCCCAGAAGCCCGGCGAATCGCCGGAGGAACAACTGATGTTCACCGCACCGTGCATGCCCGGAGGAGAGAACAATGGCTAATGAACGCATGATCAACCGGGTTTCAGCGGGAATCGTGTTTGTCGCCGGACCCGGCGACTACGCCATCTCCGCGGCCGAGCGCGCGCACGTCATCGCCGAGGTGCAGACCGGCCTCGACGCCCTCGCCGGCAACGAGCCGCGCGCGCGTTTGTCGTGGGTGATTTCGTCACGGGTGGCGACCCTGCAGAATTTCACGGCCTGGCAGGGGGCCAATTGGCCGGGTCTCACCGAGCCCTTCTATCGCGGCATCAGCGACGCGCTCTGGAGCGGCACGACGCAGAAGATCTACTTCTTCAACGGCAGCGAGTACATCCGTGTTGACCCGAACAACGGCTGGAATGCCGACCCGGGTTATCCCAAGCCCATCGCCGGCAACTGGCCCGGGTTCCCGGCCTCCTTTGCCGCGGGAATCGACGCTGCCCTGTGGAGTGAAACCAACCAGCGGGTGTATTTCTTCAAGGGAAGTCAGTATCTGCGGGTCGACCCGAACGCGGGTTGGGCTGTCGAACCGGGGTATCCGAAGGCGATCGCCGGTAACTGGCCGGGCTTCCCAGCCGAATTCGCCGCCGGAGTCGATGCGGCCCTGTGGAGCGGAACGAACCAGCGGATTTACTTCTTCAAGGGTGATAAATACATCCGCGTCGATCCGAACAACGGCTTCAACGTGGAGCCGGGCTATCCGCTGCCGATCGCGGGCAATTGGCCGGGCTTCCCCGACGAATTCGCCAAGGGTGTCGACGGGGCGTTATGGAGCGGCACCACGAACAAGATCTACTTCTTCAAGCGCAACCGCTTCTACAACGACTACATCCGGGTGGACCCGAACAACGGCTGGAATGTGGAACCGGGTTATCCCAAGCCGGTCGGGCTGGGCTGGGAAGCCGAGGACAAATGGCGGGATCCGGCTCTCGCGCTGCTGGGATTCCCCGCCGGTCAGGCCGGGTACGACCAGCTCTCCCAGGCCCTGCAGACGGCATCCGGGTCGCAATTTGGCTACATCGGGTTCTTCACCAAGATGCCGACGGCGTGGATGGGATACGCCAGCGGCCTCAAAGTGGTCATGCGCACCCAGGGATCACTCACGGCGTGGACCTCCATCGACCGCATCTACGCCCACGAGACCGGACACATCTTTGGGGCGCCCGACGAGTACACCTCGTCGAAGTGTGCCTGCGACAGCGTGTCGGCGCGCTGGTTCACGGAGGTCAACGGCAACTGCAAGGTGTGTGCGGTCAATCCCCAGGCGTGCCTGATGGACAACAACGTCAACAGCATTTGCACGTTCACCCACGCGCAGATCGGCTGGAAGGCGTTTTTGAACAAGCTCGACGCCGGCGTGCACACCTACGCGAATAACGCGCTGTACCAGTTCTCGGGCGAGTACTACGTGCGCTACACCGGCTTCACCCTGGACGCGGGCTATCCCAAGAAGATCGCCGGAAACTGGCCGGGCTTTCCGGCGTCGTTCCAGGCCGGGGTCGATGCCGCGCTGTGGAGCGGGCCCACCAACAAGGTCTACTTCTTCAAGGGCAACCAGTACCTGCGGGTTGATCCGGCGAACGGATGGGCCGTGGAGGCGGGGTACCCGAAGCCGATCGCGGGCAACTGGCCCGGCTTCCCGGCAAGTTTCGCGGCCGGGGTCGACGTCGCGCTGTGGAGCCCGACCACCCAACGGATCTACTTCTTCAAGGGCAACCAGTACCTGCGGGTTGATCCGGCGAACGGATGGGCCGTGGAGGCCGGGTACCCGAAGCCGATCGCGGGCAACTGGCCCGGCTTCCCGGCGAGCTTTGCCGCCGGAATCGACGCGGCATCATGGGGCGAACCGAACCAGCGCATCTACTTCTTCTCTGGCACTCGGTACGTGCGCGTCGATCCGAACAACGGCTGGCAGGTGGAGCCGGGTTACCCACAACCCATCAACCGCAACTGGATGCCGTTTCCGGTCGCTCCGCTGCGGTTCTCCCGCACGGGGGAGTTCGCCGAGAAGGAGGTGGAAGCCCGCAGCGCAGATACCGATTAGACAGGGCCGAGATTGGACAGGGACCGATCAGGCCGCGACCGTTGAGGCCGTGATGGCGGGCACCCGTTCGGCGCGAAGCGGCGCGCCGGGCGGGGTGCCGTCGCCGAACGGGCGACCGCCGAGGGCTTCGCGACCGGATGCTTCGAGCCAGCCCCGTGCATCCGGTCCCTTGGGCACGATTCCGCTGGGATTGATGTCGCTGTGCGTCAGGTAGTAGTGGGCCTTGATCTGGTCGAAGTCGATCGTGTCGCCGAACCCGGGGGTCTGGAACAGGTCGCGCGCGTAGGCCCAGAGCACCGGCATCTCGCTGAGCTTGTTGCGGTTGCACTTGAAGTGGCCGTGGTAGACGGCGTCGAATCGGGCCAGGGTCGTGAACAGGCGCACGTCGGCCTCGGTGATGGTGTCGCCGACCAGGTAGCGCTGGGTACCGAGGCGTTCTTCGAGCCAGTCGAGGCGGGCGAACAGAGCGTCGTAGGCGCGCTCGTAGGACTTCTGGCTGCCGGCGAAACCGCACTTGTAGACGCCGTTGTTGACGTCGTGAAAGATGAGCTCGGCGACCTCGTCGATCTCGACGCGCAGGGCCTCGGGGTAAAGGTCGGGCGCGCCGGGGCGGTGGTGGGCCGTCCACTCGGATTCAAGGTCGAGCGTGATCTGCGGGTAGTTGTTGGTGACGACCTTGCCCGAGGGCACGTCGACGATGACCGGTACGGTGATGCCGCGCGGGTAATCGGGAAAGCGCGCGAAGTAGGCATCCTGAATGCGTTCGATGCCGAGCACCGGGTCGACGGCGCCCGGATCGAGATCGAAGGTCCAGCTGTTCTTGTCGTGGGTCGGGCCAGGCAAGCCGAGGGAGATGACGCCCTCGAGGCCGAGCAGTCGACGCACGATCGCGGTGCGGTTCGCCCACGGGCAGGCGCGGGCGGCCACGAGGCGGTACCGGCCCGCTTCGACCGGCCAGCCGTCGCGGCCGTCGCGGGTGATGCGGTCTTCGATGTAGTTGGTGTCACGGTTGAAGGGCTGGCCGGGCTCGATGTAGTTCGGTGTGAGCGTGCTCGGTGTGAGCGTGCTCGGTGCGGGGTTCGGGGTCGTCATGGCTCCACGCTACCCGCAGCGTACGCTGCAACCTGTTCGGCGATCTCGGCGTCGGTGCGGGCGTCGAAGATGCCCCACATCATGTGGGTGGGACCGCTGCCGTCGCTGCGCGGCGCGGATGCCCGGCTCACCCAGCGTTGGGTGAGGGCGGCGGCGCCGAGCGCGGTCAGTGACGGTGCAACGCGTTTCCTGATGATCTTGCCCGCGTACACGGCGCCGTCGTCGGCGAGTCGCCAGCCGCGTTTGTGGGCGAGCACCTGAGCGATTTCCTCCTCGGTCAGCCACTGGGAAAAACTGCGGCTGGGCGGGTCGATGGCGGTCAGCTTCATGCAGGCAACTGTATCGAATGGTGACTGGTGTATCGAATGGTGACTGGTGTATCGAATGGTGACTGGTGTATCGAATGGTGACCGGTGTCTCGAAGGTGCCTGGGTTGCGACTGGCCCTGCCCCGAACGTGGGCTGACCGGTCGTTAAGCCCCGCCGATATGTTCGATGAATGACCGTCATCCCGCGTTCCTCGCCGCGCGATCGACTGTTTTCCGGCGGCCTGAGCATGCACATGCAGCCCATCGTCGATCTGCAAACCGGGTTGCTGAACCGCGTCGAGGCGCTCGCCCGGCTGAACCTCGCCGACGGCACGGTGATGTATCCCGACGACTTTCTGCCGCCGCTGACCGCGTCAGAACTCGATCGGCTGTTTCGTGAGGGCCTCGACCAGTCGCTCGCCTATCTGGCCAGCTGGGACGCCCTCGGAGTCGAGGTCACCGTATCCGTCAATGTGGCGCCCGCGACCCTGCTGCACGCCGACTGCCTGCGCTGGGTCAGCGAGGCTCTGCAACGCCACGCCATTGAACCGCGGCGGCTCGAGCTCGAGCTGCTCGAATCCCAGACGATGAACCAGTCGGGTCAGCGTGACGTTGTGGAGCACCTCCTGGAAATCGGGGTGGGGCTCGCGATGGACGACCTCGGCAGTGGCTACAGCAGCCTGAAGCGATTGGCGACGCTGCCGTTTCGGTCGATCAAGCTGGACCGTGACCTGCTGGTGGACATTCGGCGGCGGCCGACCGAGACCCTCAGCCTGATCGCTACGCTGCGCCAGCTCGGGCGCGATTTCGGAGTCACGGTCGTCGTGGAGGGGCTCGAGGACGAGGGCATGGCCGAGGCGGCAACGGTGCTCGGCGTGGCGCTCGGCCAGGGCTACTTTCTGGCCCGACCAATGCCGCCCGAGGCCGTACCCGACTGGATCGCGAGCTATCGGTACCCGCTGCGGGCCGGAACAATCGTCACCAACCTCGGCGCGCTCGCCTACCACTGGCAGTATTCGCGCTGGGACTGGCCTCATCTGGCGACCCTGCACGAGTGCCCACTGACCGCGTACCTGACGAAAGCGCTGACCGGCACCGGCACGGGCACAGGCACGACGGGCACGGCGACGGATGCCGCCGCGGTGCGACGCTGGCATGCCCTGCAGCACAGCGGTGACGGCTCCCACCTGGTGGCCGGCCAGCAGCTTGTGGACTGGCTCGTGCAGCGGGTGCGCGCGGAGGGAGCGCCCGACGCGGGGTGGGACGCAGCGTCAACTCGTCGGATTGCCGATTTCGGTTCATAATCGAGCAGCACGCGAATTCGCATCCCCACACACCGACCCGTACCTACGATCGAGGAGATCCCATGAGCAGCACCCTGAATCCCTACCTGTCCTTCCGTGACGGTGCCCGCACCGCGATGGATTTCTATCATGGCGTGTTTGGCGGAAACCTCACCGTCAGCACCTTCGGCGAAATGCATGCCAGCGAGGACCCGGCGGAGCAGGAGAAGATCATGCACTCGGAGCTGACGACCGACGCCGGTTTCACGCTCATGGCCTCTGACACTCCCAATTCGATGGAGTACACGGCGGGCAGCTCCATCTCCGTGTCGCTCAGCGGCGACGATGATGCCGAACTGCGCCGCTACTGGGACGGCCTCGCTCAGGGCGGCGTCATCGCCCTGCCGCTCGAGAAGGCTCCGTGGGGTGACAGCTTCGGCATGATCCACGACCAATTCGGCATCAACTGGATGGTCAACATCCTCGGCCCGAAGGAGTAGAGCCTGGCCGGGCGCTAGGCCACTTCGACGACGTCGGGCGCGACGAGTTCGCCCGGTGTCGTCGGTCGGGCGATGAGAAATCCCTGTACCGTGTCGCAGCCGAGATCACGCAGAATCGTCAGTTGTGCCATGCGTTCGATTCCTTCAGCGGTCACCGTCAGCCCGAGCGCGTGCGCGGTACTGATGAGCCCGCCCACGAGCAGGGCGTCGGAGGTCGACGTGTCAATGTCGTCTACGAAAGACTTGTCGATCTTGAGCACGTTGAGCGGCAACGCCCGCAGCATGGCCAGGGACGAGTGCCCCGTTCCGTAGTCGTCGAGCGCGATTCCGATTCCCGCCGCACGCAGTTGGTTCAGCTGATCGATGGCCCGGGGCATGTCGGCGATGGCCGAGCTCTCGGTGATCTCCACCTGAATCAGGCGTGCCGGAATGCCGTGTCTGGCCAGAGCCGCCGTGAGATCGGGCACAAGCGTCAGCGCTGCCAACTGGAGTGGCGATACGTTGAGGGCAATCCGGCGTGGTACGCCGGCGTCGACCCAGAGCCGGGCCTGCTCACAGACCCGGTCGATGACCCATCGACCCACTCGGTGAATATCTCCCGACAGCTCCATGATCGGGATGAACTCGTTCGGTGGCACCGAGCCGAGTTCCTCGTCTGTCCACCTCAGCAAGGCTTCAACGGCTGAGTACTGCCCGCTGCGGATATCGAGTTGCGGTTGAAAGTTCAGCGTGAAGGCCTGAGAAGCGACGGCATGTTGCAGGCGCCGACGAATGCTCGCGTTGCGGGCGATCGGTGCAGTCTCACCGCGCCCATCGAGTCGGGCAACCTGATGACGACCGGCGTTCTTGGCCTTGAGCATTGCCGCGTCGGCCTCACGCAGCAGGGCTTCCAGCGGGCTGAGGTCGGAGTCGTCGGGCATGTCGTTAAGCAGGGCGATCCCGACCGAAGCCGAGAGGTAGAGCAGGTGCCCGTCGGAGGCAAACGGCGCCGCAGCCGCCGTCACGATGCGTTGGGCGATGTCCGCGGCCTCACCCTCGCTGATGTCCAACAGAAGGGCCGCAAATTCATCGCCGCCGAGCCGAGCCAGAACGTCGGAGTCGCGCACGTGGTCTCGCAGCCGATCAGCAAAGTCGACCAGAATCTCGTCCCCGATCCGGTGACCGAAGGTGTCGTTAATCGCCTTGAAACCGTCCAGGTCGATATACAGCACGCCGATGGTGCACCGGCGGTCCGCGGCGGCTGGTTTCGCTGGTGACGTGACCGCCGACGTGACCGCCGCCGAGAGAGCTGCCGCTGCCAGCAGTGCGGTGCCGCGATCCTGAAACTTGCGACGATTGGGTAGTCCGGTCAGGGGGTCATGCAGCGCCGCATAGCGAAAATCTTCAGAGAGGCGCTGGAAAACCTGCGACACGGACACGACGCGCGGGGCGGCATCCGTCATCACGATGACGTCACGATAGCGTCGACTCTCCGGCTGGTCGAGAATCAGTTGCGCGGCCTCAGCAAGTTCGGTGTGCCCGGGCACGACCAGTGTGTCGTCGGGGACCAGATCACCGACCGTGGAGCGGGTATGAATGGATCTTCCGTAGCCGAGCCGACCGGTGAGGGTGTATTCGACATGGTCCCGGGACAGGAGCGACAGGGTTCCGGAGCGCTTCACCACCAAGCAGCGCAGTGCGCGGTCGGATCGGAACATGCGATCGATATGCGTTGCGGGGGTGTCTGAGGCAATCAGGGTTGCGGCCACGGACAGGTCCACGAGACGGGTGGCGCGGTCTGCCCGTGGGAGTTGTCGACGGACGGCCGGGTGCGGGTTCATGTTAACTGACTACTCCGACACCGGTGCTCTCGGCGGTGAACTCGCCGGTGTTTACGCACTGTTCAGGTCTTGTCCTGTTCCGGCTGGCGCTAGGCCGGCCCCGGGGTGTGCTGGATGCGGGTAGGTTGTGCGCATGACGGGTGAGGCAGCATGACGAGCGATGCCGTGATGGTGTCCGTTCCCGCACCGTCGGGCGTGCGCGAGGTGCGGCTCTCGAGCCCTGAGCGCGTGCTCTACCCCGACCTCGGCCTGACCAAGCTCGACCTGGCCCGGTACATCATCGACGTGGGGGACGCCTTCGTCACCGCCAACGGTGATCGGCCCGTGTCACTGCAACGATTTCCGGCCGGCATCGAGGGCGAGCAGTACTTTTCGAAGAACCCGCCGAAGGGCGTTCCGGAGTTCGTCAGGGCGGTGACGGTGGTCTATCCGAGCGGGCGGCAGCATCCGCAGCTCGTGATCGATGAACCCGCGGGCGCGGTCTGGGCGGTGCAGATGAACACGATCGTGTTTCATCCCTGGGCCTCGCGCGCCGGTGCAACCGACCTGCCCGATGAGCTGCGCATCGACCTCGACCCGCAGCCGGGCACGGCCTTCGACGATGCGATCACGGTCGCGATCGAGCTGCGCGCGGTACTCGCCGAGGCCGGACTGACGGCGTTTGTGAAGACGAGCGGTAACCGTGGCCTGCACGTCTTCGCGCCCATCGTCGCCCAACACGAGTTTCTCGAGGTGCGGCACGCGGTGATCGCCGCCGCCCGCGAACTTGAACGACGGATGCCGCACCGGGTCACTACCGCCTGGTGGAAGGAACTGCGCGGCGAACGGATCTTCGTCGACTTCAATCAGGCCAACCGTGACCGCACGATGGCGGGGGCCTACAGCCCACGCCCGCTCGGGCATGCTCCGGTGTCGTGCCCGCTCACCTGGGACGAGCTTGAACACGCCGATCCCGCCGCGTTCACGATTCTCACGGTGCCCGAACGCCTGCGCAGACTCGGTGACCCCTGGTCGGGGCTGCACGACGCCCCCGGAACGATTGACACCCTGCTCGCCTGGTGGAGCCGCGATCTGGCGGCCGGACTCGGCGAGCTGCCGTTTCCACCCGACTTTCCGAAGATGCCAGGTGAGCCACCGCGGGTGCAGCCCAGCCGCGCCCGCCCGACGTAGCGCCGTGCGGGCTGGGGCGTGCGGGCTGGGGCGTGCGGGCTGGGGCGTGCGGTCAGGGCCGCGGTGAGCGGGTCGGGCGCAGCAGCAGCACCGTGAGCAGCGCGGCGGCGAGGGCGAGGCCGGCGACCATGCCGGCCGTGCCCGCCCAGCCCCAGGTCACGAAGAACACCCCGCCGAGCCAGCCGAACAGGCTCGACCCGGCGTAATACGACAGGTTGTACAGCGATGAGGCCTGGGCCCGGCCCACGGTGGCCTCGACACCGGTCCAGCCGGATGCCACGGCGTGCGCCGCGAAGAATCCCGCCGTCGCCAGCAGCACGCCGAGCAGGGTGAGGACGAGCAGCGGCGACAGGGTCAGCAGGACCCCGACGACCATCAGGGCGAGGGAACTCAGCAGCACCGCCCAGCGGCCGAAGCGGGCGGCGAGAATTCCGGCCTGCGCCGACGACCAGGTGCCGCCGAGATACGCCACGAACACGAGGCTCACGAGCGATTGGGGGAGTCCGAACGGGTGACCGCTGAGCCTGAAGCCGAGGTAGTTATATAGGGCGACGAACCCGCCCATCAGCAGGAACCCCTGGGCGTAGAGGGCCAGCATCCGCTTCGATTTGAGGTTCTCGCGCAGCAAATGCAGCAGTGGCGGGTGCGCGGGCGGCGCAGCACGGGACGCCCGGCGCGCGGGCCGCGGAACGAAGCCGCGGGAGGCAGGCACGAGCACGATGAACAGCACCGCTGAGATCGCGCACAGCACCGCGACAGCGAACACGCCGACTCGCCAGTTGCTGAACTCGGTGACCGGGCCGGCGACGAGGCGGCCGAGCAGCCCGCCGATCGACGTACCGGCGACGTAGGTTCCGGCGGCACGCGCGGCGTGCCGGGGCTCGATCTCCTCGCTCAGGTAGGCGATCGCGATCGCCGGCACCCCGCCGAGCATGAGTCCCTCGACGAGTCGCCCGGTGAGCAGCAGCGAAAAGGTGGGGGCGAACGGCACGAGCAGCCCGAACACGGTCGCGGCGATGACGGCGATCGCCATGGCGCGCACCCGGCCGATGCGGTCGGCCACGACCGACCACGGGATCACCCCGATTGCGAGCCCAATGGTCGAGGCGGACACGACGAGCGCCGAATCCGCGGCACTGACCCGAAGATCGTCGGCGAGATGGGCGAGCACCGCCTGCGGCGAGTAGAGCTGCGCGAAGGTGGCGATTCCGGCGAAGAACAGGCCGGCGAGCAGGCGGCGATAGTCGCTGCTGCCGTGCGAGTGGCCAGTCCAGTCGGCGGATGCTGCGGGTCGCCCCCGTCCCGCATCCGCTGCCCTCGCTGTCACTCACCCACAGTATCGGCCGCCCGGTGCGCCGGCCCGCGCGCCATCGTCGGCGAGAAGTGCGGAACGTCAGTAACATGGGCGCGTGAAACCGTTTCTGTTGCTGGCCACGCGCCCCGAAGACGAAGCCGCCGATGACGAATATTCCGGGTTTCTCGCCGGCGCCGGGCTCACGCGTTCGCAGCTGCACCGGGTGCGGCTCGAGGCCGGGCCGATGCCGGAGATCGACCTGGCCGACTATTCCGGCATCATCGTGGGCGGCAGCCCCTTCAACGCGGGCGATCCCGATGACGAGAAGACGGCGGTGCAGCGCCGGGTCGAGCACGAACTCGGGCACCTGCTCGACCGCGTGATCGCACAGGACTTTCCGTTCCTCGGCGCCTGTTACGGCATCGGGCTGCTCACCGCGCACCTGCACGGGGTCGTCGACAGCGCCTGGGGTGAGGAGGCCGGCCCGATCGAGATCACCCTGACCGATGACGGGCGCAGCGATCCGCTGTTCGCTGCGCTCGCGCCGAACTTCGTCGGTTTTGTCGGGCACAAGGAGGCCTGCAGCCAGGTGCCGCCCGGCGCGGTGGTGCTGGCGAGCGGTCGCGCCTGCCCGGTGCAGGCTTTCCGGGTCGGCCGCAACGTCTACGCGACCCAGTTTCATCCCGAACTCACCCGGGAGAGCATCGTCACCCGGCTGCGCATCTACCGCG
This sequence comes from Cryobacterium frigoriphilum, assembly GCF_004403305.1. Classification (GTDB taxonomy): domain Bacteria; phylum Actinomycetota; class Actinomycetes; order Actinomycetales; family Microbacteriaceae; genus Cryobacterium; species Cryobacterium frigoriphilum. Next base: position 75,307 of record NZ_SOHE01000018.1, on the reverse strand, counting down.
ACAATGGCTACTTTCACCCGGATCGCCTCAACGACGTGATGACGGCAATCGGCGCCTCGACCGTCACCGAACCGGCGAAGCTGCTCACCGCGTTTGTCGCGCGTTTCGGCGCCGACGATGCGACGGCGACGGATGCCGCGGCATCCGTGGCGCAGATCAGGTACCCGGGCGAAGCGTAGAAACTGCGCCCGGGCGGCGACCCTGCGCCGCGAGGCAGCGGAAGCTCGACGTAGGCTGGCGCCATGACGTTTCTGGCTGCGGCGACCCCGGTTGTCTACATTGTGCACGAGAACAACGACTGGATGCCGCCCCTGCTGGCCGGTTTCGAGGCCGAGGGTGTGCCGTACCGCGAGTGGATGCTGGATGCCGGCTCGATCGACCTCACCCAGGCCCCGCCGGAGGGCGTGTTCTGGTCGCGCCTGAGCGCGTCGTCACACACCCGCGGCCACGCCCACGCGAAGGAATACGCCCGTTCGGTGCTGCGCTGGCTCGAAGCGCACGGCCGTCGGGTGATCAACGGCACCCACGTCGTAGAACTCGAGGTGAGCAAGGTGGCCCAGTACGTGCAGCTCGGCGCGGCCGGGTTCGACGTTCCGGCCACCATCGCCGTATTCGGGGTCGACGATCTCGGCGCGCGCGCTCGCGAACTGGCCCTGCCGTTCATCACCAAGCACAACCAGGGCGGCAAAGGGCTCGGTGTGCGCCGGTTCGATAGCTACACCGACTTCGATGCCTACGTCGCCGGGGCCGATTTTGAGGTTCCGATCGACGGGGTCACCCTGCTGCAGGAGTACGTGCTGAGCGCCGAACCCTTCATCACCCGGGCGGAGTTCGTCGGCGGTCGGTTCGTCTACGCGGTGCGCGTCGACACCTCCGCGGGCAGCTTCGAGCTGTGTCCGGCCGATGCGTGCGTGGTCGAGCCGGCGCCCGGCCTGGCCCCAGCGGTGTGCGCCGTGCCCGGCGCGGGAGCCAGCCTGTTTACCCGGCGCGACGAGATCGAGGCGGGGCATCCGCTGATCGTGAAAATTGAGGCCTTCTTGGCCGAGCACGGAATCGAGGTGGCCGGCGTCGAATTCATCGAGACGGCCGACGGTCGTTTTGTCACCTATGACGTGAACACGAATACCAACTACAACCCCGACGTCGAGGCCGGCCTGTCCGAGGCGGGTGGCGCGCGATCGGTGGCCCGCTTTCTGGGCGGCGAACTCGCGGCCCGGTACTCCGCTGACTAGTGCGCTCACCGCGGCGCCCGTGAGATGGCACCTAAATAATTAGGTGCCCGCAGAGATGGCACTCAAAGCCGTTCGAAAGGTACGATAGTCACCTCAGTGCGCGCCCGCCCAGCGAACGAAGGAGTGCGTCATGCAGAACATCAGCCCGTTTCTGTGGTTTGACAACCAGGCCGAGGAAGCAGCCACGCTCTATACCTCCGTGTTCAGAAACTCCCGCATTCTTCAGGTGACGCGATACCCCGAAGGCTCGCCGGCTCCGGCCGGCACGGCGATGTCGGTCACCTTTGAGATCGACGGCCTGCGCGTGCAGGCCCTGAACGCCGGTCCCGCCTTTCAGTTCAGCGAGGCAATCTCGCTGTTCGTCAACGCGAATACCCAGCCCGAAATTGACGACTATTGGAGCAGGCTCACCGCTGACGGCGGCGAGCCGAGCCAGTGCGGTTGGCTGAAAGACAAGTTCGGGCTGTCCTGGCAGATCGTGCCGGCGGTGCTCGGTGAACTTCTCTCTGACCCGGACCCCGAGAAGTCGGGCCGCACCATGCAGGCCATGCTCGCCATGACCAAGCTCGACATTGCCGCGCTGCAGGCCGCGCACGACGGCACAGACCTCGATACCGCCTAACCGCACTACCCGCACTAGCCGCACTACCCGCACGAAAGGAACGATAAATGAGTGAAACCGATCCGCTCGGAGCCGAAGCCGAGGGGATTCCCGCTGATGCGCTCGATGCGTATTCGCGGGTCGTGACCGACGTCGCGGCGACCGTGACCAGACAGGTCGCCGCCATCGAGATGTTTCTGGCCACGTCCCGGGGCAATGCCCGTCGGGGCGGTGGCTCGGCGGTGGTCTTTTCCGAATCGGGCCATCTGCTCACCAACGCCCACGTGATCACCGGGGCATCGGCGGGCAACGCCACCTTCGCCGACGGCTCCACGAGCCCCATTGACATCGTCGGCGCCGATCCCCTTTCCGACCTCGCCGTGCTGCACGCCCGCGCTGGCCTCGTTCCCGCCCCCGCGACCCTCGGCAACGCCGACAGCTTGCGCGTCGGCCAGCTCGTGGTCGCCGTCGGCAATCCGATGGGGCTGTCCGGATCGGTCACAGCCGGCGTGGTCAGCGCCCTCGGCCGGTCGCTGCCGACCCGGTTCGGTGACGCCGGCCGGGTCATCGAAGACGTGATTCAGACGGATGCCGCCCTCAACCCGGGCAATTCGGGTGGCGCCCTCGCAGACTCTCGCGGAATCGTGATCGGCATCAACACCGCCGTCGCGGGCGTCGGCCTGGGATTGGCCGTACCCATCAACCTCACGACCCGGCGCATCATCGACGCGCTGCTGCGCGACGGCCGCGTGCGGCGCGCCTACCTCGGCCTGATCAGCGCCCCGACACCCTTGCGGCCGGAGGTCGCCGTGCGCGTCGGCCAGGAGATCGCCCTGCGCGTCGTCGACGTGATCGAACGATCGCCGGCCGCACGCGCCGGACTTAAAGTCGGTGACCTGTTGCTCTCCGCCGGACGCCAGCCGGTGCACGACGCGCAGAGCCTGCAGCGGCTGCTCTTTGTTGAGGCGATCGGACATCCGCTGCCCGTCACCGTGCTGCGCGGCACGGCCATGGTCGATGTCATCGCCGAGCCCGAGGAGCTCTCCGCCGTGCGCTGATACTCGTGACCGTTGCAACGTGACTGCTTCAACGCTCAAAACTGCTGCAACACTCTTAACTTCTTCATAGGAGGCCCATCGGCGACGCATAGCCAGCACTGGCTGGATGAACACTAACGAATTCGAAAACCTCGAATTGACCTGTGCCAACTCACTGAGTGTTCATCTGGAGGACCCCCATGCTGCAATATGCGATGATCGCCATTGACCTGTGCGTCATCAGCCTGCTCACATTCGGCCTGTACTTTCCGCGTCACCGCCGGCGGGACCTGATCGCCGCCTACCTCGGCGTGAACGTCGGCGTGCTGGCCGTCGCGATGGTACTCGCGTCGAGTGCCGTCGGCGTTGGACTCGGGCTGGGACTGTTTGGGGTGCTGTCGATCATCAGGCTGCGGTCGACCGAGATCGAGCAGCACGAGGTCGCGTACTACTTCGCCTCGCTCGCCCTCGGCCTGCTCGCCGGGCTGAGTGCGACCGCCACGACACTGAACTGGTTCGCGGTCGCCCTGATGGGCCTCATCGTCGCCGTCATGTTCGTGGGCGACCACCCTCGCCTCTTCCGTCAGTACCGGCAGCAGACGGTCGTGTTGGAGCGGGCGATCGCCGATGAGACCGCACTGCAGCTGCACCTCACCGAGCTGCTCGGCGCCCGGGTACATTCGGCGCACGTGACGCGGCTCGACCTCGTCAACGACACCACCGTCGTTGACGTGCGCTACGAGGTGCGTGAGCGGCTCGCTCGCCCGGCGGCTGCCCGTGAGAGTGCCGTCACCGAGGCAGCGGATGCCGCCGCCCGGCCCGCAGGCCGGCTGCCCGAGCATCCGCTGCCCGAGCATCCGCTGCCCGAAACGGCCGTGCTGTCTCGGATCAACTCGTGACCCGGCTCGCCGCCCCTGATCTGACCGGCCGTGATCTGACGGGCCGTGATCTGACGGGCCGTGATCTGACCGGGCCTGATATTCCCACCCACGATATGCCCGGCCTCGAATTGCCCGCCCTCGAGCCGATCGGCCTCGAGGAGCTGACCGAGCGGGCGAGCCTGCAGACCCGCGTCGATCGCAAATACGTGCTGCCGCTCGCCGACCTTGACGCCGTGCTCGTCGACCTGGCCGACGACACCCGAGTACTCGACATCGGGGGAGTGCGCGCGTTCGCCTACGAATCGATCTACTTCGATACCCCCGAGCGCACGAGCTACTTTCTGACGGCGCAGCCGCGGCGGCGGAGGTTCAAGATCCGCACCCGCACCTACCTCGACTCCGCCGCCACCTATCTGGAGGTGAAAACCCGCGGCGGGCGCAGCGTCACCGTCAAGGAGCGTCTGCCCTACGACACCGCAGACGGGAACCGACTCACGCCGGAGGGCCGCCGCTATGCCGACCAGATTCTCGACGAGTCGGGTATCGGCGGCAGCGCGGCGCTTGGCTTCACCCGGGCGCTCACCACCCGCTACCGGCGCACGACGCTCTACCTGCCGGCCTCCGAAAGCCGGGCGACGATCGACACCGACCTGTCATGGGTGATAGACAACGAACGCAGGCTCGACCTGCCCGAACTGACCGTCGTCGAGACCAAATCCGGCGCGCGGGCCGGTGCCGTTGACCGCGTGCTCTGGGCACACGGCCACCGCCCCGCCGTTATCTCCAAATTCGGCACCGGCATGGCGGCGCTCTGCCCCGAGCTGCCCGCCAATAGGTGGGTGCGGGTATTGAGCCGCTACATTCACCAGCCCGCCCCCACCGCTTGGAGCACCCGATGAATTTTCCCTCGACCCGCCGACGTGGTGCCTTGAGTGCCGTTCCGTTCGTGCTCGCCGTCGCCCTGCTCGCCGGGTGCGCTTCGACCCCGGCCGCCCGTACCGACAGCAGCAGTACCGACAGCAGCACGGCCGACACGGTCGCCGGTGCCACCACGAGCGCCTCCGCCACGGCCCTGTCCACCGCGGCGGAGGTGCTGACCGCCAACCTGGCCGTGACTGACACGAGCGCCGCCACCTGGGAAGAGTCCGCCGAGATCGCGGTCACCCTGGCTGGCGACGCGTCCTCGGCAACCGGCACCGGGGCATCCGGTGCCGTCTCGGTCAGTTCGAGTGCTGCCGGCGGCAGCACGGTCACGATCACCGCGGCCGGCACCTATCGGCTCAGCGGAACCCTCGCTGACGGCCAGGTCATCGTCAACACGGCCGATTCCGGTACCGTACGGCTCGTGCTCGACGGCATCGACGTGTCCAGTTCGACGACCGCCGCGATCAACGTGACGGATGCCGACACCGTCGCTGTCGTGTTGGCCGCCGGCTCAGAGAACGTGCTGAGCGACACCTCCAGCTATGCCGAGGCCGATGAGGCCAACGCCGCGCTCTACAGCTCTGCCGACCTGACGATCACCGGAACCGGGGCGCTGACCGTGAACGGCAACGGCAACGACGGCATTACCGGCAAGGACGGCCTCGTCATCGACTCCGGCACGATCACCGTCACGGCCGCGGACGACGCCCTGCGCGGCAAGGACTATCTGGTCGTCACCGGCGGAACCCTCGACCTGACGGCCGGCGGCGATGGCCTTAGTTCCGACAACGCCGAGGATGCGGCCGCGGGCTTTATCGCGCTGACCGGGGGAACGATTGACGTAATCGCCGACGGTGACGGCGTAGCTGCGGTGACGGATGTCGTCGTCACCGGCGGCGACGTCGGCATCGAATCCGGGGGCGGAGCGGGGGCATCCGTCGCCGACGACGCCTCGGCGAAGGGCCTCAAGGCCGGCGTGATCGTCGTGATCGAGGGCGGCACCCTCAACGTGGACGCCGCCGACGATGCCGTGCACTCCGACTCGATCGTGCACGTGGCCGGCGGCGGGCTGACCCTCGCGGCCGGCGACGATGCGGTGCACGCCGACGTCGAGCTGCTCGTCTCGGGCGGCACGCTCACCGTGACCGAATCCTACGAGGGCCTCGAGAGCGCCGCGATCACCGTCAGTGACGGAGTTCTCACGATCGCCGCGAGCGACGACGGCATCAACGCCGCCGGCGGCAGTGCGAGCGGCACCGAACGGCAGCGGGGCGGCATGAGTCAGGCCGGCGACTACTCGCTGAACGTCACCGGAGGGTCGATCACGATCAACGCCTCCGGTGACGGTTTCGACTCGAACGGATCGGCCTCGATCACCGGCGGCAGCCTCGTCGTGAACGGGCCCACCGACAACGGTAACGGCTCGCTCGACGTCGACGGAACCTTTGAGATCAGCGGCGGCTCGCTGCTCGCCGTGGGCAGCTCCGGCATGGTCGTCACGCCTGATTCCACCTCCGGCCAGGGGACCCTGTCCGCCAGCCTCGGGTCGACCCAGGCAGCGGGCACGGTCGTCACCGTCGTCGCTGCGGGTGGCTCGCAGGTATTGGAGCATGAGGCCGTGAAGGCGTTCCAGTCGGTGGTGTTCTCGTCGGCCGACGTCGTGGACGGCGCCAGCTACGAGGTGTACGCCGACGGCGTGCTCGTGGCCACGGTCACGGCGGGCGTCGCGGCCGCCGGCGGCATGGGCGGCGGCCCAACCGGCCGATGATCCGCCGTTGCGCGGGTGATGCGCCAGCGCGTGGGCAGGCCTGTGGTGAGTTGCGCGGGTGCTGCGCCGTTGCGCGGGATGCACACCACCCGCGTAGCGGCGCACTACCCGCGCAGCGCCGGGGCCGCGCTTGTGGAAACACGTTGCGCGGGTGCTGCGCCGCTGCGCGGGACTTGAGCCCGGGTGTGTGCCGAGCAGGGGTGGTTCATGGGGGGCGACAGAACCGTCGTTCGTGACCTTTGACCCTAGACCGGGTGTACGGTGCCTTCAAGACTGGGACTAGACGATCAAAGGACGATCTCATGGCCACGCCGCACACCACACCTCAGCGCACGACCGAACTCCGGCTCGCGCGCGCGCGGTGGAGGGCCGACGAATCGGTTCCACTGCTCGATGACGTCATCGCGTTCGCCCGCGTCGCGTATGCGGGGCTGACGGATGCCGCCGGCCACCCGGCCATTGAACATCCGCTTCGCATCATGGAGATGGTGAGCAGTGACGATGCCCGCATCGTCGCGGTGCTACACGACACGCTGCTGCACGAGGCCATTTTGCACGACGAATCGTGCAGTCCGACCCTGGCCCGGGATCTGCGGGCGCTCGTCTCTGACCGGTTGTTGATGGCGGTGGCTGCGTTCTCGCACAGCGGCGACGGCCTCGACGGAATCTCGGCGGAGCTCATCGCGGGGGACCCGATTGCCCGGGAGGTTGAGTTGGCCTGCCTGGCCGATCTCACCGACCCTGACCGCCTCGCCGAGCTCGATGCTTTCTCGCGGCGGCGCCTCGAGGCGAGCTGTGCCGCGTCGGCACGGGCGCTCGGCACCACCCTGCCGGCCGTGCAGGCCGACCAGTGGATCGCCAAGCGCAGCGCCACTCGCGCCCTGCGCGCCGCGGGGGATGACCCCCTGCTGACCACGGAGCTCGGGATGGCCCCGCGCCCGCGGCCACGCAGCCGAGGCTCGCGGGTGTGGACTTTCGCCCGCAACCGCTAGTTCGCCCCGCTCTCGTCCCGCCCGAGTCCCGCTCTCGCGAGGGGCAGGGCGGACTATCCGCCTACAGGGCGGCGGCCCGGCGGTGCCGCAGATGCTGCACGATGCTGATCAGGATGGCGATCGCCATGATCGCGTAGAGCGTCACGGAGATCGGGGATGCGACCAGAATGCCCACGTCGCCCTCTGATACCGCGAGCGCGCGGCGCAACTCGGTCTCGGCGAGGGGTCCGAGAATCGCCGCGATCAGCACCGGGGCCAGCGGAATCGCGAAGCGCCGCATCACAAAGCCGAGCACCCCGATTGCCACGAGCAGCCACAGGTCCTTCATCGATGAGGCAATCGCGTAGACGCCGAACACCGAGAACACGGCCACGCCGGCATACAGGTAGTGCTTGGGCACGAGCAGCAGCTTGGCCCACACCGAGGCGAACGGCAGGTTGATGATCAGCAGAATCACGAGGCCCACGAACAGGCTCGCGAGCAGCGGCCAGACCAGGTCGGCGCTGCGCTCGAAGAGCAGCGGGCCAGGCTGCATGCCGTACTGCTGAAAGGCGGCGAGCATCATGGCGGCCGTCGCCGACGTCGGCAGGCCGAGCGCGAGCAGGGCGCCCATCGCGGTACCGGCGGTGGCGTTGCCGGCCGCTTCGGGTCCGGCCACGCCCTGGATCGCTCCGCGACCGCCGAACATCGTGTCGCCGCGCCGCTTGGCGAGCTTCTTCTCGGTGCCGTAGGCGAGGAACGTGGGTACCTCGGAGCCGCCCACCGGAATCGCACCGAACGGCAGGCCGAAGCTGGTGCCGCGCAAGAATGCCGGCAGCGCCTGCTTGAACTCGCGCCAGTTGAGGTACGGCGAGCCCTGCGTGGTGACCCGCGTGGCGGAACCTTCGCGGTGGATGCGCGAGGCCACGTGCAGCACCTCGCCCATGGCGAGCAAGCCCACCGTGACGACGATGATCGAGATGCCGTCGAAGAATTCCGGCATGCCGAGGGTGAACCGGGCGGCGCCACTCTGGCCATCGATGCCGACCATGGCGAGCGCAAGTCCGATGCCGAGTGCGATCAGGCCGCGCACGACCGACTCGGCAACAACGGCCGAGATCGCCACGAACGCGAATGCCGCGAGGGCGAAGTATTCGGCCGGCCCGAACAGGGTGGCGAGGCGCACGAGGTAGGGCGAGAAGAACACGACGAGGGTCGTGGCGATCATGCCGCCCATGAAGGCGCCGATCGCGGCTGTGCCGAGTGCCTTGGCCGCGCGCCCGTCTTTGGCCATGCGATGGCCCTCGAACGAGGTCGCAATCGCCGAGCTGTTGCCGGGCGTATTCAAGAGGATGCCGCTGGTCGAGTCCCCGAACAGGCCACCGAAGTAGATGCTCGCGAACATGATGAACGCGCCGGTCGGATCGAGGCTGAACGTGACGGGCAGCAGCAGGGCCACGGCCATCGCCGAACCGAGCCCCGGCAGCACGCCGACGGCGGTGCCGAGTACCGCGCCGATGACCAGAAAGACCAGGTTCATCGGGGTGAGGGCGACCGAGAAGCCCTCGAGCAGGTTGCCTAGCTGATCCATGAGAAGACTCCCGTCAGAATTCCCGAAGGAAGGGTCAGGCCGAGACCGGCCGAAAATGCGAGCTGCATGCACGAGGAGAAAATCAGCGAGACGCCAATGTCAAACACCGGGCGCCTGCTGCCGAGGGCCCGGGCGAGTGCCCAGAACAACGCGGCGGCGGAGAGCAGCCAGCCGACGGGCTGCAGAATGAGCACGAAGACGATCACGCACGCGAGCACGATGCCGGTGGTCTTCCAGTCGGTCAGGCCGATCTTCGCGGTGGTCTTGGGGTGAACGGTCGACCGGATCACGCGAATCTCGCTCGTGGTGTCGATGTCGCCGACGTCGTTCAGTAGGTCGCTTGAGACGCCGACCCGGCTGGAGTTGCTGTCGCCGTCAATCGGGCGGGGAGCCCGCACGACCTGCACCGCCAGCAGCACCGCGAGCACGTAGAGCAGTGCGGCCACGATGGTGGGAAAGAAGGTCGGGCCGGGGGCGCCGGCACCGTCGGGTATATCCATCGTCACGATGCCGATGGTCAGAAACACGGCGATGCCCAGGGTCAGGGCTGCCACGACGAGCTCGCTGCGGCCGGCCAGCCATGACTGCGGTGACCCGGTGGGTGAAGCGGATGCCGCGGCATCCGTCACCGTGCCGGCCGCCGGATGGAACCTGCTCTCGTTCCCGGTGCTCGCGTTCCCGGTGTTGTCAGTCCCGGTGTTGTCAGTCACAGGCCGAGCTCCTCAACGATGGATGCGACGCGGAGACTTTCCGTGTCGATGAAGTCCTGAAATTCGCCGTCGGTGGCGTAGCTGTCGCTCCAGCGGTTGCGGGACATGGCGTCATCCCATTCCGGGGTGGCGTGCATCTCGGTGACGATGTCGACGAGTTCCTGGCGGGCCTCCTCGCTGATGCCGGGGGGCGCCGCGTAGCCGCGCCAGTTCGACATCTCCACGTCGTAGCCGGACTCGATGAACGTGGGCACCTCGATGCCCTCGACGGGTTCGGCGGCCGAAGTGCCGAGGGCACGTACGGAACCGGCCTCGATCTGGTCGCGGAAGTCGTTGTAGCTGGAGATTCCGGCCGAGGCGGTGTTGGAGAGCAGGGAAGTCAGCACCTCGCCGCCGCCGGCATAGGCGACGTAGTTGACCGCGGCGGGATCAATGCCGATTTCCCGGCCCAGCAGGCCGCTCAGCAGGTGATCGATGCTGCCGAGGGAGCCGCCGGCGATGGCGGTTCCACCCGGATCGGCGGCCCAGGCGGCCGTGAACTCATCGATGGTCTCATACGGTGAGTCCTTGGGTACGACGAGCACGTTGTAATCGTCGGCGACCCGGGCGATGAGCGTCACGTCGTCGAAGGACACGTCGGCCGTCGACAGCTCGATGCCGCCCATCATGGCCGCACCGGTGGCCAGCAGCAGGTCTTCGCGACCGTCCATCTGGGCGACCTGGCCGAGGCCGATCGTGCCGCCCGCGCCGGGAACGTTGATCACCCGGGCGTTATTGACGATGCCGTTCGCGCGCAGCGCCTGCTGCGACTCGCGGGCAAAGCCGTCCCAGCCGCCGCCGGGGGCAGCGGGGGCCAGCAGAGTGAGCTTGCTGCGGGCGGTGGCGCCGCCACCGGCCGAGCTGGCATTGGCGGTGGCGGCAAGCACCAGCACCGCGGTCACGGCCGCGAATGCGACCGTGAGAATCGTTTTTTTCATGCACGAATCCCTTTCTACGGGCGACATCGTTGTTGCCGCAGGAGTGGGGTCAACCCTGCCATCGGCATCGAGCGACTAGTCTCAAAACAGTAGTTGTGGACTTAGATGCACTCTGGGAGAACGAACAAGAGCACGAACAACGGCACGGGGCACGGGGCACGGGGCACGAACAACGGCACGAGGCACGGCACGAATCGATGGGCGCAGCGGGAGCAGAATGATCTGGAAGCGACGCGGCATGCTGCTGCTCGTGCAGGTTCTGATCGTCACCGTGTGCGTGAGCGTGACGAGTGTTGTTGCGGTCAGCGTGCAGCAGCGCCTGCTGCAGGACCGCACCGTGGACCGCGTCACCGCCGTGGCCGAGAGCCTCGCCGGACTGCCCGCCGTGATCGAGGCCATCGAGGCCATCGAGGCCATCGAGGCCAGCGAGGCCAGCGAGGCCAGCGAGGCCAGTGCCAGCCCCGACACGAGTGCCGCGACCGAGGCGCTGCAGCCCCTGGCCGAAATCGTGCGGCAGGCCTCGGGGGTCGACTACATCGTGATCACCGACGCCCGGGGCATCCGTCTGACCCATCCGACACCGGATGCCCGCGGTCGACCGGTCTCGACCGATGCGTCGCGGGTGCTGCAGGGGGAGACGTTCGTCGGAGTGGAGCAGGGCACCCTCGGGCTGACCCTGCGCGCCAAGGTACCCGTCTGGGCGCTCTCGTCCGAGTCGGCTGCCGCAGCGCCGAGTACCGCAGCTCCGAGTACCGCAACGCCGAGTCCCGCACCGTCGAGTCCCGCAACGACCGACGCCGCGATCATCGGTACCGTGTCGGTTGGCCTGCTGCAGAGTCACGTCGCGGCCGACCTCAACGAGGGAGTGCTGCAGCTGGCACCCTGGGTGCTTGGATCGTTGATCCTGGGCATTCTGGCGGCGGCAGCCGTGAACCGAGTGGTGAGTCGGCGGTTCGCGCGGCTCGAGGCCGACAGCCGTGAACTCGACGTGCAGCGGCGCCTCGCCGTCGAACTCGGCAGTCAGACCCATGAATTCACCAATCGCCTGCACGTGGTGTACGGGCTGGTGGAGGGCGGGGAACCGCGCGAGGCGCTCGACTACATCGGCTCGCTCGTGCCGGTCGCCGGGGCTGCCGCGGCTGCCGGGGCTGCCGGGGCTGACGCGCCAGACGAGGCCGAGCTGGTCGGGATTCCGCGAACGATCGAGTCCCTGGGCCTGCGCGCGACGCTGGCGGCCCAGCTCGCCACGGTGACGGCGCGCGGGGGCAGGTTCCTGCTCGACGCCGAGTGCTCCGCGCCCGCTGCCCACGTCGACGACGAGCAGGTCACTGTGACCGCCAATCTGGTGCGGAACGCCGTCGATGCCGTGTCCACGCTCGGCCCGAGCGCCCGGGTCGAGGTGCGCGTGTGTGCCGATGCACATGGTTTCGCGCTCACCGTGAGCGACAACGGCCCCGGCCTTGACGCGGGACTGCGTTCCCGGGTGTTCGAGCGCGGCTTCAGCACCAAGCTCCGCGAACGGCGCAGCGGGGTCGACATTCCCCGCGGGGTGGGGCTGGCGCTCGTGCGTGAGATCGTGCTGCGTCGCGGTGGCGCCATCGACGTCGGGAGTTCAGAAGCCGGCGGTGCCCGCTTTCAGGTCAGGCTGCCCGCCGTTGGTGTACCTCGCCACGAGTGCGCACCGGCCGAAACGGCACGTCGATGACGCGCCCGGTGACCGGCATTCGCGCTCTTATCGTCGAGGATGACGCATCCGTCTCGCGCCTGCACGTGCGCTACCTCGAGGGGGTCGGCGGTTTCACCGTGCTGGGGACAGCGGTAACCGGGGCCGAGGCCGTGGCCTTCGTGACCCAGAACGAGGTGGATCTCGTGCTGCTCGACATGCACCTGCCCGACTTCAGCGGCATCGAGGTGCTGCATCGGCTGCGGGCGCTGACCTTCGACAACGTCGACGTCATCGTCGTCAGCTCCGCGACGGAGGCCGTGACCGTACGTCAGGCCGCAGCGGCAAGCGTCGAGGACTACCTGGTCAAACCCTTTTCCCGGGCGATCTTCGACCTGCGCCTCGCGGCATACCGGGCACGGTTCGCGGCGCGGGCGCTGAGCGACACCGGGCAGATTCCGCTGCGCCAGGTCGACATCGACCGGCTGATTGCCGGCCGGGTGCCCGGACCTGGCGCGGGCTCTGGCGCGGGCTTTGGCTCTGGCCCTGGCTCTGGCCCCGCGACGCGGCCGATCGGCCAGACCTCGGAGCTCGCGGCGATGCCCAAGGGGCTTTCGGCACCGACCGTCGAGCTCATTCTGCGGGCACTGCGCGCCCAGGAGGTGAGCACCGCCGTTCAGGTGGCCACGGGCTGCGGCCTCGCCAGAGGCACGGCCCGCCGCTACCTGGACTTTCTGCGGCAGGCCGGCCTCGTCGACGTCACCCATCGGTACGGCGCCCGCGGACGCCCCGAACTGCTCTACAGCGTGACCCCCGCCGCGCGTCACGGCTGAGAGACGATCTCGCACCCTTGCCGGGCGTCGATGTCGATGTCGATGTCTATGTCGATAAGTGACAGCTGTGAGCGAGCAATCCTGCTATAGCGGGGTCGCGGCCTCACAGCTGTCACGTATCGACACGGCGACCCAGAACCGAGCGGGCCGGGAGCTACGAGACGGGCCCCGCGGCCGCGCACAGGGCACGCACCGCAGCGAGCGGAATCGGCAGCCAGGCCGGCCGGTTGCGGGTCTCGTAGACCGTCTCGTAGACGGCCTTGTCGAGTTCAAACGCGTCGAGCAGGGCGCCGCGAGCCAGCAGGTCCTGCCCGCTCGCCGCGGCGTATCCCTCGAGAAACGCTGTGCGGCACTCCGATGCCCAGTGTGCGATGGCGGCCGGGTCGTGATCGGCATAGTCCATGGCGATCGTGCTCGCCGCGTAGGCGAACGAGCGCAGCATTCCGGCCACGTCGCGCAGGGCAACATCCGGTCGCACCCGCTCGCTCAGGGGTTTCAGCGGTTCACCCTCGAAGTCGACGAGCGCCCAGCCGCGCCCGGGCACGTTGAGCACTTGGCCCAGATGATAGTCACCGTGGATGCGCTGCAGCGCCGGCCACTCGGCGGTCTGCGCTCGGTCGAAAATGCGGTCGACGGATGCGGCATGCTCGGCCAGCTGCGGAACCTCGCGCACCGCGGCCCGGTAGCGTTGCCGCATTCCGGTGATCGTGGCCGCACTGATCTCGGGGGTGACGGCCAGGCTCGGCATCACTCGGGCCAGGTCGAAGTGCACCTTCGCGGTGGCGGCGCCGAGGCTGCGGGCCTGGGCGCTGAAGTCGGTGCCGGCCTCGGCCGCGGTGAGGGCGGTGCGCCAGGCGTCCTCGACGCCCGGCAGAAACTCCTGCGCGAAGGCGAGGTGGCCGCTGACTCTCTCGTCGTCGATGTCGATCCAATGGCCGCTGATGTTGCCGATCGGCTGCGGTACGAGGTCGGATCCGCCGCGGGCGAGCGCCGTCTGCACCGCCACGTCGGGGTTCTCGCCGGCGTGCAGGGCGCGGAAGACCTTGCAGATGACGGGCGCTGCCGGGAGGCCCGCGGCATCCGTCAGATCGTAAATGATCGAGGTGTTTGACTGCTCGCCGCGCAACACCCGGCTGCCGGTCACGGAGTGGGCGGTGGCACCGGGTTCGCACTGACCGGCCGCGTCGGCCTGGCGGTCGTCGGCCACGGGGGAGACTTCGCCCCGCAGCATGAGGCCCAGCAGGGCCTCCGTGTAGGCCGGATCGTGCGGAGCGTCGTAGACGTAACCGGTGCCGGCGTCGGGGGTGCCGGGGTCGAGGGTGCCGGAGCCGATGGTGCCGGAGCCGATGGTGCCGGAATTGATCAGGGCGGACTCTGCTCCGGGAAGGGGGCTGGTGCGCTCGGTCAGCGGTAGCTGGTAGAGCGTGCGTTCCGGGCCCGCTCCCTCGCTCGGCGCCGACGAGTCGTACACCAGAGAGGTACGGATGCGCACGCCCGGCACCGACGTGGGCAACGACCATTCGCCGATGCTCTGCAGCACCGGAACCGTCCCTTTGCTCGCGAACCAGCGTTGCCGAGCCACCCACTCATTGAGGTAGGGCGGCAGGGCATGTGCAGACGTGCCGTTGACGGTCATGCCCACATGGTACGCGAGGCCGGTGGCCAGCAGGAGGTTACCGGCAGGTGGTGACGAGAGCCGGACTAGGGCGTCACAATGTGGTGGGCTTGTCCGTCGGCTTCGCGGGGTCTGCGGGGTTCGCCGAGTTCGCCGAGTTCGCCGAGTTCGCGGGATCGGACGCGGGCGGGTCGCTGCGAATCTCAGACTTGAAGATCTTCATCGACTGGCCCAGGCTGCGAGCCAGGGCCGGAAGCTTGGGCGCGCCGAAGAGCAGCAGCACGATGAAGAGGATGACGATGAAGTGCCATCCGGTGAGATTGCTGAGCATGAACGGGGCTCCTCGGGTCTACGGTTTCGGCACGGTCCAGCCGAAATCATTCGCCAGTGTACCCGGCCAGTGTGGGAGGAGACTCAGCGTGGCAGCGGCATCAGGTCGCTGGCTGACCGGTCGCTGGCGTGCAGGTCGTTGCCGAGCAACTCGGCGAACCGCGGCGAGGGTTCCACCCCGAGTTCGCTGCCCAGGCTGCGCCGAAACTCCCGATAGGCCCGCAGCGCCGAGGCGTGGTTGTCTTCCGCGAGGTGGCCGCGCACCAGGATGAGTTGTGCGCTCTCCCGCAGCGGGTCGATGGCCGTAGCCGCCCTGGCGGCTCCGATGGCCGGGCCGAGATCGCTGTGCCGCAGATGGTGGCGGGCGAGGGCCTCGAGCGCTTCGATGCGTTGCTGCTGCAACCGGTCCTGCTCGCGCAGCACCCAGTCCTCATACCAACCCGGCAGCAGATCAGCCGCGCGCAACACCTCGGCCGCGTCGCCGGGCACGGCGAGGTGTGCGGCGGGGCGGGCCGCGGCATCCGTGATCTCGTCGATGAGGTGACGCACCGCGTGCAGGTCAACGATCACCGTGGGTTCCAGCTGCAGAGGATCGCACGGCCGCACGAGGGCCGGCAGGTCATGCGCGATGCGAAACAGGCTCGCGCGCAGGTTGCCCGCGGCCTGAACCTCGCTGCTGTCGGGCCAGAGCAGCCCCGCCACGACGTGACGCGAACGAGCCCCCAACAGGGCGAGGGCGGAGATCAGGCGTTTCTGCCGCGCTCCAACCTCTACGGCCTGCTCATTCCGCCGTAATTGCCAACAGCCGAGCACAGTCAAATTCCAAGCCGGTGCCTGTCGCGCTCCCATGCTGACATGGTGGCGAGGTCTCGGTGCCTTGTCAATGTGCTCGTCGGGGTCGACAATGTCCGTGTCGAGAACGTCGGTGTCGAGACCGACAGCGAATCGAGAACCTCGGCATCGAGAGGAAATCATGACCAGTCTCGCCGTGTGTGTCGGAATCAACGAGTTCGAAAACCTCCCCACCCACAGCTGGCTCAACGGCTGCGTCAATGACGCCGACGACATCGTGTCGCTGCTTACCCGTCACTATGGGTTCAGCGACACAGACATCACCCGGCTCACCGATTCGGCCGCCACCAAATCGGCGGTGATGGGGGCCCTGACCGATGCGATGGGCCGCGTGCGCACGGGCGAGGCGACCCAGCTGGTGTTCTCCTTTTCCAGCCACGGTACCCAGGTGCCCGACTCGAACGCCGACGAATCGGACAGCGTCGACGAAGCTTTCGTGACCTACGACATGCGCCAGTCGGGCGATAACTGGGACCCGACGACGCTCATTGTCGACGATGAGCTGCACGACCTGTTCGCGCTGCTGCCCGAGAATGCGCTGCTTGACGTGATCCTCGACACCTGCCACAGCGGCACGGGGCTGCGTGCGATCGATCTGTTGCCCAGTCGGCGCCCGCGGTTCGTGCCGCCACCGACGCCGGTCGCGGTCGAACGCGCCGAGGCCGCCAACTCGCGGTCGTTCCGTGATCTGGTGCGCGCGGCGACCGACACCGGCGACACCGGCGAGCAGGGAGCCGGGCACCCGGCCCTGTTCGCAGCCTGTCGCTCCAACCAGACCGCGGCCGACGCCAACTTTGGCGGTCGGTACAGTGGAGCTTTCACCCACTTTCTGATTCAGGCCCTGCTCGCCAATCCCTACCTCACCCGTGCCGACATCCTCACGCAGGTGAACACGGATTTGCGGGCCGAGAAGTTCACGCAGCGGGCTCAGCTCGAAGCCCCGGCCGCCGGAAAGCGGATGCCGTGGGGCAGCCCGTTCGCCCGCGCCGGGTCCCCGGCACCCGTGCGAGCGGAGAGGCCGGTACGCACGCTGGGGCCCGTGCGAACGGACAAGCCGGCCCGCGACGACCGCAACTAGCCTGTTCTCGTGAGCGGTAAAGAGCTGCCGAAGGCCTGAGTAAAGAGTTGTCGAAGGCCTGAGTAGACGGCTGCTAGTTCACGGGGCGGTTGGCGCGGTGGTTTTGGGCGGGCCGCCACGTTTGGCTCGGATCAATCCAGGCCGGGCCGAGTACTTCGGGCCTTCCGTGGGTCATGCGGATCTGCCAACCCGAGGTGTCGATGGCGTGGTGATGTCGATAACAGAGGCACACCCCGTTGGCGACTTCGGTTTTGCCGCCCTGGGCGTAGCTTTTCACGTGGTGCAGTTCGGTCCAGTACGCCGGGATGTCGCAACCGGAGATGATGCAGCCGCCATCGCGAGACATGATCGCTTTCGTCATCGCCGGGGAGAACGCCCGCCGTTTATCGCCAACTCGGAGGACCTCATTGTTCGGGCCGAACAGGATGGGGATGAATCCGCCGCTGCAGAGGGCCTGGTCGACGGTCGTGAGTGAGACCGGGGCTTCGACTCCGTCGATCCAGCCGACGCCGCGGCCGGCGTTGAGATCGACCGCGTTGACGTGCACCGTGACGGTGGGGGCGGAGCCGCCCATCACTCCGGCTTTGGGGTCGCGGGCGGCTTCACGGACCATGTCGCGCAGAATGTCGGCCCGCTTTTCCCCGGCGGGGCGACGGTCGATATCAACGGCGTCGGTGTCAGGCACGACCTCGGACCCGTCTGGCCCTTCTGACCCGTCGGACCCGTCGGTCCCGGCCATGTCGGTCTGTCCGGCGGTGGGCAGAAACTTCACCGTCGCCGTCGCCGTCGCCCGCGCCGACAGCCGCGACGCGAAATACGTCTCGAACTCGCCGCGCAGGTCGGGGGTGACGCCGCCGAAGATTCGGTACAGGCCTCGTTCGAATGAGCCGAAGCTGATGCTGCTCTTGGCCTCCCGGGCCTCTTCCTGGGGTGCGATGCCGTCGGGGTCGAGTCGGGCCTGCCACTCATGTACCAGCACTCGCATCCGATCGGCCGGCAACGCGATACCGGCACCGGGGAGACCCTCGGTGTCGTCGTTGAGGGCACCCGTCGCATTGGCGACGAGCACTCGTTCGGCGAGGTGCAGATCCGAGGGGTCGGCCTGCCGGATCACCTCCTGCAAGCCTTTCACGATGATCTCGGCCGAGTCCACGCCAATCTCCCCGGCAGCCAGTGCCGCACTCACGGTGGGAAACACCGCCGGTCGCAACTGTCCCACCTCAGGCCGCACACCGGTCAGCGCTCCGAGGCTGATGCGTCGCTTCACTTCCCGCACTGACACGTGGGTGACACTCATGATCAGGTCGAGCTTGCCCGTGCACCCCATGCGCTCAGACAGGGTGTCGGTGCCGCCGTCGTACTCGACGTCAGCACGGCGGGCAACATCCGCTGTTGAGGCAACGCGGGCACCATCGACGCGGCGGCCGAGCTGCTCGAGCCCATCAAGAAGGGCGAGGGACTCGTCATCGGCGACCAGCGGGAAGACGAGCCCTTCGAGAGCGTCGGCGAGTTGCTCGGTGATGTGGGCGAGGCGTGAAACCGGATTGTGGTCGGCATCTGTGTCCGACGGGAGTGTCTGTGACATATTCTCAGTTTACTCCTGAATGAAGACAAATACCAGAGAAACTCAAGAACTTTTTCTGACTCTGGTATTTATCGACACCCCGAGTAGCGGCCTGTTCGGCCGGTTGATCGTGCTGCACCAGCTCCCACGGTCGGAGTCTGAAACGCATCTTTTCAACCCGAGCCTCTCACCACCAACCGACACTCCACACCCAGGCGGAGGTCGGGCCTATCCCCGCCGGAACGTGGGGGTCGCCGAGTCGCCTGGGTCGCGACAGCCGTTCAGAGCGCGCACTCGGGGCGCTGTCGCGCAACCTCATGCGTCAGTAGTCAGCGGCGCCAGACGAACCCGTCAGGAATGCGGGAACCCGCCTGAGCGCCTGTTTCGCGGTGGTTAACGGCGTTCCATCGCTTGGTGGAACGCCGTTCCAGTGGTCTGTGGGGCGTCGGCGGCATCCGCTACCTCACGGGTGGCGCGCCGGCGAACCGGCGGCGCTATCGATGCGGTCCGTGCAGTCGATGCAGTCGATGCATTTCGAGCAGTTGGCACCGTCGGCGCGAAGGCGGCAAAACTGAGGCGGCCACCCTCGTCGAAGCGCAGCAGACCGCCGCGGCGAATCAGTACTGGTCCGGCGGCGGGCAGTCCCGCCCTGCGGGCCTCGGCTCGGTCGAGCAGAAACTCCTGGGTGAAGGAGGCGCCGATCTCCGAGACGACGAAGCCATCGGGACTGACCCGCACGCTGGGCCGCACCCGGTCGACGGTGATCGAGCGGGCCGGATCGAGTCCGGCCGCTTCGATCAGGGCCGGATTCTCCCAAATCAGGCGCAGCACCTCTTCGGGGTCGCTGCCGAGGGCGGCGAGGCGAATCGGATAGCGCAGCTGCGGCGCCAGGGCTGCCACGTCGACGGGCGTTGCCCGTCGCACTCCGATGGCTGCGAAGGCTTCAACGACGGCGTCGCGGTAGTGGTTGTCGTCGCCGGGCACCAGCTGCTCGTCGGCCGCGAGAATTCCGTGCAGCAGGTCTTCCCAGGTCGTGTCGACGGGCGGCAGGTAGCCCAGGCCGCGCACGAGCATCGTCAGGACTCGGCGGCCGACGATCGCGCCGGCGGAGGCGACCTGCACGAGGCTGGCTCGCCCGCCGGGTCGATCGATGCGTTCCACCCAGAGCCGCACAACCACGGCCAGCAGCGCGTGCACAACCGCCTGGCTGCGGGCGTGCGGGCTCGGCAGGGTGCGCCAGTCATCGGGGATCTCGTCGGTGAGGCTATTGCGGCCGGCGAGGCCGTAGCGGGAGGCGGCGGAGCGGGCGGAGGAGTGGGCGGCGGTGTGGCTGGCGAGGCCGTCGCCGAACCCGAAGAGGCGGCCACGCAGCAGCTCGGTCGTGATGCCGACGAGTGCGGCCTGGTCGGCCACGGGCGGCACCACGCCGGCGAGCAGCTGTTCGACGCGTTCGTCGGCGGCGAACACCGACAGGATCGCGACCAGATCGGCGATGGCCTCGTGCAGCGCCAGCGCGTCGATTCCCGCGTGGGCGTCGGCCCACCGCGGCCGGTAGCCGTCGATAATCGCGTGTGTCACTTCGTGGGCGACAACGTCTCGGAACAGAGCCAACGGCACCCGGCCCGGGCCCTGATCGTCGGCGTAGTGCCCCAAGCGGATGCTTCGCTCGTCACGGTCGTACCCCGAATCGCTCGCGGCGACCTGGTCGTAGGCGAAAATGGAGAGGCGTTTGCCGCCGGCCCAGCCCATCCGCCGCCCCAGCGTGGATTCGAAGACGAACAGCGTCGAGGCGGCCACCGCGTAGACGTGCTGGGCCAGAAAACGACGGTCGGCGAGCAGGTCGACTCGGTGCGGCGATGGTGCGCGGTCGACGCAGCCCCACGGGGGCCGCGGGTCGGCGAGGTCGGCGAGGGCAGGGCGGCGGCGGTGCTGCGGGGCGGTGCCGTTCACCGAGATCGCGAAGCGGGCGCTGAGCATGGTGGCCGCAGAGTGCGCGTCAAGGGTGATGCGCTCGACCGGTACCCGCACGCGGGTCAGCAGCGCACCGTTCGGGCCGGAGGTGTTGGGCCCCTCGGCCAGGGCGGTGAGGGTAATCAGGTCGCTTTCGGTGGGCACGGGAAAACCGTGGTCCTGCCGGGCTTCGCTGTCAAGGTGTGCGGCGATAACACCGGGATAACGCCTCCGTAACGGGTCGCTCGCCAAGCTGGCACCGCATGTGACAACGCGCCCAGGTGAGCACGCCCATGTAGCAGCGAAAGGAGCACCACCATGATTGAGCCCGGATCAGAGAACTTCGCCCGCGGAACCGGACTGCCCCCCGGCAGCGATGTGCTGGAGACGACCGGACGCTTCATCGTCGTCTTCGACGAAAGCGAGGGAGACCCCACGGCCACCCTGCGCAACGCGGGCCTCGGGAACGTCGCGAATTCCCGTGACTTCACCGACCAATCGGTTGACCCGCTCGAGGTCGAGAACGCCGACGCCACCATATTCTCGGAGCTCGGCATCGCCGTGGTGACAGCCGACCGGGGGCAGGCGCGCAGCTTTGCGCACTCGGCCGAGGATCGCGGAACCATCCAGTCGATTTCACCCGAACTCGTGCACCACATCCTGAAGCGGCAGGGCACCCAGACCTCGCCCGGCCAGGGCTCACAGGAACAGGACATGCAGCAGGCCGGCTTGCAGACTGGGACCCGCAGCGGGTTCGGCGCGAACCCGCTCGCTTTCCAGGACACGCCTCAGTTCACCTGGGGTCTGCAGGCGACCGACGTGCCGTCGTCGCCGTGGTCGGGCCGGGGAATTCGGGTCGCGGTGCTCGACACCGGGTTCGACTCGACCCACCCCGACTTCGCGGGGCGCCAGATTACGACGCAGTCGTTCATTCCGAACGAGCAGGCGCAGGACGGCCACGGCCACGGCACCCACTGCATCGGTACCTCGACGGGAACCAACGCCCCGGCGAGCGGTCCGCGCTACGGAATAGCCTATGGCGCCGAAATCTTCGTCGGAAAGGTGCTCAGCAATGCCGGATCTGGCAGTGACGGCGGCATCATCGCCGGCATCAACTGGGCGGTCGCCAACAAGGTGCCGATCATTTCGATGTCGCTCGGCGCCAACGTGTCGCAGGTGCATCCGCCATACACCGCGGCGGGTCGTCGTGCCCTCAACAAGGGATCGCTGATCATCGCTGCCGCCGGCAACAACGCCGCGCGGTCACAGGGCAACTTTGGCTTTGTGGGCGCACCTGCGAACAGCCCGCACATTCTCGCGGTGGCCGCCCTGGAACAGTCCCTGGACGTCGCCAACTTCTCGGCCCGTACCCTGGCGATACGCGGGGGACAGGTGGACATTGCGGGTCCGGGATTCCGGGTGCTGTCCTCGTGGCTGATGCCGGCGAAATACAACACGATCAGCGGTACGAGCATGGCCACGCCGCACATCGCCGGCCTCGCGGCGCTCTGGGCGGAGGCGACCGGTTTTCGAGGTCGCGAACTGTGGGCCACCCTCGTGCAGGAGGGCCAGCGGCTGCTTGCCCCCTCCGTCGACGTGGGATCGGGCCTCGGCCTGGCACCGCAGCGCGGCTCGCGCAGCGTATCGTCGGACGATGATTCACGTTAGCCGCGCGCAACGGGCGGTGCGAATGAAACGGGCGGTGCGACCAAGGAGGGTGTCACCATGCTGAATGTCAGTGTCGTCGTCGACGACGGGCACGCTGACGACCTCGAGCGCGTGGCCGAGCGGCTGCGTGCCAGCGGCATGGCGGTCGATGCCGTGCTGGGCGAGGTCGGCATCATCACGGGCAGTGTGCGGCCGCAAGATCTGGCGGCCGTGCAGGAGGTCGAGGGCGTGGCATCCGTCACCGCCGACCGAACCGTGCGGCTCGAACCCCCGGACTCCGACATCCAGTAGCCCACCCCGCCCCACCCAGTTCCCGCGAGAGCGGGTGAATCGTCGCTGTGACCACGTCACACCGACGATTCACCCGCTCTCGCGGCGCTATGGGGCGGGCTGTGGGGGCGGGGCGGGGCGGTCGGTGATCGTGCCGGTCAGGGCCGCGATCGCGCGCACGACCCGTGGTCTGGCCGCGGCCCAGACCACGATCGTCACGACGAGCGCCCCGGCGAAGATCGCGAAGCCGTGCCAACCCTCGCCGTCTTGAGCCGCATACATGTGATTGAGGTTGCGCAGGGCTCCCGTCGTGAACACCAGAAAAACGTGCACGCTGATGAAGGCGACGAAAAAGAGCATCACGGCGACGTGAAGGGCGCGGGCGACTCGGATCGGAAACAGCGCGCTCATCCGTCGGGACGTCCATGACGGCGAGAGGCGCAGCCCCGTCAGCAGGGCCAGCGGGGCGGCCACGAACACGACCAGAAAGTAGCTGATGGTCTGGAGCGCGTTGTAGTTAATCCAGCCGTTCTCCATCGGCCAGTCGAGCGACGCGTACTGCAGCGCCGCCGACGCTGCGTTCGGAACGATGCTCCAGGTCACCGGCACGAGCCGCAGCCACTGCCCGGTCGCGAACAGCAACACGTAGAACAACACCCCGTTCAGCACCCACAGCGTGTCCCAGCCGAGGTGCAGCCACACGTTCAGACCGATTCTGGTCGGCGGTCGTTTCGTGCGCAACAGGCCGGTGTTCGTGCGCTTCCAAAAACTGGTCGGACGACCGGTGCGGCGAATCTGCCAGCCGGTCCGAATGATGAAGAACAGAAAGAATGCGTTCAGTCCGTGCTGCCAGGCCAGCCACGCGGGAATCCCCACCGGGGCCGAGTCCGGCAGGGTCGTCGTGCCGGGATACACGGCCAGAAACGACTGAACCTCTGGCAGAGAGCGGATGCCGCGCGCCGCCAGCACGACGCCGGCAAACAGCACGAGAGCGGCCGGGACGATCCAGAGCAGTCTGAGCCACCGGTGTGTCGGGGCAATCGCGGAGCCGGAATCCGTGCTGGCCATCGGGCGCTCCATCGTGGGTCGCTGCGTCATCGGCGGACCCGAACGAGTGCTCTCATGACCTTGTTCCTGCGTGCGGTGTCGCGCGTGTGAGGGAAAGTTTCCAGACTGCTTTGCAGCCTAGCGGTCACGACGTTTTCGCCCGGGGTCTGATGACCGTGACAAATTCGGGCGTAACAATCGGCCCGGCAGTTCGCGCAGCGCAGCAGTCTGCGCAGCGCAGCAGTCTGCGCAGCGCAGCAGTTCGCTCAGCGCAGCAGCGACTCGACGCCCCGGCGCATCGTGACGGGGTAGTCGGTTGTGGCCGTGCCGACGCGCACGAGCATCTGCACGGTCGCCCCGTTCGGGGCGTACGCGGCGTGAATCCCGGCATACGGCTCGGCCATCATCGGATACTCCTCGAGCACCTGGCTGATGGGCTGCATCACGAGGCCCAGGCTGCGGGCCCGCAGGCTGAGGGCGCCGTAGAGCATGCCCGCCTCAACCTGTTCGGTGCGGCTGTTTGCCTGGGTGCTGATCAGCGCGTAGGCGGGCGTCGCCGCGGCGGCCGCCGTGGCCATGGCCACGTCGCGGTCGGCCGAACTCTGTGCGCTGTTGATGCTCGGAATCATCGTGAGCGCGCCCTGCATGAGGTATTTCATGAAGCCCGACGTACCCTGTCCCTCCACAGCGAAACCGTACCGCTCGTTGTTTTTCTCGGCCTCGTTCGCGCGGAACAGGCCGGCGGACTCGGCGGCGACATCCGCATTGCCCGATTCGATGGTGCTGCCCCGCACGCCGAAGGCACCGAGTGTGGCCACGTCGGCGGCCTCGGTGACGAGATCAAGACGGGCGACGGATGCATCGGCCGTGGCGGCGAGCGAGCTTACCTGCGCCCTGGTCAACGACTCGTCGCTGTAGGGGCTGCGGTTCGTGTCAGAGAGAAAGAGAGAGTCGAAGTCAGCGGCCATGGCGCCTGCCGCGGTCTCGGTGCCCGCCGCCGCAGGGTTCAGCACGATTCTGGCCACCGCACGAGTCGTCATGCTCGCAGCCAGATCGGCTTCGTCATACTCGCCGTCCGGAAAAAGCTCAATCGCCACGTCAATGCCGAGGTGCGCCGCACCGACAACCAGGTACTGAAGAAAGGCGCCCTGGGAGACCAGTATCTGGCGGGACAGCGGGTCGACGGCGGGGGTCAGGCGGTCGGCGTCGACATAGAGCGAGAACGCGTCGACGTCGGCTGGGTCAAGCTCGATGATCCACGGCTGCATGTTGTGGCTGTTGGGGGCGAGCAGGCCGTAAGCGGCGAGCTGCACCCGGGGGTCGTCGAACTGTGCCGCATAATCGGCGGCCCACGGCTCGAGGTACTTCGGTGTGACGAAGAGGCCACCCACGGTGAGCACGGCCACGAGCAGAATCGCGACCACTCCGACAACGCAACCCGAGACGATCAGTGTGAGGCGGCGCATCCGGTGCCGCTTGCCGCTTCTGATCCGTGTGGCTGGGGCCTGTGTCGTCGGGGTCTGCGGAAGAGGTGCGGGTTGATCGAGGATGCGCTGGGTCATGATGCTTCCATCATCTGGCGGCACGGAACACGGCGTATAGGGCACAACGTCCCGCGCAAAAGCGGATGTACCGGCCCAGCCAGCGACCGGGTACGTGGGGTAGCGTTGCCCGCCCACGCTAAGGAAAGAGCTCGCATGTCGAAACGAACCATTGTGATCACCGGCGCGAGCGACGGCATTGGCGCGGCCGCGGCCCGCAACCTGAGCCGCCGGGGCGACCGCGTCGTGATCGTCGGGCGTTCAGCCACCAAGACCCGTCAGGTCGCCGATGAACTCGGGGCGGACTTCTTCGTGGCCGACTTCGCCGACCTGTCGGAGGTGCGATCGCTCGCCGCGACGCTGCTCGAGCGCTACCCGCGCATCGACGTGCTCGCCAACAATGCCGGCGGCATCATGGGGGAGCGCCAGACCACGGTCGACGGTAACGAGAAGACCTTTCAGGTCAACCACCTCGCCCCGTTCCTGCTGACCAACCTGCTCATGGACCGGCTCCTGCAGAGTCGCGCGAGCGTCATCAACACCTCGAGCGCCGCTAATTCGCTGCTCGGCAACCTCGTGATCGGCGACCTCAACGCAACGAGCGGCTACTCGGCCAACAAGGCCTACGGCGACGCGAAGCTCGCCAATATTCTGTTCACGACCGAACTGCATCGCCGTTTTCACGAGCAGGGGCTGTCGACGGCCGCCTTCCACCCGGGCGGCGTCGCGACCGGCTTCGCGGCCGGGTCGACGAGTGTCATGCGCCTCGTCTATACCAGTTGGCTCAAGCGCTTTCTGAAGACGCCGGAACAGGGCGCCGACACTCTCGTCTGGCTCGCCACGACGACGCCCGGCGTGGACTGGGTGTCGGGGGAATACTACGACAAGCGTCGCGTCGCGAAGGCGCACAAGCAGGCAGCCGACAGCGCCCTCGCTCGCGAACTCTGGGATCGCAGTCTGGACCTCGTCGCCGCGCCGGTACTCTGACCCGGCTACAGCGGCGCGGCTGCGCCACGGCGACGATGAGGTGCGTCACGGTCGTCTGGGAGCGGCCCTGCCCTGGATTTCGACCGCAGAAAGCGCGGTCTGTCGACATCCGTGCCCGCGAGGGCATATGAATTTTGAGAGAATCAAAGCTATGACTGATTCGGAATACCCGGCAGAGTTGCCGACGCAGAGCACCGCGACACCATCACGAGCCACCACCGCCTACCGCGCCGCCCGCGACCAGCTGCTTGCGCTGCGCGCCGACCACGCCCAGGCCGCCGCCGACTTTGAGTGGCCCGATGTGGGCCCCACCTTCAATTGGGCCACCGACTGGTTCGACGTGATCGCCGCGGGCAATGACCGCATCGCACTCTGGATCGTCGAGGAAGACGGCCGCGAGCAGAAGATCAGTTTCGCCGACATGTTGCTCCGCTCCGACCGGGTCGCCACCTGGCTGCAGCAGAACGGCGTCGGCCGCGGCGACCACGTGATGCTCATGCTCGGCAACCAGATCGAGATCTGGGAGTCGATGCTCGCCATCATGAAGGTCGGCGCGGTCATCATGCCGACCTCCGAGATGCTCGATTCCGGCGACCTCGCCGACCGGGTGGCCCGCGGCGGCGTGCAACACGTCATCGCCAACGCCGCCGACGCACACAAGTTTGCTGACATCGCCGGGAATTACACGCGCATCAGCGTCGGACAGGCCGCCGCCGCATCCGCGGCAGTGCCGGCAGACGGATGGCTCGACTACGCCGCCTCCGCCGCGGTCAGCCCGACAGATCTCGGTGTCACGGTCGCCTCTGAAGACCCGTCACTGATCTACTTCACGTCGGGCACCACGAGCAAACCCAAGATGGTGCTGCACTCGCAGACCTCGTACCCGGTCGGACACCTGTCGACGATGTACTGGCTGGGCCTCATGCCGGGCGACGTGCAGCTCGCCATCAGCTCGCCCGGCTGGGGCAAGCATGCCTGGAGCTGCTTCTTTTCGCCATGGATCGCCGAAGCGACGGTGTTCGTCTACAACTATTCCCGCTTCGACCCGGCGGCCCTCACCGCCCAGCTTCACCGCGCGAAGGTCACCACGTTCTGCGCGCCGCCGACGGTCTGGCGCATGCTGATCCAGTCCGACGTCGGCAGCAAGCCGGCGGCCCTGCGCGAGCTGCTGTCGGCCGGCGAACCGCTGAACCCCGAGGTGATCGCGCAGATCGATCGTGCCTGGGACCTCACCATTCGAGACGGCTACGGCCAGACCGAAACCACCGCGATCGTCGGCAACGCGCCCGGATCCGAGCTGCTTGCCGGCTCGATGGGGCTGCCGCTGCCCGGCGTCAGTATCGAACTGCTCGACCCGATCACGGGCGAGGTCGCCGACGAGGGCGAGATCTGCCTCGCCCTGTCTGAGCGCTCGGTGAATGTGATGACCGGTTATCACGGAGACCCCGAGCTCACCGCGCGCGCCACCCGCGACGGCTATTTTCGCACCGGAGATGTCGCCCGCCGTGAGTCCAACGGCTACCTCACCTTCATCGGTCGCACCGACGACGTGTTCAAATCCTCCGACTACAAGGTGTCGCCGTTCGAGGTGGAGAGCGTGTTGCTCGAGCACCCCGCCGTCGCCGAGGCGGCCGTGGTGCCGGCACCGGATGCCACGCGTCTGAACATCGCCAAGGCGTACGTGCAGCTCGCGGCCGGCTGGGAGCCGACCCGCGAGACGGCCCTCGCCGTGCTGCACCACGCCCGGGTGGGCCTGCCGCCGTACATGCGGGTGCGCCGGGTCGAGTTCGCGCCGCTGCCCAAGACCAGCTCGGGCAAGATTCGCCGTGTCGAGCTGCGGGCCCGTGAGAACGTGGCCGCCGAGCAGGGAATGCCCCTGCCCCAGGAGTGGCGCGACGACCAGTTCCCCGAACTCAAACACCCCGAGCTCAAGCATCCCGAGCTCAAGCATCCCGAACTCAAGCATCCCGAAGCCAGGTAGCCGACGCCGAACCGTGAGTTGAACATCCGTTGCCAGCGGAAACCGATGCTCAACTCACGGTTCGGCGTCGGGAATTCTAGAAGCGGGCGAGCAGCTCGGTCTTCTTGGCCTGGAACTCGTCGTCGGTGACGACCCCGGCGTCGCGCAGCCGGCCGAGCTGCAGCAGCTGGCTGCCGGCCGAGTGGTCAATGGCGGTGAGGGCCATCGGTGTGCCGGTCGGAGCCGATTCGAGCGACGCCGGCGCGGCGGGGGAGAAGGCCGGGCCGGCCGGCGACGCCGTGATCGTCGACGGCTTGGCCGGACCGTGGGCCGCGCTCTGCGAGATGCGGTCGATCCAGGCCAGCGCGATGGCCGAGAGAATGAACACCATGTGAATGACGACCTGCCAGAGCACGCCGTCCCAGGTGTAGAAGTTGCCCGTGATGGTCTCGGTCGGGTTGGTCTCTACCGGGGTTCCGCGGGCGGCCAGATCGCCGACCTCAATGAACGTCTTGAGCAGGTGAATCGACGAGATGCCCACGATCGCCATGGCGAGCTTGACCTTGAGCACGTTCGCGTTCACGTGTGAGAGCCACTCGGGCTGGTCGGGGTGGCCGTCGATGCGGATGCGTGAGACGAACGTCTCGTAGCCGCCGATGATGACCATGATCAGCAGGTTCGCGATCATGACGACGTCGATCAGGCCCAGCACGGAGAGCATGATCGCGGCTTCTTCGACGTGGATGGCACCGTCTTCGTCCGGCACGGTCAGCGAGTGCCAGACGTCGCCGCCGAGGCTGACGAGCTCGACCATGAACACGATCACGTAGATGATCTGCGCCACGATCAGGCCGAGGTAGAGCGGGGCCTGCAGCCAGCGGCTGAAGAAAATCATGAGGCCGACGCCGCGAACCCAACCGGATTGCGGGCGGAACGGGCGCGGGGAATTTGAGGGGGCTTCAGTCACTGGGCAACCTTAGGGTGCCCTTGTTGTGAAATACCCTCCAGCGTGGAACTGCCCCACCTCTGGCCTCTGGAAGTGGGGCCGAAAGACCCGGGCGCTGTCGCATCCGTCGGCGTAGCGTCAAGGTAGACGCTCCGTCTATCACGCGCGCGTCTCGATTCTTTCATCACGATCCCACGAGGAGAGCGACCCTATGACCATGACCGAAGGCACCCGCAGCGCAGGCCAACAGGCGGCACCGTTCCACGCCGAACCGCTCGGCTGGGCGGGCTTCGTCTCCGGACCGTGGCAGGACGGCATCGACGTGCGCGACTTCATCCAGCGCAACTACACGCCCTACCTCGGCGACGCAGGCTTTCTCGCCGGCGCCACCGCGCGCACGACCGGCGTCTGGGCGAAACTCAGCGCCATGTTCCCCGAGGAACAGCGCAAGGGCGTCTACGACGTCGACGCGACCACCCCCGCCTCGATCACCGCGCACGCCCCCGGCTACATCGACCGCCCGAACGAGATCATCGTGGGCCTGCAGACGGATGCCCCGCTCAAGCGCGCCATCATGCCCTTCGGCGGCTGGCGCATGGTCGCGACGAGCCTCGAAACCTATGGCTACCCGGTCTCACCGGAACTGGAAACCATCTTCACGAAGTACCGCAAGACCCACAACGACGGCGTCTTCGACGTCTACCCGCCGGCCGTCAAACGCGCCCGCCACAGCCACCTGATCACCGGACTGCCGGATGCCTACGGCCGCGGCCGTATCATCGGCGACTACCGCCGCGTGGCCCTGTACGGTGTGACCGCGCTCATCGCCGGCAAGAAGCGCGAGCGGGTCGGACTCGACATGCAGCCCTCCACCGAAGAGATCATCCGCGCCAGAGAAGAGAACTCGGAGCAGATCAAGGCGCTCAAAGAACTCGTGCAGATGGCCGTGTCCTACGGCTTCGACATCTCTCGCCCGGCCGAAACCGCGACCGAGGCGATTCAGTGGCTGTACTTCGCCTACCTCGGCGCGGTCAAGGAACAAAACGGTGCCGCCATGTCGTTCGGCCGCAACACCGCATTCCTCGACGCGTACATCGAACGGGATCTGACCGCCGGCATCCTCACCGAGGAAGCCGCCCAAGAGCTCATCGACGACCTCGTCATCAAGCTGCGCATCGTGCGCTTTCTGCGCACCCCCGAATATGACGAACTCTTCTCCGGCGACCCGACCTGGGTGACCGAGTCGATGGGTGGCATCGGCCTCGACGGCCGGGCGCTGGTCACCAAGACTGCTTTTCGTTTTCTGCAGACCCTCTACAACCTGGGCCCGGCCCCCGAGCCGAACCTGACCGTGCTCTGGAGCGATGCCCTGCCCGCGGGCTTCAAGCGCTTCTGCGCGCAGGTCTCGATCGACACCTCGGCCATTCAGTACGAGTCAGACGACCTGATTCGCGACGCCTGGGGTGACGACGCGGCGATCGCCTGCTGCGTGTCCCCGATGCGGGTCGGCAAGCAGATGCAGTTCTTCGGAGCCCGCGTCAACACCGTCAAGGCCCTGCTCTACGCCATCAACGGTGGCCGTGACGAGATCACCGGCGAGCAGATCGCCCCCGAGACCGTGCCGCTGGTCGGCGATGTGTTGGACTACGACACCGTCTGGAATGCCTACCTCGGCACCCTCGAATGGCTCGCGGAGACCTACGTCGACGCGCTCAACTGCATCCACTACATGCACGACAAGTACGCCTACGAGCGCCTCGAGATGGCCCTGCATGACGGCGACATTCTGCGCACCATGGCCTGCGGTATCGCCGGCCTCAGCGTGTCCGCCGACTCGCTCTCCGCCATCAAGTACGCCACCGTGCGCCCGGTGCGCGATACGACCGGCCTCGTCACCGACTACACGATCGAGGGCGAGTACCCGGCGTTCGGCAACGACGATGACCGGGTCGACTCCATCGCCGTGCTCATCGTCGAGACCTTCATGGGCATGATCCGCAAGCACCCGACCTACCGGAACGCGGTGCACACCCAGTCGGTGCTGACGATCACGTCGAACGTCGTCTACGGCAAGAAGACCGGCAACACCCCCGACGGTCGCCGCGCCGGCGCCCCGTTCGCCCCGGGCGCGAACCCGATGAACGGCCGCGACACTCACGGCATGCTCATCTCCGCGCTGAGCGTCGCGAAGATTCCGTACGCCGAGGCCCAGGACGGCATCTCGCTCACCAACACGGTCGTGCCGGCCGGTCTCGGCCACACGCCGGAGGAGCAGGTGACCAACCTGGTCGGCCTGATCGACGCGTACACGCTCTCACACGGCTACCACCTGAACATCAACGTGCTCAATCGGGAGACCCTCGAAGACGCCATGGAACACCCGGAGAACTATCCGCAGCTCACCATCCGAGTGTCGGGTTACGCGGTCAACTTCATCCGGCTGACCCGCGAACAGCAGCTCGACGTCATCAGCCGCACGTTCCACGGCAGCGTCTGACGCCCGTGCCGGCTGTCATGCTCGGGATGCCGAGCGCGGATTTTCCGAGCCAGGAGTGCGCCGTCGTCGCCCTCGACGCCGGTACCGTCGCGGTGTCGAATGTCGCGGTGTCGGATGCTGCGCTATCGGATGCTGCGGCGCCCGACCAGACGGCGGCCCACCACGCCGAGATGGCCGCGATCCGGTCGGGTTCGGTCGCGAGCCTGCACTCCTGGGAGCTCGTGACCGCTGTGGACGGGCCGGGTACCCGCCTCACCCTGTTTCTGTCGGGGTGCCTGCTGCGCTGCCAGTACTGCCACAACCCGGACACCTGGAAGCTGCGCGACGGCACCGTGACCGACATCGAGGACATCCTCACCCGCATCCGCCGGTATGAGGGCGTGTTCACGGCCACGAAGGGCGGTGTGACGGTATCGGGCGGCGAGCCGCTGATGCAGCCCGCGTTCGTCACACGCCTGTTCGCCGAGCTGCACGGCCGCGGAATCCACACGACCCTCGACACCTCCGGCTACCTCGGGGCGAGTGCCTCCGACAAACTGCTCGACAACGTCGACCTCGTGCTGCTCGACGTGAAGTCGGGCCTACCCGACACCTACCGCGAGGTCACCGGGCGTGAGCTCGCCCCGACGATCGCGTTCGGTGACCGACTTGCCGAACGCGGCATCGCGGTGTGGGTGCGCTTCGTGCTCGTGCCGGGCCTCACCGACGCCGTCGACAACGTGGAGGCCGTCGCCCGGATCGTCGCCCGCTGGCCCAACGTGGCGCGCGTGGAGGTACTGCCCTTTCACCAGATGGGCGAGGACAAGTGGAACCGGCTCAGCATCCCGTACCCGCTGCACGGCGTGACGCCACCGGATGCAGCGCTGCAGGACCGCGTGCGGGCCCAGTTTCTAGCGCACGGGCTGACCGTCTTTTAGCGGGGAACGGTACGGCCCCCAACCGGGGGACTTACGAAACCAAGGAAAATACATTGATTCGTCCCCCGGTTCGACTTAGCCTTAGGGGAACGATCGGCTCCGGAGCCTCTCGGGAGTCGGAGCACCATGGTTGTGAGCGCGCGAATCGGGGCCCTGATCGTGGTCGTCGTCGGTGCCCTGGCGCTGGTCGGATGGTACGTCGGCCTAAGCCGGCTCACCAACCTGATTCCCGGATTCGGGGCCATGAGACCGACGACGGCCCTCTGCCTGCTGTTGTTGGCCGCCGCCGTGCTCCTTCTGAATCGCCCCATTGCCGCGGGCGTGCTCGGCTGCCTGGTCGCGGTGCTCGGCACGCTGACCCTGCTCGAATATGCCTTCGCCGCCTCTCTGGGTGTGGCCACCCTGCTGCCCGGAATCGACCTCGGCACCGTTGACCTGGGCGGGCACTCGCTCATCATGGCCCCCGGCACGGCCGCGGCGCTGATCTTCTTGGGGGCATCCGTCGCCCTGATCGGGTATCGCCGGCACACGACGCTGGCCCTCATGTTGTCGATGGTCGGCCTCGGGATCAGCCAGATCGCTCTCGTCGGCTTCGCCTATAGCGTCTCCTCGTTGTACACCGTCGCGGGAACCACCAGCATGGCGCCCCACACCGGCGCCAGCTTGCTGATCCTGTCGCTGGCGATCATGGCGCAACGACCGAGAGACGGACTCATCGGGCTGCTGCGCGATCAGGGCAGCGCCGGAACCCTGCTGCGCGGCGCCTTTCCCTTCTTTCTTCTCGTACCGTTTCTGGTGGGCTGGCTGCGCCTCTGGGGCGAACGCGAAGGGATGTACACCACCGCGTTCGGAACCGGGATGCTCGTGATCAGCATGACCGTTCTCGGTTGCGGGGTCAGCTGGCTGGCGGCTCTGCGGCTGCGCGAACTCGATCACCTGCGTGATGCCAGCGACGAGCAACTCGCCGAGGTGAACCGCACCCTCGAGTCGACGGTCAGTGAGCGCACGCGGGAATTGGCTGAGTCCGCGGAGACCCTGCACGCACTCATTCGGGTGGCTCCCGTCGGCTTCGTGCAGCTCGATGCCGACGGAGGCCTGCTGGCGGCGAACGACACCTGGATGTCCCTCAGCGGCATGACCGTGCAAGAGTCGCTCGGCGGCGGCTGGGCAAAAGCAATTCACCCCGACGATGTCGAACGTGTCGTTCGCGACTGGACCGCCTGCGTCGAGCAGGGCGGCAGCTATGAGGCAACCCTGCGGTTTCGTCGACCGGATGGGGAGGAGAGCTGGGTGCAGGTGAGCACCACCCCCCTCAACGGTTCGGAGGTCGACGACTCGTCGCAGAACTTCGTGATCACCGGACATCTGGCGAGCGTCACCGACATCACGGCCCTGCGTCAGATTGAGGCGCGGATTGAGCACCTCGCCTTTCATGACGCGCTGACCGGTCTGCCCAATCGCATCCTGCTCCTGGACCGACTCGACCAGGCGTTGCTGAATGCGGGGCGGCACGGGCGGGGAGTTGGCGTGCTCTTTCTCGATCTGGATCGCTTCAAGATCATCAATGACACGCTCGGGCACCATGTCGGCGATGCGGTGCTCTCCGAGGTCGCCACCCGGCTGTCGCACGGTGCGCGCAGCACCGACACGGTCGCGCGCATCGGCGGCGACGAGTTCGTCGTGGTGTGCCCCGATGTGGCGGGCCTCGACGACGTTGCCCTGATCGCGGCGAAGATCAGCGACCTGATCAGGCAGCCCATCGACCTGCCCGATCTGCCAGACCCGCACGACCTGCCCGATTTGCCCGATCTGCCCGATGCCGGGCAACTCTCACCGGTCACCGTGAGCGTCGGGGTGAGCATCGGTATCGCGTTCGGGGTTGGTGGGGATGAACCCGAACTGCTGCTGCGCGAAGCCGACCGGGCCATGTACCTGGTCAAAGACCCGGTACGCACCCCGCTCGCCGTGCTGCCAGAGCGGCTGGACCGTTCGGTCTTGTAGATCGGCGTTGTGGCCCGGTGCTCGAGATTCGTGCCGGTCGCCGGCCTCTGCGAGACTGGGCGGGCATCAGCCACAGCACCGGAAGGACCCCATGCTCGACTTCTTGTTCGGCCCGATTCCCGGGATCATTGTCACCGTCGTCATCATCGCGGTGGTCGTTCTCGTCTACGCCCGCACGATCTACAAGAACGCGGGGCCCGACGAGGCCCTCATCATCACCGGTAAGAAGAGCCGCAAGACCATCGTCGACGGGGCGACCCTCGAAGAGTCAGGCCAGCGCGTCGTACACGGCCAGGGCGTGTTCATCACCCCGTTCTTTCAGAAGGCCTTCAAGATCAGCCTGCGCAGCCGCGCGATCGAGATCACCGCGGTCGCGCAGGACCGCAACGGCATCACCCTCTCGGTCGAGGCCGTCGCCATCGTCAAGGTCGGCGATTCCCCGAAGTCGATCCGGGCTGCCGCGCAGCGTTTTCTCGGCCAGGACAAGAACATCGACGGCTTCGCCCAGGAGGTGCTGAGCGGTTCGCTGAGGTCCTCGATCGGCGCGACCGACGTGATGACCGTCATCCAGAAGCGCGACGAGCTCGGCAGCGCCGTTCTCGCCACAGCCCGCGAGTCCCTCGCCAACCAGGGCCTCGACGTCGACTCCTTCGAAATCAAGGGCATCACCGACGAGAACGATTACATTCGTGACATCGGCCGTGCCGAGCAGGCCAAGGTGCGCCGTCAGGCCGAGGTGGCCGAGCACTTCGCCAACCGCGAATCGCAGGAAGCCCTGATCGCCGCCGAGCAGGCCATCGCAGAAGCACAGAACACCCTCGCCCTGCGCAAGGCAGCCCTGCAGCTCGACACCGACAAGGCAGCTGCCGAGGCCGCCGCGTCGAAGCCGCTCGCCGAGGCGAAGGCCCAGCAGGCCATCGTGCAGGAGCAGGAACTCACCGCCCAGCGCCGGGCCAGCCTGCGTAAGGCCGAGCTCGAGTCCGAGGTCAACGCCATTGCCGACGCGGATGCCTACCGGATTCGCGTGACCGCGATCGCCGCTGCCGAGGCATCCGTCGCCGCCGCCAACGCCGACCGCGACAGCCGCGTCGCCTACGCCGACGCCATTCGCGCCGAGGGTCAGGCCGAGGCCGACGCGATTCTCGCCCGCGGTACCGCGGAAGCCACCGCAACCCGGCTCTCGGCCGAGGCCGTCGCCCAGCAGTCCGAGGCCCTCATTCAGCTGCGCCTCGTCGAGATGCTGCCGAAGATCGCTCACGAGCTGGCTGCGCCAATGGGCAACATCGACCAGCTCACGGTCATTTCGACGGATGGCGCCAGCCAGCTCTCGAAGAACGTCGCCGCGGGCTTCACCGAGGTAGACGCCGTGTTGAGCTCGACCATGGGGGTGGGCATCAAGGACCTGCTCGGCGGACTGCTCGGCGGCGGCGTCGCGAGCGCCCTCGCGAAGGATGCCGTTGCCACGGGCCTTCCGAACGATGTTGCGGACGGTGTTCCGGCCGGCGTTCCCGTCGTTGCTCCGGAAAGTTCCGACAGCAGATCGTAACTTTCAACCCCTAGCTTTAGCCCCCGCGGTGTTGTTGCATAAGTCATCGACCCCGAACACGGTGTTCGAGGGCGAAGGCGCGGGGGATGACAATGACCACCAAGGTGTTCGAGCCTTACACGTTCGCCGAGACCCACCGACGCACCGGCCATGGTGTGCTCGGTGGGTTCCTCGGCTTCGTCGCCATGAGTGTCGCCGCCGGCATTCTGGCCAGTGTGGCCGTCACTCCCGTGCTCGCCGTCTCGGGGGTCGCCGTCAGCAGCACGATCAATGCCTTCGAAAACCTGCCCGGGTACGTCTCGATCGAACCCCTGTCGCAAAAGAGCAACATCTACGCGACGCAGACCGACGGCACACCGGTGCTCCTGGCCTCGTTCTACGACCAGAACCGGGTCGAGGTCGCCTTCGACGCCATCAGCCAGTTCGTGAAGGACGCCGCCGTGGCCGGTGAAGATCCCCGGTTCTACGAGCACGCTGGCGTCGACCTGCAGGGCACCGTGCGGGCCACCCTCAGCACCGTCGCCGGGGGCGTCACCCAGGGGGGATCCTCGATCACGCAGCAGTACGTGAAAAATGTGCTCGTGCAGAAGTGCGAAATCATCGTCGATCCGGTCGAACACGACGCCTGCTATCTCGCCGCCACCGAGACCACCCCCGACCGCAAGCTCAAGGAGATGCGGCTCGCGATCGGACTCGAGAAGAAGTATGCCAAGGATGACATTCTGCGGCAGTACCTGAACATCGCCGGTTTCGGCGGCACCGTCTACGGCATCGAGGCCGCCGCGAACTACTACTTCAACACCACCGCGGCGGCGCTGAGCCTGCCGCAGGCGGCGAGCCTCGTGGCGATCGTTAACAACCCGGTGAAATTTCAGCTTGACCGGCCGAACAGCGAGACGAACGGGGCCGCGAACGGCTACGCCACCAATCGGCAGCGGCGTGATTACCTCCTCGGCGAGATGCTGAAATACGGCAAGATCACCGAGGCCGACCACGCGGCGGCCAGTGCGGCCCCGATCGAACCCGTCATCACGGAACCGAGCACCGGCTGCCAAACCGCCGGCGACAACGCCTTCTTCTGCGACTACGTCACCCAGAAGCTGCGGAACGACCCGGCCTTCGGCGAGGATGCGGCCTCCCGCCTGATGACCTTCCGGCGCGGCGGGTACAACGTGTACACGACCCTCGACCTCGACCTGCAGGGCGCCGCGGTCGCCACAATGAACGCGGAGGTACCCAAGACGTACGCGGCCGGTGACGTCGGCGCCGTCATCTCGAGCGTGCAGGTCGGCACCGGCCGGGTGCTCGTGATGACGCAGAACAAGGACTACAGCCAGGATCCGGCCGTTCAGGCGACGGGCGCCAACTACACGAGCATCAACTACAACACCGACTTCGCCGAAGGTGGCTCGCGTGGTTTTCAGCCGGGGTCGACCTACAAGGTCTTCACTCTCGCCGAATGGTTGAAAGAGGGGCACTCCCTCAACGAGCGGGTCGACTCCCGGCGCAAGTCGAACTGGGGCACCTTTAAAGACAGCTGTCTCGGTCCGCAGAACTACGACCGGCAGAACTGGAACCCGCGCAACGACGCGAACGAGAGCGGCGGCAACTACAGCGCCCTGCAGTCGACGATCGGTTCCATCAACACCGGGTTCATCGGCATGGCCAAGAAGATCGATCTCTGCGGCATCCGTCAGACCGCCGAATCCTTCGGAGTGCACCGCGCCGACGGCACCCCCCTGCTGCAGAGCGCCGCGACGGTGATCGGCACCAACGAGGTGGCGCCCCTGAGCATGGCGGTCGCTTTCGCCGGCATCGCGAACAACGGCACGACCTGCTCGCCCATCGCGATCGACCGCATCACCGGGCCGGACGGTGCCGAGCTGCCGGTGCCGCAGTCCGAGTGTGTGCAGTCAGTGGAACCGGCGGTCACGGCGAGCATGGCCTATGCCATGCGCCGGGTGATGACCGATGGCACCGGACGCCAATCGAACAGCGCG
The DNA here is from genome assembly GCF_004403305.1 of Cryobacterium frigoriphilum. Taxonomy (GTDB): domain Bacteria; phylum Actinomycetota; class Actinomycetes; order Actinomycetales; family Microbacteriaceae; genus Cryobacterium; species Cryobacterium frigoriphilum. The sequence goes on along the minus strand of NZ_SOHE01000018.1, from coordinate 37,350 downwards.
GCGAAGCCATCCGTTCCCCTGATCGGCAAGACCGGCACCACCGACGGCGCCAAGGACACCTGGATGAGCGGAGCCAGCAGCAAGGTCGCGACGGTCGTTGCGGTGGTGAGCCTCACCGGGGCCGTCAACCAGCGCCGCCTGCAATTTGCCGGGGGGCAGGTCGCGACGGCCCGGCACCGCATGTGGCCGGCCGTGATGAGCGTCGCCAACGCCAAGTACGGTGGCGATGCCTTCGTCGAGGCCGCCCCGCCTCCGCCCGTGCGCACGGTACCGCGGCGGCCCCAGGCTCCGGTCGCGCCGCCGCCCGCCCCGCCCGCCCCAGAGACGCCGCCGACCCAGTAGTTCGCGCACGGAAACCGGATACGACGACGAAAGCCCAGCGATTGCCTCGCGCGTGTGATCCGGTTCTCATCACGAGTTGCGGTCAGCCGCTCTCGCGCAGGGCAAAGGGGTGCAGCAGCACGGGGTGCAGACCGGTGCGATCACCTGGCCGGGGCGCGATGTCGGTGACGAAGTGGGCGGCCGACGGTGTGGAACTGCCGGAGCCGCTCGCGGTGGATGCGGCGGCGGCCTCGGTGGCATGGCGCTTCTTCGCCTGCACGGCCACGTCGACGAGATCCCACAGGTTCTCCCCGGTGAGTGAGACGCCCTTCGCGCCGGAGCGTCGAGTGTGGCCGCGCACGAGCAGGTAATTGGTCTGGAACACCGCACCGCCGATGCGTTCCTGGGCGTCATGGAAGAACACAACGTTGCTGACCGGGCCGGTGCCGTCGTCGAGGCTGACGAAGACGACTCGACGGCCGTCGCGCATCGGAGGCGTGTTCGTGGCCCGCCGTACCCCGGCGATGAGCACCTCGGTGCCGCCCGGCAGGTCGCCGAGCTTGGATGCGGGGGTCACGCCGAGCTCGGCGAACAGCGGGTAGAACATGCTCATCTGGTGTCCGTTCACGGCGAGGCCGAGGCCCTGCAGCTCCAGGTCGGTCTGGGTGCGGCCGCGCAGCTCGAGTGAGGTGACCGCATTGAAGCGGGGGCCGGTGAACGTGGGTACCGGAAGCTCCACTTCGAAGGCGAGCTGGTCGACGGCAATCGTGACGGCGGTGCCGCGCAGTGCCTGAATATGGGCGAGCAGCTCGTGCCGACGGGCACGGTCGTACCCGATAAAGCTGTCGAGCGCACCGACCCGGGCGAGCGCCTCAAAGGTGCGGCGCCGCGGATACACCCGGTCGCGAAAATCCTGCAGCGAGCTGAAGGGCTGGTGCCGCGCGATGCGGGCCCGTTCGGCGACACTGCTGCCGGTCAGTTCGGGCAACGCCAGACGGATGCCCTGACCCCCGATGCCCTGACCCCCGCTGCCCTGACCCCCGGCCGGCAGGTCTTCCACCCGATAGTCCAGCCCGCTGTGCTGCACGTCGAGACCGAGCACCGGCACTCCGAGGTGCCGGGCCTCGGCCACGATCAGGTCTTTCGGCCACATGCCGGGGTCGTGGGTGAGCAGCCCGCAGAGGAACGCGGCCGGATGATGCGTCTTCAGCCACGCCGACTGATAGGTGGGCAGGGCGAACGCGGCGCCGTGCGCCTTGGCGAAGCCGAAGCTGCCGAAGCCGGCGAGCACGGTCCAGGTGCGCGCGATAACACTCTCGGGAAAGCCGCGCTCGAGCGCCTTCTCGCGCACATACGCCTCAATCCGGGGCAGTTGCTCGGGTTTACCGAGGTGGCGGCGAAAAACATCCGCTTTTCCGAGGCCGCAGCCGGTGAGTTCGTCGAAGAGTCGCATGACCTGTTCGTGAAAGATGACCACGCCCTTGGTCTCGCGCAAAATCGGTTCGAAGCGGGGGTGTAGGTAATCGGGCGCGACCTCGCCGTGCCGGGCCTGCAAATACTTGAGAGGCATGTTGTTCTGCATCGGGCCTGGCCGAAAGAGCGAGATCTCCACGGTGAGGTCGTTGAATACCTCGGGCTGCAGCTTGCCGACCAGTTCCATCTGCCCGGGCGATTCGATCTGAAAAATGCCCAGGGTGCGGGTGGAGCGGATGAGCTCGAACGTGGCGGGGTCATCGAGCGGCACCCGGTCGAGGTCGATGCTCTCGCCGGTGAGCCGGTGGTGCTCTTCTACCGCGTGCGCCATCGCCGACTGCATGCGCACGCCCAGAATGTCGAGCTTGATCAGGCCCATCGGGTCCATGTCGTGCTTGTCGAACTGCGACATCGGCAGGCCCATGCCGCTCGCCTGCACGGGCGTGCGGTCGAGCAGGCTCGAGTCGGAGAGAATCACGCCGCACGGGTGCACCGAAATGTGCCGGGGGAGTCGGTCGAGTTTCGCGGTCAGGTCCACGAGCAGGTCGAGTTGCTGCGACTCGCGCACCTCGGCGGCGAGGGCCTCGAGCTCGGGTTTCTCTTCGAGGGCGCGCCGAAAGTCGCGGGCGTTGAAGCGCCACATCTGCTTGGCGATGACCGCGATCTGGGCGTCGGGCATGCCGAGCGCGAGGCCGGCATCGCGCACCGCGCCGCGGCCGCGGTAGGCGTTGGTCATCGACATGAGCGACACCCGGTCGCTGCCGAAGGTCTCGAACAGGGTGCGGTAGATGTCGTGCCGGCGGGCCGACTCAACGTCGAGATCGATGTCGGGCAGGGTCTGGCGTTCGGGGGAGAGAAAACGCTCCCAGAGCAGCCCGTTGGAAATGGGTTCGACCGAGGAGGTGCGCAGCGCATAGTTCAGCACCGAGCCCACGCCGGAGCCGCGGGCCTGAATGCGCACGCCCATTCCGCGCACGATGTCGGCGACCCGCGACACCGTGAGAAAGTAGCTCGCGAAGCCGAGGTGCTCGACCGTTTTCATTTCGTGGGCGAGCTGGGTGTGTGCGGCCTCGATCGCCCGGCCGCCCTCCCGGGCGTAGAGGTCGTCAATGCCGTGACGGGCGCGCCGCCACAGCTCGGCGACGGGGTCACCGGTGACCCCGATGATGCGGGCCTCGGGCATGCGGGGGCGGCCGAGGCCGATGTCGGCGACCGGGTCGAGCGCGCAGCGGTCGGCGAGCTGTTCGGTGTCGCGCAGCATCCGTTCGAGGGCGCCGCTGTCGTGCGACCCGGCATCGACGACCATGCGGGCCACCTGACGCATGGCGCCGACCGGTTTCAGCCAGGCCTGGCCGTTGAACTGCGGATGCTCCAGCTCGGCAAGCGAGGTCAGGTTGCGGGCCGCGTCGGCCAGGTCGGCGGTGACCGCCTCGTCGGGGGTGCCGTAGCGCACGGCGTTGGTGAGCACCGCGGGCAGGCCCGTGCGCTCAGCGAGCGACAGCATACGGGTGGCCGGGGTGACGCTTCCGGCGGTGCCCGGCTCGGCGAGATGACAGACGACTTCGAGGTTCAGGGACTCGGGCGGGAAAGCCCGCAGCCAGGCGTCGAGGCGACCCTGCGCATCCGTCGTCTCGCGGCGGTCGAGGGCGAGGCCGACATCGCTTGCCGGGCCGAGCAGTACGGTGAGGGACTGCAGGCCGGCCAGTTCGGCGAGCCGTACCCGGTCGATGCTCGGGGCGCGGGCACCGGCGGCGACCGCCCTGTGGGCGGCACCGTGGTGGGCGGCGTTGTTGTGGGCTGCAGAAACGGCTCGGCACAGGGCGGCGTAGCCGCGCCCGGCGGTGTTGCCATGAGCAAGCACCACGACCCGGCCGAGCGAATGGTGTTCGCCGTCGTGCACGGCGAGTTCGGTGCCGAGCGCGGGGCGGATGCCGGCGGCCACACACGCGCGCACGTGTTTGACCGCGCCGTAGAGTCCGTCACGGTCGGTGACGGCGAGAAGACTCGCCCCCTGGGCGGCGGCCTGCTCGGCAAGGGCCTCGGGCATGGTGACGCCGTAGTGCGTGGAATACGCACTCGCGACGTGCAGGTGCGAGAAGGTCATGGCGGTTCCTAACCCCAGTCGAGGGCGAGCACCCAGGAACCGTCGTCGTCGTGGCGCAGGTCGTAGCGGTGTTGTTCCTCGCCGCCGCGGGAGGCGTCGAGTCGCCACAGCTCGGTGTCGATGCGCACCGGTGCGCCGCCGTTCTCCCACCAGCGAGTGCGCTTGAAGACGGCCTGAGGCTGGCCGATGACGGTGTGTTCGAAGCGGTTCCAGATGAACGCGCGGGGGTCGCCCTCGGCCCCGAGAACGACGTCAACGGGCGAATCTATGATCTGTGGCATGACGCAACTCCTTAGATGAAATCGAACAGATGTTTGATTCAGAGTGTACGTCACGCCTCCGACACTGGCCAGATATTAATGCTGGGAAGCGGCCGGACGCGTTGCCAATCAGTATGTTTACGCATAAAAGATCGTTAGGCTCGAATTGGAATCCTTCAGAAGTTCACGAACTAGAAAGGTACTTTCATGACAGTCAACAGAGCCGTTGCCTACAAGAGCCCGGGCGAAGTCCAGGTCATCGACACGGACTATCCCACTTTCGAGTTGAAAGACGGACCGGGTGTCAACCCGGCCAACGTCGGTCGGAAAGTGCCGCACGGGGTCATCCTGCGCACGATCACGACCAACATCTGCGGGTCGGACCAGCACATGGTTCGCGGCCGCACCACCGCCCCGAAAGACCTCGTGCTCGGCCATGAGATCACCGGCGAGGTCGTCGAGGTCGGCCCCGACGTCGAATTCATCGCGGTCGGCGACATCGTCTCGGTGCCGTTCAACATCTCGTGCGGTCGTTGCCGTAACTGTAAGGAGCGCAAGACCGGCATCTGCCTCAACGTCAACCCCGACCGCCCTGGCAGTGCCTACGGCTACGTCGACATGGGCGGCTGGGTCGGCGGGCAGTCCCAGTTCGTGCTCGTGCCCTACGCCGACTGGAACCTGCTGAAGTTTCCCGACCGCGACCAGGCCCTCGAGAAGATCATGGACCTCACCATGCTCTCCGACATCTTCCCCACCGGATTCCACGGTGCCGTCACCTCAGGGGTCGGCGTGGGATCGACCGTCTACGTCGCGGGGGCCGGACCGGTCGGCCTCGCGGCCGCCGTCTCGGCGCAGCTGCTCGGCGCTGCCGTCGTGATCGTCGGCGACATGAACCCGCAGCGCCTCGCGCAGGCCCGCAGCTTCGGCTGCGAGACCATCGACCTCACCCAGGGCGACCCGCAGGATCAGATCGAGCAGATCCTCGGCGTGCCGGAGGTCGACTGCGGCATCGACGCCGTCGGCTTCGAGGCCCGCGGCCACGGAAAGGATGTCGGCACCGAGGCCCCGGCCACGGTGCTCAACTCGCTCATGACCGTTACGGCCGCCGGCGGTGGCCTCGGCATCCCCGGCCTCTACGTGACCGGTGACCCGGGCGCGAAGGATGCCGCGTCGCAGGAAGGATCCCTCTCGCTGCGGCTCGGTCTCGGCTGGGCGAAGTCGCTGTCGTTCGCGACCGGCCAGTGCCCGGTGATGAAGTACAACCGCCAGCTGATGATGGCGATCCTGCACGACAAGGTACAGATCGCCAAGGCCGTCAACGCCCAGGCGATCACCCTCGAAGACGCCCCGCGCGGCTACGCCGAGTTCGACGCCGGGGCCGCCACGAAGTTCGTGCTCAACCCGAACGGCTACATCACGGGCTAGTCCGCACCGGCCGCGCGGAGCATCCGTCGAGAATCAGACAGAATTCTGGTTCTCGACGGATGCTTCCCGTCATTTGTCACGGTGACCGGGGGGTTGTCGCACAGGTTGCGGCGATTAGTGTTGAAGCATGACCGGTGCCGAACTTCTCGAACCCGCTGCGCGGTTTTTTCACACTCTCTCGGACATCCCCGAGCAGTTGGAGACCCCGACCGGGCTGATTCGTGACCGTGGCAACCGTCCGCTGCAAGACCTGCGCCTCTCGGTCACCGACCGCTGCAACTTTCGCTGCGTCTACTGCATGCCCAAAGAGATCTTTGGCCGTGACTTCGCCTTCATGGAGCGCGAAGAGCTCATGACCTTCGAAGAGATGACCCGCCTCGCCCGCATCTCCATCGCGCACGGTGTGGAGAAGATTCGCCTCACCGGTGGCGAACCCCTGCTGCGCCGCGGCCTCGAGGAGCTCGTCGGCATGCTCGCCGAGCTGCGCACCCCCGACGGCCGAGAAATCGACATCGCCCTCACCACGAACGGCTCGGCCCTCGCCACGAAGGCGCAGGCGCTCAAGGACGCCGGCCTCAAGCGCGTCACCGTCTCGCTCGATTCCCTCGACGACGCGACCTTCCAGGCCATGAACGATGTGAAGTTTCCTGTCTCCAAGGTGCTGCACGGCATCGACGTGGCCCACGAGGTGGGCCTCGGACCGATCAAGATCAACATGGTGATGCAGCGCGGCAAGAACGACCAGGACATTGTGGCCATGGCCCGCCACTTCAAGGACACCCCGTACATTCTGCGGTTCATCGAATTCATGGACGTCGGCACCAGCAACGGATGGGACATGGCCGCGGTGATCCCCTCGGCCGAGGTCGTACGCCGCATCAACGCCGAACTGCCACTCGAGGAGGTCGCCCCGAACTACAGCGGCGAAACCTCGAGGCGCTGGCGCTACCGCGACGGCGGCGGCGAGATCGGCGTCATCTCGAGCGTCACCCAGTCGTTCTGCCACTCCTGCTCCCGCGCCCGGGTCTCGACCGACGGCAAGCTCTTCACCTGCCTGTTCGCCACCGAGGGCCACGACCTGCGGGCGCTGATGCGCGGCGGCTGCACCGACGAGCAGCTCTCCACCGTGATGGCGCATATCTGGCGCGAGCGCACCGACCGATACTCCGAGCTGCGCAGCTCCAAAACCCGCGAACTGCGGGCATCCGGTGCCAAGAAGATCGAAATGTCCTACATCGGCGGCTGACCCGCTGCGGCATCCGCGTGCCCGGCGCGCCCGGAAGCTGCTTGTGCGCCCGAGAACGGCACGTGCGCGCCAGCCTGGCGCCGTGTCGTGCGCCGGAATACTGCTCCTGCGCCCGACTCCTGCACCCCGTTTCGTTCATGCGCCCAGAAACTGCTTGTGCGCCCGTGATCGCGGGCGCACAAGCAGTTTGTGGGCGCATGAGGAGCGAGTGTGCCCGGTGAGGCACGGGCAGCCGGGGGCGCGCCCGGGGTGGCTGGGCGGCCGGCCGAAGTCGGTGACGGATGCCGCGACATCCGTCACCCGACCGCTGGCACCAGGCGGGCGCGGACCATTCGACGGAGATCGGCTCCGAATTCAGGATCCTGGCACGCGAGAAGACTGCCTGAGAAGCGAGAACACGGTCTGGTGGTGTTCGCCTCCGTCGAACGGTACGGCGGACGGACCTGTGGAACCGTGGACGAGAATAGACGGATGACTGACGCCGGCGACTTCGTGGATTCCACGCTGCAGAGCGAGGGAACCTGGTACCGGGCCGCCGACGACAAGGAGCGCCTGAACAGCGACCTGCGCTTCTACGGCGCCTCGGTCGGTGCCGTGCGCGGTACCGTGCGCGACCTCGCCCGCCGGTACCCGGGAATGACCCACGACGAGATCACCGCTCTCAGCTCGGAGCTGTGGCGGGAGCCGGTGTTCGAGCGGCGCCTCGCATCCGTCGTTCTCTTGCAGGCGAATGTGTCGCGGCTGGTCGGCTCCGACCTCACCCGCATCGAGGGTTTTGTGCGCGACGCGCGCCTGGCCGCCCTCGTCGACCCGCTTGCCCTCGACGTGCTCGGGCCCCTGCGCGAGAACGTGGGCCGGCGGGACCGGATGCGCATCGACCTGGCCTTCGACCGCTGGGTGCGTGACGACGTGTGGCTGGCGCGTGCTGCTCTGCTCTCGCCGCTGCGCGCCCTGCGAGCCGGCGCGGGGGACTGGCCCGGCTTTACCCGCCGGGCAGCTCTGGCGGCGGGGCACAGCCCCGTCGTCGTCGAGGCGATCGACCGGGTTCGGGCCGAGGTGGGCATCCGTCGGCCGGACCTTCTGGGCTAGCGTGAGGGAATGTCCTCTCAGCAGCTGATGCTCGTCTGGCCGAATGACCACCGGCCGACCCTGGCACGCCGCGAACTCGCGATCGAGGTGGTGAACGTATCCGCGCTGCCCTGGCTGCCCGCGGAGGGCGACGATTTCTACGTGGCCGGATTCCTGCTGGCGCCGGGCGTCACCCCGGGCACCCGGGCCGGCGGCGACTTCGCCTTCGTCGCCGGCAGCGAGCCCGCAGTGCCCCTGCAGCCCGGTCAACGCCGGCGGGTTGCCGTGCACCTCGCGCAGGAGGCCTGGGACCAGGCCGCCGCCGGCACCCACCGGGTGCAGGCCCTGCTGATCAGCCTCGACCTGCGCAGCGCCGAAAACGCGCCGCTCGAGCGCCTCCCCGACCGAACGGATGCCGGAGCCGCCGAGCGCGCGCTGATCCCGCCCGGCTCCGCGGCCGCCAAGCGCGGCGAGCGGCTGATTTTCGACCGGGTCCTGACCGCAACCGAGTCCGCCGCCGTGCTCGATGAGATCCTGCTGCTGTGCACGGCCACCGGCTTCCACGCCACCGGCGTCGCGCAGAATTCGGGCCAGGTCACCGCCCACCACATCGAGGTTGACCTGACCGCCGAAGAATGGTTTCTGTACGACCCGCGCTCGCGCGCCAGCTACCGCTATCACGACCACACGGTGACGGCACCGCACGACGAATTTCCCACGCACAGCGAATTCGGAGAGTTTGTTCCCGACCAGGCACTGCGGCTCGCGTTCCCGCGAAAACTGTTCGTGTGGGGCCGGCCTGGCGACGATTACCGGCCGATCCTCGTGCAGCGACTCGGGCACCATTCGATCCTGATCACGATTGAAAACCGGGACGATGCGGCCGCCCGCGGCACAATCATCGTCAATACTGAGCTCGGCCTGATCGAGAAAATGTGCCGAACAACGGAAGCCGTGCTGCTCACGAACGTGCAACCCGGCCTGCCGGTTGAGCGCCACACGCCGACAGATCTGGGCGACCTCAGTTACCAGACGCCCTCCTACTGACACGCGCACACGACACGTTCGGCGACACCGTGGCACAATTTTGGGATGAGCAGAATCACGGTGCGCCGTAAAATCACCCGACTGACCGTGGGTCAGCGTCGAATCCCGAACGAAGACGTTCTCGCGGTCGAAGAGCCCCTGGAGATTCGCGTGCAGGGCCGCTCGCTCGCGGTCACCATGCGCACCCCGGGGCATGACTTCGAACTGGCGGCCGGGTTTCTGGTCTCCGAGGGCGTCATCTCGCGCAGCGATGACTTCAACACGGCCCGCTACTGCGCCGGCGCGACCGAAGACGGCGTCAACACCTACAACGTGCTCGACGTCACCCTTGCGCCGGGCGTCAATGCGCCGGCACCGAGCCTCGAACGCAACCTGCTGACGACGAGCTCGTGTGGACTGTGCGGCAAAGCCAGCATCGATATGGTGCGCACGAAGTCGTCGTTCGAGGTGCGCGACGACGAGCTGCGCCTCGACGCCGGACTGCTCACGACCTTTCCCGACCGCCTGCGGGCCGGGCAGCCGGTTTTTGACAAGACCGGGGGCATCCACGCGGCGGGCCTGTTCGACGGCGCGACCGGCGAGCTGCTCGTGCTGCGCGAAGACGTCGGCCGGCACAACGCCGTCGACAAGGTCATCGGCTGGGCCCTGACCGAAGGGCGCCTGCCGCTGACCGGAACCGTGCTGATGGTGTCGAGCCGGGCGAGCTTCGAACTCACCCAGAAGGCCCTGATGGCCGGCATTCCGGTGCTCGCCGCGGTGTCGGCACCGTCGTCGCTCGCCGCCGAGTTCGCCGCCGAGGTCGGCATGACCCTGGTCGGTTTTCTGCGCGGCGACTCGATGGTGATCTACTCCGGCGGCGAACGCATCACGGAGCCCGAGCCCGCACCGATTCTGGCCGAGGCCGTTCTCGTCGAGTAGCATTCGGCCGGCCGTGCCGCGGGCAGAACTCCCGCGGCACGGCCGGCATAATGCAGCCCGGCGTGGTTCGGCTCAGCTCAGCTGCGGCACGTCCTGTGGCGCGTGCACAACGAAGCGCACCGACATGGCCTTGTAGCCCGGTGTGTTCGACTCGCGGGCGACGAGTTCGCGGTGCATGAGTGCGTTCGCCTCGGGAAAGTAGGCGGCGGCGCAGCCGCGGGGCGTGGGATACGCGACGAGCCGAAACCGGTCGGCGCGACGCTCGGATCCCTGGAAGGTGCTGATCACGTCGACCAGGTCGCGGTCGGCGAATCCCAACTCCGTGAGGTCGTCCTCGTGGATCAGGATCACGCGGCGCCCATCCTTGATGCCGCGGTAGCGGTCGTCGAGCCCGTAGAACGTGGTGTTGTACTGGTCGTGGCTGCGCATGGTCTGCAAAATCAGGTGACCGGGCGGGGGCGTGAGGTACTCGAGCGGGCTGACCGTGAAGCGGGCCAGGCCGATGTCTGTCGCGAAACTGCGGCTGTCGCGCGGCGGGTTCGGCAGCACGAACCCGTTCTTCGTCTTCAGCCGAGCGTTGAAGTCGGCGAAGCCGGGCAGCACGCGGCTGATGTGGTCGCGCACGACGTCGTAGTCCTCCGACATGGCCTTCCAGTCGACCGGGTGGTCTTCGCCGAGCGTCGCCGCGGCCATGCGGGCAATGATCACCGGTTCGGCGAGCAGATGGTCCGACACCGGTTCGAGGCGCCCCTGCGTCGTGCGCACGACCGACATCGAGTCCTCCACCGACAGCACCTGCCGGCCAGACGGATGCTTGTCGTCGGTATCCGTGCGGCCGAGCGTCGGCAGAATCAGCGACGTGAGGCCGTGCATGACGTGGGAGCGGTTGGGCTTGGTCGACACGCTCACGGTCAGGCCGACGCGCTGCATGGCTGCCTCGAGCAGCACGGTGTCGGAGCAGGCGAGCGCGAAGTTGCCGCCCATCGAGACGAAGACGTCGACGTCGTTGTTCTCGAAGGCGTCGACGGTGTCGACCGAGTCGAGGCCGTGCTCGCGCGGCGACTCGATGCCGAACTCGGCGTCGAGGGCGGCCAGCATCCACTCGTGTGGTTTTTCCCAGACGCCCATCGTGCGGTCGCCCTGCACATTGGAGTGTCCGCGAACGGGGCACGCGCCGGCGCCGGGCTTGCCGAAGTTGCCCTGCAGCAGCAGCAGGTTGATGATCTCTTTCAGGGTGTTGACCGAGTGCGGCTGCTGGGTGAGGCCGAGCGCCCAGCAGATGATGGTGGCCTTCGAGGCGACCATCATCTGGGCGACCTTGGCGATCTGCAGACGAGAGAGCCCGGTTGCGGCCTCGGTCTCGTCCCAGTCGATGGTTTTGCGGGCGGCGCGGTAGGCGTCGATGCCATCGGTGTTCGCGGCCACGAACTCGTGGTCGACGACGGAGCCGGGAACGCGCTCTTCTTCCTCCAGCAGCAGGTGGCCGAGTGCCTGGAACAGGGCGAGGTCGGCGCCGACCTTGATCTGCAGAAACTCATCGGCCAGGTCGACGCCCTTGCCCACGACGCCGGTCGGGGTCTGCGGGTCGCGAAAGTTGAAGAGTCCCGCCTCGGGTAGCGGGTTCACGGCCACGATCTTGCCGCCGTTGGCCTTGCAGTCGGCCAGGGCCGAGAGCATGCGCGGGTGGTTGGTGCCTGGGTTCTGGCCGACGACGAAGATCAGCTCGGCGCTGTGGATGTCTTCGAGTGAGACGGTGCCCTTGCCGATGCCGATCGTGGGGTTGAGGGCGGAGCCGGAGGATTCGTGGCACATGTTCGAGCAGTCCGGCAGGTTGTTGGTGCCGATCGACCGGGCGAACAGCTGGTACATGAACGCCGACTCGTTGGCGGTGCGGCCCGAGGTATAGAAGACGGTCCGTTCGGGCGTGGTGGCCCGAATGGCCTCGCCGACGAGCTCGAAGGCGTCGTTCCAGCTGATCTGCGAGTAGTGCGTGTCGCCGGGGCGAATCACGACCGGATGCGAGATGCGGCCCTGGTTTCCGAGCCAGTACTCGGTCTTGGTGGCGAGCTCTTCGATCGAGTGCTCGGCCCAGAACTCGGGGCCGACGGTGCGCAGGGTGCTCTCTTCGGCGACGGCCTTGGCACCGTTTTCGCAGAATTCGGCGGTCTTGCGGTGTCCCTGGGACTCGGGCCACGCGCATCCGGGGCAGTCGGTGCCGTCGCGCTGATTCAGGCGCAGCAGCGACCTGGTCGTGCGACTGAGGCCGGCCTGGGCGATGCCCCGGTCGAGTGCCACGACGACGGCCTCGAGGCCGGCGGCGTGCGTCTTGGGTTTCGTGACGACGAGATTGTCTTCATTGATATCTTCAACCGGTGCTGGGCGTTTCATGACTTCATCCTGCCTGCAAAGTCTGTGAATCACGAACCCGACGGTGACCGGGATGAGGAAAATTCCTGATCGCCACGTAAGGTTGCCCACACCCCCCGTGTGGGCCGCATAGCCCCACCTGAACGAACCCTGTAACGACGCAGGCACAAGGAACCCATGAGCTGGCTCGACCGTGACCGCACCATCGCCCCACCCGGATTCAACCGCTGGCTCATTCCGCCGGCCGCCCTCGCCGTGCACCTCTGCATCGGCCAGGCCTACGCGACAAGCGTCTACAAGACCGCCCTCGTCGAGCACTTCGACGCAAGCCTCACCCAGATCGGCGTGATCTTCTCGATCGCGATCGTCATGCTCGGGCTCTCGGCCGCGATCATGGGCACCTGGGTCGACACCAACGGCCCGCGCAAGGCGATGTTCGTCGCGGCGCTGTTCTGGTCCGGCGGCTTTCTCGTCGGCTCACTCGGCATCTTCAGCAACCAGCTCTGGCTCGTCTACCTCGGCTACGGCTTCATCGGTGGCATCGGCCTCGGCATCGGCTACATCTCCCCGGTGTCGACACTGATCAAGTGGTTCCCCGACCGCCCGGGACTCGCGACCGGCATGGCCATCATGGGCTTCGGCGGCGGCGCCCTGATCGCCAGCCCGGTGTCCACGGCGCTGCTCGCGTTCTACGACCCGAACTCGGGAACGGCCGACTGGGTGGCCAGCGGCGACGCCGTCGGCAAGCTGTTCGTCACCCTCGGCGTGCTCTACCTCGCCTACATGATGTTCGGCGCGTTCACGATCAAGGTTCCCGCCCCCGGCTGGGCGCCGGCGGGCTTCGACCCCAGCACCATCAAGGTCAAGGCGCTCGTCACGAGCAACCATGTCTCGGCCAAGAATGCCATTCGCACCCGCCAGTTCTGGCTCGTCTGGATCGTGCTGTTCTGCAACGTGACCGCCGGCATCGGCATTCTCGAGCAGGCCGCCCCGATGATCCAGGACTTCTTCCGCCAGGGTGACGGCACGTCGCTCGTCACCGCCGCGGTGGCCAGCGGATTCGTCGGGCTGCTCTCGATCGCCAACATGGGCGGCCGGTTCGCCTGGTCGGCGACCTCCGACAAGACCGGCCGCAAGAACATCTACATGATGTACCTCGGCGCCGGCACGGTGCTGTACCTGCTGCTCGCCCTGTTCGGCGGCAGCAGCACGGCGCTCTACGTCGTGCTCGCCTTCGTGATCATTTCGTTCTACGGCGGCGGCTTCGCGACCGTTCCCGCATACCTGCGCGACCTGTTCGGCACCTTCCAGGTCGGCGCCATCCACGGCCGCCTGCTCACCGCCTGGTCGGCGGCGGGAATCGCCGGTCCGCTGATCGTCAACGCCTTCCTCGACGCGCAGGGCACCCCGGGCGAGCTCACCGCGGCGGCCTACCAGCCGGCGCTGCTCACGATGGTCGGGCTGCTCGTGATCGGCTTCATCGCGAACCTGTTCGTGAAGCCGGTGCACACCGACTACCACGAACCGGATGCCGCGCCCAGCGCATCCGCTGCTGCTGCAGCACCCGAGATGACTGGAGAACGCACGTGAAGACCCTGAAGATCACCCTCGCCTGGGCGCTCGTCGGCGTGCCGCTCGCCTACGGCATCGTGCAGACCCTCACCCGCGTGACGGCACTGTTCGGCTGAACGCGGCCGGCCGGGGCGTCTCAGGCGGCGGATGCCCGCGCTGGCCCCTCCGCCGGCGTCGATGGGAGTGTCGATGGGAGCATCTGTGACACTTCGTGGGAGGCTGTGCGCCTCAAAGGGGCCATCGGTGACATCTCGCGCACGAGATGGCACAGAATGCCCCTTGAGCCTCGTGAACCTTTCCCAGGAGGCCCCTCAGCAGCCCCGGCGAGGCCACCATGGGGCCATTGTTGGCTTCTCGCTGGCGAGAAGCCAAAATACGCCCCTTGACTCCTGTCTGCACGGTGCGAGACGCCAAAAAGCGCCCCTTGAAATCGATTCAAGGGGCGCTTTTTGGCGTCTCGAGGTGGCGCGAGGTGTCCGAAGGGGCCATTGTTGGCGTCTCGCTGGCGAGAAGCCAAAATCTGCCCCTTGGCCCGGAGAAAACCCCTGGCCCGGCAGGATCCCGGAGTAATCCCGGCGGAACCCCGTGACTGCGCGCCCCTCGGCAGGCTCAGCGGCCGGCTGCGTAGCCCTGCGCGCCGCGGGGGTTCGCGGCCGCCGTGAGCAGGCCCGTCACCGGGTCGGCGCCGACGCACGACAGTCGACCGAGCGTCCAGTCGCCGGTGCGGGTCACGACGTGGCCGCGCTGCTCCAGCTCGGCAATGACGGCGTCGCCCAGGCGGTCCTCGACCTCGGCGCCGCCGGGCGTCCAGGTGCGGGGCCAGAACGATCCGGGGAACGAGGTCGTGTGGAACGCCGGTGCGTCGATGGCCTGTTGCGGCGTGTAGCCGCCGACCAGGGTGCGCAGTAGGTAGAGCAACTGCCACTGGTCTTGCTGGTCGCCGCCGGGAGAGCCGAGCGCCGTCACCGGCACACCATCCTTCAGTACGAGGGTCGGCGTGAGGGTCGTGCGCGGACGCCGGCCGGGCGTCAGTGTTGACGGTGATCCGGGCTCGAGCCAGGTCATCTGCAGGCGGGTGCCGAGGCAGAATCCGAGCTCGGGAATGAACGGTGAGGACTGCAGCCAGCCGCCGGACGGCGTTGCCGAGACCATGTTGCCCCAGCGGTCGACGACGTCGATGTGGCAGGTGTCGCCGCGAGTGACGCCGTTGTCGCTGACGGTGGGTTCGCCGACTCCGGCCTGCTGCTCGGCGACAGTATCGGCCGACGGATGCCCCGCCGCGCCCCACGCGGGCGGCCGATACTCGGTGCGCATCGGCGGCAGGAACGGTGTGTGACCCGGCACGACTCCCGGCCGGAACTCCCGCGAAGCGCGGTCGGTGATCAGGGCGCGGCGCTCGGCGGAGTACTCGGGCGAGAGCAGGTATTCCAGGGGCACCGGGCTCTGTGCCGGGTCTGTGGTGGCTGGGCCTGTGCTGGCCGGGTCTCCGTAATAGGTGTCACGGTCGGCCAGCGCGAGCTTCTCGACCTCGAGAATGGTGTGCACGCCGAGGGCCGTCGAGGGGTCGAGGCACTCATCGGGAAAGCCGTCGAGCAGGGTGAGCATCTGCAACAGCACCGGTCCCTGCCCCCACGGCCCGGTCTTGGCGATGGTGTGGCCGCGAAATTCGATGGTCGTGGCCGGCTCGTAGCCGGCCTCGAAACCGGCCAGGTCGGCATCCGTCATCACACCGGCGTGATCGGTGCCGGAGGAATGCCGGTGCGGGGTCTGCTGAAACTCCACGATCTCGCGGGCCACGAAGCCCTCGCGCCATTCGCGTCGAACGGCGTCGATGCGGTCCTCGCGGGTGGTGCCGGTGCCGGCCAGCAGCAGGCGGGTCAGGCTCGCCGCCCACGCCTCGTTCGTCACCAGTTCGCCCGCGACCGGCACCCGGCCGCCGGGCATCCAGTGTGCCGCTGAGGTGGGCCAGTGCGTGTCGAACAGGGCGCCGACGGTGCCGATGGTGCGGCAGACCGCGCCGAGCACCGGATGTCCGCGGCGGGCATACCCGATCGCGAACGCGAGCACCGGCTCGAGCTCCCAGGTGCCGTGGTCGCGCAGCAGCAGCAGCCAGGCGTCGACCGCTCCGGGCACGGCGGCGGCGAGGGCGCCGGAACCGGGAACGAGTTCGAGGCCCTCGGCGCGGTAGTGCTCGGGCGTCGCGGCGGCCGGGGCCGGGCCCTGACCCATCAGCACGATCGCGTTCCCGGGGTGCTGGGCGGTCGCGAAGACGCCGGTCATGTCGCCGCCGGGCCCATTCAGGTGCGGTTCAACGACGTGCAGCACGAAGGCGCCGGCGACGGCGGCGTCGAAGGCGTTGCCGCCGCGCTCGAGCACGGCCTGAGCGGTGGCGGTGGCCAGCCAGTGCGTTGACGCGGTCATTCCGAACGTGCCCTGCAGGGTGGGACGGGTGGTGAAGGTGGCCGGGGGAGTGAAGGGTGGGGCGGAACTCACAGCATCTGCTTTCGATTGGGGCAACCGGAATATCAGGGGTTCATGCAATGATGACCCCGATCCTGCGCCAAACCGATTCGAGCGCCACTCCGAATTACGAGGTGACCCCGATGCTGAAGAAGTAGTATTCCTAGTAACCTACTTAGTGAAGCAATTGCTATTTGGTGCCGTACGACTTGACGCTGCGGAGCGATCCGCGGGAGGAGCACACCTGTGGGACCCCACACCGCCCTTGATGAACTCCGCGAGGCCAGCATTCTCGACGGCATGCGCGCAGCCGATACCCTGACCATCGCCGCGAGCCGAGACGGCGGTGCCCGCGCGGTGCGCCTGCTCGCGCGCGCCGCCGTCGATCCCAGCGACCAACTCACGGCCATCGCGGCGGTGCACGCGCTCGGCCAAGTCTTCGACGACACCGCCGACGACGCCCTCGTCGCGCTGCTCAGCCACGACGCCGACTACCTGCGCGAACACGCCGCCTGGGCCTTTGGCTCCCGGCTGCCGCGCCTCGACGCCATCGCCGGCCTCGTGGGCCTCGTCAGCACCGGCGGATTCTCTGGCATGCTCGCCCAGCGCACACTCGAGCAGTGGGGCGCCTCGGCTCCCGATTCCATCGCTCTCGCTCTGGAAGGTTCCCTGCTCGGCATCACCGAAACGGATGCCCGGGCGCGCCTGGTCGAAACCATCGGCCTCGTTGCCGGCCGGATCCCCGACCGACTGCTGCGCCGCGTTGCGGCTGCCGAGGCCGAAGCCCCCGCCGTGCGCGCGACTGCGGTTGCCGCCCTCGGCGATCGGCCGAGCACCGAGGCCGCCCTCAGCATCGTCACGGCCCTCTCGTTTGGCAGCGACGAACTGGCCGCGGTCGCCCGGCTTGCCCTCTTCGACCTGACCGTACCGTCGTACCCGCGACCGCCGTGGAGCCAGGGATCGACCGTCGCCCAGCTGTTCCTGCATGCCGACATCGACGGCGAGCTGTCGCAGGTCGGCGCCGGCGACAATGGCGGCATCGCCACCCTGCTCGTGCGCCTCGGCGATGCCCTGGTGGCCCGCGGAGCGACGGGCACGCATCCGTCGCCGAGTGAACAGGTCGAGCGGGTGCTCACCATCTCCCGTGGTGGTTACGACGCCGCACTGACCGGACTGGCCTCGGTGGGATCCACCCTCGCCGGGCACTTCTTCGCCGCCGTGCCGTTTCCGGGCGGCCCGATGCCTGCGGCCGACGCCTGGCCGCGCCGCGTGGCCGCGCAGCGCGGCATCCGTCGCATTCTGCGTGCCGCCGGCTCGGTCGATGCCATTCACCTGCGCATGGCGGATGTCGGAAGCCTCGCCGCCGCCACGGTCGCCCGTGAGCTCGACATACCCGTGGTGTTCACGGTCGCACCCGACCCGCACGCCGTCATCAACTCCCTCGAGCAGTCCGGGGCGCTCAGCCACGCCAACTTCGGCACGGTCGACGCGGTCGAACACTTCTGGTTTCGGGCCCGACTCGTGCAGCGCCTCGCCGCCGACGCCGAGCACACCGTGCTGTTTCCCCGCCCCGACCTCGAGCGCGACATGCGCGAGCTGGTCGGCATCGACGTGACCGCCCACCCCGAGCGGCACTCGGTGATCGCCGAGGGCATCGACCTCGCCGTGATCGAGCAGTCGAGAGCGGATGCCCTCGATTCTGTTGCTGAAGCCGCCCCGGTCGGCACTGCCCCGGACGCTGTTGCCCCGGGCGCTGCTGTCTCGGGCGCTGTTGTCTCGAGTGCTGTGGCGGCGGATTTCGCTGATCTTGATGCCCTGCTGGCGACGCTGCCACCCGAGCGCCGCGGGCTGCCGCTCATCCTCAGCGTCGGCCGATTGCACCGGGTCAAGGGCATGGCGGCCCTCGTCACCGCCTGGGGCACCACACCCGCGCTCCGTGCGCGGGCCAATGTGCTGATCGTGGGGGGTGACCTCCAGCATCCGTCGCCCGACGAACGGCAACAGCTGACGCTCATGAGCGGGGTCGTGCCGCTCGCCGATGCCGCTTCTCACGGCCTGCTGCTCGCCGGGCATCGCGGCAACGACACCGTCGCTCGGTGGCTCGCAGCCGCCCGCGTCGGCCGACCGGGGTTGGCGGCCCCGCACGGCGTCTACGTCTGTGCAAGCGTCAAGGAGGAGTTCGGCCTGGCCGTGCTCGAGGCCATGGCGAGCGGCCTCACCGTCGTGGCCCCGGCCGGCGGGGGCCCGGCCACCTACGTCGAAAACGGGGTGACCGGCCTGCTCGTCAATACCGGTGATCACGGCGCCCTGACGCGCGGCATCGTCGCCGCGCTGGCCCTGGCCGAGGGGTCGTTCGGGTCCGACTACGCCGAGCGAGCACGCCGCATGGTCGCCGACAACTTCACGATCCAGGCGATGGCATCGACCCTGACCGGCGTCTACCGCGACGTGGCCGCCGCCAATGAGCCGCTCGCCTGGGCGCTCAGTGCGTCCTGAAGCGGTGCGTCCTGAAGCGGTGCCTGCTAGAACGGTGCCTGCTAGAACGGTGCCTGCTAGAACGGTGCCTGCTCAAGCGGTGCCTGCCCTTGACCAGCACGCCATGAACCGGAAGTGACCCGTGACCCTGCTCATCATCAGCCCCGACTACGCCTCCCACCTGTTTCCGCTCGCCACCCTGGGCACCGAGTGGCAGCGCGCCGGGGAACGTGTGGTCGTCGCCTCCGGTCCGGCGACGGCCGACATCGTCGCGGCCTTCGGTTTCGAACGGGTCAACCTGCAGCTCGGCCGCGGCTCCAACCCCGGCACCATTCGCGCCGAACAACAGCCAGAGGGTGAAGACGACGCCCTGCGCGGCTTCTTCGACGCGACCCGCCGCGGCATGGTCGAAACCCTGCGCTTTCAGGCCGAGGCCCGCAGCAGCGATCTGCTCTACAACCCGGTCGAGATTGCGCGCAGCGTGCAACTGCTGGTCGAGCAGGTCAAGCCCGACCGCGTCATCGTGGATCACCTCGCCTTCAGCGCCCGGCTCGGGCTCATCACGGCCGGGGTGCCGCACGCGGATGTCGTGTTGGGGCATCCGTCGGCGCTGCCCGTAGCGGGCGAGGTCTATGGTTACCCGCCGGCCTGGCCGGCCGTCTTCGAGCCGGCCGCGAGCGACCTGGCCGAGCTGCGCGCGCTCTGCGAGCGCGTGCGGGACTCCTTCACCGCTCAGTGGAACGCCGCTCTGGCGCAGCTGGACCCGGCCGCGACCCCGAGCGCCGACGCCTTTCAGGAGACCGGTGACGTGTTGCTGCTGAACTATCCCGAGGAACTGCACGACCCGGCGCGCACCGAGTTGCTGCCCCCGCACCGCTTTCTCGGCTCTGCCGTGCGCGATGAAGCCCCCGATGTCGAAGTCGAGGCGTGGCTCGCCGGCTCGGATCTGCCCATTGTCTACGTGAGCTTCGGCAGCTTCCTGGCCGTGCGCGGCGACGTGCTGGCCCGGGTCGCCGAGGCGCTGCGGCAGCTGGGTTCCGAGCATGATGGGAGCGGAGTGCGCGTTGCGATCGCCGTCGGGCCGACAGACCCCGCCGAGCTCGGTCCGATCCCACAATCCTGGCTCGTGCGCGGGTTTCTGCCGCAGGTGACCCTGCTGCGCTCCGCGGCGGCGGCCGTGTCCCACGCCGGCAACAACAGCGTCACCGAGGCCATGACGGCGGGGGTTCCGCTCGTGCTGCTGCCCTTCTCGACCGACCAGTTCGCGGGTGCCGCTGCGCTGCACGACGCCGGGGTGGGCGTTGCGCTCGACCCGAATGCGGCATCCGTCGCCGAGATTCGCGTTGCCATTGAGCGGATGCTCACGCTCGCCCCCGAACCGCGGGCCCGGCTCGACGCGCTGGGCACGTCGCTGCGCGGCAGTGTGCTGCTCGGTGGCGCCGGCCCGCGCCGTGCCTTCGAGGCGCTCGAGGCCCTGCCCGTCGCGCGCTGAGGCTGCGCTCTGAGACCGCGATGAGGCCCTGAGCTGAGTCGCGGACTTCGTGCCTTCGTGAGGTAAGTGACGGTGCGAAGTCCGCGACTCAGCCGTGCCCAGGTGCTGGCAGGGGTCCTGGTGCGGGGGAGTCAACGTCAAGCCCGGTCGACAGGTCGCCGCACTCGACTGCCTGCACGTGATGCGCCATCAGGTACGGCCGCGCACCCTGGTCACCCTGCAGCCCGGCCGCGAGTGGTGCCCAATGCGCCCGCCCGATCAGCACCGGATGCCCCGGCCGGCTCCCAAAAACGGCCTGCCTGAGCGAGTCCGGCGTGACGACGATGTGCTCGTGCTCGTGCGTGCCCAGCACCCGAGCCACGGTCGCGGTATTGAGATCGGGAACGTCCACCGGAACCACGGCGATGGCCGAGGGGAGGGGCTCGAGCCGCCCCGCCGCATCGAGGCCCGCGCGCAGCGACGCCGACAGCCCCGCGGCCCAGTCCGGCGCCCGCACAATGACGACCGGCACCTCCGAGCCGCCGAGGGTCTCGGCCAGCAGGGTCTCGGCGAGCAGGGTCTCGGCCTGCTCGGCGGCCGCTCCGAGCACGACGAGGATGGGGGAGCATCCGCTTGCCGCGAGGGTCGTCACCGCGTGCTGCAGCCACGGAACTCCGTCGGCGCCGCGCACGAGGACCTTGGGTGTTCCGTAGCGCGTGCCGCCGCCGGCGGCCAGCACGAGGCCGGCACTGCGGGTCTGTCCCCGGAAAGTGGTTGTGCTCGCGGCCATAGTGCTTATCGTAGAACGCAAGAGCCACCAGCTGCCGCGAGACCACGATCAGCCGAGGGAGAATGCCGATGATCGACACGTCCAAGGGTTTCACGCTGCGGCGCACCATCGCCGCGACGCCCGACCGGGTCTGGACGGCCTGGACCGACCCCGTCGCGGTCGCACAGTGGTGGCATCCGCGGGGTACGAGCACGCCTCGGGATGAAGTGCGCATCGACGCGCGCGTGGGCGGTCAGTACCGCTACACAATGGTCAATGATGCCGCCGGAAACCGGGTCGTCACCGCCGGCGTCTACCGAGAGGTCGCGCCGTTCGAGCGCCTCGTGTTCACCTGGGGCGAGCCGGACGATGTCGTTGACACTCCGGTCGTGACCCTCACCCTCGAGCCGGTCGCCGCCGGCACAACCCTGACGTTCGACCTGCGCGGCGTCGACGGCGCCCCCGGCGACGGGTTCTTCTACGACGGCTGGAGGGAGACGCTCGACTCCCTCGCGGAGTACCTGGGCTAGATCCGCGGCAGCGCCGTGAAAGACTGAGGGCATGGCGCGCGTACGAATCCCGAAAAAGTTACGCACGCCCGTCATCCTTCTCGTGGGGCTGGTCGCCGCCCTCGCGGTGGTCGGCAACCTGCTGGCCGAGCCCGAGTCGGGCAGTCGGCCCGCGACATCCGCGGCACCGAGCGCCGCGCCGAACCTCGCCAACCCCACCGCCGACGCGGCCGCTGACCTCGCCACCGTCGCCGGGCTGCCGGGCACCGACTGGGTCGACGACGGCAGCTACGCGGGAGCGCGCGACGAACTCTTCGGCGATGCCTGGTCGTACGACTTCGACAACAACGGATGCGACGCGCGCAACGACGTGCTGGCCCGCGACCTGACCTCGATCAGCCTGCGCGCGAGCGAGTGCACGGTGACCACCGGCACGCTGCTCGACCCGTACACCGGCGAAACGATCAGCTTCACCCGCGGCATCGACACCTCGAGCGAGGTGCAGATCGACCACCTGCTGCCGCTCAAGGCCGTCTACGCGACCGGCGGGCAGGCCTGGAGCCAGGAGAAGCGCGAGGCCGTGGCGAACGATCCGATCAACCTGTTGGCGGTGAAGGGATCCGAAAACGGTTCGAAGAGCGACTCGCTGCCGAGCGACTGGCTGCCGGGCGTCTATCCCGACGTCTCCGACCGGCACGATCTCGGCCAGCGCGTGGTCTGGGACGACCTGCCCGCCGACACCACCCTGCAGTGCTGGTACGTGCAGCAGCTCGTGCCGGTGTTCGTCGCCTACGAGCTCGGCCTCACGGAGCAGGACCGCGTCGCGATGACGACCGTACTCGAAACCTGCTGACCTGCTGACCCGCTGGTTCGGGCGTGGCCCCGGCTGCCGATAGCCTACGAGCAGGGCAGGCCCGCATCACCCGTACCGCCGCAGCACCCGTACCGCCCCCGCACGTTCCCCCGACGGCCGCCCGGGAGGCCCGCCATCTCATTCCGCGACGTACTTCAGCCCGGTGCCGGGCGCATCCGCGCGGCGCAGTATCTGCCCGCAACCCCCGAGACCGTGTTCTGGGGGCGGCTGCCGTGTGCGAGCGATGTCGGTGTGCTCACCATCGACGCCGGCACCGAGGTGACGATCGACACGATCAGCCACGAGGGCGTGCTCGAGGATCAGGGCCGCAACCCGGCCGTCTTCTTCGGCGGCCACGGCGTTGACCGAGCCGACGTGCTTGACGACGCCGTCGTGCTCGCGGCCAGTGACTTCTCGCGCAATCCGCGGGTCGACGGACCGCACGTGGTGACCGGGCCGATCCACGTGCGCGGAGTGCGTCCGGGCGATCTGCTCAAAATGACCCTCGTCGAGGCCGTGCCCCGGGTGCCGTATGGCATCATCTCCAACCGCCACGGCAAGGGCGCCCTGCCGGGGGAGTATCCGCTCGGCTCCGACAACGTGAGCATCTTCGCCACGGTCGATGCCGCTGACGGCAGCGAGCGCGAACCGGCCGGCACCCTCGTCGGAACGCTGCCGCTCCTACCCGGCGGCCAGCGGGTGGTGCGGTTTCCGCTGCATCCGTTCCTCGGCATCATGGGCGTCGCCGTCGCCGGCGAACAGCGCGCGCACTCGGTTCCGCCGGGCGCGCACGGCGGCAACATCGACATCAACCTGCTCACGGTCGGGTCTTCGCTGTACCTGCCGGTGCAGGTACCCGGCGCGCTCGCCTACGTCGGCGACCCGCACTTCGCGCAAGGTGACGGCGAGGTCGCCCTCACCGCGATGGAAGCGAGCCTGCGCGTCACCGTGCGCTTCGACGTGATCGCGGCGGCGGATGCCATCGCCAACTTTGGCGCGCTGGCCGGCCCGCTCGCCGAAACGGCCGAATTTCTCGTGCCGACCGGGCTCGACGAGCACCTCGATGAGGCCATGCGGGAGTGTGTGCGGGCCGCCATCGCGCTGCTCGGCGCCCGCTACGGCATGGAACCGACCCTCGCCTACGCGTACCTGAGCGCCGCGACCGACTTCAACATCTCACAGGTCGTCGACCTCGTGACCGGGGTGCACGCCCGCATTCGGGTGGCCGACTTCGAGGGCGCCGGGCTCGCCCGCGACCGCACCGAGGCGTCGTCATGACGAGCGCGTTCGACACGACGGTCTGGCGGGTGCTCGGCAATCCGCTCGTGGAGGGTGCGTCCGACGATGCATCCGGCCGGCTCGCCGGCGAGACGGTCGCCGTGAAAGACCTCTATGCCGTCGCCGGGTTTGCGATCGGCGCCGGCAACCCGCAGTACCTGCGGGAGGCTGCCCCCGAGGCCAGCCATGCGGCGGCGCTCGCGACCCTGCTGGGGGCGGGGGCATCCGTCGTCGGAATCGCGCAGACCGACGAATTCGCCTACAGCGTCGCGGGTGTCAACGCCCATTACGGCATCGCGCCGAACCCGCGGGTCGCCGGCGGGCTGCCGGGCGGCTCCTCGAGCGGGCCTGCCGCGGCGGTCGCCGCCCGGCACGCGAGCATCGGTCTCGGCACCGACACGGCCGGATCCATCCGGGTGCCCGCGTCGTACCAGGGACTCTGGGGCCTGCGCACGACGCACGGCGCCGTCAGCCGGGCGGGCCTGCTGCCGCTCGCGCCGAGCTTCGACACGGTCGGCTGGCTCACCCGCACGCCCGAACTGCTGCGCACGGTCGCCGGGGTCGGACTGCGCTCGACGGCCTCGCTGCAGGTCGCGGCGCCCGAACGGTTCGCGGTGGCGGTGCCCCTGATCTTCGCCGCCGACGAGGGCGTGCAGGCTGCCTTCGTCGATGGACTCGACCGCCTGACCCGCCGCGGAGTGCTGCCGGCTCCCGAGATCATTGAGCTGGGCGATCTGGTCGAGCTGCTCGCCGCGTTCCGCACGGTGCAGGCCGCCGAAGCCTGGGAAGCGCACGGCGACTGGGTGCGCGCGCATCCCGGAGTTCTGGGTTCCGACGTCGCCGCCCGCTTCGAGGCCGCCTCCCGCATCACCCGGCCGCAGGCGACGGATGCCCGCGCCTCCCTCGCGACGCACCGCGCGGCACTCGACGCGGCACTGCAGGGGCGCACCCTCGTGCTGCCCGCCACCTCGTCGACCGCGCCCGACCGCGGTGCGTCTGCCGCCGCGGTCGACGCCGCCCGCGTGGCGACCCTGTCGCTGACCTGCCTGGCCGCGATCGGCGGCTACCCGGCCGTGTCGGCGCCCCTGCTGGAGGTGGCCGGCGCACCGCTCGGGCTGTCTCTGGTCGGCCCCCGCCACAGCGACCTCGCCCTCGTCGACGTTGCGGCCCGTTTCGCGGCCGCTTTCGCCGCCTGAGACCCAACGAGGAGGCCCCTGCGGACTGGGCCGCCTGCGGCTGAGCCCGCGAACAGCCTGCCCGCCGTATCCGCTCGCGCGAGTGGGCGCAAATGGCCCCTTGAATCGAACTCAAGGGGCCATTTGCGCCCACTCGCACGTCGAGCGAACCCATGAGACGCGGGCACGGGCCCGTCGGTCGCGAGCAGCCGCCCAACGGGGTCAACAGCGTCCCGAGTTCGGGTTATGTTCTGGGAACCATCGCGCTGCGACGGATGCCTGCAGGCCGCATTCGTCGCGCATCC
The DNA here is from genome assembly GCF_004403305.1 of Cryobacterium frigoriphilum. GTDB lineage: Bacteria > Actinomycetota > Actinomycetes > Actinomycetales > Microbacteriaceae > Cryobacterium > Cryobacterium frigoriphilum. Next base: position 12,254 of record NZ_SOHE01000018.1, on the reverse strand, counting down.
GTAGCCCGCCGTAACGCGCCTGAAACGTTCGTTGCGTAAACTAGCAACATGAAACAACTGTTTCAGAAGCCTGAGGGGATGAAACAGATGAGCGATCGCACCACGGGCGCAACTCCGGCCGCCGGCCTGCCGATCAACCCGCCGCCGCGGCTGCTGATGGGCCCGGGTCCGATCAACGCCGATCCGCGCGTGCTGCGCGCCATGTCAGCTCAGCTGGTCGGGCAGTATGACCCGTCGATGACGGCCTACATGAACGAGACGCAGCAGCTCTACCGCGGCGTGTTCCGCACCGAAAACGAGCACACCCTGCTCGTGGACGGCACCTCCCGCGCCGGCATCGAAGCCGCTCTCGTCTCCCTGATTGAACCCGGCGACCGGGTGCTGGTGCCCATCTTCGGTCGTTTCGGCCATCTGTTGCGCGAGATCGCGGAACGCGCCGGGGCCGAGGTGCACGTGCGCGAAATAGCGTGGGGTCAGGTCTTCACCCCCGCCGCGATCGAGCAGGCGATCCGTGAGACGCGCCCGAAACTGCTCGCGGTCGTGCACGGCGACACCTCCACAACCGTGATGCAGCCCCTCGACGAACTGGGCGCCATCTGCGCCCGCCACGGCGTGCTGTTCTACACCGACGTCACCGCGTCGCTCGGTGGCAACGCGTTCGAAGCGGATGCCTGGGGCCTCGATGCGGTCACGGCCGGCCTGCAGAAATGCCTGGCCGGGCCCTCCGGATCGGCGCCCTCGACCTTCTCGCCCCGCGCGGCGGAGGTCATCACTGCCCGCCGCAGCGTCGAGGCCGGGCTGCGCGAGAGCGGCGACTCCGGTCTCGGGGTCGGGCGCAGCGTCATCCGCTCGAATTATTTCGACCTCGCGATGCTGTTCGACTATTGGGGTGCGCGCCGGCTGAATCACCACACCGAGGCCACGACGGCCCTCTACGGTGCCCGCGAGTGCGCCCGCCTGCTGATCGACGAGGGCCTGCCCGAGGCCATCGAACGTCACCGCCTGCACGGCGCCGCGATGCTCGCCGGCGTGCAGGGCCTCGGGCTCGACGTCTTCGGCGACCTTGCCCACAAGATGAACAACGTCGTCGCCGTCGTGATCCCCGACAGCGTCAACGGCGATGCCGTGCGCGGCTCGCTGCTCGCGGACTTCGGCATCGAGATCGGCACCTCCTTCGGGCCCCTGCACGGCAAGATCTGGCGCATCGGCACGATGGGCTTCAACGCCCGCACCGACACCGTCATGACGACCCTCGCGGCCCTCGAACAGGTGCTGCGCCGCCAGGGAGCGGCGGTCACCGGCGGCGGCGGTGTCGGCGCGGCCTGGGATGTCTATGCGGATGCCGTCGGGGGCGCCGCGTGAGCGCCGTCGACGACCGGAAGCCCGGCGGCGCGCCCGCGAGCACCGCGGCATCCGTCGTGCTGGAACGCTGCGACGAACTCGCGACGTACACGAGTCTGCCGGGTGGCCTCATCGAGCGGGTCTATCTCTCGCCGCAGCACGCCGCCGTCAACTCCCGCACCGGGCAGTGGATGCGCGCGGCCGGCCTCACGACCTGGCAAGACTCCGCGGGCAATCAGTGCGCCCGCCTCGAAGGCCACCGCGCGGGACTGCCCGCGCTACTGCTGGCCTCTCACCTCGATACCGTGCCGAGCGCCGGACGCTACGACGGTATCCTCGGCGTGCTCATCGCCCTCGCGGTCGCCGAACGCATCAACGCCGGCGTCGCCCCGGCCGACCGCCCGGTGGCCCTCGAGGTGCTCGCCTTCGGTGACGAAGAGGGCACCCGCTTTGGCACCACCCTGCTCGGCAGCCGCGCGGTCGCCGGAACCTGGGACCCCGACTGGTGGAGCCTCGAAGACGCCGACGGCGTCACCCTGCACGACGCCTATCTGGCCTTCGGCCTCGACCCGGCAACGGTTGGCGACGCCGCGCGCGCGCCGGTCGAGCTGGTCGGCTACCTCGAGGCGCACATCGAGCAGGGGCCGGTACTCGATGAGGCCGGGCTGCCGCTCGGTGTCGTCACCTCCATCGCGGGCGCCCGCCGCTTTCAGATCGTCGTCGAGGGCGCCGCCGGGCACTCCGGAACCCCCTGGGCGCGCCGCCGCGACGCCCTCGCCGGCGCGAGCGAGGCCGTGCTCGCCATCGAACGGATTGCCCGCGGCGAGGCCGGCCACTCGAGCGGACTCATCGCGACCGTCGGACACCTCGCGGTGTTTCCCGACGCGGTCAACGTCATCGCCGGCCGCGTCGAATTCAGCCTCGACCTGCGCGGCGAATTCGACGACGCCCGCGACGCGGCCTGGCTCGGCATCAAGGCCGCGATGACCGCGATGAGCGAGCGCCGGGGGCTGCGAGTCACCTGGCAGCAGACACATTCGGCGCCGGCCGCCCACTGCAGCGAACGGATGCGCCGGGTCGTTGCCGCGGGCATCCGCGCAACAGAACGGGCGGGCGCAGACCCGGCCGCGCCGCCGGAACTGTTCTCCATGGCGGGCCACGACGCGATGGCCCTCGCCGCGGTGACCGAGATCGGCATGCTGTTCGTGCGCTGTGCCGGGGGAGTGAGCCACCACCCCGATGAGTCCGTCACCGAAGCGGATATCGCCCGCGCGGTCGACGCGCTTGAGGCCTCCGTTCTTGAGCTGTTCGAGCAGTACCGGAGCGAGCCGGGCGTCGAGGGAACAGCCTCATGACCGTGGTTAACATAGGCCAGCGCATCGACGGCCAGTACGGCGAGCTGTCGCCGCAGGAGCAGCGGGCGGCGGACTTCATCCTCGACCATCTGAGCGACCTCGCGGTCTACAACGCCTCCGAGCTCGCCCGGTTGAGTGGGGTGTCGAAGGCGACCGTGTCGCGGCTGTTCCGCAGGCTCGGCTTTCAGGATTCCGCGGAGGTGCGCGAGCACGCCCGGGCGCTGCGCAGCTACGGCTCGCCGGTCGGCGGACCGGGGGCCTCGGCCGGCACCCCGTCTCGGCTCGCCGCGCACGTCGAGGCCGAGCAAGAGAACCTGCGCCGCCTGCTCGTCGGGGTCGAGGACGGCCGCCTCGACGAGGCCTCCCGCCTGGTCGCGTCGGCCCGGCACGTGCTCGTGATCGGCATGCGCAACAGTTATCCGCTCGCGCTGCACCTGCGCGAACAGCTCATGCAGTCCCGCGACCGGGTGACGCTCGGCCCGGTTCCTGGGCAGTCGATCGGGGAGGACCTCGCCGAACTCGGCCCGCGCGACGCCGTCGTTCTGTTCGGCTTTCGGCGCCGGGCGAGCGGGTTCGCGCAGCTCGCGACGGCGATCCAGCGCCGGGGGATCCCGCTCGTGCTGATCGCGGATTCCTCCGCCCGAAGGCACAGCGACAAGGCGACCCACTGGCTCGAGTGCCCCATCGACAGCGTGTCGGCCTTCGACAGCTACGCCGCGGCCATGAGCCTGGTCAACCTGCTCGCAACCGGTGCGATGGGCGCGCACGTGCGCGAGAGCCGTACCCGCATCGCCGCGATCACGAGCGCCTACGAAGACCTCGACGAGCTCGAGGTTCCCTGGTGACGGCAGGGCTTGTCGAGTTCACCTCCGGTCGACCGGGAGCGCGCCCGATGTGGGTAGGCGCTACGCCCGTTACCGTAGCGGTCACCCAGATCGGGGGCGCTCGCCGCAGATCACGGGCTCTCGCGTTCCGACCGCGACCGCAAGCCCGGGGCGGCGGGCGGCGCGGGTGGGGGCGGGCGGCGCGCGCCCTAAGCTGACGGTATGTCCCCGTCCCTCCTCACCCTCTCGCCGAACCAGCTGCGCGAGCCGCTGCACGCCTGCCTCGCCGTGCCCCGCTGGATCGACGCCGTCGCCGCGCACGCTCCGTACGCCTCGACCGCCGACCTGCTCGATGTCGCCCGCGACGCGGCCCTGTCGCTCAGCCGCAGCGAGGTCGACGAGGCCCTCTCGGAGCATCCGCGCATCGGTGAAGTGCCGGTGACCGCCCCCGAACAGGCCCGCCGCTTCTCCGCCGCCGAGCAGGACTCCGCCGACGCCGGCGATGAGACCCTCGCGCTGGCCGTTGCCGACGGTAATCGTGCCTATGAAGCGCGCTTCGGCCGGGTCTTTCTCATTCGCGCGGCGGGACGCACTCGCGCCCAGATCCTCGCCGAGTTGCTGCGTCGCCTGCAGTTGCCCGACGATGAGGAGGCCGAGATTGTGGGCCAGGAGCTGCGTGATATCGCCCTGTTGCGCCTCGAAGCCCTCGCCGGGCGGGCCGATTGAACACCCCCGCCCCCGCCCCCGCTCCCGGCCCCGTGCGCAGTGCCATCACGACTCACGTGCTCGACGCGGTCACCGGACGCCCGGCGGTCGGCGTGCCGGTCGAACTGCAACAGCTCAGCGGCCTCGACTGGAACCAGATCGGTCGCGGGGCGACGGATGCCGACGGTCGCCTCGCATCCCTCGGTCCGGCAACCCTTCCCCCCGGCCGCTACCGCGTCGTCTTCGACACCGGCGAGTATTTCGCCCGCACGGCCACGCCCACGTTCTACCCGGAGGTCGTCGTGTCGATCGAACTGCACGCGACACCGGGCCACGATCACGTGCACGTGCCCCTACTGCTCAGCCCGTTCGCGTACTCGACCTACCGCGGCAGCTGACGCCGGCGCCGGCGCCGCCTTCTCGCCAAGTGTCACAGAACGCCCTCAACTCCGATACCGCTCAGTAAGCATTTGTATAGTGATTTCTGGTTCGTGGCAGGGTTGTGGCCAGTGCGCGCGGTGGAAACGTTTGGAAAATTGCCCCCCGCGACTCACCGACGGGCGACCGAAGAACTCCGTATTCGAAGTGCTGTCGGCAAGATCCAGAATCGTCCCATCAATGGAGACCAAGCGCCGGCCCGCCAATCAGAACCCGGTGTCTTTGGCCCCGCCAACGGTTTCGCGCAGGCTTATGCGGCCTGGCTCCGCCGGGCTTGAGATGCCCCATTTTGGGGCTACGTGTGGACTTGGTGTGGGCGCTGATGGTGGGGAAAATAGTGAAGGACTCGAATAAGGGGCGCAGATGACCGTGACTCCTCTCGGATTTTGCCACGAAGGCAATGCCCGTGGACGGTACGTTTCCGGCGTCAACGAGCGCAGTGTCCAAAGCATCATCGACCGCGGTGAAGAGAATTTCGACGAACTGTGGAGCCTTACCTGGTGGTTCGAGCCCGGCCTGGAGATACCGGGTGCGCATGAATTCGAGGAGAACCTGACCAGAGCCGGGACGATCGCCAAGCTTCGGGGGTGGAAGGTCGATTGGCTCGACGCCCAGTCAACGGTGTTCGCTGAGGGCCATTGGTTCGATACCGAGCCGTGGCTCGCCTGGAAGCACGGCTGGCGAAGGCGTGGAATCGGCCATCGATCCGTTACCCTTGAATTCGCGACCTGGAGCTACCTCTCCCCATTCGGTTCCTCGCCCCGGCCAAGAAAGATCCGCACCTCGCAGGGCGCCTGTACTCTCATCAGAGACCTCTTGGTCGATGACGATGAGACGTTTCGAGGCGAGACGGCGAACCGCGTTGTCGACGCGCGGGTCGGATTAGAGCGCGTAGTCGAGGCCGCCGCCAATATCGGATTTGGTTTTGCGATGGTTCCGCGCGTGGGGTGTCTGTCCGAAGATGCGAGCCTGACCGAAGTAGTTTTTTCGTCCGCTCCTGCGGACGCGCTTGTGAGTACGATTCTTGCGGCGGTGCGAGAGGCCGATGATCGCTGCGAGGGCAATATTGAGATGTTTAACTCGGCTCCTTGGTGGGCACGACGGTGTGCGCGAGGCCCGTCCTACGATTTTCTTTCGTCGGTGGTCGGCCTTGCCCGCACCGACTATTGCCTTGCACTAGTGCCGCTTGGGGTTGATTTCATCAACGTCGAGCTCCCCGAAGATCCTTGGGCCGAGATCCGCGAAGCTGTGGCGGATTAGCGGAGGGAGCAGTAATGCCGAAGCACGCTCGCCTGCGGCGAGATCTGCCGGTGCGAGTGCAACGGTGATCGGGTCGTCGACGACGCGGGCGCCGCCTGACGGAACCGGCGGTCAGCATGCACAGAACGCCCCATCAGCGGCTGGGGAGGCGCCGGCTCACAGCCCGGCGGCGGGCTCCTGCACGCGGCGCCCCTGCACGTAGACGCCGGTGATAGCCGGTTCGCGCAGCCCCATCAGCAGCGCGAACAGGGTCTGCTCCGCCAGGGTGGGGGCATCCGCTTCAGCAGCCACCCCGGCAGCAGCGGGCGAGCGGATGCCGTGATCCACCACCCGGGACAGCGGTTGCCACAGCTCGGGGTCGATGAGCAGAAAGTCGGCATCCTTGCCGAGGTCGAAGTTGCCGTACCGCGCCTCCATATCGAGGGCGCGCGCGCCGGCCAGGGTGCCGGTGAAGAGCAGCGCGGCCGGGTCGAGGGCGACGCCCGCCTCACCGGGCTCGGACAGGTGGGTCTTATAGGCGTCGTTGAGTACCCGCGCGACGAGCCATTCGTCGCCGGCGCCGACATCCGTGCCGATGGCCACGGTCACGCCCGCGGCGATCGTGCGCAGCCACGGCATCGTTCCCGAGCCCAGAAACTGCTGCGAGGTCGGGCAGTGCGCGATCGACGACTCGGTCTCGGCGAGTCGGCCGAGTTCACCGTCGGTGCAGTGCACCGCGTGCGCCAGAATGCTGCGCCGCCCCAGCAGGCTCGCCCCGCCGCGCGTCGACCCGGGCAGAAACAGGCCGTCGTAGGTGTCGAGATACGTCTCGACTCCATAGACCGCTTTCACGGCGTCGATCTCACCGGTGACCGGCCGATTGTTCTCGTTGAGGTGACTGTGAAAGTACACCCCCTGGGCCCGAACCCGCTCGTACAGCGCGCCCAGCCCGGCGAGCGTCTCGGGCGTCACCGACAGGCTGAAGCGGGGCACGAGGGCGACCTGCAGCAGCGCCGTCGTCGGGTCGCCGGTGTCGACGGCGTGCCAGCGGGCGATCTCCTGCTCGGCCAGGCGCAGCGCGTCGGCCTCGCTCGTCAGCAGCGTCTGAGCGGCGGGCGAGCCGACCGTCTGGATTCCGCGGCCGCTCACCACGCGCAGGCCGGCCCGGCGGGTCTCCTCAAACAGTGAGTCCTGCGCGTGGGCGAAGGCCGAGCCGAAGACGAGCGCGCTCGTCGTGCCGGCGGCAATGCGAGCGCGGGTGAAGTCCCGGGCGACCTGCGCCGCGAAGTCAGGGTCGGCCAATCGGGCTTCGGCCGGAAAAATGCAGGTCTCGAGCCATTCGAGCAGTTGGCCGCCGCCGTAGGCATCCGTCGCGTAGGTCTGCGCAAAGTGCAGGTGGGTGTCGACGAATCCCGGCACGATGAATCCGGCCATGGTCACCGGAAGCTGCGCGAACTCGGGCGGCAGGGCGGCGAAGTCTCCGACCCAGGCGATGGTGCCGGTCGGGCCCGTGACGAGGGCACCGTCTGGCAGCGACACGAGGTGGTCGCGGGCCTGCTGCACGGTGGGCGCTCCGGCAACGTGAAAGACGTGGCCGCGGTAGACGTGCGCGCGGCTGCTGGACGTGGTGCCGGGGGCGGCGACGGAGGCACCGGGCCCGGCTTCTGCAGAAGAAGTCACCCCCTATTTTGCCATATCCGCTGTGTGTAGCGTCTCGCCGCGGCACCCCGTCACAGCACCCGTCACACGAGCCCGGTGTACGAGTCCCACGCCGGGCCGGCATCCGCTGCGTCGTCGTGCAGCACCGTGGCCTGGATCAGCCCGTAAGGCCGGTCGGCCGCGTGGAACACCTCGTTCGTGTTCGTCACCCCGAACGGCGCCAGGTCGTAGAGAAAGTGATGCTTGTTCGGCGCCGACAGCCGGATCTCCGCGATGAACGGGCAGGCCTCGAGCACGGCCTTGCCCATCTCGTACAGCGTCTGCTGCAGGGCGAGGGAGTGCACGAGGGCGAACTGGCGTACCAGAATCTGCTTGATCTGGGCATACGCCGCCTCCCAGTCCACCTCTGTCGTCGAGAAGCGCCAGCCCGCTTGGAGCGAGGTGGCCATCACCCGGTCCCCGGTGGGCTCCAGCAGCGTGTACTCGTCGTGCATGAACCCGGTGAACTCCGACCCGGTGGATTTCAAAATGATCAGGTCTTTCAGTCCGCCGACGACCCAGGTTCACTGACCCTGCCCGGTGCCGTCGACCGTGATCGCGGCCGTGCGCACCTCCTGCCCGCGCCGCACCCAGGTGTGGTCGTGCTCGGCGCCGTCGATCACCACGCGTTGCCAGGCGAACTCTTCGATCTCGATGCGCGCGGTCTGCACCGGTTTGATGTGGTCGACGAAGTGCCCGGCGAGGTCGAGGCCGTAGCTCTCGATCGACAGCAGCCCTTTCTCCTTCGCGAACGAGTACGCGGTCTGCTTCTGCGTGTCGGTCGGCAGCACCTGAGACTGGTCCCCGGCGAGGTGCGCCGCGGCGAAATCCCCGCGCAGCGCCGTCGACACGCTGATGTCGTGAATCTCGTGCCGCGGCGAGTCGCGGTAGATGCGCACGATGCGGTTTTCCGCTTTGCCGTAGCGGTTGGGGCCGAGAACGATCGCCATGGAAACTCCTTCAGTTGCGCTGGTGCGGATGGAAAGTATCAGGGTCGGCGCAGCACCCCGAGCGGAACGCCGGCGATGCCGTCGTCGACCGCGTAGACGGATGCCCCGCCCAGCCAGGTGCGCTGCACCCGGCCCGTGAGGGTGGTGCCGTCGAAGGCGCTGATCGGGTTCTTGTGCCGAAGTTGGCTCGCGTCGACCGTGAAAGACTCGGCGGGGGCGAAGGCGACCAGGTCGGCATCCGCTCCGAGAGCGATGCGGCCCTTGCCGGGCAGTCGGGCGAGAGCGGCGGTGGCGCCGCTCATCCAGCCGAGCACCCGCTCGAGGCCGATGCCGCGGCTGGCCGCGGCGGTGCAGACGGCGGCGAGGCTCAGCTGCAGGCCCGAGATTCCGCCCCAGGCCAGGCCGAAGTCGCCGCCGTGGCCGAGCTTCAGGGCGCGCGTCGAGGGCGAGTGGTCCGAGGCGATGCAGTCGATCACGCCCGACTCGAGGCCCTGCCAGAGCAGGTCACGGTTGGCAGAGTCGCGAATAGGCGGACAGCATTTGAAGGCCGTTGCGCCGTCGCTGATCTGCTCCGCGCTGAAGAACAGGTAGTGCGGGCAGGTTTCCACGGTGATCGGCAGTCCCTCGGCGCGGGCCGCCGCCAGGGCGGGCAGCGGGGCAGCGGAGGACAGGTGCAGAATATGGGCGCGCACCCCGGTGCGGCGCACGGCCTCGATGACGTGGCCCACGGCATCCGTTTCGCTGCGGTCGGGGCGGCTGGCGACAAAATCGCGGTAGGCGTCTCCGCCGCCGTTGACGGCGCCCGCCAGCACCTCCGGATCTTCGGCGTGCACGAGCAGCAGACCGTCGAAGGCGGCGATCTCGGTGGCCGCCGCCTCGAGCTGGTCGAGCGACAGGTGCTCGAACTCGGGCACGCCCGAGGGCGACAGAAAGGCCTTGAACCCGAACACTCCGGCGTCGTGCAGCTCGCGCAGGCTGCCGAGGTTGCCCGGAATCGCCCCGCCCCAGAAGCCCACGTCGACGGATGCCTTCGGCCCGGCCACCCGCCGCTTTTGTTCCAGCGCGCTCACCGTACAGGTCGGCGGCAGGCTGTTGAGGGGCATATCGATGATCGTGGTCACGCCGCCGGCGGCCGCCGCGAGGGTCGCGCTCGCGAAGCCCTCCCAGTCGGTGCGGCCGGGTTCGTTGACGTGCACGTGGGTGTCGACGAGGCCGGGAACGAGCATCTGGTCGTGCGGCAGCAGCACCTCGTGCCGCGCAGCAAGGGCGGTGTCGAGGGGCTCGATCGCCACGATCCGGCCGCCCCGCACGGCGACCGCGGCCGGCACGAATTCGGCGCCCACGAGCACGCGCTGGCTGCGAATCACGAGGTCGAAGGTGGCTGACATCGTGCTCCTTTGGTCGGGCGAATGGTCGGGCGAATAAGTCGGGCGAATAGCGGGCTGACCGGCCCCGACACGGGCCGTGAGACCGACTGTACTGAAATTTGTGGGTCGGTATCGGGCGGTTCTGAAACATGTGTGACACACGAAATGCGATCGTCGCATCCGGTGTCGATCGGTAACCTGAGCGACGCATCCCCGGTGTCGAAGCGACACACGGCGGGCCTACCGTCGGGTCAACCAGACGCGTTCCGCGCCCGGTTTTGTCGCCCGCCGGCGCAGCAGCCGGCCCGCCCGCACCGAGAGGCCCCCATGACCCAGCCCCGAGGATCCGAACGCTTGGCCGTTCACCCCGTTCGTCGCACCGTGAAGACGGTGGCTGCCGCCCTGCTGATGTCCGTCGTGCTCAGCGCCTGTGCCGCCACCGAACCCGATTCCGGGGCAGCGGATGCCGCGGCCGACGGCTTCGGCGCCGCCAGCATCCAGCTGTCCTGGATCAAAAACGCGGAGTTCATGGGCGAAATCGTCGCCGAGAGTGCGGGCTATTTCACCGACGCCGGGTTCGACTCGGTCGATCTGGTGGCCGGACCGCCCTCATCCGTCGAAGCGACCGTCATCTCGGGAACGGTCGACATTGGAATCGGCAACGCCATTTCGACGGGCACCGTCATCGCGAACGAGGGCGCCCCGCTCAAGATCATTGGGGCGACCTACCAGAAGAACCCGTTCTCGATTCTGTCGCTCGAGGACAACGGCAATATCGCCACGATCGACGACCTCACGGGCAAGACGATCGGCGTGCAGGCCAGCAACCTCAACCTCTGGGAGGCCTTTCTCAAGGTCAACGAGATCGACGAAGACGAGGTGACGACCCTGCCGGTGGAATACGATCCGACCCCGCTGTTCAACGGGGAGGTCGACGGCTGGTTCGCCTATGTCACGAATGAGTCGATCGATGCCGACCTCATGGGCCTGAATCCGGTCAACCTGCCGCTGGCCGACAATGGCCTGCCGTTTGTCGCCGAGACCTTCACGGTGACCGACGAAGCCCTCGAAAACGACCGCGAGAAGCTCAAAGCGCTGCTCGTGGCCGAGATCCGCGGCTGGACAGACGCGCTGAAGGACACCGACATGGCCGCGGCACTCGTCGTCGAAGGCTACGGCAGCGAATTCGGCCTGACCATCGAGAAGGAGACCCTGCAGGCCCAGATCCAGGCGGCCGACCTCGTCGTGAGTGACGAGACCGCCGAGAACGGCCTGTTCACGATCAGTTCCGAGCTGCAGGGCCAGAGCATCGCGACCCTCGCGGCCGCCGGAATCACGGTGACGGCCGACCAGCTCTTCGACCTCACGCTGCTCGACGAGGTCTATGCGCAGAATCCCGAACTGCTCGACTACGCGAACTAGGCTCTGGTTGTGGTGACCGAGCCGAGCACGGGGCTGCACATCAGCGCCCTGCACAAGGTCTTCACGGTCGGGCGCAAGCCCGTTGTGGCACTCGAGAACGCGACCCTGCACACCGACAAAGGGACGTTTCTGTCGCTGCTCGGCCCGTCGGGGTGTGGAAAGTCGACGATCCTGCGCATCCTGGCGGGGCTCGAGACGGCGACGAGCGGCACGACCTTCGTCGACGGCAAGACTCCAGCCGAGTTGAAGAAGGACCATCAGCTCGGTATCGCCTTTCAGGATTCCGCGCTGCTGCCCTGGCGCAGCGTGCGTGGCAACATCAGGCTGCCGTTCGAGGTGGCGCGCCTGGCGGTCGATGAGGCCTATGTCACCGAGCTCATTCATCTCGTCGGCCTCGACGGGTTCGAAAAGGCGAAACCGGCGCAGCTGTCCGGCGGCATGCGCCAGCGGGTGTCGATCGCTCGCTCGCTCGTGCTGAAGCCCTCGGTGCTGCTGCTCGATGAGCCCTTCGGAGCGCTCGACGACATGACCCGGCAGCGGCTCAACACCGAGCTGCTGCGCATCTGGACGCACAAACCGGCGACGACGCTCATGGTCACCCACGGCATCGCCGAGGCGATCTTTCTCTCCGACCAGGTTGCCGTGATGAGCGCGCGGCCCGGGCGGGTGAAACAGGTGATCGAGATCGATCTGCCGCGACCGCGGCATCCGGAGATGATGCGCACGCCCGAGTTTCATGCCCTGCACGACCAGGCCTCTGAGCTGCTGTTCGGCGACGCGGAAGCCGGCCCCGACACGGGCGCCACCCGGGATGCCGACGGCGGCCCGGCCGCAGCCACCGGTGCCGCGGTGAACCTTGACCCGGGCCGCTCGACGGCGCTGGCCGGCACGACCTCGGCCCGGGCGGCCTCGGCC
>NZ_SOHE01000041.1 GCF_004403305.1 Cryobacterium frigoriphilum | reverse complement strand
CCGCCCCACCCTCGACCTCGACACCCCGGGCCAACGGCTCAACCAGCTGCTCCTCGCAGCCTAAAACCACCACGTTGCTCCGACGACTTGACTTTGCCGGTACTGTTGGCGCCCGATGTCCGTCGAATGGTACGCGGTGGTCGCGGTGGGAGCCGTTAAAGGCCGCGGGGCCCGACCAACCGAAGTTGGCCGGGCCCCGCGGCACGATCCGTCGAGTCAGCCGGTGAAAGTCTCGACGTTGAGAATCTCGACGGCGATCTGCTTGCCGTTCGGGGTCGTGTAGGTCGTGGATCCGCCGACCTTGAGGCCGATGATCGCCGAGCCGAGCGGGCTCTGCTCGCTGAAGACATCGAGGTCGCTGTTGCCGCCGATTTCGCGGCTGCCGATCAGAAAGCGGCTCTCGTCGCCGGCGATCGTGGCGGTGATGACGGTTCCGGGGGCGACGATGCCGTTGCTTTCGGGAGCATGGCCGACCTCGGCGTTGCGCAGCAGCAGGATCAGGGTGCGGATGCGCGCCTCCATCTTGCCCTGCTCTTCTTTAGCCGCGTGGTAGCCGGAGTTTTCCTTGAGGTCGCCCTCTTCCCGGGCAGACTCGATCTTCTTCGCGATGTCGACCCGACCGAAGTTGCTCAGGGTGTCCAATTCCGCTGCGAGGCGGTCGTATGCCTGCTGGGTCAGCCAGGTGACCGTTGTGTCGGTACTCACGGTAGATCTCCTCCGTTCTGCTCAACCCGCGTCGATGGCCGCGCAAGTGCGCCAGTCGGCGCCCGGCCCGCAGATATAGTCGACGCCCCGACGATACGTCAGGGCGAATATCACAGTTTAGGACAGCCAGCACTCGTAAATCAAACCCGTATTGGGAAGTTCCGTGGTGCGCACGATCTCCGTAAACGAGCGGTTGTACTGAGCGGATGGCGGCAGCTCGATGATCTTCCAGCCCACCACGGTGAAGCTTTCGTTGAGTGCCTGTACCGCGCAGGTCGAGGCGCTGTTCACTGGCATCGACACCTCGAAGGTGACGCTGACGCTGTTGTCATCAATGATGCTGTGCCGAGTGTCGTTGGCTTCGATCACCGTGGATGCGCCGTCGAGGCCGGTCCAGACCACCCAGGCCGTGAGCACAACGGCGAAAATACCGCCGAGGGCCCAGAGGGATCTCTTGTCTCGGGTGCGGGCGCGCGGCGTTCGCCCATAGCGTGACTGGAGTTCGGCGCTCTCGGCGGGCACGGCGACAGGCGCGGCGACTGGTATCTCGGTGCTGGGCGTGGCTGGCACTGGCGACTGGACTCCCGGTTCGAACGATGGGCCGTGGCTCAAGGATTAGGCTTGAGGAAAGTTTATCTGGCATTCCTGAGGAGTACGTTGTGTTGCGACTGCTGGCCGTTCACGCCCACCCCGACGACGAGTCAAGCAAGGGGGCGGCGACCTACGCGTCTTACGTGAGCGCGGGCGCCGAAGTGCTCGTCGTCAGCTGTACCGGTGGCGAACGCGGCAGCATCCTGAACCAGGAACTGGCCGGCCACGCGATGGCCGAACGTGACATCACCGGCCTCCGTCGTCTCGAGATGAAGCGGGCCCAGCAGGCGCTGGGGGTGCAACACCGTTGGCTCGGATATCAGGATTCGGGCATGAACGACGACAAGTCGGTTCCGAAGAACTCCTTCGCCGACATTCCGCTCGAGTACTCCGCGGAGCCGCTCGTGCGCATCATTCGAGAGTTCCGCCCCCAGGTGCTGATCACGTACGACGAGCAGGGCGGCTATCCGCACCCTGACCACATTCGTACCCACGAGGTGTCGCTCGAGGCGTATCGCGCCGCGGCCGACCCGGCGCGGTATCCGAACACCGGCGAACCGTGGCAGATCTCCAAGCTCTACTACGACCGCATCTTCAACCTCGAACGCATCGATGCCATGTACCTCGCGCTGAGTGTGAAGGAGCCGGACTCCCCGCTGCTGGAGCCGCTCAGCGAGGCACGAGAGTGGATGAAGGATCGGCCAACGCTCGCGACCACTCACGTGCCGATCGGTGACTTTCTGGAAGCGAGAGACGCAGCGTTGCGCGCTCACGCCAGCCAGGTGGCCCCGACCAGCAGCTTCTTTTTCTGGCCGAACGATCTCGTGCGCGAGGCCTGGCCCTACGAAGACTTTCAGCTCATTGACTCAAAGGTGGACACCGACATGCCCGAATCCGACCTCTTCGCCGGCATCAAGGGCGACTCATGATCGACATGATGGTGGCGCCCGTGTTCGCTGCGGCGACCTTCGTGCTGCAGAACTCGCCCGGTTCTGACCTCGACCCGAACACCGTCACGCCGGGCCCGATCGGCTTCGCGGCAATATTTCTCGTGGCCGCGGCCACGGTGCTGATTGGATTCGACATGGTCCGTCGCATCCGTCGCACGACCTATCGCGCCGAGATTAAGGAACGTCTCGAAGCCGAGATCGCGGCCAAGGAAGACAAACCGGAGTAGCCCGCGCCCGCGCCGTTACGGGTAGAGCGGGTTCACCGCGATCATCGTGATGGCCGTGAAGTGGCAGAGAAAAGCCACGACCGTGAGGGTGTGGAAGATCTCGTGGAACCCGAAGACACCGGGCACCGGGTTGGGTTTCTTGAGCCCGTAGACCACCGCGCCGACGGTGTAGCAGAGCCCGCCGACCAGGATCAGCGTCATCATGACCGCGTTGGCCGTGAAGAAGTCGACGATGAAGATGAGGGCGCCGTAGCTGAGCAGCAGGTAGAGCGGCACGTACAGCCAGCGCGGAGCGTGGATCCAGAACACCCGGAAGGCGATGCCGAGCACCGCGCCGCCCCAGACGATCCACAGCAGCAGCGTGGCCTTCTCCGTCGGCAGGGCGAGCACCGTGATCGGCGTGTATGACCCGGCGATCAGCAAAAAAATGTTGGCGTGGTCGATGCGCTTGAGCAGGATGCGGGTGCGCGGCTTCCAATTGAAGCGGTGATAGAGCGCTGAGTTGCCAAAGAGCAGCATGGAACTCAGCACGAAGACGAACGAGCTCCACTTCGCGGCCGGCCCGTCGGCGACGATTAGCAGCACGATGCCGGCCACGATCGTGACCGGGAACGTGCCCGCGTGAATCCAGCCCCGCCAGGTCGGCTTGACCTCGTCGGGGTGGGCGTCGGCCGCTTCGATCAGCGGCAGGTGCGTGCTGGAATCCTCGGATGACATGGTGCAAGACTACGACTTCTGCGCGGCACTGTTCGAGCACCGGCACCCGCTCGCTGCGGTGTTCGGCTCCCGCGTGCACTAGCGTGACTGTGTGAAGAAACCGCAGGTCCCACTCGCGCGGGGCATCCTCTACGGGTTGTACCAGCGCCGTCTGCGGCGCGGGCTGACCCGCGACAACGTTCCCCGGCACGTTGCCATGATCATCGACGGCAACCGGCGCTGGGCGCGCCAGCTGGGGCTGGACTCGGTCTCGCACGGGCATCGCGCTGGCGCTGCGAAGATGCGTGAGTTTCTCGAATGGTGTGACGATCTCGGCATCTCGACCGTGACGCTGTACCTGCTCTCCGCCGACAACCTCACCAACCGTGCGTCGGAGGAACTGTCCGACCTGTTCGAAATCATCGCCGAACTCGCCGAAGATCTCTCCCATTACCGGGACTGGCGGGTGCAGCAGGTGGGGGCGAAGGCCTGCCTGCCCGACCCGCTCGTCGCGTCGCTCGAGGCGGCCGAGGCCCGCACGAGCGCGCAGCGCGGCCTGCACGTGAACCTCGCCGTCGGCTACGGCGGACGCACCGAAATCACGGATGCGATGCGCAGCATCGTCGCGATGCACCTGCACGACGGCGGCACGCTCGAGGACCTCGCCGCGACACTGACCCCCGAACTCATCGGCCAGCACCTGTATACGACCGGGCAGCCCGACCCTGATCTGGTGATTCGTACCTCCGGTGAGCAGCGGCTGAGCGACTTCATGCTCTGGCAGAGCGCCCACAGCGAGTTCTACTTCGTCGAGGCGCTCGGCCCCGACCTGCGCCAGGTCGACTTTCTGCGGGCGCTGCGCGACTTCGCCAAACGCCAGCGTCGGTACGGCGGCTGAAATGGCCCGCACTCGTCCAACAGCGGATGCCGCGGGCCAGGCCGCTCTCGCGGCCTACCGCAGCGGGTTCCGCGAGGAATCCGGATACCTCGACTACGGCCGGGTCGGGCCACTGTCGACAACCGTCGTCGCCGAAACCCTCGGCCAAACCGACGTGCTCTCGCGGGCCCGCTTCGGCAGCCTCGATGACCTCGGCCAGCAGCAGGCGCGGGCAGTTTCCGCCGTTGCCCGCGCAACCGGATTCCGCAGTGACCAGATCGCCCTGCAGCCCAACACCACGACCGGACTCATGCACGCCCTGTTCGGCCTGACCGGCGAGGTGCTGCTCTCGCCCGCAGATTTCCCCAGCCTGCCTTTCGCCGCGGCGCGCGCGGCCGAGGCTCTGCACGTCGTCACCCCACTGTGGCTCGGCCTTGACGGACTCGGCGGTGACGGGCTCGGCGGTGACGGGCCGCACGGCCGGGTGACGCCGGGGCTGATTCGCGAACAGCTCACCGATTCCGTCGGTGTTGTCGCGGTCTGCCTCGTCGATTCCCGCACCGGGTTTCGGGTCGATCTCGACGGCATCCGCCAGGTCATTGGCGATCGGCTGCTGGTCGTCGATGCGATCCAGGGCTTCGGGGTCGTTGACGCTCCGTGGGAGGTGGCCGACGTGGTCGCGACCGGTGGCCAGAAGTGGATGCGCGCGGGCTGGGGCACCGGATTCCTCGCGCTGAGCGACCGCGCCCTCGACTGCCTGGTGCCGGTGTTCTCCGGGTTCGCCGGCGCCGAACCCGACGAGGACGGCGGCGACCCCTGGGACATCATCACGCGGCCTCGCGCGGGAGCCGCTGCCTTCCAGGTCAGCAACGGCGACGCGGTCGCCCAGGCCCGGTTCGCGGCGGCGCTCGAGGAGGTCGAGACCGTCGGCCTCACTCGGATCGAAGCGGCCGTCGCCGACAACGTGAGCGAACTCATCGACCTGGCCGACGAGTACGCGGTGCCGTTGCTCTCCTCCCGCGACGAGCGGGAGCGGGCGGGTATCGTGGTGCTCGACCCGCCGCGCGAGCTCCTGACGCTGTTGAGCGCCTCGCTGCACAACCATGGCGTGACCGCGACGGTGCGCGGGGGCACGGTCAGACTCAGCGTGCACGCGGAACTCTCGACCGACACCGTGGAGATGGTGCGTGCTGCCTTCACTTCCTACTCGAGCGCCGCGTCCTACTAGCGCGCTCGAGCCAGGATCGCGCCGCCGACGCACACCCCCAAAGCGGGGCGGTGCCGCGCAAACGTCAGGTTAATAGAAGATTGCCGCGGGCGTGTCCTCTTCCTTTCTGGCACCGCGCGACGTAGCGTGGCGCTCATCAGATATGAGATCTGATCGAGACGGCCACATAAGTACGGCTCGATATTCTCAGTTCGGGAAGATCTGAGTGGCCGACTCGCCAAGTGAAATTCCGCGCCAGTCGGCGCAGGGTGGGAGTGGTTGTGACCGCTAACCGAGTGGACTATCAGGCAGCAGACCGAGCGGACTCGTCCGTTGAACAAGCAGAGCGCACCTTCGTGCTCGATACCTCGGTACTGCTCTCTGATCCGAAGGCCATTTTTCGTTTCGCCGAGCACTCCATCGTGCTGCCCGTCGTGGTCATCAGCGAGCTGGAATCCAAGCGCAACGACCCGGAAATCGGGTATTTCGCCCGGCAGGCCCTGCGCAACCTCGATGAGTTGCGGCTGAAGCACGAGCGCCTGGACTTTCCGATTCCGGTCGGTGAGGGCGGCACCCTGCGCGTCGAACTGAACCACTCGAACATGTCGGTTCTGCCGTCCGGCCTGCAGCTGAACGACAACGACTCCCGCATTCTCGCGGTGGCCCTCAACCTCGCCAATGACGGCATGCTCGTCACGGTGGTCTCGAAAGACCTGCCGCTGCGGGTGAAGGCCGCCTCGCTCGGCCTCGCCGCCGACGAGTACCGCCACGAACTCGCGGTGGACTCCGGCTGGACCGGCATGGACGAGATCACTCTCGGTGCCGACCAGGTCAGCGAGCTCTATGACAAAGAGCAGCTCACCACCCGACTCGTGCAGGACATGCCCATCAACACCGGCCTGGTGATCCACTCCGACCGGGGATCAGCCCTCGGACGCGTCACCGGCAAGGGCGAGCTCAAGCTCGTGCGCGGTGACCGCGACGTTTTCGGCCTGCATGGTCGCTCGGCCGAGCAGCGCCTCGCCATCGACCTGCTGCTCGACCCGAGCATCGGCATCCTCTCGCTCGGTGGTCGCGCGGGAACGGGCAAGTCGGCCCTTGCTCTCTGCGCCGGGCTCGAAGCCGTGCTGGAGCGCCAGCAGTACCGCAAGATCATGGTGTTTCGGCCCCTGTACGCGGTCGGCGGCCAGGAACTCGGCTTTCTGCCGGGCGACCAGGGCGAGAAAATGGGTCCGTGGGCGCAGGCGGTGTTCGATACGCTCGGCGCGCTCGTGTCCGAGAACGTGCTTGAAGAGGTGCTCGAGCGCGGGATCCTCGAGGTCTTGCCGCTCACCCACATCCGTGGTCGTTCCCTGCACGACGCCTTCGTCATCGTTGATGAGGCTCAGTCGCTTGAACGCAACGTGCTGCTGACGGTTCTGAGCCGCATCGGGCAGAACTCGCGGGTCGTGCTGACCCACGACGTGGCACAGCGCGACAACCTGCGCGTGGGCCGGTTCGATGGAGTCGCGTCGGTGATTGAAACGCTGAAGGGGCATCCGCTCTTTGCGCACATGACCCTGACCAGGTCGGAGCGCAGCGCGATTGCGGCGCTCGTCACGGAGATGCTGGAGGGAAACGAGGTCCTGTAGCGTGCACGAAACCGCCCGGCCCTGTCAGGGGCCGGGCGGTTTGTGAGGTGGGCTACTTCTTCTGCGGGCTATTTCTTCTGCGGGGGACGTGTCATCGAGAGCACGTCGAGGGCGCTGTCGAGCTCGGCGAGCGTGAGATCGCCGCGCTCCACGTGTCCGAGGGCGATGACCGACTCGCGCACGGTGAGGCCGTCGGCGACGGCCTTCTTGGCGACCTTGGCGGCGGCTTCGTAACCGATCACGCGGTTGAGCGGCGTGACGATCGAGGGGGACTTCTCGGCGAGGGCGCGGGCGTGCTCGACGTTGGCGACGAGGCCGTCGACGGTCTTGTCGGCGAGCACGCGGGTGGCATTGCTCAGCAGTCGGATCGACTCGAGCAGCGCGGTGCCCATCACCGGGATGGCGACGTTGAGCTCGAACGAGCCAGAGGCGCCGGACCAGGCGATGGTGGCGTCGTTACCGATGACGCGCGAGCAGACCATGAGCACGGCCTCGGGGATGACCGGGTTGACCTTGCCGGGCATGATCGAGGAGCCGGGCTGCAGATCGGGAATGTTGATCTCACCGAAGCCGGTGTTCGGGCCGGAGCCCATCCAGCGCAGGTCGTTGCAGATCTTGGTGAGGCTCACGGCGATGGTGCGCAGGGCACCGGATGCGTCGACGAGGCCGTCGCGGTTAGCCTGCGCTTCGAAGTGGTCGCGGGCCTCGGTGATCGGAAGCTCGGTCTCGGTGACGAGCAGTTCGATGACCAGCTGCGGGAAGCCGGCCGGGGTGTTGATGCCGGTTCCGACCGCGGTGCCGCCGAGGGGAACCTCGGAGATGCGGGGGAGCGCGGTGCGGATGCGCTCGATGCCGAGGCGCACCTGGCGGGCGTAACCGCCGAATTCCTGGCCGAGGGTGACCGGGGTCGCGTCCATGAGGTGGGTGCGGCCGGCCTTGACGGCCTCTTTCCACAGTTCGGCCTTCGCCTCGAGCGACACGGCGAGGTGGTCGAGCGAGGGGATGAGCTCGTCGATGAGCGCGCTCGTGACGGCGATGTGCACCGAGGTCGGGAACACGTCGTTGGAGGACTGGCTCGCGTTGACGTGGTCGTTGGGGTGCACGGCGCTGCCGAGCGAACGCGTCGCGAGGGTCGCGATGACCTCGTTCATGTTCATGTTCGAGGAGGTTCCGCTGCCGGTCTGGTAGACGTCGATCGGAAACTCGGAGTCGTACTTGCCGGTGATGACCTCATCGGCGGCCGCGGCGATCGCCTGGGCGATCGCGTTGTCGAGAACGCCGAGCTGGGCGTTGGCGAGGGCCGCGGACTTCTTGATGCGAGCGAGCGCCGCGATCTGCGCGGATTCCAGCGTGGAGCCGGAGATCGGGAAGTTTTCGACGGCGCGCTGCGTCTGGGCCCCGTAGAGGGCGGCAATGGGAACCCGCACCTCTCCCATCGTGTCGTGTTCGATCCGGTAACCGGCGTTTTCAGAGTTGTCCACCACTGTGTGCATTCCCTTTCGGTGCTGTATGAAGTCATGCCTGTTTTGTCGTGCTCGATGCGGTCGTGCTCGTGCATTGTGTTGATTGAACTGCGTGTTGATTGAACTGCGTGTTGATTGAACTGCGTGTTGATTGAACGGCGTGCTATTTCTGCTGCGTGAGAGAACGGCCCGGGGGCCTAGATCACTCCCACGACGATATGGGGGTCGGCCTGGCCCTCGGCCAGCCGGTAGTTCGCGCCGACGATAGCCAATGTACCGTCTGCGATGGCGTCGCTGACGATCTCCGACCGCTTGAGCAGTTCGGCGACGGTGTCACGCAGGTGCTCTCGGCCGACGGATGCCGCATCGACGTTCTCTGGAACGAGGAACGCGGCATCCGTCGCCCCGCCAACGCGGCGCACCGCCGGAATGATCTTGTCGATGATGTGAGCGATGTGCGGCGGCAACGGCGTGGCGTCTTCGGCCTGCGAGTCGATGGCGGCGCGCACGGCCCCGCACTCATCGTGGCCGAGCACCAGAATCAGCGGTACGTGCAGCACGGCCACGGCGTACTCGAGCGAGCCGAGCACCGAGGTGGAGATGATCTGGCCGGCATTGCGGATGACGAAGAGGTCGCCGAGGCCCTGGTCGAAGATGATCTCGGCCGCGAGTCGGGAGTCGCTGCAGCCGAACAGGGCGGCATGCGGAGTCTGTTTGTGGGTGAGCTCCGCTCGGCGGTCGACGTCGGCACGGTGCCGCGGCTCGCCGGCCACGAAGCGTTGGTTGCCCTCGAGCAGCTCCCGCCACGCCTCGGCCGGGGTGGGCAGATCGGCGGTCGTGGCGCCGAAGGATGCGGGAGGGGTCGGGGTCATGAGGCCTCGTTGTCCAGGATTGTGGGAGCCGAAATTCGGGCGAGTTCGGCGAATTCGGCGGGTTCGGCGGTGCCGAGCAGCAGGTAGGTGCTGTCGCCGGCCGCGGTGACGAGGGCATATTCAAAGTTGCCCTGGTCTGTGGTGGCGGGGTTCACATAGACATCCCACTTCACCCCCTCGATCATGAGGGTCTGCGAGACGGGCGTGTCGCCGACCTGCTGCGACAGCCAGGTGGGGTTGGCGTCGAAGCCCTGGGTGAGGCCGATGAACTGGTTCTCGGGGGTCAGCAGACCGATGTACCAGGCCGAGACTCCGTCGGATCCGTCGGAGCGGTACTCTGCGGCGTTGGCCCGCCAGCCGCTGGGCAGGTCGGGGCTCAGCAGCGGTTCGTCGATGGCCGTCTGCAGCTGCGCGGCGCTCGCCTGGTAGTCCACGTCGAGCAGGATCGGGTTGTCGTTGCGCGGCACGAGCAGCACGATCACGAGCACGGTCACGAGGGTCGCGAGCAGCGACAGCACGAGGTTGTTGAGAGTCTTGCGGGACCGATAGTTGCGGGACCCGGTGGCGAGCCGCTCGGCTGTCTCCTCGCGGGTTTCCGGCCGGCCCAGCTCGGCAACGATTCGGGGTTCGCGTTTGGCGCGACTCATTCGGCGGCGGCCTGCTGGCGGGCGCGGGCGGCGTCGAGGCGGGCCTTCGCTCCGATCAGCCACTCTTCACAGCGTCCGGCGAGAGCCTCGCCGCGTTCCCACAGCTCGAGGGAATGCTCGAGGGTGTTCGACCCCTGCTCCAGCTCGCTGACCACGCGCACGAGTTCGTCGCGGGCCTGCTCGTAGCTGAGCCCGCTCAGGTCGGGGACGGACGCGGTTGCGGTCGTGGGTTGGGGGGCCGAAGTGGTCATGGCATCCATTCTATTTTGAAATCAACTCTGAAACGCTGGGGGTGAGCGTGCTGGTGGCGGGCACCGTGCCCGTTCCCACGGTGATGCGCAGCTCGGTGCCCGCGGGTGCCTCGTCTGCGGTGCGCAGCACGGCACCGCCGGGCAGCTGCACGATCGCGTAACCGCGGTCGAGGGTGCCCTGGGGCGACAGCGCCCGCAGCTGGGAGCGCAGGTCGTCGACCACGGCACCGGCGCGCTCCACGACCCGCTCGACGAGCTCGCTGCCGCGGGCCACGTATCGGGTGAGGTCTTCGGCGCGGGAGTCGACGATCCAGGTCGGGGTGCTGAGCACCGGGCGGCTTCTCAACTGGGTCAGCCGGTCGACCTCGGACGACAGCACGCCGGTGAGCCGGTTGCTGAGCCGCGCCCTGGCCTGCTGTACCCGGTTGAGTTCGTCGGAGACGTCGGGAACGACGCGTTTGGCGGCATCCGTCGGCGTGGACGCCCGCAGGTCAGCGACGTCGTCGAGCAGCGGCCGGTCGTTTTCGTGACCGATCGCGCTCACGAGTGGGGTCGTGCAGGCGCTCGCGGCGCGCAGCAGGCCCTCGTCGCTGAAGGCGAGCAGGTTTTGAAAGTCGCCGCCGCCGCGGGCGACGATGATCACGTCGACCGTGGGGTCGGCGTCGAGAAGCTGGATGGCGGCGGTCACCTCGGCGACCGCCCGGTCACCCTGCACCGCGGCGTAGGCGAGACGAAACTCGACGGCGGGCCAGCGCAACTGGGCGTTGCGGATCACGTCCTTTTCGGCGTCGGAGTCCTTGCCGGTCACCAGCCCGATGCAGGCCGGCAGAAACGGCAGCGCGACCTTGCGGGAGCGATCGAAGAGGCCCTCCTGGGCAAGCTGGGCCCGCAGCCGTTCGAGGCGCTCCAGCAGATCGCCGATTCCGACGTGCCGCAGGTCGAAGACCTGCATGGTGAGGGTGCCGCCCTTGACCCAATAGTTGGGTTTGACGAGCGCGATGACGCGGTCGCCCTGCTTGAAATCGGCCGTGAGGCGAGACTTGACCGAGGACCAGATCGTGAAGCTCACGGTGGCGTCTTCGCCGAGGTCTTTGAGCTTGCCGTAGACGTTGCCGCCGCTACCGCCCCACTGGGTGACCTCGCCCTCGACCCAGACCGTGCCGAGGCGTTCGATGTAGCCGCGGATCTTGTTGGACAACAGCGCGACCGGCCACGGTGTCTCGAGTGTGGCGGGTGCATCCGTCATCTGGGGGCTTCCTCACAGGGGTTGGGTTCACAGGGGTTGGGTTCACGGGGGTTGGGTTCACGGGGGGTTCAGGGTTGCGCGCCTAGACTGGATTGGTGACCCTGAGTGCAGAATCTTCCCGCCCCATCCATGCCACCACGTCCGCCGCCGCTCCCGCCGCCGCGGCCTCGATCGGCCTCGGCATGCCTCGCATTCCGAGCGCACGCAACAGGCTCAAGGATACCCCGGTCATCGGACACAAACGGGTGCTGCTCGCCGCCCCCCGCGGCTACTGCGCCGGCGTCGACCGGGCCGTGATCGCCGTCGAAAAGGCCCTGGACCTGTATGGCGCTCCCGTTTACGTGCGCAAGCAGATCGTGCACAACACCCACGTCGTCAGCGAACTCGAGAAGAAGGGCGCCATCTTCGTCGACGAGGTCGACGAGGTTCCCACCGGGGCCCACATCGTCTTCAGCGCGCACGGCGTGTCGCCGGCCGTCGTCAATGCCGCCGCTGCGCGTGGCCTGCAGGCCATCGACGCGACGTGCCCGCTCGTCACCAAGGTGCACCGCGAGGCCGTGCGCTTCGCCCGTGACGACTTTCAGATTCTGCTGATCGGCCACGAAGGCCACGAAGAGGTCGAGGGCACCGCCGGGGAAGCCCCCGAGCACACGACCCTCGTCGGCAGCCCCGATGAGGCCGACACCATCGAGGTGGCCGATCCCACCAAGGTCGTCTGGCTGTCCCAGACCACGCTCAGCGTCGACGAGACCATGGAGACCGTGCGCCGCCTGCGCGCCCGCTTTCCGCTGCTGCAAGACCCGCCGAGCGACGACATCTGCTACGCCACCCAGAACCGCCAGGTGGCGATCAAGAAGGTCGCCGAAGACGCCGAACTGGTGATCGTGGTCGGCTCGGCGAACTCGTCGAACTCCGTGCGTCTGGTCGAGGTCGCCCTCGAATACGGCGCCTCCGCCGCGTACCGGGTCGACTATGCCAGCGAGGTCAAGCAGGAGTGGCTCGACGGCGTGGCCACCGTCGGGGTGACGAGTGGGGCATCCGTTCCCGAAGAACTCGTGGAAGAGCTGTTGCGCGACCTTGCCGACGCCGGCTACGGCGACGTGCAGCAGGTCAAAACGGCCGAGGAAGACCTGCTCTTCTCGCTGCCGAAGGAACTGCGCAAGGACCTCGCCGGCAAGACGGATGCCCGCGCCCTCGGCGGCCGCATCGCCTCCAACGACTAGCCCGCCCGCCCGCCCCGCCCGTGTCTGTACCGTTCGACGGAGTGTGAGCCCCTTTTGCGCGCTGCGTCGGCCACAAGCCGGTCTTGACCCGTTACAACTCCGTCGAATGGTACGGGCGCTGACCCGCTCGGGTGATTCTCGCGTGGGCCCCGTCTGGTGCCCGTCGCTTGGCGGAGAGCGGATGGGCAGGGTTTCGTTCGCGGCGTCCCCTGCCCGTACCATTCGACGGAATTCGGGCTGAAAGTGCTCTGCCGCGGCCGACAAACCGAGATATTCACGCCCAACTCCGTCGAATGGTACAACCTGGAAAACCGCGACGGAGCGAGTGCGCAGATTAGTGGCGTGCCTGCTCGGCCTCATCGATCAACTTGCTCGACTCAGCCGGCTGCTTCCGGTGCCGCCGGCTACGCTCCCGGCGCGGCTTCCGGGGCTTCTTCGGCCGCCAGGGGAATGGCGGGAACTGCGACGGTGCGTCGAGTTTCCAGTCGTCTTCGATGGCGCACAGCAGAGCTGCCAGCGTCAGGCTCCAATGGGTGCGATACATCTGGTAGGTGACCCGGATGACAGTTCCGTGCTGTCTGACGACAACGGCATCTCGATGAGTGTCGATCTCGCGTGCCCGAGGGTTGTCGTGCCATTCTTTGCCATCGATTTCGACGAAGGTGTGCGGCCCGATCTGCCCGTCAAGGTACCCGACTCCGTCGACAAAGGGTTGGGGCACGAAGGGGATGCCGGCCGCTGCGGTGAGTAGTCGAAACTCGGTTTCACCGCCCGCGCCGGCGCGGCCGTCGACCTCGGCGCGCCAGCCCTGAACCGCACGTGGGGCTCGGGCGAAGATTGTATCGAGGTCGTGCTCATCGATACCTGGTCGGCCATGCTGCGCGGCGTTCAGTGCCGCGTCGAGGCAAATGATGGCGGCGATGCGGCCTTCGTGCGTGAGAATGTGCACGAGCGCGTCGATGATCGAGGTCCGCCACGGGGTGTCCGCGGCGCGCGCGGTCCGATCATCGGTCCACGTGATCGCGCAGTGTTCTCGGTCGATGAGGCCAAGCCGGGTGTTCATATCGCACGGTCGACGCAGAGCTCGAGCGTCATGAGGTACTGTCACGTGGAGTTTGGCCGTGTCGGGTGTCCACAATCCGTACGTTTTGAAGGCACTCAGGCCGGTGAGTCGCCCGCCGATGCAGAACGCTTCGATTGCCATGAGGGGGGTGCTCGGCACGGTATACCAACCCTTGCGCACGCGCAGGACTGCTCCCGTCGCGACCGCGGAGGCGATCTGCCGGCGCGAGTAGCCGAGCCGGAACAGGCTTGCACGCTTCAGAAACAGCCCGTGGGCGAAAATACTGTCCGTCAGTGGATTCATGTCGGTGAGCATCACACCGCATCGGTGGTCTGTCGCACCGGCTGCGCCAGAACAGCAAACTCCGACGACATCGCCGCCTGTGGAGAACTTCCTGAGCCGAACCATTCGACGGTCGGTAACGCCCCGCGGTCCTTCCGAGTTCACATACAAGGCCTTTCAGCGCGCCTTCTCCGTCGAATGGTACGGAACCGCTGGGTACTTGGCCCGGCCAGGATGGATGCCGCGGGTCGTCCGGACGGGCCAGCCGCCGGCATCCGCTCGCTGCTGCCCGAACGGCCCAAGCGACGGTAGCTTCGCGTACCATTCGACGGATTTCGGCAGCGAATTGGTCGGTCGCGTGCGTGAAAGCCGGTTTTGAGGGCCCGCGTCCGTCGAATGGTACGCCCTGCCGCCGAGGACGGTGGCGCGGCTGTGGCGGATGCTGGGCGCTGCGGCCGGGCATCCGGCCGGCCGCATCCGTTCGCGTACCATTCGACGGAGTGTGACGCGGAAACTGCCGTTTGAGCTTAAATTAGCCGTCGTTGGCCCGCAAACTCCGTCGAACGGTACGGGGCGTTAGGGCTGGCCGTAGAACGTCAGCAGGGTCGGGTCGGTCACGACGACGACGGCCATGACGGCGAACAGCACGACTCCGGAGATGACGGCGCCGATGATGGGGAGGTAGAAGGTGCGTTTGCCACGCACCATCAGCGAGACGGACAGGGCTGTCGTTGCTGCCCAGATCAGGCCCTCCAGAATGCTGCCGGCGAGCAGTGTTCCCGAAACGGATGCTGCCGCTTCGTACGTTCCGAGGTCTTGCATCGTGTACAGCTGCTGCATGACCGTCGGCACGCCGCTGAACGTCGATACGGCCGAAAACGTAGCGAGCAGTCCGACGAACAACAGGGTGATCGTCAGGTAGCGGTCCCAGGCCGGCACCGCGCGGGTCGGTGCGGCCCCCGCTGGCGCTGGGTCGGTGGCCGAGGTCGGAGTGGACTGAATGAAGGTCGCGGTCTTGGGAGTCCGGGCGTCTGTAGCCGGCTTGGCGACCTTAGCCGGCTTGGCGACCTTGGCGACCTTGGCCGGCTTGGCGGACCGGCCGGGTTTAGTCGGCGCTGACACGTCGGTGGCTGCACGTGCCGCGGTGCCTGCCTCGCCGGCCGGTGCGGTGGCGTCGCCGGTCGCGGGCGGCGCATCCGCCGGCGGTTTCCAGACCCAGCCCTCGGGAGCCAGCTCGCCGTACTGGGGCCGAGGCCGGCGGTCGACCGGCGGGGTGCCGGAGGGGGTGGATGCGGCGGTGTCAGACATGGTGTTCCTGTAACTCCTGGTCTAGGCCAAAGCGGGCGGCCAAGCGTGGGGTCGAAGCGCCGGACCGACTGGCCTCGGCGTCTTCGACCCATTCTGCCCGGTCTAGCTGTTCGAGTGCCCGGCAGATCCGAGCTGGCGGGTCGCGTCAACGACGCGGGCAGCCATGGCGGACTCGGCGATCTTGCCCCAGGCACGCGGATCGTAGACCTTCTTGTTGCCGACTTCGCCGTCTACCTTGATGACCTTGTCGTAGTTCTTGAGCATGTAGTCCGCGATCGAGCGCGTGAACGCGTACTGAGTGTCGGTGTCAATGTTCATCTTCACGACACCGTTGCGCACGGCCTCGGCGATTTCGGCATCGGTCGAGCCGGAGCCGCCGTGGAAGACGAGGTCGAGGGGCAGGTCGGCGGTGCCGAACTTCGCGGCCAGGCCGGTCTGGATGTCTTTCAGAAGCTCGGGGCGCAGCTTGACGTTGCCCGGCTTGTAGACGCCGTGCACGTTGCCGAAGGTGAGGGCGGCCATGTAGCGGCCCTGCTCGCCGAGCCCGATGGCCTCGACCATCTTGACGGCATCGTCGAGGGTCGTATAGAGGTTCTCGTTCACGTCGGCCTGCACGCCGTCTTCTTCGCCGCCGACAGCGCCGATCTCGACTTCGAGGATCGCGTTGATCGCACGGGTGCGCTTGAGCACATCCGTTGCCACGGTGAGGTTCTCGCCGAGCGCGATGGCCGAACCGTCCCACATGTGGGACTGGAAGATGGGATTGCGGCCAGCCTTGACCTCGTCCTCCGACGCCGCGATCAGGGGCATGACGAAGTCGCCGAGTGCTCCCTGCGGGCAGTGGTCGGTGTGCAGGGCTACCGTGATCGGATAGTTGTCGGCGACGGCGTGCACGAAAGCAGCGAAGGCGAGGGCGCCCGATGCGCGGTTTTTCACGGTGTGGCCGGCGAAATAGTCGGCGCCGCCGGTGGTGACCTGGATGATGCCGTCGGAGCCGGCTTCCGTGAGGCCCTGGAGTACGGCGTTGATGCTCTGCGACGATGACACGTTGAACGCCGGGTAGGCGAATCCTCCGGTCTTGGCCTTGTTCAGCATCTCGGCGTACTGGTCGGGGGTGGCGATGGGCATAGCGTCTCCTGAAAGGTAAGCGGCTTAGTCGATTCCACCCTATCGACTGACGGGCCGGAACGGGCCCGGCAGCCGCCCGGAAGGCCACAGCGTTCGACGAGGGCGCTAGGCTCCTGTGGGCGGGAGATTTCGCGCGATTCCGGCGCATCCGTCGCCACCGATGTCGAATCTACGTCCGGGAGGACCTACTGTGAACAGCCCCGAATCCGCCATCCTCTACTCTCACCCCGATCGCAACCTTGCGATGGAACTCGTGCGTGCCACCGAAGCCGCCGCCATTCGCGCGGTGCCTTTCATCGGCCGCGGCGACAAGAACGCCGCCGACAAGGCTGCCGTCGACGCGATGCGCGCGTTCCTCGGTACCGTCAACTTCGATGGCCTCATCGTCATTGGCGAGGGCGAAAAAGACGAAGCCCCCATGCTCTTCAACGGCGAGCGCGTCGGCAACGGCCGCGGCCCGGCCTGCGACATCGCGGTCGACCCGATCGACGGCACGAGCCTCACCGCCGCCGGCCGCCAGAATGCCCTCTCCGTGATCGCCGTTTCCTCCCGCGGCACTATGCTCGACGCCTCCTCGGTGTTCTACATGGACAAGATCGTCACCGGCGCCGCCGGCCGCGGCGTCGTGAGCCTGGACCAGTCCATTGGCGACAACATCCGCGCCTACTCACAGGCGACCGGCAAGCCCGTCGACGAGATGGTGCTCGCCGTACTGGACCGCCCCCGTCACGAGCAGCTCATCGACGAAATCCGCAGCGCCGGCGCCGGAACACGCCTGATGCTCGACGGTGACGTCGCCGGCGGCATCAACGCCGCCCGCTACGAGACCCGCATCGACATGTGCGTCGGCATCGGCGGCAGCCCCGAGGGCATCACCACCGCCTGCGCGATCAAGGCGCTTGGCGGCTACATGCAGGGCCGCCTCGCCCCCGCCGAGAACGAAAAAGAGAAGGCCATCGCGGCCGGCCTCGACCTGAACAAGCTCCTCGAGGTTGAAGACATGGTCAGCGGCGACAATACCTTCTTCGTCGCCACCGGCGTGACGGATGGCGGACTCGTCGACGGTGTGCGTCGTAAGGGCCCGATGATCCGCACCGAGAGCATCGTGCTGCGCTCGCGTTCGGGCACNCACCGAGAGCATCGTGCTGCGCTCGCGTTCGGGCACGGCGCGCCGTGTCATCGCGGAACACCAGGCCGCGAAGTGGCTCTAACCCCGGCCTAGCCGGTCTCGTAACACCCTGCACGTCCCGCGAGAGCGGGTGGCTCGTCGGTTAGACCTGGTCTCACCGACGAGCCACCCGCTCTCGCGGCGGTTAACCCGGGTGGCAGCGAGCGGATGGCTACCGGGACTGTTCGAGCTCGGCGACGAACTCGTAGGCGGCCAGCTCGCGGGTGGGTTCGTCGATGGCGGCGAGCGGCGCGAGCACGATCGATTCGTCGAGCGCGTTGAGCTTGCGGGCAGTCGGCAGCACCTGACGTTCCATCGACCCGACGAAGCCGTTGTAGTCCTTGACGGTGCGTTCGATCGATCGCCCGAGCTTCTCGATGTGAGTGGCCGTGACCGACAATCGCGTGTAGAGCTCTCGGCTGAGGTCGAAGAGCACCTTGGCGTCGTGGGTCAGCACATCTTGCTGCCAGCTGAAGGCGACGGTCTTCAGCACCGACCAGAGGGTGACGGGGGAAGCGAGCGCGACCCGCTTGCTGAAGGCGAACTCCATGATCGATGGGTCGGCCTCGAGCGCCGACGACACGAGAGACTCGCTCGGAATGAACGCGATCACGATCTCGGGGGAGGCCTCGAGCCCCTGCCAGTAGGCCTTGCCGCCGAGCGCGATGACGTGGTCACGCACGGCCTTCACGTGCGCTTTCATGAGCGTCGCGCGGCGGTCGCCCTCCGCACCCGTCGCCGTCGCCGGTATTTGGCTGGCCTCGAGGAACGCACTGAAGGGCACCTTGGCGTCGACGGCGATGTTTTTACCGCCCGGCAGGTGCACGACCATGTCGGGCCGGCCGGCTCCGGCGTCTGAACTGATGCTCGCCTGAACATCAAAGTCGACCCGTTCGAGAAGGCCCGCGGCCTCGACCACGCTGCGCAACTGAGTCTCGCCCCAGACCCCCCGGGTGCTGTTCGCGCGAAGAGCGGATGCGAGCGACTCGGCCGTGCGGCTGAGCCGCTCCTCGGATTCGGTCGCGAACCGCAGCTGCTCGCTGAGCTCGCCGTGCTGCAGGGTGCGCTGGGCCTCGAGCTCCGACACCTTCTTCTGCATGTCCTGCAGGCTCTCTTTCACCGGGGCGAGTGCCTGCAGCACCTTGCTCTCTTGCCGGTCACGTTCGGTGCGCGCGGCCTGGTCGGTGTGCTGGAGTTCGCTCAGTTCGCGGTATTGCTGCCGTACGTCGACGATCTGGCCGCGCAGGCCGTCGACCGTGGCGAGGGCGGCCGACAGCTCGGCCTGCAGCGCGCCGCGAACGGATGCTTCCCCGGCGCGCAGCTCGGCGAGGGCCATCTGGTGCCGGGCGTCGAGCATTGCCGGGTCGACGGCAAGCGGACGCCCGCCCGCGCGTCGCGCGAGCACAACGTAGACGAGCAGGGCGCCGAGCAGTGCACCGATGAGAAGGCCGAGGATCAGGCTGAGAGTGTCCATGCAAATAAGTCTGTCAGCACCCTCCGACACTCCCCGAAAGGCGTGCCGCCTCGGGGAGGATTCGGCTACTGCAAGGCCATCGGCCCATGGTTTGAGGCGTGCTCCTTGGTCGCCTCCGGCCCGATCACGCCGATCTTCACCCGCAGAAAGCGGGCGAGCCCGCCCAGGGTTTTCGAGTCGTGCACGGCGGCGGCGTGGATGATGATGGCGGCGCACGCCTCGGCATCCGCCAGCGCATTGTGGTGCGAGAAGCCTTCGAAGCCGGCGGCTGCGGCGGCCAGCGGCAGCCGATAGGAGTCGAGGTGGTAGGTGCGGCGGGCGACCTGAAGGCTGCACACGTACGAGAAGTCGGGAACGGTCTGGCCGGTGACGGTGGAGGCGGTCTTGATGACGCCGAGGTCGAATCCGGCGTTGTGCGCCACGAGCGGGTCGCCGTCGGCGAAGGCGACCAGCTTCGGGAGCTGCTGCGCCCAGGTGTCGGCGCCCACGACATCCGCTGCCCGCAGGCCGTGGATCTTCGTGTTCCATTCCAGGAAGGTGTCGTGCCCGGGCGGCGGCTGAATCAACCAGTACACCTTGTCGACGACCTTGCCGTCGTGCACCTTCACCAGCCCGACCGAGCACGCCGAAGCGCCCGACGAGTTGGCGGTTTCGAAATCGATAGCGGTGAAATTCAGCACGTGTCATCGTCTCACGAGCCTCCGACACGCCCGCCGACAGCGCTTCCCGCACGAAACGGTAGACTGGACTCTCGTGGCTCTTACAATTGCAATCGTCGGACTGCCCAATGTCGGCAAGTCCACCCTCTTCAACGCGTTGACCAAAAACAACGTACTCGCGGCGAACTACCCCTTCGCCACCATCGAGCCGAACGTCGGGATCGTGAACCTTCCCGATTCCCGCCTCGCCGATCTCGCGACCATCTACGGCAGCAAGACCCTGCTGCCGGCCCCGGTGTCGTTCGTCGACATCGCCGGCATCGTGCGGGGCGCCAGCGAGGGGGAGGGGCTCGGCAACAAGTTCCTCGCCAACATTCGCGAAGCGGATGCGATCGCCCAGGTCATCCGCGGATTCGCCGACCCCGATGTGGTGCACGTCGACGGCGAGGTCAACCCGGCCGGCGACATGGAGACCATCAACACCGAGCTGATCCTCGCCGACCTGCAGACCCTCGAGAAGGCCGTATTGCGCTTTGAGAAAGAGGTCAAGGGCCGCAAGCTGCCCGCCCTCGTGCTTGAGACCGCGGTCAAGGCGCAGGCCATTCTGGATGCCGGCCAGCCGCTCTCTGCGGCCAGCCTCGACCTCGAACCGATTCGCGAGCTCGGCCTGCTGACGGCGAAGCCGTTCATCTACGTCTTCAATGTCGACGAGGCCGTGCTGCAGGACCAGGCCAAGCTCGACACTCTCGCGGCCCTCGTCGCCCCGGCGAACGCCGTGTTCCTCGACGCGAAGCTCGAATCCGAGCTCAGCGAGCTCGATGCAGAGGATGCCGCGGAGATGCTCGCCTCGACCGGTCAGGCCGAGAGCGGTCTCGACCAGCTCGCCCGCATCGGCTTCGACACCCTCGGCCTGCAGACCTACCTCACCGCCGGCCCGAAAGAGTGCCGCGCCTGGACGATTCAGAAGGGCTGGACCGCCCCGCAGGCCGCCGGCGTCATTCACACCGACTTCCAGAAGGGCTTCATCAAGGCTGAGATCTTCTCCTTCGACGACCTGATGGCCGCCGGCTCGATCGCGGAGGCTCGCCTCAAGGGCAAGGCCCGCATCGAGGGCAAGGAATACGTGATGCAGGACGGCGACGTGGTGGAGTTCCGCTTCAACGTCTAGTTCTGCGTGCGCACGCCCCTAGCGCGCCCCAAGTGTTACATGTAACATCACTTCATGGCTGTACGAGACAGGGTGGGTGCGCATCGGGACCGGATGCGGGAGCAGGGCTTCCGTTTGGTTCAGGTGTGGGTCCCCGACGTGCGTTCCGAGTCGTTCGTGGCAGAAGCGCATCGACAGTCTCTCGCGGTAGCTCGTGTGGACGACGCCGGCGATGACCAGGCCTTCGTCGAAGCCGTCTCGGCTCCGTGGGAGGACTGATCAGAGGCGAGATCTGGTCCGTCGCGGGAGGCGTTTACGCGTCCAAACCACGACCGGCAGTCGTGCTGCAGGATGATCGCTTCGACGGCACGGATTCTGTCACTGTGTGTCCGTTGACGACCACCCGAGTTTCCGCTCCGCTACTGCGGCTACCAATCCCCGCCGATGCCCTGACCGGCCTCGATGAAGCCAGCTTCGTAATGGTCGACAAAATCACCACGGTGCGTCGAGCACACCTGGGGCAGAAGATCGGCCGGATGTCTTCGCCACAGCTTGTCGACCTGGAGCGCCTGATCATGGTCTTTCTCGGACTGGCCGATTGAACTGAGGCGGCGCGCCGTCTTCAGTCTCCGGAATTCACTGGCAGGAGGTCCGACTCTTTCCTGATCGTCGCGTGTCCAGCCGGGGATCATTGACGAGCGCACGGTCGATCGACTCCGCGCTGGAGATAATCATGGAGTCTGGGTAAAGGTTGGTACCCCAGGCAAAGCGACCCAGGTCGTCGTGGGCGAACTCGGGGATTCGGTCGGTGGTCGCTTCGCGGAGCATCTGTCGAATCGTGAGGTCACGGCAGACAAATCGTGTCCAAACTTATGGATAGTCGGACGGCCTGGGTCAGCGGGGACAGCGGCATATCCCGCACAGCACAATTCGGGATTACGCAGAACCGTCGCGCCAGATCGATGAGATCGTTCACGGCAGGCGGGGCCTCACGGCCGACACAGCGATCCGCCTTGCGCGGTCCCGGAACGGTGGCGAGTTCCGATGTCTGAGGTTCGTGGCAGGGTTTCCGCATGGAACCCACATCGATCACCGAACGGGCTGAGCGGATCCTTCACGATGCCGCCTCGACGCTCATGACTCCCACGGCGGGCGAATGTCTCGCCTGCTTCGTGGCTCGCCAACTCGACGAGTTCGGGTGCGACGGCACCCACCGGTTCGCATCGCACTATCGAGATAGCGTTGCCCCTCGCGCTACGGCACTCCTGGCGCGGCTCTCAGCGATGGGCGCATGTTGTTGCGATTGCGAAATGTTCATGAACACCTATCAGCCCGCCACGCGGCTTTGGACGCAGGCGCATGAATTCGTTGACTCGGATGATTGTGACGCGTGGGCGGAACCTGCGCCACCCGACACGATGCCCCCGTGCGAGACAACGCGACGGGGGTCGACTCAACCGTGTGCGAACTGGGAACGCGTTTCCCGCTCGCGGTACCGGTGATTCGACTTCGGAACGTGGTCGAGTTCAGGTTTAACAACTGACCAACATAGGCGTCTGAGGCAGGCAGCGGCTGACCTGGGCGTGGGATACGCGGGCGACGTCTAGCGTTTCTCAGATGTTGACCGGAAACGAAACCTGGTGGAGTACCGCTTCCGGCCCGGTCACCTGGTCGACTATCCGGCGACGGGTGGCGGATGCTCAGCCGACGTCGCTCGGCCCTCGAATTTGTCACCCCAGCGAGTTCGACATCGTCGACGGGACCGCGTTGTCGCTGGACACTGCGTCAGCGCTGTGAGAACCTGTCGTGATCGGGCAATTCGTCAAACCCGCTGATCGAATTGAGCCCTGCCCCGATGAAACGCCTGTCCAGTTCGCTGTTGCTCATTCTGCTGTTGATGGCTGGAGGAGCCGTCCCGGCAGCGCAGGCGGCTGACGCAGTGACCGCGACATTCAGCGGCACCATTCGTTTCTTAGAGAGCCCAAATAACCCGGTCAAGGAGGGCTTCTACGTCGCTCTTAGCCGTTCCGCCGGGGAGCGCTATGCTTACACGGCTTCCACCGACGCGTCTGGGCGCTTTGAGGCGGCCGGCATCGCCCCTGGGAACTATTACATCAACGTCGGTTCGAGAACCCAGAGCTGGGGGCTCAACGGGACGAGTGGAAATGTAGGCCGGTTCGCGGACACGCTGTTCACCTTCGTTGCCGGTGGAACCGTCGGCATCGATCCGCTCGTGCCGTTCGAAAGCTCACCGCTCGAACCCACCGTCGAACGGGTGGCCGGGGCTGATCGTTATGAATCCGCCGTGGCCGTCTCGCGCTATGCGTTTGCTGCGGCGCCAGTGGTGTTCCTCGCGAGTGGGGAGAATTTTCCCGATGGGTTGAGCGCGTCGGCGGCTGCGGCACAGATGGGTGGACCGCTGCTCCTGACGACACCACTCTCGATCCCTCCCTCGGTTATTGCCGAGCTCAATCGGCTCCAGCCGGCACGCGTGATCGTGGCCGGCGGACCGGGAGCCATTGACGACAGCGTCGTCGCAGCCCTGACGAATCGGGGGTACGCAACGCAACGAGTGTTTGGCGCCGATCGCTATGCCACATCCGCCGCCATCGCGCGTCTGGCGTTCCCGAGCTGTGGCACCGTCTTCATCGCTTCGGGCCGGAGTTTCGCAGATGCCCTGTCGCTGAGCGCGACAGCGGCCGCAAGCGCTGGCCCTCTGCTTCTCGTTGACGGCCTCAGCCAAAGCCTCGGAGTGTCTGCCAGGTCTGTGATTGCCGACCTCGGGTGTACGGAAGCAAGCATCGGTGGCGGAACTGCGGCCGTCTCTCCGGCGATCGAAAACGAACTCACGACGCGCGTCCAGAATGTCAAGCGCTTCGCCGGAACAGATCGCTATGACACGTCTCGACTCATCAACGAATGGTCGGGCCAGTTCACCAGGCATGTCTTCGTGGCATCGGGTGAGAACTTCCCCGATGCGCTGGCCGCTGCGGCCGCTGCGGGTGGCCTGCACGCCGGCCTCTACCTGGCTCAGAAGCAGTGCATCCCCGGTGGACTCGGATTGTTCCTGACCTCCACTAAGCCAGCCCTCGTCACACTGGTCGGCGGAACTGCCGTGTTGGATCAGGCCGCACATCCCTACACGTGGGGTCTCTGCACCTAGACGAGTAAGTCCTGTGAGGCGGATGCCGGCTACGGGTAGTGCGCCGCGCCCTCGGATTCAACGTCTGGAATGCCGCTTGCTGCAGCTGGCTCGAGCGATGAGTCGGGTACCGCGTGTGGTCGTAGTCACGTGCGGCGGGTGGTTGCCCGCCGCACGTGATCGCCGCGCACCACGGCTCCGTTTTCTAACGGCAGTACACGTCCACGAAGTAGGTTGCGTTGCCGGCACTGTGGTTTTTCACCGAAACCGCAATGCTCACCGAGCCGCCCGTCGCGGTGCTGATCTTGCCTGTCGGGCTGACCACCCGGGCGATCGCGCAATTGGCCTGATCGCTGACCTGGATCAGATGGGTGCCCTGCTCGGCCGCCTCGACGTGCGCTTCATGGAATGCCAGGACAGCGGGGTTGTACTCCGAATATTTCTCATTCGTTGCACCGTTGGTGTCCGTCCAAATGGCGAGCATCCCGTCCAGCGGCTGGGAATATCCGGCCTTCCAGAACCTGGTATCGATTTCGACAATCCGGCTGTCCCTCACCTTGAAGTTGTCCGTTTTGCTGTACCGGGGAACGAAGCAGTTCTTGTTGCCCGCAGCGGAGCAGTCAAGACGCGACGTCGGGCTGACCCATACCTTGTAGACGCCGCCGTTATTCGGCGTGTCAGCGTAGGGGAACAGCTGAACGGTTGCCCCGCCGTCTTCGCCGTCTGATCCGGTCGCGTGCGCGCAGACACCGGAAGCCAGGACGTTCTGGATCACACCACTACCGTCGACGGTGAATTGTCGGCATTCGACGGCGTCGCTGGACAACAACGTCCCGCCGGATGGGTCGGTCACCTGGAAGGAATAGGTGTCGGCGGGAAGTCCGGCGGCGCCGTCGGGGGCGTTGATGCCCGGTCCGCCGTTGAGGTAGACCGCTTCCTTGGTGGGGTAGATGTTCAGGTTCACCGGAACCCCGGAACTGTCGGTCGTGAAAATGGCCCCGGACAGGGGCGCGGCCGTGGCGGGCAGAACCGGCATTATCAACAGCGATACGGCTGCGACGGCTGCGACGGCCGTGACAAGGGACAGCTTCTTTAGCATGTCTGGCTCCGATCGGGTTCGGGCCGGTTTTGTCTGCTGTCAAGACGGCATGGAGACGACATCGGCTCTGGGCATACCGTAGAACGGTTTCAGCGGGTGCGATAGGGCTTCCGGGCGGGGGCCAAGCCCAAATCCTGAGGGTGCACAGGCTGGTCGGCTACGGTACCCGGAGGAGCCCCGCTCCAGCCGCTAGGCGATCACTCCGGCCGCGCGTGGTCACGACAACATCATCGACCGAAGGAACCCATCATGCCTGTCATTGCCATTATCGGAGCTGGACCCGGACTCGGCGCGGCAGTTGCGCGAAAGTTCGGGCGGGAAGGCTTCTCGATAGCCCTCATCTCGCGGAGCCAGTCGAAGCTGGACGCCATGGCAGCCGAGCTCACGGCTGCAGGCTTCACCGCGAGTGCGTACGCAGCGGATGTTCGCACGCCGGCCACCCTCGAAGACGCCCTGGCGCGCGCCGCGGCAGAGCTCGGGCCCATCACCGCGCTGCAATACAGCCCGCTCCCGTCACGCGACTACCTGAAACCGGTGCTGGAGATGACTCCCGAGCTGGCGCTGGAGGCCCTGCAGTTCTCGGCCCTCGGGCTCATCCACGCGGCGCGTGCGGTGCTCCCCGCGATGCGGCAGGCGGGTAGCGGCAGCATCATCATGATCAACGGCGGAACCTCGGTGAAGGCACGTGCGGGCTTCGCCGGCACCTCGATCGCCTTCCCTGCCGAGAGTGCCTACGGCGAGATGCTCCACGATGCCCTCGAGGGTGAGGGCATCCGCGTCAATCAATTGGTGATTCCCGGTGGTATCCCTCAGCTTCAACTCCCGGGCGGCATCGACGACGTCGCTGACCGCATCTGGGACCTCCACTCCGTTGCCGGTCCGTTCCGCACGATGCTGATCCCTCTCGAGGACGGCAGGGAATAGAACGCTTTAAGCCTCGTCGCGATTGAGTTGCCCGCGCCGGCCGTTCACTAAGGTGGGGGGTGTGTCACCCGATAGTCCACGAGCAGGGAGAAACATGGAAGCCGCCGCAATCACCGTTTGGACTTTCGTTGCCGAAGCTCCGATTCCTGCGGGCCTTGAGGAGATTTTGGTGGCCGGGGAACAGCCCATCGCCGCCTTCAAGACGTTTCGAGATAGTGCGATTTTCACGACGAAACGCCTCATCGTGCGCGATGCCCAAGGCATCACAGGCAAGAAGATCGAGCTGTACTCCCTGCCGTACACGAGCGTGAACATGTGGTCCTCAGAGAATGCCGGCACGCTCGACTTCAACGCTGAACTCGAGCTGTGGACACGGGCCGGTCACATCAAGATCAAGGTGGGCAAGGCCATCGATATTCGCCGGCTCGACCGGCTGATCGCGGAGGTTGTGCTCGCAGCGCACTGACCTATCCGGCCGCATCGAGCCGTTCGCCGTGAGACCTCCCCAATTTTCAGTGAGACCCCGGCGAGGAACGCGAGAACGGGGCTGACGGATGCCGATCTCGGGCCAGCCCGCGGGCATCCGGTGGCAGAATGGAACCTATGATGCTGCACTTGACCGGCGATTTAGCCGCCGATGCTTTGCTCTCCGATGACCCGTTCGCCCTGTTGCTGGGCATGCTGCTCGACCAGCAGATTGCCATGGAAACCGCGTTCGCCGGCCCGGCCAAGGTCAAGGACCGCCTCGGCACCCTCGACCCGTCCGCGATCGCCGAGCACGACGCCGACGCCTTCGTTGAGATCTTCCGCGCCACCCCCGCTGTGCACCGCTACCCGGGCTCAATGGCCGCCCGCACACAGACCCTCGCCGGCGTGATCGCGGCGGAGTGGGGCGGCGACGCATCCGCTCTCTGGACCCGCGGCGACCCCGACGGCGCCGAGATACTGAAACGCCTCAAGAAGCTCCCCGGCTTCGGCGAGCAGAAGGCCAAGATCTTTCTCGCCGTGCTCGGCAAGCGGCTCGGTCTCAAGGCGACGGGCTGGCGCGAAGCAAGCGCGCCCTACGGCGAAGAGGGCTCGTTCCGCTCCGTCGCGGACATCGTCGACCCGGAGTCGCTGACCCGGGTGCGCGAGACCAAACGGGCCGCGAAGGCCGCCGCCAAGTCCGCCGGAAAGTGAGCGACCCGATCACGGGACCCCACCTCAGTGAGGCGAGCTTCGACTTTCTCGAAGAACTCGAACACCGCAACAACCGCGAGTGGTTCCTCGAACACAAATCAACCTACGAACTCGAGCTCAAAGATCGGATGCTGCTCATCGCCGACGCGATCAGCGCCGGCCTGGCCGAGTTCGCGCCCGAGCACGTGCGACCGCCCGCGAAGGCCGTGATGCGCATCTACCGCGACGTGCGGTTCGCCCGCGACAAGACCCCGTACAAGACCCACGTCGCGGCCTTCTGGCCGCGGCAGGGCCTCGAAAAGACCGGCGGAGCCGGCTACTTCGTGCAGATCGGCGTGCACGGCGTGATGATCGCCGCCGGCTCCTACCTGCCGGCGGCGCCGCAGCTGTTTGCGATTCGGGAGTACCTGCTCGAGCACCACACCCAGATGCGGCGGGTGCTCTCGGCCGTGGAGCGCACCGGGCTGGCCGAACCGCTCGACGGGCACCGGCTCATCCGCTCGCCGAAAGGGTTCGACGCCGAGCACCCGGCAGTCGACCTGTTGCGCAACCGGCAGTGGGCGGTCACCGCGAACCTGCCCGGCGACGCGGCCCTCGGCGTGGACTTCACCGCCCTGGTGATCGAACGTTTTCGGGCGATGACCCCGCTCGTGAACCTGCTGAACGTGCCGCTGGCCGAGGTCACGCCGTTGCAGCGCGAGGCCACCGCCGGGCGGCGCTGACCCCCGCTCCGGCCTCAGACCACGCAGCGAAACCCGGTATTTCCGGTCGTGGAATCCGGGCCGAGGCCCTGCCGCGCCGACACCCGGTAGCGCCGGCAGTACGACTCGTGGCAGAGGAACGAGCCGCCCTTGGCGACCCGGTTTTCGCCCGGCGTGAACCAGTCCGCGCACCACTCCCAGACGTTTCCGGTCATGTTGTAGAGGCCGTAGCCGTTGGGCTCGAATGAGCGTGCCGGGGCGGTCGCGTACCAGCCGTCCGCCGTGCTGTTGCTCGCCGGAAACGTGCCCTGCCAGACGTTCATGCGGTGCTCGCCGCCGGGTTCCCGGTCGTTTCCCCAGGGAAAATTCTGCTGTTCGAGGCCGCCGCGGGCCGCGTACTCCCACTCGGCTTCGGTCGGCAGCCGGCCGCCAACCCAGGTCGCATAGGCGGTGGCGTCATTAAAGCTGACGTGCACGACCGGATGCTCCGGCAGCGCGGTCAGGCCGCCGAGGGGTCCGCCGGGCAGGTTCCAGGTGGCGCCCTCGACCTGCCGCCACCAGGGTGCCTGCACGGCGCCGCGGGTCGGCGGAAACACATCGGGAAGCTCTCCCGCGAAGACAAACGACCAGCCGTAGCGTTGCGCATCCGTCACGTACCCGGTGGCCGCGATGAAGGCGCCGAACCGGGCATTCGTGACCGTCGTCGCCTGCATGCGGAACGGCCCGACCGTGACGCTGCGCACCGGTCCCTCGCCGTCGTCGGGGTAGGCGAGTGGGTCGTCGCTGCCCATCAGGAACGCGCCGCCGGGCAGACTGACGGCGTCGCCGAACGCGCCGGTCCGCGCCGATTCGCTCAGCGCCGATTCGCTCAGCACCGATTCGGTCAGCGCCGATTCGCTCAGCACCGATTCGGTCAGCGCCGATTCGGTCAGCGGATGCCCCGTCGCGGCTCCCGGGGCGGTGGCCTGCGTTTTCCGTTCCTCGCTGCTCGGACTACAGCAGTGCCCGCTCACTGGTGCGCCATCACGTGCCGGGCCACGTCTTCTTCAGTGCCGGTGACGGCGTCCTCGAGCACGTCGATACGCACGAAGTCGATCTCACCGGTGAAGCCGTTGTCCACGGCCAGGTAGTCGTCGGTCACCGGGGTGCCGAGGTCGACGCCGATGTTGAGCGTCTCGTCGAAGGAGAAATAGTACGCCGTGGTGCGGTCGACGCGGCCTTCGCCGATGACCGCCGTACCGTCGAGCAGCGTGATGGTGGCGCCGCGGCCGAGGCCACCGCCGTCATAGTCGAACCGCATCTGCAGCTCGTGGGCGCCGGCTGCGAGCGTCGTCTCCCCGCGCACGGTGAACTTGTAGGTACCGTAGGTGTTGTACGAGTACGTCAACGCGCCCTCGTGGCAGTACAGCGACCAGCCGCCGAACCGGCCGCCCTGGGCAATGAGCACGCCGGACACGGTGTCGGCCTGGGCCTCGGGCACCACGACGCTCGCCGTCAGGGTGTGCGAGCGGTTCTTGGTGTTCATCGTGGTCTCTTCGGTGAACCGGCCCATTCCGGCCGAGTAGGTCATCGAATCCTTGCCCGCGAGCAGGTCGATGCGCCCCGCCAGGAACGGGTTCTCGCGCTCGGTGACCCGGTCGTCGAGCGGGAACACCTGGTACTTCGTGGCCTCGGTCACGAAGACCGCCTTGAGCTCCTCGAGCTTGTCGGGCAGGTCGGCCGCGAGGTCGTGGGCCTGGGTCCAGTCGACGGAGGTGTCATAGAGCTCCCAGACGTCGTCCTCGAAGGCGGGCAGCCCGTCGGGCAGCATCAGCCACGGGGTGCCGTGCCGGGTGACGGCCATCCAGCCCTCGTGGTAGATGCCACGGTTGCCGCACATCTCGAAATACTGGGTGGTGCGCTGGTCCGGCGCCTCGGCATCGGCGAAGGTGTACAGCATCGAGGTGCCCTCGATCGGGCTCTGCACGACGCCGTTGACACTCGTCGGCTGCGGCAGCCCGGTCGCCTCGAGGATGGTCGGCAGAATGTCGATCACGTGGTGGAACTGGTGCCGCACGGTGCCCGCGGCGGCTCCCGTGATCTGGTCTCCCCAGCGCAAAATCATGCCGTCGCGGGTGCCGCCGAAGTGGCTCGCCACCTGCTTGGTCCACTGGTAGGGCGCGTTCATCGCCAGGGCCCAGCCGACCGGGTAGATCGAGTAGGTCGTGGCGTCGCCGAAGGAGTCGAGCTTCTCGGCCATGTCGCTCGTGCTGTCGGGGATGCCGTGGCCGACGAGGTGTTCGTGCAGGGTGCCTTCGATTCCGCCCTCACCCGAGGCACCGTTGTCGCCGAGCAGGTACACGATCAGGGTGTTGTCGAGCTGCCCGAGGCGTTCGAGCTCGTCGATGAGGCGGCTGACCTGGGCATCAGTGTGCTCGGCGAAGCCGGCGTAGGTCTCCATGAACCGGGCGGCGACGGCCTTGGCCTCGTCATCGAGCTCGTCCCAGGCGGGAACGCCCTCGGCCCAGGGGCCGAGCTCGGCGTCGTCGGGTACCAGACCGAGGCGCTTCTGACGTGCGAGGGTCTGCTCGCGCTGCACGTCCCATCCGCCGTCGAACTGGCCGCGGTACTTGTCGATCCACTCCGGGGCCACGTGGTGCGGGGCGTGGGTCGCGCCGAAGGCGAGGTAGGTATAGAAGGGCTTGTCGGGGGTGAGGGCGTTCTGGGTGCGGATCCAGGTGATGGCGTGATCGGTGAGGTCTTCGGAGAGGTGGTAGCCGTCTTCGGGGCGCTGCTCGGGCACGACCGGGGTGGTGCCGTGGAACAGCTGCGGGTACCAGTGGTTCATCTCGGCGCCCATGAAGCCGTAGAACTCATCGAAGCCTTCGCCCGTGGGCCAGCGGTCGAAGGGTCCCGACAGGCTGACCTCGCGCGCGGGGGTCTGGTGCCACTTGCCGAAGGCCGCCGTGCTGTAGCCGTTGCCGCCGAGAATCTGCGCGGTCGTCGCGGCGCTCGAGGGGCGGTAACCGTTGTAGCCGGGCGACGATGTCGCCATTTCGGTGGTGCCGCCCATGCCGACGGAGTGGTGGTTGCGGCCGGTCAACAGGGCCTGCCGGGTCGGCGAGCACAGCGCGGTGACGTGAAAGCGGCTGTAGCGCAGACCCTCGTCGGCGAGGCGCTGCGCGGTTGGCATCAGGCACGGCCCGCCGAACGGCGAGGAAGCGCCGAAACCCATGTCATCGATCACGACGACCACCACGTTCGGGGCGCCGGTGGGGGGCAGCAGCGCCTCGACCGGCACGCCGTTCTCGCGGATCGGGTCGGGGATGGGCAGCACGGTGCGGGACTCGGGGGGTCGCTTCATGGGTGGCTCACAATCTGTCGCGGAGGGCGGCGGCACGGGTCTCGGCGGCGTTGGTCAGCGCGAAAGGCCCGGCAGAACTGGTCGTCGGCGCGCCGAGGGGGCGGGCCGTTCGTGTGGGGGGCCGCGGCCGATTCCGGTTGAACTCCGGATGCCCAGCTCGGACAGGTGTATGTCCGGCGGCAAGAAGCCCCACTTTCTGCAGAATACCTCAGAGATCGCGTCTGGCAGAATTGACGGATGAGCGCAACCCTCGTGGCCCGTGGCCTCGCCGGCGGCTACGGCCACCGCACCCTCTTCGACAATCTCGACCTCAGCGTCGCGCCCGGCGACGTCATCGGCGTCGTCGGGGTGAACGGATCGGGCAAGTCGACGCTGCTGAACCTGCTCGCCGGCGTGACCGAACCACAGGCGGGCACGGTGACGATTTCACCGACGGATGCCTTCATCGGCGCCCTGCCCCAAGAGCACGACCGCCTGCCCGGCGAAACGATTGCCGGCTACATCGGGCGCCGAACCGGCTGCGCCGCGGCCACGGCCGACATGGACGCCGCCGCCGAGGCCCTGGGCGACCCGAACCCGCCGCCCCGCGCCGACGGGCGGGACCCGGCCGACGTGTACTCGAGTGCCCTCGACCGCTGGCTGGCCAGCGGCGCCGCCGACCTCGACGAGCGGTTGCCGCAGGTGCTCGCCGAACTCGGCCTCGCGCTCGCCGACGCGACACCGACCGCACCGGGCGGCCCGGGCAGCCCGGCGCATGCGGCGGGTTCGGCCGTCTCGGCCGAGACGCTGATGACCGCGCTCAGCGGCGGGCAGGCCGCTCGGGTCGGGCTCGCCGCACTGCTGCTGTCCCGCTTCGACGTGGTGCTGCTCGACGAGCCCACCAACGACCTCGACCTCGACGGCCTCGAGCGGCTCGAAACCTTCGTGCGTGGCTTGCGCGGCGGCGTCGTGCTCGTCAGCCATGACCGTGAGTTTCTCGCCCGCTGCGTGACCCGGGTTCTCGAACTCGACCTCGGTCAGGGTTCCAACCGGCTCTTCGGCGGCGGCTACGACTCCTATTTGGAGGAACGTGCCACCGCTCGCCGCCACAAGCGCGAGGAGTTCGATGAGTTCGCCGCGAAGAAGGCTGACCTCGTCGGTCGGGCCC
The DNA here is from genome assembly GCF_004403305.1 of Cryobacterium frigoriphilum. GTDB lineage: Bacteria > Actinomycetota > Actinomycetes > Actinomycetales > Microbacteriaceae > Cryobacterium > Cryobacterium frigoriphilum. The sequence goes on along the minus strand of NZ_SOHE01000041.1, from coordinate 208,819 downwards.
GCACGCAGCGCGAATGGTCCAGTCAGGGTGTGCGCAACGCGATCAAGAAGGCGCCGGACAACGACAAAATCCGGCGTAAAGCATCCGTTGAATCGAGCGAGAAGCAGGCCCAGAAGGTTCGTCAGATGGAGAGCCGCATCGCACGCCTCGACGAGGTCGACGAACCGCGCAAGGAGTGGCAGCTGGAGTTCACGATCGGCGCCGCGCCCCGGTCGAGCACCGTGGTCAGTACCCTGAACGGCGCCGTCTTTCGGCAGGGAGACTTCGTTCTCGGGCCGGTCTCGCTGCAGATCAACGTCGGCGACCGAATCGGCATCACCGGACGCAACGGTGCCGGCAAGACCACGCTGCTGCGCGCTCTGCTCGGGCGTCAGAGCGCGGATGCGGGCTCGGCCCACCTCGGCAGCAACGTGACGATCGGCGAGATCGATCAGGCCCGCAGCCTGATCGACGGCGACGAACCGCTGGCGGCGAGCCTCGAAGCGCTGCTGCCGGACCTGTCGCCGGCCGAGGTACGCACGCTGCTCGCGAAATTCGGGCTCAAGGCCGACCACGTCAACCGGCCGGCCGGCGAGCTCTCGCCGGGGGAGCGCACCCGGGCCGGGCTCGCGCTGCTGCAGGCGCAGGGGGTGAACCTGCTCGTGCTCGATGAACCGACCAACCACCTCGATCTCGCGGCGATCGAACAGCTGGAGCAGGCCCTCGAACACTACGAGGGCACCCTGCTGCTCGTGACCCACGACCGCCGAATGCTCGATGCCGTGCGCATCGACCGGCACTGGCGGGTCGCGGGCGGCCAGGTCACGGAGGCCTGACCGCCGGCGCGGCACCTTTCCTGCCGTTAGCGGCTCGCTCAGCCGGTCGTGAAGACCACATCCACCCAGTAGTTCGTGGCCCGGAAGGTGCTGCTCGGAAACCCGCCGCCCGCGCCGTAGCGGTAGACGCTCGTGGGCGCGGTTGCCGAAGACACCGGCGCGTGCAGGGGCGCCCGGTCGACGCCGGTGGTCGCGAAGTAGTTCGCGTCGGCCGCGTATCGGCCCACCGGCGCGTAGTACGACGCGATATACGTCGTGCCGGCGGTCACCGCGACGGGCGTCGCGAAGGTCACCTGCTGCCAGCCGGTCGCGGACTCCCCGGTGAAGGTCGCCGTCGCCAGCTGCGTACCGGCGGTCGACCAGAGGCGGCCGAGGTGGGTGCCGGTGTTTCCGGTCCCCTTGTAGAACCGCACTCCGGTCACGAAACCGTTCACATCGGAGCTGAACCGCACCCCAAGTTCGACGGCCGCCGAGTCGCCATTGGTGCTCGTGGTCGGCACGGTCGTGGTCGGCCACAGGCTGCACGGGCAGGCGCCCGGCGGGGGCGGGGCGGATGCCGTGGTGAAGGTCCAGGAGACGGCCTGCATGACGTTGCCCGCGGCATCCGCTGACCCCGACAACGAGACCGTGTAGGCGGTGCCGGCGGCCAGCGCGGTGCTCGGAGTGAAGGTGAGCACTCGCCCGGTACCATCGAGCGCCGTCGTGCCGGCGACCACACCGCCGGCCGAGGCCGCGACCGATAGGGTACCGCCACTGACGGCCTCGCTGAACGTCGCACTGACCGCCGACGTCGTGGTGACCCCGGTCGCGCCGGCCGCCGGGCTGCGCCCGGTGACGGTCGGCCGGGTCGTGTCCGGTCCTGGCGGGGGTGTCGTGCCCGGCACGAAGACCGGTTCGACGTAGTAAGACGAGCCCTGGAAGGTCGCGTTCGGAAACTGCCCGGCCGCGCCGTAGCGGTACACGCCGTTCGCCCCTGACTCTCCGTCGCGCGGCGCATAGAGCGGTCCGCGCGTCAGTCCGGCCGCCGTGAACAGATTGGCGGCGACCGCATACCGGCCCACGGGGGCATGGTACGAGACCACGTAATAGGCCCCGGCGGTGAGGTTCACGGGGGTCGCGAAGCTGGCCTGCTGCCAGCCCGTCGCGGTCTCACCCGAGAACGTCGCGGTGGCCAACAGGCCACCGGCCGCCGACCACAGCCGCCCGGTGTGGCTGCCGGTGTTGCCGGGACCCTTGTAGAACCGCACCGCCGTGACCGCGCCGCTCGTGTCGGCGCGAAAGCGCGTGCCGAGCTCGACCGCAGCGGTGTCGGTGTCGGCCGGGGTGGCCGGCACCGTCGCCGGATCCCACAGCGTGCACGGGCAGGTGACCGGCGGCGGGGGTGGTGGCGGCGTGCCGCCGACCGTGACCGTGACCCCGGAGCCGGCCACCTCGAGGCGGCTGCTGTCGTCGACCGCCCTGGTCTGAATCGTCGCCGAGCCCGAACCGGGAGTGCGCCAGCTGTAGGTCCACGCGGTGGTGCCGGTCGCGCGATGCCAGGTGCGGGCTCCGTCGGTCGAGACCTCAACGGCGCCGACCACCCCGCCGCCGGTGTCGGCCGCCGTGCCGGTGATGGTGATGGTGGTGTTCGCGGCGATGCCGCCCGCCGCGGGCGACGTGATCGCCGACGTCGGTGGCGTGCTGTCGGTCGTAGCGGATGCCGCGCTCAGTCCGGCCCGAATCGTGGCCGGCTGGCTGCCCATGTCCGCGAACAGGTTCACGGTGGCCTGGGCCATCGCGGTGTCGGGGGTGGTGCTGCCGCGATCGTGCGTGCCGTCGAGGCCCCACGACCACTGCACGGTACCGGCGCCGAAAACGAGAGCCCCGCTCGCGGCGCGGTACTGCACGAGCGAATGCGTCGCGGAACCACTGGCATAGCTCGAGCCGTAGTCCTGCAGCACGTCCATGCCGCCGACGGTTGTCGTTGACATCGGCAGCAGGCCGGCGGGACGGAACCCGTTGTCGGGGTCTTCGTCCCACTCATAGCCGAGGGTGTTGGTGCCGAGTTGGGTGGAGGCGCTCGCCGCGAGACCGGCCACCCTGGTTCCCCGCCACAGCCGCAGGCTCTTGAACGCCCCGGTCGTGCGCATCTGGGTCGTGCAACAGTTCACCCGGAACGAGGTCCCGGTCAGAGCATTCTCTGGCCGACCGCCATCCGCTGGCGGGCTGAAGCGTGGGTCGCGCCAGGTGCCGGTCCAGATGCCGGTCGGATCGATGCGCGAGTTGGCCTGGGTTTCCTTGTAGGAGACAAGGGTTCGGAACGCGGTGCCCGAGCCGTCGATCGAGTTCTCCCAGCGGGTCTTCCAGAACACCTCGTTGCCGCTGAAGAAGGCGAGGTTGACGCCCGCATCGCGGGCCGCTTCGACCTGATTGCGCTGGTTGCCCGACCAGTATTCGTCATGGCCGACCGAGAGAAACGTCTTGTGGTTGCGAATCAGCGCGCCGCGCCGGTCGCTGTCGACACCGCTCGAGTAGCTCACGTCGTAACCGTTCGCTTCGAGCCAGCGAATCATCGGGTATTCGGCGTTGAACAGGGAGTCTTCCGGCGCGTTTCCTCGCGTGGTGACGGGCCGGTTGTAGCTCACCTTGTAGGCGCGACCGACGGGGGATCCGGTGTAGAGGCTGTTACCGCCGTACTGGTTGTAGGCCTGCCAGGTCGTGTCGGAGGTCTGAAACAACAGGTCCGACCGGCTGGCGTCGTCGCGTACGACAAAGATCACGTGGCTGGCCCCGGCAGCGCCCGAGGTGCGCACGAGGCGGGCGATGTAGACCCCCGAGACCGCGGTGCTGGGAACGGTCCACGAGGCGGATTCGCTCCAGTTGCCGCAGTCGACGAGTCCGGTGCCGGAGTTGCTCACGCAGTTGGGCTGATCACGCGCGGTCGTCGCGGTGACGGAACCGATGGCCCGCGCCCCTGATCCGCCGTAGAAGCCTATTCGGTAGATATCGATGCGAAAGCTCGCCGCGGTCGTGTCGACCTTGAAGCCGATGCGGCCGCCGAGGTTGACGCTCATGTCCGTGGCGAAGCCCTGAATCGTGGGGTCGCCGGCACCGGAGACGTCCCACTGTGAGGCGGGAGTGCCGGCCTTGGTGTTCTCGCACGCGACGGCGTTCACGATCGGCACGTCGCAGGGACCGGCGGCCCGGGCGGCCGGCACCCCCAGCGGCGCGAATAGCCCCGTGATCAGGGTGCCGACGAGGGCGACGGCGAGAGCGGATGCCCAGAGCAGTCGCGGCCGGGAGGGTGCGGGGGTACCTCGAGTGTGCATCGGCGCTTCCTCTGTTCGACGGGCTGTGACCGACGGGTGGTGGTGGCCGAATGGAACCGGTCGCACCGGTGTCGCGCCGATCATGGCGTGCACCCCCGTTTGAGTCAACGGGCAGGTCCGATTTGTCTGCGCATCCGCTCGAATGAGCGTCGGTCTCGCGGGGGCTGCCGTGGCGAAATTGTGCGCACAGGCCGATCAGACGAACGGTTTCGTGCGTCAGAATGCACAAATAGTCATTCGATGCCAAAACGTTATGCCCCATTCAGTGGAGGCAATGCGCAGGAAACATCGGGCGACATAGCCTCGAACCATGCCGATTTCGCCCTGGGGCGGTGGCACGTACTTTCCAATGTCGCAAATATCGTGACATTCCATCATCGGACAGGAGAATCCCCGTGTTCAGAGTGAAATCCCGAGGGCGCGGCATGACCGCCGCCGCCATCGTCGTTGCTGGTGTTGTGCTCCTCACCGGATGCGTGCAGAGTGACCGAGATGGTGCCGCCACCGACACGGGTGACGTCGACAGCACCTTCGTCTTCGCCGCGTCGAGCGACCCCAAGAGCCTCGACCCGGCCTTCGCGAGTGACGGCGAGTCGTTCCGTGTCTCCCGCCAGATCTTTGAGGGCCTCGTTGGCGTCGAAGCCGGCACCGCCGACCCCGCCCCGCTGCTCGCCGAGTCCTGGGAACAGTCCGACGACGGGCTCTCGTACACGTTCACTCTCAAAGAAGACGTGACGTTCCACGACGGCACCGACTTCAACGCCGACGCCGTCTGCTTCAACTTCGACCGCTGGTTCAACTTCACCGGCGTCGCCCAGAGCCCGGCCGTCGCCTACTACTACGGCAGCCTGTTCCGCGCCTACGCCGATGCCCCGGAGGGTGCCGTTTACGACAGCTGTGCCGTCGGCGACACCGAGGGCGAAGTCACGGTCAACCTGGCCCTGCCGTTCGCCGGATTCATCGCCGCTCTCTCGCTGCCGGCCTTCGCCATGCAGAGCCCCGCCGCGCTCGAAGAGTTCGCCGCCGACGAGATCGGTGGCTCCGAAGAAGCACCGAGCCTCAGCGAGTACGCGCAGGGTCACCCCGTCGGAACCGGCCCGTTCGTCTTCGACTCGTGGGAGGTCGGCTCGCAGATCGAGCTGAGCGCCTATGCCGACTATTGGGGCGAACAGGGCGATGTGCAGTCGATCATCTTCCGCATCATCGACGACCCACAGGCCCGTCGCCAGTCCCTCGAGGCCGGCAGTATCGACGGCTATGACCTCGTCGCCCCCGCCGACACGGTAGCCCTGGCCGCCGACGGCTTCCAGATCATGCCGCGCGACCCGTTCACGATCCTCTACCTCGGCATCAACCAGGCCGTTCCGGAACTGCAGGACGTGCGCGTGCGCCAAGCCCTGTCGATGGCCATTGACAAGCAGCAGCTCATCGACCAGACGCTGCCCGAGGGCACCCAGCTCGCCACGCAGTTCATCCCGCCGGTGGTCGCCGGTTACAACGAAGACGTGACCACGTTCGAGTACGACCCCGAAGCGGCCAAGGCACTGCTCGCCGAGGCCGGCTACCCCGAAGGCTTCACGCTCGACTTCAACTACCCGACCGGGGTCTCCCGGCCGTACATGCCGACACCGGAAGAGGTTTTCACCAACCTCAGCGCCCAGCTCAGTGAAATCGGAATCACGATCAACCCGCAGCCCAACGCCTGGAGCCCTGACTACCTGGACCGCGTTCAGGCCTCGACGGACCACGGCATCCACCTGCTCGGCTGGACCGGCGACTACAACGACACCGACAACTTCGTCGGCGTCTTCTTCGGCGACGAGAAGCCCGAGTACGGCTTCAACAACCCCGAGCTGTTCGCAGCGCTCGACGAGGCCCGCGGCATCAGCAACCTCGAAGAACAGATCCCGCTCTACGAAGACATCAATCAGACGATCGCGGAGTTCATCCCGGCGATCCCGCTCGCGCACCCGGCCCCGTCGCTGGCGTTCTCGAAGCGGGTCACGAGCTACCCCGTGAGCCCCGTCAACGATGAGACGTTCAACCGCATCGAACTGAGCGAATAGACGCACGCCGCGCCACAAGATAGTTAGTCCACCGCCCGGGGGAAGAGTGCAACCGCATTCTTCCCCCGGGTCATCGAAAGGCTCGTGTGCTCCGCGTCATAGCTAAACGAATCGCCCTCGTGATTCCCACCCTGCTCGGGTTGTCCCTGCTGTTGTTTCTCTGGGTGCGCTCTCTTCCGGGCGGTCCGGCGACCGCCCTGCTCGGCGAGCGGGCGACCCCGGACGCCATCGCCGAGATCAACGAAACATATGGGTTCAATAAACCCATCGTCGAGCAATACTTCACCTACATGCAGCGCCTCCTCACGGGGGACTTCGGCGTCTCGATCGAGACCGGCCGCCCGGTGCTGCAGGAATTCGCCCTGCGTTTTCCCGCGACGATCGAACTGACGATCGTTGCCCTCATCTTCGCCATCGGCATCGGACTTCCGCTCGGTTACGTCGCGGCCAAGTACTACGGCAAAGCCGCCGACCACGTTTCGGTCGTGGTGAGCCTGATCGGCATCACCATCCCGGTGTTCTTCCTCGCCTTCATCCTGAAGTGGGTGTTCGCGGTTCAGCTCGGTTGGTTCCCGCCCGACGGCCGTCAGGATTCGCGCATCGACGCGACCCACTTCACCGGCTTCTGGGTGCTCGACGGCCTGCTGACCGGTGAGTACGACGCCGCCTGGGATGCCTTCACCCACCTGATTCTGCCCGGCATTGCGCTGGGCACGATCCCGCTGGCCATCATTGTGCGCATCACCCGGGCATCCGTTCTCGAAGTAGCCAGCGCCGACTACGTCAGAACCGCCCGCGCCAAGGGAATCCTCGAGCGCACCATTCGCGACCGGTTCGTGCTTCGCAACGCGATGCTGCCCGTCGTGACGACGATCGGGCTGCAGCTCGGCCTGCTGATCTCGGGGGCGGTGCTCACCGAGACGGTCTTCGCGTTCAGTGGTATCGGACGCTTTCTCGCCGACGCCATCTTTGCGCGCGACTTTCCCGTGCTGCAGGGCTTCATTCTCTTCATCGCTGTGCTGTACGCGATCATCAACCTGATCGTGGACCTCAGCTACAGCCTCATCGACCCCAGGGTGCGTGTGCAATGAGTGTTTCTCTTCCGCCGGCCGGCCCCACCGGTCTGCCTGGTGCGCCCGGAACGCCGACCCCGCCCTCTGGCAGTGCCGCCGACCACGGCTCGAGCCTGTGGGGCGACGCCTTCGCGCGGTTGCGGCGCAACCCGCAGGCAATCGCCGGCACGATCATCGTCTTCCTGTTCGTGCTGGTGGCCCTGCTCGCCCCGTGGCTCGCCCCCTACGGCGGTGAGGCACTGCCCGGACAGCGCGAGATTCGCCCGACGGTCATTCCCGGCATCGGCGAGATCGCTGCGTATCCGTTGGGTCTCGACCGCTTCGGCGGCGACGTGCTCTCGAAACTGATCTGGGGTGCCCGCGCCTCGCTCGTGATCGGCTTGGTCTCGACCGCCCTCGGCCTGGCCGGCGGCATGCTCATCGGCATCATCGCCGGAGCCTTCGGCGGCTGGGTCGACAACGTGCTCATGCGCCTGGTCGACATTCTGCTGTCGGTCCCGAACCTGCTGCTCGCGGTGAGCATCGCCGCGATCCTCGGCCAGGGACCGCTCGCCATCATGATCGCCATCGGTGCCAGCCAGGTACCGATCTTCGCGCGGCTGTTGCGATCGTCGATGCTGCAGCAGCGCACCGCTGACTACGTGCTGGCCGCGCAAACCCTCGGGCTGAGTCGGCGTACGGTGACGATGAGCCATGTGCTGCCCAACAGTCTCGGCCCGGTCGTGGTGCAGGGCACGCTGAGCCTCGCGACCGCCGTCATCGATGCGGCGGCGCTGTCGTTCCTCGGTCTCGGCGGCGGCCGCCCGGAAACCGCGGAATGGGGTCGCATGCTGACCTACGCCCAGAACGAGCTGGCGATCGCCCCGCAACTCGCGTTCCTGCCCGGTATCTGCATCGCAATCACCGCACTCGGCTTCACCCTCTTCGGCGAGGCCCTGCGGGAGGCTCTCGACCCGCGCGGCCGCCGCTAGCGTCTCTGCCCCGTACCATTCGACGGAGTTTCGCCCGTTTCAGAGATGTTTCGGGCTGCCGACGTGCTTTTCAGGGTCTGACTCCGTCGAATGGTACGCGGGGCGGAGCGGCGACGGATGCGCGGGGTCGGCCCCCGAGGCATCCGCTGCCCGGCGGTGGGCCCGGAACTGGTGTGGGCCGTACCATTCGACGGAGATCGGGCTTGAGAACGTGTGTTTCGGGCTGCGAAGCCGGCTGATCGGGCTGAACTCCGTCGAATGGTACGCGTGGCGAGCGGCGACGGATGCGCGGGGCCCGCCCCCGGGGCATCCGCTGCCCGGCGGTGGGTCCGGAACTGGTGTGGGCCGTACCATTCGACGGAGATCGGTCTCGAAAACATCTGTTGCGGGCTGCCGATGTGCTTTTCGGGGTCGAACTCCGTCGAATGGTACGCGGGGCGAGCTAGGCGATCTGCAGTTCGTTGCCGGGGATCGAAGCCAACAGCTGCCGAGTGTACGGGTGCTCTGGGTTGCTGAAGAGTTGCTCCGAGGGCGCCGACTCGACGATCGCACCGTTTTGCATGACGCAGACCCGGTCGCTGATCAGCCGAACGACCGCGAGGTCGTGGGAGATGAACAGGTAGCTGAGGCCGAGGCGGTCCTGCAGCTCGGTCAGCAGGTCGAGGATCTGTGCCTGCACGAGCACGTCGAGGGCCGACACCGGCTCGTCGCAGATGATCAGGTCGGGGTTCAGGGCGAGCGCCCGAGCGATCGCGACCCGCTGGCGCTGGCCGCCGGAGAGCTCGCTGGGGTAGCGGCGCAGCATCGTTGTGGGTAGCGCGACCTGGTCGAGCAGGCTGCGCACGCGGGTGCGCCGTTCGGTCTGCGAGCCGCGCTTATAGGCGACGAGCGGTTCCTCGATGATGCGCCCGATCGTGAACGACGGGTTGAGCGAGGAATACGGGTCCTGAAAGATCGGCTGCACCCGCTCGCGAAAGTCGCGCAGCTGCTTCTTATCGAGCTTGGCCACGTCGCGGCCGTTGAAGTTGATCGAGCCGGAGGTGGGGTCGAAGACGCGCAGCAGCATGCGCGCGGTCGTGGTCTTGCCCGACCCCGATTCGCCGACGATCGCGACGGTCTGACCGCGCGGAATGTCAAATGACACATCGTCGACGGCCACGAACGGGCTCTTCTGGCCACGAACCGGGTAGTGCTTGGTGAGTCCGCGCACCTCGACGATATTGTCGACGGGCACCGCAGCGGGCTGAGCGCCATCGGGCCGATCGGCGAGGCGAATCACGGGTCGAGCCGCAACCGACCCGGCGCGAATCGCCGCGACGCTCGGGGCGGCGTTCACGAGAGCCTTCGTGTAGTCGTGCTGCGGGGCCCGGAGCAGGGCGGCGGCCGGGCCGGTCTCCACGACGAGGCCACGGTGCATGACCACGAGCCGGGAGGCGCGCTCGGCGGCCAGACCCAGGTCGTGGGTGATGAGCAGCACGCCGGAATGAAGTTCGGCGGTCATCCGGTCGATCTGGTCGAGGATGGTGCGCTGCACCGTCACGTCGAGCGCGCTCGTGGGTTCGTCGGCGATGAGCAGCTTCGGCGAGCAGGCGAGCGCGATGGCGATGAGGGCTCGCTGGCGCATTCCGCCCGAGAACTCATGGGGGTACTGGCGAGCCCGTTCGGCGGCGTTCGGCAGTCCGGCCGCGCTCAGCGCCTCGACGACCTTCTCGGTGACGTTTTTGCGGGTGGCCTTGCCGTGTGCGAGCAGCGTCTCGGCGACCTGAGTGCCGATGCGCGACACCGGGTTGAGGTTCGACATCGGATCCTGCGGCACGAGGCCGATCGACGCGCCACGGATGCCGCGCATCTCCGATTCGGGCAGCCCGACCAGTTCGCGACCGTTGAATTCGATGCTGCCGCCGGTGATGCGCCCGTTGGCGGGCAGCAGGCCGATGATCGCCATCGCCGTGGTGGACTTGCCGGAACCCGACTCGCCGACGATGGCGAGGGTCTCGCCCTGGGGGATGTTGAAGGACACGCCCCGCACGGCATCCACATCGCCGCCGCTCGTTCTGAAACTGACCGCGAGGTCACGCACGCGCAGCAGGGGCACCGTTGATGAGTCCATCTGTCCATCCTGCCTCACGAGCGTTCCCCGCAGGTGTGTTCCGCCCAGCCGTTACCTGTCTGAAACCTCCGGCGCGGGCGGGCACAGGTCAGCGCGACTGGCGTTTCTTGCCGGGGCGCGGTTGCCCCTTCACCGCGGGCGCCCGGCCCTGACCCTTCGACGCTTTGGCCTTTCCGCCGGTGTTCGGACTCGTGCGTTTGGCGTTGGCGACGGATGCTGCCAGCTCGAGGCGGGCATCCGCCAGCAGGGCAGTGCCCGCCTCGGTGAGAGTGGTGGCGGGGGCGTCGCGGTCGAAGAGAGCGAAGCCGACCTGCTTTTCAAGGGTACGAATACCGGCGCTCAGCTTCTGGCGGGTCACGCCGAGCAGGTTCGCGGCGCGCACGAAGTCCGGTTCCTCGGCCGCGGCGATGAACTGCCGAAGCAGGGTGATGTCCAAGAGAGAAGCCTTTCGTGGCGGGCGCGATTCGTGTGCCTTCTAGGCTACGCGACCCCGCCGGTCGGCAGGGCAGGGCGGCCGCCCTTCCGCGAGAGCGGGTGAATCGTCGGTCAGGCCTGCTCAGAGCGACGATTCACCCGCTCTCGCGGATATGACGCCGCCCGCGGGGCGAGGGCGGCGGGCCAGGGCGGCGGGCTAGGGCGGCGGGCTAGGCGGCGTGCAGGGACAGGGGTCTTGGCGTGCGGGCCGAGGCGTGAAACGCTGGGACCATGACGACCCTGCCGATGTTCCCGCTCGGATCCGTGCTGTTCCCCTATATGCCCATGAAATTGCGGGTGTTCGAGGAGCGTTACCTCGTCATGCTCGCCAAGGTACTTGATGCCCCGTTGCCGGATTTTGGCGTGGTGCTGATCGAACGCGGCCAGGAGGTCGGCGGCGGCGAGCACCGGTTCGACGTCGGTACCGTCGCGCGGGTGATTCAGGTGTCCGCGCCCGAGGGCTACCTCGGTGTCTTCGCCCAGGGCGAGCGGCGCATCGAGGTGGTCGAGTGGATGGCCGAGGAGCCGCATCCGCAGGCCGTCGTGCGAGAACTCGCCGAGCTCGACTGGCACGACTCCCTGCTGCCGCTGCGGGCCCAGGTCGAAGCGACAGTGCGGCGCGGACTCGCCCTCGCGAGCGAGTTCACCGACCAGCAGTGGTCGCCCGAGGTGGAACTGTCGACCGACCCGGTGGCGGCGGCCTGGCAGCTCGCCGCGGTCGCGCCGCTCGGCCCGCTCGACCAGATCGCGCTGCTGCGCTCCGAGACCATGGAGGGGCTGCTGACCTCGGTGCTCGACCTCGCGACAGCGGCGACCGAAACACTCGGTGAGGCCTGGCCACAAGACTAGAAGGTCCGGAAGTCGGCCCAGGAGGTGTGCACCGGGCACAGCCGCAGGACCTGCGATGTCGTGCACCCCGAGCGCAGATTGCACGCGTTAGGCTGGTCGCACCAATGGGGTTCACCTGAGCCTCGCTGACCCACGGCTCCGGCCGGCGACACCGGAGAACTCATGACCGTCACGGACACCAACGCCCAGCGTTTCTCGCCCCTGCACCAGGCTCACATTGATGCCGGTGCCAGCTTCACCGACTTCGCCGGCTGGCAGATGCCGGTGCGCTACTCGAGTGACCTCGCCGAGCACCACGCCGTGCGCACCGCCGCCGGCCTCTTCGACCTCTCGCACATGGCCGAGATCCGGGTCAGCGGACCGGATGCCGGCGCCTACCTCGACTATGCGCTCGCCGGGCAGCTGTCCGCGATCACGCTGCTGCAGGCGAAATACAGCCTGCTGCTGGCCGAGAACGGCGGCATCATCGACGACGTCGTCGTCTACCGCACCGCCGAATCCGAGTTCCTCGTGGTCGCCAATGCCGGCAACCGTTTTGCCGCGGTCGACGCCCTGCAGCAGCGCGCCGCGCGCTTCGACGTTACCGTCACCGACGAGAGTGATGACACCGCCCTGATCGCCGTGCAGGGCCCCGCCGCACTCGCTATCCTGGCGCAGACGGCCGGATTCGGAGCATCTGCTGACCTCAGAACGCTGCGCTATTACCGCGCGGTGACCGGCACTTTCGCCGGTATCGACCTGCCCGAGGTGCCGGTGTTCATCGCCCGCACCGGCTACACCGGTGAAGACGGCTTCGAGCTGTACCTGCCGAATGCGAACGCGGCCGCCCTGTGGGACGCGCTGCTGGCGGCCGGTACCGACGCCGGGCTCGTTCCCGCCGGGCTCGCGAGCCGTGACACGCTGCGCCTCGAGGCGGGGATGCCGCTCTACGGCCACGAACTGACCCGCAACACGTTTCCCGCCCAGGCCGGACTCGGCCGGGTCGTGAACCTCGCCAAGGACACCGACTTCATCGGCCGGGCCGCAAGCGAAGAGGGCCCGAGCGCCGAAGCCCCGGTGCTCGTGGGGCTGATCAGCACCGGCAAGCGCGCCGGGCGTGCCGATTACCGCATCTTTCGCAGCCTCGATGCGACCGAACCCGAGGGCATCATCACGAGCGGTGCGCTCTCGCCCACGCTGGGCTACCCGATCGCGATGGCCTACGTGCCCGCGCCGCTCGCCCGCCTCGGCACCGAGGTCTACGTCGACGTGCGCGGCACCCGCATTCCCGCGACGGTCACGTCGCTTCCCTTCTATAAGCGCCAGAAATAGCGCAGCTCCTGATTTCACAGCTTCATACTGATTCAGCTTCATACTGATTCACCTGAGAGGAATTCCCATGGCAGACAAGTCTGAACTCAAGTACACCAGTGAGCACGAGTGGGTGCTGGTCGACGGTAGCGTCGCGACCGTTGGCATCACCGCCTACGCCGCCGAGAAGCTCGGCGATGTGGTCTTCGTCGAGCTGCCCGAGGTCGGCAGCGCCGTCGCGAGCGGCACCGTCGTCGGCGAGATCGAGAGCACCAAATCGGTCGGTGAGCTCTTCGCCCCGGTGAACGGCACCGTCACGGCCACGAACGCGGCCGTCGTCGACAGCCCCGAACTGGTCAACAGCGACCCCTTCGGCGAGGGCTGGCTGATCAAGGTCGAATTCACCGAGCTGCCCGCCCTGCTCAGCTTCGCCGAGTACACCGCCCTCACCGGCGAATAGCCGCCGTTATGACTATGTCGAGCTCCCCGACCCTGCGCACGACCCCCGCACCCGCCGCCCTGCCCTTCGTCGAACGCCATATCGGCACGGATGCCGCCGCCCAGCAGCACATGCTGGCCACCCTCGGCTACGACTCCCTGAACGCCCTCGTCGATGCCGCGATCCCGGCGAACATCCACGCCGACTCCTTCCGCACCCCCGGCGACAGCACCCTGCCGCCGGCCGCGACCGAGCGGGAGGCGATTGCCGAACTGCGCGTCATGGCGGAGTGGAACACCGTCAAGAGGTCGATGATCGGCCTCGGCTACTACGACACGATCACGCCCGCCGTGATCCAGCGCAACGTGTTCGAGAACCCGAGCTGGTACACCGCGTACACGCCCTACCAGCCGGAGATCTCGCAGGGCCGCCTCGAAGCCCTCATCAACTTTCAGACCATGATCGCCGACCTCACCGGCCTGTCGACCGCGAACGCGTCGATGCTCGACGAGTCCACCGCCGTGGTCGAGGGCATGCTGCTGGCCCGCCGCGCCTCCAAGGTCGCCGCCCGCCGCTTCATCGTCGATGCGGATGCCTTCCCGCAGACCCACGCGCTGCTCGCGAACCGCGCGGCCGCCCTCGGCATCGAACTCGCCGTCGTCGACCTCAACGAGCAGACCACCGCCGCCGACCTCGGCGAGTACTTCGGTGTCTTCGTGCAGTATCCGGCGGCCAGCGGACGGGTGTGGAATCCCGCATCCGTCATCGCCCTCGCGCACGAGCAGAAGGCCCTCGCCGTCGTCGCGGCCGACCTGCTCGCCCTCACCCTCATCACCTCGCCCGGCGAACTCGGCGCGGATGTCGCCGTGGGCACCAGCCAGCGTTTCGGCGTGCCGATGGGTTTCGGCGGACCACACGCCGGCTACATGGCCGTGCGAAAGGGCCTCGAACGCCAGCTGCCGGGCCGCCTCGTCGGAGTGAGCGTCGACGCCGACGGCCACCCGGCCTACCGCCTCGCGCTGCAGGTGCGCGAGCAGCACATCCGCCGCGACAAGGCGACCTCGAACATCTGCACCGCGCAGGTGCTGCTCGCCGTGATGGCCGGCATGTACGCCGTCTACCACGGGCCCGACGGGCTGCGCCAGATCGCCGGCCAGGTGCACGAGAAGGCCGGGCAGCTCGCCGCGGCCCTGACCGCCGCCGGCGCCGAGGTGCTCGGGGCGAGCTTTTTCGACACCCTGCTCGTGTCGGTGCCCGGCCGCGCCGAGGAGATTCTCGCCCGCGCCGCCGACAACGACGTGAACCTGCGCCTGATCGATGCGGACACCCTCGGCCTCTCGGTCGATGAGACCACGACGCTGACCGACCTGTCCTGGGTCGTGCAGGCCTTCGGCGGCTCGGACGCCTTCGGCCACGTCGACTTCGGCACCGCGGTCGAGGGGCTTCCGGTCGAACTGGCCCGCACGAGCGAATTCCTCACCCACCCGGTCTTCAACACGCACCGCTCGGAGACGAGCATGATGCGCTACCTCAAGCGCCTCGCCGACGCCGACTACGCGCTCGACCGTGGCATGATCCCGCTCGGCAGCTGCACCATGAAGCTCAATGCTGCGAGCGAGATGGCGGCCGTCAGCTGGCCCGAGTTTGCCGGCCTGCACCCCTTCGCTCCGCGAGCGGATGTCGAGGGCTACCTCGGCCTCGTGCGCCAGCTCGAAACGTGGCTGACCGACGTCACCGGCTACGACTCCGTGTCCCTGCAGCCGAACGCCGGCAGCCAGGGCGAACTCGCCGGCCTGCTGGCCATTGCCGGGTACCACCGCTCCCGGGGGGATACGGCCCGCACGGTGTGCCTGATTCCCTCGAGCGCGCACGGCACGAACGCGGCATCCGCCGCCCTCGCCGGCATGCGCGTCGTCGTCGTCGCCTGCGACAGCCTCGGCAACGTCGATCTCGACGATCTGCAGGCGAAGATCGCCGAGCACGCCGCCGACCTCGCCGCGCTCATGATCACCTACCCGTCGACGCACGGGGTGTACGAGCATGAGGTCGCCACCATCTGCCGCGCGGTGCACGACGCCGGCGGCCAGGTCTACGTCGACGGCGCCAACCTCAACGCCCTGCTCGGCTTCGCGCGCTACGGCGATTTCGGCGGCGACGTGTCGCACCTCAACCTGCACAAGACGTTCTGCATCCCGCACGGCGGGGGCGGCCCGGGCGTCGGCCCGGTCGCGGCCAAGGCCCACCTCGCGGCGTTCCTGCCGGGGCATCCGCTCGCCCAGAGCGACGAGCACTACCTCTTGACGCCCCCTGACCAGCCCACCGCGACCGTCGTACACGGCGGCGGGCCGGTCTCGGCGGCGCCGTACGGCAGCCCGAGCATCCTGCCCATCTCCTGGGCCTACGTGCGCATGATGGGCGCCGACGGCTTGCGCGCCGCCACCGGAGCAGCCGTACTCGCCGCGAACTACGTCGCCTCGCGCCTGTCAGGCGCCTACCCGCTGCTCTACTCGGGCGAGAACGGACTCGTCGCGCACGAGTGCATCCTCGACCTGCGGCCGCTGACGGCGGCGACCGGGGTCACCGTCGACGACGTCGCGAAACGCCTGATCGACTACGGCTTCCACTCGCCGACGATGAGCTTTCCGGTGGCCGGCACGCTCATGGTCGAACCGACCGAGAGCGAAGACCTCGGCGAGATCGACCGCTTCGTCGAGGCCATGCTCGCGATCAAGGCCGAAGCGGATGCCGTGGGCGCCGGCACCTGGCCGGCCGACGACAACCCGCTGCACAATGCACCGCACACGGCGCAGGCCGTGATTTCGGGGGAGTGGGAGCATCCGTATGACCGGGAGACGGCGGTCTACCCGCTCGCCTCGCTCGTGCGTGGCAAGTATTGGCCGCCGGTGCGTCGCATCGACAACGCCTTCGGGGATCGCAACCTGGCCTGCTCCTGCCCGCCGCCGGAGGCCTTCGAGTAGGGTGCGGACGGTCGAATAGCGGTGGTGATGCGGGGTCTCGCTCACCACCGCCCCTATGTTTCGACGGGCTCAACAACCGGGGTGGCCGCTACGGTAACGGCCGTAGCGGCCACCCGTTTTGGGCGCGGTCATCCGCGCGAGGTCATCCGTGCGAGGTCATCCGCGCGAGGTCAGCTGGCGGGGGCCAGCAGCCCCGGAAACCAGGCCAGCGCGAGCGGGTAGCCGACGAACGAGAGAATGTCGAGCAGCCAGTGCGTCACCACGAGCGGCATCGTGCGACCCCAGCGCTCGTAACACCAGCCGAACACCACTCCCATCGCGACGTTGCCGAAGAACGGCCCGATTCCCTGGTACAGGTGGTAGCTGCCGCGCAGCACGGCCGACGACAGGATGATCGTCCACCGCGACCAGCCGAGCTCGCGCAGCCGGGTGAACAGGTAGCCCACGACAATGATCTCCTCGAGCAGTGCCGCCCGCAGCGCCGAGAGTACGAGAATGGGGATCGTCCACCAGAAGGTGTCGATCGGAGACGGCACGACGGCGACCGTGAAGCCCAATGCCCGACCCGCCAGATAGAGGCCCAGCCCCGGAATGCCGATGACGAGCAGCAGCCCCAGGCCGCCGAGAACATCGCGCCCCGGCCGAGTGAGGTCGAAGCCGATGCGCCGAAACGCGCTCAGCCCCGGCCGCCACAGCAGAAAGAGCACGAGTGCGACGGCGAACACCCCGAAGACGATGCCCAGAAACTGGTACGTGAAGTCGAGCCACTCCCGCGGGGACTGCGACCCGTTCAGTGTGGCCGACTGCTCGGCGAGGGGCGTGACATCCGTCAGCCGGGCAATGATCGACACGATCGAATAGACAGCGGATGCCCCGAGCGACAGCCCGAGAACGATCGCGACCTCCCAGTACAGTCGCGTCTTGTCGGGCCGGGACAGGGCGGGCACGACGAGCCCGCCCTGCGGGGCAGGCGCGGGCCGCTCGGGCGACGGCCGCTCGGGCGACGGCCGACCAGGCGCGGGCCGCTCGGATGCGGAGCGTTCAGGCACCGGCGGGCATCCTGCAGGCCGGCGTGCCGCCGGGCAGCCTGTGGCGGTAGCGAGCGACCAGCCGGTAGCCGACCTCGGCGGTCCATGACCACGGTGGCACCGTACCGAGCCAGCCGCAGAACCTCAGGGCGGCGATCGGCTGGCGGCGCAGGATGGCAGCGACCGCGGCCGCGCCGCCGTAGCGTCGACCGTCGGCGACGAACCAGACCCGGTGGGTGGCCTGGGCGAGCGTCACGCCGTAGGTCTCGAGGTCGGTCCACTGAAACGGGGAGGCGTGCGGCATAGCCGGCAACAGCCGCGTGGCCCAGGTCACAGCGGTCGTGCAGAAGCCGCAGTCCCCGTCAAAGATGAGCAGGGCAGAGAGCGGAACCGTCGCGGGGGCCATGTGCTCATTCTGTCATTGCGGCTGCCGCTCTGCCGCTCTCTCTGAGGGCCCGCTGACAGAGCGCCGACAGGCCATTAACCGAGCATTTCTGCACAATTTACTAGAATACTGCACTTATAGCAGGTCAAATGTTTCGTATCGGTAACGTTAAGCCCCCCGAGTGGGGGGATGCTCTGACCCCTATCTAGGGTACATAGAACTGGTACAACGGCGTGGCCACGAGCCTTGCCGGGTACCCCCTGTGCACTGGAGGACAATTGAAAATCAGGAGAATGGGCACCACTGCCATCGCTCTGGCCGCCGTCGGAGCGCTCGCGCTCAGCGGCTGCTCATCCGAACCGCAATCAACGGGCGACGGGAGCGCGATCGTCACCACGAACGGCTCCGAACCGCAGAATCCGTTGATTCCCACCAACACCACCGAGGCCGGTGGCGGCAAGATCGTCACGTCGGTCTTCGCGGGGCTGGTGTCCTACAGCGCAACGGGTGAGCAGGAGCTCGAGGTTGCCGAGTCCATCGAGTCCGACGACGCGACGACCTGGACCGTCACGCTCAATGACGGCTGGACCTTCACCAACGACGAACCGGTCACCTCCGAGTCGTTCATCGACGCCTGGAACTACGGGGCGCTCTACGACAACGCTCAGGGATCCTCGTATTTCTTCGACAACATCGTCGGCTACTCCGACGTGCAGAACACCATGGACGACCCGTCCGGCGCGGTTGACGAGGCCGGCGCTCCGCTGCAGGTCGGCGACCCGCTCACCGAGACCATGAGCGGCCTGACCGTCGTGGATGACACGACCTTCACGGTCGAACTCGCCACCGCCGAGGCCGACTGGCCCTTGCGACTGGGCTACACCGCCTACTCCCCGCTTCCCAAGGTCGCCTTCGAAGACATGGATGCCTTCGGCGAGAACCCGATCGGCAACGGCCCGTACGAACTCGCCGCCGAGGGAGCGTGGGAGCACGACGTGCAGATCGCCCTCGTGACCAACCCCGACTATGCGGGCGTGCGGGTGCCCAAGAACGGCGGCCTCGACATCGTCTTCTACGGCACCCAGGAGGGTGCCTACGCGGCCGTGCAGGGCGGTGACCTCGATGTGCTCGATGCGCTGCCGCCATCCGCTTTCGCGAGCTACCAGTCCGACTTTCCGGACACGTTCGTGAACCAGCCGGCCGCCGTATTCCAGGCCTTCAACATGCCGTACTACCTCGAGCACTGGAGCGGTGAAGAAGGCGAACTGCGCCGGGCCGCGATCTCGATGTCGATCAACCGCGAAGAGATCACCGACGTCATCTTCCAGGGCACCCGCACCCCGGCGACCGACTTCACGTCGCCGGTCATCGACGGCTATTCGGACTCCCTCGAGGGCTCAGAGGTTCTCGAGTACAATCCCGAGGAGGCCGTCGCCAAGTGGGCCGAAGCGGATGCGATCTCGCCCTACGAGGACACCTTCGACATCGCCTACAACTCCGACGGAGGCCACTCAGCCTGGGTCGACGCCGTGGTCAACAGCATCAAGAATACGCTCGACATCGAAGCAGCCGGCAAGCCGTACCCGACCTTCGCGGCCGCGCTCGATGACCGCTCGGCCGCGACCCTGACCGGTGCGACGCGTGCCGGCTGGCAGGCGGACTACCCCTCGATGTACAACTTCCTGGCCCCGCTGTACAAGACCGGCGCCGGCTCGAATTACGAGGGTTACAGCAGCGAAGAGTTCGACGGCCTGCTCGACGAGGGTGCCTCGGCATCCAGCGTCGAAGACGCCACGGCGAAGTACGTGGAAGCGCAGGAGGTTTTGCTCAAGGACCTGCCGACCGTTCCGCTCTGGTACGCCAACGTCACCGGCGTCTGGGCCGACACGGTTCAGAACGTTGAGTTCGGCTGGGATTCCGTTCCGCTGTACTCCAACATCACCAAGGAGTAGCGCGCCCGCCACCTGAGAACCTGCTTCACCGTGCGCTGTTCGGGGCCTCGTGCCCCGGACAGCGCACACCCAAGACTGGCGCGACTTTCGCGCGCAGCGACAAGAGTCACTTCATCGATTGCGATTTTCATGCTCATTCGTTCCACTGTGGCGACCTGATGCTCTGGTACACCGGCAAGCGCCTGCTCCAGATGATCCCCGTGTTCTTTGGCGCCACCTTTCTCATCTACTTCATGGTCTTCTCCCTTCCCGGCGACCCGATCGCGGCCCTCTACGGTGACCGCCCGGTTTCCCCGGGCGTGATCGCCCAGATCCGCGCCGAGTACAACCTCGACAAACCGTTGATTCAGCAGTACCTGCTCTACATCGGCGGCTTCTTCCAGGGCGACCTGGGCACGACCTTCTCTGGTCGCCCGGTCTCCGAGGTCATGGCCTCCGCCTTCCCGATCACGGCCCGTCTGGCCATGCTCGCCCTGTTCTTCGAGGCCAGCGCGGGTATCCTCGTCGGTCTCGTCGCGGGCCTCCGCAAGGGCAAACTGTTCGACGCGAGCGCCCTCGTCGTGAGCCTGCTGCTGATCAGTGTGCCGACCTTCGTCATCGGTTTTGTGTTGCAGTTCGTCTTCGGCGTGCAGCTTGGGATATTCCGCACCACGGTGAGTGGGGCAGCGCCGCTGGACGAACTGATCCTGCCCGCGCTGGTGCTGGCATCCGTCTCGTTCGCCTATATCGTGCGCCTCACCCGTGCCAGCGTGTCGGACAATCTGGGCGCTGATTTTGTGCGCACCGCGACGGCGAAGGGACTGTCCCGGCCTCGAGTCGTGACCGTGCACGTGCTGCGCAACTCGCTCGTTCCCGTCGTCACCTTTCTGGGTGTCGATATCGGTTCGCTCATGGTCGGCGCCATCGTCACCGAGGGAATCTTCAACATCAACGGCGTCGGCGGCACCGTCTACGACGCCATCCAGCTCGGCGAAGGGCCAACGGTGGTTTCCTTCATCGCCGTGATGGTGGTCATCTTCGTCGTCGCCAACCTGTTCGTGGACCTGCTCTACGCAGCCCTGGACCCGAGGATCCGTTATGCCAAGTAGTACCGTTCCCGACGCCCCGCGGGGCACCCGCCCCGATCAGGAGCACTTCGTTGCCGCGCTCGAGGACACTCCGGTGGCCCCGCTCGACAAGCTCGACGAGAGTCAGAAGGCGCGCAGTACGTGGTCGGATGCCTGGCAGGCCATGCGTCGCCGGCCCACCTTCTGGATCTCCTCCGCCCTGATTCTGCTCGTCGCCCTCGTGGCGATCTTTCCCGGACTGTTCGCGAGCGCCCAGCCCAACGACGGCTGCGAGCTCGGAAACAGCAACGGCGGGCCAGAGGCCGGGCATCCCCTCGGCTTCACCTTTCAGGGCTGTGACATCTACGCCCGCGTGATCTTCGGCACGCAGGCATCCGTCACCGTGGGAATTCTCGCCACGGTACTCGTCACGATCGTTGGCATCGTCGTCGGTGCCCTCGCCGGGTACTACGGCGGATTTCTCGACGCGATCGTCTCCCGCATCGGCGACATCTTCTTCGCCGTTCCGACCGTGCTCGGCGCCATCGTGCTGCTCTCCGTGCTGCCCGACCGCACTCCGGTGACGATCGCGCTCGTGATGTCGATCTTCGCCTGGCCCCAGATCGCCCGCATCATGCGCGGCGCGGTACTGACGGCCAGCAATTCCGACTATGTGACGGCATCCGTCGCCCTCGGAGTGTCGAAGTTCACGATTCTCGTGCGCCACGTGCTGCCGAACGCGATCGCCCCCGTCATCGTCATCGCGACGGTCTCACTCGGTACGTTCATCGTGGCCGAAGCCACGCTGTCCTTTCTCGGCATCGGTCTGGGCGAGGGCATCATGAGCTGGGGCAACGACATCGGCGACGCCCAGAGCACCATTCGCACGGCCCCCCAGGTCTTGCTGTATCCCGCAGCCGCACTCTCGGTGACCGTGTTGTCCTTTCTCATGCTCGGCGACGTGGTTCGCGACGCCCTCGACCCCCAAGCGAGGGCACGCCGATGACCCGGTTAGTAACCCAGTCCATTCCCACCATTTCCGTGGATGACAGCAGCCCGCTGCTGCAGATTCGCGACCTCGAGGTCGGCTTCACGACCCAGTACGGTGTCGTTCCCGCCGTGCGCGGCGTCAGCCTCACCCTCTACGCGGGTCAGACCCTCGCGATCGTGGGGGAGTCCGGCTCGGGCAAGACCACGACGGCGCAGGCCATCATAAATCTGCTGGCCGGCACCGGGCGGGTGACGGCCGGGCAGATTCTGTTCCAGGGCCGCGACCTGACCGCGCTGACGGCGACCGAGATGCAGGGCGTGCGCGGCAGCCAGATCGGCTACGTGCCCCAGGACCCGATGTCGAACCTCAACCCGGTGTGGAACATCGGCTTCCAGGTCGAAGAGGCGATCAAGGCCAACAGCGACCTGCGCGGCAAGGCCCTGCGTGCGCGCACGGTCGAAGTGCTGCAGGAGGCCGGCCTCAGCGACGCCGAAGACCGTCTCAAGCAGTACCCGCACCAGTTCTCCGGCGGCATGCGCCAGCGGGTGCTGATCGGCATCGGCCTCTCGAGCCGCCCGAAACTACTGATCGCCGACGAGCCAACGAGTGCGCTCGACGTGACCGTGCAGCGCCAGATCCTCGACCACCTCGGCACCCTGACCCGCGACTACGGCACCAGCGTGCTGTTCATCACCCACGACCTCGGCCTCGCCGCGGAGCGGGCCGAACAGCTCGTGGTCATGTACAAGGGCAAGATCGTCGAGTCGGGGCCGTCACAGCAGATTTTGGCCAACCCGAAGCATCCGTACACGCAGCGCCTGGTGGCGGCGGCACCGAGCCTCGCCTCCAAGCGCATCCAGGCGAAGAAGCACGATGAGGCAGCGGATATTTACTCCAGTGGAGGCACCGACACCGCACTGATCGACCGGGCCGCGATTCGGGAAGAGCTGGCACCGTCCGGCGACCTCATCACGGTCCAGGGCGTGAGCAAGATGTACCGCATCCGCACCAAGGGGCTCAAGTACACCGAGCTGCTCGCGGTGAACGATGTGTCCTTCGGTATCAAGAAGGGCACCACCTCGGCGATCGTCGGCGAGTCGGGCTCGGGCAAATCCACCGTTGCCAAACTGATTCTGCAGCTCGAGTCCCTCACGAGCGGCAGCATCGCGTTTGACGGCACAGACGTGGCCGGGCTCAAGGGCAAGGAGCTGCTGAAGTTTCGACGGCGCGTGCAGCCCGTGTTCCAGGACCCGTATGGCTCGCTCGATCCGCAGTACAACGTGGGCAATACGATCGCCGAACCACTGCTCGCACACAACATCGGCTCCCGTAGAGAGCGTCAGGCTCGCGTACTCGAGCTGCTCGACCAAGTGTCGCTACCGGCGGCGACTCAGTTTCGCTACCCGAGCGAGCTCTCGGGCGGGCAGCGGCAGCGCATCGCCATCGCCAGGGCGCTCGCCCTCAAGCCCGACGTGCTCGTGCTCGATGAGGCGGTATCGGCGCTCGACGTGCTCGTGCAGGGCCAGATTCTGAACCTGCTGACCGAGCTGCAGACCGAACTCGAGCTGACCTACCTGTTCATCACGCACGACCTCGCGGTGGTTCGCCTCGTGGCCGACAACGTCTGTGTCATGCAGAAGGGTCGCATCGTCGAGGCGGCGTCGACGGACGACGTCTTCGACAACCCGCAGCAGGCCTACACTCAGGAGTTGCTCGCGGCGATTCCCGGCGGGGACTTCGAGTTCGGCCGGTAGCGTCCAGGCTCTACTGGGCCGCTCTGGGCCGCTCCGGGCATCGCCGGTGAATCAAGATAATTGAGTAAACCGGCGGTGTGACGAACGTTCTCAGTCAGTTGAAGCGCTTACATCGATGAATTTGTGCATTCCAGCCAATTATTCGCAATTATTGGTTACCAACGTGTAACGTTTCGCGACTTTGTTAGGCGCTGGTGTCTACCCCTCCCTAGGGTCAAAGGTACCCAGCACGGAAGTGAGCCTCTGCGGATCACTTTCACTGGTCCACCCTGCACAGGAGGAAATATGAGAATCAGACGCATCGGGGCAACTGTTGCCACCGTTGGCGCCGCCGCGCTCGTTCTGTCCGGCTGTTCGGCCCCCACGGCCGATTCCGGACTCGACACCGGTACGTCGGTCAACGTCGCATGGAACCAGGCCTTCTACTCGTACAACGGGGCGACCTCTTTCGGTAACGCGACGGCCAACAACAACATCATTTACATGACGAACGACTGGTTCAACTACTACGACAACACCCCGGAGCTGGTGACGAACGAGGCCTTCGGCAGCTACGAAATGGTCTCCGAAGACCCGCTCACGGTGAAGTACACCATCGCCGACGATGTGAAGTGGTCAGACGGAACCGACGTCGACGCTGCCGACCTGCTGCTCGACTGGGCCGCCAACTCGCGCTCCCTCGACACCCCCGACTTCGATCCCGCCGACTTCACCGATGCGGAAACCGGTGAATTCACCGACGCGTTCCCCACCGACGTCGTCTACTTCGACTCCGGCGCCCAGCCCGACTCCGGCCTGGGTCTCGTGCGCGACACCCCCACCATCAGCGACGACGGCAAGTCGATGACCATGGTCTACAGCTCGCCGTACGTCGACTGGGAGCTGGCCCTGCCGAGCGCCCTGCCCGCACACGTCGTGGGCAAGAACGCCCTCGAGCTCACCGACAACGCCGAGGCCAAGGATGCCGTTGTCGCGGCCATCGAAGACGGCGACGATGCCGCCCTCGCACCGATCTCCTCGTTCTGGAACGGCGGCTTCAACTTCACCGAACTGCCCGATGACCCCGAGCTCTACCTCGGAACCGGCCCGTACACGATCTCCGCGTTCGTAGCCGACCAGTACATCACTCTCACGGCGAACCCCGACTACACCGGAGCGAACACCCCGTCGATCGAAGAGATCACGGTTCGCTTCATCGACGACCCGCTCGCTGCCGTTCAGGCGCTCGAAAACGGCGACGTCGATGTCATCTCGCCCCAGTCCACCTCCGACCTCGTGACCGCGCTCGACGCGGTTGAGAACGTCACGGTGATCAAGGGCGTTGAAGGAACCTACGAGCACGTCGACCTGCAGGTCGACCAGTCCAAGAGCGGTGTCTTCAACGACCCGCTCGTGCGTGAGGCCTTCCTGAAGGTCATCCCGCGTCAGGAGATCCTCGACAAGCTCATCAAGCCGATCGTCGGCGACGACGCCGAGTTGCGTGGTTCGCAGATTCTCGTTCCGGGCGCCGCAGGCTACGACGACTCCGTCGCCGCCAACGGCTCAGAGGCCTACGCCGACGTCGACGTCGAGGGTGCCACGGCACTCCTCGCCGAGGCCGGAGTGACGAGCCCCGAGGTCTGCGTGCTCTACGCCTCGAACAACCCGCGTCGGGTCAACGAGTTCCAGCTGATCCAGACCTCCGCAGCCCTCGCCGGCTTCAACGTGACCGACTGCGGCAGCACCGAATGGGGTGGCCTGCTCGGAACCCCCGGCGCGTACGACGCCTCGCTGTTCGGCTGGCAGTCCACGAGCCTCGCGGTGACGGAATCGGGACCGACGTTCGAAACCGGCGGCATCAACAACATGAACTTCTTCTCCAACGAAGAGGTCGACTCGGTCATCCAGGAGCTGAGTGGCGAGTTCGACCCTGAAGCACAGGTTGCGCTTCAGCAGGAACTCGACAAGCTGCTCTACGACAACTACTACGGGGTCACGATCTTCCAGTTCCCCGGAGTCACGGCGTTCAGCGACAAGATCGAGGGCATCGAGCCGTCGATTCTGGCGCCGACCATCTTCTGGAACGTCTGGGATTGGACACTGGCAGACGCATAGTGGAGCCCCAGCTCGATTAACGAGTGAAATCTCGACTAACGATTGACATGCAGTGCGGGCGCTGGGACCAACTGGTCCCAGCGCCTTCCCCCGACTACAGGTAGGTTGCCACCGCTCATGGCTTCATTTGTCACCCGGCGTCTGATCGCCGCTTTTTTCGTTCTTTTGGCCGCAACGTTTCTCATGTACATGCTCGTCGCCCTGTCCGGCGATCCGCTCGAGGAACTGCGCCAGGGCAATGCCCCGAACAAGCAACAGCTCATGGACTCGCTCAGCATGCGACTCAACCTTGACGTTCCCCCATTTCTTCGGTACTTTCTCTGGCTCGGCGGCGTCGGCCAGTGCTTCGTCGGCCAGTGCGATTTCGGCGTCAACGTGCAGGGACTGCCCGTGCTCACGCTGCTGGAACAGGCCATGGGATCAACACTGCAGTTGGTCACCGGCGCCCAGATCATCGCCATCGTTGTCGGCCTGATCGTCGGTATCACTACGGCCCTTCGCCAGTACAGCGGATACGACTACTCGATCACCTTCGCGTCGTTCCTGTTCTTCTCGCTCCCCATTTTCTGGGTGGCCGTGCTGCTCAAGCAGTACATCGCCATCGGCTTCAACAACTGGCTCGCCGACCCCCTGATCGGCGTTCCGGTCGTGATCGGCATCTCGATCGTGTCCGGCCTGCTCTGGATGTCCTTTCTGGGCGGAGCGGCCAAACGCCGGCTCGTCACCCTCGGGGTGGCAACAGCATCGACCGCGGCCATGCTCGTCTACTTCGAACTGACCAACTGGTTCACGACCCCGAACGTGGGCATCGTGGGTGTTGCCGTCACGGCGATTGCCGCGGCACTCGGAGTCACCGCGATCTCCGTTGGCCTTGCGAACAAGCACGCCGTGCGGGGTGCTCTGGTGACCGCCGTCGTGGGCATCGCACTGTACTACCCGATGACCTATTTCGTCTTCCCCGGCATGAACCTGCCGCTGTTCCTGGCGCTCGCTGTCGGCGCCATCATCGGCGGAGGTGTGATCGGCTATTTCTTCGGCGGACGCGACCGCTGGCAGTCGGCCCGCACCTCGGCCATCGTCGCCTTCATCATCGGCGCCGTGATCGCACTCGAGGGGTTCCTGATGTACTGGAACGCCTATTTCAACTCCACGCGCATCAACGGTCGCCCGATCGCCACGATCGGATCGGCGACCCCGAACCTCGGCGGAAACTTCTGGATCCAGGGCATCGATACCTTCACCCACCTGTTGCTGCCGACGATCGCGATCATTCTGATCTCCTTCGCGAGCCTCACCCGCTACACCAGGGCGAGCATGCTCGAGGTGATGAATCAGGACTACATTCGCACCGCTCGGTCGAAGGGTCTCACGCAGCGCACTGTCGTGGTGCGTCACGCCCTGCGCAACGCGCTCATCCCGATCTCCACGGTGATCGCCCTCGACATCGGTGCCCTGATCGGCGGCGCGGTGATCACCGAGACCGTGTTCGGCTGGAGCGGTATGGGCCAGCTCTTCCTGGAGGGACTGCGTCACATTGACCCGAACCCGGTCATGGCCTTCTTCGTCGTGACCGGTCTGCTCGCCGTTGTCTTCAACCTGGTCGCCGACCTTCTCTACGCGTCCCTCGACCCCAGAATTCGGGTGTCCTAATGTCTGAGCTCAACTCCGCCCTGCAGGTGCCGCCGTCTGACGGAGGATCCGCCGACGAAACCACGATCGAGCAGCGGCAAACGGTCGGCCTCAGCCAGGGTCAGATCGTGCGCAAGCGCTTCTTCCACCACAAGGGCGCGGTCATCTCGATCATCGTGCTGGCCTTCGTGATCGTGCTGGCCTACAGCTCGGTCGGGCTGCACATGTTCGGCATCAGCATCCCCGGCTGGTGGCAGTGGCACTGGAACGCGACCCCGCCGCTGATCAACCGCGGGGTTCCCACACTGAACCTGATTCCAGGGCCGGGCTTCGGCATCGGCCCGCACCCGTTCGGCCAGGACCAGATCGGCAAGGACATCTTCGCCCTCGTCATGCGCGGCGCGCAGCAGTCCATCATGATCATGGTGCTCGTTGGAGCGGTCGGAACCGGCCTCGGCGTGTTGATCGGGTCACTCGCCGGCTTCTACCGTGGCATCGGCGACGCCCTGCTGATGCGCTTCACCGATGTCATCATCACCATTCCGTTCCTCGTGATCGGAGCGGTCGTCGGCCGTGCGGTCGGCGGTTTCGGAGCACCCGTGCTGGGCCTGTTCCTTGGGCTGTTCGCCTGGACCGGCCTCGCCCGGCTGGTGCGCGGCGAGTTTCTCTCCCTGCGGGAACGCGAATTTGTGGATGCCGCCCGGGTATCCGGCGCGAGCGACAAGCGCATCATCTTCAAGCACATCCTGCCGAACTCGGTCGGTGTCATCATCGTGAGTGCGACCCTGCTCATGGCCGGGGCCATCCTTGCCGAGACGGCGCTCAGCTTCCTCGGCTTCGGGGTGCAGAGCCCGGACACCTCACTCGGCGTGATCGTGTCAGAGAACCAGGCCGCGTTCGCGACGCGGCCCTGGCTGTTCTGGTGGCCCGGTGTGTTCATCATCGTCATCGCTCTCACCGTCAACTTCATCGGCGACGGGCTGCGGGATGCCTTCGACCCGCGCCAGAAGAAGATGCCGTCGCCGAAGGCGCTCGCGAAGGCGCTCGCTCGTCGCGCCCACGCCACCCGCACGCCGAAGTAGGTGCGGCGGTGCAGATCGTGGAACTAGGGGAGCAGGGCGCCCAGCGCGAAGCCCAGCAACAGAGCGCCGAACACGGCGATCGTGGTGCGGTGGAGCGTGTAGAGCAGGGCGCCCGGAGCAGGGTTGGCGGGCACCTCGCCCTGCAGCTCTTCCCAACGCTGACGCAGCACGAAGGCCACCTGTCCAGAGGGAGTGCTGACCGAATCGCCGGGGCGCACGCTGTTTCCGGCGCCGTAGGCCGACGTGCTGAGGTTCTGCACATCGGCACGTTCGATGCCGATCGCCCCGCGCACTCCGGGGCTCGGCGCCGCCCACACCGACACGCGACGGGTGGGTGTGTGCAGGGTCACGCTGTACTGGGTGTCGATGCGCTCGATCAGGCCCCACGGCACGACGACGGTGTGAAACACATTCACGACCGTCACGGCTTCGTCGGCAACGACAATCTTCGGACGCCAGAACAGGGCGAAAGCGAGGAATGCCAGCAGCATCGGCAGCCAGACCGTGCGCAGCAGGTTGCCGTTGTCACCAGCCAATGCCAGCCCGATCACACCGGCCAGGCAGACCACGCCAACGATGCAGGCCAGCACACGCCCGAACATCGGGCGATACTCAAAAGTCGGACGAGGTTCAGACGGCTCGGTGGGCATCCGACTATTTTCGCACTATCACTTAGCGCTATCAAACAGGATCGTGAGCAATGACTAACGCAGCAGCCCTCGGAAACTCCGACGCAGCATCCGCTTCACCGGCCCGCGACGGGCTTCCCGAGGTTGTGCTCGAGGTCACCGACCTTGACGTGGACTTCTGGGTCGAGGGCGAACTGTTCCCGGCCAGCATCGGCATGAACTATCAGGTGCGCCGCGGCGAGGTACTCGCGATCGTGGGGGAGTCCGGCTCCGGAAAGAGCACCGGCACCATGGCCCTGCTGGGCCTGCTGCCGCAGAACGCGCGCATTCAGGGCTCCATCAAACTCCTCGGCCAGGAGATCAAC
The DNA here is from genome assembly GCF_004403305.1 of Cryobacterium frigoriphilum. Lineage (GTDB taxonomy): Bacteria > Actinomycetota > Actinomycetes > Actinomycetales > Microbacteriaceae > Cryobacterium > Cryobacterium frigoriphilum. The sequence goes on along the minus strand of NZ_SOHE01000041.1, from coordinate 179,491 downwards.
GGCATTCCGGAGGCGGAGTTGCGCAAGGTGCGCGGCAATACCGTGGCGACGATCTTTCAGGAGCCGATGACGGCGCTGAACCCCGTCTACACCGTCGGCTTCCAGATCTCCGAGGCGCTGCGCTCGCACTTCGACATGTCTCCCGCCGAGGCGAAGACCCGGGCGATCGAGCTGCTGACGATGGTCGAAATGCCCACGCCTGAACTCACCTTCAACAAGTTTCCGCACCAACTCTCCGGTGGTCAGCGTCAGCGGGCCATGATCGCGCAGTCGATTTCGTGCGACCCGGTGCTGCTCGTCGCCGACGAGCCCACCACGGCCCTCGACGTCACGGTGCAGGCCGAGATTCTCGACCTGCTGCGCGACCTGCACACCCGCCTCGACAGCGCCATCATCCTGATCACCCACGACATGGGCGTCGTGGCCGACCTCGCCGACCGGGTTCTCGTCATGAAGAACGGCTTCACGGTGGAGACCGGAACGATCGACGAAATTTACAACAACGCGCAGCATCCGTATACCCAGCAGCTGCTGGCCGCGGTGCCGCACCTCGGGCGCGGCATCGAGACCGTCGAGCGCGAACAGGTCGCGCGGGTGGCCGGCGGCGCCCCCGTGCTCGACTTTCAGAACGTGGCCATCGATTACCCCAAGCGCGGCCGCATCCCGGCATTCCGTGCCGCAAAAGAGATCAACTTTCAGGTCTTCCCGCGCGAGATCGTCGGGCTCGTGGGGGAGTCCGGTTCGGGCAAGACAACGCTCGGGCGGGCCGCCGTCGGACTGCTGCCGATCGCCGACGGAACCCTGATCAGCTGCGGCCTGGACATCTCGAAGGCGAGCCTGCGGGACCTGCGCCCGCTGCGCCGCAAGGCCGGCATCGTCTTTCAGGACCCGGCGTCGTCGCTGAACCCACGGATGCCGATCGGCGAGTCGATCGGAGAGCCCCTGTACCTCTCGGGCGAGGCGCGCGGCGACGAACTCGACAAGCGCGTGCAGACCCTGCTCGAGCAGGTTGAGCTGCCCACGAGCTACCGCAACCGCTTTCCGCACGAACTCTCCGGCGGGCAGAAGCAGCGGGTCGGCATCGCCCGTGCGCTGGCCCTGCATCCCGACCTGCTCATTGCCGATGAACCCACGAGCGCGCTCGACGTCTCGGTTCAGGCACGGTTCCTCGACCTGCTGCAGGAGCTGCAGGGCAGCCTCGGCTTCGCCTGCCTGTTCATCAGCCACGACCTCGCGGTCGTCGACGCCCTCGCGCACCGCATTGCCGTGATGCACAAGGGCAAGCTCGTCGAGCAGGGTACGAGCGCCCAGATTCTGCGGTCACCGCAGGAGGCATACACGCAGCGTCTGATCAGCGCGGTTCCGGTTCCAGACCCGGCCGAACAGCGCCTGCGCCGCGAGGCGCGCCAGGCCGCGAAGCTCTCGGGCGCCGCCTAGATCAGCCCTGCGCCGCGTTCTCCGTCGAGCCGCCGTGAGGATACGGTAGGATAGTACTTTGGGTCAGCCTATGACCCCTTGTTTCCATTCTTCGTCGCCAGCGGTAGTCTGCGGCATTCATTCTTCGTAAGGATCTATTTTTATGGCGATTGCTACGCGCAATAACCTCCGAAATGTTGCCATCGTCGCTCACGTTGACCACGGTAAGACGACGCTGGTCGACGCGATGCTCCAGCAGACCGACTCGTTTGCCGACCACTCCAAGGTCGAAGAACGTGCCATGGACTCCAACGAGCTGGAGCGCGAAAAGGGCATCACGATTCTCGCCAAGAACACGGCGGTCTCGTACAAGGGCATCCACGCTAAGGATGGCCCCATCACGATCAACGTGATCGACACCCCGGGCCACGCCGACTTCGGTGGCGAGGTCGAGCGCGGCCTGTCCATGGTCGATGGTGTCGTTCTGCTCGTTGACGCCTCAGAGGGTCCGCTTCCGCAGACCCGTTTCGTGCTGCGCAAGGCGCTCGAAGCCAAGCTGCCCGTCATTCTGCTGGTCAACAAGACCGACCGTCCCGACGCGCGCATCGACGAGGTCGTGGCCGAAAGCCAGGACCTGCTCATCGGTCTCGCGAGCGACATGGCCGACGACTTCCCCGACCTCGACCTCGACGCCGTTCTCGACGTGCCCGTCGTCTACGCCTCTGGCCGTAACGGTGCCGCGAGCTGGAACAAGCCCGAAGACGGCACCCTGCCCGACAACGACGACCTCGAGCCGCTGTTCGACGCGATCCTCAAGCACATTCCGGCACCGACCTACGATGACACGCACCCCCTGCAGGCGCACGTCACCAACCTCGACGCCTCGCCGTTCCTCGGCCGCCTCGCGCTGCTGCGTATCTTCCAGGGCACGATCAAGAAGGGCCAGACCGTGGCCTGGGTGCAGCAGGACGGCACCGTCAGCAACGTCAAGATCACCGAGCTGCTCATCACCAAGGCGCTCGACCGTTACCCGACCGAGAGCGCCGGCCCCGGCGACATCGTTGCCGTTGCCGGTATTGAGAACATCACCATCGGTGAGACCCTCGCCGACCCCGAAGACGTGCGCCCCCTGCCGACCATCACGGTCGACGACCCGGCCATCTCGATGACCATCGGAACCAACACCTCGCCGCTCATGGGCAAGGTCAAGGGCCACAAGCTCACCGCTCGCATGGTCAAGGACCGTCTCGACCGCGAACTGGTCGGTAACGTCTCGCTCAAGGTCGTCGACATCGGACGTCCGGATGCCTGGGAGGTGCAGGGCCGTGGAGAACTGGCCCTCGCCATCCTCGTCGAGCAGATGCGTCGCGAAGGCTTCGAGCTCACCGTCGGCAAGCCGCAGGTGGTTGTCAAGCGCATCGACGGCAAGATCCACGAGCCCTTCGAGCACCTCACCATTGACGCGCCCGAAGAGTACCTCGGCGCGATCACGCAGCTTCTCGCCGCCCGCAAGGGCCGCATGGAGAACATGGCCAACCACGGCACCGGCTGGGTTCGCATGGAATTCATCGTTCCCTCGCGTGGCCTGATCGGCTTCCGCACCCAGTTCCTCACCGACACCCGCGGTACCGGTATCGCCAACGCGATCCTGCACGGCTACGAGCCCTGGGCCGGAACCATCAGCACCCGCACCAACGGCTCGATCGTGGCCGACCGCCAAGGATCGGTCACCCCGTTCGCGATCATCAACCTGCAGGAGCGCATGTCGTTCTTCGTGCAGCCGACCTCCGAGGTGTACGAGGGCATGGTCATCGGCGAGAACTCGCGCGCCGACGACATGGACGTCAACATCACCAAGGAAAAGAAACTGACCAACATGCGTCAGTCCAGCTCGGACTCGTTCGAGTCGATGACGCCGCCCAAGGTGCTCTCGCTCGAGCAGTGCCTCGAGTTCGCCCGTGAAGACGAGTGCGTCGAGGTCACCCCCGCCGCCGTGCGTATTCGCAAGGTTGAGCTCACGGCCGGCGCTCGCTCGCGCCTGGTCTCGCGCGTGAAGAAGCTGGACGCCTAAGTCCTCTTCTGAACCACAGAACCCCCGCAGCCTCGGCTGCGGGGGTTCTGGCTTTAAGTCCTCTGCGTGGATCCGGCACGCGGGAGCGGTGTGAAAAATACTGAAAAGTTCTTTTTGGGTATCACTGATTTAGACCCGATTTGGGGTCTGGTCGGGGCTGGAATGTCGGAGGGTCGGTGTTGACTATTGCTCATGAAGACTACCGAGAGTGAGGAAAGTCCCCCGCCCGATGCCCCGGGCGGCCAGGGCGGTGCCGTGGGTGACTGGGCTGGCTTGAATGACTGGGCTGGCGTGGATGACTGGGCTGGTGTGGATGACTGGGCTGACGTGCAGGTACTGGCCGATTACGACCTGAAGTGGTGGGCCGACATCCAGCATGAGGAGCCGGCGGATCCGGATGCTGTCCCGGTGCCGCCTGACCGGTTCGCTTCGGAGCGGGCCGCGCATATCGATACGATCGTGGCGACCGAGCGTCGTCTCGCGGCGGCGCATCGGGATCGGGCGGTGGCGATCGCGGCGGCGCAGGAGTTCACCGAGCGGGCGGTGTTGCCGGGCATCCCGATTACCGGTGCGCAGTGGGATGGTTACGAAGTGGCCATGCGCGGCCTGCGGGCCGAGGTTGCCTGTGCGCTGCGCATTCCCGAGGTCAGCGCCGGCCGGATCCTGCTGGAGAGTTCGATGCTGGTCAATCGGCTGCCGCAGACGTTCGCGGCCCTCGGCGACGGCACGATCAGTTACCAGCACGCCCGCACCGTGGTCGAAGAGATTCGTGCGCTGCCCGCCGAGGCCCTCGAGGACTTCGAGGCGGCGGTCCTGCCACGAGCGGCCCGCACCACGCCGGTGCGGTTTAGGGCGGTGGCACGTCAGGTGCGGGAGCGTCAGCATCCGTGGTCGATTGAGAAGCGGCGGGAGATGTGCCTGGGCGACCGCTCCGTGCGATTCCTGCCGCGGCACGATGGCATGGCGATGCTGGAGTTCTACCAGTCCGCCGACTGGGCCGAGGCCGCGCACGCCCGCATCACCGACATCGCCCTCAGCCTGCAGGGCGCCGACGAGAAACGCACCCTGACCCAGTTGCGCTCCGATGTGGCCAGCGACCTGCTGCTGCGCGGCGTCACCGACGACGGCCTCGGCGCCGGCATCGTCGCAACGGTGCACGTGACCGTGCCGGCACTGACCCTGATGGGCAAAAACGACGACCCCGCCACCCTCGAAGGCTACGGCCCGATCGACGCAGAGACCGCCCGCCGGCTGGCCGGCACCGCGACCAGCTGGATCCGCCTGCTCACCCACCCCGAAACCGGCGTCGTCCTCTCGGTGAGCAAGAACCCCGACCAGGTGCCGGCGGACCTGAAACGGTTCCTCCAGGTGCGCGACGGAACCTGCCGATTCCCCGGCTGCGGCCGACCCGCCCGACTATCCGAGATCGACCACACCCTCGACCGCCAATTCGGCGGGCAAATGACCCACGACAACCTCTCACACCTATGCAAAATGCACCATCTGCTCAAACACCAAACCGGATGGCAGCTCGTGCAGGTGAAAGACGGCGTCCTCGCCTGGACCTCACCGACCGGACACGTCTACTACACCGACCCCGCCACCCCGATCCAGGTACCGCCGATCCAGATTCCGCCGATCGACCGAGACGCCCCGCCACCGTTCTAGCCACGGTTGTTTGATCTAGCCACGGTTGTTTGATCTAGCCGCGGTTGTTTGATCTAGCCGCGGTTGTTTGATCTAGCCACGGTTGTTTGATCTAGCCACGGTTGTTTGATCCAGCCACGGTTGTTCGTCGGCGGGAGTTAGGCAAAGAGGGCGGCGCCGACGTAACTGCCGGTCGCGGCGCCGGGGGGCACGGCAAAGAGGGCGCTGCCGACGTGTCGGATGTACTCGTTCAAGGCATCGTTCTTGGCGAGGTTCAGCTGCACCCGGGTGAACTGTTCGGGGGAGCGCTGAAAGCTGATGAAGAACAGGCCGGCGTTGAGGCGGCCGAGTTCGTCGTTGCCGTCGACGAAGTTGTAGCCGCGCCGCAGCATCCGGGTGCCCGCGTTCTGGGTCGGGTGTGCCAGCCGCACGTGCGCGGCGTGGTCGATCAGCGGTGCGTCCGCGCGCCCAACGATCACGAAGTCGGGTTCGCTGAACTCGGTACCGCCCGACAGGGGTGCCCCGGCACCCTTCGTGCGGCCGAACACGGTCTCCTGCTCGCGCAGCAGGGTGCGGTCCCAGGTCTCTATCGTCATGCGGATGCGCCGGGCCACCAGATACGATCCGCCCGCCAGCCATGTGGGGCCGTCACCGTCCCCGACCCACACCTGATCATTCACGGCGTCAGGTTCCTCGGCCTTGATGTTGGCGGTGCCGTCCTTGAAACCGAAGAGATTTCTCGGGGTGGCCTGGCTCGTCGACGTGGAGGAGGTGCGCCCGAACCCGAGCTGCGACCAGCGAATCGCCGCCCGGCCGAAGGCGATGCGCGACAGGTTGCGGATCGCGTGCACCGCGACCTGCGGGTCATCGGCGCAGGCCTGAATGCAGAGGTCGCCGTCGCTGCGGCCGGCCTCGAGCATGTCGCCGGGAAAGTGCGGCAGCGGGGTGAGTGCTTCGGGGCGGCGGGCGGCGAGACCGAAACGATCCGCGCCATCCGCTGCCTGAAAAAGCGTCGGCCCGAAGCCGAAGGTGATCGTCAGGCCCGCGGGCGGCAGCCCCTGCGCCTCGCCGGTGTCCTCCGGTGGGGCGTCGTACGGGCCGTTGACCGAGCCGAACTCGCCCACATCGCGGCCGGCCGTCATGAGTGCGGCGGCCGTGCTCCAGTCCTGCAGCAGTTCGATCAGATCGTCGCGGGAGAGGTCATCCGCGACGTCGAAGGCCGCGAAGTGCAGACGGTCCTGCGCGGGGGTGACGATGCCGGCCTGGTGGGTGCCGAAAAACGGGTAGCTGACGGAGCCGCCGGTGGGTGACGCCGCTGCAGCCGCCGCGATTGCGGCCCGGTCACCGGCAACACCGAGCCCGAGGCCAACCGCACCCGCTCCGGCCAGGCCGAAGAGGGCGCGCCGGGAGAACCCGCGCACCGGATCAACGGCAGCCGTGGTCGGTGCCGGGGTCTGGGTGGCCGTGTCTTCAGGCATGGCCCGGCTCACAGCACGAGGGTGGCGGTGAGCTGGTTGAGCGGCTCGGCGAGGGCGTTGACCTGATCGGCGAAGGCCCGAATCTCGGCCGGCTCGAGGTCGGTGTAGAGGGTGAAGCCGTCGCCCACCCGCTGGGCGTCGAGCAGCTGCTGCAGCGACGCGAACTCGCTGTCGAGGCTGACTGCAAGATCGGCGTCTTCTTCGACGAGAATGTCGCGTACGCCCGCGTAGAGCACCGTGGCGCCGTCGATGTTGGCCTGAAAGTCCCAGAGGTCGGTGTGCGACCAGAATTCCTCCTCGCCGGTGACCTTGCCGCTTGCGACCTCGTCGAGCAGGCCGATCGCGCCGTTGGTTTGCTGGGAGAGCGTGAAGCTCAGGCCCTGCACGTTGTCGTTGAGCGTGGCGGTGTCGACGACGAGCTGTTCGGCGAGGCTCGCGCGCTTCTCGGCGCTGTACGCGGCAAAGCCGGCCTCGGCTTCTGCGGGCCAGAGGTCCTTCTCGATCGCGTGCCAGCCGGTCCAGTCCTGGCCCTCTTCGAGGTCGGCCTCGCGCAGGTCGAGCTTCGGGTCGAGGTCGCCGAACGACTCGGCGACCGTCTCGACGCGCTCCCAGTGCATGCGCGTCGCGGCATATAACGTTCGGGCGGTGTCGAAGTCGCCCGCGACGTAGGCGGCGGCGAACGAGTCGGTGCCGGTGACGAGCTGGGCGATCTGGTCCTTCACGTACGAGGAATAGTTCGTGTTCGCGGTCTCGACCTGCTTGTCCAGGTCGGCGTTGACGACCGTGCCCGACTCCGACGGCGTCACGGTGAAGGCGGCCTTGCCGATGCCGTCGCCGACCATTCCGGGCTTGCAGGCGGTGAAGTAGCTGCCCTCGGCGAGCTGCACGACGAGATCACGGGTGAGGCCGGGGCCGATGTTTTCGGCCTCTCCGACGATGCGCAGGCCGTCGTCCCCGAGCAGGTAGAACTCGGTGACCTGGTCACCCGAGTTCGTGACGCTGAAACTCGTGGTTCCGGCGGCGACCTCGGAGGCCGAGACGGAGCATCCGTCGGCGCTGCTGTCCACTGTCAATCCATCGCCGGTGCCCGCCGGGTTGTTGGCGACGCAGCCGGTGAGTGCGAGCAGGGCGAGAGCGCCGAGGGCGAGGAGGGGGAGCGGGGCGCGCATGGCAATCCTTCTGATGGGGTGGGGTCGAGACGAAAGCGTTGGAGCGTGTCGAATTAGAGCGCGTCGACGGATGCGCGCGGCCGGCTGCTCGCAGCGGCCGGCGTGGGTGCCGACGCCGACGTGGGGCGCCGGCTCAGCCTGATGAACAGCGCGAGGGTGGGCACGACGTAGCCGACCCAGACGAGAAGCTCGAGCCAGGTCGTGGCGGGGGAGAAGTTCAGGGTGCCCTTCAGCAGGGTGCCGTACCAGCTGTCCGGCGGCACGGCGGCACTCACGTTGAAGGCCAGGGAGTGCAGGCCCGGCAACAGGCCGGCCTCCTGCAGGTCGTGCACGCCGTAGGACAGCACTCCGGCGGCGACGATGATGAGGATCGCGCCGCTCCAGGTGAAGAATCGGGCCAGGTTGATCTTCAGCATTCCCGCGTAGATCAGCCACCCCAGGGCGACCGCGGTCAGGATGCCGAGGGCTGCGCCGGTCAGCGGCAGGGTGGTCTGACCCGTCGCCTGCACGGCGGCCCAGAGGAACAGCGCCGTTTCGATGCCCTCGCGGCCCACGGCCAGAAAAGCGACCACGACGAGGCCCAGCCCGGACCCCACGAGGTGGTGGTCGATGTTGCTACGCAGGTGACCGGACAGGTTGCGGGCGGTGCGCAGCATCCAGAAAACCATCCAGGTCACCAGACCGGTCGCGATGATCGACAGTAACCCGCCGATCGTCTCCTGCGCCGTGAACGACAGCCCGTAGGTGCCGAAGGTCAGCACCGCGCCGATGCCCAGCGCGAGTAGAACGGCGAGACCGACCCCGAGCCAGATGCGCGGGATCAGGTCGCGGCGATCGAGTTTGACGAGGTACGCGATAAGAATGGTGACGATCAGCGCTGCTTCGAGGCCTTCACGCAGGCCGATGAGATAGTTTGCGAGCACGCGGTCTTCCGGTCGGGGCCAGGAGCTGCGGGGAACCGTAGCTGCGGAGATCTAAAAAAGCTAGGCAAGGCTATCCTTACCAAGTGAGACTCTAGTGCTCTGGCTGGTGCCTGTCTAGTTAGAATTCTTCGAGGGCGCCTGCCCCGCGCCCGCACCCGTGCCCTGCGCCCCCACCCCACACCCCCATCAGGGAGTTCTTCATGGTCATGTCCGCAAACGGCGAGTCGGTCGTCTTCGTGCATGCCCTGCCGGGCGACGAGGCCCGACTCACCGGCGGCACCATCGCCCGGTTGCGCGCCGCGCACGCCCCGGTACTGCTGCTCTTCGCCGAAGATGCCCCCGCACCCGATCTCGAGGCCGATCTCACCCCCGATCTCACCCCCGATCTCACCCCCGATTTCACCCCCGACCTCGACGCCTACTTCGGCGAGGCCCTGAGCGCAGCCTGGGCGACGGCCGTGGTCATCGGTGTCGTCGACGAGCGGATGCGCCAGGCAGCCGTGCGTGCGGCCCACGCCGCCGGCATCCCGGCCTTTCTCACCCGCGGGGTCGCCGACGGTGGCGGCCAGCGCCTGACCGCGATCGACGTGAGCGACCAGGTGGAGCAGAAACTCGCCGCCCTCGCCGACTACCCCTCCCGCTGGAGCATCGACGGTCATGCCCTCGTGCTGCCGGACGGCACTCGGCAGGCAGTCAGCGGCGCGGAAACCTACAGCCGGCTCGATGCCCCGCATCCGCCGCCCGCCCCCGCGCCGCCAACGTTGGCGACTCGGCTCGGAGCCGGCGCCCTCGGTCTCGTCGTCGGCGCGGTATTCGCGGTGCTCGGCACCATCGCGCACCAGGCCACGATCGAGATCGGCCCGGCGAGCGGTGCGGTGTCCCTGCCGATCGGCCTCGTGATCGCACTCGTCGCAGCCTGCGCCCTGCTGGTCGGGCTGCGGCTCGTGCTGCGCGACCGACTCGTGGTCGGCCTGACCGCCGCAGGGCTGTTGCTGACCTCCTTCATGCTGTCGCTGCGCGGGGTCGGCGGTTCGGTGCTCGTGCCGGAGGGACTCCCCGGCACCCTGTGGACGATCGTTCCGGCCTTCGTTGCGGCGCTCGTACTGGCCTGGCCGACAATTTCGGTCACTGGTCGCGCGCGGTAGACTTCGTACTCTGCCCGTCAATGGGCTGCACCTGCTCGCGAAGGGCCGCTTTCGCGTTTGAAAGGACTGTGAATTTAGTGACGTATGTGATCGCTTTACCGTGTGTGGACGTCAAAGACCGGGCCTGCATCGATGAGTGCCCCGTTGACTGCATCTACGAGGGCGAACGCTCGCTGTACATTCACCCCGACGAGTGCGTCGACTGCGGCGCCTGCGAACCGGTCTGCCCGGTCGAGGCCATCTACTACGAAGACGACCTGCCCGAGCAGTGGGCCGACTACTACAAGGCCAACGTCGAGTTCTTCGACGACATCGGATCGCCGGGCGGCGCCGCCAAGATCGGCGTGATCGCCAAGGACCACCCGGTCATCTCCGTGCTGCCGCCCCAGGTCGAACACTAGCCCCGGCGCCCAGACCACCCGTGCTGAAGCCGCTCCCCGACTACCCGTGGGATCAGATGGTCCCCTTCCAGGCGCGGGCCCGCGCCCATGTAGGTGGCATCGTCGACCTGTCGATCGGCTCCCCGGCCGATCCGACGCCCGACGTGATCCGCGCGGCCCTCGCTGCGGCGACGGATGCCCACGCCTACCCGCAGACGGCCGGCACCCCCGAGCTCGCGGCCGCGATCACCGACTGGTACGCACGCCGCCGTGGCGTGCCCGGCCTCACGCAGCAGCAGGTGTTGCCGACGATCGGCTCGAAAGAGCTCGTTGCGCTGATGCCCTTCATGCTGGGGCTCGGCGAGGGTGACACGATCGTGCATCCGCTCGCCGCCTACCCGACCTACGCGATCGGCGCCGCGATGGCCGGCGCAGAAGCCCTCGCCTGCGACGACCCAGCCCTCTGGCCCAAGGGCACGAAGCTGATCTGGCTGAACAGCCCGGGCAACCCAGACGGCCGCGTGCTCTCGGTGGCCGAGCTGCGGGCATCCGTCGCTCGCGCCCGTGAGCTCGGCGCCCTGATCGTGAGCGACGAGTGTTACGCCGAACTCGGCTGGGACGCCCCCTGGGACCTGACGCCGATCCCGAGCATTCTCGACCCCAGGGTCACCGACGGGGATACCCGCAACGTGCTCGCAATCTACTCGCTCAGCAAACAGTCCAACATGGCCGGCTACCGCGCCGCATTTGCGGCCGGTGACGCGGCCGTGCTCGCGAGGCTGCTGACCGTGCGCAAGCACGCCGGACTCATGCTGCCGGCCCCACTGCAGGCGGCCATGATCGCCGCCCTCGGCGACCCCGACCACGTCGCCGTGCAGCGCGAGAAGTATCGCGCCCGGCGGGCCGTGCTGCTGCCAGCCCTGCTCGACGCGGGATTTCGAATCGACCACAGCGAGGCCGGGCTCTACCTCTGGGCGACCGAGGGCCGCCCGGCCTGGGACTCGATAGACTGGCTCGCCTCGCGCGGCATCCTGGCCGGGCCCGGCCCGTTCTACGGTGACCACTTCGCCGAACACGTGCGTTTCTCGCTCACCGCGACCGACGAACGCGTGGCCGCCGCGGCCGCCCGGCTGCGAGCCTGACGGGACCCCCACACGGGGCTGTCGACTATCACCAATGAAATCCGTGATCTCTTAGCGGATGCGACAGTAGGCGGCCGAGCGGTTTAGGCTGTAGTCGCGACAGCGTTGCCCAGGCTTTTCTTTCTGCGACGTATCGACACACCCATCCGTCAGTGATATTCAGGGAGGCTCCGTGACCGACGTCGCGCAGCAATTAGCATCCGGTGATCAGAAGACCATCGACCCGAACATGGTCACTCTCACGTTCCCGGGAGGGTCCGCAGAGTTTCCGATTCTCACCAGCGTGGACGGCGTGTCCAGCATCGACATTTCGACGCTGACCAAGAAGACCGGGCTGACGACGCTGGACTACGGCTTCGTCAACACCGCGGCCACCCGGTCCGCGATCACCTACATCGACGGCGAGGCCGGCATCCTGCGTTACCGCGGGTACCCGATCGAGCAGATTGCCAAGAACTCGAGCTTTCTCGAGACCGCCTGGCTGCTCATCTACGGCGAGCTGCCGTCGAAGCTCGAGCTTGAAAACTTCGACGACAAGATTCGTCACCACACGCTGCTGCACGAAGACATGCGCAGCTTCTTCGCGTCCCTCCCGCACAAGGCCCACCCGATGAGCGTGCTCGCCTCGGGAGTCTCGGCCCTGTCCACGTTCTACCAGGACTCGCTCGACCCGAAGGACCCCGAGCAGGTCGAGATTTCCACCATTCGCCTGCTCGCCAAGCTGCCGGTCATGGCCGCTTACGCGCACAAGAAGAGCATCGGGCAGGCCTTCCTGTATCCCGACAACTCACTCAGCTTCGTGGACAACTTCCTCAAGCTGAACTTCGGCAACCGCGCCGAGCCCTACGTCGTCAACCCCGTTGTCAGCAAGGCCCTCGAACGCCTGCTGATGCTGCACGAGGACCACGAGCAGAATGCCTCGACCTCGACCGTGCGTCTGGTCGGGTCGACGGATGCGAACCTGTTCGCCTCCGTCTCTTCCGGCATCAACGCCCTCTTCGGCCCGCTTCACGGTGGTGCCAACGAGGCGGTGCTGTCGATGCTCGGTGAGATCAAGGCATCCGGCGAGGGCGTCGAGCGTTACGTCGAACGCGTCAAGAACAAGGAGCAGGGCGTCAAGCTCATGGGCTTCGGCCACCGGGTCTACAAGAACTACGACCCGCGCGCGACCCTCGTGAAGGAGAGCGCCCACGAGGTGCTCGCCGCTCTCGGAGTGAAGGACGACCTGCTCGACATCGCGCAGGAACTCGAACACCTCGCCCTTAGCGACGACTACTTCAAGGAACGCAAGCTCTACCCCAACGTCGACTTCTACACGGGAGTCATCTACAAGGCAATGGGCTTTCCGACCCGCATGTTCACCGTGCTCTTCGCGATCGGCCGCCTGCCGGGCTGGGTCGCGCACTGGCGTGAGATGAACGAGGATCCGGCCACCAAGATCGGCCGCCCGCAGCAGCTGTACGTCGGCGCGCCCGCTCGGGACTACCCCGTCCGCTAGCAGCTCGGCCGCTGGCTGGCTGGCTTGGTCGCTGGCTGGCTTGGCCGCTGGCTGGCCCGGCCGCTCAAGGGGCAATTTTTGGCTTCTCGTTCACGAGTTGCCAAGAACGGCCCCTGGAGCCGAATCTGCCGCATGCGACTCGCCAGGAAATGCCCCTTGAATTGCATTCAAGGGGCATTTTTTGGCTTCTCGCGGGCTTGCGTCCTTGCGTCCTTGCGTCCTTGCGCAGGACAGCAAACCGTGTCCCTGTGACTCAGCCGCCGGCATCCGTCACCGGGGTGAGGGTCAGGCGGTTGCGCATCGCGTCTTCCACCGCAGCCAGGGTGTACCGCCACGGGCGGGTCTGCTGGCTCTGCCAGAGCGGCGCCTGGTCGGTGTAGTTTGGGTGGAAGGCGTGCCCCGACGCACCGGTCAGGTTCACCCAGGTCGAATTGTCGAAATCGGCAAGGTCGACCACGAGCCGCATCGACGGAACCCAGTTGGCCTCATAGCCCTCGGTCGCGTCCCAGCCGACGGCATTGACGACGGATGATCCCCCCGCCACCGCATACGGGCCCCGGTTGAAGAGCCACTCGAGCGGTGAAATGCCACTCGTGCCGAAACTCGCGTGGGTGAGCTCGAGCTCGTGAATCTGTCCCCACTCCCACCGTGTCGGGTCGGATCCGAGCAGGTCGCTCGTCTCGGCGGCGGCATCGACGAGGGCCAGAGCCAGTACCGTCTCGCGCGCGCCGGCGTCCGCTGCGGGCAGGTCGGCGTAGGCATCCGGGTCACTGTCGGCGGCGGTGTTGGCCGCGACCGCTGCGCTCGCCCACCACTCGGAGTCCGGCTGTGCGAGCAGGGTTTCGACGACCGCGAAGGAGCGGTGCCCGCCGACCATCGCGGTGCCCTCCGGCAGGTCGGCGAACAGCTGCTCGAGCAACACCCGCCAGAACACGCTGAAGTACGCGGCCGGAGCGCTGTCGGCGTCGAGCTCGAAGTCCCAGCCTTCGAACAGGGCCAGGGCTGCCCGGGTATCACCGGTGACCGGAACGGCCTGCAGCACCGGCACCAGGGCTGCGGCGATGGCACTGTGGTTGTCGCCCTGGATCTCACTCATCATGGCCCCGCTCATCGGCGTGCCGGCGTCCAGGAGTTGCTGCAGGCGCAGGGTGATCTGCTCGGCCCGGTAGCCCTGGTCCCAATCGGCCGTCAACAGGGAGGGGTAGTCGGGGCCGACGGCGGCGTTGTTGGCTGAGACGATGTATCCGCTGGCCGGATTGAACACCTGCGGCAGGGCGTCGAAGGGAATCGTGCCGGTCCAGCCGTACTCGCTGCTCCAGCCGGGTACGGGCACCGTGCCGTCGCCCGAACGGCGCACCGGAATCGCTCCGGGCGCCTGATAGCCGATATTTCCGTCGATGTCGGCATACATGAGATTCTGCGCGGGCACGTCGAAGAGGCTCGCGGCGGCGCGAAAGCTCGTCCAGTTCGTCGCGGCGTTCAGGGCGAAGATGGCCGATGCCGTGCGCCCCGGGGTCAGGGCCGTCCACTGTAGCGACAGCTCCGTTTCGGTCGTGCCGGCGATGCGCTCGAAGTCGCTGCCGGCGAGGTCGCTGACGAGGGGGCCGTGCTCGGTGGCGCGAATGTCGATCGTCACCGCATCGCCCCCGGCGACCCGGATCGTCTCCTGGCGCACGATCAAGGGTTTTTGCTGGCCGTCGTACTCGTAGCCGTCGCCGGTGACCTTCTCGAGGTACAGGTCGGCCACGTCAGGACCGAGGTTGGTGAAGCCCCAGGCAATGCGCTGGTTGTGGCCGATCACCACTCCGGGCAGCCCACTGAAGCTGTAGCCGGCCACGTCGAAGGGGCAGTCGGCGGTCACGCTGCGACAGCGCAGCCCGACCTGATACCAGACCGACGGCAGCGCCGGCCCGAGGTGTGGGTCGTTCGCGAGCAGCGGAGCGCCACTCTCGGTATGGGCGCCGGAAACGACCCAGGAGTTGGACCCGATCTCCCCGCCGGCCGGGCCGAGCAGTTCGGGCAGCGCGGCGAGACTCGTGCGCAGGGCGCCGAGCGCCGTGGCCGTGTCGGCGGCGCCGACGGATGTATCGGGAACGGTCCCCGGGGCATCCGTCGCCACCGTCGCCGCGCTGGCCTGGGCCGTTTCGAGAGCGCTGCCGTCGGCGATTGTCGGGTGTGAGTCGAAGGGATAGCCGGGATGCAGGGTGGCGACCTGCTCGGGGCTCAGAGCGGCGCCGAGCAGTGCCCGGTCGATTTCTTCGTCGAGGTTCGAGCGCAGGTCCCAGGCCATCGCCTTGAGCCAGGCGACGGAGTCCGCCGGTGTCCACTGCTCGGGTGCGTACTCGGGGTTCTGCAGCCCGAGTATCGCGTATTCGAGCGAGAGTTCGGCGCCGCGATGCGAATCGAGATACGAGTTGACACCGTCGGCGTAGGCCTCGTAGTAGCCGAGTGTGGTCGGGTCGAGCAAGGCCACCTCGGCCTCGGCGACGACCCGCCAGCCGAGGGTGCGAATGAACGTGTCGGTCGGCAGCTGGCTCTCGCCGAACAGTTCGGAGAGCCGGCCGCTCGTCACGTGGCGGCGAAAGTCCATCTCCCAGAACCGGTCCTGCGCGTGCACGAAGCCCTGGGCGTGAAACAGGTCACCGGCGGTGTCGGCGACGATCTGCGGCACCCCGGCGTCGTCGCGGTACACGGTGACCTTCGCGTCAAGCCCGGCGAGTTCGATGGTGCCGGCCAGCTGCGGAAACGAGCGGGTCACGGTGACGACGCCGACGCCGGTCGCCACGAGCAGCAGAACCACGAGCGAGGCGAGCACCACGATACCCGCGCGCACGCGCCGGTGCCGCCTGCTGCGGGGTAGATCGGTGCCCATGCCACTCCCTTGTGACGAGCTGTGCTGTGCTGTGCTGTGTTGTGCGGTGTTGTGCTGTGCTGTGCATATGTTCACGCTGAACGGAGCGGCATGAATGGGGCCGTGTGGCAATAACGTAGCAGCATGCAGGGTTCCGGAGCCACGGCAACGCCGGTAGGCCGCTGCGCGGGAGCTGCGCCGCTGCGCTTTGGGGCGCGTGGGGCGCGTGGGGCGATGCGCGGGAGGTGCGCCGCTGCGCGGGTGGCGCACGTCCCGCGTAGCGGCGCACGACCCGCGCAGCTCCCGGGCGACGGATGCTGCCCGCCGCTGCGCGGGAGCTGCGCCGTCGGCAGAACGTATGACGGAGTCGGAATATGTACGGGAATACGCTTTGGGTAGGCCCACAGCCGTGGTTTCCGTTGCTGAAAGGTTCGCCCGATGACTCTGCTCGACATGACCGCCTCCGCGACGAGCGACTCGGAAAATAAGCGCGCGACACGAGTGCTGCCCACGATCATTCAGGGCGGCATGGGCGTGGCCGTGTCCTCGTGGCAGCTCGCGCGCGCCGTGTCTCAGAGCGGACAGCTCGGTGTCGTCAGCGGCACCGCCCTCGACGCGGTCATCGCCCGCCGCCTGCAGGACGGCGACGAGGGTGGCCACGTGCGCCGCGCACTCGACCACTTCCCGGTGCCGGCGCTCGCCGAGCGAGTGCGCACGAAGTACTTTCGCGAAGGGGGACGCGCGCCGGGAATTCCGTACCTTCCGATCGCGAAGCTGAGTCAGCATCCGCTCGTGAAGTCGCTCGAACTGTCGGTCGTCGCGAACTTCGCAGAGGTTTGGCTCGCCAAAGAGGGCCACGACGGCCTCGTCGGCATCAACTATCTCGAGAAGGTGCAGCTGGCCACACCGAGTGCTGCCTACGGTGCCATGCTCGCCGGCGTCGACTATGTGCTGATGGGGGCCGGTATCCCGGCCGAAATTCCGGCCCTGCTGAACGGGCTGGCGCGGCACCAGACCTGTGCGCTCGATCTGCACGTCGAGGACTCCACGACTCGCTACAGCGTCGAGTTCGACCCGGAGGCCCTGATGGGCTCCGACGCGGCCGGCGGCGGGCTGCCGCCCCTGCACCGGCCATTGTTTCTCGCGATCGTCGCCGCTCACGTGCTCGCCGTCTACCTGACCCGCGAAGAGTCGACCCGGCCCGACGGCTTCGTCATCGAAGGCCCGAGGGCCGGCGGGCACAACGCACCGCCGCGCGGACGCGGCGCCCTCGACGACGACGGCCAGCCGGTCTACGGCCCGCGGGACGACGCCGACCTGGCCAAGGTCGCCGCAGTCGGCCTGCCGTTCTGGGTCGCCGGCGGTTACGGCACCCCCGAGCGGGTTGCCGAGGCTCTCGCACTCGGCGCCGCCGGGGTACAGGTCGGCACCCTGTTCGCGCTCGCCGCCGAGTCCGGCCTCGACGATACCCTGCGCGCGCAGTTGCTCGGAGAACTCGAGAACTCCGGCCTGCAGATCCGCACCGACCCGCTCGCGTCGTCGACGGGATTCCCGTTCAAGGTCGCCACGCTGCCCGGAACCCTGTCGGACCCGGAGCTGTACGAAGAGCGTGTGCGCCTCTGCGACCTGGGCTACCTGCGGGTGCCCTACGAGCGGGCACCCGGCGTGCTCGGCTACCGCTGCCCGGCCGAGCCGGTCGCGACCTTCGTGCGCAAGGGCGGCTCGGCAGAGCAGGCCGCCGGCCGCAAGTGCCTCTGCAACGCACTCACCGCCAACGTCGGACTTGGGCAGACCCGCCGCGACGGATACGAGGAGGCCCCGCTGGTCACCCTCGGCACCGACCTCGACGGGGTCACCGCGCTGCTCACCGCCCACCCCGCAGGCTGGTCGGCCGCCGAAGCCGTGGCCTACCTCGAGGGCTAATCTCCGGTCAGCCCGCTCATCCCTCGGTCAGCTCGCTCGCGAGACTGTGCCGGTGCGGGACGGTGCCGGTGCGGGACTGTGCCGGTGCGAGACTGTGCCGGTGCGGGACTGTGCCGGTGCGAGACTGTGCCGGTGCGAGACTGTGCCGGTGCGAGACTGCCGGCGCGAGAAATTCGGCGTTTAGGCGTGCAGGGACTCGTTGAGCACGATGCCGGTGCCGCTGCGCTCGAGTACCTCGACGGCGCCGCTGAGCGAATTGCGACGAAACAGCAGATTCGGCAGCCCGGACAGCTCGACGGCCTTCACGGTCTGCGGTGCGCCGTCGGCGGTGCGCGGTGCCCCGACGACAATCACCTTGGTGCCGGCCGTCACATAGAGGCCCGCCTCGACGACGGTGTCGTCGCCGATCGCGATGCCGACACCCGAGTTGGCGCCGAGTAGCGCGCGGGCGCCAATCGTAACCCGCTGGGTGCCGCCGCCCGAGAGGGTGCCCATGATGGATGCTCCGCCACCGATATCGGCGCCGTCACCGACCACGACGCCCTGCGAGATGCGGCCCTCGACCATCGAGGAGCCGAGCGTGCCGGCGTTGAAGTTGACGAAACCCTCGTGCATGACGGTGGTGCCGGGGGACAGGTACGCGCCCAGCCGCACACGGGACGCATCCGCGATGCGCACCCGCTCGGGAATGACGTAGCCGAGCAGCGGCGGAAACTTATCCAGGCCCGTCGCCGAGATGCCGTGGCGCTGCAGCGACGGCCGCAGGCGGGCGAAGTCGGCCGGCAACACCGGGCCAGCGTTGGTCCAGACGACGTTCGGCAGGTGCGCGAAGATACCGTCAAGGTTGATGCTGTTGGGCAGAACGAGCAGGTGGGACAGCAGGTGCAGGCGCAGGTAGGCATCCGAGGTGCTCGCCGGCTTCGCCTGAAGCTCAATTTCGATGGTGACGGCGCCGACGTGCACGGCTCGGCGGGGGTCGTCGACGGATGCCGCATCCAGCTCCGCGGGAACGAGCCAGCGGTCGCGCCCCGCCGGCAAGGGGCCGAGGTGCGGCTGCGGGAACCAGGTGTCGAGCACCGTGCCCTCGTCGGCGACGGTCGCGAGGCCGTAACCCCAGGCGTGGGTCGGGGTGGACAGAGCGAAATCGGGGACAGTGGGCTCGAGCGGCGTGACGGCAGACATGCCTCTAGATTAGTAGAGTGCCTGAGACCTTGACTTTGAACCTGTCCGCGTCCGTCATCGAGATCACCCGACAGCTGTGTGACCTGCAATCGGTGTCGGGCAATGAAACCCCACTCGCCGACGCGATCGTGGCGGCGCTCGCCGGTTTCGATCACCTCGAGATTATTCGCGACGGCGACACCATCGTCGCCCGCACGAGTCTGGGCCGCGCGCAGCGCGTCGTCATTGCGGGTCATATCGATACCGTGCCGCTCAACAACAACCTGCCGACCCGCTTCGAGACCCTCGACGAGGTCGACTATCTCTGGGGTCGTGGAACAGTGGACATGAAGGCGGGGGTTGCCGTGCAGCTCAAGCTCGCCGCTGAACTCGTCGCTCCCGTCGTCGACGTGACCTGGATGTGGTACGACCACGAGGAGGTCTCCGACGACCTCAACGGCCTCGGTCGTCTCGCCCGCAACCGGCCCGACCTGTTCGCGGGTGACTTCGCGATTCTCGGCGAACCGACCAACGGCCGCATCGAGGGTGGCTGCAACGGCAACCTACGGGTCGAGATCCGCACCTTTGGACTGCGGGCGCACTCCGCGCGCGCCTGGGTCGGCGAGAATGCCATCCACAAGGCCGCACCGATCCTCAATATTCTCGCCGCCTACGAGCCGCGCTCGGTCGAGGTCGAGGGCCTCGTCTACCGTGAGGGCCTGAACGCCGTGGGCATTACCGGCGGCATCGCCGGTAACGTCATTCCCGACGAGTGCATGGTGCACGTCAATTACCGTTTCGCCCCGAGCCGCAGCGGCGCCGAAGCCCTCGCTCACCTGCACGAGCTGTTCCCCGGTTACGAGATGACGGTCGTCGACCTTGCCGAGGGCGCCCGCCCGGGCCTCGACGCCCCGCTGGCGCAGCAGTTTCTCGCCGCGGTCGGCGGCGGCGACGCCATGCCGAAGTACGGCTGGACCGATGTCGCCCGGTTCTCGGCGCTCGGCATGCCCGCCGTCAACTACGGCCCCGGCGACCCGCTCAAGGCACACGCCGACGACGAACGGGTTGCGCTCTTCCAGATCACCGACTGTGAAATCGGCCTGCGGTCGTGGCTCACCGCGGCGGCGAACTAACCCGCCCGGTGGCCTCGGCCGCGCAGCAAGCACCCGCCGAGCCGGCCTCGGTGACCACTCGCCGCGCCGCGGCGCCCGCCTGGCTTCGGCCCTGGTGGGCGCAGGTGCTGCTGATCTGGGCCCTCTCGCGGGTCATCACGACGACACTCATCTCGGTTCTGGCGAGCGTGCAGGGTGCCAACGCCTGGACCGGTGCGAACCCCCGATACACCGATTTTGCGACCATGTGGGATGCCCACTGGTACAACATCGTCGCGGTCGTGGGCTACCCCACGGTGCTGCCGCTCACCGACGCCGGCGAGATCGGTGAGAGTGCCTGGGCGTTCATGCCCGGCTACCCGGTTCTGGCCCGCCTTCTGATGGAGGTCAGCGGCCAGCGCTGGGAACCGGTCGCGGTCTTCGTATCCGTCGCCTTCAGCCTGGGCACCGCGCTGCTGTTCCACCGGCTGATGAGCCGGGTGCTTGACGCGTCGGCGGCCCGGTTCGCCGTCGTGCTGTTCTGCGTGGCCCCGCTCTCACCGATGCTGCAGTTCGGCTACGCCGAATCGATGTACCTGTTCTTTCTGACCCTGGCACTGCTGTTGCTGCTGGAGCGGCGCTATGCCCTGCTCTTTCCGGTCATTGCCGTGATGTCGTTGACGCGCCCGAGCGGGCTCGCCTTCGCCCTCGCACTGGCCCTGCACGTGGGCTACCGCTGGTTCACGCGGGCGACAGATGCCTTTCCGCCTCGGCAACGGATGCTCGCGGCATCCGTCGCGGTCTTCAGCGGTGTGATGGGACTGGCCTGGCCGGCCGCGGCCTGGGCGGTGACCGGCAGCCTGACGGCCTACACCGATACCGAACTGGCCTGGCGGGCGCCGTATATCGGCTACGTCGAACTCATTCCGTTCACGGCATGGTTCCAAAGTGGCGTGTGGTGGCTGGGCCTGCCGCTCGGAATCCTCGTGGTGGTAGCGCTGATTCTGGCCTTCACCCTCTGCATGTTCACGCCCGCGGTGCGCCGGCTCGGCGTGGACCTGCGCCTGTGGCTGGCCAGCTACGCGCTCTACCTGCTCGCGGTGTTCTTTCCCCAATCGAGCACGTTTCGGCTGCTGATGCCGATGTTCCCATTGCTGGGTGCGGCCGCGTTGCCGCGGAGCCTCTGGTACCGGGTCGGAGTGGTTGTTCTGTGCATCCTGGGCCAATGGGGGTGGCTGTTGCTCTGTTGGGGGGTAGACGGCGCGGACTGGACGCCACCGTAGATCTGACCTCGAACGGCGGGGCAATTTTCCTCTCGGCCTTACATGGTCGATAATGGTACTAATCACTGATGAAAGGGGAGTTCATGGCGGCCATGAAGCCACGGACCGGAGACGGTCCAATGGAGGCTGTAAAAGAGGGGCGCCTCATTATTGTGCGTGTTCCGCTCGAAGGTGGAGGCCGACTCGTCGTTTCCGTGAACGATGCAGAGGCCAAGGAACTCCACGATGCTCTCGCCGGGGTTGTTAACCCCGTCAAGTAGTCATCAAGATACACACGCTTTTAAGAGGAAGGCCGCCCCGTACCGGGCGGCCTTCCTTTTTGGCAATTGGGCTGCCGTCAGGCGCGCAGCTTCGTGATCTGCAGCAGGCCGTCACCGACGGGGGAAAGGGCGCTGATCACGGCGTTGCTCGACGCGATCTCGGTCAGCAGGGTACGGAAGCCGGTCGCGACGTCGTCGCGCTGGGCGGGGTTCGCGACCCGGCCGCGCCAGAGGGCGTGGGCAACGAGCACGGTTCCACCGGGGCGAGCCAGACGAAGGCCGTGCTCAACGTACTCGATGACCGACTGCGGGTCGGCGTCGATGAAGACGATGTCGTAGGAGTTCTCGTTCATGCGCGGCAGGACCTCGGCCGCGCGCCCGGTGATCAGACGCACCCGGTTTGCCGGGATCTTCGCGTCGAGATAGTTTGCCCGCGCGTGCTGCTGGTGGTCGATCTCGGTATCGATCGAGGTCAGGGTCGCGCTCGGCGACCCGGTGAGCAGCCAGATGCCCGAGACTCCCGCGCCGGTACCCACCTCGAGGATGCTGCGTGCCCCGGTCGCGGCGGCGATGACGGCGCTCTGCGCCCCGACCGACGGCGCGATCGCGTCGATACCCAGTTCGAGGGACTGCTGCCGTGCGCGCGCTACGGCGTCGGATTCCACGACAGAGTCGTCGGAGAATTTCCAGTTCAATTCAATGTCAGACACGATGCCACTCCAGTTGATGATTAGGTCAAGACTAGGGCCGTCGAGCCCGTGGTCAGGGGAGGCCTCGCCGGGGGTTATTCTGGGGATATGTTTGGGTTGACTTTCGAAAAGCTCTTGCTGATCGGGATCATTGCCGTCTTCCTGCTCGGTCCGGAGCGCCTGCCGTACTACGCCGCCCAGCTCGCCCGTCTGGTGCGCCAACTGCGCGACATGGCCAATGGTGCCAAGGATCGTATGCGTGACGAGATGGGGCCGGAATTCGACGACCTGGACTGGAAAAAGCTCGACCCGCGCCAGTATGACCCGCGCCGCATCATTCGCGAAGCCCTGCAGGAAGATCCGGCCGACCCCGGGGCCAAGGGGCAATCGGCGCCGGGCCCTGCGACCGTGTCGCGCGGAGCATCCGCCCCCGACTGGGCCGCGGCCCAACGCCAGCGTGCCGCCGACCGCAGCCGGACCGACGCCCGGCCCGCGCCCTTCGACTCCGAAGCGACCTGACCGGCCGCTGTACTGCCCGCTGCACCGCCTGCTGTACTGCCTGCTGTACCGCCTGCTGTACCGACCGTTAGTCAGGAGAAATCGTGTCCGATTCTGAGCAGTCCACGCCGGTGAAGCGCGTGAACAAGACCGTGTACGAGGTGGAGCTGCGCCGCCTGCAGGCCGAACTCGTCACCATGCAGCAGTGGGTGAAGGCATCCGGCGCCCGCGTCGTCGTGATCTTCGAGGGCCGCGACGCCGCCGGCAAGGGGTCGGCCATCAAACGGGTCACCGAATATCTCAACCCGCGCATGGCCCGCATCGTCGCGCTGCCGATGCCGACCGAACGCCAACGCGGACAGTGGTACTTTCAGCGCTACATCGAGCACCTGCCGACCAAGGGTGAAATCGTGCTGATGGACCGGTCCTGGTACAACCGGGCCGGCGTCGAACGGGTGATGGGCTACTGCACCGCCGACGAATACCGCCGGTTTCTGCATCAGGCGCCACTCTTCGAGCGGATGCTCGTCGAAGACGGAATCCTCGTCGTCAAGTACTGGTTCTCGGTCAGCGATCACGAGCAGGAGCGACGGTTCCGGTCGCGGCTCAACGACCCGATGCGGCGCTGGAAGCTCTCGGAGACCGACGTGCTGTCGATCACGAAATGGGCCGACTACTCCAAGGCCAAAGACGAGATGTTCGTGCACACCGATATCGCGGAGGCGCCCTGGTGGGTCGTCGAGAGCGAGGACAAGCGGGCATCCCGGCTGAACATGATCAGCCACCTGCTCTCACTCGTGCCCTACGAGCACACCGACCCGCCGAAGGTGCACATTCCGCCTCGCCCGCCGAGCTCGGACTACGAGCGCCCGCCGCGTGAGCTGAACCATTCGGTGCCCGACCATGCCGCGACCCTGAAAAAGAAGACCAAGAAGTCGAGGTAGGGTCGGCTCAGCGCGGCGAGATGCCCAGGCTGCGGCCGGACAGGCCGCGGGCCCGCGTGGCGAGGCGCGCGGCCACGGTCTGAATCATGACCGCTGCCGGGTCCTCGGGGTTCGACAGCACGATCGGCGTGCCGGTGTCGCCGCCACTGCGCAGCGGTACGCTCAGCGGCACCTGGGCCAGCAGCGGCACCTGGGCCAGCAGCGGCACGGATGCCGCGGTGTCCGTTGCCGCGATGGCCGTCGCCTCCGGCTGACCCTCGCTCAGCCGCCGGGCGACCTCGTGGCCGCCGCCGGAGCCGAAGATCTCGAGCACGCTGCCGTCGGGCTGGGCCATTCCCGACATGTTCTCGATCACGCCGTAGAGCTTCTGCCCGGTCTGCCGGGCGACGATGCCGCTGCGCACGGCGACGTCGGCGGCGGCTGGCTGCGGGGTCGTCACCACGATGACCTCGGAGTGCGGCAGCAGCTGCCCCACCGTGATCGCCACGTCGCCGGTTCCGGGGGGCAGATCGAGCAGCAAGACGTCGAGGTCGCCGAAGTAGACATCCGTCAGAAACTGCGAGATGGTGCGGTGCAGCATCGGGCCGCGCCAGGCGACGGCGACCGCGGGGTCGTCGACGAACATGCCGATCGAGATGACCTTCACGTCGTGGGCGACCGGCGGCAGAATCATGTCGCCGACCTGGGTCGGTTTCACCGCGAGGCCGTCGTGCACGAGGCCGAGCAGTCCCGGAATCGAGAAGCCGTAGACATCGGCGTCGATGATTCCGACGGCGAGGCCGCGGCCGGCGAGGGCGACGGCGAGGTTGGCGGTGATCGTGGACTTGCCCACGCCGCCCTTGCCGCTCGTGATCGCATAGATGCGGGTGAGGGAGTCGGGGCCGAACTGGGTGACGCGCGCCGCGGCGCCGCCGCGCAGGCGTTCGGTGAGAATGGTGCGCTGTTCGCGGGTCATGACGCTCACGACGACGCTGGCGTTTCCCGCGCCGACGACGGTCTCGGTCGCGGCGAGCACGTCGGCCTCGATGCGGGCGGCCGCCGGGCAGCCGGCAATGGTCAGGCGGATGCCCACGGTCGCCGTTCCCGTCTGGCTCACCTCCACGCTCTCCACCATGTCGAGTTCGGTGATGGGGCGGCGAATCTCGGGGTCGATGACCCGGGTCAGGGCGGCTCGTACCCGGGTTGCGGTGGTGTCGGTCTCCACCTCCGTGGTGGGGGAGTCAGTCAAGAGCCGACCTTCCGGTGCGTTCGCGTTCGGTGCGTTCCCGAGCCGAGCGGTTACGGTCGCCGCGGTCGGGCCGGTCGGTCTTGGCCGGGCGGGCGAGACCGGCTGCTTCGGCCGCTTCGGCGGCCTCGGCCTCGTCGGCCGCGTCGAGAATTTCCAGCAGTGCGCGAAGCTCGCTGCGGATGAAGTCCTTGGAGGCGAGGTCTTTCATGGCGATGCGCAAGGCCACGACCTCGCGGGCCAGGTACTCGGTGTCGGCGAGGGTGCGTTCGGAGCGCTGCCGGTCTTGTTCGAACTGCACCCGGTCGCGGTCGTCCTGACGGTTCTGTGCGAGCAGAATCATGGGTGCCGCATAGGACGCCTGCATCGACAGCACGAGGGTCAGGGCGATGAACCCGAGCGAGACGGAGTCGAAACGCCAGGCCGGTGGGGCAAGGGTGTTCCAGAGAATCCAGGAGATTGCGAAGACGGTCAGGCCGAGCAGAAACCACGGGGTGCCCATACCGCGGGCGATCGCTTCGGTGAAGCGGCCAAAACGGTCGTTGCCGGCGCCTCGACGGCCGCCCAGCGTGCCGGGGCGCAGACCTTTGGGCGCGTCGAGGCGCAGGCCCGCCTTGCTAGCCCTGGCCATGACCCGGTCTCCGAGCGCCCGGCAGCGGAATACTGCCGGTCTTCAGGTGGGTGCGCGCAACCGCCCGGCGGTGCACGTCGTCGTTGCCGTCCTGGCTGCGCCAGTCGTCCGGCAGCAGGTAGTCGAGCACATCGTCGATCGTGACGACCCCGACGAGCCGATGGTTGTCGTCGACGACGGGTACCGACACCAGGTCGTAGCTCGCGAGGATCCGGGACACCTCCGCGGCCGAGGTATCCGCTGTGACGGGGTCGAGACCCTGGTCGAGCAGCGTGCCGAGGCGTTCGTGGGGCGGGTAGCGCAGCATCCGCTGAAAGTGCACCATTCCCAGAAAACGGCCGGTCGGGGCCTCATAGGGCGGCAGGGTCACGCAGATTGCCGCCCCGAGCGCCGGGGCGAGATCGTGGCGACGGATGCGGGCGAGTCCCTCCGCGACGGTGGCGTCGGCTGAGACGATGACCGGCTCCGTGGTCATCAGGCCGCCGGCGGTGTCGGGGGCGTAGGAGAGCAGAAAACGTACGTCTTCTGCTTCCTCCGGCTCCATCAGGTCGAGCAGCTGCTCGCCGCGTTCCTCTGGCAGCTGGGCGATGAGGTCGGCGGCGTCGTCCGGCTGCATCTGGTCGAGCACGTCGGCGGCACGGGCATCGCCGAGAATCGTGAGGATGCCGACCTGGTCGGTTTCCGCCATCTCTTCGAGCACATCGGCGAGGCGGTCGTCGGGCAGCTCGCTCGCGACCTCGAACATGCGCTCACGCGGCAGGTCGAGCAGGGTATTGGCGAGGTCGGCGGGCTTCAGGTCGGAGTACGTCGCGATGAGCTGCTCGGCAGACTGGGCCTGACCCTCTGTCGACTTCTCGTGCACCTCGGCCCAGGTCACGAAGTCGGTGATTCCCTTGTTGAAGGGAGACGCCGTGGTCTTCGGGCGACGCACGAAGAGCTGGCTGATCTCCCACTCGGCTTCGTCGGTTTCTTTCATCGCGACGTCTTCGATGGTGGCGTCGCCGGTGCCGTCGTTGAAGGCGACCTTGCGGCCGAGCAGTTCGGCGATCACCCGCACCTCACCGCCGCGCTGCTCGAAACGGCGCACGTTGATGAGGCCGTTGGTGATGATCTGACCGCTGCCGATGCTCGTCACTCGGCCGATCGACACGAAGACCCGGCGTTTACCGGGGATTTCGACGATCAGTCCCACGACGCGGGGCGGGTCACTTTTTCGATAGACGACCAGAACATCGCGCACCTTACCGACGCGGTCTCCCGCGGGGTCGAAAACGGTGCACCCGGCCAAACGGGCGACAAAAACTCTGGTGGCACTCACAGTACAAATCTAGGCCACGTCGAGCGTTCTTCGGTCCGGGCGTCGGAGCGCCGTGAAAGAATGGTCCTATGAGCACACCGAGCCCCTTTCCCCGACGAGGCGCCGGCCTTCCTCCCACACTGCCCAAGGGCGAGGTTATGGCAACATACACGACCTACGCCGATGCCCAGGCCGCCGTCGACCGGCTCGCCAAGGCCGATTTTCCGGTCAAGCAGCTCTCGATAGTGGGAAACGACCTGAAGAGCGTCGAGCGGGTGACCGGCAAACTGACCTGGGGCCGTGTCGCGTTGGCGGGAGCGGCATCCGGCGCCTGGCTCGGTGTCTTCTTCGGCCTGCTGTTCTTCCTGTTTTCGCCGAGCGGCTCCAGCCTGCCGTTCGTGTTCGCCGCCGTGCTGATCGGCGCCGGCTTCGGCATGATGTTCGGGCTCGTGAGCTACGCCATCAATCGCCGCCGCCGCGACTTCACCTCGACGATGCAGGTGATCGCGAGCAACTACCAGGTGATCGTCGACGGCGCCCTCGTGAACCGGGCCCGTAACCTGCTCACCGGTCAGGGTGAGCAGGCCGTCGCACCGGTGCCCGTTCAGGCCCCTGCCGCCGACCCCGACGCTCCCGAGACCTCGCGCGACCCTGCCTGACCCTGCCTGACCCTGCCTGCCGTCAGAATCCGCGAAAGCGGATGAATCGTCGGTGAGCTTGTGGCTAACCGACGATTCACCCGCTTTCGTGGGGAGGTCTGCCGTGGGTTACGCGGTGAGGGTCGCGATCCAGGCTTCGACGTCGCCCGAGGTGCGCGGGATCGCGGCCGACAGGTTCTCGCCGCGGGTCTCGGTGACCAGGATGTCATCTTCGATGCGCACGCCGATACCGCGGAACTCCGCCGGCACGGTGAGGTCATCGGGCTGAAAGTACAGTCCGGGTTCGATCGTGAAGACCATGCCGGGTTCGAGCACACCGTCCATGTACATGTCGCGGCGGGCCTGGGCGCAGTCGTGCACGTCGAGGCCGAGGTGGTGGCTCGTGCCGTGCACCATGTAGCGGCGGTGGTGGCCGTTGTCGGGCAGCACGGCCTCTTCGGCGGTGACCGGCAGCATGCCCCAGTCGGCGGTGTGCTTCGCGATCACGGCCATGGCAGCGGCGTGCACGTCTCGAAAAATGGCGCCGGGGCGCACGACGGCGAGGGCGGCATCCGCTGCCTCGCGCACGGCGTCGTAGACCCGACGCTGCACGGGGCTGAAGGTGCCGTTCACCGGCAGGGTGCGGGTGATGTCGGCGGTGTAGTAGCTGTCGAGTTCGACGCCGGCGTCGAGCAGGATCACGTCGCCCGGCACGAGGGGGCCGTCGTTGCGGGTCCAGTGCAGAATGCAGGCGTGCGGGCCGGAGGCCGCGATGGTGTCGTAGCCGACGGCGTTTCCGTCGCTGCGGGCGCGGGTGTTGAAGACACCCTCGACGAGACGTTCGCCGCGAGCGTGGCTGCTCGAGCGGGGCAGATCGCGAATGACGTCGTCGAAGCCGCGCGCGGTCGCCGCGACGGCGAGGCGCATCTGGGCGATCTCGTAGGCATCTTTCACGAGCCGTAGCTCGGACAGGTCGCGGGCGAAGTGCACGTCGGGGTCGTGGGCGCCGTTGATCTCGATGCTGAAGGGCGAATCGGCCGCGTTCGAACCGAGCACCCGCTCGGCGGCAAAGCGCAGGCGCGCCTCGTCGACCCGGTCGGTGAAGGCCGCATCGGCTTCGCGCACGACGAGGGTCTCAGAATCGGTCAGGCCGAGCACCTCGGAGAGGTCGGCGATGCCGCGCACGGTGAGGCCGAGGTCGCTGGACACCTGGGCGATCGAGGGGCGGGGTCCGATCCAGAATTCGCCGATGTCCGGGTTGGCGTAGAACTCGTCGGAGTCGCGACCGGCGCGCTCACGAAAGTACAGGGTCGCCTCGTGGCCGTCGCTGCTGGGTTCGAGAACGAGCACGGCGCCGGGTTCGCTGTCACTGCCCCAGCCGGTCAGGTGGGCAAACGCCGAGTGGGCCCGAAAGGCATAATCGGTGTCGTTGGAGCGCTGCTTCAGGCTGCCGGCCGGCACGATGAGGCGTTGGCCGGGGTACTGGGCGCTGATGCGTGCGCGGCGCGCGGCCGCGAAGGGAGCCTGTTCGCGGGCCGCCGGCAGCGCGTCTTCGCGCTCGGCCCACTGGCTGGAAATGTACGACTTGAACCCGGCCGAGCCCGGGGTCGTCGATCGGTTTTCGTTGGTGCGAGCGGGAGCAGGGACGGTGTCGCGGGGAGCCGAGCCGGTGTTGCGGGAAGTAGCCATTCTTCCATTCTGGCATTGCCGCCTGAATTTGGCCCGGCATCCGTCGCCGTGGCGTCGTGCGGCGTCGTGCGGCTGCGTGAGGCTGCCCGCGGCCTCAGGGCGCCCCGGGCAGCGACTCGCAGGCAATGCCGTCGCCGTTGCTGTCGAGGCGGGCGACATCACCGTAGTGCGGAAAGTAGAACTCGAACCAGTCCTGGGCCTCACGCCAGCTGGCGAAGTCCGTGCAGTTCCGTGAATCCTGCGGGTTGGCGGGCACGTCTCCCTCTGGTGCGATGTCCTCGCTGCCGCCCCGCGCGGGAACGGTCACGATCGTGTTCGCGCAGGCTCCCACCAGAATGTCGTCCATCGCGGCGCGCTCGTCGATGTCGACGGTGAGTGCCCAGCGGTACTTCACCACCACCCATTCCGCCACGTACCGGCAGGACTGGTCGGCGAGCGGCGGCAGCCAGGCGCCGGGGTCCCGGTCGCCCTTGGACTGATTGACGTTGTCGGTGACCGCCTCGAGGCCGACGGCCAGACCAAGGTCGTTGGCGAAGGCGCGGCGCTGGTCGGCGGACCAGGCGTGGGCGCCCGATTGCCAAGCCTCGCTGAGCGGCACGAAGTGGTCGACGTCGACGTCACTCGGCGCGGTCCAGGTGGCACCGTCGTACCACGAGTACCACTCACCACTCGAGACCGTGCACCCGGACGAGAACGTGACCGGCACGAGTGATTCCTCGATCAGCACCTCCTGACGGGTATCGCAGCCGTCACCGTCGGCGTCGATCCAGTGGGTGAAGAGGTCACGGCTGTAACCGCTTGTCACGGGACTGGCCGTGCCGACTTCGGCGAACAGTTCGGTGACCGGAATCTGCGCCGATGTCTCAGCGGCAACCGCGGGAGAGGTGATGGCCAGGCTGGAGATGACGAAGAGCGGAAGAGAGAACAGGGCGAGGGCGTGCCTGGAGCGCATGGTGTCCGTTCGAAGCGGTGCGGTGCTGCTCGGCGGCGGTGCCGGGCGGCAGAGTCCCGAGGGGACTTATATGCACTGTAGGACGGCGACAAGTCCGGCAGGTGAACACCCCCGAACGAGGGCCGAATCATCACAGAGTCAGAACGCGCTCGAGAGCGTCGCGACGACCGGACGGTGGTCGCTGCCGGCATCGTCGAGCGACTCGATGATGCGCACGTCGTCGACCTGCCAGTTCGGGGTCGCCAGCACGTGGTCGATCGGGCTGCCGATCACGGCCGGCAGCTTCGTCGGCCAGGTGCCCACGGCGCCGGAGTCGGCCGCGCTCGCCGCATCCACGCACTCCCCGAGCACGGCGGCTGGCGACGCGGCACCGGATGCCGCCCGCCCGGCCATGTGGTCGACAGTCGCATTGAAATCCCCGGCCATGATCACATTCGCCGCAGCCGAACCCGTGTTGCCGCACTGCGCTGCCAGCCAATCAAGGTCCGAGCGCCAGTTCGACATCTCATAGCGGATGGGCGCGACGGCGTGAACGGCCACGATCGTGGGGCCGCTACCCGCCACCGGCGTGGCCACGACGGTGGGGAGCACGTTGGTGTTGCCCGGCGGGCCGGATCCCGCCGCCGAGGTGACGGTGTAGTCGCCGAGCTCGGGGCTGATCAGCAGGGTCGTCGAGCGGGCCTTGGAGACGAGGTCGAACGCCACGGTGTGCACCCACATTGGCCGACCGCCGGCCCGCATCAGCTCGGCAATGGCGACGCCGGCCTCTTCGGTGGTTTCCGGCAGGGTGACCACGTCGGCTCCTTCGGCGAGGGCCAGGTCGGCAATGGCCGTCGCACCGGGGGCATCGCCGAGGGTGTTCCAGCTGAGCACCGTGACGGCATCCGTGGTGCTGTTCGAACTGGTTCCGGTGTCTGAATTGCTGCTGCCGGCAGAGTTGCCGAAGCCGCGGTCGGCGAGAACGCCGGCGTTGGCGGCCCCGAACAGCACGGTGAGTACGAGCAGTGTCAGCACCGTACCGCGACGGCGACGAATCAGCGCGAGCGCCAGAAACAACACCGCTGCCGCGACCGCGACAACCACCAAGATGGCTCGGAACGAGACGGCGTGGGCCACGATCCAGCTGTTCTGCAGGCCGACGGCCTGTGGCCAGGTGAGCACAGCGAGGCCCGCCGCGAGCAGGATGGCGGCCAGCGCGCGCAGGATTCGACTGAACATTCGGGAGAACATAGACCAGTCAGAATAGGTGACGAATCTGGGCACACGCCGGTCGGCGCGGGTTGGGCGGGTCGGCCGCGCTCCCGGTGCCGGGGCGCCAGCGATCACGGCGCCCCGCGATCACGGCGCCCAACTAACATGGGGGAATGTCAGCACATGTGGGGTTCCCGGGCCCGATCGACCTGCACACGCACTCGAGCGTCTCCGACGGAACCGAAACGCCCGCCGAACTCGTGCGCGCCGCCGTCGCGGCCGGCCTCGGCACGCTGGCGCTGACCGACCACGATTCCACCGCCGGCTGGGCCGAGGCCGGCAGCACCGCGCGCGACACCGGCATCACCCTTATTCCGGGCATGGAGTTCAGCACCCGTGTTCAGTACGCGAGCGTGCACCTGCTGGCCTATCTCTTCGACCCGACCGATGCCGCGATCGTCGCCGAAACCATCCGCATCCGTGCCGCCCGATTGACCAGGGCCGAGCAGATGGTCGCGCGCATCGGGCTCGATTACGCTTTGACCTGGGCGGATGTCGTCGCCCAGACCACCCCGGATGCCACGGTCGGCCGCCCCCACATCGCCGACGCGCTCGTGGCGCGCGGTCACGCCCTGACACGCAGCGAGGCGTTCGCAGGAATTCTGCACTGGAAGGCAGGGTATTACCAGCCCCACTACGCGCCCGACCCGCTTCAGGCCGTGCGTCTGGTGCGGGCGGCCGGGGGAGTGCCCGTCATCGCGCATCCGGCGACCCGCGGGGTTGACGATGTGATGGCGGAGTCCCGCCTCGCCGAACTCGTCGACGCCGGGCTGTTCGGCCTTGAACTCGAGCACCGGGAGAACCGTCCGGAGGCCAAGGCGCGGCTGTATCACCTGGCCGAGAAGTATGGGCTGGCCGTCACCGGCTCGAGCGATTACCACGGCGCCGGCAAGCCCAACCGTCTGGGCGAGAACACCACGTCGCCCGAGGTGCTTGAGCGCATCGTCGCCGAGGCCACCGGTTCGGCTCCCGTCACCCCCTGACGGCGCACGACCTCGCGCGCTCCCAGCGCCGGAGCCCCCGCTGCGGGGCCAATTCAGGAGATTCAGAAACGCACGACAACGGATGCCCGCAGTTGCGGGCATCCGTTGTCGTCGTAGCCTCGGATTTCCTGATTTAGCCACACCCATCGGGAAGATTCAGGGAGCAGGATCACATCGTCCGGGGTGGGCGGTCCGACTTACTCCTGGGGGGAGCGGCGGCCGCGGCTGCGGCTGCGGCGACGCGGGGCGCTGTTGCCGTCGTGGTGCTCGGCGCCGCCCCCGTCGTGGGTGCCGGCGGCGGGGGTAGCAGCCGGCGCGTCGGGGTTCGTGGTCGAGCCGACGCGCACGCGGGTACGAGTGGGGCGGTCCGTGGTCTGGTCGCCGGCGCGGGCAGCGTCGGGGCGCGTGGACGTGCCGCGCGCGGCATCCGTCTTCACTGGCTCGGTGCGACCTGACTCGGTACGACCCGATTCGGTGCGACCTGACTCACGGCGCCCGTCACCGCGGCCGGCGGATGCGCCGCGACCGCCGGAGCGCGAACCGGAGCGAGCGCCGTCGGACCGCCCGGCGGGTGCGCCGGCGACGACGTCCTTGATGGGAGTGGCACGCAGACGCCCCTTCGAACCGACCGGGATGTTGAGGTCGGCATACAGGTGCGGCGACGAGGAATACGTTTCCATCGGCTCCGGCACGCCGAAGTCGAGCGCCTTGTTGATGAGTGCCCACTTGTGCAGGTCGTCCCAGTCGACGAAGGTCACCGCGATACCGGTCTTGCCGGCGCGTCCGGTGCGACCGACGCGGTGCAGGTACGCCTTGTCGTCTTCGGGGATGGTGTGGTTGATCACGTGGGTGACGTCTTCGACGTCGATGCCGCGCGCCGCGACATCCGTTGCAATGAGGATGTCTTTCTTGCCGGCCTTGAACGAGGCCATGGCGCGCTCGCGCTGCTCTTGGTTGAGGTCGCCGTGTACCGCCGTGGCGTTGAAGCCGCGGTCGCCGAGCTCTTCGACGAGCTTGGCGGCGGCACGCTTGGTGCGGGTGAAGATCACGGTCTTGCCGCGGCCCTCAGCCATCAGGATGCGACCGATGACTTCATCTTTGTCCATGTTGTGTGCGCGGTAGACGAGGTGTTCGATGTTGGCCTGCATGAGGCCTTCATCGGGATCCGTGGCGCGGATGTGAATCGGACGGTTCATGAAACGGCGGGCGAGTGCCACGATCGGGCCCGGCATCGTCGCCGAAAACAACATCGTGTGGCGGTCGGCCGGGGTCTGCGCGAAGAGCTTCTCGATGTCCGAGAGAAACCCGAGGTCGAGCATCTTGTCTGCCTCGTCGAGCACCATCTCTCGCACGTTGGCGAGGCTCAGCAGACGCTGGCTGGCCAAGTCGAGCAGGCGGCCGGGGGTGCCGACCACGATCTGCGCGCCGGCCTTGAGCTGTTCAATCTGGCCCTCGTACGCCTTGCCGCCGTAAATCGACACGATCTTTGTGTCGCGGCCCCGGGCAGCGAGCTCGAGGTCTTCGGAGACCTGCACGCACAGTTCGCGGGTCGGCACCACGATGAGGGCCTGCACACCGGGTTCCGGGTTCAGGCCGAGGCGCTGAATGACCGGAAGGCCGAAGCCGAAGGTCTTGCCGGTGCCGGTCTTGGCCTGGCCGATGATGTCCTGGCCGGCGAGGGCGAGGGGGATGGTCTGGGTCTGAATCGGGAACGGTTCGAGGATGCCCTTGGCGGCAAGGGAGTCGACCATGTCCTGGTCAATTTTGAGTTCGGAGAAAGTCACGAATGTATGCCTGTCAGTAGCTGGAAGCGGTATGCGCCATCTTTTGTCTTAGGCGCAGGGTCACCGAACCGTGTCGGTGACGTGAGGCCATCTTACCCGTGTCGTCTGCAGCCCCCGGGAGGCGCGCTGTCCTATGCTGGGCAGGTGAACCCCAGCTTTGGTCGACGCCCGCCGCGCACGGAGACTCCCCGCCTCAGCACGCGTGGTGCAGCGAAACCGACAACCAAAATGGATATCAGTTCGCTCACCCCGACGCTGAACCACTTTCTCGGTCAGTCGGCCTATTGCGAGCTGGGCGCCTTCGAAACCCTGGCCCGGGCGGTCTTCACCGCTCCTGACCTCGCCGCGAAGGAGGGGCTGAGTGCCGCCGCCGGCCGTGCGCTGTCCAAGCACCACGGACTGGTCGCCGAGATCCGTCGCCGCGAGGCCGACCCGGCCACCGAAATGGCTCCGTTCGCGCCCGCCCTCGACGCGTTCCGGGCGAAGACGCACGGCGCCGACTGGCACGAACTGCTGCTGAGCTGCTACCTCACGGGGGGCCTGCTCGATGACTTCTTCATTCGGCTCTCCGACGGGCTGCCGCGGGACGTGGGCCCCCGCATCGCCCAGCTGCTGGGCGATGACGCCGGCACGGAGGTGCTCGTGCGCGAACTGCAGACCGCCATCGCGTCCCAGCCCGCTCTCGGTTCGCGCCTGGCCATGTGGGGCCGACGCCTCGTGGGCGACACGCTGCTCGTCGCGCGTTCGGCGATGCCGGCGTCCGAAGCGGATGCCTTCACCGAGCTGCGCATCGAACCGGTGTTCACCGATCTGATCGCCGCGCACACCCGCCGCATGGACGGACTGGGCCTCACCGCCTGACGCACCGCCTGACGCACCGCCGGCATCCGGTGACACACGAAAAAAGCACCCTCGTCGCGAGCAACGAGGGTGCTTTGTGCGTTTCTCAGCGGTGCTGCGCCTAGTGCGGTGCTGCGCCTAGTGCGGTGC
Source organism: Cryobacterium frigoriphilum (assembly GCF_004403305.1). Taxonomy (GTDB): domain Bacteria; phylum Actinomycetota; class Actinomycetes; order Actinomycetales; family Microbacteriaceae; genus Cryobacterium; species Cryobacterium frigoriphilum. Next base: position 144,482 of record NZ_SOHE01000041.1, on the reverse strand, counting down.
TGAGCCTAGTGAGGTGCCGGCGTGCCCGCGTGGACGAGCGTGTGCAGCATCCGCTGGTCAGAGAGCGACCGGGTGCGAGTGAGCACAATATCGCTCACGACGGATACGACGCCGGCCACAACCAGGGACACCGCCCAGATCCAGCCGCCGTCGTAGGCCCAGCCGAGCCAGGTCAGAGCGACCCAGACGAGCGAGGCGACGGCGGTGCCGATCGCCGGGATCAGGACCGATCCCTGGGTGGACCGGCCGGGCAGCAGATAGCGTGCGGCCAGGCCCAGAACGGTTCCGCCCAGGGCGACGAACAGCAGTTCCACGAGGGGAGTTACGCGACGAAACCGACGCGGCGAGACTCTTCCGAGCCGATTTCCACGTAGGCGAGGCCGACCGAGGGCACGATATAGACGCGGCCCTTATCGTCTTTGAGCTTGAGGTACCCGGTCTGGTCCGCGAGGGCAGCGGCAACCGCTTCCTCGACGACCGTTGCGGGCTGTGAGGTCTCGAAACCGATCTCACGGGGGGAATTGAAAATGCCAATGCGGATATCCACCAGGTATGCCTTTCGTCGACTCCGCTCAGAGTACGGCAGAACGGCGCGCCGACCCGACCGAGTTCACTGTCGGCGGAACCTTGTACCGTTGCAGACGTGACCAGCCCCTCGCCCGAAACCACCCTGCAGCCCGACGTTTCGCTCGAGCAGACCCTGCTCGACCAGGCCCTGCTCGACCCGGCGCAGCTCGCCGTACTCAACCTCGCCGACGGCGAGAGCGCCGCCGTGATCGGGGCTCCGGGAAGCGGCAAGACCACCACCCTCGTTGAGTTTGTTGCCGATCGGGTGCGGGGTCGCGGCTACTCGCCGAGCGAGGTGCTCGTGCTCGTACCGACCCGCACCGGAGCGACCGCGCTGCGGGACCGACTCGCCCTGCGACTCGCCATTCCCACCAACGGGCCCATGGCCCGCAGCGCCAACTCCATCGCCTTTCAGCTCGTGCAGGGCGCCGAAACACAGGCCGCACGCCCGAGCCCGACGCTGCTGACCGGTGGCGAGCAAGACCAGATCATCGCCGAACTGCTGCAGGGGCACCTCGACGAGAACACCGGCCCCAACTGGCCGGCGAGCCTCGGCCCCGAGGTGCGACGCCTGCGTGGCTTCCGAACGGAACTGCGCGACCTCATGATGCGGGCCGTGGAATACGGGGTCACCCCCGCCCGCCTGGCCGCGCTCGGGCAGACGGCCGGTCGGCCGGAGTGGGTGGCGGCCGCCGAGTTCGTGAGCGGTTATGAAGAGGTGAAAGACCAGACCCGCCCCGGACAGTTCGACTCCACCGAACTGGCCCAGTTCGCGGCCGCCGTCGTGCACGACGCGGCTCCGGGGGCGGCCGGTGCTGCGACTCTCGGCACGCTCGCCGGGCTGCGACTGCTCATCGTCGACGACGCGCAGGAGGTCACGCAGGCCACCCTCACCCTGCTGGCCCAGTTCGCGGCTCGCGGCGTCACCATCGTGTTCTTCGGCGACCCCGACATCAGCACCGGCTCTTTTCACGGTGCGCATCCGGATGCCCTCGGTCGCCTGGGCACCTATCTGGCCGGGCTTGCTCAGGGTCGTGTCGCTCAGGGCCGTGTCGCTCAGGGTCGTGTCGCTCAGGGTCGTGTCGTTCAGGGTGCCGCAGCGCCGGGCCAGCGCCCGCAGACTCGCGCCGTTCGCACGCTCTACCTCGACACGGTCTACCGGCACGGGCCCACCGTGCGGGGCGTAGTGAGCGAGATCACGAGCCGCATCGGAGCGGCCGCAGCCGGCCCGCAGCGTGCCGGCGTCGCCGCCGAGATGGCCGCCGATGCGGTGCCGACCGACGCTATGCCGATGGATGCGGTGTCGATGGATGCGGTGCCGACGGATGCTGTGCCGACGGATGCTGTGCCGACGGATGCTGTGCCGACGGATGCTGTGCCGACGGATGCCGTGCCGACCGATACCGTGCAGACGGTCGTCGTGGCCAGCCCGGCCGACCAGCTCTCGGTGATCGCTCGCCGTCTGCGCGAGCGCCATGTACTGGGCAAGGTGCCCTGGTCGCGTATGGCCGTGATCGTGCGCACGGGTTCGCTCGTACCCGCGCTGTCGAAAGGCCTCGCCGCCCTCGAGGTGCCCACCCAGGTGGCGACCGCGCAGACTGCCCTGCGTGACGAGTTCGCGGTGCGGGCCTTCATTCTGGCGCTCGACGTGACCCTGGGCCGCCGCACGCTCGACGCTCAGGCGGCGGTGGAGCTGCTGCGCGGCCCGCTCGGCGGCCTCGACCCCATCACCCTGCGCCGGTTGCGCGCCGCGCTGCGCCTGATCGACCTCGCCGACACCGAGATCGATACAGGCACCGACGCCGACACCGACACCGAAACCGGCACCGGCACCGACGCCGACACCGACACGCTGCATGGCCCCGCCAGCACGGCCGGCACCGCCCCCCAGAGCGCGCCAGCGGCAGCGGCGCCGGCCCGGAGTCCCGACGAGTTGCTTGTCGCCGCGCTCACCGTGCCCGGTACCCTCGACCGCATCGACAACCGCACGGCCCGCCGGGCCGCGGCCTGCGGGGCCAGCCTGGCGGCGGCATCCGTCGAATATGCCGCCGGGGCCACGATCGAAGAACTGCTCTGGGGGCTGTGGACCCGCAGCGGCCTCGCCACCACCTGGTTCGATCAGGCCCAGGGCACCGGCATCGGCGCCGACGAGGCCAATCACAACCTCGACGCGGTCGTGGCCCTGTTCTCCGCGGCGCAGCGCTATGTGGAGCGCACCCCCGCCGCTCCGCCGCTGCTCTTTCTCGAGCACCTCGTCGACACCGACGTTCCCGAAGACACACTCGCACCCCGGTCGCTCGGCGATGCCGTCACCGTCTCGACCGGCAGCGGAACCATCGGCCAGCAATTCGATATCGTCGTGCTCGCCGGGGTGCAAGAAAATGTCTGGCCTGACCTGCGCATTCGCGGCTCGCTTCTCGGCGCCGGCGATCTTGCCCTCGCCGCAGTCGGCGAACCGGCCGTGCGAGCGAGCCCCACGGAGCCCGGCGCCCCTCGCGTCTCAGACGGCGGCGCTGCCCGCCTCGCCGTGCTGCACGACGAACTGCGCATGTTCGCGCAGGCCGCGTCGCGCGCCCGCCACGAGCTGCTCGTCACCGCCATCAGCAACGACGACAACCAGCCCTCCGTCTTTCTGCGCCTGCTGCCGGCGGCCGATCCGGCACCGCTCGGCCGGTTCCCGCTGTCGCTGCGCGGCATGGTCGGCCGGCTGCGCCGCGAGGTGACGGATGCCGTGCGCACGGCCGACCGTGCGGCCGACCGTGCTGTCGACCGTGCGGCCGACCGTGGCGCGTCCGTCTCGCTGCGCGCCATCGAAGAGGCCGCCACACTTGCCCGCCTCGCCGCCGAGGGGGTCGCGGGCGCCGATCCGGCCGAATGGTACGGCCTGACCGAGCCCAGCACGCTCCAGCGGCTCAACGACCCCGACGCCGGCGACGAGAAGATGCGAGTCTCCCCGTCGAAGATGGCCTCCTTCGAAGCCTGCCCCCTGCACTGGCTGATCGGCCAGATCGGCGGCGGCACGACCAACACCGCAGCCAACCTCGGAACCATCATCCACAAGGCGATGGAAGACACCCCGCCCGCTGATCCGGCGGCCCGCACCCCGGATGCGCTCTGGGCCGCGGTGGAGGCACGCTGGGGCGAGCTCGTGTTCGACTCCGACTGGCAGTCCCAGGTTCAGAAGGTCGAGGCGCGAGCCCTGACCGATCGGCTCGCCTCCTACCTCGGCGACTTCGACCGCTCCGGCGGCGAATTGCTGAGCGCCGAGGGGCGCTTCACCCTCGATGTGGGTGGCGCGGTGCTCTCGGGCACGATTGACCGGGTGGAACGACTCGCCGACGGACGTGCGGTGATCGTTGATCTGAAAACGGGCAAGGGCGACCCCACCGGTGACACGGGCGTGGTCGACCATCCGCAGCTCGGCGCCTATCAGCTGGCCTTCGCCGACGGCTTGATCGCGGGTGTCGAACCCGGCATGGACCTCGCCGGTGCCCGCCTCGTGATCGTCTCCTCCGGCACTCAGAAACAGAACTACCGCAACCCCACCCAGCAGGTCTTCACCTCCGAAGAACTCGACGCCTTCCGTACCCGGGTCGGCGACGACGCCACGGCCATGGGCGGCGCCGTCTTTCAGGCCGAAATCGCCAGCCACTGCCTCGACCCGCGCTCCTTCGGCGCCTGCCGCATCCACATCATCAAACAGGTGAGCTCATGACCGCTACTGTCCCTCAGCCAATCTCGGCCCTGACGATCGCCGCAACCCTGAAAATGCCGCCGCCGACCCCCGAACAGCAGCGCGTCATCGAGGCCCCGCTCACACCGACCCTCGTCGTGGCCGGTGCCGGCAGCGGCAAGACCGAGACCATGGCCAACCGGGTGCTGTGGCTGCTGGCCAACGGGCACGCCCGCGCCGACCAGATTCTCGGCCTCACCTTCACCCGCAAGGCCGCCGGGGAACTCGCCGAGCGCATCAACAAGCGCATCGGCGAGCTTGCCGCCGCGGGCCTACTGCCCGTTCCCGCCGCCACCGAGCTGGCCGCCGACACCTTCACGCGCGACAGTTCCGACCTCTTCAACACCCCGGTTGTCTCCACCTACAACTCCTTTGCGAGCCGGCTGTTCAGCGACAACGCGCTGTTGCTGGGTCGGGAGCCCGAGTCGGTACTGCTCGACGAGAACTCGGCCTGGCTTCTCGCCCGTCAGGTCGTGATCACGCACGGCGACGGCCAACTCGTGCCCTTCGGCAAGAAGATCGACGCGGTAACGGATGCCGTGCTCGCCCTGAGTCGCGCCCTCGCCGAAAACCCGCCAGCCTTCGTGCCCGGTGAGAACCCCGCCAGTCGCAACGTCGCAGGCCACGACCTAGCCGGCCTCGCCGCCGGCTTCGACTACCTCGTCGACCTGCCCTACGGCTCACCGCGCAAGAAGATCCCTTACGCCTCGGTCACCGATTCGCTCGCCGCGGTGGCCCCGCTGCCCGTGCTCGCCCGGCTGGCCGCGAGCTACGGCGCCGAAAAGCACCGTCTCGGACTCATCGAATTCTCCGATCAGGTCGCCCTCGCCCTGCAGGTCTGCCAGAAGGTGCAGAGCGTCGTCGACCGCTATCGCGATCAGTACCGCATCGTGCTGCTCGATGAATACCAAGACACCTCGGTGTTGCAGACCGAACTGCTGCACACCCTGTTCGCCCACCACCCGGTGATGGCCGTCGGCGATCCCCACCAGTCGATTTACGGATGGCGCGGCGCGTCCTCCGCCAACCTGCTCGGCTTCTCGCGCAGCTTCGCCGGTCTCTCCAACGACGAAGCGCCGGCCATGAGCCTGTCCTATACCTGGCGCAATCCCGTCACGGTTCTCGGCGTCGCCAACACCCTCGTCGCCCCGCTCAGCGACCAGCTGCGCGCCCAGCCGAACGGCATTCAGGTCGACACCCTGAAGACACCGCCCGGCAAGGCCCAGGGCACGGTCGAGGCCGCGATGGTCGAGACCATCGCGGAGGAGGCCCGCGTGGTCGCCGCCTGGTTCGCCGCACGCCTGCCGAGCAGCGCCAATCACAGCAGCGCCAATCAGACCAGTGCCAATCAGAGCAGTGCAAACGGCAGCGATAAGACCGGCGCCATGCTGTTTCGTGCCCGCCGCGAGATGGACCTCTTCGCGGAGGTGCTGCGCGAACACGGGGTACGCGCGCACGTTCTCGGCCTCGGCGGGCTGCTCTCCACCCCCGAGGTGGCCGATGTGATCAGCGTGCTGCGCGCCGTGCACGACCCGGCCGCCGGCAGCGAACTGGTGCGACTGCTCAGTGGAGGGCGCTGGCGGGTCGGAGTACGCGACTTGCAGGCGCTCGCCGGGGTCGCCGGCTGGCTCGCCACCCACGACTGGGCCCAGAAGAAGGTCAGCGACGAGGTGCGCGCCCGACTGCGGGACTCCGTCGTCGCCGACGACGGCCGCTCCCTCGTTGACGCCCTCGATTTTGTGGCCACGGCCGCTCCGACCCACGGTCAGCTTCTCGCTTTCAGCGAGACCGGCCGCGAGCGGCTGCGCAACGCCGGCCGTCAGCTGGCGTTCTTCCGTTCCCGGGCCGGACTGCCGTTGCTCGACTTCGTGCGCCTGATCGAGCAGGAGCTGCGCCTCGACATCGAACTGGTCGCCAATGAGACTCGCGGGCTCGAGAACCTCTACGCCTTCCACGACACGGTCGGAGCATTCCTAGACAGCGACGAACAGGGCACCCTCGGCAGTTTTCTGCGTTGGCTGACCCGCGCCGAGCGCAACGACGATCTCGGCCCACGCCCCGAACCGGGTGAGCCGGGCGCGGTGCAACTGCTCACAATCCACGGTGCGAAGGGTCTCGAATGGGACTTCGTGGCCATTCCCAATCTCACCGCCAAGAGCCTGCCCGCGCCGGCGCGCGAGGTCACCGGCTGGCTGCGCTTCGGCGAACTGCCCTACCCGTTTCGCGGCGACCGGTCAGAGTTGCCCGAACTGCGCTGGGGACAGCACGACACCCAGCTCTCGTACGAGACCGAATTTCTCGCCTTCAAAGACGAACTCGCCGCCCGGCACGATGCCGAGGAACGCCGCCTGATCTACGTCGCGACGACTCGCGCGCAGCACTCCCTGTTGCTGACCGGCTCCTATTGGGCCTCAGGCAGCACAGTGCGCAAACCGAGTCCGTACCTCGTCGAGCTCGCAGAGGCCGGACTCATCCCGGCCCTGCCTGAAGGGAGCGTTGACACCGACAAGCCCGCGTCCGCCGACACCCTGCGGGAGACGTGGCCGTTCGATCCGCTCGGAACCCGCCGCCCGGTCGTTGAAGCCGCGGCCGCCCTCGTGACTGCCGCCCGGCAGGCAGCGGACGCTGCGAAGACGGATGCTGCGAAGACGTATGCTGCGAAGACGGACGCGGCAAAGACGAATGCTGCGCCCACGGATGCTGCGCCCACGGATGCTGCCCCGCCAGCGCCAGCGCCGCGCACGGCCGCCGGCTCCGAGTGGGCACGCGAGGTGACCCTGCTGCTTGAAGAGCGCGCGCTGCGTCTGGCCGGCGGCATCGACCTGCAACTGCCCGTGCGCATCCCGGCCTCGCGCTTCAAGGACTACGTCGACGATGCGGCCGCGGTGAGCCGAGGGCTCGCGCGTCCCATGCCGCAGCGCCCGTACCGAGCCACCAGGCTCGGTACGCTCTTCCACTCGTGGGTGGAACAGCGTTCGGGCGGGCTCGCATCGGGCGACCGGGTCGATGCCGGCCTGTTCGACCTCGATGATGCCGACCTGCTCGAGGGCGACCTGCTCGAGGGCGCCGGGAGCGACGATCCCTCGCGCGAATTCGAGCAGCTCGCCGTGTTGCAGCGCACCTTCGAACAATCGCCGTGGGCTTCGCGGCAACCGGTCGACGTGGAGATCGAGATTCACCTGGTACTCGCCGAGCAGGTCTTCGTCTGCAAACTCGACGCCGTCTACGAGACCCCCACCGGCTACCAGGTCGTGGACTGGAAGACCGGGCGGGCACCGAAGAACGCCGCCGACCTCGAACTCAAGCAGACCCAGCTCGCGCTCTACCGTCTCGCCTATGCGCGCTGGAAGGGCATCGACCCCGACATCGTCGACGCCGTGTTCTACTTCGTCGCCGACGACACGATCATCGCCCCCGACCGGCTCTACTCCGAAGACGACCTGCGGGCAGCCTGGGCGTCGGTCGCTGTGCCGGAAGCGGGCGCATTATCCGAGTCGTTCAAGGCGTCCGACCCGGAATCTGAATCCGCGAAGTCGCTTTCGGTGAAGTCGCCGTCGTAGCTGTCGGTGTGCATCGTGCTGTCGGTGTGCAGAGCGCCGTTTTGGCCGTTTCCGCGGGCACCGCTCGGGATGTCGTCGAGCATGCTCTCCACGTCGCTCACGGTCATGATCGGGCCGGTCTCGGGGGAGAGTGGCTGAGACGAACGGTCGTGAACCGTGCCGACGAGTCCGTCGAGCATGCCGATCGCGTCGTCGATCACGGCCTGGTCGTGGCTGTCGACCCCGTGCAGCAACCACCGGGCCAGTTCGAGTTCGGCGTAGAGCATGGCGCGCTGCACGATGTGGGCGTCGCCGCCCTGCCGAGCGGCAATGTAGGTGTCCATCGCGGTTTCGGCGTAGTGACCGCGGGCGGCGAGCAGCCAGTGCAGGTCACGGGCGGGATCGTTGACGCTGAGGCCGGCCCAGCCCAGCACGCCCGAGACGGCGTCGTCGGTGATCAGGATCGAATCGGCCGACAGCGAACCGTGCACCACACAGGCGGCAAAGCCCCACAGAGCATCGTCATCGGTCGCCTGCTCCCAGCGGCGCAGTAGCGCCGCCGGCAGAAAGCCGGTCGCGGCCGCCCGATCAATCAGGTCGATCACGCCGGTGCGGCAGTCTTGGGCGCTCTGCTGCGGCAGTCCGGCGGCCTGGATGAACGCGGTCGGCAGGGCATGAATCGCCGCGATCGCCCGGCCGATGGAGCCGGCGACGCCCGCGTGCGCGGTGAGGGCATCCGCAGCGAATGAATCCCCCGGAAGCATCTCGTAGACGATCGCGCGGGTGCCGGAGGCGGGGGTCTGGCCCACGAACTGTGGCACGTCGAAGGGCAGCCGACTGCGGTTGCCGACGGTGAGCGCGCGCAGCGCCAGCAGGTCGGCGGACTGTTCGGTTTCGGCCGATTGGGTCATCGGCACCCGAATGATGAGCTCGCGACCGTCACGGTCGACCAGCAGCGCGGAATCGAACATGCCGGTGCTGCCGTGACTGTGCTTACGGGTGCGGGCCACGTCGAGGCCCGGCAGAGCAGAAGTAGCCAACGCGGCTAGAGTGAGATGAGATCTGGCCATGCCTACTAGGTTAGGTCGACTTTCCTCCATGGTGGTCGTTCGCCACGCCCCCACACCACTTCGGCACCGTCTCTGTGCCCCCCAAGCAGCCCTGCGGAGTTCCGGATGTCGTTCGAATCCACGTCGTTAGATTCCCAGTCCCTAGATTCCCAGTCCCTAGATTCCCAGTCCTTAGATTCCCAGTCCTTGGATGCGCCGTCGTTCGAATTCACGGCGCGGCTGCCGCTGTCCCGCTACCTGGTGGACCGCGACCACGAGGCGCGTGCCCGGGCCGACCTGATTGCCATTCTGTGGGCGGATACCGCCACACGCGTGGTCGCCCTGTGGAACGGCAAGGCGCTCGTGCGCCCCGGCGAGGCGAGCCCGCCGCAGCTGGCATGTGTGCCGGCCGCGAACCTGCCCGCGCCGGGCGCGGACACGATCGTGCTCTACCTCGGCCGGTCCGTCGATCCGCAGGCCGCGGAGCCCGTCGGTACGCCGCTTCTCGCCGTTGAACTCACCGAGGAACAGGCGCTGGATCTCGATCCGGAGGTCACCCACTGGCAGAGTCTGCGTGACCTGGCCGCGGTGCTCGGCGACCGCGACACCGGGGTCTTTGTCGAGGCCCTCGGCCTGCGCAACTGGCACCACTCGCACCGTTTCTGCCCCCGCTGCGGCGCGCCGGCGTCGATCGAATCGGCCGGCTGGGTGCGTCGCTGCACCGCGTGCGGCAGCCAGATCTTTCCGCGCACCGACCCGGCCGTGATCATGCTCATCACGGATGCCGCCGATCGGCTCCTGCTTGGATCCAACGCCCTCTGGGAGAACAATCGGTACTCCCTGCTGGCCGGATTCGTCGAGCCGGGGGAGTCGCTCGAGGCCGCCGTGGTTCGGGAATCCTTCGAGGAGTCGGGGCTGCGCGTGACCGACGCGACCTACCTCGGCTCCCAGCCGTGGCCGTTCCCCGCCTCGATCATGTGCGGCTTCACCGCGCGCGTCGCCGACGACCAGGATCCCACGGCGCTCGCGCCCGACGGCGCGGAAATTCTCGACCTGCGCTGGTTCACCCGGCCGGAACTGCGTGCCGCCGAGGCCAGCTGGCTGATGCTTCCCGGGCCCTCGTCGATCGCCCACGCGATGATCGAACAGTGGCTTGCGCAGTGATGGGGCTCGCGCAGTGACGGACCTCGCCGCATGAACCACCGTGCCGACACCACTCCCGACGGGCTGCTGGCCGGGCTCGATGACCAGCAACGCGTGGCGGCCGAGGCCCTGATCGGCCCGGTCTGCATGCTCGCCGGCGCCGGAACCGGCAAGACCCGGGCCATCACTCACCGCATCGCCTACGGGGTCGTGACGGGCGCCTACGCACCGAACCGGGTCATGGCGCTGACCTTCACGTCGCGCTCGGCGGCCGAACTGCGCGGACGACTGCGCCAGCTCGGCGCCGGCGGGGTCGCCGCGCGCACCTTCCACGCGGCGGCACTGTCGCAACTCAACTACTTCTGGCCGCACGTGGTCGGCGGCCAGGCGCCGCGCATCCTCGACGGGAAGGCACGGTTGCTCGGACACGTCGCCGAAACCCTGCACCTGAAGATCGACACCGCGACCCTGCGCGACCTCGCCGCCGAGATCGAGTGGCGCAAGACGAGCGGCCTGAGCCTCGAACAGTACGGGGCTGGAATCGGCGGCCGCGCCCTGCCCGGACGGCTCGACCTCGATCAGGTCGTCGCCATGCAGCAACGCTACGAACGCCTGAAAGACGAACGCAAACAGATCGACTTCGAAGACGTGCTGCTCGCCATGGCGGGCATGATCGAGGCCGAGCCATCCGTCGCCCTGCAGGTGCGGGAACAGTACCGCTTCTTCGTCGTCGATGAGTTCCAGGACGTCTCACCCCTGCAGCATTCGTTGCTCTTGCTCTGGCTCGGTGAACGCCGTGACCTCTGCGTGGTCGGAGACGCCAGCCAGACCATCTATTCCTTCGCCGGGGCCCGAAGCGAGTATCTGCTCGAGTTTCCCGGGCGCTACGAGGACGCAACCGTCGTGCGCCTCGAACAGAACTATCGCTCGACCGGCGCCATCGTGGCCACCGCGAACCAGCTCATGCGCGGGCGACCAGGCGCCCTGACCCTGCAGGCCGCTGCTGCGGGCACGGGCACGAGCACCGGCGCAGGCACAGGAGTCGGCGCGAACGCGGGCACGGTGCCCGTCATCCGCGACTTCGCGAGTGACATAGCCGAGGCGCGCGGCATCGCCCAGGCCGTGGCCGATCTGATCGCCGGTGGCACCCGTGCCGAAGACATCGCCATTCTATTTCGCATCAACGTGCAGGCCGCGGTGCTCGAAGCCGCGCTCGGCGACCTCGGTGTCAGCTTTCAGATCCGCGGATCCAAACGATTCTTCGACCTTCCCGAGGTCAAACAGGCGGTGATGAGCCTGCGGGCCGCCTCCGTGTCGATCGTCGGTGAGCCGCTGTTCAAGTCCGTGAGCGATGTGCTGCGCTCGCTCGGCTGGAGCCAAACCTCTCCGGATGCCCCGGGCGCGGTGCGCAATCGCTGGGAATCCCTCAACGCGCTGATGGGCCTCGTCGACCAGGCGGCTCCCGGCACAACCTTCCGGCAGTTCACCGACGAGCTCATGGAGCGCCAGGCCGGGCAGCACGAGCCGACGGTGTCGGCGGTGACCCTGTCGACCATGCACTCCGCGAAGGGCCTGGAGTGGGAGGCTGTCTTTGTGATCGGCCTGAGCGAAGGGCTCGTTCCCATCACCTATGCCGCCGGGCCGTTGCAGGTCGATGAGGAACGCCGGCTGTTGTACGTGGGTATCACTCGCGCCAGAACCCGACTGGCCCTCAGCTGGGCGGCCTCCGGCCCACAGCAGCGTGCTCCTCGGGAGCGGTCCCGTTTTCTGGAAGAGCTCGGCATCCGCACGACCCGTGCGCATGGTGCGCGCGGAGCGTAAGCGCGCCCGATCTTTCGTTGATCCCGAGGGAGTGCGCCACCAGCGGTGTTCGCCGGCCGGTCAGAAACTCCTGCACGTGCCCGGCCGTGCGGCCGGCGACGTCGATGCTGAGTCTGGTCGTTTCGGTGGGAGCCGTTGCGCCCTGCAGCTGGCTGGCGATGCGCGGCCAGGCGTGGTCCGCATCGGTGTGGGCGAGCTCGAGACAGTAGAGGCACGGCCCGCGACCCGGCGTCACGAGGGGGCCGATGCGCACCTCGGTGTCGCTGAACACCACCGGCAGGTGCGGCACGTCGCGGCGCAGCCAGAACTCGTGGCGCCCGGGGCGCAGCGCGTAATGGCCGAGCACAACGGCGAGTGCGATGCCGCCGGGCGCGTCCGTGGCCGCGTCCGTTGCCGCATCCGTTGCTGGTGCGCCGAAGCTGTTCTCGGTACGCGAACACACCGCAACACCGCTCTCGTCGAGCAGCCGGCGCAACCGATTCGCGGTGGGACCATCGCCGTCGATGCAGACCGGTGCTGCCACGCCCGCCGGGGAGCGGCCCGCGGCCTGGGTATCGATGAGGGTGGGGCCAAGCGTTGCCAGCAGCGCGCTCACCTGCGCCGGGGTCGCCCCGGCATCCACTCCGAGCAGGTGTGCAGCGGCCAGGGGGATACCGGAGCACAGCGCGGCCACGACCCGTTCGAGCGCAATGCTCACCTCCGTGACGACCACGGGGTGGTCGACGCCGAGCTGCAACGTGTCGGGAGTGCGCCAGACCAACGGGATACGGGGATCAATGCGAATGACCATGCCGTCACCCTAGACACGCACAGCCGATGCCGCCGGGTTGTCCACAGGCTTTCTCACGAGAACGTGGGCCGACACGAGAGAAACGCACTCCCGGCCGCCACACCGCGGATGAAACCGGGTGATGGCGACCAGAAGTGCGTTTTCGTGAGCGGGTGCTCGAGCCGGGTGCTCGACCCGGGTGTTCTCAGGGCGTGAGCTAGTACTTGATGACCACGCGGCCGTCGATCTTGCCGTGCTTCATCTCGTCGAAGATGTCGTTGATCTCCCCGAGCGAGCGGGTCGACACGGTCGGGTGGATCTCGCCGCGGGCGTAGAAGGCGAGGGCCTCCTCCATGTCCTGGCGGGTTCCCACGATCGAGCCGCGGATGGTGAGGCCCTTGAGCACGATGTCGAAGATCGGTGCGGGAAAGTCGCCCGGCGGCAGACCGTTGAAGACGATCGTGCCACCGCGACGGGTCATGCCGATCGCCTGGCCGAAGGCGGCCGGGTGCACGGCCGTGACGAGCACACCGTGGGCACCGCCGGTCTGGCGCTGCACGGCCTCGACCGGGTTCTCGTTCAGGGCGTTGATCACGATTTCAGCGCCGTGCTTGGTGGCGAGAGCGAGCTTGTCGTCTGCGACATCCACCGCAACGACGCGCAACCCCATGGCCTTGGCGTACTGCACGGCGATGTGGCCGAGACCACCGATCCCGCTGATCACGACCCACTGGCCGGGGCGGGCCTCGGTCATCTTCAGGCCCTTGTAAACGGTGACGCCGGCGCAGAGCACGGGGGCGATCTCGATCAGGTCGCTGCCCTCGGGGATCTTCACCGCAAAGCGGGCGTCGACGAGCATGTACTCACCGAAAGAGCCGTCGACGCCGTAGCCGCCGTTCTTCTGAGACTCGCAGAGCGTCTCCCAGCCGGTGCGGCAGTACTGGCAGTTACCGCAGGCCGACCAGAGCCAGGCGTTGCCGACGATGTCGCCGACGTGGTGGTTGGTGACCCCGTTGCCGAGGGCGACGACGGTACCGACGCCTTCGTGTCCGGGAACGAGCGGCAGGGTCGGCTTGACGGGCCAGTCGCCCTCGGCCGCGTGCAGATCGGTGTGGCAGACGCCGCTGCTGATGAGCTTGACGAGGATCTGGCCGGTGGCCGGCTGGGGAACGGTGATCTCTTCGACGGAAAGGTCGGTGCCGAATTCGGTCACCACCGCCGCCTGCATTCGGGTCGCGCGGGCGTCTCCGGCCGGCTCGACACGAGCCGTGGTCTCGGGGGCGTAAACAGTCATGTGCTAACTCCTTCGTTAGGGATTCTCTGTCCGTAATGAAGAGGCTAGGTCGGTCAAGGTTGCGCCAAGGTTGCGCCGGGTTGCGGGCGGATCATCCCCGTTCGGGGGCGCCCGCAACCGGGTCAGTCTTCCTTGGGGCGTTCTTCCTTGGGGCGTTCCGCGCCGTCGTCGCGCAGCAGGTCTTCGAGGGCCTGGTCGACGTCGTCGAGCTCGGCCGCTTCGCCCCTGGCGGCATTCGTGAGCCGGGCGACGAGGGCCTGAGGATCGTCGAGGTCGGCCATTGTGGGCAGAATATCGGGGTGCGCCCAGAGGGCGTCCCTCGCCTCGTTGCCCACGGCATCCGTGATCGCCTGCCACATCGCGGCGGCCTCGCGCAACCGCCGCGGACGCAGTTCGAGACCGACAAGCGTCGCAAACGCCGATTCCGCCGGACCGCCCGATGCTCGGCGGCGTTTGACCGTCTCGTTGATCGCATCCGCCTTGGGCAGCCGGCTGGTCGCCTCGACCGTCACCACGTCGACCCAGCCCTCCACGAGCGCGAGCATGGTTTCGAGTCGCGCCAGCGCGGCGAGCTGAGCCTCGGACTTCGGCGGGATGAGCGAACCGTTCTGCATCGCCTCGCGCAGCTCTTCGGGGTTCGACGGGTCGAAGCCCGACGCGAGTTCTTCGAGCCGACTCGAGTCGATCGTGATGCCGTGCGCGAAATCGGTGATGGAACTGATCAGGTGCAGGCGCAGCCAGCGGGAGTGGCGAAAGAGTCGCGCATGGGCGAGTTCGCGCACGGCGAGGTAGATCTGTACCTGGTCGGTGGGAACGTCGAGGCCGTCGCCGAACTCGGCGACGTTTTGGGGGAGCAGTGCGGCCTGACCGTCGTCGAGCAGTGGAATGCCCACGTCACCACCCGAGACGACCTCACTCGCGAGCTGTCCGACGACCTGGCCGAGCTGCATCGCAAAGAGGGTTCCGCCGATGCTGCGCACGATCTGGCTCGCGTTGGCGATCATGCCCTGCAGCTCTTCGGGGGCCTGATCGGTGAGCACCCGCGTGAGTGACTCGGAGATGCTCGTCGCGACCGGTTCGGCCAGCTGGCTCCAGAGCGGCAGGGTCGCGGTCACCCATTCCTTGCGGGTCAGCAGGCGCGGCACGGCGGTCAGTTCGGCGACCGAGATCACATCGTCGAGCCAGAGCGCCGCGATGTGAAAGGCCTGGTCGAGCTGGGTGCGTTCCTGAGTCGTGGGCGTCAGCTGACCGGTGGCGGCACGTTCCTGACCCGACTTCAGCGCGATGTCCCAGTTGATCGCGCCGGTACCCGACTGTGCGCCCTGCAAGGCACCCTGCAGCTGGCTCATGAGTGCGGCGATGCTGGCGGGGTCGCTCGGCAGTCCGGCGACGCCGGCCAGCTGGCTCGGATCGATCGTCGACTTGCCCGAGAGGATGTTCTGAAGCATGTCCCGAAATTCGTCCTCGGGATTCTGGCCGCCTGGGTTTCGGGCATTGTTGTTCAGACCGTCGTCGTTGTTCAGACCGTCGTCGCTGTTCAGGCCGTCATCGTTGAGCCCGTCGTCGTTCTGGTCGTCATTGGGTCGGGAGTTGTCGGCCACGTCAGGCACCTCTCAGTTGCGTACTTCTACGCTAGTCGGAGAAATCCGGTGCGACTGGGAAATGTCCTAGGCTAAAGAGCTTCGGTGTCCGCCTGTCGCGAACACCGCGATCTTCCCAACACCGCTCCCGAACATGTGAAAGGTGAGCCGTGGCTCTCTTCAGCGATTACCCGACTGCCAGCCCCCGGCGGCCCCGGCGTTCGGGTACGACCGGCTGGGTCATCCTCGGCGTCGCACTCGTCGCCGGAGTGATCCTCGGCCTCACCCCATCGCCCTACGTCATCGAACGCCCCGGGCCGGTCTACAACACCCTCGGAACGGTGCCGAGCGCTGACAGCGACGACGGCGACCCCGACGGTGAGACCGAACTCATCACGATTCCGGGGGAAACGGTGTACGCCACCGAGGGCAGTCTCGATCTGCTGACCGTATCGGTGGTCGGCAACCGGGAAAACCGTCCGAGCTGGCTCGCCGTCGCTCGGGCCTGGCTCGACCCGAGCGAGGCCGTGCTGCCGCTCGATGACGTCTATCCGGCCGACGTCACGACCGAGCAGCGCGAAGAGCAGAACGCCACCGCTATGGTGAACTCCCAGACCGACTCCGTCGCCGCGGCCCTCACACATCTCGGCTACGACTACCCGACGACCGTCTCTGTCGTCGGGCTCGCCGACGGTTCACCGGCCGACGGCATCATCGAGGCCGGCGACCAGGTCGTCTCGGTGAACGGTGTGTCGGTGCGTGACATCACCGAACTCCGGCTGGCCCTGCAGGACAACGGAACGGCGGATGCCGCAACGGTCGCCATCGTGCGAGACGGCGAGGCCGAGAACGTTCAGGTGACTCCGATCGAGGTGGACGGGGCCGTGATCGTCGGCATCAGCGTCACCACGGAGTATGACTTTCCGTTTGACGTCAAGATTCAGCTCGATCGCGTCGGTGGTCCGAGCGCGGGGATGATGTTCGCCCTCGGCATTATCGACAAGCTCACCCCCGGAGCTCTGCAGGGCGGCGAAAACGTCGCCGGAACCGGCACCATCAACCAGGCCGGCGAGGTCGGACCGATCGGCGGCATCCAGCAGAAGCTCTACGGGGCCGACGAAGCCGGCGCCGAGTGGTTTCTTGCCCCCGCTGACAATTGCGACGAGGTGACCGGCCACATTCCCGACGGACTCACGGTATTTGCCGTCGACACCCTCGACGAGGCGGTCACTGCCCTCGAAGCCCTCGCGGCCGGCGGCGACACAAGCGCCCTGCCGTCCTGCCCGGCCGCCTAGCAGTCCAGGTAGTGACCGGATCGAGACCGAATTCTCAGCGAACCGGGAGTTCTGTGTAGTGCTTGAGGCCCGGCTACGGGCACCTTTTGTCTAAGATGGATGGCGACCCGACCACTTAGAGCAAGAGGCCAATTCGTGACTTCATCTTCCGCCAGCGCTCCTCCCCGGAGCCGAGCCCCGCTCGCCATCACGGCAGCGATCATCGCCGGGCTGGTGATCTTGTTCTTTATCTTCGCCGGACTGTATACCGATGTGCTGTGGTTCGACCAACTCGGGTTCGTCAACGTTTTGACCACCCAGTGGATTGCCAGCGCGGTGTTGTTCGTCATTGGTTTCATCGCGATGTCCGTGCCGGTCTGGGTGAGCATCCAGCTCGCGTACCGCATGCGCCCCGTCTACGCCAAGCTGAATTCACAGCTCGACCGCTACCAGCAGGTCATCGAGCCGCTGCGCCGTCTGGCCATGTACGGCATCCCCGCGCTCCTCGGCCTCTTCGCCGGAGTCGCCGCTGCCACGCGCTGGCAGCCGATTCTGATGTGGCTCAACCGCACGCCCGTCGGCCAGACCGACCCGCAGTTCGGCTTCGACATTGCCTTCTACCTCTTCGACCTGCCGTTCTATCAGGCCGTGCTGGGCTTCGCATCCGCCGTCGTGCTCATCGCAGCGCTCGTCGCGGTGGCCACGAGCTACCTCTACGGTTCGATCCGCTTGAGCGGCCGTGAGGTTCTCATCAGCAAGGCAGCCCGAGTACAGATCGCCGTCACCGCGAGCCTCTACCTGTTTCTGCAGGCCATCAGCATCTGGTTCGACCAGTACTCGACGCTGACCGCTCAGGGCGACCTGATCACCGGTGCCGCATACACCGAGGTCAACGCGACCATCCCCGGCCGGGCAATCCTGGCCGGCATCGCCGCCCTCGTCGCCGTGCTCTTCATCGTCACCGCGATCATCGGTCGCTGGCGCCTGCCGGTCATCGGCACCGCGCTGCTGATCATTAGCAGCCTGCTGATTGGCTCCCTCTACCCCTGGGTCGTGCAGCGCTTCCAGGTCGACCCGAGCGCCCGGTCGCTTGAGTCGCCGTATATCGAGCGCAATATCGACCTCACCCGTGATGCCTATGGCCTCGCCGATGTCGACGAGATTCCGTACAACGCCGTCACCACCGCCGAGCCCGGAGCCCTGCGCGAAGACGCCGAGACGACCGCCAACATCCGTATTCTCGACCCGGCTCTGGTCAGCGACTCCTTCGGTCAACTCGAACAGTTCCGTCAGTACTACCAGTTCCCCGCCAACCTCGACGTTGACCGCTACGAGATCGACGGCAAGACGCAGGACACCGTGGTTGCCGTGCGTGACCTCGACCTTGACGGCCTCAACGACGGCAACACCTGGGTCAACTCGAAGACCATCTACACCCACGGCTACGGCGTCGTTGCTGCCTACGGCAACCAGCGCTCGGCCGACGGCCAGCCCGTGTTCCTCGAGTCGGGCATCCCGACCACCGGTGAGCTCGGCAAGTTCGAACCGCGCATCTACTTCGGTGAGACCTCGCCCGAGTACTCCATCGTCGGTGCCCCTGAGGGCTCAGACCCGATCGAGCTGGACTACCCGTCCGGCGAAGAGGGAGCCGGCCAGACCTACACGACCTTCGACGGCGACGGCGGCCCGGCTCTCGACAACGCCTTCAAGAAGCTCATCTACGCGCTCAAGTTCCAGTCGGAGCAGATCTTCCTGGCCGACTCCGTGAATGACGAGTCGCAGGTGCTGTACGACCGCGACCCCGTCACGCGCGTGCAGAAGGTTGCGCCGTACCTCACGCTCGACTCCGACGCCTATCCCTCCGTCGTTGACGGTCGGGTCAAGTGGATCGTCGACGGCTACACGACCTCGGCGAGCTACCCGTACTCGACGCCGGTCAGCCTGAGCGACGCCATCGCCGACACCGAAACCCCGGCGCAGCCCTTCGCGCTCGACAGCGTGAACTACATGCGCAACTCGGTGAAGGCCACCGTCGACGCGTACAGCGGCGAGGTCACCCTCTACGCCTGGGACGACGAAGAGCCGCTGCTGCAGACTTGGCAGAAGATCTTCCCCTCCACGGTCAAGCCGATGAGTGACATGACCGGCGACCTGATGAGCCACGTGCGGTACCCGGCCGATCTCTTCAAGGTTCAGCGCGCGATTCTCGGCCAGTACCACGTCACCGAGCCCGGCTCGTTCTACTCGCAGGACGACGCCTGGACCTCGCCCAACGACCCGGCGTCGCCGGCCGCGAACCCGACACTGCAGCCGCCGTACTACCTGACGATGCAGATGCCCGACCAGGACGAGCCGTCGTACTCGCTCTACTCCACCTTCCAGCCGAACGCTTCGGGAGAGGGCAGCCGAAACGTTCTCACCGGCTACCTGTCGGTGAACGCGGATGCGGGATCCGTCGACGGTGAACGCGATGACGACTACGGAACGCTGCGACTGCTCACCCTGCCCAAGGACGGCACCGTTCCCGGCCCCGGCCAGGTACAGAACCAGTTCAACGGTGACCCGACGGTCTCCACCGAGCTCAACCTGCTGCGACAGGGATCGTCCACGGTGCTCAACGGCAACCTCCTGACGCTCCCGGTCGGTGGCGGATTGCTCTACGTGCAGCCGGTCTACGTGCAGTCCACGGGTGACACCAGCTACCCGCTGCTGCAGAAGGTGCTCGTGGCCTTCGGAGACCAGATCGCCTTCGAGGACACCCTCGACTCCGCTCTCGACGTGCTCTTCGGCGGCGACTCCGGAGCCGCGGCCGGTGACACCGAGGTGCCCGTGACCGAGGACGACATCTCGACCACGAGCCCGACCGATGAGACGGCAACGGACGGCGCCACCGACGGGGCCACCTCGACCGGTGACCCGGCGACGGATGCCGAACTCAAGGCTCTGCTCGAGGTCGCCAACACGGCGCTCGCCGAAAAGCAGGCCGCGCTGAGCTCCGGTGACTTCGCCGCGTTCGGTGTCGCTGACGCGAAACTCACCGAGACGATCGCGAGCATGCTCGCCCTGCTCGGCGAGTAGAACCTCAACAGGTAGCTGGGTCGTGCCCCGCCGAACCGGCGGTGGTACGACCCGGTCACCGGGGTGTGCTAACCTAAATCTTGTAGCGCGGGGTGGAGCAGTTCGGTAGCTCGCTGGGCTCATAACCCAGAGGTCGTAGGTTCAAATCCTGCCCCCGCAACCAAGATAGATGCAGTAGAAAAGTCCCGGTCTCGAAAGAGATCGGGACTTTTCTGTTGCCACCGGCGGGTGGTCAGCGGCCCTCGAATCAGGGGGTATAGTTAGTTCAGTAGCGCGGGGTGGAGCAGTTCGGTAGCTCGCTGGGCTCATAACCCAGAGGTCGCAGGTTCAAATCCTGTCCCCGCAACGAGAAACACCAGAAACACCAGAAACACCAGAAAGGCCCGGAACCAGTGGTTCCGGGCCTTTCGTGTGCGTGCTTTGGTGCGCGATGCCGTTCAGGTCTGAAGGCGACGGACCTGAATCACCGAGTCACGCAGGCTGAGTGCGGCCTGCTGCAATTGCGCCGCAGTCGTTGACGTCGACAGCGTGAAGCGCACGGCTGTGTGGGCCTCATCGGCGCTCACCCCGAGGGCCGTGAGCACGTGTGAGGGGTCCGAGCTTCCGGCGGCGCAGGCGGAGCCGCTGGAGCACACGACGCCGCGGGACTCCAGTTCGAGCAGCACGGCCTCTCCGCTCGTTCCGGGAAAGACGAACGAGGCAGATCCGGCCAGCCGGTGGGTGGCATGCCCGGTGAGTCGCGCGCCGGCGGTGTCGCGCAGTACGGCCTCGATGAAGTCGTCGCGCAGTCGGGCGACGGATGCCGCGGCCGCCGGTCGTTCCGCTTCGGCCAGTCGCAGGGCCGTCGCGAAGGCCACCGCGCCGGCGACGTTCTCGGTGCCGCTGCGTTTGCCGCGTTCCTGCCCGCCGCCGTGCAGGAGCGGTTCGATTGGCAGGCGGCCACGCAGGTAGAGCGCCCCGGTACCCGGAGGTGCGCCCAGCTTGTGACCGGACAGGCTCAGGGCATCAACCGCGAGAGCAGCCACGTCGAGGGGCAACCAGCCGGCGGCCTGCACGGCGTCGCTGTGCAGGGGAACCCGCGCTGCCCGGGTCAGGGCGCTCAGTGCGGCGATGTTTTGCACGGTGCCGACCTCGTTGTTGGCATACTGCACCGAGACGAGGGTGGTGTCGGGGCGCAGTGCACAACGCAGCTCGTCGGGATCGACCCGGCCCGTGGCATCCGTCGACAGCAGGGTGACCTCAAAACCGTGCAGCCGGTGCAGATAGTCACAGGACTCGAGCACCGCCTCGTGCTCGAGGGGCGTCGTGATGAGGTGCCGCCCGCGGGGAGCGCCGAGCGCAAGCCCCTTGATGGCAAGGTTGTCGGCCTCTGTGCCGCCGCCGGTGAAGATGATGTCACCGATGCGACAGCCGAGCAGCTGCGCCACCGTCTGCCTGGCCTCGAGCAGCGCGGCGGCGGCGGCTTCGCCCACGTGGTGGTGGCTCGACGGGTTGCCGTAGCGGGTCGTGAGAAAGGGCCACATGGCGGCGAGCACCTCCGGCCGCACGGGGGTCGTGGCCGCGTGGTCGAGGTAGATCACACGCGCACGTGCACGTCGAGGCCGAGGTCGAGCGCATGCACGCTGTGCGTCAGCGCGCCGACCGAGATGATGTCGACGCCGCAGGCGGCAATCGAACCCACTGTCTCGAGCGAGACCCCGCCGCTGGCCTCGACGAGGGCGCGGCCGGCGACGAGCGCGACGCCGGTCACGAGATCCGCGGTCGAGAAATTGTCGAGCATGATCGTGTCGATGCCGGCCGCGAGCACCTCCTCGATCTGGTCGATGCGGTCCACCTCGACCTCCAGGTGGGTGGTGTGTGAGAGCGTCGCTCGCACCGCGAGCAGCGCGTTGGTGAGACCCAGCCCGCTCTGGGCGAGTACGGCGAGGTGGTTGTCCTTGGCCATGACGGTGTCGGACAGGCTGAAGCGGTGATTGTGACCGCCGCCGTCGCGCACGGCCTGGCGCTCGAAGGCCCGCAATCCCGGGGTCGTCTTGCGCGTATCAACGATGCGGGCGGCGGTGCCGGCCACCTCTGCAACGTAGCGAGCCGTGAGCGTGGCGATTCCGCTCATGCGCTGCACGAAGTTCAGGCCGATGCGTTCGGCCTGCAACACGCCGCGGGCGGGGCCGTCAACCGTGGCGAGCACGTCGCCGCGCCCGAACGGCTCGCCGTCGGCAAGGCTCAGCGTGACGCTGATGCGGGGATCGATCAGACGAAACGCCGCGGCGAACACAGCGCCTCCACTGAACACGCCGGGCTCTCGTGCCACCAGACGGGCCGAAGCCAGCGCGTCGACCGGGATCAGCACCTCAGAGGTGAGGTCGCCCCACGGTGCGTCTTCGTCGAGGGCGGCGCGCACCACGGTGTCGATCGTGCGTTCGGTCAGCATGCAATGGCCTCCTGGGCCTCGGAATCGACATCGTCGGGACGGAGCGGGTGTGGTGTTGCGGCGGCGATCGTCCACGCCGACGACACGGCGAGTTCCGCTCTCGGGTCGGGAAAGTCTGCCCGGTGGTGGGCGCCGCGGGATTCCTGGCGTTCGAGTGCGGCCGCGACCGTGATGCGTGCCAGGTCGAGCAGGTTGCGGTCCTCGTGTTCGGCGACGGTGCGGGGCGCTGCGGCGGCGCTCCACCCGGCGAGGGTCTGCACGGCTGTGGCGAGACCGGCACCGGACCGGTGCACGCCGGCCGACTGCCACATGAGGTCTTGCAGCGCCCCGCGCAGGCCCGGCGTCGCCGCGCTCGCCGATGGCGCTGTCGATGGCGCTGTCGGTGGCGCCGTCGGCGTCGGAACCAGGGTGGCCGTCGTGCCGGCGGTTCTGCCCGGCTCCGAGGCCAGCGCTCGCACGGCCCGGTCGGCGAAGACCGCGGCTTCGAGCAGCGAGTTGGAGGCGAGCCGGTTGGCGCCGTGCGCGCCGGTGCGGGCGACCTCGCCCACGGCGTACAGGCCGGGCAGGGTGCTGCGCCCCCAGATGTCGGTGACGATGCCGCCCATCCAGTAGTGCGCGGCCGGGGCCACCGGAATGGGCTGCCGGGCCCAGTCCAGCCCGGCCGCGCGGCAGGCGGCGGTGATCGTGGGAAAGCGGCGCTCGAGCAGCTCGCGCCCCAGAGCGGTCGCGTCGAGCACCACCGGCTCGCCGCTCTGCGCGGCCATCTGCCGTGCGATGCCGCGGGCCACGACGTCGCGCGGGGCGAGCTCGGCGTCGGGGTGTTCGGTGATCATGAATCGGTCTCCGGCGCGGGTGAGCAGCACGGCGCCCTCACCGCGCACGGCCTCCGACACGAGGGGAGTGCCGGGAACGGCCAGTGCGGTGGGGTGAAACTGGTAGAACTCGAGATCGGCGACGGATGCTCCGGCTCGCCACGCCGCGGCGAGGCCGTCACCGGTCGCCACGGCCGGGTTCGTGGTGTGCCGATAGAGCATGCCGCCGCCGCCGGTGGCGAGAACCACGACATCCGCTGCGAGGGTGCCGGGCTTGCCGCCCTGCACGATTCGCACGCCGGTGACCCGCCCGTCGGTCACCGCGAGATCGGTGAGCATGGTGTGCTCCAGAATCTGCAGTCGGGCGTTCGGCTGGGCGGCGCGCTGCCTGGCCGTGGCGACGAGGGCATTTTCGACGACGGCACCGGTCGCGTCACCGCCGGCGTGCACGACCCGCGAGCGGGAGTGTGCGGCCTCGAGGCCCCGTGACACTCCCGACTCGTCCCGATCGAAGTCGACGCCGAACCGAATCAGGTCGCGCACCCGAGCCGGTCCCTCGGAACAGAGGATGCGCACCGCGGCCGGGGAACAGAGCCCGGAACCGGCCCGCAGGGTATCGCGGATGTGCGTGCGCACGGAATCGTCGGGAAACAGCGCGGCCGCGATTCCGCCCTGCGCGTAGCGCGTGTTGCTCTCGGGCAGGGCGGCCTTGGTGACGAGAACGACGTGGTGGCCGGCATCCGTCGCCCGGACCGCGGCGACCAGGCCCGCGAGGCCGCTGCCGATCACGAGCACCGACAGCGTGGTCATGCCGGCACCGGCGGGCGGGCCGCGAGCATGCGCTCCAGGGCGACCCTGGCGTGGTCGGCGACGTCGGCGGCGACGACGATGCGGTTGAGGGCCTCCGGCGGGTTCTCGTCGTCGCCGACCAGCCCGTCGAGTACCCAGGCCAGGTAACCGGCGTGGATGCGATACATCGTCGAGCACGGGCAGACGACCGGGTCGAGGCAGAAGATGGTGTGCTCGGGGTGCGCCGCGGCGAGGCGCTGCACGAGGTTGATCTCGGTGCCGATCGCGAAGGTCGAGCCGGCCGGGGCCGCGCTGATCGCCTTGCCGATGTAGTCCGTCGATCCGTTCTCGTCGGCGGCGTCCACGACCTCCATCGGGCATTCCGGGTGCACGATCACGCGCACGCCGGGGTGTTCGGCCCTGGCGGCCGTGATCTGGTCGACCGTGAAGCGGCGGTGCACGCTGCAGAATCCGTGCCACAGGATGACGCGGGCGTCGGTCAGCTGCTCGTCGCTGTTGCCGCCGAGGGGGCGGCGCGGGTTCCACATCGGCATCTGAGCGAGCGGTACCCCCATCGCCTTGGCGGTGTTGCGGCCGAGGTGCTGGTCGGGAAAGAACAGCACCCGCTGCCCGCGCTCGAAGGCCCATTCCAGTACCGTCTGCGCGTTGGACGAGGTGCAGACGATGCCGCCGTGTTCACCGCAGAAGCCCTTGAGCGCGGCCGAGGAATTCATGTAGGTGACCGGGATCACGGGAACCCGGCCGGAGGCATCCGGCTCGGTGCCGTAGAGGTCTTCCAGCTGTTCCCAGCACTCCGTCACGGAGTCGAGGTCGGCCATGTCCGCCATTGAGCAGCCGGCAGCGAGGTTGGGCAGAATGACGACCTGATCGGCACCCGAGAGCAGATCGGCGGTCTCGGCCATGAAGTGCACCCCGCAGAAGACGATCGCCTCGGCGTCGGGGCGACTCGTGGTGGCCTGGGCCAGCTGAAAGGAGTCACCGATGAAATCGGCGTGACGCAGTACCTCCTCGCGCTGGTAGAAGTGCCCCAGAATAACCACCCGTTCGCCCAGAACGGCCTTGGCCGAGCGGATGCGCTCAGCCAGCTCGTCGGCGCTGGCCGTGCGATAGCGCGCCGGCAGCTCGCCCTGCCGGGGCGACCCGGTCGGAATTACGTCGCCCATCGACGAACCCGGGCCGTAGCCCGGGGCTTCGGCGTCGAACTCCCAGGGATTGCGCGCAAGATCGGGGCTGCAGGTGCTGCCGGCGGTAGGTCTTCCCTCGGCGCTGGCGGTGCTGATCAGGGCAATGGTGCGATCAACGGATGCGATCGTCATGGGCGTGCTCCTCGTGGCGGCTGGGCTGGATGGTGGGTTGGATGGTGGGCTGGAAGGGCGGCTGGATGGTGTGCCGGACGGCGGGTTGGCTGGGTTCCGGATGTTCGGTGCCGGCACTGTAGCGGTACAGGCGGGGTGGTCTGTGGCGGGCCCCCGCGACCCGTTCGCCCGTGTCGATGAGCGTGCCTGAGGTCTCCATCGAACGCCGAAAATTGGCCGGGTCGAGCGGCCGCAACAGCACGGCCTCGTGCACCTCGCGCAACTGCGCGAGTGTGAAAGTCGTCCCCAGGAAGGCCTGCGCGATCCGGGAGTATTCCATCTTCGTGCGCAGTCGCCACAGGGCGTATTCGACGATGCGGTTGTGGTCGAAGGCCAGCGGCGGCAGCCGATCGGCAGCGAACCACTGCACGTTGTCGTCGACGGTGGCACGATCGGCCTCGGTCGACTGCACGAGAGCCCAGTAGACGATCGACACGACGCGGTCACCGGGGGAGCGGTCGAGGTCGCCAAAGGTGAAGAGCTGCTCGAGAAACTTCGGGGCGAGCCCGGTCGTCTCGTGCAGCGTGCGGGAGGCCGCGACGGCCAGTTCTTCCTCGGCCGAGAGCCAGCCGCCGGGCAGCGCCCACAGCCCCAGGAACGGATCGCGGGTGCGGCGTACAAGCGGCACCCAGAGCAATTGGTTGCCGGGCAGCTGAGTGCCGGGCAGCGCAGTGTCGGGCAGCGCAGTGTCGGGCAGCTGAGTGCCGATCATGGTCGCACCGGTATCGCCGCGGGGGCGCAGCGCAAAGATCACCGTCGACACGGCCAGCGTGTTCACTCGGGGACTTGTCATCGCAGCTTCATGAAGGGTGGCTTCCATCAGGTAAAGGTCATTCCATCAGGTAAAGGTCACGGGGACTCTAACTGTTGAAGCCATCATATAGGTCCGGTGAGGGACCCGGCCACCCTCATGGCAGGTGGCCGGACGAGTTGGTTCAGACTGAGTTTGTTCAGACTGAGTTTGTTCAGACTGAGTTTGTTCAGACTGAGTTTGTTCAGACTGAGTTTGTTCAGACTGAGGCGGTCCAGGCCTGGTCGGGGCTAGCCGCGGCCGGGACTCGCCGCGGCCCGCGCGACGGTCGAGCGTGTGGCGCCCATGCCGGTGAGCCCCCAGAGCGTGACCCGGCCCATCGCCTCGGCCACGATGCGGCCGCTCATCTTCGACGAGCCGAGCGTTCGTTCGACGAAGGTGATCGGAACCTCGACGACCAGCAGACGGGCCTGCACCGCGTGCAACAGCATGTCGATTTGAAAGCAATAGCCCAAACTGTCGATGTTGGACAGTTGCATGCGCTCCAGGGCATATTTCGTGTACACGCGGTAGCCGCCCGTCACATCGCGCTGCCGCAGGCGCAGAATCACCCGCGAGTAGATCGATCCGCCCTGCGAGAGCGCGCGCCGGTGCCACGGCCAATTCTTCACCTGTCCGCCGGGCACCCACCGGGATCCCATGACGACGTCCGCCGAATTCGCGGCCGCGAGCAGGTCGGGCAGCTGCTCGGGCAGGTGCGAGCCGTCGGCGTCAAGCTGCACGAGCCGGTCGTAACCGCGGGAGAGGCCCCAACCGAACGCCTCCAGATACGCCGCACCCAGCCCGGCCTTCGCCCGGCGATGCAGAACGTGCACCTGCGTGTCCCCGACGGCCAGGGCGTCGGCCAGCACGCCCGTGCCATCCGGGCTGGCGTCGTCGACGACGAGAATATCGGCCTGCGGAACGCTCGCCCGCACTCGCGCCACAATCGGCCCGATGTTGTCGCGCTCGTTATAGGTGGGAATAATGACCAGAGTGTTGGGCATTCGGCTACCTCAGGATTTCGTCGGACGGGCTACAGAACGACGCTAGGGCACCCAGATGAACGTTGGGCGCCGGTTCGGCCGGTTGCGCCTGAAAAACAGGCACGAGTATGCCCGCAAGCGTGCGCGCCGACAGGTTGTGCGGGGGCCGCCGATCCAGGGCAGCCACCCGTCCCACGGCTAGGCTGGCGCCATGAACGAGTTCCCGAGCACCGCGGTGGCCGTCGCCCAGTTTCGACCGACGGCGAACGAGCAGCACAACCTGGCGGCCATGACCGCCCTCGCGCGAACCGCGGCCGCGCGGGGCGCTCAGTTGATCGTGTTTCCCGAATACGCCGCCTTCTTCGAGCCGGTTCTCGGCCCGACCTGGCTGGCCGCGGCGCAACCGCTCGACGGACCATTCGTCACGGCGCTCGCCGACCTCGCGGCCGAACTGGGCGTGTATGTCGTGGCCGGAATGGTGGAAACGACAGCCGATCCTGGCCGGTTCAGTAACACCCTGATCGCGGTGGATCCCGGTAGACAGCTCGTCGCCAGCTACCGCAAGCTGCACCTCTACGACGCTTTCGGCGAACGCGAATCCGACTGGGTGCTGCCGGGCCCGATCGAGGCGCCGCAGACCTTTCGGGTTGGCGACCTGACCGTTGGAATGCAGACCTGTTACGACATCCGCTTTCCCGAAGTCACCCGCCGACTCGTTGACGCTGGCGCCGACCTGGTGCTCGTGCCGGCGGAATGGGTGCGGGGGCCCCTGAAGGAGCACCACTGGCGCACGCTGCTGACCGCCCGGGCGCTGGAAAACACCGTCTACGTCGCGGCCGCCGATCATGCCCCGCCGATCGGCGTCGGAAACAGCCTGGTGCTCGACCCCATGGGGGTCGAACTGGTCACGATCGGGGAGACCACCGACGTCGCGGTCGCCTGGCTGTCGGCGGAGCGGCTGCGCGCGGTGCGTGCCCGGAACCCTGCGCTTCACCTGCGTCGTTTTCGAGTCGTGGAGCGCTAGCTTTCGGTGGCCTTCGTGGCGCGGGTGGTGGCGGCCGGCCGAATGCTGAACGCCACTTCGGAACGGGCGGCCGGGTCGCGCTCGACCATGGAACTCTCCTCGCCGGTCACGACGAGGCCCTGTGAGCTGTTGGCCGACCGGGTCAGTTGAGCCAGCCACTGCGGATTGATGATCGGAGCCCGACCACCGGCGAACTTGAAATACAGGGGAATGGCGGGATGCAGCCACGCCGAACTGCGGCCGTCGCCGACCACCGCCGCATCGCGCCAGGAGAGCAGAAAGCTCTCGCCGCGGCGCAACTTTTGAATGATGACGACCTGAAGGTGGGCCAGAATTCGGTCGTCGAATTCGACCACAACTCGGTCGTAGGTGAGAGAACCCATGGTGTGTCACTTTCGATCGGTCGCGCGAGGTGCAGGGGCCGGCGAAAGCGGTGCTTTCCACAGTGCAAGTGAACCGACTGCGTAAGAGAACCGACTGTGCAAATGAACCGGAGCTTTACTCACTGTGCTGCTCTACTCACTCTGCTCCTTTTGCGCGGCCGCCACAAGAGACGTGCCAAGCATTGGGGGTCAACCCTCATGAGCGTTCAGGGCTGTCAGCACCGTGAACGGTCGCTCGATGTGCGCAAAGTGTCCCGCGCCGGCCATGATCACGGTCTCGAAGTTCGCGATGACGCCCCGCAGCCGCTCGGCATCGCTCGCGGCGATGAACACGTCGGAGTCGCCGGTGACCGAACGCACCGGGCACACGATCCGCGACCATCGCTCGGCAGCGTCATATCCCCCGGCCTGAGCGGATGCGACGGTGAAGCCGACGGGGCGAACCTCTGAAGCGAGAGCGGCGATGACGGTCGCATCCATTCGGGCGGCCCGATCGAAGAGGGGAGAGACGAGCAGGCGCAGCAGGGACAGTCGGGCGACACCGGCGATGAGCGCTTCTCCGACCCGGCCGAGCCCGGCGAGCAGGCGCATCATCATCAGGAGGGCCGTGTACGCGGGCAGGGCCGCACCTCGCGTGACCGGGTGACGCACGCTGTCGATGACCGAAAAGGTCGTGGGGGAGATGAGGGCAACGCTCACGGTGGATTCCGGTTCCGAGGCGGCGAGCTGCAGGGCAACGAACCCGCCCATCGAATGCCCGAGCACGACCCAGCGGCGGTAGCCGAGGGCGCGCGCGACCTCGGCGACCGTGGCCGCGAGCGCCTCCACCGTGCGGTCGGCCGGGTCGGCGGCGAGCGCGCTCTCGCCCCAGCCGGGCAGATCCGCAACGATGAGGTCCGTCAGCGGCAGGGTGGCGGCATCCGTCTCGGCGTGGCGCTGCGAAGCGGGGGTGCCGGAGGCAGCCGCCGCGAGCAGCGGTGTCCACGTCGTCCAGGATCCGGCGGCTCCGTGCAGCAGGATGGTGGCCGTGTCGCCCAGGGTTCGGCGGCCGTGGCGCACCACGACCACGCCGTGCGCGAGGCGCATGGTGCTCGTCGTGAGGCCGAACTGCCGCGGATCGGTGCTGATCGGAAACGGACAGTAGCCGGCGCCGATTGCTTCCGTGCTGAGCATGCCGGTGCCGAGAGGATCGGCGGCACGCCGCCCCTCCGGTGCCCGCGACGCATCGATGCGCGTGGCCCGGGTCATCGTGGTGCTCATGTAACAGGTTCGTCGCGGACGCCCCGGTGGATTGGAGCGACCGACGCCGGGAACCACTTCACGGAGTGCCTGAGAAGCGGCTGATGAAATGCCTGATGAAGTACCGCGAGTGGAATACGGGCGCCCGTGCGGCCGTTGTCGACCAGTGCGCCGGGTTCGCCGTTGCGGCCCCAACTGCTTATCAACGGCCAGTGGCATAGCAACAGGCAGCGGCGTATCAACAGATGGCATGATCAACAGAATGAGTGGCTCGTGAAACTTTTCTCCCCCCTGAACCTCGGCGACATCGAATTGCCCAACCGCGTGATCATGGCCCCGCTGACCCGCACCCGCTCGGGCGCGCTCGGCATTCCCGGCCCGCTCGTCGTGGAGCACTACACCCAGCGCGCCACCCTGGGACTCATCGTCTCAGAGGGGACCTACCCGAGCCACGCCGGTCAGGGCTATGCGGGCCAGCCCGGTCTCGTGACCCCCGAGCAGCTGGCCGGCTGGAAGAGCGTCACCGACTCCGTACACGCCGCCGGCGGACGCATCTTCGCCCAGGTCATGCACGCCGGCCGGGTCAGTCACTCCGACACCAACGGCGGTTACGAGGTCGTGGCACCGAGTGCCATCGCCATCGTCGGTGACACCCGCACCAGCACGGGCAAGCAGCCCTACCCGGTGCCGCACGCCATCACGCCCGACGAACTGCCCGGCGTTCTCGCCGAGTTCGTCACGGCGTCGACGGATGCCATCGCCGCCGGCTTCGACGGAGTCGAGATTCACGGCGCCAACGGCTACCTGCTGCACGAGTTCCTGTCGCCGGCCTCTAACGTGCGAGACGACAACTACGGCGGTTCCCCCGCCAACCGTGCCCGTTTCGTGGTTGAGGTGACCACCGCGGTCGCCGCGGCGATCGGCGCCGGCAAGGTCGGCATCCGCATCTCACCGGCCCACAACATCCAGGACGCGCTCGAGACCGACGCCGCCGACGTGCTTGCCACCTACGGCGCACTCGTTGACGCCCTTGCCCCGCTCGGACTCGCCTACCTGAGCGTGCTGCACGCCGACCCGACCGGCGCGCTCGTGCAGGAGCTGCGCACCCGCTTCGACGGAACCTTCATCGTCAACAGCGGCTTCGGCGAGGTGACGAGCCGTGACGAGGCCCTGAGCATCGTGCGCGACGGCCACGCCGACGCCGTCGTCGTTGGTCGGCCCGCGATCGCCAACCCCGACCTGGTGCGCCGCTGGCGCGAGGACCTGCCGGTCAACGCTCCGAACGCGGCGACCTTCTACGGCGACGGAGCCGTCGGCTACACCGACTACCCCGCCCTGGCCTCCTAACCCTCCTCGGCACCCACGCCCCGCCCTTCTCGCGAAAGCGGGTGAATCGTCGGTCAGACCCAGTCTCACCGACGATTCACCCGCTCTCGCGGCAGGAAAACTGGCTCGGGTCGGGTCGGGTTAGGCGCTACGCGGGGGCGAGGGCGGCGAGGTTGCGGGTGGCCTGGGTGAGCACATCCGTTGTCTTGCAATAGGCGAAGCGCACGAGCGAGGCGTACTCGTGACGGTGTGCGGGGGAGCAGAACGCCGAGATCGGCACCGCAACGACACCGGCAAGGCCGGGCAGGGCTCGGCAGAAGTCGGCGCCGTGCGCGTAGCCGAGCGGCCGGGCATCCGCGACGATGAAATAGGAACCCTGCGGCACGCTGATCGTGAATCCGGCTCGGATCAGCCCCTCGGCGAGCGTGTCACGCTTGGAGCGCAGCACGTCGGCGATACCGGTGAAATAGCTGTCCGGCAGGTCGAGCCCCACCGCCATCGCGGGCTGAAAGGGAGCCCCGTTGACGTAGGTGAGAAACTGTTTGACCGCGAGAATGGCGGTCACGAGATGCGCCGGTGCGCTCAGCCAGCCGACCTTCCAGCCGGTGGTGCTGAACGTCTTGCCACCCGAGGAGATCGTAATGGTACGCTCCCACGCGCCCG
This sequence comes from Cryobacterium frigoriphilum, assembly GCF_004403305.1. Taxonomy (GTDB): domain Bacteria; phylum Actinomycetota; class Actinomycetes; order Actinomycetales; family Microbacteriaceae; genus Cryobacterium; species Cryobacterium frigoriphilum. The sequence goes on along the minus strand of NZ_SOHE01000041.1, from coordinate 112,816 downwards.
GCAGCGTGCTGATCGGCACGTGTGCCGCACCGAAGGTGAGGTGCTCATACACCTCGTCCGTCACGATCAGGGCGTCGTGCCGGTGGGCCAGTTCCACAATCAGGGCACGGGTCTCGGCAGAGAAGACGGCACCGGTCGGGTTGTGCGGATCGTTGATCAGGATGAGCCGCGTCTTGTCGGTGACGGCCGCCCGCAACTCGTCGAGGTCGGGTTGAAAGTGCGGCGCCCGCAGCGGGACCGTGCGATGGATGCCGCCGCCCAGGGCTATCAGGCCACCGTAGGCATCGTAGAACGGCTCGAAGGTGACCACCTCGTCGCCGGGCTCGAGCAGCGCCAGAATTGTCGCCGCGAGCGCCTCGGTGGCGCCGGCCGTCACGAGGATCTGCCGGTCGGCATCGAGATCGAGCCCGTAGAAGCGCTTCTGGTGCCGCGCTATCGCGTCGCGCAGAACCGGCAGGCCGCGTCCCGGCGGGTACTGGTTCATGCCGTCGCGGATGGCGCGCTGCGCGGCCTCGAGTACCTCAGGCGGGCCATCCTCATCGGGGAAACCCTGGCCCAGGTTGAGCGCTCCCGTGCGCACCGCGAGGGCACTCATTTCGGCGAAGATACTGGCCGCGACGCTGCCGTCGTCGGCAAGTAGTCCGGCGCCCCTGGCCGTTCGGCGCCACGCGCCCGAAACTGTCATGCGCCAGGCCCGACGGATCTCATGAGAATCAGCATCCTTCCAACCTATGACATTCCCCGTGGCACTATGAGTGAACGAGCACTGCGCAACGTCACGGCGTCGACATTGAATGCACGGTGTCGACATTGAATGCACGGTGTCGACATTGAATGCACGGTGTCGACATTGAATGCTCCCAGTTTGCGCATACCAAACGCTCAGGTTGAGGCGCAAGGCTGGCACAGCTTGGAAGGAGCACCCCATGACTGACAGCACCAAGGAACCGGGCAACATTCCTGAACCGATCCCGACTGAGGCCAACCCCACTGAGGCCAACCAGCAGGCTGAGGCCAACCAGCAGGCTGAGGCCAACCAGCAGGCTGAGGCCAACCAGGTTGAGGCAGCCCCCGTGCAGCCGTTTCAGCCGGTTCACCCCGTAGAAGCAGCTCCGCAGCAGAACCCGCAGCAGCAGAACCCGCAGCAGCAGAACCCGCAGCCGGACCACGAGACCGGTGCGGGCGCATCCGTCGACCGCACCGCGGACACCGTGGCCTACCCGACCGCCGCACTGCCTGCCGGCGGCTCTGCGGTCGATTACCCGCGAGACGCTTTCGGCCGCCCGATCGCCGTTGCTCCCGCCGGTGCCGAGACCCTCGCTTACCCGCCGTACCTCGCGCAGCAGGGATACGCGACCGAGACCGGCCAGCCGAGCGGCCCCGGGCCGAAAGACCCCGCACGACGCAAGAACAGCGTCGCGCTGATCGCCGCGCTCGCCATTGGCGCCCTCGTCGGAGGAGTCTCCGGTGCCGGCATCTACGCGCTCGCCGACTCCGGCCGCGGCAACGGCATCGAAGTGAGCGACGCCACCGGCCCGAGCAATGTGGTCGTCAACAATACCGAGAGCGTCAACCAGATCACCGCCGTGGCAGCCAAGGCGTCGCCGAGCGTCGTGACGATCGAGGTCGCGAGCGGCCAGGAGGGCGGCACCGGTTCCGGCGTCATCCTCAGCGCCGACGGCTACGTGCTCACCAATACCCACGTGGTCACCCTCGACGGTGCCGTCTCCGACGTCGCCGTTCAGGTCAAGGCCGACGACGGCAAGCTCTACAGCGCGACCGTGGTGGGCACCGATCCGATTTCAGACCTTGCCGTGATCAAACTCGACAACGCCAGCGGACTCACCCCGATTGACTTTGCCGATTCGAGCAAGCTCAACGTCGGCGACACCGCCATCGCCATCGGTGCTCCGCTGGGCCTCTCGGGTACCGTCACCAACGGAATCGTGAGCGCCCTCAACCGCAGCATCACGGTCGCCTCCTCGGCGGCCCCCGCGACGCCCGATGAAACCGTTCCCGATGACAGCGGCCAGAGCCCCTTCGATTTCTGGAATTTCGATATTCCCAACCCTGACGGCTCCGAATCCACTCAGGCGCCCACCGCCAACAGCAGCATCTCGCTGCCGGTGATTCAGACGGATGCCGCGATCAACCCCGGCAACTCCGGCGGTGCCCTGCTCAACGGACAGGGCGAGCTGATCGGGATCAACGTGGCGATCGCCAACGCGGGCGGCAGCTCATCCACCGCCGCCGGCAGCATCGGCGTGGGCTTCTCCATTCCCTCGAACTTTGCCAAGCGCATCTCCGAGGAACTGATCAGCGACGGCGTCGCCACCCACGGCCTGCTGGGCGCAAGCGTGACGACCGCTTCGAGTGATGCGAGCAGCACGACCGTCGGCGCGCTGATCAGCGAGGTCAGCTCGGGCGGAGCAGCCGAGAAGGCCGGACTGGAGAAGGGCGACATCGTCACCAACTTCAACGGCGTACCGATCACCGATTCAAACGACCTCACCGCTCAGGTGCGGGTGCTTCCGGCGGGCGGCACCGCAGACCTCACGTATGTACGCGATGGCAAATCGGTTACCGTGTCTGTCACCGTGGGGGAGCTCGCAAGCTAAGCACCCGGCTCCACGGGCCAATCCTTCCTGGCTCCCGCCAGCTGCGCCGCCGGTCACCCCGGCGGCGCAGCTGTGTGTGCGTGCGGCCGCGGGTGTGAGCATGCGTGCGGGAGACCGACTGATAGGCTCTATCGTCCTACCCCTCAACCGGAAAGCTGGCCAGCCAGGTGCATGACCGACAGGGGAGTGACCGAACAGGGAGCGCGCCCGAGCTGCCCGGTGTGTCGTACGTCATGCCGGTGCTCAACGAGGCCAGTCACGTGCGCGACGCCGTGGCAAGTCTGCTCACCCAGGACTACGCCGGTCCCTTCGAGGTCACCCTGGCCCTCGGCCCGAGCATCGACGGCACCACCGAACTGGTCGAAGAGATGGCCGCGGTTGATTCCCGTATTCGTGTGGTGGCCAACGAGGTCGGCTCGACCCCCGCTGGCCTGAACACCGCCATCCGCGCCTCGCAGTACCCCATCATCATTCGCGTCGACGCTCACTCGGTGCTTCCTGCCGACTACGCCCGCATCGCGGTCGAGACCCTCGAGCGCACCGGAGCCGACAACGTCGGTGGCATCATGGACGCGCAGGGCGTGAGCCCCTTCGAGAAGGCCGTCGCCCGCGCCTACGGCACCCGCATCGGTCTGGGCGGTACCCCGCTGCACGTGGGGGGCCCAGAGGGTGAAGCCGAAACGGTCTACCTCGGATGTTTCAGAACCGAGAGCCTGTTTCGGGTCGGACTCTTCGACGAGAACATCAAGCGCGGCCAGGACTGGGAGCTGAACCGGCGCCTGCGTGAGACCGGTGGGTCGGTCTGGTTCACACCCCGCCTGAAGGTGCTCTACCGGCCGCGACCGAGCGTCTCCCGGCTGGCGCGTCAAATGCTCTCGACGGGGCTGTGGCGCGGCGAACTGGCCAGACGGTTTCCCGAAGCCAACGGCATCCGCTACTTCATTCCGCCCGCCATGGTGCTCGCGGTGTTCCTCGGCACGGTGGCCGGACTCGGTGGCCTCGTGCAGCTCGCGCTCGCGCACACCCCCTGGCTGCTTCTTGGGTGGGTTCCCCCACTCGGATACCTCGCAATCGTGTTGGCGGCCACGGCGTCGCGACGAGACGAATTTCGCACTGCCCTGCGGTTCCTCGTAGTCTTGCCCTGCATCCACTTCTGCTGGGGGATCGGTTTCGTGCTCGGCTACCTGACCTTCACCCGCAACATCAGCGCTCACACCGGAAGGTGACCATGACACCCGGTTCACCCGCATCCGCTCGCCCTCACTCCGACCGGCCGTCGTCCATCGCCGAGCTGCGCCGCGTGGCGCAGCCGCCCGAGGTTCGCCTGCGCGCGAACGCCGAGCACTGGACCGCCTCGCTGTACCTGCGCGACCTGTCGCCGTACGTGACCTGGATGCTGCTCAAGACCCGCATTTCGGCCAACGGCGTGACCGCGCTCATGATTCTGGTCGGCTGGTCGACCGCCGCCGCGCTGTTGATTCCGGGCATCGGGGGCGCCCTGCTGGCCCTCGTGCTGGGGCAGCTGCAGATGCTCATCGACTGCTGCGATGGCGAGGTCGCCCGGTGGCGCCGCACGTCCTCCCCGGCCGGGGTGTTTCTGGACAAGGTCGGGCATTACTCGACCGAGGCCCTGATTCCCATCGCCCTCGGCATTCGGGCCGCCGCATACCCCTTCGAAGCGCCCGCGGACTATCTCTTCACCACGCTCGGCCTGATGCTCGCGTTGATCATCGTGCTGAACAAGGCACTCAACGACATGGTGCACGTGGCCCGTGCCAACGCGGGACTGACAAAACTCGCCGACACCCATGGCGAGAAGACGCCGACCTCGAGCCTGCTGGCCAGGGCTCGCAAGTTCGCGCGGTTCCTGCCCTTTCACCGCCTGTACCACTCCGTTGAGCTGACCATGGTCATCTTCGCCGCAGCCGTCGTCGGCCTGATCTTCGGCCAGCCGATTGTCGACCGGGTCGTGCTGTTCGCCATCGTGCCTCTGGCTTTTCTGTCGCTGATCGGTCATTTCGTGGCGATTATGGCGTCGAAGCGTGTTCGTTCCTGAGACCGCACCCACGGCCCCGCCGCTGCCGACGGTCGGGGTCGTGGTGCTCACCCAGGGCACCCGTCCCCGGGACCTGGAGCGCGGCATCCGCAGCATTCTGGCGCAGCAGGGCGTGCAGCTCGACGTGGTCTGTGTGGGAAACGGATGGCAGCCCGCCGGCCTCCCGCACGGTGTGCGGGCGCTCGGCCTGGCTGAGAACCTCGGAATTCCGGCCGGCCGCAACCGGGGCGTGCCGCTCGTAGCCGGGGAGTACCTGTTCTTTCTCGACGACGATGCCAGCATTCCCGACCCCGCATTTCTGCTCAGCGCCATTAACACGCTGCGGGCGGATCCGAGCATCGGGCTGCTGCAGCCTCGGGTCACCGACCCCACCGGCATCGCGTCGCCGCGGCGCTGGATTCCGCGAATTCGCAAGGGACTCGCGACCGAGTCCGGGCCGGTGTTCTCGGTCTGGGAGGGAGCCGTGCTGCTGCCCCGCGCGGTTTTTCTGAAAACGGATGGCTGGGCCGAGCCGTTCTTCTACGCTCACGAGGGCATCGAACTGGCCTGGCGAGTCTGGGATCAGGGCCTGCGGGTCTGGTACGCGGGCGATCTCGAGGCCAATCACCCGGTCATCCAACAAACCCGGCACGCCGACTACTACCGGCTCAACGCCCGAAACCGGGTTTGGCTGGCTCGCCGCAACCTGCCGCTGCCGTTCGTTCCGCTGTACGTCGGAGCGTGGACGGCGATTCAGGCACTGCGCTGGGCACGCAACCCCACCGCCCTGCGTGCCTGGTTCGGCGGCTGGAGTGAGGGGTGGCGCAGCGATCCCGGCCCGCGGCGGCCACTCTCGATGCGCACGGTCTGGCGCATGACCCGCGCCGGACGGCTGCCGATCGTCTGAGCATCGATCGACTGGGCACCGATCGACTGGGCACCGATCGACTGGGCACCGATGGTCTGGGCGCCGATCGCGCAGACGAACCGGACGGTAGGCTCAATTGGTGGATATTCAGAAGGACGCCCGCCTCGCGGTAAAACTCGTTCGGGATGCCGTGCACTCGCGCATCGCAGATCGCCGGCTCTCCGGGCGCATGAACGCGCGAACCCCCTTTGAACCCAAGCGGTTCAAGGTCGCGGTTTACTTCGCCGACGGCCCCGTCAACATGTACCAGATGCGTCAGTGGTACAAGCCGCTCGCCGTCCTCGCCGAGACCTGGCCGGTCGTCGTGTTGAGCCGCACCGCCGGCGGCACGGTCATGCTCATGGAAGAGTCGCCGGTACCGGTTGCCTACGTGCGCAAGGTATCCGACCTCGAGCACATCATCGAGGAACAGGACATCCGTATTGTCTTGTACGTCAACCAGAACCCGCGCAACTTTCAGATGATGCGCTACGGACGGCGCTGGCATGTTTTCATCAACCACGGTGAGAGCGACAAGATGTACATGCTGACCAATCAGTTCAAGGCCTACGACTACGCCTTCGTTGCGGGCGATGCCGCCCTCGCGCGCCTGAACCGGGTGCTGTGGGACTACGACTTCGACAAGCGTGCCCTGCCCATTGGGCGCCCGCAGGCCGACCACTTCTCCCGCGATGTACCCTATACCCCCGACGACCGCACGGTGGTGCTCTACGCGCCCACCTGGGAGGGGGACCGCCCGTCGGCGTCGTACGGTTCCGTCGCCACCCACGGTGTCGCTCTGGTGACGGCGCTGCTCGCGAGCGGTCGACACCGGGTGATCTATCGTCCACACCCGCGCAGCGGGGTCGCCGACCCCGAGTACGGAGCCGCGAACCGGCGCATCATCGCCGCGATTGCCGCGGCCAACGCGCGGGATGCCACGGCCCAACACGTCTACGACGATGGTCCGGACCTCGGCTGGCAGCTGGTCGCGGCCGACGTTGCCATTGTCGACATCTCAGCCATGGTCTATGACCGTCTGGCGACCGGAAAACCGCTCATGGTGACCCGCCCGGTCGATCCAGCGGCCGAGATCGACACGAGCGGATACCTCTCCGACTGTGAATGGCTCTACGCCGTACAGACCGGCGACATCATCGAAGCCCTGGATGCCCTCGCGGTCGACGGTCCGGCCAGGGCGCGCCTGACCTCCTGGGTCACCCGCTACTTCGGCGACACCACGCCCGGCAGCGCCACCGCCCGGTTTCACGCTGCGATTGCCCGGCTGCTCGCGGAGTGGGACCGATTCGCGGCCCTGCACGCGGGCGATGACGCGCTCAGCCCTTACGCCGAACGCTCCACAGACGGGACGGTCGCGACGGACGAAGGGTGATCTCGCGCAGCTGAGGATCAAGCTCCGGTCGGAATCCGTCGGGAGCCGGTCCAAAGGCGAGCCTCGAGGTCTGCATGACCCGCTTGCCGAGAATGTGGTTTCCGGCACCGCCGATGATGGCTCCGACGCCGAACGGCAGTGCCTTGCCCACGAGGCTCGCGCCCCCGCGGGCCGCGAACTGGCGGATGAAGGCCGACCTCAGCCGATCCGTCAGGGGCCCCACTATGGCCCGCGGAATGCTGTTGGTGACCAGTTCACCCCAGTAGGCGCCGCGAGCGGCTCCGCTGCCGGTGAACTGCCCGGCCAGCTGCCGAACCAGGTCGGTGCCCTCGTGCCCGAGCATCATCGTCATGACGAGGGCGCGCGCGCGGTCCGGCTCGTCGACGGCGATACCGTGCACCTCGCTCACCGACTGAGCGAACAGGGCGGTCGCCTCGAGAAAACCGGCCGTCTCGACCCCGGAGAGGGCGAGCGTCACGCCGGTACCAATGCCGGGAATAACGGCCGTCGCGCCGACAGCGGCCCCGCCCGTCGTGACGGCGGCCAGATACCGGCGTTCGAGAATGCGCACCAATTCGGACGGCGTCGCATCCGGGTGGCGGCGGCGGATGCCGCGGATGTGCGCGAGCACCACCGGTCGGTGGATCGACATGATTCGATCGAAGCCCTTGACGACACCGGTCGGCAGCTGGCCGCCCTCGGGAGTGCCGCCGGTCGAAGACAGGATGGGTGTGGGCTGCGTGGACATCGTGGCGCCTCCTCGTGTGGCGGTGTGTGGCGGTGTATGGCGGTGTATGGCCGTGTGTGGCTGGAAACCTCTGCAGTGCCTGCCGCGGTCAGTTTACGCGAGTTGACGGGATGACCCCAGTGCTGGTCTGATGCCGAAAGTGGGGGTACCGCGAGCCTCAAAACCACTGGTGCCATATCCCCTGTAAGAGTAGAACTGAGACATGCCTGAGCCTAAATCTGAAGCGTCCCGAATCTTGGGTGGTCGCTTGCGCGAACGCCGTCTGGCGCTCTCTCTGAATCAAGAGACCGTCGCCCATCTAGCCGGACTCAACGTGTCGAATTACGCCCGAATCGACCGCGGACACGGCAATCCCACCTTCCATACCCTCATCCGCCTGGCGACAGTGCTCGGGATGGAACCCAGTGAACTGCTGATCGGTTTCACGACGGCTCACCTGCCGCCGACCCGCGACAGCTACACCGCTCTGGACTTTCGCCGTGAACAGGAGGCACACGCCGTACAGCGCCGCTAAGTACAGCGCCGCTAAGTACAGCGCCGCTGAGTACAGCGCCGCCGTTAAGAGCAGCGCCGAGTTACGGCTTGGCCGGTTTGATACCGTAGTCGGCGTTGTATCGGCCGAGCACCTCGGCGATGGGGGCGTCGAGCACGAGGGCGCCCTTGTCGAGGTACAGCCCACGGGTGCAGAACCGACGCAGATCCCGCTCATTGTGTGAGACAAAGAAGAGGGTGCGCCCGCCCGCGAGGAGTTCCTCGATGCGGCGGTAGCACTTCTCCCGAAAGGCCTTGTCGCCGACGGCGAGCACCTCGTCGACCAGCAGAATTGGCTCCTCGAGCCGCGAAATAACGGCGAAGGCGATGCGCACCTTCATGCCGCTCGACAGGTGTTTGTAGGGCGTATCGATGAAATCGGCGATCTCTGCAAACGAGATGATGTCATCGAATCGAGAATCGATTTGCTTGCGGGTCATGCCGTGCAGCCCGGCGGTCAGATAGACGTTGTCGCGCACCGTGAGATCATCGACAAAACCGCCCGTGATTTCAATGAGCGGAGCAACCCCCTCGGTGACGTGCACGCGCCCCTCATCGGCCAACACCACGCCGGTCACGAGTTTCAGCAGGGTGGACTTGCCCTGGCCGTTACGGCCCACCACCCCGATCGCCTCGCCGCGCTGCACCGTGAAATTGACGTGCTGCAGGGCCCAGAACTCATTCGGTCGACTACGGCGGCTGCGGCTCGAGAACAGATCCTTGAACGAGCGCCGACCACGCCGATTACGGCGAAAGCGGATGCCGACATCCGTCAGTGCAATTACGGGCGCCTGGGGTGTCGTTCCCGGTGAAGCAACGGTCGGATTCGACATCAGATCTCCTTCAGAACGGCGCGTTCGGCCCGGCTGAAGACGAGCAGACCGAGTCCCAGAAAGGCCAGCGACATGGCCGCGCTGACGGCCACCGCGAACCAATCAAGCTGGTCGGGAAAGAACGCGGCCCGGTACAGGCTGAAAATCCCGGTGAGGGGGTTGAACGCGGCCCAGAACTGCAATTCCGGCGGCAGGTTGCTCGTGCCGTAGATGATGGGGGAGGCGTAGAACAGAAAGCGCAGAATCAGCTTCACGGCGCGCTCAAGGTCGCGGAAAAAGACAACCAGGGGAGCGACCAGCAGGCCGACTCCCGCAGTGAGCGCGGTCTGCAGCACGATCGCGAGGGGAAACAGCACCGCGTCGACGTTGAGCTCTGCGCGGTAAACGATCGCGAAGAGAATGAGAACCGGGATCGCTGCCAGAAACTCGATACCCTTCGACAGCACGAGCCGGTTCACCCAGATGGTGCGCGGGATGCGCGTCGAGCGGATGAGCTTCGCCTCACGCAGAAACGCTCGCGTGCAGTCGGAGACGGCACCGTTGAACCACATCCACGGCAGCAGTGCCGCCAGCAGAAACACGATGTACGGCTCGTCGCCGACCGGGCGTTGAAAAACCTGGGTGAAGACGAACCAGTAGATGCCGGCCATGACGAGCGGGTCGAGAATCGACCAGAAATATCCGAGCACCGACGTTGAATAGCGCACCCGCAGGTCCCGCTGAGTCAGCAGCCACAGGGAGTGTCGGTAACGGGCGAAGGCGGTGCGCTGCTGCGGGCGTACCTCGGCAAAACTACTCACGCGCACCGTATCTGTTCACGCGCACCGTATCTGTTCACGCGCTCTATCGTAGGTGAATGCGGGCGTAGGTGAGCGCGGGCGTAGGTGAGCGCGGGCGTAGGTGAGCGCGGGCCGTGGGCGGGCACGCGCGTGTGTCTGCGCGGGCGGATGCCCGCCCGCGCTCGCCCGTGACGGATCAGACGAAGAGGTTGGCCCGCTCGAGGTCTTCGGCGAAGTCGACTTCGACGGCGTAGAAGTCCGAGATATTGATCGGTTCGACCAGCATGCGGTTCTTTTCGATCGCGAGTTCAATGCCGCGCTCGAAATAGTCCTGCGCGTCGACCTTGATCAGGTGCCGAATGAGCAGCGCCTTGTCGGCGGCCGACACGTAGTTGATGCCGACGGCCTCGCCGAGGCCGCCCTTGACGGTCTTCGAGAGCTCCTTGATGTAGCCCTCAGTGCTCATCGTGTACTTGACCTCTTCATCGGACACCTTGTCGGTGTTGACCATGACGAAGGACTGGTCGCGGGCCATCATGGCCGCTGCACGATCGAGGATGGCCGGGTCGAAGACCACGTCGCCATTCATCCAGAGCACACCGCCGGGAGCGGACGCCTGAAGCGCGCGCAGCAGACTCTTCGAGGTGTTCGTCTGGTCGTACTGCTCGTTGTACACGAAGGATGCCTGGGGGAAGGCCTCAATGATGTGCTCGAGCTTGTAGCCGACAACGATGGTGACCTTGGCGACCGTGCCGAAGGCGTGAGCGATGTTGTCGAACTGCTGCTGCATGATGGTGCGGCCGTCGCTGAGCTCGGTGAGCGGCTTCGGAAGTGAGCGGCCGAGACGGCTGCCCATGCCCGCCGCGAGAATGACTACCTGGGTGGTCACGATTATCTCCTCAAGAATGGTTTGGGCGCAGCCTCAGGAACCACTCGACTTCTCAGGGATTGAATAAGTCAGAGTTTGCCCAAGGTTTACCCACTGGTTCACACAAAGACACATCGTTATGCCACTATAACCATACACTTTTAGTAGAATGAGGCCAAGTATGGGCAGATTCCGTGCCCAAGCTGTGACCACACGACGACCGTGGCGGGCGGCCCGCAGCTGCCGACCCACATCTGGGTGTCAGGGTGCGGTTGGTAAGTTAGCGGGGTGACCCCTGAAGCCCCGAGAGCCGAACCCCCGAGGGGCGAGTCTTCGAGACCCTCAGATCCCTCGAGAAACACAGCAGCGGAGGCGGACCCGGTCGCACCCGTGACCGCGTCGCGGCCGGCCTCCGGTCGCCCCAAGCCGGCTCGACCGCGCACCACCGCAGCGAAGTCGGCAGCGCCGAAACCTTTCGCCCTCAAGCCCGCGCCCCCCCAACAGGCCCGCCCCGGCACGATCTCCGAATCACCGGCGAAGTCCTCACCCGCGAAGTCCTCACCCGCGAAATCCTCACCTGCGAGACCCTCACCTGCGAGACCCTCACCTGCCAAGTCGGCTGCCGCTGCACGCAGCCAGGCCCGCACGGCAGTTGCTTCGTCAGCCTCGTCGTCCGCGGCGCGGCCCGGCGCGGCGCGGTCGAGCGCGGCAAAGACGGCCGCGAGTACCGCCGCGGCCGCCCGTGCCGTAGCTGCGCGCGCCGAAGCTGCCCGCAAGGCAGAGGCGGCAGCAGCCCGGGCCGAGACGCTCGCAGCCCAGACGCTCGCAGCCCAGACGCTCGCAGCCCAGACGCTCGCCGCAGAAACCCGTGAGGCAGCGCTGGCTTCGGAGGCGAGACTGGCTTCGGAGGCGAGATCGGCTGCCGAGGCGAAGCTGACCGCTGAGTCGAAGCTGACCGCTGAGGCTCTCGTGACCGCGGTGCTGCCCACAGCGCTGCCCAGCGTGACGCCCGACCGGCCTGCTGCGGCCCCGCGGCCCAAGAAGCGCAAGCCCGTGGCCGTCATCGAGCGCGCCACCGTCGAACTGGCCGATCCGCTCGCGCCCGTCGTTGTGCGCGCATCCGGTCTGGTGAAGCGCTTCGGGCCCACCACCGCCGTCTCGGGCGTCGATCTGGAGGTACGCGCCGGATCGTTCTATGGAATTGTCGGCCCCAATGGGGCAGGCAAGACCACGACGCTCTCGATGATCACGGGTCTCCTGCGGCCGAACGCCGGTTCCATCCACGTTCACGGAATCGACGTCTGGGCCAAGCCCGTGCAGGCGAAGCGACTGATCGGCGTTCTTCCCGATCGTCTGCGACTTTTCGATCGCCTCACGGGCGCCCAGCTGCTCTACTACTCCGGCACCCTGCGCGGACTCGACAACCGCGCGGTGCGAGAACGCAGCGCCGACCTGGCCGCAGCCTTCGGGCTCGAGGATGCCCTCAATCGACTCGTCGCCGACTATTCGGCCGGAATGACGAAAAAGATCGCCTTGGCCTGTGCCATGATCCACTCGCCGCGGGTGCTCGTGCTCGACGAACCGTTCGAATCCGTCGACCCGGTTTCGGCCGTCAATGTCACCGAGATTTTGCAGAAGTACGTCGCGAGCGGTGGCACGGTATTGCTCAGCAGCCACGGGATGGACCTCATCCAGCGTGTCTGTGACCACGTCGCGATCATCGTGCAGGGTACCGTTCTGGCCTCCGGCACGATTGCCGAGGTGCGCGGTTCGGCCACGCTCGAAGAGCGTTTCATCGAACTGGCCGGCGGGCGCAAGGTCGCGGAGGGCATGGAATGGTTGCACAGCTTCTCCGACTGAAGGTTCGTCTGCTCGGAAACGCCTTTCGGCGCAGTCCCTGGCAAATAGTCGGTGTTCTCGTCGGCCTGGCCTACGGTCTCGCCATCGCCGCCGTTCTCGTCACCGTTCTGGTCGGCGCCCGGTTTGTGGATGACGTCACCCTGATTCGTGACGCGTGCACGGTTGGCGGGGCGCTTGTCGTGCTGGGCTTCTTCGTGATGCCCCTGTTGGTAGGCATCGATGACACCATGGATCCGCGCAACTTCGCCCTGTTCGGGGTGCCGACGCGTTCTCTGGCCGGCGGACTGCTCGTGTCTTCCTTTCTCGGGGTTCCCGCCATCGTGCTCGGTCTCGCGCTGCTCGCCACGGTGATCACCTGGTCCCGCGGCATTCCAGAGACACTGCTGGCACTGATCGCGGCGGGAGCACTGTTCGTCACCTGCATGCTGGCCACCCGCGTGAGCACCTCGCTGGCCTCCCTTCTGTTGTCGACCCGGCGGTCACGAGAGTTCACCGGCGCGGCCGGAGTGCTCGTGCTCATCATCTGTGCTCCGATCGGGGTGTTGCTGCTCAACGTGGAGTGGAGCCGATACGGGCTCGATCTCGTGGGCGGCCTGGCCGCCATTCTGGGATGGACGCCGATGGGCGCGGCCTGGGCCGTTCCCGGTGACGCCGCGACCGGCGAGTGGGCGACCGCTCTGCTCAAACTCCTCGTGGCGCTCGCAACCGCCGGGCTGCTCTGGCTGGCCTGGGTCGCACTCGTGGCCCGCATGCTGGTGACGCCGGGGCGGGAAGCCGCGGCCAGGCAGTATGGCGGCCTGAGCTGGTTTGACCGCCTGCCGCACACTCCCGCCGGGGCGATTGCCGCGCGCAGCATCACCTCCTGGGGCAGAGACTCACGGTACTGGGTGTCACTGATCATGATCCCGGTCGTGCCGGTTCTGGTGTACATCCCCCTCACGATCGCGGGAGTGCCCGAGCATTACCTCACCCTGCTTCCGGTGCCGCTCATGTGCCTGTTTCTCGGCTGGACGATCCACAACGACGTCGCCTACGACAGCACCGCGATTTGGCTGCACGTCGCGTCTGGAACCCGCGGCGTGGCCGACCGCATCGGTCGTCTGGTGCCGACCCTGGTCGTGGGCATCCCCCTCATCGGTCTCGGTTCGGCGCTCAGCGTCTTCTTCTACGGCGACTGGGGCCCGCTGCCCGCGATGCTCGGCGTGAGCACGTCGATCTTTCTCACCGGCCTCGGCTTCTCGAGCTACACCTCTGCTCGCTTCCCCTATCCGGCAACCAAACCCGGTGACAGCCCGTTCGCGCAGCCGCAGGCATCCGACACGGCCTCCGCGATCGTGCAATCGCTCACCTTCACCGGTGCGATCGTGCTGTCGAGCCCGGCCCTGCTGGGGCTGCTGCTGGGCATCTTCGTCGACCCGTACTGGTTTATGCCGGCCCTCTATTACGGCGTGGCCATGGGCCTGTTCGTTCTCGTGGTCGGGGTCTGGCGCGGAGCGCGAGCCTTCGAACGCCGCGGGCCCGAAATACTCGCCTCAGCGCTGCGTGCATAGCGTGTACCCGCCCGCTTAGACTTGGGCCATGACTCAGGACATTCGCGCAAGCATCGCAGAACCAGGCCAGCCCGGCGCCGGCGGCGGTACGTCGACTCTCGACCGCGAACTCGAAGAACTCATCGAGCAGGAGCAGATCGAGCCCGGCGACCACGAGCGGTTCTCGCACTATGTTCCCAAGGACAAGATTCTCGAATCGGCGCTGTCCGGCAAGCCGGTGAAGGCGCTATGCGGCAAGAAGTGGCTGCCGGGTCGCGATCCGGAGAAGTTTCCGGTCTGCCCGACCTGCAAGGCCATCTACGAGAAGATGAAGGCCAGCTAGGCCTCGACGGGGTTGGGTCGGTTACCGGTATGACGTGGGAATGACCGCGTCGCCACGGCCGAGGCGGAACGCTTCGATCGGAAGCTCCTGCATGACCGCCGCGTGATGCTGGCGGGCCCGCTGGGTACCGGCCACTCCGACGTAGCGCTCGTCGACGACTCCGCCCTGCACCAAAGGCACGAGCAACTCGCGTTCCAGCCCGCCGTGCGGGGCCGGAGCTGCGCCCTCGGGGCCGTCGCCGAGCTGCACAATCTCTTCGCGGGCAATGCCGGCGGAGTCGAGTCGGCGCAGCGCGGTCTTGCGTCCGCCGACGGAGAGCTTGGCCGTTGAGGTCTTCGCGACGCTCGTCCACTGGCCGGAGTCGTTCTTGTGGGCAACGAGCTTGTAGACCATGCCGGCGGCGGGTTCGCCCGAGCCGGTGACGACGGATGTCCCCACGCCGAACGCATCCACCGGCGACGCCGAGAGCGCGGCGATCGCATGCTCATCGAGGTCGCTCGTGACCGTGATGCGGGTCTGCACGGCGCCGAGGGCGTCGAGCTGGGCACGAGCCGCCGCGACAACGGTCGGCAGGTCGCCCGAGTCGATACGGATCGACCCCAGGGCGGGGCCGGCCACGGCGACGGCGAGAGCGATGCCGGTGGGCACGTCGTAGGTGTCCACGAGCAGGGTCGTGCCGACACCGAAGGCCGCGACCTGCGCCCGAAAGGCATCCTCTTCGGTATCGTGCAGCAGCATGAAGGAGTGGGCGGCGGTGCCCATCGTCGGGATTCCCCAGCTTCGCCCGGCCTCGAGGTTGCTGGTCGACGAGAAGCCGGCGATGTATGCCGCTCGCGCGGCGGCCACGGCCGAGTATTCGCCGGTGCGGCGCGATCCCATCTCGGCGAGTGGGCGGCCGAGGCTGACCGAGACCATGCGCGCGGCCGCGCTCGCGACCGAGGTGTCGTAGTTGAGTACGCTGAGAATCAGGGTTTCGAGCAACACGCCCTCGGCGAAGGTGCTCTGCACATTGAGCAGGGGAGAGCCCGGAAAGTATGCTTCGCCCTCCTGGTAGCCCCAGATGCTGCCGCTGAACGCGTAGTTGGCGAGCCAGTCGAGGGTCGGGCGGCGCACGACCGCGTTCTCTTCGAGCCAGCCGATCTCGGCATCCGTGAACCGAAATGCCCGTACGAGCTCGAGCAGGCGGCCGGTGCCGGCGAGGATGCCGTAGCGGCGGCCCGGCGGCAGGCGGCGGGCGAAGGCCTCGAACATGCACTCGCGGTCGGCGGTTCCGCTCGAAATGGCGGCGTCGACCATCGTGAGCTCGTAGCGGTCGGTGCGGAATGCGGGGGTCGGGATCACCTCGCCAGCCTATCCGCCCATCGGCCCGCCCTGCCCGGCCGACCCGCCTGACCCGTCTGACCCGTCTGACCCGTCTGACCCGCCTGACCCGGCCGACCCGCCTGACCCGCCTGACCCGCCTGACCGATCCGTCGCGACTAAGCTTGATCCAGTGACAGACGCACCGATCGGCATCTTTGACTCGGGAGTCGGCGGCCTGACCGTCGCCCGGGCCATTAAAGACCAGCTTCCCAACGAGTCCATCCTCTATATTGGCGACACGGCGCATTCGCCCTACGGGCCGAAGAAGATAGCCGATGTGCGCGGTTACGCCCTCGAAGTGCTCGACGAACTCGTGGCGCAAGACGTGAAGATGCTCGTGATCGCGTGCAACACGGCATCCGCAGCCATGCTGCGTGATGCCCGCGAACGCTACAGCGTGCCCGTGATCGAGGTGATCCAGCCGGCCGTGAGGCGTGCGGTGATCACCACGCGCAACCAGCGCGTCGGTGTCATCGGCACCGTCGGCACGGTCAACTCGCTTGCCTACGACGACGCGTTCGCCGCGGCCACCCATATTCGGTTGTTCACGCAGGCCTGCCCGCGCTTCGTCGAGTTCGTCGAGGCCGGCGTGACCACGGGGCAGGAGCTGTTCGACGTCGCCGAGGAGTACCTCGCGCCGTTGCGCGAGCAGAACGTGGACACGCTCGTGCTGGGCTGCACGCACTACCCGTTTCTGCGCGGCGCGATTTCGTACGTCATGGGCGACGACGTGACCCTCGTCTCGAGCGATACCGAGACGGCCAACGACGTCTACCGCACCCTCGTGAGCCAGGGCCTCGCTCGCGAGCAGACGAGCGCGCCGAGCTACCGCTACGAAGCGACCGGCGACAGCGCCGAGGACTTTCTCGCGCTCGCCCACCGCCTGCTCGGCCCCCAGATTTCACGCGTCGACCTGATCGAGACCGGGGCTCTCAGCCTCGGATCGATCGAGGCCTTCGCCGCTCAGTCCCGCTACCTCAAGGAGAACCCGTGACCATCCCCGCCACCCCGACCGCAGCCTTGCGCGTTGACGGCCGCACCAACGACCAGCTGCGCCCCATCACCATCGAACGCGGCTGGAGCAAGCAGGCCGAGGGCTCGGCGTTGATCTCGTTCGGCAACACCCGGGTGCTGTGCACCGCCTCATTCACCAACGGCGTTCCGCGCTGGATGAGCGGCAAGGGCAAGGGCTGGGTCACGGCCGAGTATTCGATGCTGCCCCGCTCGACCAATTCCCGCATGGACCGCGAGTCGGTCAAAGGCAAGATCGGCGGCCGCACGCACGAGATCAGTCGTCTGATCGGCCGCAGCCTGCGCGCCGTCGTCGACATGAAGGCCCTCGGCGAAAACACCCTCGTTCTCGACTGCGATGTGCTGCAAGCCGATGGCGGCACCCGGACGGCCGCGATCACCGGCGCCTACGTGGCGCTGGCCGACGCGCTCGAGTGGGGTCGTGCGAAGAAGTTCATCTCGGCGAAGGCGCAGCCGCTCATCGACAGCGTCTCCGCCGTCTCGGTCGGCATCATCGGGGGAGTGCCGATGCTCGACCTCGCCTACACCGAGGACGTGCGGGCCGACACCGACATGAACGTGGTCGTCACCGGCCGCGGACTGTTCGTTGAGGTTCAGGGCACCGCCGAGGCAGCCCCCTTCGATCGCACCGAGCTGAATTCCCTCCTCGACCTGGCCCTCAGCGGTGCCGTGTCGCTCACCGGGTTTCAGAAGAGCGCCCTCGCCGAGGCCGCGCCCGCATCCGTGCAGGGGCGCTGACCGTGAAGGTCGTTCTCGCCACCCACAACCCACACAAGGTTGAGGAGCTCCGCCGCATTCTCGCACCGGCTCTGCCCGGAATCGAGGTACTCGCCTACGACGGGCCGGAACCGATCGAAGACGGCTCGAGCTTCGCCGAGAACGCCCTGATCAAGGCCCGCGCGGCCGCGGCCTTTACCGGTCTGCCGGCGATCGCCGACGACTCGGGCATCTGCGTCGATGTGTTGGGAGGGTCACCCGGCATCTTCTCCGCGCGCTGGGCCGGCCCGGCGAAAGACGCCGTCGCAAACCTGGAGCTGTTGCTCTGGCAGCTCGCCGATATGTCGGCCGAGCACCGCACGGCCCACTTCACCTGTGTGGTGGCGCTCGCCCTGCCCGACGGCACCGAGCGGGTAGGTAGCGGGGAATGGCCGGGCCAGGTGCTCGCCGAAGCGGCCGGAGCCAACGGCTTCGGCTACGACCCGATCTTTCTGCCCGACGGCTACGCGATCTCGGCGGCCGAGCTCACGGCATCCGTCAAGAATCAGATCAGCCACCGGGCGCTCGCCTTCGAGGCCATCGTGCCGGAACTGCGCGCGCTGCTCGGCTGAGGTCGTGCGGCTGGCTAATCTGTCTGAGCGGCTGAGAATGGCACTCATTCCCAACTGCCGCACCGGCTGGTAATTACCCGGTCGCGGTTCTAGTTTGAGGGTATGGCGCACTCGCACGGGCATTCTCACGACGCCGCCGCGTCGAACCGCACCCGGCTGACGCTCACGATCGTGATTGTGGCGACGGTGCTGGTCGTCGAGGTGATCGGTGCCTGGATCACCGGATCTCTGGCCCTGCTCGCCGATGCCGGCCACATGTTTTCCGACCTGGCCGGACTCACGATCGCCCTCGCGGCGACCGTCGTGGCTGCTCGGCCGGCCACCGACCGGCAGACCTTCGGCTACCAGCGGGCCGAGGTTTTCGGTGCGCTGCTGAACGGACTGATCCTGGTCGGTGTCGCGGTGGCCGTGGTGATGGGTGCCGTCGGTCGGCTGCTCGATCCGGGCACCGGTCACGTGCTCGGCGGCGGCATGCTGCTCGTGGCCGTCATTGGCCTGCTCGCCAACGTGGCCGGGCTGCTGCTGCTGCGCCCGGCGCAGGCCAGTTCGATCAATATGCGGGGCGCCTACCTCGAGGTGCTCGGTGACGCCCTTGGCTCGGTCGCCGTGATTGTGGCCGCGATCGTGATTCTGTTCACCGGTTTCGAGCAGGCGGATGCGATCGCCTCCCTGCTGATCGCGGCCATGATCTTGCCGCGGGCCTTCGTTCTGCTGCGTGACGTGGTGCGTGTGTTCAGCGAATCCACGCCGGCCGACACCGATGTGGCGGAGATTCGTCGCCACCTCGTTTCGACGCCGGGTGTGCTCGCGGTGCACGACGTGCACGTCTGGGCGATCACGAGCGGAGCCCACGTGTTCAGCGCACACATCGTGGTGGATCCGCAGGTCCTGGCCGCCGGAACGACCGGCGCGCTTCTCGACGAACTGTCCGAGTGTCTGGCTCACCACTTCGATGTGGCACACTCAACCTTTCAGCTGGAGCCCGCCGAGCACGCTGCCCACGAGGAGCACCACCACCGATAGCGGTGATCGATGGTCGTACGGGTTCGTACGGGTTCGTACGGGAAAGCTCAGGCTTCGTGGCGGCCGTCGTGGGCGGTATTGAAGGTGTGCGGGTCGAGCACCAGACTTTCGGTGGTCGCCGGGCGCTGGTTCAGGCGGCGGGCTTTGCGCACCGACTGGGCGTAGTGGAAGGCGGTGGGAACGAGCGTGAGCACGACGGCCGCGATCAGGATGACGTCGATGTAGCTCTGCACGAATTCGGCGACGGGCGGGATGAACCCCAGCAGAAAACCGCCGAACGTCAGGCCGGCGCCCCAGATCAGGGCGCCGATCAGGTTGTAAAAGGTGTACTTGCGGTAGTCCATGTGGCCGACGCCGGCGGCGACCGGGGCGAAGGTACGCACGATGGGAACGAAGCGGGCGACGATGACGGCCAGGCCACCGAAGCGCACAAAGAAGGCGTTGGTGCGCTCGACGTTCTTGATGCTGAAAATGCCCGATTCCTTGCGCTCAAAGATGCGCGGGCCAAAGCGGTGGCCGATCAGGTAGCCGACCTCGCCGCCCAGAAAGGCCGCGAGCCCGATGGCGAGGGCCACCCACCAAATGTCAATGGTGATGACCCCGGCGAAGGTGAGCAGCCCGGTGATCACGAGAAGGGTGTCGCCCGGAAGCAGGAATCCGATCAGCAGCCCGGTCTCCGCGAACACGATGGCACAGACTCCGAGCAGAGCCCACGGGCCAAACCCGGCGATGAGCACTTCCGGGTCAAGCCACGGTATCAGGGCGGTGTGATTCACAGAGAAAACTCCAGTCGGCGGGCGGCCACGGGGGCAAGGGGTGGTGAGCGCGGATACTGACGACAGGTTACCGCGTTAAGGCGAAAATGCGCCGTGAAATTGGGGGCTTCCTCACCGGTCTCGGGTGTGCCTCTGACCGGGAAACTCGGCCGTGGTCGCAGCCTCGCTGCCGGCACGGCGGTCCGCCCGCCAGGTGCGGTAGCCAAACACGATCGACGCGGCGATGAACACCGCGGCGATCACGTAGGCCGCGTTCTTGACCCCCGGGATGGAGGCGGCGTAATACCCCGTGAGCGTCAGGCCGACCCCCCAGGCCACTGCTCCGAGCAGGTTGCTGGTCAGAAACTTGACGTAGTTCATGCGGCCGACACCGGCGATCACCGGCACGAAGACCCGAGCCCAGGGCATGAAACGGGCGATGACGACCGCCCACCAGCCGAATTTGCGGTAGAAGGATTCGGTGCGCGCGATTGCGACGAGGGTGCGGCGGCCGCCGCGGCGCTCGAGATAGCCGCGTCCATAACGCCGACCGAGCAGAAAGCCGACCTGATCGCCGAGAAAAGCCGCGACGCCGGTGCCGACGACGAGCAGCACGATATTGAGGTCCCCGCTCGCGCTCGCGACCAGGCCCGACCCGAAGAGCAACGAGTCCCCGGTGACGAACGGAATGAAGACTCCGAGAAAGAGCGCGGTTCCGGCGAAGACCAGGCCCCACACGATGAGGTAGAAGAGCACGATCCCGGTTGCGCCGAGCAGGTCGCCGAGCTGTTGATCGAGCGCGGCGGCAGGCAGCACGAGAACCCCTTCTGGCGGCGATGTTGCTGGTGCGGGAGAGGGGACTTGAACCCCCACGCTCGAAAGCACAGGAACCTAAATCCTGCGTGTCTGCCAATTCCACCACTCCCGCAGCGACCCGATCAGTCTACTTTGTCCGCCCGGTTCCCGCCGAGCAACTCCCGCTGCACGGCGATGGTGCGCGACCGCAGGGCCGCGACCACGGCGGCCACCGATGGCTGCCGCAGGGACTCGGGGCGCAGCACCATCCAATAGGGGAGCTGTTCGTGAAAGTCTTCCGGCAGCAGCCGGATCAGGTCGGGGTGCCGGTCCGCCATGAAACAGGGCAGAAAGCCGATGCCGGCGCCGGCGCGGGTCGCCTCGACGTGCACAAAGACGTTCGTGGAGCTGACCGAGTCGATCATGGTCGGCACCAGTCGGCGGGGTGCGTCGAGGTCGTCAACCTGCAGCATCGAGTCCACGAAGTAGACGAGTGGATGTCGGGTCAGCTCATTCACGGTGGCGGGAGTCCCGTGCTCGGCCAGGTAACCGCGGGAGGCATACATGCCCAACATATAGAAGCCCAGCCGAAAGGCCTCGGCGCGGTGCACCTGTGGCTCCCCGACGACGATCTCGATATCGAGGCCGGAACGGTGCTGCAGGGCACGCCGGGTCACCGTCACGATTTCCACCCGCAACTGAGGGTGTGAGCGCCGCAGCTCGGCGACGGCGGGCGCCGCGATGTAGGCGCTGAAGCCATCCGTCGCCGACATGCGCACGACCCCCGTGAGCTGCGCCGGGGCATCCATCGGAGCCTGCAGAACACCGACGGCGGCCTCGATGCGTTCGGCCGCCTCCACCGCGCGGCTGCCGAGGTCGGTGACCTCCCAGCCGCCCGTCGTACGGGACAGCACCCGCCCGCCGAGGGCCTTCTCGAGACTCGTGATGCGACGCGAAATGGTCGTGTGGTTGAGGCCCAGGCTGTCCGCCGCGCTGGTAAAACGCCCCGTGCGCGCCACGGTGAGCAAGACGAGCAGATCATCGGGGTTGGGAGGTGTCGCGGGCACGTGGGGGAACGTCATGTCTGCAATTATGCACACGGCCTGTGTCGAAGTGGTTCTTGTTGCACTCAAGGCCTGCAGGAATACTCGGTACAGGCGGCTCACCGAGCCAGCCATCCCTCACCCCACCACCTGTCAGAGACGACAGTGAAGGAGACAGCCATGAGCGTCAATGAGCGTCTGGAAGCCGGCGGGTCGAGTAAATCGGCCGGGCAGCGTGTGCCGGACACAGAGAAGTCGGGCTTGAAAAAGATTGTCGCGGCCTCGATGGTCGGAACCGTCGTCGAGTGGTACGAGTTCTTTCTCTACGCCACCGCCGCGAGCCTGGTCTTCGGCAAGGTGTTCTTTCCCAACGCCGGCAGTGAACTCGACGGCATCATCGCCGCGTTCCTGACCTATGCCGTTGGCTTTATCGCCCGGCCACTGGGTGGCATCGTGTTCGGTCAGATCGGCGACAAGCTCGGCCGCAAGCACACCCTGCAGGTCACCATCATCATGGTTGGTGTCGCGACGTTCCTGATGGGCTGCCTGCCCGGGTTTGACACCATCGGCTACTGGGCCCCGGCACTGCTCGTCGCCCTCCGCTTCATTCAGGGCTTCGCCGTGGGCGGTGAGTGGGGCGGCGCCGTTCTGCTCGTCGCCGAGCACAGCCCCAACAAGTCCCGCGGGTTCTGGTCGAGCTGGCCGCAGGCCGCCGTGCCGGTCGGTAACCTGCTGGCAACTCTCGTGCTGCTGACCATGACCTGGATCCTGCCCGCCGACCAGTTCCTCAGCTGGGGTTGGCGTGTCGCGTTCTGGCTCTCGGCCGTCATCGTCGTCATCGGCTACTACATTCGCACCCACGTCAGCGAAGCCCCGATCTTTCTCGAAGCCCGCGCGCAGGTCGAGGCCGAGAAGGCCATCAGCTACGGCGTGCTCGAGGTCGTTCGCAAGTACCCGAAGGGCATCCTCGGTGCCATGGGCCTGCGCTTCGCTGAGAATATTCTGTACTACATCATCGTGAGTTTCTCGATCGTGTACCTCGTGACCGTGCACCAGTACGACACCAGCCAGCTGCTGCTCGCGCTGCTGATCGCGCACGTCGTGCACTTCCTCGTGATTCCGCAGGTCGGCCGCCTGTCTGACCGGCTCGGCCGCAAGCCCGTCTACCTCGCCGGCGCGGTGCTCGGATCGACCTGGGCCTTCTTCGCCTTTCCCATGTTCGACACGCTCAACCCGGTTCTCATCGTGGCCGCCATCACCATCGGACTGTGCTTCCACGCGCTCATGTACGCCGGCCAGCCGGCCATCATGGCCGAGATGTTCCCGACCCGCATGCGGTACTCGGGGGTCTCGCTCGGCTACCAGGTCACGTCGATCCTCGCCGGCTCGCTCGCCCCGATCATCGCTTCGGCCCTGCTGCAGCGCTTCGAGTCGTGGGTGCCGGTCGCCGTCTACCTCATGATCGCCTGCGCGATCACGGTCGTTGCCGTGGTCACGCTCAAGGAAACCCGCGGGGCCTCGCTGCGTGAGATCGACGCGGTCGATGCCCACAAGCACGGCCTGACCCCGGCAGCCGCGCTCCATGAGTGACCTGATGCACCGTGAGGCCGCCGCCCCGAGGGCCGAGCTCGCGCTGCCGTCGGGCTCGCTGACCGGCCGTCGTGCGGTCGTGACCGGGGGAGCCAGTGGTATCGGAGCGGCCATCGTACGCTCCCTCGCCGAGCGCGGCGCCCACGTGATCGTCGCCGACATGGACGACCACGGAGCCTCGTCGCTCGCCGAGGAGGTCGACGGGTCGAGCTGGCCCGTCAACCTGCTCGACCCGCAGGCGGTGACCGACGCAGCGCTCGCCGAGGCGCTCGACGGCGTCGACATCCTCGTGAACAATGCCGGAATCCAGCGCATCAATCCGATCCAGAATTTCGCGCCGGACGACTTTCACCGCATCATCAACCTCATGCTCGAGGTGCCGTTTCTGCTCATTCGTGCCGTGCTGCCACAGATGTACACGGCCGGTTTCGGGCGCATCATCAACGTGTCATCGGTGCACGGACTGCGGGCTTCGCCGTTCAAGAGCGCGTATGTCGCGGCCAAGCACGGGCTCGAGGGGCTGTCGAAGGTCACCGCCCTCGAGGGCGGCGCCCACGGAGTCACGAGCAACTGTGTGAGTCCCGGATACGTGCGCACGCCCCTCGTCGAGAAGCAGATCGCCGATCAGGCCGCCGCGCACGGCATCCCCGAGTCCGAGGTGCTCAGCCGCATCATGCTCACCGAAAGCGCGATCAAGCGACTCGTGGAACCCGCCGAGGTTGGCTCGCTCGTGGCCTGGCTGGCGTCGACCGAGGCCGCGATGGTCACCGGGTCGAGCTACACGATGGATGGCGGCTGGTCCGCCCGCTGACCCGCTGCATCCGTCGCCTGCTCCAGAAATCCCCGGCACGCCGCCCTCCGCTCTGCGGGGGCGGCGTGCCGGTCAGGACCGGTAACGGGCCGCCAGCTGCGGTGACTGGGCGCCGAACGCTGCGAGGTCCGCGGTGAATACGTTCTGCAGCAGTTCGTTGTGCTCGACTCCGGGAGCAGTGACGGTTTCGCCCAGTTCCAGGCCGCGCAGGCTCGCCGTCACGACGTCGGCAGCGCTCATCCGGGGCACCGCACTGAGGTCCAAGCCCTGGCGCTCATGAAACTCGGTCGCGACGACACCGGGGAGCAGCGCCTGCACGTGCACGCCGTGCGGGGACAGCTCCGCCTGCAGGGTCTGCGACAGGGCAACCGCGTAGGCCAGACTCGAGGCATAGACGGCGCGCCGCAGCGGTACCTGCTCAAGCGTTGCGGGTGCGCTGAAGGCAATCATTCCCGCCACGTTGACGATCTGCCCGGTGCCGCGCGCGACCATCCCCGGGGCGATCGCACCGGCCAGCAGCGTTGGTGCGAGCACCTTCACCCCGACGAGCTCCACCGCTTGCTGCCGCGGCAGCTCGGTGAACGGCTTGTAGTGCGCGACTCCGGCGTTGTTGATCAGCAGCGTCACCGGCTGTGCCCCGACGGCGGCGATGACCTTGTCGATGCCCTCCTGCGTGGACAGGTCCGCGATCACGGTCTGCACGGTGACTCCGGGAAACTCCGTCGCGAGCTCGTTCAGGCGCTCCTGTCGCCGCCCGACCGCGATCAAGTCAACGCCCCGCGACGCCAGACGACGCGCGTATTCGCGGCCAATGCCCGATGACGCCCCCGTTACTACAGCCAACCCGTTCATGGTTCTCTCCATCATTCGTCTGCCGCAATCGCGGCACTGGCGATGCCCACCCGTTCTGCGTGAGAACCCGGATGCGCTTGTGTTCTTTCGATACTGGTGCGGGCGTCTCTGCCGTGGGTATGCCCCGGTGACAGTGGTCTTCACAGGGCTACGACCAGGACCCCTTCGACGACGTACGATTCGGTGATGACACCTGGAGAAAACCTGCTCGGCGAGTATCTCAGCGCCCAGCGCGCACGTGTACGTCCAGCGCAGGTGGGGCTGCCCGCGGGACGCAACCGGCGCGTGCCGGGTCTCCGACGTTCCGAAGTCGCTCTTCTCGCCGATATCAGCGCGGACTACTACCTCCGCCTCGAACAGGGGCGTGACCGACATCCGTCCGCGCAGATTCTCGAGGCCCTCGCCCGCGTCTACGGGCTGGACCCCATCGGAACCGCCTACCTGCTCTCGCTCACCGAGCAATCGCCCCTGCGGCGGCGCCGACGGCCGCACCGTGAAACCGTTCCCGAAGGCATCAGCAAGTTGCTCTCGGCCCTGCAACTGCCCGCATTCGTCGAGGGCCGCTACTTCGACGTGCTTGCCGCCAATCCGCTCGCCACCGCCATTTCTCCCCGACTCCGTCCGGGCGAAAATCGACTGCTCGCGGTCTTCCTCGATCCCGACGAACGAGCCCTCTACCCCGACTGGAACGACACCACCGCCCGACTGGTCGCGGGCTTTCGCCGCTCCGTGGGCACAGACACCAACGACGCCAGATTTATCGAGCTCGTTGGAGAGCTCTCACTCATGAGTGATCGGTTCCGTGTGCTTTGGGCGCAACAGGACGTGCAGGCGCGACAGAGCTGGCCCGTCACGATCGCTCACCCCCTCGTCGGCGAGCTCACCCTCAATCGCGAGAAGCTCGTGATCGGCGACACCACTCAGGCTCTCGTTTTGGCGATCTATCATCCCGACTCTGGCACCGACAGTGCCGACAAACTCGCCCTGCTCGCGTCGTACACCGTAACGGACTCGTTCGCAGACCAGTGACCCGAGTGCCTCAGCCAGAGTGGCGGAAAACCGACTGGCCGCAGGCAAATCACCCTTGCTTGGCGCGCTGTCAAATATGCAGCGCCGGAATATTGCCTGTGGATAACATTCCCACTGAGGGCCGGAATGCTGCATCATGCAGACATGACCGAGGCCGTGCGCGAAATAACCGAGCAAGTCCGCCTGCGCGTGCGCCGCGAGGGCGTTGATCTGGCAGCAGATCGGGGTCTTGCAGAGCAGTATGTGCGCGACGAACTGCGCCGCTACAGCGAACGAGCCCTCGGCGGCCATGGTTCGCTGATTCGGGACGAGCATCAGGCCGCCCGGGAGATCGTCGCCTCGCTGACCGGCTTCGGGCCCTTGCAGCCGCTGCTGGACGACCCCGAGATCGAGGAGATTTGGATCAACGGACCCGATCGAGTCTTTGTCGCACGCGACGGGGTGTCCGAACTGACCTCGATGACGTTCACCGAGCAGGAGATGCGTGACCTCGTCGAGCGCATGCTGCAGGCCTCCGGCCGCCGGGTTGACCTGTCGTCACCGTTCGTGGATGCCACCCTGCCCGACGGCTCTCGATTGCACGTGTTCATTCCGGATATAACGAAGCACAATGTGGCGGTGAACATTCGCAAGTTCACCCGTCGCATCCGTGATCTGAACCAGCTCGTGGAGCTGGGGTCGCTGACCCCGCAGGCCTCAGAATTTCTGCGGATGTGCGTGCTGGCCGGGCAGAACATTCTTGTATCCGGTGCCACCCAGACCGGAAAGACCACCCTGCTGAACGCCCTGCTGTCGGCAACCCGAGCCAGGGACCGCATCGTCACCGTGGAGGAAACCTTTGAGCTCGACCTCACTGCCCGCGACGTTGTCGCCATGCAGTGCCGCCAACCGAGCCTCGAAGGCACGGGCGAGATCACCCTGCGTCGCCTGATCAAAGAGGCGCTGCGCATGCGCCCCGATCGCCTGATCGTGGGAGAGGTGCGCGAGGCCGAAAGCCTCGACCTGCTCATCGCGCTCAACAGCGGGCTTCCGGGGATGTGTTCGATTCACGCCAACAGCGCCAGGGACGCTCTGGCCAAGCTGTCGACGCTGCCGTTGCTGGCCGGTCGCAACATCGACTCGGCCTTCGTGCTGCCCACCGTCGCCGGGTGCATCGACCTGGTCGTGCACTGCGAACTCGACCGCCAGGGGTTTCGTCGGGTCTCGGAGATCATCGCTCCGAGCGGTCAGCTGAGCGGCTCTCTCATCGAGGCGAGCCCGATCTTTCTGTCGCCGGACGGGCGACTCACCGCGACCGGCGGGTATCCCACGAAGCTCGCCAAGTTTCGGGCGGCCGGGCTCGACCCGGCGATCGTGCTCGGGCCGGGTGCCGCATGACCGGCGGCGTGCTTCTGGCCGGGGCAGCCCTCGGCGGGGTGTTGGGTGCCGGCCTGGTGCTCGTGCT
Source organism: Cryobacterium frigoriphilum (assembly GCF_004403305.1). Classification (GTDB taxonomy): domain Bacteria; phylum Actinomycetota; class Actinomycetes; order Actinomycetales; family Microbacteriaceae; genus Cryobacterium; species Cryobacterium frigoriphilum. The sequence continues at coordinate 85,308 of NZ_SOHE01000041.1, read as the reverse complement.
CGCCCCCGTGCTCTGGCCGGCTCGGGTCGCCGCCGAACCGACCAGGCGCGGTGCCGGACAGCGGATGCGCACCCTGCTGGCTCAGGCCGGCCTCGGCACCGTTCCGGTCACGGGATTCGTCGCGGTTTCTGCGGTTCTGGGCCTTGCCGGCGCCGGGCTGGCCCAGGGGCTGCTGAGCGTGGCCGCACTCACTACGATCGGGGGTCTGGGCAGCGCCGCCGCACCGCTGCTCGTCGTGGCGTGGCGGGCCCGCACCCGGCGCCGGGCGAATCGCACGGTGTGGCCCGATGTCGTCGATCATCTGGTATCGGCACTTCGTTCGGGTCTCGCCCTGCCCGACGGCGTGAGCAGCCTTGCCCACACCGGCCCGCTCACGACCCGCGCCGCATTTGCCGCTTTCGAGCGTGAGTATCGGGCCACGGGAAACTTCGCGCAGTGCGCGGCGCACCTCAAGGAACAACTCGCCGACCCGATCGCAGACCGTATCCTCGAAACACTGCGCATGGCTCGCGAAGTCGGCGGCAGTGACCTGACGGTGGTGCTGCGGAGTCTGGCCGCCTGGCTGCGCCAGGATGCGGCGATTCGATCCGAGGTCGAGGGGCGTCAGTCGTGGATCGTCAACGCGGCTCGACTCGGGGTCGCGGCCCCGTGGATCATCCTGGTGCTGCTGGCCTCCCGGCCCGAAGCGGCATTCGCCTACAACACTCCGACGGGGAGCGTCGTGATTGCCGGGGGGCTCCTCGTCTCGATCCTGGCCTACCGGTTCATGATCGCCCTCGGCCGGCTGCCAGAGGAACGGCGGTGGTTTCGATGACCGCGGTAACCTCTGCGCTCGGATGGGCCGTGCTCTGCGGCACGGGCCTCGGCGTCGGCCTGTGGTCACTCGTGAGCCTGACGCCCCGGCTCAGCCGCCCCCGACTCATCGACCGGGTAGCGCCCTACATTCTTGATGTGTCGAGCGCCGCTCGGGCGTTTGTCGGGCGCAAAACCGTCGACCCGATCCCTGTTCTCGGCAGCCTCGCAGCCCCGATGCTGGGAACCCTCACCCAACTGCTGGCCCGCGTTCTGGGCGGAGCAGAGGCCGTCGAACGTCGGCTGCGGCAGGCCGGGCTGACGCATACGGTCTACGAGTTTCGGTTTCGACAGTTGGTCTGGGCGCTGGCAGCGCTCGCCGCCGGCGCGGTGTTCGTTCTCGTCGCCCCGGCCGCCCGCTCGCTGCCCGTTGCCCTTCAGCTGATGGCGCCGCTGCTCGCGGGGCTCGGCGGAGCGCTCTGCCGGGACGCCCTCCTGCAGCGGGCGGCCGTGCGTCGGCTGGCGCGGATGAGCAGCGAGCTGCCCACCGTGCTCGAATTTCTCACACTCTCGCTCTCGGCGGGCGAGGGAATCCTCGACTCGATTCGACGCGTTTCGGCGTCGAGCTCTGGTGAACTCTCCCGCGAATTGGGTGGAGTCGTGACCGAGGTGCACACGGGCCTGCCGCTCGCGTCGGCCCTCGCTTCGATGGCCCGCCGATTGGACCTGCCCGAGGTGAACCGGTTTGCCGACCAAGTCACCGGTGCCCTCGACCGAGGGTCGCCACTCGCCGAGGTGCTGCGCGCACAGGCTCAGGACGCCCGCGAGCAGGCCAAGCGCGGCCTGCTCGAGACGGCCGGCAAGAAGGAGGTGGCCATGTTGGTTCCGGTGGTATTTCTGATTCTTCCGATGACCATCCTCTTCGCAATTTTCCCCGGTCTCGTCGTCTTGCAGACCGGCTTCTAGTTTTCACGAGCACTCTCGGCCCGACACGAAAGCAGGTACGCAATGTTCACCTTTCTGACCCGGTACTTCTTCTCGATCACATCCCGGCTGCAGTGGAGTCGGCGTGCACCGCGCTGGGCCGAGGAACGCGGTGACGTGCCCGGCTGGGTGTTGATCACCCTGATGACCGCGGGCCTCGTGCTGATAATCTGGGGGCTGGCCGGCCCCGCGCTGAGCGGTGTCTTTCAACAGGCGATCGACCGCGTGAGTGCCTTCTAAGACGATGGTCTCGCGACGGATGTCCGCCCGCGCCCGGGTGCAACGGCTACGCTGCGGCCGTGCAGCCGACAGCGGTTCGGCCGTCGCCGAGTTCGTCATGGTGGTCTCCCTGTTGACGCTGCTCACCCTGTCGGTGATGCAGCTTGCCCTGGCCCTGCACATTCGCAACACCGTGCTGGATGCGGCGGCCGAGGGTGCCCGGTATGCCGCGCTCGCCGGCCACGTGCCGGCGGACGGCAGCCTGCGTACCCGTGATCTCATCAGCGCCGCGCTGGGAGATCGCTTCGCCGCCGACGTCACCGCGAGCATTGAGACCGTGAGCGGGGTCTCGACCGTGGCGGTGCGGGTACGCGCTCCGTTGCCGATTCTCGGGCTGCTCGGCCCTCAGGACGGGCTCGAGGTGACCGGGCATGGGGCTCTCGAAACGCTCGGCTAGCGCGTTTCGCTGGGTCGGTGCGATTAGCTCGGGCAGACAGGTTCGCGAGACCAGACGGGCAGGCTCGGCCAGACCAGTACACGAGTCCGGTTCGGCGTCGCTCGAGTTTCTCACGGCCGGGTTCTTGTTATTGGTGCCGCTGGTCTACCTCGTCGTGACACTCTCGGTGGTGCAGGCCGGAGCTCTTGCGGTCGAAGGGGCCGCCCGGCAGGCCGCGCGGGTCTACGTGCAGGCTCCCACCGAACAGGTCGCCGCCCGGCGGGCCGCTCTGGCGGTTCAATTTGCGCTGGCCGACTACGGGCTCAACGCCGACGAGGCCACGGTGCGGGTTACCTGTAGCGGTGGCGGCGAGGGCTGTCTCACCCGCGAGGCGGCCGTCACGGTGACCGTGGGCCTGAACATCGTGCTTCCGCTGGTACCCGATGTCCTGTCGCTGAAAAGCGCCGCGAGCATCCCGCTGCGCGGCTCCGCTACCCAGATTGTGTCGCGGTTTCGGGATGTGCCGCGCCTTCAGGAATCCCGGCGCCTTCAGGAATCACCGCGTCTTCAGGAAACACCGCGCCTTCAGGAAACACCGCGCCTTCAGGAAACACCGCGCCTTCAGGAAACACCGCGCCTTCAGGAAACACAGTGAACACGGTCGGGCGCCGCCGAACGAGCAGGCGAGGGAGCGGCGAGCAGGGCTCAACCCTGTTGCTGACGATCTTCTACGGGATGCTGGCGACGAGCCTGATTCTCGTGGTCGTGGCGGCGACGTCACTGTATCTCGAGCGCAAGCGCCTGTTTACCCTCGCCGACGGCGCGGCCTTGGCGGCGTCGGAGGCGTTCACCCTCGATACCTCCTCGGGCACGGCCGCTCCGCACCTGAGTTCCGTGGCGGTGTCAGAGGCTGTTGAACGATTTTTGGCCGTCGCGCTGCACGACGGCTTTGAGGGCCTGGGTGTTCGTCGGGCCGTCGCCGTGGACGACATCGGTGCGAGCGTGACGCTGATCGCCTACTGGCGGCCGCCGGTGCTGAACCTGGTTCTGCCGACCGGCATTCCGCTCGAGGTCACTGCTGACGCCCGGTCGGCGTTCGGCGGCCGGTGACGGCAGCCGACGACGACGGCCATTGGAGGCGATGCGGAAACTTTCCACAAGTCCCGTCATCTTTTGAGCATTAATCAAAATTGCGTGTAGACTAACCCCAACTCGTAGTCGACAAAGGAAGCCTCCTACCTTGTAGGGGGCATTTTTTATTACACGGCTCGGCCCCTACCCGGGTCGGGCTTGTCAGGAATTGTGAATTGGATCGAACGTGGTTCGGTTTGGGAACCTGTCCATACGGTGTGGCCGCCACCGTGTGCCCCAGTTTTTTCGCGGCACTGTTTCACCCATTGTGATTGACCGTGATACTCATGGACGTAATCCTGGACATGCGCAGCGTCTCGCTGCTTGATTTTGAATCTGTGCTTCCCTGCGAGGGGGTGCACCACGACCGCGGACTCAGCGGGCATGTGCCAGCCGAGTCTGGGGGCTTTATGGTGATCTCCCCGTGCTGTGGTCCCAAAGTCATCCAGTGCTCGCCTCGGGTCGCCGCGATGCAGAGTTCCGGCGTTCTCTATTGCGGGGTGTGCGAACGTGAGCACCTGACGAGCGAGTATCGGTTCATTCCGCTTGACAACCCGTAACCGCTATTCGACGCGAATTCCGAGGTGAGCGGCCAGTAGGGGAGCGAGCAGCGACAGCTGCACGTCGTCGATCGTGGTGCCGCGCAGACCGTCGAGGCCGTGGATGGCACCGAAGTCGCTCGAGCGCAGATCGACGTCGGTGCTGCGCGAACCGGTGACGTCGAGCGTGCCGATCCGGCAGTTCTGCAGCTCGACCCGCTGCAGTGTCGCGCTGCCCAGATCGAGTTCATCGATGATGCAGTTGGACAGCAGCACATCGGTGAGCGTCGCGTTGCGCAGGTTGACGAAGTCGAGCTTGGACCCGTCGATGTGCACAGACCGCATGGTCGCCTCGTAGGCTTCCATCGACCCGATGCGGGCGTGGTCGATGCGCACGTCACGCCAGGTGGATCGGGGCGCGCTGAAGACCGGCGCGTGCAGGTCGGTGAAGAGGCTCTCCGACACGGTCATCCCGCGCAGGGTTGCCTCATTCAGGTCGACCCCGACGAATTCACACTCCTCGAAGGTCGCACCGGTGAGATCCTGGCCGCCCAGGTCGATGCCGGTGAAGCGCTGCGCCTCGCATCCGTCGCCGCGTCGCAGGGCGGTGCCGTCGTGGTCGGTGAGGCCCTCGAGCCTGACCGTGTCGATCAGTGGTGAGCGAGTGCCGGCCGTCTGGCGCGGGCGGGCCACGCCTAAACGGCGGGCGTGGTCGGGGCGACGGTCAGCTCGGCCACCGGTTCGAGCACGAACACGGGAATTTCGCGATCGGTTTTCACCTGGTAATCGGCGTAGTCGGGGAACGCGGCCACGGAACGCTCCCACCAGAGCGCCTTCTCGGCGCCGGTGACTTCGCGGGCACGCATGTCCCACTTACGGGTGCCGTCCTGCAGCTCCACGAGCGGATGCGCGATCACGTTCGCGTACCACACCGGGTTTTTCGGGGCGCCGCCGAGGGACGCAACAGCGGCGTAGGCGCCCTCGTGTTCGACGCGCATGAGCGGAGCCTTGCGCAGCTTGCCACTCTTGGCGCCGAGGGTCGTGAGCACGATCACGGGCATGTCGCGCATCGTGGTGCCCTCTGTGCCGCCTGACCCTTCGTAGAGTTCGACCTGGTCGCGCACCCACTGGGATGTGCTGGCTTCGTATTCTCCGATGAGGGGCATACAACCCAGAACCACCGGCACGGGCTGACTATTCCCGGATGCTCGCGGCCAGCGGCCTCATCGGCGCGGGTGCGGCGCGTATCGCGGAATATAGCGGCCGAGCAGGATCGCCCCGCACAGGCCCAGCACGCCCATGACGCCGCTGGCCAGCGAGAGCGAGGCGAGCGCGGTGATGCCGGCGACGCCCAGCGGGGCCATGGCGCTGCCGAAGTCGGCCGTGAATCGCCACGCGCCCAGAAACTGGGCCGGGTCGTGTCTCGGGGCCAGATCGGCGCCGAGCGTCATGATCAGGCCGCTTCCGATTCCGTTGGCGAGGGCCAGGAACATGGCGACGGCGATGAACCACTCGACGTTGCTCGGCAGGTCGTGGGTGGTGGCGAGTACGAGGTGGCCGACTCCGAGTCCGATCAGCGAGGGAACCGCGGTCCAGATGCGGCCAAAACGGTCCATGATCTGGCCGCTCGCGTAAAACAGGGCGAAGTCGATTCCCCCGGCGATGCCGATGATGAGGGCGGTCTCGGGCGCGCTGATGCCGATGCTGACCGCCCAGAGCGGCAGGATGACGGTGCGGCTGGCCCGCATTGCGCCGACCAGAGCGGCCCCGGTGCCCAGCCGGGTGAGCACACCACGATGGCTCCAGATCGTCTGGAACAGGCCGACGACCGGCGGTGCCTGCGGCTGCGAGGCGGGCTGCGCTGCCGACCGGCTGGAATCGGGGCGGCCGGGGCGGGCGAAGGTGCTCGACGGGTCGGGCAGCAGAAGCAGAACCGTGGCAGCGGCGAGGCTGCACACGATGAACATCCAGAACACCGACTGCGTGCTGCCGGTGAGGTAGATGAGACCGGCCGAGAGCAGCGGCCCGATGAACCAGCCGGCCCGAAAGACGCCGCCGAGGGTCGAGAGGGCTCTGGCCCGATAGACGAGCGGCACATAGGTCGTCATGAAGGCGTGCCGAGCGAGCGAGAAGACGGCCGTGGCGACTCCGACCAGAAAGATGCCGATACCCAGCACCCAGGGGTTGGGCGCGCTCAGGCAGATCAGCACGGCTCCGATGGTCAGCGCGGATGACCAGATCATGGCATTGCGCTCGCCGATGCGGGATACGACCCAGCCGCTCGGGATATCCCCGATCAGTTCGCCGAACATGATCATGGCGGCGATGAAACCGGCCAGGGCGAGGGTGGCGCCGAGATCATCGGCCACGAGCGGGATCAACGGAATGATGGCGCCCTCACCGATCGAAAACAGCAGGGTCGGCAGAAAAGCGACAAGGGCGACCGATCGCAGGCTGAAGGGGCGCTCCGGACTACTCATAGATTTCGATGCTACGCCAGCTGCCCGTATCCACTGCGACCGGGCGTGCGGGCCCGCACGTGTGAGGGGTCTGGGCCGGTAGGCTGGGTCGACATGATTGACCTGGATTTTTCGGAGCAGATCGCCGCACTGCGGACCACCTTTGGCGATATTCGTGCGGTGGTCGATGTTGAGCGGCTGCGGGCCGACATTGCCGAGCTGAGCGAGCAGGCGGGGGAGCCCGACCTGTGGAACGACACCGAGCATGCCCAGAAGGTGACGAGTGATCTCAGCCACCGACAGAGTGCCCTCGCCCGGATGGAGAGCATCGAGTCTCGTCTCGACGACCTCGAGCTGCTCGTGGAGATGGCCAATGAGGGTCACGGCGACCAAGATTCCGCCGACGAGGCCACGATCGAGCTGGCGAGCCTGCAGAAACTGCTCGGCGAGCTCGAGGTGCAGACCCTGCTGAACGGCGAATTCGACGAGCGCAACGCCGTCATCACCATTCGCGCCGGTGCCGGTGGCGTGGACGCCGCGGACTTCGCCGAGATGCTGCTGCGCATGTACCTGCGCTGGGCCGAACAGCACGATTACCGCACGAGCGTGCTCGACATCAGCTATGCCGAGGAGGCCGGTATCAAGTCGGCCATCGTCGAGGTCGACGCGCCGTACGCCTTCGGCACGCTGAGCGTCGAGGCCGGTACCCACCGGCTGGTGCGCATGAGTCCCTTCAACTCGGCCGGCAAACGCCAGACCTCGTTCGCGGCGGTCGAGGTTGTGCCCCTGATCGAACAGACCGAGTCCATCGACGTTCCCGACGGCGATATTCGCGTCGACGTTTTTCGGTCGAGCGGCCCCGGCGGCCAATCGGTGAACACGACCGACTCCGCCGTGCGCATCACCCACCTGCCGACCGGCACTGTCGTGAGCTGTCAGAACGAGAAGAGCCAGATTCAGAACCGCGCGGCAGCGATGCGCGTTCTGCAATCGCGCCTGCTGCTGCTCGAGCGCGAGAAGGAGGCCGCGACGAAGAAGGAACTCGCCGGCAACATCACGGCGAGCTGGGGCGACCAGATGCGCAGCTACGTGCTCGCTCCGTACCAGATGGTCAAGGACCTGCGCACGAACCACGAGGTCAACAACCCGACCAACGTGTTCAACGGCGACCTCGACGGTTTTATCTCCGCCGGCATCCGCTGGCGCAAGAAGACACCCGCGGAGTAGCTTTCGGCAGCCCCGCCGGAGCTTTCCAAGCTTGGCATTCGGTGGGTGGGGCGAGTCGCAAGTCGATATTCAGCCGCTGCGTGCCTAGGCTCGACTTGCCATGATCCGATTTGATCACATATCCAAGAAGTATCCCGGTACGACCCGACCGGCGCTGAACTCGATTGACGTCGAAATTCTGCGTGGTGAATTCGTCTTCTTGGTCGGTGCGTCCGGCTCGGGAAAGTCAAGTTGCCTGCGCCTCGTGCTCAAGGAAGAGAAGCCCACCAGCGGCAGCATCCACGTGCTCGGCCAGGACCTGCGGTCGATCTCGAACCGCAAGGTGCCCTACTTTCGCCGCAACCTCGGGGTCGTCTTTCAGGACTTTCGGCTGCTGCCCAACAAAACCGTCTTCGATAACGTGGCGTTCAGCCTGCAGGTCATCGGCAAGTCGCGCGGCTTCATTCAGGAAGCCGTGCCCGACACCCTGAAGATGGTCGGGCTGGCCGAGAAGGCTCAGCGTTTTCCCCACGAACTATCCGGTGGTGAGCAGCAGCGCGTGGCCATTGCCCGGGCCATCGTCAACAAGCCGCAGATTCTGCTCGCCGACGAGCCCACCGGAAACCTCGACCCGACCACGAGCGCCGGCATCATGGCGCTGCTCGCCAGCATCAACGCCGGTGGTACGACCGTGATCATGGCCACCCACGAAGCCGGAATCGTCGATGAGATGCAGCGCCGCGTGATTGAGCTGGTCAACGGCGAGATCGTGCGTGATGAGCGCCAGGGCGGCTACGCCACCGCGGCGATCCCCACCGTCACCGCTGCCGCGCAGACCAACGCCACGCGCCTCGAAGCCGCGGCCCGTCAGGCCGAGGTGCCGGCTGGTGTGGCCGAACCCGTGGCCCATCCGGTGCGGGTGGGCGCCGGAGCCGCCGACCAGCCGCTCACCTTTCCCTCTGTCCCCATCGCCGCCCACTCTGTGCCCGCTTCTGCTGCGGCGGCTGCCGCCGCGCCTGCGGGCGCCGAACGGATGCCCGCTGCGGAACCGGTTGCCGTTTCGGCCGCCGAGTCTGATCCGCAGCCGGTGGTCGTCACGGCCCCCGACTCCGGGATGCCGGTCACCCGGTTCGCACCGGTTCGTGCGGCCCAGCCGGCGCCGGTCGTGCCGGAGACGGTGGCCCCCGCCGCTGCGCCGGTTGGCGAAGCCGCACCGGAAACCACACCGCACACCGCATCCGACCTCACGGCCGATGCCGCGCCCGAACCCGCATCTGCGGGCGCTGCCGCAGATTCTGCACCTGTCATGGCTCGCCCTGTCGTACCCGCAGCCGCACACGATGCCGCCGACCAGCTGACCCTCGCCGAGAAACTCGGCCTGAGAGCGCCAGGCGAAAAACCCGACCAGACCGGCGAACAGAATGTAGGACCCACCCGATGAGACTGGGATTGGTACTTTCCGAGGCCGCCAACGGGTTGCGCCGCAACGCATCGATGGTCGTGTCCGTCGTACTCGTCACCTTCATCTCGCTCACCTTCGTGGGGGCAGCGGTGCTCATGCAGATGCAGATCGGCCAGATGAAAAGCTTCTGGTACGACAAGGCGCAGGTGGGTATCTACATGTGCACGGCGATCTCGCCCGGTGATACCTGCACGGCGGGTGAGGCATCCGCTGAACAGATCGCGGCGGTCGAAGCCCAGCTTGAGTCACCGACCCTCACCGAGTTCGTGGACCAGTACTACTTCGAAACGCACGAGCAGGCGTTCGAGAACTTTCAGAAGCAGTTCGCCGGCAACCCGGTGGCCGACTATGTGACGGCCGACCAGCTCAACCAGACGTTCTGGGTGAACCTCAACGATCCGTCACAGTCGGATGTGCTCGTCGAGAGCCTGTCCGGCGTTGCCGGGGTCGAGAACGTCGCCGATCAACGTAAGTATCTGGACCAGATCTTCTCCGTGCTCAACGTGGCCAGCTACACGGCGATCGGAATTGCCGGGCTGATGCTCGTCGCGGCGGCCCTGCTGATAGCCACGACCATCCGTTTGTCTGCATTCTCGCGGCGCCGGGAACTCGGCATCATGCGGCTGGTGGGGGCATCAAACCGGTTCATTCAAACCCCCTTCATTCTGGAGGGTGTGTTTGCGGCGCTGCTCGGATCGCTGCTGGCGGGAGGCGCGATCGTGGCTCTGGTGAACTTCTTCGTGCAGGGCTATCTGGGGCAACGCCTTACCGGGTTTGCCCTGGTCGGCCTCGATGACGCACTGATTGTGGTTCCGATTCTGCTGGTCGTCGGTGCGGTGCTCGCCGCGTTCTCGGCCAACTTCGCCATCACCCGGTATCTCAAGGTCTAGGCCTCAAGGTCTAGACTGGAGGGCTGCTCGGCTTCAACCGGGCTCACACATACTTTCAAGGAGGGGACCGTGCCCAGGGAACGTGGCGAAAAGGTCGTAGCCAGCAATCGCAAGGCGCGGCACGACTATTCCATCGGCGACACCTACGAGGCCGGAATGGTCTTGAGCGGCACCGAGGTGAAGTCCCTGCGCGCCGGGCGAGCGTCTCTTATCGACGGATACGCCTTCATCGACGGCGGGGAGGCCTGGCTCGATGCCGTGCACATTCCCGAGTACACGGCGGGAACCTGGACCAACCACCCGCCGCGCCGCAAGCGCAAGCTGCTGCTGCACAAGCAGGAGATTCTGAAGATCCACCAGAAGACCAAAGAGGGCGGCTACACCCTGGTTCCGCTGCGGATCTACTTTCTCGACGGCCGGGCCAAGGTCGAAATCGCCGTCGCCAAGGGCAAGAAGGAATACGACAAGCGACAGACCCTGCGCGAACGCCAGGACAAGCGGGAGTCCGACCGGGCCATGGCGGCCCGCCGCAACCTCGGCGACTAGGCCGGCGGCACTCGCCCCCTCCCGTGCCGCGCGCCGTGCTGCGCGTTTGGCAGGATGCAAACCGGTGTTTCGGCAGGCTCAACCACCGAGCGCGCATTCGACGCCGTAACCGGTGCTCGTTGGCGCTGCCGAAACGCGCGTTTGGGCCTCGGCGCGAGCCGCCGGGGCGCGGAGGGTGGAGTGTCGGTGGGTGGTGAGAGGCTCGGGTTGAAAGGATGCGTTTCAGACTCCGACAGCGGGAGCTGGTGCAGCACGATCAACCGGCCGAACAGGCCGCTACTCGGGGCGTCGATAAATACCAGACTCAGAAAAAGTTTTGAAGAATCTCTGGTATTTGTCTTCATTCGGGAGTAAACTGAGAATATGTCACAGACACTCCCGTCGGACACAGATGCCGACCACAATCCGGTAGACCAGCTCGCCCACATCAACGAGCTGCTCGCCAAGGCCCTGACCGGGCTGACCTACGCGCTGCAAGAAGATGCCGAGTCGCTCGCGCTTCTCGATGGTCTTGAGCAGCTCGGCCGCCGCGTCGATGGTGCCCGCGTTGCATCAACAGCGGAGGTTGCCCGCCGCGCCGACGTCGAGCTCTTCGGCGGCACGCCCAGCCTCTCCAAGCGCATGGGCTGCACCGGCAAGCTCGACCTGATCACGAGCGTCACCCACGTGTCCGTGCGGGAAGTGAGCCGACGCATCAGCCTGGGGGCGCTGACCAGCGTGCGATCCGGGGTGGGTCCGCTGCGACCGGCGGTGTTTCCCACCGTGAGTGCGGCACTGGCCGCCGGGGAGATTGGCGTGGACTCGGCCGAGATCATCGTGAAAGGCCTGCAGGAGGTCATCCGGCAGGCCGACCCCTCGGACCTGCACCTCGCCGAACGAGTCTTGGTAGCCAACGCGACGGGCGCACTCAACGACGACACCGAGGGTCTCCCCGGCGCCGGTATCGCGTTGCCGGCTGATCGGATGCGGGTGTTGGTACATGAGTGGCAGGCCCGCCTCGACCCCGACGGTATCGCACCTCAGGAAGAGGCTCGGGAGGCCAAGAGCAGCATCAGTTTCGGCTCGTTCGAACGGGGCCTGTACCGGATCTTCGGCGGCGTCACGCCCGACCTGCGGGGCGAGTTCGAGACGTATTTCGCGTCCCGGCTGTCGGCGCGGGCGACGGTGAAGTTTCTACCCACCGCCGGACAGACCGAGCTGAACGGGGCCGACGGGGCCGACGGGCACGAGGGGGCCGACGGGTCCGACGGGTCCGAGGGGGCCGACGGGTCCGAGGGGGCCGAGGTCGTGCCCGACACCGACGTCGTCGACATCGACCGTCGCCCCGCCGGCGAGAAGCGGGCCGATATTCTGCGTGACATGGTCCGTGAAGCCGCCCGCGACCCGAAAGCTGGGGTGATGGGCGGCTCCGCCCCCACCGTCACGGTGCACGTGAACGCGGTTGACCTCAACGCCGGGCGCGGCGTCGGCTGGATCGACGGGGTCGACGCCCCGGTCTCCTTGAAGACCGTCGACCAGGCCCTCTGCAGCGGCGGGTTCATCCCCATCTTGTTCGGTCCGAATAACGAGGTGCTGCGTGTTGGCGATAAGCGGCGGGCGTTCTCCCCGGCGATGACCAAAGCCATCATGTCTCGCGACGGCGGCTGCATCATCCCGGGTTGCGACATCCCGGCGTACTGGACCGAACTGCACCACGTGAAAAGCTACGCCCAGGGCGGCAAAACCGAAGTCGCCAACGGAGTCTGCCTCTGCTACCGACATCACCACGCCATCGACACCTCGGGCTGGCAGATCCGCATGACCCACGGACGGCCCGAAGTACTCGGCCCGGCCTGGATAGACCCCAGCCAAACGTGGCGGCCCGCCCAAAACCACCGCGCCAACCGCGCCGTGAGTTAGGCGCTCCCTCGGTTCTTCCGTCTTGACCCGCACTGATTCGCCTTGACCCGTCCTGAGCCGGGATGTAGTATTGGGGGCTGCACCAAATCCACTCGGTGGCGGTGCAGATTGACAACTCAACAGCGTGTGACAACGACCCCACCAGGGGGATGATCGGTTTCGACATTGTTTGCGCAATTGTGAGAAGCGGGTCGAGGATGCAGGGTTATCTCGTTAACGATCTCTGCAAAAAAATAGATGCCGATTCTAAGCGCATCGACTTCGCTCTCGCTGCCTAAGCGAAAGCACTAAGAAGTCCGCCAGACCGGGAATGCTCTCTACCCGGATCCTGACGCCATTTAGAGAGATTGCTTCTACATTGAGCCACGGGGTGTAGAGGGACTTAAACGAAGGCTGGGCCTGTCGGAGTAGATGCCAGTGGCAAATTCCGGGGCCGAGAAAGCGATTTCACTGGATACACCCGTAGAAGGCATATGACCACAGCAGTGGACCGGGGTTCAATTCCCCGCATCTCCACCATCGGGTTCGTTGTTACACGCTGTTCTGAGTCACACGCAGGCCGATCGAGGTCGTGATGGCTTCGCGCTGGCCGCCCGAGTGCACGATATCGGTGCCGTCGACCGTGAGCTGGCTTGCATGCTGGCGCAGAGCATCCGTCACCGTGTTGCGACGGCTCTCGAGGTCGAACCATTCCACGTCGACACCGGGCGTCGCGACGATTTCGGCGAAGCGGATGCCGCACGCCCGGCCGGCCCGCAGGGTTGCCTCGGCCACGCGCACGTGATCCGGATGCCCGTACCCGCCGTCGTTGTCGTAGCTGACCACGAGTGAGGGCCTGATGTGGCGCAGCAGCGCCGCCACATCGGCCACGACCGCGGTCAGCGGTGCCCGAACCAATGCATCGTCGTGCACGTCGCCGGCCGGCCCGGCGAGGCCAGGGCGAATCCATTCCATTCCCGAATCGCGGTACCGTCGGGCGCTCAGTGGGTCGGCCAGGGCCGGCGCCTCGCCGAGCCAGAAGCGCTGCGAGATGCCCAGGGCATCCGTCGCCCGTTGCAGCTCGCGCTCGCGCTCGGCGGCGAGCTCGGCCGTGCCCTCGAGCCCCGTGAGCGTGCCGGCGACGACCTCGCCGCGTTCACCGCGGGTCGCCGTCAGCAGGCAGACGCGGATGCCGCGTGCCACAAGTTCGGCGATGAGGGCACCGGTTGTGATGGTCTCGTCATCGGGGTGTGCGTGCACGAACATAACCGTGTGGCATCCGTCGAGCAGACTCGTTGGTCGCGGTGTCACGCGATTGCGAGCTCCTGGTGGCGCCCGGCAGCATCCGGGTGCAGCAGCGCGCGGTAGACGGCGGCGAGGCCGGCGGCGGAGCGCTCCCAGCTGAGAAGTTCGGCACGTTCGCGACCGGCATGCGACAATCGATCGGCGAACGCCGGGTCGGAGACTATGCGCGCGATCGCGGCGGCCCAGAGGGCGGGGTCGCGCGACTGCATTACCAAGCCGGTTTCGCTGTCGATGACCGCCTCACGCAGACCTCCGGCCGCCGCCGCGACAACGGGAACTCCGCTCGCGGCGCCTTCGAGGGCCACGAGTCCGTAGGTCTCGGAATGTGACGGCACGAGCACGACTTGTGCGCCGCTCAGCAGCGTCGCCAAGTCTTCGCGGGACTGAGGTCCCACGAATCGAACGCCGTCGGCGATGCCGCGAGCGGCCGCCAGCTCGCGCAGCTCGTCGACGTAGCCATCGAAGTCGCTCGACGCATCGCCCGCGATGATGAGGTCGGGGCGCAGGTCCTCGGCGACGGCCGCGACGGCCTCGATCGCGAGGTCGAGCCCCTTCAGGGGCTGCAGGCGTGCGGCGACGATCGCATAGCCGCGTGGTCCAGACTCGCGCGGTCCCGACTCGAGCGGGTGGGACTGGCCCGGGCTGGACGGTGGCGAGACGCTCGGACGAAACAGGGTTCCGTCGACACCGGGCGGCACGATGGCCAGACGGTCGGCCGAACCACCGAGGCGTTCGAGCACGGTGTCGGCCTCGGCCTCGCTGATCGCGATGACCGCGTCGGACTGTTGGGCAAGCCACGCCTCACCGGCGAGGCGACCGGGGGACTCTGGCCGTTCGCCCCAGGACAGCGGTGAGCTCTCGGGCGCCGCGATACTGTGAAAGCTTTGCACGTGCGGGGTGCCGGTCAACCGGGCGAGCGGCAGGGCGGCCATGCCCGAGAACCAGTGGTGCGAGTGGATGACGTCCCAGGGTCCGAGGGCGCTCATGCGGGCGCGAAATTCATCGACGAACGACTCGTGGTCACCTTTCGCGACGGGCTCGGCCGGGCCGGCGTCGAGAAACCGGAGGGTGACCCCCGGGGCGAGATCGACGAAGTCCGGCAGGGTGGCGGAGCTGCGCCGGGTGAGGATGTCGACGGTGTGCCCGAGTGCGGCCAGCGCTTCGGCCTGGTGCCGCACGACGACGTTCATGCCGCCGGCGTCGCCGGAGCCCGGTTCGTCTCCGGGCGAGGTGTGCAGACAGACGAGGGCGATGTGGAGGGGCGTCAAAACATGGGGCACCCCAAAATCTTAACCCACGCGGCTGGGGTGTGGCTCGGGAGCGGCATCCGTCGTCGCTGGCGGACGCGGAGGCGAGGGCCTAACTTCCGGGTGGATGCGGCGGCCCAGCGTGCCAAGCGGCTCGCCGGTACCGCCCCACCGTTCGGCGATGATCTCGGCCACGATCGACACGGCGGTCTCTTCCGGGGTGCGGGAACCGAGGTCGAGGCCGAGCGGGCTGTGCACACGGGCGAGTTCTGCCTCGCCCACCCCGGCCTCGCGCAGCCGTCGCATGCGGTCATCGTGGGTGCGCCGTGACCCCATTGCACCGATATAGGCCAGGCGTGGCCCGCGCAGGGCCACCTCGAGCAGGGGCACGTCGAACTTCGGGTCGTGTGTGAGCACGCACACGACGGTGCGTTCATCGACGAGACCGGCGGCGAACTGCTCTGACAGGTAACGGTGCGGCCACGCGACGACGACCTCGTCGGCGCCCGCAAACCGGGCTGGGGTCGCGAAGACGGCGCGGGCGTCGCAGACAGTGACCCGGAAGCCCAGAAAACTGCCCGCTCTGGCCAGGGCGGCGGCAAGATCGATTGCCCCGAACACGAGCAGGCGCGGTGGCGGCGTGAAACTCGCGAAGAACACCCGCATGCCCACTCCGAGTCGCTGCCCCTCTGGACCATAACTGAGGGTGTCGGTGCGGCCGGTGGCGAGCAGGCCGAGGGTGTCGTCGCCGACGGCCTGGTTGGCCCGCGGCGAGCCGAGGTTTCCGTCGGTGCCGCCCTGCCGCACGACCAGGTGACGGCCGACCCGGCTGGGATCGGGATGCTCGATGATGGTGGCGACGCCGACCGGGCGACCGGCGTCGATGTCGGCCTGCACTGACTCCAGCTGCGGGTAGGTCTGGCGGGATACGGCCTCAACGAAGACATCGATGATGCCGCCGCAGGACAGCCCCACGGCGAAGGCGTCGTCGTCGCTCACCCCGTAGCGCACGAGCACCGGCTGCCCGTCGAGGGCCACCTGCGTGCCGAGCTCGTAGACGGCGCCTTCGACACACCCGCCGGAGACCGAGCCGACGGCCTGACCACCAGCGGTCACGAGCATCGATGAGCCGACCGGCATGGGCGCCGACTCGAAGGTGCGCACCACGGTGGCGAGCCCCGCGCGCTCGCCCGTGCGCCAACCGGCCAGCACGGAACTCAGAATCTGCCGCATCATGTCCTCCGTTACTGTCGAGCTGATCTGTCGAGCTGATCTGTCGAGCTGATCTGTCGAGCTGATCTAGTGATCGAGGTGAAGACTAGCGGCCGGAACGGCGCCGCCCAATACGGTACGCGACAAAGGCGACGCCGACGATCACCCCGAGCAGCTTGGCGGGGTTGCTGAGCTGATCGGCGACGACACCCTTCACGAGGTCCATGGCATTGAGACTGGTCTCGGGCGGCACGGGCGGGGAATGGTGCGGCAGTGGACGGTGTGCGCCGGCCGCGCCAGCCGCGCCAGCCGCACTGACCCCGCCGGGTGCGTTTCGGCGCGGGTCAAGACGCGGCTCGCCGGGCCCCGGCGTGACCGCCGTGAGCCGGTCGGCGGCATAGGCCTCGCCGGGCGGGATATCGGCCATCTCGGCGACCGCCCGGTCGGACTCCTGGGTGTGCTCGGTGGGCTCCTGCAGGTGGGCGCCGACCGGAGTCTCGCCGGTATCGGTGCCCGCGGCATCCGTCGCCGGTTGCTCGATCAGTTGCTGCAGGTTGCTCGCGAACAGGGCCATCATCTGGTCGGTGACGCTTCCGATGACGCCCTTGCCCATGGCGGCTGCTTTGCCGGAGAGGGCGAGGTCTGCGCTCACCGTGCCCTGAGTCGTGCCGTCGGTTTCGACGAGCACGAGCGTCACGGTCGCCGATGCCGTGCCCTGACCGCGGGTCTCCTGCGCCTTGCCGTCAAAGACGGCCCGGTGCGCGGCCGCATCGCGCTCGAGCACGTTCATCTGGCCCCGGTACGCCATCGTGACGGGGCCAAGTTTGACCTTCATGCCGACCTGATAGGCATCATCGGAGAGTCGATTGAGAATCTGTGCTCCCGGCACACAGCCGGCGACGCGCTCGAAATCCATGAGCGTCGCCCAGACGGTGTCGACCGGTGCGACGACGGTGAAGGTGCTGTCAAGTTGCATGAGATTCCCCTAGGTGTGGGTTGGTTGTGTGTGTGGATGGAGCTGTGCCTGTGGATGGAGCTGTGCCTGTGGATGGAGCTGTGCCTGCGGTCGAGATCACGGCGGCGAGTTCGTGCAGTGCCGCGTAGCTGTGGCCGCTGACGAAGGCGTCGCAGAAGGGCAGGGCCGCCTGCATTCCCCCCACGAGCGGCTGGTAGCCGGTTGCGGCCTTACGCGGGTTGACCCAGATGATCCGACAGGCGAGGCGCCGCAGCCGTGCCATCTGGGCGGCGACGAGGGCCGGATCGTCGGTCGCCCAGCCGTCGGAGACGATGACGACGATTGCGCCGCGGGCGAGGCCCCGCCGCCCGAAGTTGTCGATGAACAGGCGGATGCTGCCCGCGAGCCGGGTGCCGCCGGCCCAGTCCGAGGTGCTCGCCGCGGCCGCGGCCAGGGCCAGGTCGGGCTGCGGGGCCGCGAGCATGCGGGTCACGCGGGTGAGGCGGGTGGAGAAGACGAAGGCTTCGGCGCGTGCCGTGGCCACGGCGCCCTGCAACAGCGACAGGTACACCCGGGTGTACGGCTCCATCGACCCTGACACGTCGCACAGAAAGACCAGACGCCGGGGCGTCGGCCGACGGGCGGCGTAGATCAGTCGGGTGGAATCGCCGCCGGTGCGCTGCGCCGCCCGCACGGTGTGCCTAATCGACAGGCGGCCGCCGGCGCGTCGCGACGGGCGGGTTCGACGACTCCTGCGGGTGGGTAAGCGGAGCACGAGACGACGCACGAGATGCCGCAACTGCTCGAGTTCACCGGGCAGCAGCTCGGCGAACGAGGTCGTGTGCAGCCGCTCATCCGGGGAGGCGACCATGAGCAAGGTGTCCCGTTCCGTCGCATCCGCCCCGTCGTCGTCAGCGTCGTCGTCAGCGTCGTCATCGGTCGGGGGCACGGATGCCGCGGGGCGCGGCTCGGGGGATTCTGCGTCGGTCGGGGGTGGGGCACTCGGCCGCGCGTCCGGCGGGGTCGGCCGGGTGCGGGCCTCTGCGCCGACGGCGGGCGGTGCCGCCGGGTCGCCGCGACTGTCTGCGGGATCGAGCACACCGTCGAACACGGCCGAGAACACGGCGTCGAAGACCGGCAGCTGGGTGCGGGCGGACACCAGCACGATTCGGCAGGTCCAGTACAGCGGGCCTCGAGCGATCGGGGGGACCTGGCCGAGGGCCTCCGCGAGGCGGGCAGCGCGATCGGGACTCGTCGGCAGGCCCGCCCGCCGCAGCGCCGTCGTCAATCCCGCAGCCAGTGCGGCTCGGTCAGCCAGTGCGGCTCGAACAGGCAGTGCGGCTCGATCAACCATGGCTGCCGCCCGGGGAATGCACACCGGGGGAATGCACGCCGGGGGAATCGGTACCGGCTGAGTCGGCCACGAGCCAGGCCGCCCCGCGCGCACCGGCGAGTTCGAGGTCGTCGCGATTCTTCAGCACCGTGCCCCAGGTCTGCTCGACCTGCCGCGGGGCGAGACGGTCGACGCCGAGCACGGCGAGCGCCGAGACCCAATCGATGGCCTCGGCGATGCCGGGCGGTTTTACGAGATCGAGCGAGCGCAGCTTCGTGATCGCGGCGGCGGCCTCGAGCGCGAGCGGCGCGGAACTGGCGGGCACCCGGCGGCGCACGATGGCGGCGATCCGCTCCGGTGCCGGATAGTCGATCCAGTGGTACAGGCATCGCCGGGTGAGGGCATCGTGCAGGTCACGGGTGCGGTTGGAGGTGAGTATGACGATCGGCGGATGCGCAGCGCGCACGGTTCCGAGTTCGGGAATCGTGATTGCGGCCTCGGCCAGAAGCTCGAAGGTGAAGGCCTCGAACTCGGCGTCGGCCCGGTCGATTTCGTCGAGCAGCAGCACCGCCGGGAGCGGCCCGGCGTGTTCGATCGCCTGCAGCATCGGGCGCCGCAGCAGGTAGTCGGCGCTGAACAGTTCATGCTCGGTGAGGGTGTCGCTGCGCGCCTCGGCCAGTCGGATACCCAACAGCTGGCGGGGGTAGTTCCACTCGTAGAGGGCCTCGCCGGCGTCGATTCCCTCGTAGCACTGCAGCCGAAACAGGGGAGTGCCGAGCACTCGAGCCAGCGTCTTGGCGACCTCGGTCTTGCCGACACCGGGTTCGCCCTCGAGCAGCAGCGGCTGCGCCAGGGTCACGGCGAGAAACACAGCGGTCGCCAGACCCTCGTCGGCGAGATAGTCCTCGGAGTCGAAGGCGCTCTGCACCGCGTCGACGTCGGGCAGCAGGCGACGCACCTCGGCACCGGCGCCGCGACGCGGAGCACCGTGCCCAGAACCGGTGTGCCCAGAACTACCGTGCCCAGAACTGCTGTGCCCAGAACCGGTGTGCCCAGAACTGCTGTGCCCAGAACTGCCGTGCCCAGAACCGCTCATGTGGCCCGCTCGAGCGCTGCCGTACGGGTGCGGTGGGCGGTGCGGCATCCGTTGGAGCAGAAATAGACCGTGCCGCCGTCGATATCGACGTGCAGAGACGCCGGTACCGCGGCGACGGACATGCCACAGATCGGGTCGATCGCGAACGCCGGCGACGGATGCGGCCTCGCCTGTTCTGACCCGGTCGGTTCGGGCGTTGCGTCGGGCGTTGTGTCGGGTGTCGCGCCGGGTATCGCCGAGCCCGCGTGATCCTGCGCGCGAGCGGCGGCGCGCAACTGCACGAGCTGCGCGAACACCGAGAGCGCGATCTCGGCCGGCGTGCGAGCCCCCAGATCGAGGCCGGCGGGGCTCACGATCCGGGCACGCTGCTCGTTGGTCACCTCGAGGGAGTCCACGACGGCGCGGCCACGGGTGCGGCTGGCGATCAGCGCGACGTAGGGCACGCCGGCGGTGAGGGCCGCGGTGAGGGCGGGTTCCTCCTCCCGGCCGTGGGAGGCGACGATGAGTGCGGCGTCGTCGCCGAGCGGGGTGGCCTCGCCGCCCTCGACCAGAACCACATCGAACGCCAACGCTGAACCCAGGGCGGCAAGGGCCTGGGCGATGGGGGTAGCGCCGACGATGACGATGCGCAAAAGGGGAATACAGGGTTCGAGGAAGATTTCGATCGTGCCGCCGCTCAGGCAGGGATTCGTGACCTGCACCGCGCCTTCCTCCTGCACCGCGCCTTCCTCCTGGGGCGCGCCGGACTCGGCGGGAGCGGTGCCGTTAGGAGCGGTGCCGTTAGGAGCAGTGCCGTTAGGAGCAGTGCCGTTAAGAGCAGTGCCGTCGTGACCAGAAACAACGCGCAGCAGCAGCGGCTCCCGTGCCGCCAGCGCGCGCAGTCCGTAGGTGCGCACCGAGGATTCGACGCAGGCGCCGCCGACAAAACCCTCGATGACCCCCGTGGCCAGCACGAGGGCCGTGTCCCCGGCGTGCGCGCTCGTGGGGCGTTGCGCGCGCACGACGGTCGCCCGCACGAACGGCTCGCGGCGCTCTGCGAGCTGCGCGGCGAGTTGCGCGGTGAGTTGCGCGGTGAGTTGGGCGGTGCGCTGCTCGGCGTGCTGGGTCGACGACATCAGGCGGCCTAAATGGGCGGGCGCGGGCGACCCTGCATGGCCTCCCAGACCCGGGCGGGCGTGCACGGCATGTCCATATGGGTGATCCCGTAGGGGGCGAGCGCATCGACGACCGCATTGACGATGGCCGGCGGGGAACCGACCGTGGCGGATTCTCCGATGCCCTTCGCACCGATCGGGTGGTGCGGTGAGGGGGTCACCGTGTAGCCGGTCTCCCAGTCGGGAACCTCCATCGCGGTGGGGATGAGGTAGTCCATGAACGATCCACCCAGGCAGTTACCCTCCTTGTCGAATTCGATGATCTCCATCAGGGCCATGCCCACGCCATCCGTCAGGCCGCCGTGCACCTGCCCCTCGATGATCATCGGGTTGATGCGGGTGCCGCAATCATCGACCGCGATGAAGCGGCGCACCACAACGCGCCCGGTGCCGGGATCGATGTCGACGACGCAGATGTAGGCGCCGAACGGAAACGTGAGGTTCGGCGGATCGTAGGTGACCTCGGCGTCGAGGTTGCCGTCGATGCCCTCCGGCAGGGCGACCGTGCCGTGGGCACCCATCGCGATCTCCGCGATGGTCTTGCCCACGCTCGGGTCGCCCTTGACAAACCAGCGGCCCTTCTCCCACTCAAGGTCTTCCGGGCGGGTTTCGAGCATCGCCGCGGCAATGAACTTCGCCTTCTCGCGCACCTTGCGGGCCACGAGCGCCACGGCGCCGCCGCTCACGGGCGTCGAGCGACTACCGTAGGTGCCCAGGCCGAACGGGGTCTGGTCCGTGTCGCCGTGCACGACGTCGATGTCCTCCGGCGGGATGCCGAGCTCCTCGGCCACGATCTGGGCGAACGTCGTCTCGTGACCCTGGCCCTGGCTCTGCACCGAGATGCGCACCACCGCCTTGCCGGTGGGGTGCACGCGTAACTCGGCACCGTCATTCATGCCGAGGCCGAGAATGTCCATGTGTTTACGGGGCCCGGCGCCAACCGTCTCGGTGAAGAACGAGATGCCGATGCCCATGAGCTCGCCGCGTTCGCGCTTCTCCTTCTGTTCTCGGCGCAGCTCGTCGTAGCCCGCCATCTGCATCGACAGACGCATGGTGGGTTCGTAGTTGCCCGAGTCGTACTCCCACCCGGTCTTGTTCGCGTAGGGAAACTGTTCGGGCTTGATGAAGTTCTTCAGGCGCAGCTCCGCCGGGTCCATGCCCAGTTTCGCGGCGAGGATGTCGACCATCCGCTCGACGAGGTACACGGCCTCCGTCACCCGGAATGAGCACGCATAGGCGACGCCACCCGGGGCCTTGTTCGTGTAGACGCCGGTCACCTTGCAGTGTGCGGCCTTGAGGTCGTAACTGCCGGTGAAGATGTGGAAGAAGCCGGCCGGGTACTTGGTGGGCTGCGCGGTCGCATTGAAGGCGCCGTGGTCGGCGAGCACGGTCGTGCGCAGGCCGAGAATCGTGCCGTCCTTCGTGGCGGCAATCTCGCCCTGCATGATGTAATCCCGAGCGAACGAGGTGGACATGAGGTTCTCGGAGCGGTCTTCGACCCACTTGACCGGTTTGCCGGTGACGATCGAGCCGACGACCGCGAGGATGTACCCCGGGTAGATGCCGACCTTGTTTCCAAAACCGCCGCCGATGTCGGGGGAGACCACCCGAATCTTGTGTTCGGGGATGCCGGCGACCATGGCGAACAGGGTGCGGTGGGCGTGCGGGGCCTGCGTCGTCTCGTAGAGCGTGAGGCGGCCGTCGACGGCATCGAAGTCGGCGACGGCGCCACAGGTTTCCATCGGCGCCGGGTGCACCCTGGGGTAGACGATTTCCTGGCTGACGACCACATCCGCTGACGCGAAGACCGCATCGGTCTCGGCCGCGTCGCCCGCCTCCCAATCGAAGATGTGGTTGTCGGTGCGCCCCTCCAGATCGTCGCGAATGACCGGGGCATCCGCAGCGAGGGCGGTGCGGGCATCCATCACCGGGGGCAGCACCTCATACTCGACGCGGATCAGTTCGAGCGCGTCGCGGGCGGCGTAGCGGTCATCTGCGACGACGAAGGCGACCTCCTGGCCCTGAAAGCGCACTTTGTCGGTCACGAGCACGGCCTGCACGTCCATCGACAGGGTCGGTGCCCATGCCAGGCCGAGGGCCTGCAGGTCGGTTCCGGTGATGACGGCGTGCACGTGCGGGTGGGCGAGGGCCTCGCTGGTGTCGATCGACACGAGTCGGGCGTGGGCCACGGGTGCTCGCAGAATGGCTCCGTGCAGCATGCCGGGCAGCACGATGTCATCGACGTAGTGGCCCTTGCCGCGCACGAAGCGGGGGTCCTCTTTGCGCTGCAGTCGACCGTAGCCGATCGGCCGGCTTTCGTCACCGGCCGCCGGGTTGGCCGGGTGGTCTTCGATGAGGGTCATGCGTGCACCTCGTCTGCGCTCTGGGACTGCGCGGTGTTGCTGGACTGCGCGGTGTTGTGGGACTGCCCGGTGTCGGACTGCGCGGTGTCAGACTGCACGGTGTCGCCGTGCTCGGCCGCCGCGGGATGCTCGGCGGCCCACTTGATCGACCGAACGATGGTGGCATAACCCGTGCAGCGACAGATCTGACCGGAGATCGCCTGGCGAATCTCGGTGTCGTCTGGGTGCGGATTGTGATCGAGCAGGGCCCGTGCGGTGAGCATCATTCCGGGGGTGCAGAATCCGCACTGCAGGCCGTGCTCCTCCATGAAGCCCTGCTGGACGGGGTCGAGCACAGCGCCGGTTGCGAGGCCCTCGACCGTGGTGATGGCATGCCCGTCGGCCATGGCCGCGAGCACCGTGCAACTTTTGACGGGTTGGCCGTCCATGAGCACCACGCAGGTGCCGCAGTTGGAGGTATCGCAGCCCCAGTGGGTACCGGTCAGTCTCAGCACGTCGCGAATGAAGTGCACGAGCAGCACGCGCGGTTCGATCTCTTCGGTGATGTCGGTGCCGTTCACCGTCATGGTGACCTGCATGGTGTCAGCCTTCCTGGGTGGCGGTCGAGGTGGCGCTTGCATGGGCGCGCTCTGTCGCCCGGCGCAGCACTCGGCGGGTGAGCTCGTCGGCGAGGTGGCGCTTGTAGTCGACGGGGCCGCGCTGGTCGGCGATCGGGTCACAGGCGACGGATGCGAGGCGCCCGGCCTCGATGAACAGGGCTTCGGTCGGGAGCTGCCCCAGCAGAGCGTCGGCGGCGGCGCCGACGGTGCCGGTCTGCCCGACGGCGGTCAGGCCGATCGTGGCGGCCTCGATGGTGCCGTCGGCCGCGAGCGTCACCGAGGCCCCGGCCGCGGCGACGGCCCAGTCGCCGACCCGACGCTCGACCTTTTCGTAGGCGCTTCCGGTGCGGGCCCGCACGGCAAAGCGCAGCTCACACAGGATCTCGTTGTGGGCGACGGCGGTTTCGTAGGGCCCGCGGTGAAACTCGGCCATCGACAGCAGGCGTTCCCCGCCGGAGCCCCGAATGACGGCCACGGCACCGAGTACCTCACAGACCGTGGAGAGGTCCTCGGCCGGATCGGCCTGGCAGAGCGACCCGCCGATCGTGCCGCGGTTACGCACGATGGGGTCGGCGATTACCTTTTCGGCGTCGGTGATGATGGGGAACAGCGCGTGAACCTGGTCGGACTCGAGCAGTGTCGTGTGCCGGGTCAGGGCTCCGATGCGCAGGGTGTCTGCGCCCTGGGCGTCGGCGCCCCGAACGATGAAGTCCAGCTCGAAGAGGTCGTTGATATCGATGAGCCATTCGGGGCGGGCCAGCCGCAGCTTCATCATCGGCAGCAGGCTGTGCCCGCCGGCGAGGATGCGCGATTCTGGTCCGTGTCGCTCAAGAAGAGCGAGGGCATTGTCGACGGTGCTGGCGCGCGCATAGTCGAAGGGTGCCGGTATCTGCACAGTTCACTCCTCATCGTTGAGGTGTATCTGAAGATCGGAAAGTCACGGACCGGAAGACCGGAAGACCGGAACGAGCCACATCTTGCTCTCAACCCGACTCGGTGTCAACATCGAGATAAGCGAAAGGTTATGAGCTTGTCGATGACGCTGAGCCAGCTGCGGGCTTTCGCCCTCGTCGCCCAATTGGGCTCGCTTCGTGCCGCCGCGACTGCCCTCGGCATCAGCGAACCGGCGGTCTCATCGGCGCTCGCGGCCCTGCGCCGTGACCTCGGCGACCGGCTCTACCTACGCTCGGGTGGCGGGATCGCGTTGACCCCCGGCGGCGTGGCGCTCGCCGAACACGCTCAGGAAATGGTGGGACTGGCCGACAAGATCCACTGGGAGGTCGCCCACGCGGCCAGCTCGACCGGAGGGTTGCGGGTTCTCGTCACGGCCGCGTTCGCCGAGCACGCGGCGCCCCGGCTGTTTGACGCGTTTACGGCTCGGCTGCCCGGCGCCGCCGGCGAAGTCGACGTGTGCGTGGGACCGGCCTCGAGCGTGGGTGCACGGCTCGTCGACCACTCCTGCGACATTGCCCTCGGGGCACGACCGGTAGCGGCCGGCCCGCACGCGAAAGTCGTACCCTTTCTGCGTTACCAGCGCATTCTGGTGGCCGCTCGCGAGCATCCGCTCAGTCGGTATCACCGGGCGCACCCCGGGAGTCTGATTTCGGCCGACCAGCTGCTGGTCTATCCCTGGTTTGCCGGCCCGGCCGGGGTGGAGCAACTCAGCGAAGAGGACAGGTGGCTCGGCACCCTCTCGGGTCTGCCCGATGTGCTCGAGCGGGCGAGCGAGGCCGAGGGCCTCAGCGCGGTGCGCCGCGGCGAGGGCGTGATGCTCGCCCTGGGTCATGTCGTGCGGGGCGAGATCGACGCCGGTACGCTCGAGCGCCTGCCCGTGGCGGGAACACCGATCTCGGGGCTGTGGTGCGCGAGCACCCTCGACCCCAGCCGGGCATCCGCTGCCGCCCGCGCGCTGCAGAGCTTTGTCACGAGCATCGAGGCGACGGCCGCGATGCTCGCGACCGGCGCATCACCGGCCGTCGTGCGCCGTGGTTCGCCGGTGCATGTGGGCCTCTGGAGCGCAAGCTCGTGACGCTGCTTCAGTTCCGGTCGGCTTGACCCGGTCAGAGTGCCCGGTCAGAGTGCCCGGTCAGAGTGCCCGGTCAGAGGGCGCGCAGCAGCGTGCGCCAGTCTCGGCGAAAGCGCGCCTCGGCTGCGCGTGCGCGCACCTCTTCGAGGGCGTGCAGTCGGCCGAAACCGAACGCGTCCTCGCCGCGAGCGTGCGCCTCGTTTGCGAGCCGCAGCAGCACGTCGCGGGCGACGACGCTGTCCTGATGCTCGCCCAGCGCCTCCTGCAGGCTCTGGGCGAGCGCGACCATGCGGGTCGCTCGCCGTGGGTCGACCGTGACCGCGGCCTCGGCGGCGTACCGCAGTCGCTTGGCGCGTTTGCGCACCTCGTGCAGGGCGTGATCACGAGCGGCACCGTCGGGCAGTGCCCCCGCAACCCTCACCGCCCGGCGCAGGCGCTTCACATCCGCGTCGATCTCGCTCTGCGCGACCCGGCGCGCGGGCTGGCGTGCATCGGCACTGAGCGGCGGATTCGCGAGCAGTTGCTCGAGGGCGGCCACCAGCTGAAAGTAGCGGTCGGATTGCAGAACGTCGAGCACGGTCAGCTGAGCGGTGTGCACATCGGAGCCCAGGAGCTCATCGATCGCGTTGATGCTCGGCTCGATGCCGAGTGCGGCGGCCTCGTCGGTGACTTCACCGCGCAGACGCTCGTGCAGCACCTCGGCATCGCGGGCGATTCCGAGCACGCCGGCCAGCCAGCGGAGTTCGCCGCGAAGCTGATCGGCCGTCGCGGGGTTCAGCAGCGCCCGATAGCTCGCGAGCGCGGATCGCAGTCGCCGGGTTGCCGTGCGCATCTTGTGCACGGCGTCGGGGGCGTTCTCGCGCACCCGGGGATCCTGCTCGCGCAGCACCTGCACCTGTTCCTGCAGGTACCGCAGAAGCGCCCGGCCTGCCGAGCCCTTGGGGGCGAGCGTGCGGGGGTCAGCGGCGGCTGGTGCATAATCGCCTGTAGTCATAGCTGCATCTTAACCAAGTGAAACGACGCCGGTAAAACGACGCCGGTAAAACGACGCCGGTAAAACGACGCCGGTAAAACGACGCCGGTGCCGCTCACCACGTGGAGGCGTGGCGGGCGGCACCGATGTTCCGGGTGTGAGCCCGGGGTGATGACGGTTAGGCGGAAGCGAGCCACAGGTCGGGGCCGAAGACCTCGTAGTGGATGTTCGCGGCCGGCACGCCGGATTCGAGCGCCTGCGTGCGGATGGCGCGCATGAAGGGCAGCGGACCGCAGAGGTAGACCGTGGCATCCGTCGGAATGGTCACGTTGTCGAGGGACATGTAACCCAGGTGGGCGCCATCGTCGGCTCCGGCCACGGGGTTTTCCAGCCAGAGTTCGAGGGCGGCGAAGTCGAGGTGCTCGACGTCGTCGTTCATCTGCTCGCGCATGGCCCAGCGGTCGAGCGTGCTCTCGGCGTGCAGCACGGTCACCTTGCGCTTGGAGTCGTTGTCCGACAGCGCCCGCAGGATCGAGGCGCTCGGGGTGCAGCCGATTCCGGCCGAGGCCAGGATGAGCGGGCCATCACCGTCGGCAAGCGTTACGTCGCCGCAGGGGTGGGACAGAATCAGGGTGTCGCCGACCTGCACGTCGCGGTGCAGCGCCGGGGAGACCTCGCCGGCCGTGTCGAGCTTGGTAGTGAACACGCGCACGTCGGTTCCGGTACCGGCTGACAGGGAATACTGCCGAACCTGCGTGATGCCGTCGGGCATGACGACGGACACGCCGACGTACTGGCCGGGGAGGGACTTGGAGACGGGGGTGTCATCGCCGGGCACGAGGGTGAAGGTCACGGCGTCGGTGCCGGCGGCGACCTTGCCGGTCACGGTCCAGGGGGCGAGGGCCTTGTCGCTGGCCAGTCCCGCATACAGCCCGTTTTCGAGCTTGATCAGGGCGTGCGCCATGAGCCAGTAGACCTCGGTCCAGGCTTCGGCGATCTCGGCGGTGATGACGTCGCTGAGTTCGTCGGCGATGCCCTGAAAAAGGTACTTGTAGACGATGTCGTACTGCTCGGGACGGATGCCGAGGGAGATGTGCTTGTGGGCGATACGGCTGAGCAGCTGCTCCGGCGTGGTGCCGGGGTGCGCCAGGAGGTGGGTGGCGAAGTGCGCGACGCTGGCGGCGAGAGCCTGCTGCTGCGCGCCGCTCTTCTGGTTCGAGCGGCTGAACATGCCGTCGTAGAACTCCGGGTTTTCCCCGAGCATCCGGCCGTAGAAGTTGCGCGCGATGGCTGGCATCCGCTCACCAACCGTCGGCAGTGTCGCTTCGATGATCGGTGTGGATTTAGCCGAAAGCATGCTTTCTCCTTCTGTCGGAATAATGCGTACTCAACAAAAGTAGCATCAAAAATGCCAGATTAAGGCAGTTCTTCTACATTCTGTAGAAATTGCCTGCTGGGCTGACGCTCAGACCGGTCCGGCGCTGAGGCCGACGAGCACCGGTCCGGAAACCCGGCTGTGCGGGAGTGAAGAAATCACGAGGCCGTCGAGCTCGGCGTAGAAGGCTTCGCGGGCGCGGCTGAGAGCACCGCGCAGTCCGCAGCCGGCCAGCAGGGGGCAGGGGCCGTTCGGGGAGTCGCAGGCGGCGACATCCGTTCTGGTATCGAGGCGGCGCAACAGCCAGCCGACCGTCACGGTGCGGCCGGCCTCGCTGACGCTGACGCCACCGGCGCGGCCGCGTACGACATCGACGAGACCCAGTTCACGCAGTCGAATGATGGCCTTGCTCACGTGGTTGTACGGAGTGCCGACGCCATCGGCGACAACCCGTGCCGTCAGAAGCCCGGGTTGCGGTGCGGCCGCGAGCAGCATGACCACCCGCAGGCAGACGTCGGAAAACGCGGTGATTCTCATGGGTCCAGCCTAGAACCGTGCGTCGCGGGGCGTCACCGGCGCACGTGGGCGGGGCGATGTGCGCGACAATGGGGCAAGTGATACCTGCAGCTTTCACCCTGGACACCGCAGCCCTGAACGACGTGATCCTTTCCGTCGACCTGGCCGGGGTTCTCGCCAACGCTATTTTGGGTGGCGTCGCCGCGCGCACCGCCCGCCTCGACATCGTGGGCTTCGTGGTTCTGGCCATCATGTCCGGTCTCGGCGGCGGCATCATTCGCGACACGCTGCTGCAGCAGGGGATGCCGGTGGCGCTCAGCGATCCGGCCTACCTGATGACGGCGGTGCTCGGCGGTGTGATCGCCTACTTCGTGACGTTCAATGGGCGCTGGTCGCGGCGCGTGCTGCTGCTGCTTGATGCCCTCGCCGTGGGCTGTTGGTCATCGGTCGGGGTGCAGCGCGCCCTCGACGCGGGACTCGGCTGGATGCCGGCCATTTTGCTCGGCATCATCACCGCGGTCGGCGGCGGCATGGTGCGGGACATCATGCTGCTCAAGGTGCCGACGATCTTCGGCGGCAATACCCTCTACGCCACGAGTGCGGTGCTCGCGAGCAGCCTGATGTGGATTCTCAGCACCCTGGGATTCGTCGTCATCGGGTCGTTCGTCGCAATTCTGAGCGGCGCCGCGCTGTCGCTGCTCGCCAAGCGGTACGGCTGGATACTGCCGACCGGGTATGCGCTGCGCATTCCGAAGCCGATCCTGCTGCTGCACCCACGGGCGTGGCGGGAGCGGCGACGCCGCGCCCGCGGTGACGCCGACGCCGACGCCGCCCCGCTCGACGAGGTTTAGCCCGCGGGGACTGCCGGGGCGAGCGCGTCGAGCGTGACCGCGTGCAGGTGGCCGTTGGTCGCGAGGGCGTTGCCGTGCCACGGGCCCGGCCGCCCGTCGATCGAGGTGAACACGCCGCCGGCCTCCTGCACGATCGGAATCAGTGCGCCCATGTCGTAGGGCTGCAGATCGAATTCGGCGACGATGTCGAGGTGTCCCTCGGCGAGCAGCATGTATGACCACATGTCGCCGTAGGCGCGGGTGCGCCACACCCGGCGGGACAGCGAGATGAGTTCGTCGAGGTGGCCGGTCTGGTCCCACTGTTGGATGCTGTTGTAGCTGAGCGACGCGTCGGCGAGGTCGGCGACGGCCGAAACCTGCAGGCGAGTGGGATCGGCATGCGGCGTGCGTTCATCGCTCGACCAGGCGCCCGCTTCGACGGATGCCCACCAGCGCTTGCCGAGGGCGGGCGCGCTCACGACCCCCACGACGGGAACGCCGTCGACCGCGAGGGCGATCAGGGTCGCCCAGATCGAGATTCCGCGCAGAAACCCGGCGGTGCCGTCAATCGGGTCGATGATCCACTGCCGTACCGTCGACCCCTCGGTGCCGAACTCCTCACCGAGGATCCCGTCGGTCGGGCGCCGTTCGGCGAGCAGCCGACGGATGGCCAGCTCAACGGCCTGGTCGGCATCCGTCACCGGGGTGCGATCGGGTTTCGTTGTCACGACGAGGTCGAGTGCGGTGAACCTGGCCCGCGAGATGGCGTCGGCCGCGTCGGCGAGCTCGAGGGCGAGGAGCAGATCAGCAGCAATATCGGTGGCGGTGGTCGGGGGAATCGGGGGGTGCGGGAGGGGCTCGGTCACGCTTCCAAGGATAGTAATGACAGGCCCCCACGCCGCACTCGCGGCTCGATTCGCATTGAAGGCATTTTGAGTGTTAGGGTTACACGTTGCCGCGGGTTGAACCGCTGCCTCACATGCACCTCTAGCTCAATTGGCAGAGCAACTGACTCTTAATCAGTGGGTTCCCGGTTCAAGTCCGGGGGGGTGCACCACCAGCCCCGCTTCATCGGCATGCAGTCGATGAAGCGGGGCTTTTTCGTGCCCGCGCGCCTGGGCCGCGCCCGAGCCGACGGCGTTCTGCGCTCGAAGCAGAGCTCGTTCGCCCGAAAGGCACACGCTCCTCCGGTCGTGCCCCTCAAAGCTGCTGGTGTGCCACACATGTGCCGGTGCGCCACACATGTGCCGGTGCGCCACAGATATGCATGGTGTGGTGCGCTCGAAACCTACTCATGCGACCGATACGGGCGTGCTCGCGGGCCCAGGCGCCCCAAAACTGCTCGTGCGCCTGGCCGGCCAAGCGCACGAGCAGTTTTTAGGCGCACGGGCAGGTCATGACGAGACTCGTGCCGCGAAGTGTCACAGCTGGCCCCGTGAGCGGGACTCTGGGGCTGGGCGGGGGCCGTCGGGCTGCTCCATGGGGCATTTTTTGGCGTTTCGCTCGCGAAAAGCCAACAATGGCCCCTTGAGCGGCGGCGGCCCGCCGTGAGACGCCAAAATATGCCCCTTGAACTCGATCCAAGGGGCATATTTTGGCTTCTCGCGGAGGGGAGGGGTGCTCCATGGGGCGTTTTTTGGCGTTTCGTTCGCGAAAAGCCAACAATGGCCCCTTGAGCGGCGGCGGCCCGCCGTGAGACGCCGACAGTGGCCCCGTGAACTCGATTGCCCTTCACGGGGCAACCTGCACGGGGCAACCTGCACGGGACAACCTGTGACACCTCACGGGAGCCATGGGCAATCTGTGACACCTCGTGCGCGCGATCCCGCGAGCCAACCCGTCTGTCGCGGTCGGCGAGCCGACGCTCCGGCCCGGCCGTGAGCACATCCCAAGCGCCCTTGGTTCCTGCTCCGAGCCCAGGACTCGCGCACCACCCTAGATCCGACGGACCGAATGGACCTGTCTGACCTGTCTGATTGCACTGATCTCAACCGAGCCCACAGGGCGCGGTCGACCCTGCAAAAATGGGTACACAACCGCGAGAAGGTCCAAAGAACGGAAGAGGTCCCATGAGAATCAGCATCACGAGCGTGCTCGTTGACGATCAAGAGAAGGCGCACCGCTTCTACACCGAGGTGTTGGGCTTCGTGACCAAGCACGATGTGCCGCTCGGCGCGGACCGGTGGCTGACCGTGGTCTCGCCGCAGGACCCGGACGGCACCGAGCTGCTGCTCGAACCCAGCAGTCACCCAGCGGCGAAGCCGTTCAAGGATGCCCTCGTCGCCGACGGCATTCCCTTTACCCAGTTTGCCGTCGACGATGTCGCCGCCGAGTATGAGCGCCTGGTCGGCCTCGGCGTTCGGTTCACCCAGCAGCCCACCACCATGGGGCCGGTGACCATCGCGGTGCTCGACGACACCTGTGGCAACCTGATCCAGATCATCCAGCAGGCCAGCTAGGCGCGCCAGCGGTACTCGTTCTCGGGGCGGCCGGGGGTGCCGTAGCGCGGGGAGCGCAGCACGCTGCCCGAATCGGCGAGGTACTCGAGGTAGCGGCGGGCCGTGACCCGGGACATGCCGAGCTGGTCGGTGATCTCCGTGGCTGACAACGGCACGGTCTGTTGCTGCAGAAAGGCGACCACCGCGGCGAGCGTGTCGTCGGCGAGCCCCTTGGGGCGGGACGCGTCTGCGGGGGAGCGCAGGCTCGCGAAGGCTCGATCAACCTCTGACTGGTTGGCGACCGTGGTGTGTGCGTTCAACTGGGTTCGAAACTCGCGGTAGCTCGTGAGCTTCTTCGCAAACGTCGCGTAGGTGAAGGGCTTGATGAGGTACTGCACGACACCCGCGGCAATGGCATTGCGCACATTGTCGAGTTCGCGCACCGCGGTGATGGCGATGATGTCCGTGGTCAGGCCGGCCGCGCGCATCCGTCGGCTCACGTCAAGTCCGTGCTGATCGGGCAGGTTCATGTCCATGAGTACGAGGTCGATGGGGGTGGCGGCGGTCGAAGCCGCGGCGAGCTGGCGCAGCGCCGACTGGCCGGTGGCGGCGGATCCGGCGAGTACGAATCCGGGGAGCCGCCCGATGTAGGCGGCGTGGGCCTCCGCGGCGAGCGGCTCGTCTTCGACGACGAGCACGCGGATCAGGTTGGGAGTCGGTGCGGTCAGATCAGACATGCGGTGCTTCCTGGGGAACGGGCACCGGGGCGGTGATGTGGGGCGCGGCCGGGATCGTCACGGTGAACACGGCACCGCCGAGGCCCGCTGCCCTGCCGCGGCCGATGGTGAGCGTGCCGCCGAGCCTGAGCACGGCCTGTCGCACGAGTGCCAGGCCGAGACCGCGTCCGTAACTCCCGGCTTGCTTGGTGCTGAAGCCCAGTCGCAGAATATTCTGCGCCTCCTGCGGGTCGACGCCCGGCCCGCTGTCGGCAACCTCAATGACCACGGCGCCCTCGGTTTCACCGACTCGGACATCGACGCGGCGGGGCAGCGATGCCGAAGACAACGCCGGGGCGGATGCCGCGGCGTCGAGCGCGTTGTCGACCAGATTTCCGAGCACGGTCACGAGGTCCTGCACCGAGAGCCCCGAATCGGTGAGGTTGCCCGACGCGGTCACGGCGAGGGCGATACCGAGCTCGTTGGCCTGCGCGGCCTTGCCCATCATGAGCGCGCTGATCACCGGTTCATCGACCGAGCTGAGCAACTCGTCGGTCAGCTGCTGGCTGAGCTCGAGGTCCTGGGTGGCAAAGGCGAGGGCCTCATCGGTGCGGCCGAGTTCCATGAGAGACACGATCGTGTGCAGCCGGTTCGAATGCTCGTGGGTCTGGGCGCGAAGCGCGTCAGACAGGGTGCGCATCGACTGCAGTTCGCTGCCGAGTGATTGCAGGTCGGTGTGGTCGCGGATCGTGACCACCCGACCCATGGGGGCCGGGGCCCGGCGCATCCGCTTCGCCCAGCCCGAGGCCCAGCCCGACGCCCAGCCGCTGCGACCCGAGGTCTCGGCCCGTTTCTGGCTGACGACGAGAACGCGGGTCGCGGTCAGATGGATTTCATCGTGGGCGGGGCGACCGCTGCGCAGCAGCTCGTCAAGGCTGGGTGGCAGGCCGAGACGTGGCAGATCGGCGGGAATGCCGGCAGAGGGGGTGCGCGGTGCGATGCCGAGCAGCCGTGCGGCCTGGTCGTTGTACAGCAACAGGGTGCCCTTCGGATCGACGAGTACGAGCCCCTCGCGCACCGAGTGCAGCACGGAGTCGTAGTAGACGAAGAGCTGGGCGAGCTGCTCCGGCCCCCAGCCGAGGGTGACGCGGCGCAGGTAGCGTCCGAGCAGCAGTGACACGATCGACCCGGCCGCGAGCAGGGCGAGCGACAGGCCGAGCACGGCCGGCAGTCGGGCGTTCAGGGCGATGGTCACGCTGCTCGTGGTCGTGCCGGCCGCGACCAGGCCGAGAACGACGCCGTCACCGTCGACGATCGGCACTACCGCTCGCACCGACGGCCCGAGCGTGCCCGTGCTGATCTCGGTCAGGGGAGTTCCGGCGAGGGCGGTGTCGATTGCCCCGATGTACGGCTTGCCGATTTCGGATGCCGTCGGGTGGGTCCACCGGGTACGGTCCGGCGCCATGATCGTAATGAAGTCGAGCCCGGCGTCGCGGGTGACCTCGCGGGCGTAGGGCTGCAAGGTGAGGCTCGGAACATTCGTCTGGCTGGCGGCGATGGTGAGCGGGCTGTCGGCAATCGAGGTCGCGATCGCGAGCATGCGGTTCTCGGCGTCATCGAAGCCGCGGTCACGGGCATCGATGAAGGCGGCGGTGCCGACGAAGGCCGTGAGCACCACGATGAAGAGGGCGTGTGCCCAGAACAGGCGGCGCGCGATGCTCCAGCCGTGACCCACCATGCTCCTTTTGCCCGTGCTTCAGTTTCGTCGGCTGTGACCAATACGACCGCAACCGTGACGGATGCCGCCGCCTCCACCACTGTATAACTCAGCAGCACGTCGTTACCCAGTACTTATTCAGTACCTATTCAGTGGTGAATCCCGCCCGGGACTCCCTCAAGCCTAGACAAAGGAGTCTGCCATGGCATCGTCAGTAACCGCCGGCAAGAAACCGCGCAAGCGCCTCGATTCGTCACACTTTCTGTACATGGCGGTCATCGTGGCCGTGGTCCTCGGAATCGCGGTCGGCCTGATCTGGGGTGGCCCCGAAGGCTTCGCGGTCGGCCTCAAGCCGCTCGGCGACGCATTCATCGCACTCATCAGAATGATGATCTCGCCGATCATCTTCTGCACGATCATTCTCGGCATCGGCTCGATCGCCAAAGCCGCCACTGTCGGCAAGGTCGGCGGGCTCGCGCTCGGCTACTTCATCGTCATGTCGACCTTCGCGCTGGGCATCGGCCTGGTCGTCGGTAACCTGATCCACCCCGGTGAGGGCCTCAACATCCAGGGCGCGACCTACGCCGCACCCGAAGCGTCTGACACCGAGGGCTTTCTGCTCGGCATCATCCCGACCACGCTGGTCTCGGCCCTGACCGCGGGCAACATTCTGCAGACCCTGTTCGTAGCCCTGATCGCCGGCTTCGCCCTGCAGAAGATGGGTCCGGCCGGCCTGCCGATTCTGCGCGGCATCGCCCACCTGCAGGCGCTCGTCTTCCGCATCCTGATCATGATCATGTGGCTGGCCCCGATCGGAGCCTTCGGCGCCATCGCCGCGGTCGTCGGTGCGACCGGCTTTCAGGCCATCGTGAGCCTGTTCACGCTCATGATCGCGTTCTACATCACCTGCATCCTGTTCATCGTGGTGATCCTCGGCGGCATGCTCAAGATCGTCACCGGTGTGAACATCTTCAAGCTCATGCGCTACCTCGCCCGTGAGTACCTGCTGATCTTCTCGACGAGCTCGTCCGAAGCGGCACTGCCGCGCCTGATCGCGAAGATGGAACACCTCGGGGTCTCGAAGCCGGTCGTGGGGATCACGGTTCCGACCGGGTACTCGTTCAACCTCGACGGCACCGCGATCTACCTGACCATGGCCTCACTGTTCATCGCGACGGCGCTCGGCCAGCCGCTCAGCCTGCCGGAGCAGATCGGCCTGCTGGTCTTCATGATCATCGCCTCCAAGGGAGCCGCCGGAGTCTCGGGCGCCGGACTGGCCACCCTGGCCGCCGGGCTGCAGGCCCACGCCCCGCAACTCGTCGACGGTGTCGGCTTCATCGTGGGCATCGACCGTTTCATGAGCGAGGCCCGCGCGCTGACCAACTTCACCGGTAATGCGGTCGCCACGGTCATCATCGGCAAGTGGACCAAGGAGATCGACATGCCCCAGGTCGACCGAGTGCTCAACAAGCTCGAGCCCTTCGACGAATCCACCATGCTGGCCCACCACCACTTTGCCGAGCCGGTCGCTGCCGAGCCGGTCGCTGTCGAGCCGGGGGCAGCGGATGCCGCGCCGGACGCGAGCGTCGAACTCACCACCGAGGCCACCCCGAAGAAGGTGCCGGCCGGCGTGTAGGTGCGCCAGCAGCACGACCAGTTCAGCACGACTAGTGGATGCCGTCCGGTGTACTGACCCGGGCGGCATC
Source organism: Cryobacterium frigoriphilum (assembly GCF_004403305.1). Taxonomy (GTDB): domain Bacteria; phylum Actinomycetota; class Actinomycetes; order Actinomycetales; family Microbacteriaceae; genus Cryobacterium; species Cryobacterium frigoriphilum. The sequence continues at coordinate 49,205 of NZ_SOHE01000041.1, read as the reverse complement.
CACTCGTGTGTGCGCCTCCGGAGGCCCCAAAAGCGTGACGTGCTACAATGGACACTGGTCTTATAAGCCTTCACCCAGGACGCGCACACGTAGCTCCCATATTGATGGAACAGCCGTTTACGTATGGTGAGGCCCTGACGAAGTGATCCCATGATCACTCCAGCCCAGCAGATTCTGCGTCGCGGCCGGTCAGCGCCTACCCGTCCGCCACGAGCGATTGCATGCTGTGCTGACCGGTTTCCGGCCCGCCGGCGTGCAGGCAGAAACCCGTGAGCGAAATTACCACCACAAGTTCCAGCAGCCCAGACGCCAGCAGCCCAGAAATAGCCGTCAAGGCCCACCACCTCTACAAGGCCTTCGGCCGCCGACCTCACGAGATGGTTAAGAAGATCGCCGCCGGCGCGAGCCGGTCCGACGTCGCCCACCTCGGAATCGCCGCCGTCATCGACGCCTCCTTCGAGGTGAAAAAAGGCGAGATCTTCGTCGTCATGGGCCTGTCCGGCTCCGGCAAATCGACCCTGATCCGCATGTTGAACGGCCTGTGGGACACCACCTCCGGCACCGTCACCGTCGGTGGCACCGATGTCACCGGCATTTCGGCGAAAGACCTGCGCGACGTGCGACGCAAGAGCATCTCCATGGTCTTCCAACACTTTGCCCTGCTGCCGCACCGCACGGTGATCGACAACGTCGCCTATGGCCTCGAAATTCAGGGCATGGGCCGCACCGAACGCCTCGCCAGGGCCCAGACGATCATCGACCTCGTCGGCCTCTCCGGGTGGGCCGACAGCATGCCGTCCGAACTGTCCGGCGGCATGCAGCAGCGGGTGGGCCTCGGCCGCGCACTCGCCGCCGACACCGACGTCTTGCTGATGGATGAAGCCTTCTCGGCGCTCGACCCGCTGATTCGCCGCGAGATGCAGGAACAGCTCATCGAGCTGCAGGAAGCACTCGGCAAGACGATCATCTTCATCACCCATGACCTCAACGAGGCCATGTTTCTCGGTGACCGCATCGCGGTCATGCGAGACGGCCGCATCGTGCAGATCGGCACGCCGGAAGAGATCCTCACCGATCCGGCCAACGACTACGTCGCCCAGTTCGTGCAAGACGTCGACCGGGCCCGCGTGCTCACCGCAACGAGCGTCATGGAACCGGTGCGGGCCGTCGTCACCAAGACGGCCGGCCCCCGGGCCGCGCTGCGCACGATGCGCGACCTGCAGACATCCGTCGTCTTCGTGCTGAACCGCGACCGCAGCTTCGCCGGGATCGTGCGCGACCACGACGTGCTCAAGATGGTCAAGGCCGGCGACACCGACCTGCGCACGATCATTCGCCACGATGCCACGACGGTCTCGCCCGACACCGCGCTCGTCGACCTCGTCGAGCCCTCCGTCGGCAGCGATCTGCCAATCGCCGTCGTCGACGCGAGAAACCGCCTGCTCGGCGTGATTCCGCGCGTCACCCTGCTGGCCGCCATCGGCAACGTCACCACGAGTACCGGTGAACTGCCGGTGATCGACCCGCCGGCGACCATCTCGGTCAACGTCATCACCGACATCCTGCGCGATACCGAAATGCCGCGCGACACCGCGCTGGAAGGAGCCGAAGCGTGAACGACTTCCGTATTCCCCTCGGCACCTGGATCGAAACCTTCATCGAATGGATCACGGTCACCTTCGGGTTCGTCTTTGACTTCATCCGCCTGATCGTCGACGGCGCCTTCGAGGGCGTCGCCTTCGTGCTCGTCGCACCGCCGTTCTACGTCATCATCGCGATCGCGGCGGCCATCGGACTCGCCGCGCGCGGCTGGAAATTCGCTGTCGGAACCGTGATCGGTCTCGGGCTCATTCTCGGCGTCGACCAGTGGGACAACGCGATGGCCACCCTCGCCCTGGTTCTGGTGGCGAGCATCATTGCGATTGCGGTCAGCATTCCGCTCGGAATCCTCGCGGCCAAGTCGTCGCTTGCCTCGCAAATCATTCGACCGGTCCTGGACTTTTTGCAGACCATGCCCGCCTTCGTCTACCTGGTGCCGGCGCTGATCCTGTTTCGGGTCGGCGAGGTTCCCGGCATCGTGGCGACCATCATCTTCGCCATGGCACCCGGCGTGCGGCTCACCGAGCTCGGCATCCGCGGGGTCGACAAGGAGGTCGTCGAGGCCGGCCAGGCCTTCGGCGCCAGCCCGTGGCGGATCCTGCGGCAGATTCAGTTGCCGCTCGCGACGCCGACGATCATGGCCGGCATCAACCAGGTCATCATGCTGTCGCTGTCGATGGTCGTCATCGCCGGCATGGTCGGCGCGGGCGCCCTCGGCGGCGAGATCGTCGCGAGCCTCTCGCGCCTCGACGTTGCCCTCGGCTTCGAGGCCGGTTTCGCCGTGGTAATTCTGGCGATCTTCCTCGACCGCGTCACGGCGGCGCTCGGCAACGGCGATACCCCGATTGGCCGCGTGCTGAACGCCCGCAAGGCGAGCCGTTCGGCGGCGCAGCCGACATCGGCGCCCGCACCGGCTCTGGTCTGATCCTTCAGACCGAGCCCCCTTCCCCCAACGGATGTCCCGCATCCGTTCCCTGTGCGCCGGATCCCCGGAAACGGCGCACGCACCACGAGTCAATCCCCAGTCACCCGCAGCGGGTGGCACGAAAGGTAGACACATGAAAATTCGTTCAACGCCCCTGATCGCCCTGGGAGCGGTTTCGCTCCTCGCCCTGGCGGGCTGCGCCCCCGCCGCCGAAACCGAGGTCGACACCGTCGGTAACGGCAACGACGACCAGAAGAACGTCACCCTCGCCGTCTTCAACGGCTGGGACGAAGGCATCGCGGTCTCCGAACTGTGGAAGGCCATTCTCGACGAGAAGGGCTACAACGTCGAGCTCGAGTACGCCGACGTCGCCGCCGTTTACGAGGGCCTCTCCGCCTCGGACTACGACCTCACCATGGACATCTGGCTGCCCGACACTCACGGCGAGTACATTGAAAAGTACGGCGACGAGATCACCGACCTCGGCGCCTGGAACAACGAGTCCAAGCTCACCATCGCGGTCAACGCGGATGCTCCGATCGACTCGCTCGCCGAGCTGGCCGAGAACGCCGACCTGTTCGGCAACCAGATCGTGGGCATCGAGGCCGGAGCCGGCCTGACCGCCGCAACCGAAGACCGCGTGATCCCGAGCTACGGCCTCGAAGACATGGAATTCACGACCTCGTCGACGGCGGCCATGCTGTCCGAACTCAAGGCCGCAACGGATGCCGGCGAGAACGTCGTCGTGACCCTGTGGGAGCCGCACTGGGCCTACGGCTCGTTCCCGATCAAGAACCTTGAAGACCCCGAGGGTACCCTCGAGTCCGTCGAGAGCCTGCACTCCTTCGGCAGCGCTGACTTCTCCGAGAACTTCCCGGAAGCCAGCGGCTGGATCGAAGGCTTCGAGATGGAGCTCGAGACCCTGTACACGCTCGAAGAAGCCATGTTCGTCGACTACGACGGCTCGGACTACGCTCCGATCGTCGCGCAGTGGATCGAAGACAACCAGGAGTACGTGGACGGCCTCACCAGCTAGTCACGGCCCTACCCACAACGAAGGCCCGCGTCAGTCGACGCGGGCCTTCGTTGTGTGTAGCGCGTCTACTCGCGCACGATCTGCTGCCAGCCGCGCCCCGCGTGCCAGGACTCGACCACGAGGTGCGTGTTGCTGTCGTCGACGTAGGTGAGCACGACCTCGTCGAGCTCGACCTCAAAGCTCGACGATCCGGGCGGTTCGCTCGGCTGCGACGCGATCGGCACGAGCCGGCCGGCGATCTTCGCGTCTCCCGCCCAGGCCGAAGGGTCACCCGCCGGGGGTTCCAGCGTCGGGCAGTGGATGGCGACCCGCGGGTCCCGCAGAACGTCGTGCAGCTTCTGGGAGTGCGGCATCATGCCGAGGGTGATGCGGCCGTCGGCGAAGGCGAGCTCGGTGCCGCTGATGCGTGGGCCGCCGTCTTTGCGCAGCGTCGCCATGGTCTTGTTGGTGCCCGCGTCGAATCGTTCGCGTACCCGGGCGGCGAAGGTGGGGGCATCCGCTTCGACCCGTTGCCATGTCGTCATTGATGCACCGTACCCCGAAAAGGGCAGAGTCTGAAAAGGGTACAGTCTGAAAAGGGCAGAGTCCGAAAAGGCACAGTCTGAAAAGGGCAGAGTCTGAAAAGGGCAGAGTCTGAAAAGGGCTCAGTCTGAAACGGGCATGCCCGCGCTACGTGGCGCTACGCGCGATACAGTTCACGCAACTGGCGCAGCCAGTCGTCGAACAGGGGCGCGTCGACGTCGTCGGCTTCGCGCAGTTTCACGGAGCCCATCTCGGCTGAGCCGCTCGCGTCGAGCTTGCCCGAGGCATCCGTGATGCGCTGGCCGCGCCAGAGCAACAGCGTGACGAAGTTCGCGTAGGCCTTGAACCCGGCGACCGGGACTCCGTCCTGCAGCCAGACGGGATGTCCGTGCCACAGTTTCGCTTCCATACCCGGCAAGCCCTCGTCGAACTTCGCGCGCAGCGTGCCCGCGATGGGCCGGAGCGGATCCGCGATCGCGGCGATGTACTCGTCGATCGTGGCGGGGGAGGAGGGAGTCGTAGCGGTGGAGCTCAGGGGATACCTCTTTCGGCTGGTGATGGCGGCACCGATGTGAATGCGCGCTCATCTCCACCCTGTCACAACCCGGGCCGCCTGTCACGGCGGGCGGCCCGGGTTGTGGGTCTGGCTGTTCGGGTCTGGCCGCTCGTGCGTGACTATTCGGTCGGGGCGGCTACCGTCACGGCGACGATGTCGAGCACGAAGACGAGCGTGTCGGTGGCGGTGATGCTGCCGTCCTGGGAGCCGGCCTCGCCGTAGCCCTGAGCGGGCGGAATGACGGCGAGAACCTGCGAGCCGACCGTTTGGCCGACCATGGCCGCGCCGAAGCCCTCAACGACCCCGGTGGTCGGAAACTGCACGAGTCCGGGGGTGTCCCATGAGGAATCGAACTCTTCGCCGTTCTTCCAGAGCACGCCGGTGTACTCGAGCGCGACGGTGTCGCCCGAGGCCACGACGTCGCCGTCGCCGGTCTTCAGGGTCTCGATCTTCAGGTCGGTGGGTGCCTCGGCATCGGGAATTGTGATGCTCGGTGCTCCGTCATCGGCGAGCTCGACCGTGGGCAGGCCCGCCACCGCGGATTCATCGGTTCCGGTTGCCGTCAACGGAACGATGCTCTTCACGTCGAGAACGAAGACCATGGAGTCATCGGCGGTGATACCGAGATCGGGCTGGCCACCGGTACCGAAGGCATCCGCTGGCGGAATCACGACGGTCACCCGATCACCGACGACAGCGCAGTTGACGGCGCGGGCGAGGCCCTCGAGTTCCTGGGTCTCGTCGACCTGGATGAAGGCGGAGTCCGAGGTGTCGTCCCAGCCGCTCGTGATGATGGCTTCACCGGTCGTGCCGCTGAAGCCCATCAGCGACACCTCGACGAGTCGGTGGGTCGAGGCCTCGTCGGTGCCGGTGCCGGCAATCGTGACGGTGCGCTCGGTGTCGGTCGCGGTGAGCGGCGATTCGAAGGTAACGACCGGCTCGGCACCGAAATCGCCGGTGACCTCGACGGAATCAGAGGCGGAGCCGCTCTCGGTGCATTCCTCGGTCGACGCGTTCACGTTGGTGGCGGTGTCCGTGCTCTCGGTGTCGCTGCTCGTGCAGCCGGTGAGAACGAGAGCCACCCCCAGGATGGTGGCGATGGCAGGAATCTTCAGGGCAAGTTTGGGCACGACATTCTCTCTGCAGAGGGCGGTTAAGGCGTGTCTACCCTGTCACGTTCCGGCTATGAGTGCGCTGAAGATCGCCGGGAGCCCGTCAGTCATCTACGCCGCGGGCGGCGAGGGCCTCGCCGAGGGCATCCGCTGCATAGAGAGAGCGCACGATGACCGGAACCGCGAGTGCCCGCAGCGTCCCCCTCGTGCCGCGAGCGGTGCGGGCCTCGAGCACCTCGCGCACGATCTCGGCGACGAGCGGAATGCAGCGGATGGTCAGGGCCACAAGCAGCCCGACCCGCTCGGTGTCGATCCAGCGGCGAAACGGCCGCAGCAGCCGGTCAAAGGCCTCGAGCACCGCGGTGACCGTGGTCGTGAGGGTGAAGAGGGCGGCGAGGGCCACGGCGACGAGCAACCGCCCCGCCATGAGGCCTGCGACCAGCCACCCGGCGAGCAGGGCCTGAACGGGAACGGCGAGCAGCAGCATCCACAGCACGGGGGCAATCTGGCGAACGGATGCCTTCAGCGGCACCCCCGCGACGATGAACAGGGCGACGACCACGATGAGCGCGACGGCGAGTTGGCGGGGATCGCCGAGCACGGTGACGACCGCGACGCCGAGCGAGAGCAGCAGCAGCTTCAGCAGGGTGGGGGCCCGGTGCACGAGTGAGGTGCCGGGGCTGTAGAGGCCGATCACGAGAGCAGGTTTTTCACGAGATCTGCTTGTTCACGAGAGCAGGGCGCGGTAGGCGCCGAGGGCGACGGCCGGACGGTCATCGGCCACGACCTGGCCGTCTTCGATGACGATGACCCGGTCGAAGTCGTCGAGCAGGTCGAGCTGGTGGGTGACGACGATCAACTGCTGGCTGAGAGTGCGCAGCAGCTCCTGAATGCGCCGGGTGTTGCGGGCGTCGAGCAGGGTGGTCGGTTCGTCGGCGACGACGATCGCCGGTTCCGCCACGAGCACCGCGGCGAGGGCGAGCAACTGCTTCTGCCCGCCGGACAGGCGGTGCGCGGGGCGGTCTGCCAGGGCGGTCAGGCCAAAGCGGTCGAGGGTGATGGCCGTGCGCTCGGCGATTTCGGCGGCGCTGAGGCCGCGGCGGCGCAGCGTGAATGCGACGTCTTCCTGAACGGTGGGCATCACGATTTGGTTGTCGGGGTTGGTGAAGATGAAGCCGACCCGGCGACGCACCTCGCGAGCCTGCTTCTTCACGCTGAGGCCGTCGACGGTCACGGTGCCCGCGCTGGGCATCACCAGACCGTTGATCATGCGTACGAGCGTGGACTTACCGGACCCGTTCGCTCCGACGATACCGATGCGGCTCTCGGTCAGGGTCAGGCTGATGTCCCGCAGCGTATTCTGCGGCGCGGGGCTTGAGGGTGAGGCCGCGCCCTCGAAACGGTGCGAGACCCGGTCGAAGGTGATCGAACTCACTCGGCGGTAACCGCCGAGCGGCGCGGGATGCGGCTGATGAGCCCCGGGTAGGCGCGGTGTACCTGGGCGGCGACGAACACGGTGACGACGACCTTGATGAGGTCCCCCGGAATGAAGGCGAGGTTCAGGCCGGCTGCGGTCCAGAGCGGCAGGCCGAGGTTCCAGGCCATCACGGGAATGCCGATCAGGTAGACGGCGCCGATGCCGCCGAGGATGGTGGCGCCCAGGGCCAACCAGAACGGGTATTTCGGCATCAGGCGGGCGGTCAGGTACCCGATCACGAAGGCTCCGAGCAGCCAGCCGTACAGGTAGCCGGCCGCCGGGCTCACGGTGAAGGCGCCGATTCCGCCGCGCCCGCCGGCGAGCAGCGGCAGGCCGAACAGGGTCAAGACCAGAAACAGCAGCACGGCCAGGGTGCCCTTGCGCGGGCCGAGGATCGCGCCGGCGAGCATCACGCCGAGGGTCTGCAGGGTAATGGGCACCGGGCCGATGTTGAGCGGTCCGGCCAGGCCGAGAGCGGCGATCAGCGCCGCAAAGACGGCGATCTGGGCGAGGTCCCGGGCCGGCAGCGTGCGCCGGGTGCTGCTGCGAGAACGGATGGTGTCGGTCATGGTTTCTAACCTAGAATTCGCGGGGTAGGTGCCGCTGAAGAATACCTACAACAAAATGTGCCGAACTATGGAGGTCGTCATTTTTGGGCGGCAGCGGCAGCGGCAGTGGCAGTGGCAGTGGCAGTGGCAGTGGCAGTGGCAGTGGCAGCAGCGGCGATCGCATCCGCTGCCCGCACCAGGGCGAGGTGGGACAGCGCCTGCGGAGTGTTTCCCATCTGGTGCCTGCCCGACACGTCGTACTCTTCTGAGATCAGCCCCACATCGTTGACGAAGCCGAGCAGCCGGGTCATGAGCGCGTCGGCGTCGGCGGCACGGCCCGAGCGGGCGTACTGTTCGACGAGCCAGAACGAGCAGGCCAGAAATGGATGCTCCCCGGGCGGCAGGCCGTCCAGGGTGTGCACTGACTGCTCAGGGGGCCCTGTGTGGTACCTCAGCAGTACACCGTGGTGCAGCAGGGTCGACTCGATCGTGGCGACGGTTGCGAGCATGCGCGGATCGGTGGGTTCGCAGAAGCCGACCTGGGCTAGCACGAGCAGGGCGGCATCCGCTTCGGTGCTGCCGTAGTACTGGGTGAAGCTGTTCAGCGCGGCGTTGAAGCCGTTCTCGTCGATGTCGCGGCGCACCTCATCGCGCAGGGCGCTCCAGCGTTCGAGGGGGCCGGGCAGGCCGAATTCGGTGATGCCGCGCACCGCGCGGTCGAAGGCCGCCCAGACCATGACGCGGGAGTGGGTGAAGTGCCGGGCCGGGCCGCGCACCTCCCAGATGCCCTGGTCGGGGCGGCGCCAGTTGTCTTCGAGAAATTTCATCAGGGCCCGCTGCAGCGGCCAGGAGAACTTCGTTTCGGTGACACCGGCCAGGCGCGCGGAATGCAGGGCGACCATGACCTCGCCGATCACGTCGCTCTGAAACTGGTCGACGGCACCGTTGCCGACCCGCACGGGAGAGGCGCCACGGTGGCCGGGCAGGCTCGTGAGGGTGCGCTCGGGCAGGTAGCGCTCGCCGGAGAGTCCGTACATGATCTGCACGTCGTGCGGGTCGCCGGCGATCGCGCGCAGCAGCCAGGCTCGCCACTCCTCGGCCTCCTCGGCGTAACCGTGCGAGAGCAGCACCTCGAGGGTCAGTGAGGCGTCGCGCAGCCAGACGTAGCGGTAGTCCCAGTTGCGGGTGCCGCCGGCCTGTTCGGGCAGCGAGGTGGTCGCGGCCGCCACGATGCCGCCGGTCTCCTCGTGGGTGAGGGCGCGCAGCACGAGCATCGACCGCACGACCTGTTCGCGCAGCGGGCCGGCGTGCGTGCAGCTGTGGGCCCAACCCTCCCACCACGCAGCGGTGTCGCGCAGGGCGGCGTCGACGTCGATCGCGGTCGGGGTGGGCTGGTGCGAGGGATACCAGGCCAGCTGGATATCAATGGTCTCGCCGGCGCACACCGTGAACGTGGACAGGTGCCGGTGGTCTGAGGCGTGCAGGGCAGGGCCGCGCACCACGATGGCGTCGGGGCCGGCGACGGCGATGAGGCCGTGCACCTGAGGGGGCGTGTGGTGGTGCTCGTGTGTTTCGCCCGCGCTTTCGCCCACGCTTTCACCCACGCTTTCGCTGGGGCTGAGTTGGCGTACCCACGGAACGATTGAGGCATAGCCGAAGCGGATGCGCAGATCCTGCGCCATCTCGACGGCCCCGGTGATGCCGCGCACGCGACGCACGACGTCGGCCCGGCCGTTGCCGTGCGGCATGAAGTCGGTCACCTCGACCTCCCCGGTCGGCGTAGTCCAGATGGTCGTCAGGATGAAGGTGTTGCCGCGGTAGGAGCGGCCAGCGGTGGCCGCGGCATCCGTCGGTGCGAGCTGCCAGCGTCCGTGATTCGGGTCGCCCAGGAGCGCTCCGAACATCGATGCGGAGTCGTAGCGGGGCAGGCAGAGCCAGTCGATGCTGCCGTCCCGCCCGACCAGGGCCGCGGTGTGGCAGTCGCTGATCAGGGCATAGTCCTCGATGTTGAGTGCCATGCGCCTATTGTGCCTTGACTAGCCCCGAGCAGCCTGGACTATCGCCGGTCAGCCTGGACTAGCGCCGGGGTCGGCGCGTCGCGCGATCCGCCCTATGCGATTTCCCCCTTTTCTCGCTGGTTGAGCAGGGCGCGCGCGTCTTTGGCGCGCCCGTGTCGAAACCACGGCGAGCCGTCCTCCGGACGCTGGGTCGGCGTGCGGAATCTGGAATGTCAGTGGGTGATGAGAGGCTCGAGATGAGCCAAACCTGGCGACCCGCAACGACCTTGCCGCGGTCCCGGGGACTCCTCGGTGGCTTGTGACCGGTCGCTACCGCCGAACTGCCTCATCTCGAGCGGGAGCGAGCGTCTGTGCGGAATCCGGTTCGGCCCAATGGGTGACCGGGCGCGGGGTCCACGGCAGGGCCGTGGGCTCGGCGGGTTCGGTGATCGGGGTGGTGAGAGTCGAGGTCGAGACTGGCGCCGCGTCTTCGCGAACGGCCGCTGTCGGGGTGTCGGGCAGCACGGCGCCGGGGACGGTGGGGGACTCGGCCAGGTCAATGCTGGCCCGTGCCGTGCCGGTCTGCAGGGCGGAGCTCAGCAGGCGTGCAATCTCGTGGGCCTGAAGTTCGTGAAAGAAGACCTCGGTATCGTCGCTGGTGCGGGGAACCAGCGTCCAGATGCCGTCGGTACCGATGAGGTTGTTGAGCTGGTGATGCAGCAACGCCGTGACAGCGTCGGCACTGAGCTGCACGGCGGTAGAGGGCTGCACGGTGGTAGGCGCGGGTGAAGGCGCCGACGCTGACGAAGCGGATATCGGCAGCTCAGGAGCGGCGAGCCGGAGTGCGCGCAGTTCGAGTTCGCGCGCTTCGGCCGCGCGGGCGGCTCGTCGTCGTCGACCAAACATGAGGAGCCCCTTTCACGCGGTAAATAACCACTGTGTCCAGTGTGCGTGACGGATGCTCAAGCGACCGCAGACACGCCGCGCCGACCACCGAGTGGCTATACTCAGCACCCGATCGACCGGCGGCGCCGTGCGAAGGGTCTACTTCTTGAGTGGCTTCTTGCTTTCGGTGTCCGCGCGGCGCTCGTTGGACTCGTCGATGACGGTGCCGACGGCCGCAGCGACGCTCAGCAGCCAGCCGGCCCAGAGCAACGCCAGGCGCCAGTCGCGCGGGCCGTTGCGGGTGGCCTGAAGCGTATTCCAGCCGCCGGCAATTACGCCGATCATTGCACTATTAAACAAGAACTTTCGCATGTGAGCCTCCACGTCCACCGTACCCGCCCGAGCCGAAAACCCAAGGATTCGGACGCGCGCAATTGTGTCCGCGCAGTGCTGGCTAGCCTTGAACCATGGAATTCTTCTTTGGACTCTTTCTGGTGGCCGTGCTCTTCTACGTGCTCTATGTCGTCGTCAGAAGAGCTGTCGCGGCCGGAATCCGCGACGCCGACGAGTCCCGGCGGAGCGACAGTGAGGCCAGCAGTGAGGCCAGCAGCGCAGCCGGTACCTCAGCCGAGCGCTCGTAGGTAGCGCCGGCGCGCGACGAGCTGCGCCACCCGGAGTATTGGGTAGAGGGCGCGCCACGGCTGCTGGGGTGCCGGCCGCGTGAGCGACCGCACGGTGAGATGCACCTCGTCGGCGTGGCGGTGCACGATGAAGGCCTCCTCGCCGCTGACCGGATGGCCGGGCAGCGTGCGGTACGCGAAGCCGACCCGATCTGGCTCGACGACGACAGCGACGACTTCGACGGGCTCCACGACCGTCACCCTGAAGACCCGGGCCGTGACGATCACTCGATCACCCAGCGAAACCGGGCCGGGGGAATCGACCAAAAACCCGCTCGCGGTCTTCACTCCCCAGCGGAGTACGTCGAGGGTGGAACGTTGCCAGACTGCGTCACCTCTCCCCACAACCGCGGTGACATCGGAGCGACGGAAGCGCGGGTCGCTCGCGGGCCACTCGACCAGGTCCGGCATGGTCAGCGCATATTTCTCTCCCTGGTTCACGGTGCGTGGACCTTACGACGGCGTCGGGGAGAACCACATCGAGAACTGGCCGAGCCTCGATAACTTCGCCGTCATGACCGTCTCGTTGGGCGTCGCGTCGGGCGTTTCCGGCGAGCGGATGCCCACCGGTGACTCGACCTGCAGCCCCTCGCTCGCAACCTGCTCTGAGGTGCCGCAGTCGAAGTTGGTGAGAACGGCATCGGTGTTCACGATCAGGCAATAGAGGTTGCTGCCCACAGAACGGCCGAGATAAGCGCCGTAACCCTGCTCCAGCTGTGACGTACCAGACACGTTCCGAAGTGAACTCGCGACGAAGGTCTCACCGAGATCGGGGATGGGAATGTCGGGGAACTCCGACGGATCGACGAATCCACGCAGGGTTTTGGAGGTGTCGGCTGCTGCGACCGGGGTGACAGTGGAGTCCTTACTGGGGTCGGTCGTGGTCCCGATCCCGGCCAGTTGTGCGGGCACGATAAGGGCAGCGGTGACGCCAACGGCGAAGGCAGCTATGGCGACCAGGGGCACCACGAAGCGGCGGCGTTGGGTCGAGATCGGTTTGCCGGGGGGTATCAACGGGGGCGCTTCGGTGGGATCGACGTGGTCAGCGGACGGTTCGAACCCAGGCTCAACCGGTCCTGTCGCACGGGCTGACTCTTCGGCAAGCTGGGCCTGCAACGCCCGCAGACGCAGTTCAGACGCGGTCGCCCGCAGCGTGTGCCCGGTGACAGGGTCGACGACCTCGATGACCGGCTCCGCGCTGCCGGCACGCGAGTACACCGCCTTCTCCAGCCGGGCGAGCTCGCCGGCGGAGTCGAGACTGGCGGTATCCGCTTGCCCCGAAACAGGCGATGCCGTCGTTTCTGACCTGTTCACGTGCCCCCGCCCCGGCCTCCAGCCTAGTCAGCCGGCGAGTGCGGGGCGAAAGCAGGATCCGAGGTCGAAAAAGGGGCAAATCGTCCTGCGTACGAGAACACGGGGGCAAATCGTCCTGTTTTCGCCACGCGGCCTGGGGCTACTCGGGCAGCAGCACGATCTTGCCGATGTGGCGGCGGGCGGAGAACTCGGCCTGCGCATCCGCTATCGCGGTCAGCGGGAAGGTGGCGCTGATCTGAGGGCGGATGTCGCCGCTGCGGGCAAGGTCGACCAGACCTCGAAAGTGCACGCGAGTGTGCATAGAGGAGCCGATCAGCTGGATGTTGTGCAGGTAGAGGCGGCGCAGGTCGAACTCGATCACGGGCCCGGCGACGGCGCCGGCGATGACCCAGCGGCCGTTGTCCCGCATGAGGGGCATGAGGGTGGCGACGCCCGTTCCGCCGGCGATGTCGGCCACGACGTGTAGCCCGTCGGGCGCTGCGGCGCTGATCTGGTCGGCGATGTTCGGTGATTCCCGGGTGAAGACCTGGGCCGCCCCGTTGGCGAGTACGGCATCCGCTTTGGAACCGCTCGTGATGGCGAGCACGTGCGCGCCCCGCGCGGCCGCCAGCTGCACGAGGGCGAGGCCGACGCCGCCCGACGCCCCGGTGACCAGCACCGTTTCGCCGGCCTGTACGCGGACTCGATCGAGCATGGCCAGTGCCGTGCCGAAGGCGACCGGCAGACAGGCGAGCTGCTCGTCGGTCAGCGGCGAGTCGTGCACATCGTGGGCGTGGGCGGCGTCGACGGCGACGTACTGCGCGAATCCGCCGTCGGCCTCGCTGCCGAGATATCCGGTGGGGGAGGCGTTCTCGTCAGCGGACGGATACAGCGCCGGGTCGATCAGTACCCGGCGGCCGAGCAACTCGTCGCCGACGCCGGAGCCGACTTCGGCGACGATGCCGCAGATGTCACCGCCCTGGATGCGGGGAAAGTCGAAGTCGCCCAGCCAGCCGGCCAGCGCCGCAGGGTCTTCGGGCCGTCCGTACGCGCCCTGGCGGGTCCAGAGGTCGGTGTTGTTGACCGCTGCAGCAGTGACGTTGACGAGCACCTGGTGTGCGGCGGGCCGAGGCCGCGGCCAGTCGTGATGGAGCTCGAGCGACTCGGAGCCGCCGAACTTCGTGAGCACGGCGGCCGTCATCGTGTGTGTCGTACTGTCTGTCGCACTGTGTGTCATCGGTCAAGCCTGCCATTGTTGGCTGGAGCTCGCCCGGCCGGCCCGCAGCATCCGTCGCCTGAATCGGTGGCGGGTTAGGGCAGCTGGTGCCCGGCGGCGGTGAAGAGGCGGTACCACTCGGGGCGGGTGAGCGGGATGTCGGAGCCGGCGGCGGAATCGAGCAGATGGGACACGTTCGTGGTGCCGAGCACGACCTGGATGTGGGCCGGGTGGCGGGTGATCCAGGCCACGGCGATGGCGGCGGGGGTCACAGCGTAGGCGGTGGCGATCTCGTCGAGCGCGGTGTTGAGTTCGGGGTACCCGGCCCGGTCGCCCAAGAAAACCCCATCGAAGAAGCCCTTCTGAAACGGGGACCAGGCCTGCAGGGTGATGTCATTGAGGCGGCAGTAGTCGAGAATGCCGTTGTCGCGGTCAGCGGACTGATCGAGGCCGGCCATGTTCGCCGCGACGCCGGCAGCGATGAGCGGCGCGTGAGTGATGCTGAGTTGCACCTGATTGACAATCAGCGGCTGGTTCACGCTGCGCTTGAGCAGCTCGATCTGGCCGGGGGTCTGGTTGGAGACGCCGAAGTTCAGCACCTTGCCCGAGCTGTGCAACGTGTCAAAGGCTTCGGCGACCTCTTCGGGTTCGACGAGGGTGTCGGGGCGGTGCAGCAACAGCAGGTCGAGGTACTCCGTGTTCAGGGCGGCGAGCGACTCGTCGACGGACCGCAGGATGTGTTCCGCCGAGAAGTCCCAGAATCCCGGACGGATGCCGACCTTCGACTGGATCGTGACGTTCGCCCGTTCCGCGGCCGAGAAGGTGACCGCGTCGCCGAAGCGCTGCTCACACTCGTGGGGGTGGCTGCCGTAGATGTCGGCGTGGTCGAAGTGCGTGATGCCGGCGTCGCGCGCGGCACCGACGAGCGAGCGAATCTGCTCGTCGTCCAACGGGACGATGCGCATCAGCCCCATGATGATGTTGGAGACTTCGAGGTTCGTATTGCGCAACGTCATTGTTTTCATGCTTCCAGTCTGCCTGACGAGTCTGGATGACCGGACTACAGCTCTAGGCGACGCGCACGTCGATCTCGCCCACATCCGCGCCGTCGGCACCGAAGACCAGGTAACGGTTGGCGATCTTGTCGCTGAAGAACCGGTCGTGGCTGACCACGATCACGGCGCCGGGAAAATGTACGAGGGCGCGTTCCATGACCTGGGTGCTCGACATGTCGAGGTGGTTGGTGGGCTCGTCGAGCAGCAGCACGGAGGCACCGGAGAGCAGGCACTGGGCCATCGCGACGCGGGCGCGCTGCCCGCCGGAGAGGTTGCCGATCTTCTGCTTGAGATCGGCCTCGCTGAACTGGAACATGGTCAGGAACCGGTTCACCGACTTGCGGGTCGAGGTCAGCGCGAGGCTGCCCGGCATCGCGTTCACCGCGTGGCTCACGGTGTCGGCCTCGTCGAGCTCGTCGAGCACCTGGTTGTACGACACGACGGCGGCACCGGATGCCCACGCTACGTCCCCGGCATCGGCCTTCTCTTCGCCGGTCAGTACGCGCAGCAGCGAGGTCTTGCCGCTGCCGTTCGGGCCGAGCACGACGATGCGGTTGCCGCGGCGCACCTCGAACGTGAGGTCTTCGAAGAGCAGCTTGTCGCCGTAACTCTTGGCCAGTCCCTCGACCCGGCAGAGCACGTCTTTCACGTGCAGGCCACCGTAGATGTCGGTGATGATCGTGTCGACCGGCCGCGGGGTGCGGCTCTTCTTGATGTGCGCGAGTTGGTTGCCGAGCTGGCGACTTTCGGCCTTGGCGGCCTCGCGGCGGTCGGCGATGCCTTCGGCCTCGAAGGCGAGAAGCTCGGACTCGTGCACGAACTGGGCCTCGAGGGTCTTGAGCCGAAACTGCTTCTGTACGATGTACTCGCCGAAGTTGCCGGGATACTCGTGCAGGTGAAAGTTTTCGACCTCGATGATGCGGGTGACCACGGCGTCAAGAAACTTGCGGTCGTGCGACACCACGATGGCCGCGCCTTTAAAGTCGCGGAACCAGGCCTCGAGCCATTCGACGCCGGCGACGTCGAGAAAGTTGGTGGGCTCATCGAGCAGCAGAATATCGGGGGCCTCGAGAACGATCTTCGCGAGGGCTGCCCGGTTGCGCCATCCGCCGGAGAGATCGTCGATCGCGCACACGCGGTGGGCCTCGTTGAAGCCGAGGGTGCTGAGTGCGGTGTCAATGTGACGCTTGTAGTCCCAGCCGTCCAGCCGGTCCATGTCTTCGAACAGTTCGGACTGGCGGTGAATGAGCGTGTCGAGCGCGGCGCTCGCCGAGGAGTCCGCGGCGATGGCCACGTCGATCGCGGCCAGTTCGGCCTCGACGGCTTTCACTTCGACGAACAGGGCGTCGAGCACCTCGGTGATCGTTGACTGCCCGTTGAGCTCGGAGAACTGCGAGAAGTAGCCGATCTTGACACCCGGCTCGAGGGTGATCGTGCCGGTGTCGGGTGAGACCTGCTCGAGGATGAGCTTGAGTATCGTGGACTTGCCGGAGCCGTTCTTGCCGATCAGGCCGACGCGGTCCTTCGGCTCGAGGCGAAAGAACGCCTCGCGCAGAATCTGGGTGTTCTCAAAACGGATGCTGACGTCGTTCAGCCTGATCAGGCTCATGCTGGTCCTCCCGGGGGTGCCGCGAGGGTGTCGCGAGTCCCAATTCTACCGAGCGTGGCTGGGTGGTGTGCAGGCGGGCGAAAGCGACCGTTTCAAGCAGCAGGTCGAGTCGTTCCTGTTCGGTTTTCGCCTTGCGGGTGTTGACCTCCGCCACGATCTGGCCGGTCCAGTCTGCGACCGCAAGCTGGTGCAAGACGTCGGCGACGGGCTCATTGCCGCGTCCGGGCAGCAGATGCTCGTCGAAGATCTTGCCCTCATCGGACGACCCGGAGCCGTCGCAGAGATGCACGTGTCGCAGTCGCTCGCCGAGCGCGGTTGCCATCTGCAGACTGTCGACACCGCTCAGCGCGGCGTGCGAAAAATCGAGCGTGACCGCGTCGCAGTCCATGGTCGTCGGGTTCCAGCCGGGGGAGTAGGCCTTCAGGGTCTTGGAACCGATCTTCCACGGGAACATGTTCTCGACCGCGATCTCGATTCCGGTGCCGGTACTGATTTCTCTCACGATGTCGAGAAAATTCTCGGCGTAGTCGGTCTGCCAGCGAAACGGCGGATGCACGACGACCGTCGTGGCACCGACATCCGCAGCCAGCTGCGCGCTCTTTTCAAGCTTGACCCGCGGGTCAAGGCCCCAGACGAAGTGGGTGAGCAGCAGGACGGGGGCGTGAATCGACAGGATGGGCAGCGCGAACCGCTCCGACAGGGCCCGCAGGCCGGCGGCATCCTGGGTGCCCTCGTCGCGGGTGACCATGATCTCGAGGCCGTCAAAACCGGCCAGTTTGGCCAGCCGAAAGGCATGCTCGGTCGGGAGCGGGTAGACGCAGGTCGTGCTCATACCGATGCGGATCATTGCGCCGAGCATAGCCGCCGCCGGTAAACGGGCGGCAACCGGCCGGCGACCGATTCGAACCCGACCGATTCGAACCCGACAGATTCGAACCCGACAGATTCAAGCCAAACGATTCAAACCCGAACAGGGGGCTGCGGTATCCTGAGAGTTCAGGGCCTGAGCGCCGCCGCTGCGCCCGGAACGGATCATTCATCTCACTCCCCGCCGAAACCCCAGCCGCCGAAACCCCAGCCGCCGAAACCCCAGCCGCCGCCGCACCTGCGTCCACCGATGGCCTCGACCTCGCCGAGTCGCCGGTGGGTACCTTCTCGCTCGTCGTCGTCTCGAACCGTCTGCCGGTCGACCACGAAGACGGCCCCGAGAATGCCGACGGAACAGCGGCACCGGATGTCTGGCGTACCTCCCCGGGTGGCCTCGTCACCGCGCTCGAACCGCTCATGCGCAGTTCGGGGGGAGCCTGGGTGGGCTGGCCCGGCGTCGCCGACCGCAGCTTTGAGCCCTTTCAGAACGACGGCATCAACATCGTGCCGGTGCGGCTCAGCGCGGCGGAGCTTGAGGAGTACTACGAGGGCTTCTCCAACGACACCCTCTGGCCGCTCTATCACGACGTGATCGCCGCCCCCGCGTTTCACCGCGAAACGTGGGAAGCCTACGTGACCGTGAACCGGCGGTTTGCGGCGGCGGCCGCGGCATCCGCTGCCCTCGGGGCCACGGTCTGGGTGCACGACTACCAGCTGCAGCTCGTGCCGCGCATGCTGCGCGAGGCCCGGCCCGACCTCGTCATCGGCTTCTTCAACCACATTCCGTTTCCGCCATACGGCATTTACGCGCAGCTGCCGTGGCGCAAACAGATTCTGCACGGCCTGCTCGGCGCCGACGTCATCGGTTTTCAGCGGGTAGCGGATGCCGGCAACTTCTCCCGCGCCGTGCGCCGCCTCTTCGGCTACCCGACCCGCGGCGTGGTCATCGATGTGCCCAACGGCGACGACGCCAGCAGCATCGAAGCAGGCAGTACCGGCGCACGCAGTACCGGCGCACGCGGTGCCGGCGCACGCAGTACCGGCGCACGCAGTGCCGGCGCGACCCGTCGCGTGATCGCCAAGCACTTTCCGATCTCGATCGACGCCGCCGCCTATGAGGAGATGGCCCGCCGCCCCGAGATCCAGGCCAGAGCCCGGCAGATTCGCGAAGACCTCGGCAGCCCCAAGACCCTCATGCTCGGCGTCGACCGGCTCGACTACACCAAGGGCATCGGCCACCGCATCAAGGCCTTCGGCGAGCTGCTTGCCGAGAAACGCCTCAGCGTCGAAGACGTCACGCTCGTGCAGGTCGCGAGCCCGAGCCGGGAACGGGTCGAAACCTACAAGGTGCTGCGCGACGAGATCGAACTCGCCGTCGGGCGCCTCAACGGTGACTTCTCCACCATCAGCCACACCGCCATCAGCTACCACCACCACGGCTACCCGCGCGAAGAGATGGTGGCGCTCTACCTGGCCGCCGACGTGATGCTCGTCACCGCCCTGCGCGACGGCATGAACCTGGTCGCCAAAGAGTACGTCGCCGTGCGCTTCGACGGCGACGGCGTGCTCGTACTGAGCGAATTCGCCGGCGCCGCCGACGAGCTCAAGCAGGCGATCCTCATCAACCCGCACGACATCGAGGGCACCAAAGACGCGATCGAACGTGCCGTGGTCATGCCCAAACGCGAACGTACCAGACGGATGCGCGCGCTGCGCAAGAAAGTCTCCGAAAACGATGTCGCCGCCTGGTCGGCATCGTTCCTGCGAACACTCACCGGAGGAGCCGCGGTGCAGGCTGGAATACCCGATGACCTGCGGGTCGCGCTCGGCGAGATGGCCGTCGCCGACACCCTGCTGGTGGCCCTCGACTTCGACGGCACCCTGGCCCCGCACGTCGACCGCCCAGAAGACGCCCGCGCGGTCGATGGCACCCGCGAAGCCGTGCAGCGCCTGCTGGATCTTGACGGAGTGCGCGTCGCCTTCGTCTCGGGCCGTGCGCTCGTGAGCCTGCAGCACGTCGCCGACCCGCAGCAGGACGTGCTGCTGACCGGCTCCCATGGCATCGAGATGCGGCTCGACAGCCCCGATATCGAGCTCAACCTGCTCGCCGACGAACTGGACCAGCTCGACACCCTCGCCCGGGTGCTCGAGGGCATCTCCGGTTCGGTCGCCGGCACCACCATCGAGCGCAAGCCCGCCGGGATGGCCATCCACACCCGACTGGCCAGCCCGCACGACGGTGAACGTGCCCAGCGCGAGGCCCGCGAGCAGCTGAACGATGAGTTGCCGGGTCTCACAGTGCGTGAGGGCAAGAACGTGCTCGAGTTCTCGGTGCGTTCACGCACCAAGGGTGACGCCCTCGACGTGCTTCGCGGCCACACCTCCGCCGACCGGGTTTTCTATGCCGGCGACGACGTGACCGACGAAGACGGCTTCGCCGTGCTGCGCGACCTCGACATCGGCCTGAAGATCGGCCCGGGTCCGTCGCTTGCCGGCTATCGGGTGCGCAGCCCGAAGGAGGTCACTGAGGTGCTGAATCTGCTGGCCGACCTGCGCACCGACCTGCGCAGGTAGGCGCGCTACGGATGTCGCCGAACGTCGCTGGTGAACAAGACGCTGGGTCAGGCGTTCTAGACTCGGGGCATGTCTGAGATCGATCTGAAACCACGCAGCCGGGACGTCACCGATGGCATTGAAGCCACGACTTCTCGAGGGATGCTCCGCGCCGTCGGAATGGGCGACGCCGACTGGGACAAGCCCCAGATCGGTATTGCGAGCTCGTGGAACGAGATCACGCCGTGCAACCTCTCCCTCGACCGCCTCGCGCAGGCGGCGAAGGAGGGTGTGCACTCCGGCGGCGGCTACCCGCTGCAGTTCGGCACCATCTCCGTCTCCGACGGAATCTCGATGGGCCACGAGGGCATGCACTTCTCCCTCGTCTCCCGTGAGGTCATCGCCGACTCCGTCGAGGTCGTCATGCAGGCCGAACGCCTCGATGGCAGCGTGCTGCTGGCTGGCTGCGACAAGTCCCTGCCGGGTATGCTCATGGCCGCCGCGCGTCTCGACCTTGCGAGCGTCTTTCTCTACGCCGGATCGATCGCGCCGGGCTGGGTCAAACTCAGCGACGGCACCGAAAAAGACATCACCATCATCGACTCCTTCGAGGCTGTCGGCGCCGTGAAGGCCGGCCGCATGAGCGAAGCGGATGCCAAGCGCATCGAATGCGCTTTCGCCCCGGGCGAGGGCGCCTGCGGCGGCATGTACACCGCCAACACCATGGCCAGCGTCGCGGAAGCCCTCGGCATGAGCCTGCCCGGCTCGGCGAGCCCGGCATCCGCCGACCGCCGCCGTGACTACTTCGCGCACCGCTCTGGCGAGGCCGTCGTCAACATGCTGCGCCTCGGTATCACCGCGCGCGACATTCTCACCCGCAAGGCCTTCGAGAACGCGATCGCCGTGGCGATGGCGTTCGGCGGCTCGACCAACGTCGTGCTGCACCTGCTCGCGATCGCCCGCGAGGCCGAGGTCGAGCTGAGCCTCGACGACTTCAACCGCATCGGCGACAAGGTTCCGCACATCGGCGACCTCAAGCCCTTCGGCAAATACGTCATGAACGACGTCGACCGTCAGGGTGGCGTGCCCGCCGTCATGCGCGCACTGCTCGAGGCCGGCCTCATTCACGGCGACGCCCTGACCGTGACGGGCAAGACCGTTGCCGAGAACCTCGCCGAGATCGACCCGCCCGCGCTCGACGGCGAGGTGCTGCGCACCCTCGACAACCCGATCCACAAGAGCGGCGGCATCACCATTCTCAAGGGCAGCTTCGCCCCCGAGGGCGCTGTCGTGAAGACCGCCGGATTCGACGCATCCGTCTTCGAAGGACCGGCACGCGTGTTCGAACGCGAACGCGCCGCCATGGACGCCCTGACCGAGGGTGAGATCAAGGCCGGCGACGTCGTGATCATCCGCTACGAGGGCCCGAAGGGCGGGCCCGGCATGCGCGAGATGCTGTCGATCACCGCCGCCATCAAGGGCGCAGGGCTCGGTAAGGATGTACTACTGTTAACGGACGGACGATTCTCAGGCGGCACAACCGGACTGTGTATCGGCCACATAGCACCCGAAGCGGTGGACGCAGGTCCCATCGCCTTCGTGCGCGATGGTGATCTGATACGGGTCGATATCGCAGCTCGCTCGCTCGACCTACTGGTCGCCCCCGATGAGCTCGCCGCCCGCCGCACCGGCTGGGCCCCGCTTGCGCCGCGCTACACCCGCGGCGTTCTCGCCAAGTACGCCAAGCTCGTGCACTCTGCCGCCGAAGGCGCAATCACGGGCTAACTGCTTGAGTAACTTCTCCTCTCGATACCTCCCATCGACAACACCGACGTAGGGATCCTCCTTTCATGAACGCGGAATCTTCAACCGTGCCATTGCCCACCGCCACCCCAGGGGCGCCCGGCGCCGTGCCGACGGCCCCCGTCTCCACCGAGCCCGAGGTGCTCTCGGGCTCGGGCGCGATCATTCGCACGCTCGAACTGCTCGGCGTCACCGACGTCTTCGGCATTCCAGGCGGCGCTGTCATTCCGCTGTATGACGAGCTCATGACGCAGGACAAGATTCGCCACATCCTCGTGCGCCACGAGCAGGGCGCCGGCCACGCCGCCCAGGGTTACGCCTCATCGAGCAATCGGGTCGGCGTCGCCATCGCAACGTCGGGCCCCGGCGCGACGAACCTGGTCACGGCGATCGCGGATGCCTACATGGACTCGGTTCCGCTGCTCTGCATCACCGGCCAGGTCTTCTCCACCCTGATGGGAACGGATGCCTTTCAGGAGGCCGACATCATCGGCATCACGATGCCGATCACCAAGCACTCCTTCCTGTGCAAGCGTGCCGAAGACATTCCGGCGGCCATCGCGGCCGCGCACCACATCGCATCCACCGGCCGCCCCGGACCGGTGCTCGTGGACATCACCAAGGATGCCCAGCAGGCGCTCGCGCCCTTCATCTGGCCGCCCAAGCTCGACCTGCCCGGTTACCGGCCGGTCACCAAGGCCCACGGCAAGCAGGTGCAGGCCGCCGCTCAGCTGCTGGCGACCGCGAAGAAGCCCGTGCTCTATGTCGGTGGCGGCGTCATTCGTGCCCAGGCCTCGGCCGAGCTGCTCGCGCTGGCCGAAGCAACCGGAGCACCCGTCGTGACGACGCTCATGGCTCGCGGCGCGTTCCCCGACTCGCACAAGCAGCACCTCGGCATGCCCGGCATGCACGGCACCGTTCCGGCGGTGCTCGCGCTGCAGGAGAGCGACCTGATCGTGTCGCTCGGCGCCCGCTTCGACGACCGGGTGACGGGCAAGATCAGTCAGTTCGCCCCGCACGCGGCCGTTGTGCACGTCGACGTCGACCCCGCCGAGATCTCCAAGATCCGCAACGCCGACGTGCCGATCGTGGGTGACGCCAAGGAGGTCATCGCCGACCTCACGATCGCCTTCGCCGATGCTCTCGGCACCGACTCGGTCGACACGGACGACTGGTGGACCTACCTGAACGGCCTGCAGGAGGAGTTTCCGCTTGGCTTCAGCGAACCGGCCGACGGCCTGCTCGCTCCGCAGTACGTGATCCAGCGCATCGGCGAACTCACCGGTCCCGAGGCCGTGTACGCGGCCGGGGTCGGGCAACACCAGATGTGGGCCGCTCAGTACATCAAGTACGAACGCCCGAACGCCTGGCTGAACTCCGGCGGCGCCGGCACCATGGGCTACGCGGTTCCCGCGGCCATGGGTGCCAAGGTCGCGCAGCCCGACCGCGTCGTCTGGGCGATCGACGGCGACGGATGCTTCCAGATGACCAACCAGGAACTGGCCACCTGCACGATCAACAAGATCCCGATCAAGGTCGCGATCATCAACAACTCCTCGCTCGGCATGGTGCGCCAGTGGCAGTCCCTGTTCTACGACGGACGCCACTCCTTCACCGACCTGGAGACCGGTCACGGCACCGCGATGGTGCCCGACTTCGTGAAGCTCGCCGACGCGTATGGCGCGCTGGGTATCCGCGTGACGAGTGCGGATCAGGTCGACGATGCCATCAAGCTCGCCCTCGCGACGAACGATCGCCCCGTGGTGATCGACTTCATCGTGAGCCGCGACGCGATGGTCTGGCCGATGGTGCCGCAGGGCGTCAGCAACAGCTATGTGCAGTACGCGAAAGACCACGCACCGACCTGGGGAGAAGAATAACCGTGACGACGCACGTACTGAGCCTGCTTGTCGAAGACAAGCCGGGCCTCTTGACCCGTGTCGCCGGGCTCTTCGCCCGCCGGGGTTTCAACATCGAGAGCCTCGCCGTGGGCCACAGCGAAATTCCCGGCCTGTCGCGCATCACGATTCAGGTCGACGTCGAAGACGTGCCCCTCGAGCAGGTGACGAAGCAGCTCAACAAGCTGATCAACGTCATCAAGGTCGTCGAGCTCGACTTCTCGCAGTCGGTGCAGCGCGAACACCTGCTCGTGAAGGTGCGCACCGACAACGCGACCCGCTCACAGGTTCTCGAAGCCGTCACCCTGTTTCGCGCACGCGTTGTCGACGTGGCGACGGATGCCGTGGTCATCGAGGTCACCGGCGACAGCGGCAAGACCCAGGCCCTGCTGCGGGTGCTCGAACCGTACGGCATCAAGGAGCTGGCGCAGTCGGGCCTGCTCGCGATCGGCCGCGGTTCGAAATCGATCACCGAACGCGTTTTTAAGAACTGACTTCCAACACACTGACTTTCAACAAATAAGGAGCAATAACATTGTCTGAGATTTACTACGACAAAGACGCCGACCTGTCGATCATCCAGGGCAAGAAGGTTGCCGTCATCGGCTACGGCTCGCAGGGCCACGCCCACGCGCAGAACCTGCGCGACTCGGGTGTCGAGGTCAAGATCGGCCTGAAGGCCGGCTCAAAGTCGACGCCTAAGGCCGAAGAAGCCGGCTTCACGGTTCTCTCGACCGCCGAGGCCGCAGCCTGGGCCGACGTCATCGTCATCCTCGCGCCCGACCAGGTGCAGCGTCACCTCTACAAGGACGACGTTCTGCCGAACCTTAGCGCGGGCAAGGCCCTCGTCTTCGGACACGGTTTCAACATCCGCTTCGGCTACATCACGGCGCCCGAGGGCGTCGACGTGGTCATGGTCGCGCCCAAGGGACCGGGCCACACCGTGCGGCGCGAGTTCGAAGCCGGCCGTGGCGTTCCCGTCATCGTGGCCGTCGAGAAGGACGCCTCCGGAAACGCCTGGCCCCTCACGCTCAGCTACGCCAAGGCGATCGGTGGCCTGCGTGCCGCCGGCATCAAGACCACCTTCACCGAAGAGACCGAGACCGACCTCTTCGGCGAGCAGGCCGTGCTCTGCGGTGGCACCTCGCAGCTGATCCAGTACGGCTTCGAGGTTCTCACCGAGGCCGGCTACCAGCCGCAGGTCGCCTACTTCGAGGTGCTGCACGAGCTCAAGCTCATCGTCGACCTGATGTGGGAGGGTGGCATCGCCAAGCAGCGGTGGAGCGTCTCCGACACCGCCGAGTACGGCGACTACGTCTCCGGCCCCCGCGTCATCGACCCGAGCGTCAAGGAGAACATGAAGGCCGTTCTCGCCGACATCCAGAGCGGCGCGTTCGCCGAGCGTTTCATCGCCGACCAGGACAACGGCGGCGTGGAGTTTCTCGCCCTGCGCAAGAAGGGCGAAGAGCACCCGATCGAGGCCACCGGCCGCAGCCTGCGCAAGCTCTTCGCGTGGAACGCGTCCAACGACGACGACTACACCGACGGCTCGGTCTCGCGCTAGCCTCGGCTTGCCGTTAGTCAGGCCAGCTTGACGCAATCCCGCCCGCAACCCGCCGGGAGCCCACCTCACCGTGGTCTCCCGGCCGACAGCGGGCGGGTGTGCGCGTTAATCGCCATGATCGGCGTGGTCGTCTATGTGGCCGTGGACGTCGTGCTGCAGTTTCTGCCGCCGTACTACAGCCCGATCAGCGAGGCCGAGAGTAATCTCGCGGTCGGCCCGTTCGGCTGGATCATGAACCTCAATTTTCTCGGCCGCGCCCTCACCTCGTTTGCTCTTGTCGGCGCGCTGATGGCCGTGGCGTGGGCGGGCCGCGTCGAGAACCGCCTCCGGGTGCCCGGACTGCTGGTTCCGGGCCTCGCGTTGCTCACCGTCGGCGGCATCTGCTCGGCGGTTCTCGCATTCTTTCCGACCGACGTGGCGGCAGCGGGGCAGAGCGTGGTCGCGGCATCCGTCGCCGGCACCGTGCACCTGGTCGTCGCGACGCTCGGCTTCGCGGCGGTCCTCGCCGCGATCGTGCTGCTCACGCTCTGGGTCTCACTCAGCGGATGTCTTGCCACGGCCCGGCGCTCGGCCCTCGTTTTCACCGTGCTCGCCGTCGTCGGCGTCGCGTTTCTCGCCCTCACCGTGACTACCGTGCCGTCAGTGCTCGGCCTCGCGGAGCGCCTCTGCCTGCTCGGAATTCTCGGCTGGACCTATGTGGTGGCCCGCGGCATCCGTCGCCTGTCGTAGTCACGTCAATCGCCGGCCGCGGCACGCATCGGTCAATTCGCCGAATATTTCGTCGTGCCCGTATCCGTCGCGCGCAGACGGTCGTACCGTGGTCGGCGAGAAGCTCGCGGTGATGAGCGACGAGCGAAACACGACGGATAAGAAACACCACGGATAAACAGCGCGGAGGTGTATGTCATGCACGATTGGGCAGCAGACGGGTATACCGAAGCCGTCGCAGAGCTGCGGAGGGCAGTCGCCGGCCGGGTGATCCTTCCGGGCGACCCGGGCTACGAGCAGGCGAGACGGGTCTGGAACGGCATGATAGACCGCCGCCCGGCACTGATCGTGAGGGCCGTCCATGTCGACGACATCCCCGCGGCCCTGCGCTTCGCCCGCGACCGACACCTGCCGCTGGCGATTCGCGGCGGCGGGCATAATGTGGCCGGCAACGGCACCGTCGACGATGGACTCGTGCTCGACCTCGCCGCCCTGAACCGGGTGCAGGTGCTGCCGGGCGACCAAACGGTTCGGGTGCAGGCCGGAGCCACCCTTGGCAACATCGACGCGGCCACCGAACCGTTCGGCCTGTGTGTGCCGAGCGGCGTGGTCAGTGGCACCGGTATCGCCGGCCTGACACTGGGCGGCGGCGTGGGCTGGTTGACCCGGGCTCACGGGCTCACCGTCGACAGCCTGCTCGAGGCCGAAGTGATCACCGTGGCAGGGCAGACCGTTCGGGCCAGTGCGACCGAGAACCCCGAACTGTTCTGGGGACTGCGCGGTGGCGGCGGCAACTTCGGTGTGGTCACGTCGTTCACTTTCCGGGCGCATCCGCTACCGCCGGAGGTGTTTTCGGGCAATTTCGTCTACGACCAGCCGCACTGGGTCGAGGCCCTGCGGGCCTACGCCGACTGGACGCGAGGGCTTCCCGATGCGTTGACGTCGATCATCTCGTTTCTGGTGCCGCCGCCCGACTGGGAACTCGGTGACGAACCGCGGATGTTCGTTGGTTTCGCCTGGGCGACGAAGTATCTGCAGGAGGGCGCCCATGCCCTCGACGAACTGCGCAGGGCGGCGCCCCCCGATGAGGAGATCGTCGAACCGGTGAAGTGGACCACCTGGCAGTCGGCGGTTGACGATGCCTTCCCGAAGGGGGCGCGCGCATACTGGAAGAACACCTCCTTCGACCACCTCGACGACGCCGTGATCGATCTGCTCGTGCGGCGCGGCACCGAACAGACCTGGCGAGGTACCGGCTTTGACGTGCACCACCTCGGAGGGGCCTTCGGTCGGGTTGCCGAGTCGGCCACGGCGTTTCCGAGCCGTGCCGCGCAGTTCTGGCTCAACATCTACGGTTTCTGGAACGATGCGCACGACGACGCGGCGCGCATCCGCTTCGTGCGAGACTTCGCGGCGGACATGGCGCCGCACTCCTCGGGCGGCACATACGTGAATTTCATGGGTGATGAGCGCGGGGTGGAGAACGGAGATGAGAACGGTCAGGACGCTCGCGACCAGGCGATTGCCGTCTACGGTCAGCGAAAGTTTGAGCGCTTGAGCGCGCTGAAACGACAGTACGACCCCGAGAATCTGCTGCGGCGCAACCACAACATTCCGCCGGCCTCGACCGTCACGACGTGAGCGAGTACCCCATCGCGTAGGATTAGCCCCTGTTGGGGCTAGAACGCCTCTCTCTATCGGTCCTGTGCCCGGATGCACAGCTTTGCCACACTGCAGCGAGGGTTATAGACGCCCTGCCGCACGCTGGGGGGCCATTCGCTCGCAATGGTGCAGCAGGTGACACATGACGAAAGACCTCTCTGACGGTCTCATTCCGCCCACGGTCGGATCGGGAGCCGTGGCCGACGAGGGACCAGCCCCCAAGTACAAGATCATCGGGCCCGGCCTGGTGGTCGCGGCGACCGGCGTGGGTGCGGCCGACATGGTCGCGACCCTGGTCGCCGGTTCCCGGTATGGTTACGCCCTGCTCTGGGCCGTGATTCTCGGGGTGATTCTGAAGATTGTGCTCGTCGAGGGCGCCGGCCGCTACACGCTCGCGACCGGCAAGACCATCTTCGAGGGCTGGCGCTCGCTCGGCAAATGGACCACCTGGTACTTCGGCCCATACATCATGCTGTGGGGCTTCGTCTATGGCGCAACCGCTATGTCGTCGGCCGCGCTGCCCCTGGCCGCGCTGTTCCCGGCGCTGCCGCTGCCGGTCTGGGCAGTGCTGATGGGCCTCGCCGGACTGGTCATGGTGTGGTTTGGCCGCTACGACGTGTTCGAGAAGATCACCGCGGGGCTCGTCGCGCTCATGTTCGTGACCGTCGTGGGCCTTGCCGTCATCGCCCGGCCGGACTTCGGGGCGATGGCTGCCGGCCTCGTGCCGCTCATTCCGGAGGGTGGCGTGCTCTACACCCTCGCCCTGGCCGGCGGTGTCGGCGGCACCATCACCCTCGCGGCCTACGGCTATTGGCTGCGGGAGAAGGGCTGGTCGACACCGCGCTGGATGCGGGTGATGCGCATCGACAACCGCATGGCCTACGTGATGACCGGCATCTTCGTGATCGCCATGCTCATCGTGGGCGCGGAGGTCGTCAGTGCCGCCGGAGTCACGCTGGCGGCCGGCGACAAGGGTCTCGTCGACCTCTCCACGGTGCTCAACGAGAAGTACGGCGTGGTCGTGGGAACCGGATTTCTGGTGGGCTTCTGGGCGGCATCCTTCTCGTCGATCATCGGCGTCTGGAACGGCGTGAGCCTCATGTTCGCCGACTTCTGGGGCAATATGCGCGGCAAGCACTCCGGCCACCCCGACACCCGCGTCGGCGGCAAGTACTTCAAGTTCTACCTGCTGTGGCTGACTTTTCCGCCCATGATTCTGCTGCTGCTCGGGCAGCCGATCGGCCTGATCCTGGCCTACGGCATCCTCGGATCGCTGTTCATGCCGTTTCTGGCGATCACCCTGCTGGGGCTGCTGAACCGGTCCCACATTCCGCGCGAGTGGCGCAACCGCTGGTGGACCAACACGGCCCTGGGCATCTGCGCGCTGCTGTTCATCGTGCTCGGCGTGCAGCAGCTCGTGACGGTGGTGGCCCCGCTCTTTCAGTAGGGGTGTTTTCTGCCGCGTTCGCTACTGATTCTCGCCGGGGGAGCCGTGGGTAGCCAGGGTCGCAGGCGCGTGCGCCGCGGCATCCGTTTCGGGGTCAGAGACGATCGTCTGGGCACCGAAGAAGCCGGTGAGCAGCAGGATCAGAGCGGTGCAGGAGAAGATTCCATCAAGGATTCCGGCGGGAAGCAGAAAGATCATCAATGCCATGGTGACGACGCAATTGATGATCGAGAGGGCAAGTCCCCACATCCGGTTGCGCAGCACGCCGATGGCGCCGAACAGCCGAACGGCGCCGAACACGCCGCTCATCACCATCATCAGATAGAGGTTGTCCTGCAGGTACGGAACGATGAACGAGAAATGCTCTGAAATCTGGTCCTGCTGCACGCCGAGAGCCAGCAGAGGGATGACGCCGACGAAGACGGCAAATTCCATCACACCCCCCTGCACGATCAGCAGGATGGCGGCCACCTTGTAGCTCTTCTTCACTGGTTCCCCCGATCTGAGGTGCGCGTTCGCGCCCTCAGCCATTACCGCGCCCGAAACGGGTGTGCGCTACACCCGTTACCGTAGCGTGTACCGAGACCGGGCGCGCTCACGCTCAAGCCAGGGGCCGTCACTGCCGGGATCCTCGACAATCCGGGATAATCTGGGGTCATGAATGCCAAACCGGATGACGATGCACTGAGCTGGGCCGGTGAGAACGACCCGACCCTCGCGGCGGGGGATGCCTCCACCCGTCCCGAGCTGGCCGACGGCTGGTCCACACCCGGCACGAGTACCGGCACCACTCCGGATGGCTTTCACGATGATTCTGCCGAAACCTCTGAGCCGGCGGCCGCGCAGGTCGCCAGCGCCGGGGCATCCGCGACGCTCGTCATCATGGGAATCCTCGCCGGCGTCTATCTGCTCTACACGATCGGCTGGTTCATCGGCGTGAACCGCATCACGAATCCGATCGACGATCCTGTCTCGGAGTTCATGTTCTCGCTCGGCGCTTGGCTCGCCGTGGCCGCTCCCATGGTCTGGTTCGGCGTGACGTACTGGCTCACCACGAGCCGCCCGCGCACCCGGCTGGCCTGGCTGGTGCTCGGTGTGGTGCTGCTGGCTCCGATTCCCTTTATCTTCGGAAGCGGAGCAGCAGCATGAGCGACACGGCCGCCACCGTCAAGACGGATGCCCCGCGCCGGGCCCCGCTCTGGCTCACCGTCACGGTGGCTATCGTCTTCGGCTTGTTCTACGCCTACGACCTCTGGGAGGCCGTCGGCAATCTGGTCGGCCTCAACATCGCCGCCGGAGACCTCGACACGAGCCTGGGCGGCTCGGGCTGGGCCGTACTGATCATCGGGGTGTTGATTCCCGTCGTGGTGTACGGGGTCGTGTTCTGGCTCGGCCGGCGCCGCGCCGTGGGCGTGCAGGCCCTCATGTACATCACCGGACTGTGCCTGGTCGCCGTGCTCTCGCTCGACATGTACGTCATGTTCAGCCTGGGCAACCTGATCGTCTAGCCTGTCACCACTTCCAGACCGACAGCAGCAGCAGGGCGATCATCACGATCTGGGCCGCGAGCCGCGGCAGCAGCGGTATGGCGAGACGGCCGAATCGCTCGGGGTGCGCCGCGGCATAGGCGTTGGCGGGAAACACCGCCACGAGAAACACCGCGAGGGCGATCGCGGCCGCGACGCTCGTGGCCGGCACGAGCAGTCCGATGCCGCCGGCGATCTCGCACACCCCGGTGAAGATCACCAGATTGCGGGGGTTCGCGAGACCCGTGAAGCGCAACCGTGGTGGGATGATCTTGGCCATCGTGCGCTGCGCCGCCGGCCGAAAGTGCATGACCCCCATAAAGATGAACGCACCCGCCAGGATGACGCGCAAGACCAGTTGGATGCCTTCTGCCGACTCAGTGCTCATGGGTCTATTGTGCAGCCGCTAAGGTGAAAAGGTATCTGGCGCCTCACTGCTGCGGCAGTTAAACCCGCCAGTCGAGTGTGCACCAGTCCCTGTTTACCGCTATCGAAGGATCCGATTTCGTGTCGAAGCCCGTTGTCCTGATTGCCGAAGAACTATCGCCCGCCACCGTCGACGCCCTCGGGCCCGACTTTGACGTGCGCCACGTAGATGGAACGGACCGGCAGGCGCTCTTCGCCGAGCTGGCCACCGCCGACGCCATTCTGGTGCGTTCGGCGACGAAGATGGATGCCGAAGCGATCAAGGCCGCTCCCCAGCTGAAGGTCATCGCCCGCGCCGGAGTCGGCCTCGACAACGTCGACATCAAGGCCGCGACCGCGGCCGGTGTCATGGTCGTCAACGCCCCGACGTCCAACATCATCTCCGCAGCCGAGCTCACCGTCGGTCACATCCTGAGCCTGGCCCGTCACATCCCGGCCGCCTCCGGTGCCCTCGCCGACGGCCAGTGGAAGCGCTCCAAGTACACCGGCGTCGAGCTCTACGAAAAGACGATCGGCATCATCGGCCTCGGCCGTATCGGTGCCCTCATCACCGCCCGCATGCAGGCATTCGGCACCAACGTCATCGCCTACGACCCCTACATCACCTCGGCCCGCGCCCAGCAGCTCGGCGTCACCCCGGTGACCCTCGACGAGCTGCTCGCGCAGTCCGACTTCGTCACGATCCACATGCCGAAGACCCCCGAGACCACCGGCATGATCGGTGAAGCCCAGCTCAAGCTGATGAAGCCGACCGCGTTCGTCGTGAACGTCGCCCGTGGCGGACTCGTCGACGAGGAGGCCCTGCACGCGGCCCTCGTCGCCGGAACCATCGCCGGCGCCGGCCTCGACGTATTCGTCAGCGAGCCGCCCACGAACTCGCCGCTGCTCGGCCTTGACAACATCATCACCACCCCGCACCTCGGTGCCTCGACCGACGAAGCGCAGGAGAAGGCCGGCGTCAGCGTCGCCAAGTCCGTGCGCCTCGCGCTCTCGGGCGAACTCGTTCCCGACGCGGTCAACGTCGCCGGCGGCGTCATCGACCCCTACGTGCGCCCCGGAATCCCGCTCGTCGAGAAGCTCGGCCAGGTCTTCTCCGGACTTGCCGCCCACAGCCCGCTCACGAGCGTCGACATCGAGGTTCGCGGCGAACTCGTCGACTATGACGTGAGCGTCTTGAAGCTCGCCGCCCTCAAGGGCATCTTCACCAACGTCGTCAGCGAGACCGTGTCGTACGTGAACGCGCCGCTGCTCGCCGAGCAGCGCGGCGTCACGGTGCGCATGATCACGGATGCGGTCAGCCCGGAATACCGCAACGTCATCACCCTGCGCGGCGCGCTGGCCGATGGCTCTCAGGTGTCGGTCTCCGGCACGCTCATGGGAACCAAGCAGATCGAGAAGATCACCGAGGTCAACGGCTACGACGTCGAGGTTCCGTTCGCGAAGAACCTCATCGTCATGATCTACACCGACCGCCCCGGCATCGTCGCGGTCTACGGTCGCGAGTTCGGCGAGGCCAGCATCAACATCGCGGGCATGCAGATCGCTCGCCACGAAGCCGGCGGCAAGGCACTCAGCGTGCTGACGGTCGACTCCGAGGTTCCGGCCGGCCTGCTCGCCTCGGTGCGCACGGCGATCGACGCCGATGTCATGGTCGAAATCGACATCACGGAGTAGACAGCGCGACCAGCAGTACCAGCAGTACCAGCAGCATCCGCGGCATCCGCTCGCCCGGCGAGCTGCGCGGTAACTGCGCCGCTGCGCTGTAGGCACGCCTACCGCGCAGCGGTGCCGGTTGTCGAGCCTGTCGAGACACCGCGTATTGCCGACGGATGCTCTGCGGTGCGCCCGCCGGCCGGGCGCAGCTACCGCGCAGCGGCGCAGCTACCGCGCAGCGAGGCCGGGATCACGCCCGACTGGGCCCCCGAGGGTCGAGCGCGGTACCTGCGCCGCTACGCGGGTGGCACGCCTACCGCGCAGCTCGTCCATGCTCACCCAGCGCCCTGGCGCAGCGACCGCGCAGCGGCGCAAGTACCGCGCAGCGAGGCCGGGATCACGCCAGCCTCGGCCCCCGAGGGTCGAGCGCGGTACCTGCGCCGCTACGCGGGTGGCGTGCCACCCGCGCAGCGGCGCAGCTACCGCGCAGCTCGTCCATGCTCACCCAGCGCCCTGGCGCAGCTACCGCGCAGCGGCGCAAGTACCGCGCAGCGGCGCCGGTAGTCGAGCCTGTCGAGACACCGCGCGAGGGTCCTGGCGGCAGCGGTGCCGGCGCGATCAGCTGCATCCGCTCGCCCGAGCCGATCACGCCCGAGGCAATCAGGTGAGGCGTTCGATCACGGCCAGCAGACGGTCCATGTTCTCCGCTCCCTCGATCTCGGTGGGAGCGGAGAGCAGGCCCATCAGGGCCGAATTACTGTATAAACCATCGCTGATGAGCATCACGGCCTGTGCCACGTCCGGGTCGCCGACGGCCTCTTCGATGACGCCGAGCCAGCCGCGCCGAATGTCGGCGAGCCGTTCCACCGCCTGCGGATGCTGACCCTGGCCGAGCCGCGTCGCGGCGATGTAGGCCCGGTCGAACGGGCTTCCCGTGTCGATCGAGGTACGAATCAGATAGTCGACGGGGCCGGCCGGCGCAGAGCGGATGTTGTCGGCATCCGTCGCCGCGAAACCGGCCAGCCGGGCGAGCTGGCCCTCGATGAGAGCCTCTTTCGATCCGAAGTGGTAGAGCAGGCCGCCCTTGGACACGGCCGCGGCGGCCGCAACAGCGTCGAGCGTCGCCGAGCGCTCCCCGCCCTCGATCAGCAGGTGCTCGAACGCGTCGAGCAGGCGGTCCCGGGTCGAGGGCTGCGCTGTCGCGGGCTGTGGTGTCGAGGGCTGTGCTGTCGGGAGCTGTGCAGGGGGAGGCATTGCGCCATGGTATCGAGAATAACTGGTCGCGAGGTGGCTACTGTACCGTCTAGACGGTATAGTCAAGGTTGCCCTCAACGAGAAAGCGATACCGATCGTGTCAACACCCACCACCGAAATTGATCTGCGCCACACCCGCGGCCTGACCGCCGACCCTGGCGCGACCCGCCGGGGGAGTGCCGGCCGATGGTGGGCCCTCGCGGTGCTCATGATGCCGGTGCTGCTCGTGTCGATCGACAACACGGTGCTGAACTTCGCGCTGCCGGCGATCAGTGAGGCGACCCAGCCGAGCGGCACCCAGCTGCTCTGGATGGTGG
The DNA here is from genome assembly GCF_004403305.1 of Cryobacterium frigoriphilum. GTDB lineage: Bacteria > Actinomycetota > Actinomycetes > Actinomycetales > Microbacteriaceae > Cryobacterium > Cryobacterium frigoriphilum. The sequence continues at coordinate 15,017 of NZ_SOHE01000041.1, read as the reverse complement.
ACATCTACCCGCTCGTGCTGGCCGGCCTGCTCGTGTCGATGGGCAGCCTCGGCGACCGCATCGGCCGCCGCAAACTGCTGCTCATCGGTTCGGCCGGCTTCGGCGTGGTCTCGGTCGTTGCGGCCTTCACCCCGAGCATCGAGGGTCTCATCATCGCCCGCGCCGCCCTGGGCTTCTTCGGCGCCATGCTGATGCCCTCGACGCTGTCGCTGCTGCGCTCGATCTTCACCGACCGCGATGAGCGTCGCCTCGCGATCGCCGTGTGGGCGACCGGGTTCGCCGTTGGCAGCGCCCTCGGCCCGATCGTCGGCGGCGTGCTGCTCGAGCACTTCGCCTGGGGTTCGGTCTTTCTGATCGCCGTGCCGCTGCTGCTTCCGCTGCTCGTGTGCGCGCCGCTGCTGGTACCGGAATCCCGGGATCCGCACCCGGGCCGCATCGACCCCCTCAGCATCGCGCTCTCGCTCGTCACGATGCTGCCCATCGTCTACGGCATCAAGGCGGTCGCCGAGAACGGACTGAGCCTCGTCGGCCTAGCCCCGGTCGTGGCCGGACTGGTCTTCGGCGTGCTCTTCGTGCGCCGGCAGAAGCGCCTCACGACCCCCCTGCTCGATATGACACTCTTTCGCCGCGGTGCCTTCAGCGGCGCGGTCGGCGTCAACCTGCTGAGCGTCACGGCGCTCGTCGGCTGCCTCTTCTTCATCTCCCAACATCTGCAGCTGGTGCTCGGTATGTCACCGCTGAATGCCGGACTCGTGCTCGTTCCGGGCCTCGGCGCGATGATCGTGGCCGGTCTGCTCGTTGTGCCCGTCGCCCGGCGGGTACGGCCGTCGATCGTCGTGCCGCTCGCCCTCACCGTATCGGCGTCGGGCTTTGCGCTCATCGCCCTCAGCGGTGGTCAGATCGATGCCGGCGGGCTCGCGCTCGCGTTTGTGTTGCTCGGCGTCGGCATCGGCGCCGCCGAAACGGTATCGAACGAACTGATCGTGGCCAGCGCCCCGGCCGAGAAGGCGGGGGCGGCATCCGCTGTCAGCGAGACCGCGTACGAGCTCGGCGCTGTGCTCGGAACCGCGATTCTCGGCACCATTCTCACGGCGTCGTACCGCAGCAATGTGATTCTTCCCGACGGGCTCACCGCGGCGCAGCAACACTCAGCGGGCGAAACCCTGGGCGGCGCGGTGACCGTGGCGAGCCAGTTGCCGACGGATGCCGCGGCACAGTTGCTCGACTCGGCCCGCCACGCCTTCGACAGCGGAGTGGGCGTGAGCGCCTGGATCGGAGTCGGCCTCGTGGTGAGCGCCGCCCTGGTCGGAGCCATCGCGCTGCGCCGGGCGCGCTAGCCGGCAGCGCGCCCGGTGCTGCCTACTGCAGGTCGCGGTCGTCGATGGAGCTTTGCCGACGGGTGATCTGCTCGCCGTTTGCCGGGTCGGCGATGGTGCGGGTCGTGCTGACACTGTTACGGCGTCGCATGAGAAGCACGAGGCCCAGCACGAAGATCACCGCGCCGGCACCCATCAAGATGTAGCCGACCAGGTTGAGGTCGATCCAGTCGACGGTGACTTCGAGCGCGAAAACCAGAATCGCGCCGACGACGAAGAGAAAGATTCCCAGTCCGATACTCATGACGACCTGCTTTCGTAGTGGCGACCTCGCGGCGCCGACGATTGATTTAGACCAGCATAGGCACCCAAGCGACCGCAGTAGGGTTTGAGTACAGGTTAGTTTTGGCAAATTTGTATCGACTCCGCAGATCGCTGAGTCCACAGTTCGGAGTGTTATGTCCCGTGAAGTTGTGTCTGAAGCCGCATCTCGTACGATCAAGCTCGCCGTTATTCCCGGAGACGGTATCGGCCCCGAGGTCATTGCCGAAGCGGTCAAGGTGCTCGACGCCGTCACCGCGAACGAGAATGTGACCTTCGACAAGACCCACTTCGCACTCGGTGCGGCACGCTTTCTCGAGACCGGGGACGTGCTCACGGCCGAGGACCTCGCCGCGATCGCCGCGCACGATGCGATTCTGCTCGGAGCGGTCGGCGGCGTTCCCGGTGACCCCCGGCTCAGGGACGCCAACATCGAGCGTGGCCTGCTGCTGGGCCTGCGCTTCTCGCTCGACCACTATGTGAACCTGCGCCCGAGCATCCTCTTTCCCGGCGTTCCGAGCCCGCTCGCCGCTCCCGGCGCCGTCGACTTCGTCGTCGTGCGCGAGGGCACAGAGGGCCCCTACGTGGGCAATGGCGGCGCGATCCGTCAGGGTACCGCGCAGGAGGTTGCCAACGAGGTTTCGGTCAACACCGCCTTCGGCGTCGAGCGGGTCGTGCGCTTCGCCTTCGGTGTTGCCGCCGGCCGCCCCCGCAAGCGGCTCACGCTCGTGCACAAGACCAACGTGCTCGTCTTCGCCGGCAGCCTCTGGCAGCGCACGGTCAACGCCGTGGCCGCCGAATTTCCCGAAGTCAGCGTGGATTACCTGCACGTTGACGCCGCGACGATATTTATGGTCACCAAGCCGAGTAGGTTTGACGTAGTCGTCACCGACAATCTCTTCGGTGACATCCTGACCGATCTGGCGGCCGCTATCAGCGGTGGCATCGGGCTGGCGGCCAGCGGCAATATCAATCCCGAGGGCCGATTTCCCAGCATGTTCGAACCGGTTCACGGCTCCGCCCCCGACATCGCGGGTAAGCAGCTTGCCGACCCGACAGCCGCAATTCTCTCGGTCGCCCTTCTGCTGGATCACCTCGGTCTGGCGGATGCCGCGGCCCGGGTGAGCGCGGCAGTCACGACCGACATCGCCGGCCGCAATACATCTCCAGACACCGCGTCCCGCAGCACCGCCGCCGTGGGCGACGCGATCGTGACCCTCCTCACCAGCAAGGGACTCCAATGAGCACCGCCAGCATGGCCAGCAACACCGCCCTCGACAGCACCGCCTACCCCTTGAGCTTCGCGCTCACGCCGTCGACGACCGCGCGCGCCGAGGCCGAGCGTGACGAGATTCTCGCCGACCCGGGCTTCGGTAAGCACTTCACCGACCACATGGTGACGATCGACTGGACCGTCGACCAGGGCTGGCACGACGCCCGCGTCACGCCGTACGGGCCGTTGCAGCTCGACCCTGCCTCCTCGGTTTTGCACTACGGCCAGGAGATCTTCGAGGGCTTGAAGGCCTACCGCCACGCCGATGGCTCGGTCTGGACCTTTCGGCCCGAGAAGAACGCCGAGCGCATGCAGCGGTCCGCGGCTCGCCTCGCCCTGCCCCAGCTCTCGGTCGAAGACTTCGTGCAGTCGATCAAGCAGATGATCGCCGTCGACGGTGACTGGGTGCCCTCCGCGCCCGAAACCAGCCTCTACCTGCGCCCCTTCATGATTGCGAACGAGAGCTTTCTCGGCGTGCGGGCCGCCCACCGGGTGGGCTACTACGTCATCGCGAGCCCGGCCGGTGCCTACTTCGCCGACGGGGTCGCTCCGGTGAAGATCTGGCTCTCGACCGACTACTCCCGCGCCGGCCGCGGCGGAACCGGTGCCGCCAAGTGCGGCGGAAACTACGCCGCCTCACTGCTGCCGCAGATGCAGGCCTACGACAACGGATGCGCCCAGGTGCTCTTTCTCGACGGCGAAACCGGCACCCACATCGACGAGCTCGGCGGCATGAACGTGTTCTTCGTGCACGGCACCGACCGGCTCGTCACCCCCCGCCTGACCGGTTCGATTCTCGAGGGCGTCACCCGCGACAGCATCATGCAGCTCGCCCGTGACCGCGGCATGACCGTGGAAGAACGCGAAGTGACCGTGGACGAATGGCGCGACGGCATCGCATCCGGTGAAATCACCGAGGTCTTCGCCTGCGGAACCGCGGCCGTCGTCACCCCGATCGGCCAGCTCAAGGGTAAGGGCTTCGAAATCGGCGATGCGGATGCCCCCGCCGGCGAGATCACGCTGGCGCTGCGCCAGGAACTCACCGACATTCAGTACGGGCGACTGCCCGACCGGCACGGCTGGCTCACGCGCCTCGACGCGTAACCTGTAGACAACTCAACAACGTTAGGACACCGATGAAGATTGCACGATTCAGCCACGAGGGCGCCATCGCCTTTGGCATTGTCGACGACGACGAGCTGGTCGTGCTGGAAAAAGATCCGATGTTCGCCGGCTTCGGCACCACGGGGGAGCGCGTTGCGCTGAGCTCGGTGAAGCTGCTCTCCCCAGTGATCCCGCGGTCGAAGGTCGTCGTCATGGGCAGCGACTTCTTTGCCAGTGCGGCCGCCGAGGCGGAGGCCGAAGCCGAGTCGATTCCGCGCGAGCCGACCTTGGTGATCAAGCCCAACACATCCGTCGTCGGACCGGGCGAGGCCATCGTGTTGCCCGCGCAGTCCACCGACGTGCGCGTGGCGGGGTCGCTCGCGATCATCATCGGCACCTTCGCGAAGAACGTCGCCGTCGACGATGTCGAGAGCGTCATCTTCGGGTACACGATTGCGACGGACGTGTCGGCCCAGGACCTGGCCGTCGCCGACGGCAACAGCGCCCGCGCTACCGCGTTCGACTCCTTCTGCCCGCTCGGCCCGGTCATCGAGACCGAGTTCGACGTGGACCAGGTCGTCGTGCACGGCCGTATCAACGACGCCCAGTTTCAAAACGGCGACACCGAGCTGCAGGTGCACTCGATCGCGGAGATCGTTGCCTTCGCCTCGAGCATCTTCACGCTGCTGCCCGGTGACGTGATCCTCACCGGGTCCCCTGGACTCACCGGATCCCTCGGAGCGACCGTCTCGGCCGGCGACACCGTGCAGGTGGAGATTCCCGGCATCGGCGTGCTCGCCAACCCGGTGCGTCGCGCCGCCTGACCCTCACGGGCGACTCCTGGGTCAGGGGCGCAGGGCGGCCACCGCGCGGGCGACATCGTCTGAGTCGTTCCAGAGATGGAACGCCACGCGGGCCCGGCCGGCGCGACCCGAGGCGGTGAGCCCCGCGGCCGTGAGCCGGGCGAGGTCCGTGCCGCCGGCATCCGGCCAACTGACGATCGCCTGGCCGAGACGTGCGAGCCCGAGGCCGTCACAGAGCGCGTCGCCGAGGCGCACGGTGTGCGCCCGTACCTCGGCCAGGTCGAGGCTGCGGAACAGGTCGATCGCGGGTTCGGCGCCGACCCAGGCCGGCCAAGCGGGCGAGACGTCGAAGCGGCGGGCATCGGCAGCGAGACTCATTGCCGGTCCGTAGCAGGATCCCCAGACATCCTCGCCCGCATACCAGCCCGCGTTCGCGGGATTCAGCCGGTCGGCGAAGGCGGAGGTTGCAGTGAAGAACGCGACGCCGCGGGGTGCGCCCAGCCACTTGTAGCTGTGGCAGACGGTGGCGTCGAAGCGCGCCGCATCCACCGGCATCCATCCGGTCGCCTGCGTGGTGTCGCACAGGGTGAACGCGCCGTGCCGGCGAGCGGATGCGGTGATCGCGTCTGCGTCGGCGACGGTACCGGTGGCCGACTGCACGAGGGAGAAGGCCACGAGCCAGGTGTTGGCCGTGACGCTGGGGGCGAGATCGGCCAGGGCAACCTGGCGCACGACGACTCCGCGGTGCGCCTGGGCGAGAAAGGGAAATACCATCGAGCTGAAGTCGCCCGTCGGCACCAGAACCTCGGCGCCATCGGGCACACTGGCCGCGACGACCGCGGCCATCACGGAGGTCTGAGAGCCGATCGCGACCCGGTCAGGGGTGACGCCGACGAGATCCGCAAAGCCGATGCGCACCCGCTCGACCACCTCGGCATAGCCCGCGGCGCAGGCCTCGCCGCGGGCCCACTTCTCGGCATCAGCGCGCATCGCGGCGATCGTGTCGATCGTCGGCAGCCCCAGCGTGCACGCGGCAAGGTATCCGCGACCGCCGAGGTAACGGGTACGCGCCTCGGCGACCGAGAGCGGGAGCCGTGGTGGGTGAGCGGATGCGGGGGTGGGCGTCGCGACGGTCATGACCTCAGCCTGTCCGGTCACGATTCATGCAACAAGGGCCAGTGTTCGATGAAAAGCATAAGCTGACGTTATTCTTGGGACATGATCCACCTTGCCGAACCGGGCCCCGACATTGACGCCCACGCCCTGCGTGTGGTGCGGGCAGTGCATGAATGCGGGTCGATCACCGCGGCGGCGGCGGTCCTCGGCTTCAGTCAGCCCGCCGTCAGTCAGCAGCTCAAACGCCTGGAGGTTCGGCTGGGCTTGTCGGTCGTCGAGCGGGTCGGTCGCGGTGTGCGACTGACGGAGGCCGGGCTGGTGCTGGCTCGGCACGCCGTCACCGTCGCGCAGGCGATCGACGCCGCGGCGGACGAAATTGCTGACTTGCAGGGTCTGCGGTCAGGACGTGTACGGCTCGTGGCATTTCCGTCGGCGTCGGCAACCATCGTGCCCAGTCTGCTCGCGAGAATGAAGCAACAGCACGCCCAGATCAGCATCACCTACCTCGAAGCCGAACCTCCCGAGGCCGTGGCGGCCGTGCGGGAAAACCGAGCCGACCTGGCCATCACATTCAGTTACCCGGGGGATCGGGTCGATCCCCACCGGGAGAGCGCCCACGGGCTGCTGGTGACGACCCTGCGCCCGGATGAGATGATGCTCGTGCTGCCGGCGGGGCATCCACTTGCCGCCGGGCACGCTGAAGCCATTGACCTCGCGGACCTCGCCGACGCGAACTGGGTGGCTGGCTGCCCGCGCTGCCGAGGGCACCTGCTCGACCTGTGCGGCCGCCGCGGGTTCGCTCCCCGCATCTCGTACGAGACCGACAATGTCGCCGCCGTCTTCGGGCTCGTCGAGGCGGGGATCGGTGTGGCGCTGTTGCCGGCGCTGGCGATCGAGTCGGTCGGATCGCGGGCCGGTGTCTCGGTTCAAGCGACAACGGGCCACGACCAGCGCACCCTGCACGCCGTGACCGCCGCCGGAGCCGACCGGGTACCGGCTCTCGCCGCAACAACGCGTACCCTCGTCGCGCTGCTGAGCGCGGCGCGGGATGCGGCGCGGGATGCTGCGCGGGATGCTGCGCGGGATGCCGCACGAGATTCGGCACTGGGGGAGGTCGAGACGGCCAAGTAGACTCAGGTTCGATGTCTGAAACCACTGCGCACCCCTTTTCCACGGCAACCGGAACCGATGTTCGGGTTCGTTTTTGCCCCTCGCCCACCGGCACGCCCCACGTTGGCCTGATCCGCACCGCCATGTTCAACTGGGCCTACGCCCGGCACACCGGCGGCACGATGATCTTCCGGATCGAAGACACGGATGCCGCCCGTGACAGCGAAGAGAGCTTCCAGCAGCTCGTCGAGGCGATGCGCTGGCTGAAACTCGACTGGGACGAGGGCGTCGGCGTCGGCGGCCCGCAGCAACCGTACCGCCAGAGCGAGCGCTACGACATCTACCGCGGCATCATCGAGCGCCTCAAGACGAGCGGCCACATCTACGAGAGCTTCGTCACCGGCGAAGAGATCGAGGCGCGCAACGTGAGCCTCGGCCGCGACCCCAAGATGGGCTACGACAACTTCGAGCGCGACCTGACCGAAGAGCAGAAGGCCGCCTACCGGGCCGAGGGCCGGTCTCCGGCCCTGCGCCTGCGGGTGCCGGACAGCGAGCTGTCCTTCGACGATCTCGTACGCGGAGAGATCACCTTTCCCGCCGGATCGTTCAGCGACTTCGTTGTCGTGCGCCCGAACGGGCATCCGCTGTACCCGTTCGTGAACCCCGTCGACGACGCGCTCATGGGCGTGACGCACGTGCTGCGCGGCGAAGACCTGCTCTCGTCGACCCCGCGCCAGATCGCGCTGTATCACGCGCTCATTGACATTGGCGTGACGACGTTCGTGCCACGCTTCGGCCACTTGCCCTACGTGATGGGCGACAAGAACAAGAAGCTCAGTAAGCGCGACGCCGAGGCGAACCTGTTTCTGCACCGCGACCGCGGATTCATCCCCGAGGGCCTGCTCAACTACCTCGCCCTGCTCGGCTGGTCGCTCTCGCACGACCGCGACGTGTTCTCGATCGACGAGTTCACGACCGCGTTCGACGTGGTCAACGTCAACCCGAACCCGGCCCGCTTCGACCTGAAGAAGGCCGAGTCGATCAATGGCGACCACATTCGCCTGCTGGAGCCGACCGACTTCGCTTCGCGGCTGGTTCCCTACCTGGCGACCGCCGGCGTGCTGGCTGAGCCCCTGACGGATGCACAGCAGGCCATCCTCACCGCCGCGGCCCCGCTGATCCAGGAGCGCATCGCCCTGCTCGGCGAGGCCCCGGCCATGCTCGGCTTTCTGTTCGTCACGAGCGCCGAGCTCGTGCACGAAGCGGATGCCCTCGCCTCTCTTCCCGCAACGGCCCGCGACATCCTCGTCGCGTCTTCTGCGGCCTTGGCGGCGATTCCCGCGGCCGAGTTCACCCACGACCGTGCCCACGTCGTGCTGACCGAAACCCTGATCGAGGGCCTCGGCCTGAAGCCGCGGGTCGCGTTCGGCCCGCTGCGCGTCGCTGTCTCGGGTCGCAAAGTCTCGCCGCCGCTGTTCGAGTCGATGGAAATCCTCGGTCGTACCGACACCCTGGCCCGCCTCGACCGCCTCGTCGGGGCGCTCCCGATCACCAGCGCCTGACCTTTCTTGGCCTCCCAGGGCCGCGAAATCGCTCCGCGAACGTGTGAGTGGTTTCGCGGCCCTCCAAAAGTGGGTTAGAGTTACGAGTCGGCCCGGTGATCTAACGGGCCTCGGATCTTCGGATTCGGCCCGGTTTTCGAACCGGGCATTGGGGTATGGTGTAATTGGCAACACGGCTGATTCTGGTTCAGTTGTTCTTGGTTCGAGTCCAGGTACCCCAGCAAGAAAAAGCGCAGAATTCCGCGGCGAAATCACCTATCGCTCCTTCGCCAGCTCTGGCCTCAGAGGCCCGAAATTGGCTCTGTGACCAGAAACGGACCAGAAACCACCCTGTGGGGTCGTTATGGCGCACGGCTACGGCCGTGTCCGGATGCGTTCGGGTTGCTCTCGGATTCAGCCGTGCACCTCGTTGGTATGGACACGACAACGCAACTTAGGCCCACGTTTCTCACGCAGCGGGAACTCGCTGAACTGCTCCGCGTACCGGAGCGCACCTTGGAAGACTGGCGTCTCACCACCACCGGACCGCCGTTCTTGAAATTCGGGCGGCACGTTCGCTACGACGTCGAGGACGTGCTCACGTGGGCCCGCGAGCACCGGCATGGTTAGACCGCAGATAGCCGCCGGCGAGCTCGGCAGCGTCGTCATCGATCGCGTCTTGAGCGGGCGTTACCGGGCGCGCGCCTCTACTCGGGACGACAGCGGCGCCCCGCATCGCTTAGCGGCAGTGGCAGACACCGAGGAGGAGGCGCGTGCCGACGTGCGTCGCCAAGCGGCGGCGATGTCGACGGGCGGCGTCGGAGCGCTAAAGCCTTCGAGCACGATTGCCGACGCCGTCGAGCTCTGGCTGGTGCAAGTGCTCAGCCGGGCCAAAGCCGGCAGCCTCGCGTACTCGACGTACGAATCGTACGAGACGGCCGCCAGGGTGATCATCGTGCCGCGCTGCGGGGGAGTGCGGCTTGACCGGCTGACCGTCGGGCGTTGCGACCGCATTCTGCAGCGTATTTTGGCGGAGGAGACCGTGTCAAAAGCGCGCCGGGCACGGTCGGTGCTGAGCCTTATCTGTGGCTACGCCGTGCGCGACGACGCGCTGGAACGTAATCCCGTGCGCGATGTGCAGCGGCTGCCGACCGCGCCTAAGAAGGAGTCCTCCCTGACCCCGGTACAGATCAACAGCATCCGAGAGCGGATGCAACTGTGGCGCCTTACGCGGGACGACGGCCCGCGGCCCAACTATCGGGCACTGATTGACGGCATGGACATCATGGTCGGCACCTCAATCCGCATCGGAGAATGCCTTGGCCTGCGCCGCTGCGATGTGGACATGACGACGTTGCCGCCGACTCTGATGGTCAACGGCACGATCGTCACGACGGTGGCGGAAGGGACGCACCGCAAGAATGCACCCAAGCGCTCCCGTCAACGGCGGGGCATTGCGTTGCCGTCCATGGCCTCAGCGGCCGTGCGCCGCCGCCTGGCGCTAGCCGAGCCCAATCCCAACGCGTATCTGTTCCCCACGAAGACTGGCCGCTCGATGAGCGTCAGCAACTACGAGCGGCTGCTGCGCACCTTCATCGGCGACGAGAGGGACTATCTGGTCGAGCTGGGCGTCGAAGTGGACGAGTACACCACCCACATCTACCGGCGCACGGCGGCCACGCTGATCGAACGAGCCGCCGGCATCACCCTGGCCTCTCGCCTGCTCGGCCACGCGAACGAGCAGATCACGCGCAACAGCTACGTGGTCACCGCCGACCAGGTCGACCCGGTGACGGCGGAGATTCTCGATGCCGTCCTCGGCGAGTAGCCGAGGTCAGACGAGTCCAGCCGATCGATACATCTTCCGCGTCGAGCGACGTCGTGTGTTGGTCACAGGTCATGCCCGTCGTGCTCTTGGCTCAAAGAATCAGCACGTCCACGTGCAGAGGGGCGCAGTAGTCGATGAGCCAGTCACGATCGTCGGCGACGGCGAATACTCGTCCGTAGTCCGTTTGGATGCGCAGGTCCGGTTCGTGAACGCGATCGCCGAAAAGTGCGTATACGCGGTCGCTGTTGCAGCGCCGACTCATGTAAACCACTCCATCAAAACCCGCGGCGTGCGCGGCCTCGGCCCACTTCACAGTTTCCGGGTAGCGGTCTGCTTCGGTCTCGGTTACCTCGCTGGCCGGCACGCCCAGTGTTCGTAGGCCGGTGCCGAGCAGGGCGGCGAGGCGAAGTGGGCGGGTGACGAGGAGTTTTGACGCGACCCGCGACTCGTAACTCCGGGGTCGGAGGACCCCGCCGGTGAATGGGACGCTGTGGAGGAGCGTTTCGCAGATGGCGGCATCCTCTGTTTCCGCCGCGTAGAGGACGGGGACTGTGGGGTCGCCGAAGAAGGCAAACCGGGTAGGGGCGCCAAACCCCGGGTTGAATTCGTTCGCCGCACGTGTGTTGTCGTGCACTCGGTAGAGGGGCGTGTCAGCGGGAAGGATAATCTCAGCGGCAGTGAAGGGTGAGGGCGGTGCTACCACTGAACGGTCGCTTCATCCCGTGCTCTGCTCAGAAGGGTCTCGGTCTCATCGAGGTGATCGGCTGGTCGATCGCCGCCGAAGTAACCCGAGGGAGTGCTCAGCCAGATAGTCAGGTCTTCCAGGTCCCAGGTGAGTTCCGTGGCCAACGCCAGGAGGAGAGGGATTACCGGCTTGATCCGCGGGTTTCGAGCGGTGAATTGGAACCCCGGGTAGACGTAGGAGTTGCGTCGCTGAATTCCGAGCAGATGCCCCTTCGCTCGAAGACTGGCTGCGTAGGCCCTGTTCGCACCTTTGGCACCGAGAAGGGTGGCGACCTCGGTGCTGCTGAGCAGGCGGTACCGCTCGTCCAACTCTCGCCAGACGTTTTCCGTCGCCTGGAGGGCGCGGGCTGTTGACGGGGTTGCCGCGGACTCTAGCTTCGTCAGTGCCGGGCCCAACGCGTGGACGCTGAGCCGGGTGTTGACCAGACCCTGAATGAAATGCTGTGCCTGTTGGGGGCTGAGACCCGGGATCAAAGACAGGAGTTGAGCAGCGGCCGCGTCGATAGTACTCCGTGGGGCCGCGCTCAGCTGCGTAGGAGCGGCAACCTTCAGCTGACGCTTGCTCGGGCCGCGGAGGTTCTCGACCGGAGGTACAGCGCCGATCCTGCTGCCGTGTGTTTTTAGCCTAGACGGCGACGCGGGCTTCTCGACGTGAGTGGTCTTGGCTCCCTTTTGAACCTTGCCGTTCCGGGCCTTCACTACGTACTGCTTCGAGTTTTGGACAGTGTGGGCCCTTGTTGCACTGACGATCCTGTTCTTCGTGCTCACTTTTACCTCCGTTACTTACAACAGAGTCTAACGTCAATTTCGTCAAGATCAGCTGGCAGTTTCACTGTGGACACTGGTCTGTGACTCAAATCACACCGGACGGACGGTGGCGTATAACGTTGCCTCGGCTTCGCGGCGCCGGGCGACGTCGTCGACAACGAACTGCACGAAGTCCTCGTCACGGTTGCCGATGATGACGTCTTCAACGGCATCCGCTGGCGGTTCTCCTGGCCACGACGTCTGCCGCGTTGACCTGTCGCGCTCGAGGCGGGTACCCGAGGTCGCGACCCAGTCGTGGAGGCGTTGGCGGGCATCCGCGAAGTCTCGGTGCCAGCCGAATGGCGCTGAACCGTGCTGGTCGGGGTCGTAGGCGCAGAGCCAGTGCAGGTGCAGCGCAGAAAGCTCCCAGACCAGCTCGGGGTGGCGGTGCCAGAACGGCGGCACGACGGATGCCGGCAGGCCGTAGGTGCGACGCAGCCAGTTCACCCAGCGGTTGAGTTCGATCCATTCGGCTTCGGCGGCATCGGCGTTGAGGAGGTTCCAGTTGATCGGATGCGGCGGCTCGTTGGCGAGGGGACCGTCGAGCTCGTCCCTTGAGTTCTCGCGGAAGCGGTCATCATGGTCTCCGTGGGCCCGCTCGACCAGAGATTCTGACATCGACGCGCTCAGTTCGCGACGGAGCCGGCGGTGGACGACGCCAGTTCGTGTGAGGTGACCTCCTGGAAAGCGGGCACATCCGCGGATGCGCGGCGGGCCCGGTCAACTTCGTAATTCGTTCGGGCGAGGTCGTGGCCGATCTTCTTCGCCACGAACTCCTCGCGCTGGATGACGATGCCCTCGCGTTCGACCTGGAAGGTGCGCACGTAGCCTTCGGCGACGAAGCTGTCGCCCTTGGCGAATCGCCTGAGGGCCCGATCGGCGGTGGCCCGGTAGGCGACGAGGTCGTGGAAGGTCGGTGTGAGCGCAGTGAATCGGCCGTCGTCTTCGCGGCGGAAGTGCGGCTGGCCAACGCGCGCGTAGAAGCGAGTCTCGCCGTGCTCGGTGATGGACTGCTGCGGCTCCGATGCAATGAAGCCGGAGAGGGACTGCTGGGTGTGAAGTGTCATGGGACTGGGCCTCCTGGGATGTGGCGGACCATTGTGATCCGCTTCACCTAGGAGGTGCGCCCAACTATCCGGCGTTTGTTTGATGCGACCGATAGTCGCGGAAACTGAATTGTGTTCAAGCCTAAGACCGGAACACCCCAATGCGGATCGGCGCGAAGCCAATCTGCCGTAACCAATATGCTGTCGTCATGAAGGTATTCATTAGCTGGTCCGGCGACAAGAGTCGCAAAGTCGCAGAAGCGCTGAGCGAGTGGATTCCCGATGTAATTCAAGAGGTCGATTGCTTCTTCTCATCCGAGACGATTCGAGCCGGACAGCAGTGGTTGCAGGTTATTAATGCGCAGTTAGCTGAAACTAGCTTCGGCATACTTTGTGTCACTGCTGACAACCAAGAAGCACGCTGGCTAAATTTCGAGGCGGGTGCGCTGGCGAAGAAGATTGACGATGACACACGAGTGGTTCCCCTCACTTTTGATTTCCAACCCAGCAGTCTTGAATATCCAATCCGGCAATTCAACGGTGTCAACTCAAGCCGCGACGGCATTCTCGGGATGATGAAGTCGATCAGCGAGACCGCGAAGGGTCCAAGGAACGATGCGGCGTTCGATCGCGCATTTGCGAAGTGGTGGCCTGAATTGGAGGCAAAGTTCAAGGAAATTGAACGAGCTTCAGAGCCCGTCCAGGAGCCCGCCCCACCGAATATGGAGGCGCTTGTTCAGGAGATACTTGGAATCGTTCGAAGTCTGGCACAGCCACAAAAGCGCGACAGCGGCACCGTCTCCAGCGGGTCTCAGACCCTCCTGGCAGCAGCCGGGATAGATCAAAATTTCGCTCCTAGATCCTTCGACTTTGTCTTGAAGCCCGCCGATAGCAGCACTGGAACTAAATGGGACCTTGTGCGTGAGGCGCAAGATTTGATTGCAGCAGCGGAGCGATCCCATCGCGATGCTGGTCAGAATGTAGCCGAGTAGAGCAAGCGTGAACGCCGCGTGCCGCGTGCCGCGGAGTTAGCGGGACACGCCATTCCGCCTCGTTGAGATCGGTCTCGAGCTATACAGATTCACCAGTTGGTTTTGTGGGCGGCTCCTCTGGAGCCGGCGTGCGCATGAGCCCCTCGATTTCCTCGCGGTTCGCGCGCAGTGTCTTGGCGTCGGGGCGGGCGGTCCACATTTGGAGGGTCGCGATGATGGGTGGGGCTGACCGGAGCATGATCAGGCCGGTGCCGAAGGGGAGGGTGCGGATGGTGTCGGGCGGCATGATCGGGACGCGGCGAATCGAGCGCTGTGACGACCGTGAACCTCGGTCGCCGATTGTGGTGGAGTCCGTGGTCTCGTCGCGATCTCCGATGAGGGTGGCGAGGTCGTGGAGATCCTTGGCGTTGGATGAACCACCGAGCACGATCTTGACGATGGATGCGTCCCAGATGGTTCCGGCCGCGTTGTCGCTCCATTTGGTACGGGCCTGCGCCAGGGATTGCAGCACCGGCATCGTGGTGATGCCGGTCCAAGATCGGTCGAATCCACACGGCTTGCAGAGAATCAAACATGCCATTCATCCAGTCATCTATTCTGAGTTCTGCAAAGGCCTGTGCTCCACTTTGGGTGATGGCACTCAAAGCTTTCGACAAGTGCACGCGTCCGCGCCGGACGCAGGGACTCAATACTGGTGCGTCAGTGGCCCATGGTTCGATGTACTTGCTGGGGTGCAAGTTCTAGACGGACAGCTGCGGGGGTGCAATGTGAGTTTTGTCGTTCGACCACGGCCCGGGACATCGATCTGCGGAACGTGCGCTGATGCGCATCATTGCCGCTCGCCAAGCAGCACACATTACCGATTGAGCCATCCTGCGGCAATGAACATGAGAACGTTTACCACTGAAGGAGAGTAACTGGCCTTGCCCCCGGTTAGTGGACACGGGTTAAGCGGCGAGTTGAACTTCCGCGGTCTCTGACGAGTATTGCAGTTCGAAGGTGACGGGGGTGACATC
>NZ_SOHE01000060.1 GCF_004403305.1 Cryobacterium frigoriphilum | reverse complement strand
CGAGCCAGCGCCCCGCACGCCGCGCCGGGGTGGTGCTGCGGCCGCCGGCGCGGTCGACCTGCCCGCGGCTGCGGCGCTCCCCGGCCACGACGACGAGCGCGAGCACGACGAGCACGAGGGCGAGCAGCGCGGCCTGGTTGCGGTCGAAACTGGCGCCATAGGCCGCGTTGATTCCCCAGGTCAGGGTCTGAAAGCGCAGCATCGAGACGAGCCCGAAGTCGCTGAGCGAATACAGCGTCACGAGCAGAGCACCGGCAATTGCGGCCGGTCGGATCTGCGGCCAGGTCGCCGCCCAGAACGCCCTGATCGGGCCGCGCCCGAGGGTGCGGGCGACCATTTCCAGGTCGCCGGATGCCCCGCGCAGCGCCGCCGCGACCGGAAGCGTCACGTAGGGGGTGCAGACGGCGGTCATCACGAACCAGGCCGCACCGAACCCGTTGAGGGTGGGAAACCAGACCAGCCAGCCGTAGGCGGCGAGGTAGCTCGGCACCGCAAGCGGCAGCGCCGCGATGATGAGCAGGCCGCGTGCGGCGGGCAGCCTCAGCCGCGTCAGCAGCAGGGCGCTCAGGGTGCCGAGAATGAGGCAGCTTGCGGTGACCGCGGCCGCCAGCAGCACCGAGTTGAGGGTGAGCTGCAGCACCCGGGGGCGCACCAGCGTATCGAGCAGTTCGCCCAGCCCCGCCTCGGTCGTGCGGACGACCAGATAGGCCAGCGGAATGGCCGCCGCGGCCGCGCAGATCGCGGCGAGCACGAGCAGCCAGAGCGGAGCCGGCAGCCGGGAGTCGGCGCGCCCGGGCACACCCGCCCCGCGCGCTCCCTCGCGGGGAGCGCGCTCGGTGCGGGTTGCGCCCACGGCTGCCGGTGTCGTTGTCGGAGGCCTCTAGATCAGGCCGTGCTTGCCGAGCAGGGTCTGGGTGATCTCGAGCGACTCGAGGTCGGCCAGGTCGAGCTCGGGGTTCACGAGCGAGTCGATGGCCGGCAGGCCCTCCGGCGCGTCGACGCCCTCGATGAGCGGGTACTCGTAGGTTTCGTCGACAAAATACTGCTGGGCCTCGGCCGAGACCAGGAAGTCGATGAAGGCGAGAGCGTCGGCATCCGTCGCCCCGCTCTGCAGCAGACCGGCGCCGGTCACGTTGACGATCGATCCGGCATCGCCGGCCTCCGGATAGCTGAGCTGGGCTCGCATGTTTTCGGCGCCGGTTTCGGCGGCCTGGGCGAACCAGTAGTAGTGGTTGATGAGTCCCGCGTCGACGACGCCCTCATCGACCGCCGAGAGGATGGCGCGGTTGTTGTCGAAGATCTGCGGCCCGTTGGCGGCAATCGCGGCGACCCACTCGTCGGCCGCCTCCTCGCCGTTCAGCACCCGATAGGCGGTGACGAACGACTGGAAGCTCGCGTTGGTGGGGGCGATGCCGAGGCGTCCGGCCCACTCGGGCTCGGTGAAGGCGTCGACGGATGCCGGCACCTCGTCGGCCGTCATGGTCTGGCCGTCGTAGGCGATCACGCGGGCACGACCCGTGACACCGACCCAGGTGTCGTCGGTCGAGGTGAAGCCCGCGGGCACCTTGTCGGTGGTCGCGGCGGGCAGGGTGGCGAAGAGGTCGGCGTTGCTCAGGGCGCCGAGGGCGCCGGCGTCCTGGGCGAGAAATACCTGCGCGGGGCTCTGCGCGCCCTCTTCGAGCAGCAGCGCGCCGAGTTCGGCGGTGTTGCCGTAGCGCACCTCGACTTCGATGCCGCTCTGTTCTTCGAACAGGTCGATGAGGGGCTGCACGAGCACCTCGTCACGGCCGGAGTAGAGGGTGAAGGCACCGTCTTCTTCGGTCGCCGCGGTGCCGGCGTCGTCGGTGTCGGCGGGGGCGCTGCATCCGGTGAGAGCGAGCACCGTGATTCCGGCGGCAAGGGCGAGAAAACGGCGTGAGGGGCGCATAAACGATCTCCAGAACGAGTGACGGGATGTGCTACTAAGGCTAGCCTAACCTACGAACGCGACCGGCCGCATCCGTCGCCTCTCGCGAGAGCGGGTGAATCGTCGGTTTGAGCGCAGCTAACCGACGATTCACCCGCACTCGCGGGGTGGGGCGGGCGTACGCTTAAGTGATGTCTGCCGCAACCCTTCGAGCCTGGCGCAACGCCGTCTTTGCGATCTTCTTTCTGAGCGGCCTCGGACTGGCGAGTTGGGTGTCGCGGGTTCCCGCGGTGCGCGACAGCCTCGACCTGTCGACCGCCGACGTGGGCATCGTCATCTTCGGGCTCTCGGGCGGTTCGGTGCTCGGCCTCGTGATCGCTACGCCGATGCTCGCCCGCTTCGGCGCCCGGCGCGCCATGGTGCTCGGCATCGGGGCGGCGGCCCTCGGCCTCGTCGTGGTGGGGATCGGCACGGGCGTGCTGCCGGCCGCCGCTGTCGTGATCGTGGGTCTCGCACTGTTCGGCCTCGGCACCGGATCCGTCGACGTGATCATGAACGTCGAGGGCGCCGCCGCGGAACGCGCGATCGGCAAGACCCTGATGCCGCTCATGCACGCCTGCTTCAGTCTCGGAACGGTGGTCGGTGCGCTGCTCGGTGCCGGGGCATCCTTCGTCGAACTCTCGGTGCTCGCTCACCTCGTGATCATGGCGGTACTCGTCTTCGGCACCGTGCTCGTGGCGGTGCGCTTCATTCCGGTGATTGCCGAGCTCGGCGACGAGGGCCCCGCCCACACCGGCGCGATCGCGGTGGCCAAGCCGGTCACCGGCTGGCGCGATCGCCTGCGCGAGAACCTCAGCGTCTGGCGCGACATGAAACTGCTGCTGATCGGGGTGATCGTGCTCGGCATGACCTTCGCCGAGGGCTCAGCCAACGACTGGCTGGCCCTCGCCGCGGTCGACGGCCACGGCCTCAGCAACACCCTGGCCGCGATCGTCTTCGGGGTCTTCGTTGCCGCGATGACCGTGGGCCGGGTGCTCGGCGGGCCACTGCTCGACCGCTTCGGCCGGGTGCCCGTGCTGCGCGCCTGCGCCGTGACCGGCATCGTGGGCCTGTTGCTCTTCATTCTGGCGCCGACCGTCTGGCTGGTCTTTGTGGGCACCGTGCTGTGGGGCCTCGGCGCATCGCTCGGATTTCCGGTGGGCATGTCGGCCGCCGCCGACGACACCACACACGCCGCAGCTCGGGTCAGCGCGGTCGCCATGATCGGATACTTCGCCTTTCTCGTGGGGCCGCCGGTGCTCGGCCTGCTCGGCGAGGCCTGGGGCATCCTGAACGCCCTGCTCGTGATCCTGGCTCTCATGGTGCTCGCCGGCTTCGCGGCGCCGGCCGCGCGCAAACCCGTCGAGGCGCCGCAGCCGCAGCAGACGCCGTAACCGGCCTCCACCCCCTCGCGGCACTCCTCCGCGCGGTCACGCCCCGCCGCGGCACTCATCCGGCAAGACGGCACTCCTTCCAACACGTGCCTGCATGCGCAACGAGTGCCGCGACGCCCGGGACGGCGGGCGACGGCCTCCGAAGAGCCGATTGGCGTCACACGCCGTGCAGGGCCAGCATGGAGTCACTGTCTGCGCACGAACAATGCCACGAAAGTCCCGATGCTCCACTCTGTTCTCCGCCCAATGCCGTTCGGACTGTTGAAGCTCGGTGGTCTGGCGATCATCGCCGGGATACTCCTCACTGGCTGTACCTTCGCCGACGAACCGGCGGTGTCGTCGCCCAGCGCGACCGTCGAGCCCACGCCGACACCAGAGCCGACACCAGAGCCGACACTTGAGCCGACACCCGACCCGATCGTCGACACCGGGCCCGCCGAGGGCGCGATGGGGCCGGTCGAAACGGATGCCGAGGGCAACATCCGCTATACGACCGTCGATGGCGACGTGGGCGGCCTCATCTGCGACCGCTTCGGGCGGGCGTACTGGCAGCTCGAGCGCCTCGATGGCGCCGGCGGCTTCGACTGCCACACCATCATCGGTGTCGGCGTTGTGGTGATTCCCAACACCTCCGAGAAGCCGTGGTGACTGTGCCCGAGCCGGCGACACGCTTCGCGGCCGTCGCCGTCGCCGTCACGGTCACGCTCGCGCTGACCGGATGCGTTCAGTTCGCCTCCAGCACGCGCTCGCTCGCGGTCACCGAGGCCCGCACGATGCTGCCCTACGCTGAATCATATTTCGAGGCGGTGCTCGCCGATTTCGTCGACCGGGACTCGGCACTGGCGGCGATTCGAGCGGGCGAGACAGGGTTCGGTACGGCCCTGCTCACGGCCGAAACGCGTGACGATGTTCTGCGCAGCGATTTCAACCGAACCGGGGTAGCACTGTACGCCACGGGGGCCGACAACGATCAGCTGTATGCGGATGTGTTGGTTTCTGCCCGGGGAGTGACCTCGGACTGGACCGGGGAGGACGCCGAAATTGTCTATCTCTGCGTGCGCCAGCTGGGCACCCCCTCACAACCGCGGAGCGCCTCCATCGAGCAGGCGACCTGCCCTGACGACCTCATCGACATCACACTGCCGGGAACACCCGCCACGGTCGTGACCTTGGCCGAGATGAGAAGCGAATGAGCGACCTCAGGCTGCTGAACGATTAGGCTGCTCGAGTGCGCCTTGTAATAGCCGAATGTTCCGTTGACTACGCCGGACGCCTCAGCGCGCACCTGCCGCTGGCCACCCGCCTGCTGATGATCAAGGCCGATGGCAGCCTGCTCGTGCACTCCGATGGCGGCTCCTACAAGCCGCTCAACTGGATGAGCCCGCCCTGCAGCATCTCGCTCAGCGAGCCCGACAGCGAGCAGACGGATGCCGGCATCACCGCCCTCTGGACCGTCACCCACCTGAAAACCCTCGATCAACTCGTGGTGAGCATCTTCGAGGTCTTCCACGACTCCGCGCACGAGCTCGGCATCGACCCCGGGCTGATCAAGGACGGAGCCGAGTCGCACCTGCAGAAGCTGCTGGCCGAACAGATCCACCTGCTGGGCGACGGCTTCAGCTTCGTGAAACGCGAATACATGACCGCGATCGGGCCGGTCGACATTCTCGCCCAGGATGAAAACGGTGCCAGCGTGGCCATCGAGCTCAAGCGCAACGGCGACATCGATGGTGTCGAGCAGCTCACCCGCTACCTCGAGCTCATGAACCGCGACCCGCACATCGCCCCGGTCAGGGGTGTCTTCGCCGCGCAGACCATCAAACCGCAGGCCCGCAAGCTGGCCGAGGATCGCGGCATCCGCTGCCTGCTGCTCGACTACGATGCCATGCGCGGGGTCGACGACACCGCGACCCGTCTCTTCTAGCTCGGCTCACGGCCTCCGCACCGGCCAGGGCGCTACGGATGCGCCACTTCGGCACTGCGGATCAGGCCGGGCATGTGGGGCGATGCGGCCAGAAGGTGCCGTGCCGGCGGAAGCTGCACGTGCGCCGCGAAGGCGCAGGCACTCGAGCGCCCGGAAGCTGCACGTGCGCCGATAACCCGCAGGCCGTCACTGTCAGGCGCCCAAGACCTGCACCTGCGCCTGTAATCGCGGGCGCACGAGCAGTTATCGGGCGCACGAGACCCACGCAGTGCAGGATCCGGGTGCACGAGCCCGGGGGCGCCCGTCGCCCCTGAACGATCCCCCCCGTTACCTTGTAAGTAGCCCTTGGAGCTTTGCTTCTGAAGGGTGTTGGCCTGTTAGGCCCGGCATGGTTGTTGCCCCCAGTCGTTAATGATCCGGGGGGTGTTGTCACCGGGCCTGACTGGTATTGGGTGATCGCTAATAGGGGCTCGACTGGAACTGGTTTCCTGGCCGAACGTAACGTGGATGCCGAGACTTGATGCCGTGGACAGGCCAACCGATCCGCATGGCTGACGGGAAACTCATGATTGAGAATTACGACAGCGTTGACGTGTTCATAGGTGTTGACGTTGGAAAAAGCGAACATCACGCGGTCGCGCTCGACCGTTCCGGGAAACGGCTTTACGACAAAGCGCTCCCCAATGATGAGGCCAAATTGCGGGCCGTGATCCAGAAGCTCAAGGCCCGCGGCACCGTGCTCCTGGTCGTCGACCAGCCCGAAACCGTCGGCGCACTGCCCGTCGCCGTCGCGTATGCCGAAGGCATCCTCGTGGGCTACCTGCCCGGCCTCGCGATGCGGCGCATCGCCGACCTACACGCCGGCGAAGCGAAGACGGATGCCCGCGACGCGGCGATCATCGCCGAAGCCGCCCGCACCCTCCCGCACGCGTTGCGGCCGATCCGGCTCGAAGACGAGCAGGTCGCGGAGCTGTCGATGCTCTGTGGTTTCGACGATGACATCGTCGGGCAGATGACCGCGACCAGCAACCGGATCCGGGGCTTGCTGATGCAGATCCACCCAGCGTTGGAGCGGGTTCTGGGCCCGCACCTCGACCACCCCGCCGTCCTGGACCTCCTTCAGAAATACCCGACCCCGACCGCGCTGAAAGCCCTCGGCAAAGCCCGGCTCGGTAACCGCCTCGTCAAGCTCGCCCCACGAATGGGCCGACGCCTAGCCGAGGAAATCTTCCAAGCCCTGTCCGAGCAGACCGTCGTCGTCGGCGGCACCCACGCGACCCGAGCGGTGCTGCCGCGCCTCGCCGAACAGCTGGGGACTCTCCGTCGCCAACGCGCCGAGATCGCCGTCGAGGTCGCTGAACTCGTCGCGGCCAACCCGCTGGAACCGATCATCAGGAGCATGCCCGGCGTCGGCGTCAGGACCGCCGCCCGCGTCATCACCGAGATCAGCGGCAAGGACTTCGCGACCGCCGGCCACCTCGCCTCCTACGCCGGCCTGGCACCGGTGACCCGGCGTTCCGGATCATCGATCCGTGGCGAGCACCCCTCGAGGCGCGGCAACAAGGTCCTCAAACGAACCCTGTTCCTCTCCGCTTTCGCAGCTCTCAGCGACCCCGTCTCACGCAACTACTACGACCGCAAAATCGCCCAAGGCAAACGTCACAACCAAGCCCTCATCGCCTTGGCCCGCCGACGCTGCGACGTGCTCTACGCCATGCTCCGTGACGGCACCCTCTCCGAAATCAGAACACCACTCACGACTTGACGAAACACATAGGGGCACCCCCCACAGGCCCCACCACGCACGAGTTGTGCACAGATGATCCGCATGCCGGGCAGGAATCTGCATCCTCTGCCACTCTGTCCGCCATGGACCCTCTTGAGCTCGCCCGTCAGTCCCTGATTCTCACCTGCGACTCCGTCGCTATCGGGCGCGATGACACTCGCCTGAGCCGGGCCGTGAAGCGTGGCACCTTGGTGCGTCTCAAGCAGGGTGTCTATCTCGACCGCGAACTCTGGGCTCCCCTCGGCAACGCCGATCGCCACCGTCTGCTGGCCACGATCGCCGAACGGCTGGCCGGACCGGGGCTGGTCTTTTCACACCAGACTGCGGCGGCCCTGATCGGGCTGCCGGTGCTCGGCCGCTGGCCGGACCGAGCACATGTGCTCAAAGAATGCGCGACCGGCGGCCGATCGACGACCGTGCTCAACTGCCACACCATCGGGCTCCGGGACGTGCCCGTCACCACGATCGGCACCC
This sequence comes from Cryobacterium frigoriphilum, assembly GCF_004403305.1. Classification (GTDB taxonomy): domain Bacteria; phylum Actinomycetota; class Actinomycetes; order Actinomycetales; family Microbacteriaceae; genus Cryobacterium; species Cryobacterium frigoriphilum. The sequence goes on along the minus strand of NZ_SOHE01000060.1, from coordinate 212,188 downwards.
TGACCATGACGTCCCCGGCGCGCACGGTCATCGATCTTGCGGCGAGCGCTCCCTTCGACGTCGCTGTCATCGCAACGGATGCCGCCCTGCACGCAGATCGACGCACCCGGCAGTTTCTCACCACCAACGAGGACGTGCGCGAACTGATCGAGCGGATGTCGCCGTTCCGCGGCCTGAAGCGCGTTCTGGCCGTGCTCGACGCGAGCACGCCGTTATCCGAATCGGTCGGGGAATCCCTGTGCCGCATCATTATCGCCGAGCTGGGCTTTGCCGAACCGGAGCTACAGGCAGGACTCCGCGATGCCGACGGCTTGATCGGGTTCGCCGATTTCACGTGGCAGCTCGCGAAGGTGATCCTCGAATTCGACGGCAAGATTAAGTACCTGGACGCGCGATTCCGCGGCGGGCTCTCGTCCGATCAGATCGTGGTCATCGAGAAGCTGCGCGAGGACCGGCTGCGCGCGCTCGGGTATCTGGTCGTCCGGGCGACCTGGGACGACCTCGTCGATCCGACCCGGTTGCTTCGACTGCTGACACAGGCCGGACTCGTTCCCGTCCGGGCGACACGCATCATCCGTCGCGACTGGCTGTGATGCTGCCCTCGGCGGCAGGCCGGTCGCAGCGGCTCGCAGAGGCTCGCTCGTCGCCCGGAGGCTGGAGGCACGCCCTCGACCCGCGAGCCTCTGCGCTGATGCGCCCACAACCTGCAGTTGCGCCTGGGTGCTGCACCCGGTTGAGCGCCCACAGCTGCACATGCACCGCTTTTCTGCAGGCCACCACGGTCGTGCGCCCAGAAACTGCACGTGCGCCCGTCATCGCGGGCGCACGTGCAGCTTGTGGGCGCATGGGCCAAGCCTGCCGCGCGTTTCCGGCGCAGAAGCAGCTTTCGGGCGCAGCACTTCAGGGCCGGGAGCCGCGCGCGCGGGAGCCGCGGAATCCGCTCGCAGCACAGCACAGCACAGCACGTCACAGCACAGCAAGTCAAGGCAAGGCAAGGCGCAGCACGTCACGGCACGTGTTAAATGTGCTTTTCGCTGCTCAGGACTCGGGGAGCAGGTGTCGCGGGCAGCGGTTGCCGCGGCCCGGGAGGTCGGGAGGTCGGAGGTCGGAGGTCGGGACACCGGCTACTCTTTTCGCCGCCACGGTAGTGTTCATGATGCGCTTCTGGAAGAGGAAGAGCATCGCGGCGACCGGGATCGTCACAGCCGTCGGTTCCGTCACCGACCAACGAGGAGTCGGGGCCGACCCATGACCGCAGCAACAAGCGCCGAAGCCCCCACCGCCCCACGCCAGCCGCTGATCCACGCCGAGACCCTCGTGCTGCGGGCGCCGACCCAGGCCTGGTCGGCCGCCGACGGCTCGATGGGGACCTCGCCGATTCACGGCTGCTTCTTCTCTGATACGCGACTGGTCGCATCCGTCGCGGTGCAGGTCGGGGCCGAGGCCGGCGAACTGATCGCGACCGTGCCGCACGGCGCCGACTCGATCACCTTCGTGAGCCTGCAACGCCACCTCGACGACGCCAGGCCCGACCCGCGGGTGCGCACCCTGCACACCCGCACGGCCACGATCACGGGGGTGACGGACACGATCGTCGTCTCGAGCAACCTGCGCGAGCCGATCGAGACCGTTGTCACGGTCACCCTTGCCGCCGACCTCAGCACCATGGACCACATCAGGAGCGGCCTGCCGGCGCTTCCGATGCCCGCCGTCACGCTGAACGGCGACCGGGCGGCGAGCTGGGCCAGCGACTCGCTGACCGTGAATCTCGCGATCGAATCGGGCACCCTCACCCAGCTGCCCGGCGGCGAGCTGCGCCTGAGCTGGGCGGTCACCGTACCGGCCCGCGGCGAGGTACGCGTGGGCTGGCAGATCGAGGCCGCCGACACCCGCGCGGTCGTGCGCGGCGTCGAGGGCGCCCCGAGCTGGAGCGTGCCCGCCGTGAAAACCGCCGATGACCGCCTCAACCGCTGGCTCAGCACCGCGCTCTCCGACCTTGATGCGCTGCGCCTGACCACGACCGCGCACCCCGACGAGGTCTTTCTCGCCGCCGGAGCGCCGTGGTTCTTCACGCTGTTCGGCCGGGACTCGATCTGGGCGGCGCGCATGATGCTGCCCCTCGGCACCGAACTGGCCGGCGGCACCCTGCGCGTACTCGCCGCCCTGCAGGGCACGGCGACCGTGCCGGACACGGCCGAACAGCCCGGCAAGATCATGCACGAGCTGCGCCGCGACACCCTCGAAATCCACGGTGCGGGCCTCATCCTGCCACCCCTCTATTACGGCACCGTCGACGCGACCCCGCTCTGGGTCTGCCTGCTGCACGACGCCTGGAAATGGGGCCTGCCCGAGACCGAGGTGCGCGCCCTGCTGCCGAACCTGAAAGCCGCCCTCAGCTGGATGCGCGACTTCGGTGACGCCGACGGCGACGGCCTGCTCGAAGACCGGCCGCTGAACTGCGCCGACGAGACCGGTCACGGCCTCTCGAACCAGGGCTGGAAGGACTCCGGCGATTCGGTGCAGTGGCAGGACGGTTCGCTCGCCGAGGGCCCGATCGCGCTCTGCGAGGTGCAGGCCTACGCCTTCGAGGCCGCCATGAACGGCGCCGACCTGCTCGACCACTTCGCCCGAATCGACGGCGCCGCGCCCGGCGGCGATGAGTGGCGAGTCTGGGCATCCGCTCTGCAGAAACGGTTCACCGAGGCCTTCTGGGTCGACTCCCCGCAGGGTGCGTACCCCGCGATCGCCCTCGACGCGGCCAAACGCCCGGTCGACACGGTCACGAGCAACCTCGGGCACCTGCTCGGCACGGGCTTGCTGACCGCCGAGCAGCGCACGCTGGTCGCCCGCCGGCTCGTCTCCCCCGAGATGAGCAGCGGTTTCGGCCTGCGCACCCTCAGCACCGAGGCGACCGGATACTGGCCGCTCAGCTACCACGGCGGCAGCGTCTGGACCCACGACACCGCGATCGCCATCACCGGGCTCGCCAGCGACGGCTTCACAAGCGAGGCGAATACCCTGATCAGCGGCCTACTTGCGGCGGCGGCCGGCTTCGATTACCGCATGCCGGAGCTGCACTCCGGTGACAGTGCCGCGACCCTGCCACACCCCATCCCCTACCCAGCGGCCTGCCGCCCGCAGGCCTGGTCGGCGGCGTCGGCGGTGGCCGTGCTGGCGAGCGTTCTGGGCCTGGCGGCGGATGCCCCGGGCGGCGTTCTCGGAGTCTCCCCCGCCGCCGAGGGCCTCGCCCCGCTCACCGTCGCTGGCCTGCGCTTTGCGGGCGCGACCGTGTCGCTGAGCATCAACGCCGAGAACGAGGTGAGCGCCGCCTCGGGCGCCGCAATCGAGGTGCGCTGACCGGGGGTTCTGGCGCTGGACCCGATGCCTCCGGAATTGGGGGTCGCCCGCCCCTCGACGGGGGCTTGCACGGTTCTTCGCGAGTTCCCCGCGAGTTCCCCGCGAGTTCACCTAGGATAGGCGAGTGAATCCCACCCTGACGCGCACCTGGAGCGCCATCCTCTTTGACCTCGACGGAACCATCACCGATTCCGCCCCGGCCATCACCAGCTCACTGGCCCGCACCTTCGCTCTGCTTGGCCGCCCTGTTCCCTCCGAAGTCGAACTGCTCGCCTACGTCGGCCCACCCATGATCGCGGCCTTTCAGGAATATGCCGGCATGACCCTCGCCGAGGCCACCGCGGCCCGCGCCGTCTACCGCACCGAGTATCAGGGCGCCGCCTCGCTCGACACGGCCGTCTTTCCCGGCATCGCCGGCCTGCTCGAACGCATCCACGCCGCCGGAATCCCGATTGCGCTGGCCACGAGCAAGCCCGAACTCAGCGCCATCGAAATTCTGACCCACTTCGAACTCACCCAGTACTTCACGGTCGTCGTGGGGGCCTCGGAAGACGAGGTGCGCAGTGCCAAGGCCGACATCGTCGCCGAAGCGCTCAGCCGCCTCGACGCCACTGGAGCGAACATGAGTGCCCCGGTGCTGGTCGGCGACCGCATCTACGACGCCGAGGGCGCCGCGGCGAACGGCATCCCGGCGATTCTCGTCGAGTGGGGCTACGGCTCCCCCGCCGAAGCTGGCGAGGCCACCGCCGTCGTGCACTCCACCGACCAGCTCGCCAAGCTTCTGCTCGGCTAGCCCCGCCCCGCAGCCCCCACCGATCTGCCTGCTCGCGCAGCCGGATCGGTGGGGGCTTTTTCGCGCCCGGTCTGGGGGTGTCGGGTCGGCCCGGCGTGCCCCTAGCATCCGACTAGTCCTCATAAAGGGGGACAATTTTCGGCTCCGGTTCCGGCGAGCGCAGCACCCAGCACACCCGTGCCTGGTTGCTCTTTTGCGAACCGTCCCCTCGAAGAAACGGTTCCGTCGTGAGAGCAGCACACGTTCCCCACCGCCCGGCACGCGCGATCGTGCGCTCCGCGAGCATCCTCTGCCTGACGGCAATGCTCGGCTCGCTGGCCGCCTCGCCGGCGATGGCCGCCAGACACGACGTGGCCACGGCATCCGTCAATTGGCAGTTCGTTGACGACGTGACCGGCATCATCGGCGACGCCGCGGCCCATGACAACGTCGGCGACCTGATTGGGTGGACCTCGGACGCCTTCGACAGGTTCGGGCAGCTGCGGGTCACCGAACCGGGCACCGGACAAATCTGGGATTTCGTCGCCAACAGCAGCACGAGCACCGTGATCGACGGCGAAACCGCCGAGTGGGTGCTGACGGGAAGCCCGGCCTGGGCCGGCTTTGACTACGCCGTCACCCTGACGCTGACGATGCAGGGAAATTCGGCGCGCTGGGCGTATGCCGTCACCGGCGGCGCCGTGACCGCGGCGCCGGTCGAGCCCCTGGTCGTCGACGGCGAGCCGGCACTCGCGCCGGCCGCCGTCGTCGGCCCGGGCCTCACCGTCGACTTCCGCGGCGAACTGGGATCCGACGATGCCACTCGATACACGGTCAACGGCACGACGCTCATGTCCGACGACGGCGGCTACGGCGACGCCGCCGCCACCGACCCAGTGCTCGGCTACGCGGTCACGACCGACGGCGCCTTCACGGGGTGGACCGCCGTGCCGGGCACCGACGTACCGCAGGCCACAGCGACGGGCGTCACACACTTCACCGTCGACCTCGTGTACGCCGACTACAACTCCTGTGGCTTCGCGGCCGCTCAGTCGCTGGTGATGTCGCTGCTGCCGAACCTGCCGGCCCGGTTCGGCGAGGTGCACCCCGCCACGGGTGATTGCCTCGCCTTCGACCCCGTCACCCTCGAGCTCGGAGCACTCGTGGATCAGGTTCTCACCTTTGCGGTCGACCCGATGCTCTCTGCCGACGGGTTCTTTCTGGACCCGATCGACGTCGTCGTCGCGGAGCTGCCCGCCGGGCTGGACTACACGGCAGAACAGAATCCGACCGATCGGTCGATCGTGATTCATCTGATCGGCACCCCGACGCAGCTCGGCGATTTCACGGCCTCTACGGTGTTCTCGGTACCCGGCGCCACCCAGAATCAGCGAGCCGCCGCGGCCCTGCCCGGGTCGACGCCGGTCTACGGTTCGATCGCCTTCCGCATCGTGCCCGCGGCCGTCATCGTGGTCGTACCGCCGGTCACGACCCCGGTCACGACGCCGCCCGCAACGCCACCGACAACGACGCCGCAGCCCGTCGTCGACCCGACGCCGACCGCAGACCCCTCGGGCGCTCCGACGGTTACGCCCGCGGTGACACCGGTTGCAACGCCCACCGTGACACCCACGGTGACGCCGACCGTGTCCATCGTGACCGCCCTGCCGACGGTCGATGCGCCGGCGACCGCGGCGGCGGCATCCGCTCTGCGAGCGCTGCCGACGACCGGCATCGATCTGGGGCGCAGCCTCGGTTTCGGCATCCTCGCGATTCTCGGCGGTGTTCTCGCCCTGACCGCGCTCGCGCTGCGCTCCTACGCCAGGGTCGCTCGCGAGTAGCCCCTCGAACGCACGAGTGCCGCCCCGCTGAAGCGGGGCGGCACTCGATCACGCGATCAGACTAGATGATGGCGGCGCGCAGGGCGGCAGCAGCAGCAGCCGGGTCCTCGGCGCCGTAGATGGCGCCACCGGCGACGGCGACGGATGCTCCGGCGCGCTGCACCGAGGCAATGGTCGCCAGGCTCACGCCACCGGCGAGGGAGAACGGGACCTTCGAGGTCTCGCCCTGGTTCAGCAGGCCTTCGAGCGAGAAGCCGGCTTCGGCCTGCTCGTCGAGACCGGCGTGCATCTCCACGAACTGGGCGCCGAGGGCGGTGACCTCACGAGCACGGGGGACCTTGTCGGCGACGCCGATGAGGTCGACGACGATGCCCTTGCCGTGCTTGGTGGCCGCGGCAACGGCCCCGACGATCGTGCTGTCGCCGGCCGTGCCGAGCACGGTGACGAGGTCAGCGCCGGCGGCGAAGGCGATGTCGGCTTCGAGCTCGCCGGCATCCATCGTCTTGAGGTCGGCGAAGACGATCTTGTCGGGGTGGGCGGCCTTGATCGCGGTGACGGCGCGCAGGCCCTCGGCCTTGATCAGCGGGGTGCCGAGCTCGATGATGTCGACGTAGGGGGCGACCTGGGCGGCGAGGGTGAGGGCGGCGTCCGTGGTGAGAACGTCCATTGCAACCTGAAGCTTCATGGGGATCTTCTTTCTGTTGGTGGTGCGAGGTTCGAAAAATGCGGTAGAAGCTGGGGGCCTACTCGAGGTTGGCGTGGCGCGGCCACAGCTCGTCGGCGCTGGCACCGGATTGCTGCCAGAGGCTGTGGAACAGGGCGTCGCCGAGCAACGTCACGACCTGCTCGAAGAGCGCGCCGGAGTACTGAGCGCTGATGTTTCCGTCGTGGTCGGTCTTTTGGGCGGCCGGAACGACGATCGTCACGTCGGCCAGCTCGGCGAGCCGGGACCGGGGCGCGGTCGTGACTGCCACGATCTCGGCGCCGACGGATGCGGCGGTGTCGGCCGCCCGCACGATGGCGCCGGTCGTGCCCGAGCCGCTTGCCACGAGCAGCACGTCGCCCGCGGTGATGGCCGGGGTCGTGACGTCACCGACCACGTGCACGTCGAGGCCGAGGTGCATGAGCCGCATCGCGGTCATGCGCAGGGCGAGTCCGGAGCGTCCGGCACCGAGCACGAACACCCGGTCGGCACTTCGAAGCCGCACGGCGGCCGCGTCGAGCGCCGAGTCGTTCCGGGCGACGAGGGTCGCGATCACGTCGCGTACCTCGTCGGTGATCAGCGCGAGCGACTCGGCAACCGACGGGGTCGACGCCGTGCCGGAAGCGCTCGTCGCGCCGGGGGTCGAGGTGGTGCTCTGCGTTGCCATGTCCCTATCCTCAATCTTTTCGAATGGGTTCGCAGCCCGCCGAATGAACGGTTTACCTAACCAAACGGGTAGGTTGCGCACGAACTTTCAGCTCCAGCGGGTAGTCAGGGTAGGGGGTGCGCGGCTAGGGTCGAACCATGACTTCTGCAGCCGCGCCCGCGCATCCGCTTGATTCACGCACGGCGGCTGCCGAACGCACCAAGGTGATCGCCGACCTGACGGATGCCCACTCCACGACCCTGGAATCGCTGCTGGCGATTCTGCGCTCACGCGACACGGGAGACGCCGCCGCGCGCCAGCAGGCCACCGACCTGGCCGCTGCCGCGATGGTGCAGCTGCGCGCCGTCTCTGACCGCGATCGCGTGCTGACCGAGGAGCCGGTAGCCCGGGCGTTCGAGCGGCTGCGCGACGACCTGCGGCCGCTCGTGCGCTTCGGCGACCTCGACGTGCAGTTCATCGAACCTCCCGTCAACGGCCGCGCGCTGCCCGGCGAGGTTGCCCAGGCGGCGCGGGCGATCGTGCGGGGGGCCGTGCTGGCCCTCGTCGAACAGCCGGGCGTGGCCCGGGTGCGCGTGCAGTGGGACTGCGACGGCAGCAACCTGCTCATTCACATTCGCGATGACGGCCCCGGCGCCCTGACCCCCGAGACGCCGAGCGTCAGCCAGCTCGCGGCGCGCGTGCAGGCACTCAACGGCAGCCTGCAGATGGAGGCCACGCCCGGTTGGGGTTCGGAGATGTCGGTGGGCCTGCCGCTCGACGCGCCGGCCGCGACCGTGACGGCCGCGGCGGCCTGGGGGCTCAGCCCGCGGGAGCAGGGCGTGCTCGCGCTCGTCGCCTCCGGTGCCCGCAACCGGGCGATCGCCGAAACACTGCTGATCAGCGAGAACACGGTCAAGTTTCACGTCGCCAATCTGCTGCGCAAGGTCGGCGCCTCGACCCGCGCCGAACTGGCCGCCCTCGCGCGGTGAGTACAGCCGCTGCCAGACTGGGCGCATGGACGCGAGCGAGTGGAACGAACGATATCTGAAGGCCGGCGCCGCAGATGAAGCGCGGCTCTGGTCGGCCGTGCCGCCGCTGTTGCTGCAGCAGTCCGCGGCCTCCTGGCAGCCTGGCCGGGCGCTCGACCTCGCGACCGGTGACGGCCGCACCGCCATCTGGCTCGCGGCCGCCGGGCACGCCGTGACCGCGGTCGATTTCTCGGCCGAGGCCATCAACCAGGCCCGCGGGCATGCCGCGAGCGCCGGAGTCGAGGTCGACTGGGTCGTCGCCGACGCGCTCTCGTGGGCATCCACGCAGACCTTCGACCTGGTTACGATGCTCTACCTGCACCTGCCGTCACCCCTGTTGCGGCAGGCCCTGGCGGATGCCTTCGCCCGCCTCGCTCCCGGCGGCCAGCTCTTCGTGCTCGGCCATGACCGGGGAAACATCGCGGCCGGAGCGCCCGGCCCGCGCGACCCGGAGCTGCTCTACACACCCGAACTGCTGGCATCCGCTCTCGATCCGGCCTGCGTGCTGCGCTGCGAGACGGTGCGCCGCGACCTGGCCGTCGACCCCGAGGCTGCGATGAAGCACAACTCCGGCGCTGCGTCGGGCGAACCTTCGGTCGTGCCCGAAGCGGATGCCCCGCGTTACGCCCTCGACACCGTCCTCGTCGCGCGCGCTGCGGCCTGACCCCCGCGGCTACGCGGTACTGGCCCCGCCAGGAGCTGCGCGATACTAACGCCGCTGCGCGGTACGCGCGCCTACCGCGCAGCGGCGCAGCTACCGCGTAACTCGCCTAAGCGCGCCACCGATGCCGCTCCACCACCACGGGCCACCTGCTCGGGCCCCGCCTCAGCGTCTGCCTCGGCGTCTGCCTCAGCGTCTGCGGCGCGCGGAAGACGGGCCGACGCCCGACGCGAGGGCGTCGAGCACGGGCCGCGGCAGCACGCTGCGCAGGGCGCGCGCGAGTCCGACCGTCCACGGCAACACGAGCATCGGCGACCCGGCGAGCATGGCCCGCCAGACCCGGTCGACGACGTAGGCCGGAGCGAGCCGAGGCATCAGCCAGTTGCTGCGCGGAACGTGGTCGAGGCCGGCCACCATGCCCGTCGAAATGTAGCTCGGGCACACGGTCGTGACCTTGACGTGCCCGTAGCCCTCGGTGACCAGCTCGAGCCGCAGGGTGTCACTCCAGGCGATCACCGCCGCCTTCGAGGCCGCATACACGCTCAGCTGCGGCGCGTTGAGCACCCCTGCCGCCGAGGCGATGTTCACGATGCGGGACTCGCGCGACGCATCCGTCAGCATCGCGGGCAGAAATTCGCGCGTGATGTACATGGGGGCCAGCCCGTTGATCTGCATGGTGGCCCGGGTGTCCTCGCCGTTGCTGTGGTCCCAGAACAGTGCGGCGCGCGCGATTCCGGCGTTGTTGATGACCACATCGGGGTCGCCGACCTCCGTGCGCACGCGCTGCGCGGTCTGGGCGATCGCGCCGAGGTCGCTGATATCCACGACGTACGGCGCGATCTGGGTTCCGGCCGCGGCCCGCTGCACGAGGGCGGCAGTCGTGGCGGCGAGGGCGGCGGAATCCCGATCCCAGAGGATCACGGCGGCGGCGCCCTCGGCCACGGCCCGCTCCGCGTACAGGCGCCCCAGCCCCTGGGCGGCACCGGTGATCAGCACGCGGGCTCCGGAAACGGTTCGGCTCATACCCCCATCATCGCAAGAGTTGGCCCGTTGTTCTATTACGCCCCGTTTCGCGCGTCACTACGCGCACACACGCTCCTGAGTACGGTCGATCTCAGCCCCGCACTCCCGACCCGTTTCTGAAAGGAAGTTTCTCGTGTCCAACGTCGCCACCGCGATTGCGCCCGCAGCGCCTCCCGTGCATCGGGCCGGTCCTGCGGACAACACGTCTTTCGCCGTCGAGTTCGCCGACATCGGCCGCTCCTTCGCCGCGAAGCCACAGCACAACTCCCAGCCCGGCAGCCAGCGCGGCGCCGCTGCCCGCCCGGTGCTGCGCGACGTGTCGCTCACCGTGCAGCCCGGCGAGGTTCTGGCCATTCTCGGCACCAGCGGATGCGGCAAGTCCACTCTGCTGCGCATCGCCGGCGGCCTCGACGAGCCCAGCACCGGAAGCATCCGCATCGACGGGTCGCCGCTGAACGGAATCGATGCCCGCTGCGCGGTCGGTTTTCAGGAACCACGGCTGCTGCCGTGGCGCACGATCGCGGCCAACGTGGCGCTCGGCCTTCCGCACCGAATCGGCCGCGCCGCCGGCAACGCCCGCGTCGCCGCCCTGCTCGAGCTCGTGGGGCTCACCAGCTTCGCCGACCACCGCCCCCGCGCGGTCTCCGGCGGTATGGCCCAGCGCGCCTCGCTCGCCCGCGCCCTCGCCCGCAATCCCGGCGTGCTGCTTCTCGACGAACCATTCGGCGCACTGGATGCGCTCACCCGGCTCAAGATGCAGGACCTGCTGCTCGACGTGCACGCGGCGGCACCGACCACGATTTTGCTCGTCACGCACGACGTCGACGAGGCGCTGCAGCTGGCCGATCGCATCATTCTGCTCGGCGCCGACGACGATGCCGATGACATGGCCGGCGGCCGCACCGGCGCCACCATCGTTCAGGAGCTCACCGTTCCCGGCGGCCGCCCCCGCGACCGGGGATCGGCGGAACTCGCCGAACTGCGCGGCCGCCTGCTGGCCGGCCTCGGCATCGACCGGCACGGCCAGGCCCGCGGCGTCGCCGCGACGACGACCATCCCACACTTCCCGTACTGACCCTTCCCCGCCTTCCCGGCCGCCCGACCCCACAGCCAGAGAGAAAATCATGACCAACCGACGCATTTCCGCTGCCCTCATCGCCGGCGCCGCCGCGGCCGCCCTGCTGCTGACCGGCTGCGTGGCCGGCGAGAACGCCCCGGCGCAGGGTGCCGCCGCCTCCACCGGCGACGCCACCGTCACCACCGGCGGCGAGCTCAACATCGACTTCGCGACCTACAACCCGCTCTCGCTCGTGATCAAGGAGAAGGGCTGGCTCGAAGATGCCCTCGCCGAGCAGGACATCACCGTGAACTGGATCCAGTCGGCCGGCTCGAACAAGGCCAACGAGGCCCTGCGGGCCGGCGCCATCGACGTGGGTTCGACCGCGGGCTCCGCAGCGCTGCTGCACCGGTCCAACGGATCGCCCATTCAGGTCATCGACATCTACTCCCAGCCCGAGTGGGCCGCGCTCGTCGCCGCCGACGGCTCGGAGGTCACCTCCGTCGCCGACCTCGCCGGCAAGCAGGTCGCCGCGACCCTCGGAACCGACCCCTACTTCTTTCTGCTGCAGGCCCTTGAGGCCGAGGGGCTCAGCCAGGACGACGTCACCATCCAGAATCTGCAGCACGCCGACGGATGGTCCGCCCTGCAGAGCGGATCCGTCGACGCCTGGGCCGGACTCGACCCGATCATGGGCGCCGCCGAAGGGGCCGGAGCCGAGCTGTTCTACCGCGAGGTTGACTTCAACAGCTATGGCTTTCTCAACGCCACCGAGGCCTTCATCGCCGAGAAGCCCGATGTGGCCCAGACCGTCGTGAACGTCTACGAGCACGCCCGCGCCTGGGCGCTCGAGAACCCCGAAGAGACCGCCCAGATTCTGGCCGACGTCGCGGGTATCGACCTCGCCATCGCCACAACGGTCATCACCGAACGCACCAACCTCGACGTCGACAACGTTCCCGGCGACGCTCAGCTCACGGTGCTCGAGAAGATCGGCCCGACCTTCGTCGAAATCGGCGACGTGCCGAGCCAGGACATGGTCGATGAGGCACTCGACACCATCATCAACGACACGTTCGCGACCAAGGCCGACCCGACGGTCGTCAGCGACTAGCCACCAGCTCGTCGACCACCACCCAGACCGGCACCCTCGAGCCCAGCCCCGGGAAGAGAGAAGGACACCACCGTGACGCAGACCCCGATTGCGGCGCCGGCCACGCCCGGCACCGCGCACACCGCGCGGCCCGCCCGCCGCGCGGCGTGGACCTCCCGTCGCGGACCGGTCATTCTCGGCGGCGCGCTGCTGCCACTGGCCATTCTGCTCGTCTGGCAGCTGAGCATCACGCTCGGCCTGGTCAGCGTGACGCAGCTGCCCTCACCGGCCATGGTGCTGCTCGCCGCGGTCGACCTCTCGGAGCGGGGCCTGCTCACGCTGTACGTGGCCATCTCCACCCAGCGGGTTCTCATCGGCTTCGCGATCGGCGCCTCGCTCGGCGTTGCCGCCGGCGCCCTCGTCGGGCTCTCGCGCAGCGCCAACGTGCTGCTCGCCCCGACGCTGGGCGCCATTCGCGCCGTGCCCTCACTGGCCTGGGTGCCGCTGCTGCTGCTCTGGCTCGGTTTCGGCGAACAGCCCAAGATCACGCTCGTGGCCATTGGCGCGTTCTTTCCGGTGTACACGACCGTGTCGCTGGCGCTGCGCCACGTCGACCAGCAGCTCGTCGAGGCCGGGCGCGCGTTCGGTCTGGGCGGCATCCGTCTGTTCACGGCCGTGCAGTTGCCCGCCGTGATTCCCTCGGTGATCTCGGGCCTGCGGCTCGCCCTCGTGCAGGCCTGGCTTTTTCTCGTCGCGGCCGAACTGCTCGGTGCCTCGATGGGCCTCGGATTTCTGCTCTCGGAATCGGGCGGCAACGGGCGCATCGACCGCATCATTCTCGCCATCGTTCTGCTGGCCGTGATCGGCAAAATAACGGATGCCGTTGTCGGCATATTCGAAAAATGGGCCAATAAGAAGTGGGCATGAACACCATGAGCACCAGCACCAGCACCAGCACTGAGAACGAGAACGAGAACGAGAACGAGAACGAGAACGACGCGAGCACCCACCCCGACCTCACCGAACACACCATCCGCAACCTGTCCACCGAGCACCGCCGTTACCCGGCCCCGGCCGCCTTTGCTGCCCAGGCCAACGTCGACGCGAGCGAGTGGGAGCGCGCGGCGGCCGATCCGATCGCTTTCTGGACGGAGCAGGCGGCCCGGCTCGATTGGGCCGAGCCCTGGCACACCGACCACACCTGGCAGCCAGCCGTCACCGGCCCAGACGGCGAGCTCTCGGTGCCGCGCGCGGAGTGGTTCGCCGGCGGCAAGCTCAACGTCGCCGTGAACTGCGTTGACCGGCACGTCGCGGCCGGCAACGGTTCCAAGGTCGCATTCTACTTCGAGGGCGAACCCGGCGACCGCCGCACGATCACCTACGCCGACCTCGAGATCGAGGTCAAAAAGGCCGCAAATGCCTTGACCGCGCTGGGAATCGTGCAGGGCGACCGGGTCGTGCTGTACCTGCCGGTCATTCCCGAGACCATCATCATCACCCTCGCGATCGCCCGCATCGGCGCGATCCACTCGCTCGTCTTCGGGGGATTCTCGGCCGAGGCGCTGCGCTTTCGGGTCGAAGACACCGGCGCCAAGCTGCTCGTCACGACCGACGGCCAGTACCGCCGCGGCAAGGCCGTGCCCGTCAAGGCCGCCGCCGATGAGGCCGTCGCCGGCGTCGACTCGGTCGAGCACGTACTCGTGGTGCGCCGCACCGGCGACGCGACCCCCGACATCCCCTGGACCCCGGGCCGCGACGTCTGGTGGCACGACACGGTCGATGTCGCCTCCGAAACCCACGAGCCCGAATTCTTCGACGCCGAAACCCCGCTGTTCATCATCTACACCTCGGGCACCACCGGCAAGCCGAAGGGCCTCGTGCACACGAGCGGCGGCTACCTCGTGCACGCGAGCTGGAGCCACTGGGCCGTCTTCGACGCCAAGGCGAGCGACGTGCACTGGTGCACCGCCGACCTGGCCTGGGTCACCGCGCACAGCTACGTACATTACGGACCGCTCTCAAACGGCACCACCTCGGTCCTCTACGAGGGAACCCCGAACACCCCGCACCCGGCGCGGCACCTCGAAATCATCGAGCGCTACGGTGTCACGACCTATTACACGGCGCCGACCCTGATTCGCACGTTCATGACCTGGTTCCCCGAGGGGCTGCCCGCCGAGTACGACCTGTCGAGCATCCGCCTGCTCGGCTCGGTCGGCGAGGCCATCAACCCCGAGGCCTGGGTCTGGTTCCGCGATAATATCGGTGCCGGTACGGCGCCGATCGTCGATACCTGGTGGCAGTCAGAGACCGGTGCGACGATCATGTCGCCGCTGCCCGGCGTGAGCACCCTCAAGCCCGGATCGGCCCTGCGGGCCATCCCCGGTCTCTCGACCCTCGTCGTCGACGATGCCGGCCGGCAGGTGCCTTTCGGCTCCGGCGGCTACCTCGTGATCGACGGCATGTGGCCGGGCGTGGCCCGCACGGTCTGGGGCGACCCCGAACGCTACCGCGACTCCTACTGGGCTAAATTCGCCGATCAGGGCTACTTCTTCTCGGGCGACGGCGCGAAGTACGACGAAGACGGTGACATTTGGCTTCTCGGCCGGGTCGACGACGTGATCAACGTCTCTGGCCACCGCCTGTCGACGATCGAGATTGAATCCGCCCTGGTGGCGCATCCGCTCGTGGGCGAAGCCGGCGTCGTCGGAGTGGCCGACGCGACGACCGGCGAGGGCATCGCGGCGTTCGTGATTCCCGCCACGGCGCCCGAGACCGAGCACGACGTCGCCGCCTGGCTTGCCGCCGCGGCCGAACTCGCCCCGGTGCTGCGCGCCCACATCACCCACGAGATCGGTGCGATCGCCAAGCCCCGCGACGTCTTCATCGTGCCCGACCTGCCGAAGACCCGCTCGGGCAAGATCATGCGGCGCCTGCTCGGCGACATCGTCGACGGCCGCCCGCTCGGCGACGTCTCGTCGCTGCAGGACGATTCCGCTCCGCGCCGCATCGCTGAGATCGTGCGCGCAGCCCAGGCCTGAGTCGGGACTACGCTCGACCTAGAAGGGGTCAGCATGCCGCACAGCAGTGTGAAGCGGATGCGGCGCGCCGCCGGGCAGCCCGGCCCCGGCCGTGGGGTGCCCCGGTGACGTTCCAGGCCTTGGCGCTCATCTCGGTCGTGGCGCTGCTCGGCCCGCTGCTCGCGCTGCCGCGACGGTGGCGGCTGCCGGTCGTCGTCGGCCAGTTGCTCGCCGGAGTGCTGATCGGCCAGACCGGCTTCAACCTGGTCGACGCCGGCGACCCCACCTTCACCCTGCTCGCCAATGTCGGGTTCGCCCTGATCATGTTCGTCGCCGGAAGCCATGTTCCCATTCGCGACGAGGCGATCCGCTCGGCCCTGGGTCACGGAGCGGTCAGGGCCGGCGGGGTCGCTCTCGTCGCGGTGGCCCTCGGGGCGGGCACGGCGTTCGTCTTCGGCACCGGCCATGCACCGCTCTACATCGTGCTGCTCGCCTCGTCGTCGGCGGCGCTCGTGCTGCCGATCGTGGACTCGCTGCGCCTCGGCGGGCCTCAGATACTGGCGATGACCGCGCAGGTGGCCATCGCCGACATCGCGGCGATCGTCACCCTGCCGCTCGCGATCGACCCGCCCAATGCCGGCCGCTCGGCCCTCGGGGCGGTGCTCGTGCTCGCGGCCGCCGTGCTGCTGTACCTGTTGCTGCGACGCCTGGAACTCACCGGCGCCCGGCTACGGATGCACCGACTGTCGTCCGCCCGCAAATTCGCGCTCGAGCTGCGTATCCAGCTGGCCATTCTCTTCGCTCTCGCCGCCCTCGCCGTCTACACCCAGGTGTCGATCATGCTCGCCGGCTTTGCCTTCGGGCTGGCGGTCGCCGCCGTCGGTGAGCCGCGCAGGCTGGCCCGCCAGCTGTTCGCCCTCGCCGACGGGTTTCTCGGTCCGCTGTTCTTCGTCTGGCTCGGCGCCTCGCTCAACCTGCGCGACCTCGCCGGCCACCCGCAGATGATCGTGCTCGGCCTCACCCTCGGCGTCGGCGCTCTGATCACCCACGCCAGCGCCCGGTTGGCACGCCTGCCGCTGACACTCGGGCTGCTCTCCGCCGGGCAGCTCGGCGTGCCCGTGGCCGCGGTCGCGATCGGCACTGCGTCGAACCTGCTGCTGCCGGGCGAGGCCGCGGCGCTGATTCTGGGCGCGCTCATCACGATCATCGTGGCCTCGGCGAGCAGCGCCCGAGCGGCCGACAATCCGCGTTTTCTGCCGGCCGACCCGCCGCCATCCGCTCCGGCCGTGTAGCCGTGTAGCCGTGTAGCCGGGCGTGCGGAGCCCCAGCCGCGCAGCGCAGCGCAGTTCAGAGAAACATCAGCACGATGCCGAGCACGGCGGCGGCCACACCGATACCGAGCAACACGAGTCCGATCACCCGAAAGGCCTTGCCGTCGAGGGCCGGGTCGTGGGTGCGGCACCGATCCGGCGAGCGCCGCCGAAACCAGACCAGCACGTCTTCGCCGGGCGCCAGCTCGTGGGTTTCATGCGTGTCGGCGGGTCGTTCGTGCACATCGCCTTCGTGGTCGTACCAGCGGATGACGTGGGTCGGCAGTGCCGCGGCGATCACCGCATCCGTTCGCACCCAGCGACCGCTGATGCCCCGCACCGAGAGGCCGACAGCGTAGAGGGAGCCACCCACGAAAAGACCGATGAGCGTAAGGATTTCGCTAATGATGCCGGCGAATTCGAGCCCGCTCACGTGACCTCTTCTGGCTTGGAAAACTCTGGATCTGTGGCCCGGGCAGACAAGCCCGGTAGTCAAATCGTAGTCGGAGTGACCGGCCGCACGAACGCACGACCGTGCGCGCGAGGCCAGAGGCCGGCCCGTAGGCTCGAGTCATGAGATTCGGACTGTTCGTTCCCCAGGGTTGGCGTCACGATCTGGTCGGCATTGAGCCGGCCGCGCAGTGGGCGGCGATGAGCGGTCTGGCCGCCCATGCCGATGCCGCCGAATGGGAATCGATCTGGGTCTACGACCACTTCCACACCGTACCGGTGCCGAGCGAGCAGGCCACCCACGAGGCGTGGTCGCTCATCGCGGCGTTCGCCGCGACGACCAGCCGCGTGCGCCTCGGTCAGATGTGCACCTGCATGAGCTACCGCAACCCCGGATATCTCGCCAAGGTCGCCACGACGGCCGACATCATCTCGGGTGGTCGCGTCGAGATGGGCATCGGGGCCGGTTGGTACGAGCACGAATGGCGCGCCTACGGCTACGGATTTCCCCGGGCCGGCGAGCGCCTCGCGCGCCTCGATGAGGGCGTGCAGATCATGAAGCAGGCCTGGAGCACGGGCACCGCCACCCTCAATGGCGCGCACTACCAGATGAACGGTGCCATCTTTCAGCCGCTGCCGCTGCAGCCGGGCGGCATCCCGATCTGGATCGCCGGCGGTGGCGAGAAGGTCACCCTGCGCATCGCCGCGCAGCACGCGCAGTACACGAACTTCGACGGCTCCCCCGAGGGTTTCAGCCACAAAAGTGAGGTACTGCGCGGGCACTGCGCGGCCCAGGACACCGACTTCGACGCCATCACGCGGTCGTCCAACTACAACACCGTGATCGGGTCGACCGAGGCCGAGGTCGCCGAACGCCTCGATGCCATCGAAGCGCGCGTGACCCCGTACCTCGGCGCTGAGGGCGCGCGGGGGTTCATGGCCGAGTACCGCAGCGGCGACGCGCTCGGCGTCGGCACCCCTGAGCAGATCACGGAGCGCCTGACCGGCATGCAGGCCCGCGGGCTGGGTTACGCGATCCACTACTTCCCCGAGGCGGCCTACGACCGCTCCGGCATCGAGCTTTTTGAGCGGGAGGTCATGCCGGCCCTGCGCTGACCCGGGCTCACTGAACGGCGCGCTCGGCTTCGAGCACGGCGTCGAGACGGTCGTAACCCTCAGCCATACCACCCTCCATGCCGCTCTGGGCCATGCCGTCGCGGGCCTCCTGGCTCGGGTAGGTGCTGTGTCCGACCAGCCGCGTCCGGTCGCCGCCGAGGTCTTCGAAGCGCAGCGTTTCGATGCTGACCACGTCGGGAAAGCCCTCGAACTCAAAGGTCTGAATGATCAGCTCGTTCTCGCGGGCCACGTGGAAGACCCCGTTGAAGGCGTAGCTCTCGCTCTCGGCGCCGTCGCTCTGCACGAAACGGAACCGGCCTCCGGTGCGCAGCTCCCAGACCTCGATGCGCATCGAATAGACCGCCGGGCCGAGCCACAGCTTCACGAGGTCAGGGTCGGAGTGCGCGCGGTAGACCGCGCTGATCGGGGCGTCGAACTCGCGCGTCCAGTCGATGAACGGAACGCCGCCGGGAACGGTGAGGGTGAGGGGATGTGTGCTCATGTCGATCTTCTCCTTGGGTTCGGTTCTTGCGGGATCGTACTCAGTGCGGCCAGCAGGCCGTCAAGGCGACGAAACTGCTGTTCATGAATCAGCCGGTAGGTGTCGATCCAGGCGGTGAGCTCTTCGAGGGCGTGTGCATCCAGATGCACCGGCCGGCGCTGAGCATCGCGGGTGCGGGTCACGAGGCCGGCCTGTTCGAGCACCTGAATGTGTTTGGAGACCGCCTGCGTCGATACGCGAAAGGGCTCGGCCAACTCGGTGACGGATGCCGGCCCTCGGCTCAGGCGGGCAATCATCCGTCGTCGGATCGGGTCGGCCAGGGCCGCGAAGGCCCGGTCGAGCCGATCGTCCTCGCTCTCGCTCGCGTTGTCGGGCTCGGAACCGACCACCATTATTCAACCAACTCCTTGATCAACCATTCGGTTGAATACGAGATAAATCGAGTCTTGCGGCGCGTCAAGGGACAATGGGGAAATGTCTTCCGCCCCGTTCGCCACGTCCACAGGCGCCGCCCGCATCCACTGGACCGAGGCCGGCGTCGAGCGCAGCGCGCTCTGGCGGTCAGAGAGCGGCTTCGTGGCTCCGACCCGGGTCGCGGTCGTCGACGATACCCTGACGGCGGATGCCGCCCTGCGCCTGATCAAGGCCGGCACCGGCCTGCTGTGGCGCGGCGATTATCACAATGCCCGGCAGCTGCTGCAGGCGCTGGGCCGCAGGATCGACGGCGGCCGTCGCCCGAAGGACGCCGACCTCACCCAGGCCTTTCGGCGTCACCGCACCGAGGCCGCCCGCCGGGCCGAGTTGCTCGGCCTGTTGCTCGTGCCCCTCGACGCCGACCTGGGCGTGGCCTTGCGGCGTGCGCCCGACGTGCGCGAGGCCTGCGCCGAGACCTGGGGCGCCCCCTCGAACGCCTCGAACACCTCGGACGCGTCGGAGGTGTCAGAGGCGTCAGAGGCCTCGGTGACGTCGCTGCGGGAGCTCATCGGCATCGTGGGCGCGCACGAATGGCGCCGCAAGGGCGTGGCCATCCCGGCGCTCGACGACCGCATCCACGCGCACTACGGAGTGTTTTCCCCGGTACGCGGCGAATACCTCGACCTGGTCGCGACGGCTCCGCTGCCGGAGCAGCCACACGCCCTGGTTGCCTTCGACATCGGCACGGGCACCGGCGTGATCGCCGCGATCCTCGCCCGCCGCGGAGTGGCGCACGTTGTCGGCACCGACCAGTCGCCGCGCGCCATCGCCTGCGCCCGCGACAACCTCGCCCGCCTCGACCTCGACGACCGCGTCGAGGTTGTCGATGCCGACCTGTTTCCGACCGGCCGGGCCGACCTCGTGGTCTGCAACCCGCCGTGGATTCCCGCCTCCGCCGTCACCGCGACCGACCACGCCGTCTACGACCCCGACAGTCGCATGCTGCGCGGGTTTCTGGGCGGCCTCGCCGACCACCTGCTGCCGCACGGTGAGGGCTGGCTGATCATCTCCGACATCGCCGAACGGCTGGGCCTGCGCTCCCGCAGCACACTGCTCGACCTGATCGACGCCGCGGGGCTGACCGTGGTGTCGCGCCTCGACACCCGCCCGACGCATCCGCGGGCCGCTGACCCGAGCGATCCGCTGCACGCCGCGCGCGCCGCCGAGGTCACCTCGCTCTGGCGCCTCGCCGCCGCCGTACCATTCGACGGACTGTGACCCACAAGAGCAGTGGGGGGCCACAAGACACGCGAGAGCGCATCAAACACCGTCGAATGGTACGGGGGCGGTCAGCCCCGCGGGCCAGCTAACGCAGGGTGACGAGGATGCCGCGGTGGTCGCTGCCGTTGGCCGGCAGCACCTCGCTCGACACCGGATCGAGACCGCGCACGAGGGCGTGATCGAGGCGCGCGATCGGAAACGCGCTCGGCCACGTGAAGCCGAGGCCCACGGTACTCGTGCCGACATCCGTCACCGTGTCGGTCAGCCGGGCGAAGGCGCGGTCTGTCGTCGCGCTGTTGAAATCCCCGATCACGACGATGCGCTCGGCCACGTCGGCGGCCAGGGTCAGGCGCAGTTCGCGCAGCATCTCGTCGCGCTGGGATTTCTGGCCCGGACGAATCGAGTCGAGGTGCACGACGTAGACGCGGGTACGGCCGGCGTCGGTGTCGACATCGACCCACAGCGCGCGCGTCCAGCCGAGCCCGAGGTCGAGGCTGCGGGAGTCCAGAATGGGGGTTGTGCTCCAGAGTCCGATGGTGCCGACGATCGTGCTGAACGGATGCGTCGGGTCGAGCCCCGCCGCGACGGCCGCCTGCGACGCCGCGTCGAGTTCCTGGATGGCGATGACGTCGGCGCCCGTCGCCGCGAGGTCGTCCGCAACCTCGCCGGCGCGTGCGTTGCCGGCTTTCACGTTTTCACTGGCCACCGTGAGCGTGCCGCCCGATGCCGAGCCGGAATCGCCCTGCGGCAGAATCGACGGCACGAACAAGAGCGCCCAGACGAGGGCGGCGGCCGCCACGGCGAGCGCGGCGAGTCGCGAGAATCGGCGCACGACGAGGGCCGCGAGCACCACGATCGGCAGGCCCAGCCAGGGCAGCAGGGACTCCGCGAGCGACGCGTAGCCGCCGAGGTTCGGTACCAGACCGTGCAGCAGCAGCAACTGCATCACCACGAGGGCCAGCACGCTGAGTGCGATGCCGGGTTCGCGGCGACGCAGGCCGAAGCCCGGCACTGCCGCGTACCGCGCGGCGATCAGCGCGGCGGGGTCCGGCGCGCGCTGGGGATCGAAGGTCGGGTCGGGCACCCCTAAGTATTCACTGATCCGGAGGCGTTTCCGTGCACCCGGCAGTCGCCGGAGTCGCCGGAGTCACCGATTCGGGCGCGTCGGCGACGACGGGTGGCTCCGTGGCCACCGCGAGCCCGGTCTCGGCCGCCGCGTTCTCGAAGCTACCGACATCCGTCACGTCGGTGAACCCGAATTCGAGCAGCCGGTCAGCGCGAGAACAAGCAGGGCAACGGATGCGATCAGTCTCTTCATGAGGCGGCTTTCTGCAGTGCGACAGGGCCACCGAGCCGCACACCCTCACGCTAGCGCCGCTCGGCGCTCCGTGCTCGGTCCGTGTACCCGGCTGCTGGTATAAACCCAGCGCGCCATCCCCGGGTTTAGGCCAGGGACTTGATATTCGGGCCCCGCGGCCCGCACTGGGGGCGCGATGCAGGGGCACGGTGCAGGGGGTACGGCGCTGGGGGCACAGCGCTGGGGGCACGGTGCAGGCGGCACCGGCACAGGGGGCGCCGGTGCTCGCGGGTGCCGCCACGCTCAGACAGCCGGTCGATGCGGCACCCCGATCAGCGCCGCGCGCGATAGGCCGCGCGCACGGCCGGGTCGAGGTGCTCGGTGGCGTAGCTGAGCGCCGTGCGCGGCATCCGCGCCGCGTACTCGTCGAGAAAGCCAAGCAACAGCGCGCGCTCGATGCGTTTGCCAACCTCGCGCAGCATCCAGCCCACCGCCTTGTGCATGAGGCTTTCGCGGTCGCCCAGCAATCGGGCGGCGAGCTCCAGGGTCGTCGTGGCATCGCCGCGCATGATCAGGCCGAGGCTGCCGACCATGGCGACCCGGCGTTCCCACAGCGAGTCGCTCGCGGCGAGTGCGAACATCACGTCGCGGGGGCGGTCGAACAGGTACGCGCCCACGAGGGTCGGCGCCGAGCAGTCGACGAGGTCCCAGTTGTTGACCCGGCCGCGGCGCACGGCCGACAGGTAGAACGCCGCGAGCCGGTCGCGTTCGGTGTCATCCCGGCCTCCCGCAGCGCCCGCCCGGTCGAACTGCCCGACCAGCACGAGCAGGGCCGCGAGACGGTGCTCGTGCACGGCGCTGTCGAGAAGTGCATCGAGCTCGATCGGCGGCAGCGCGCCGAAGGGCCTGATCAGCTGACGGATCACCGGAACCTTGAGGCCGACGAAGACGTCACCCTCGCCGTATTGCCCTGGCCCGGTCTGAAAGAACCGCGCGACCCCCACCGCCAGCTCCGGGTCGGCGCGGGCGGCAAGCGCCGCCCGCAGGCCCGCCGCGGTCGGCTCTGCCCCCCTCGGGGCGGCGGATGCCGCGGGTCTGGTCGGGCGGGCGGGCGCGGCATCCGTCATCTGGGCACTCTAACCCGCCCAGGCCGCTCAGCTCTTCTCGACCGGTTCGTCATCCGGCAGCTGGAAGGCGCTCAGCCCGGCGGCACCCCCGACGACGTAGATGCCGTCATCGGCGTGTGACCCGGCCATCAGTACGCTGCCCCGGGAGAAGGTACCCGCGACGGGAGCCCGTTGGGCGTCGCAGGCGAAGAGATTCTGGCCGGTCCGGTACGGATTGACGGATCCGCCATGCGTTCTTTCGACTTCGAAGGTGTTCGCGTCGAGGGTGCCGCGATCGACGGCACAGGCGTAGACGCCCTCACTCGGCGCCGGCAGGCTATCGCCGGTCGTCAGGTCAACAATCATCGGCACCGTGCCGATCATGAGCACCCGCTGGGCCGCATTGCTGAAGAACGTGTTGTTGCGGGAGGTGAGGCTCCCCTCATCGGCGCCCAGCGGAACGGTCCAGCGAGTCTTGCCGGTCTTCTCGTCGACCCCGATGAGGTCAACATCGAGGTCGTCGTAGGTCGACGCATCATCGTTCCCGTCGATGACATGCAGGGTGCCGGAGTTGATGCGGCACATCGGAACGATCTTTTCGTCAAGCACGAAGGGATACTCGGCCGCGGGACAGCCGAGCTGAACGCCGTCGAGCGACCACGCAATGTCACCGGAATCCCGGCGAACGCCGACCGTGCGTACCGCAGTGAGATCGCGAAGGTAATCCGCCGCGTCCTCACTGCCCCGGTTGAATCCGTGACCGATCACGATGTCGGCCGAACGCCCCCATCCCCATGCCCAGCCCTGATCCGAGCTGGAGTTCGGTCCAAAGTAGTCCCGATACGGTCTCTGCCAGGCAATGGCACCGTCTGCGCTGTAGCCGAGCAGTTCGGTCCCGTCCGGCGCGGTGACAAAGACCCCATCGGACAGGATTTCTCCCGAGACAGGGGCGGGCACTTCGGTGTCGACACTGAGTCCACCGGTTGCGACATCAACGCGAAACGATCGTTGGTCGGCGTCGATCTCGGCCCAGGTCCACCCGGTAAAGCAGATCCCCTGCGCGCCCGAACACGCGCCGGGCCGATCGGAGACCCACAGCGCTCCCCAGTCGTGAGCCAGTGCTACTCCGGTCAGAGCGTCTGCGATCACCAATTCCTGCCAGCCAAAGTGACTGCCGGCCTCATCGCGCAGGTACGGCACGAGAAGAGTGTCGCCCACCAGCACGGTCGTGGCCTTGAGCTCGACTGCGTGCGATTGCACCCCGGGAACCGCAGCGTGCCGCCACAGCTCGGCGCCCGACGCGGCATCCCACGCCGCGATCTGCAGGCCCGTCGCGCTGCGAACGTACGAGACCACGACCTCGCTTCTGACCGCCGGAGTGCCAACCAGGTCGGCCGTGACGCTCCACACGGGGTCGATCGGCGTGCTGTATTCGACCGCGAGGGCCAGCACGGCGGCCTTCTCGGCAGCGACGGCGGCCTTCTCGGCCTCGGCCGCCGTATCGGTACAGCCGCTCAGGGCGAGACTGGCCAACAGGGTGACGGCGATGAGCGTCGCCGCGCGCGCGAGGGGGGTGAGTGTGGGCACGGTACCTCCAAGGTTTTCGGTCACGAGAACGGCTGGCCGATGTGATCGTGCCATGTTCGGGGGCCACGAAACCGATGCCGACACAATCTGTGGATAACTCACCCGTGGAAAACTTTCCGGCGGCGGTGCGGGCAGCTCTCGGAGGGCGGCGACACAAATCGGCAAGTGACGGCGAAAAACGGCGCGATCACCGCGCCCGGCGCACGATTACCCGCACGGTTGCACAAGAAAACGCCGGGCCTGCCCGGATAGCCTGAAGGTGGCCCCTGCGGCCACCCCGCCGCACCCGCGGCATCCACGAGGACGGGAGGTTTCCATGTCGATTTCTGTTGAAAGAACAAACGTTGCGGCTGCGCTCAGCGCAGACGCTCTGGTCGGTGAGCCCGAGGTTCTCGAAGACGAAGCCCTCACCACGGATGCCGCACGAGCCGCCGACGCGAACCTCGCCGAGCAGCCGGCCTGGCTCGCGCTCAAGGCCGCGGCCACCGCGCTGCAGGGCCTGCAGGTGCAAGACGGCAGCGTTCCCGACGCCGACTCGCGCGCGGAGGCCGCGGCATCCGTCGCCATCATCGTCGCCGCGATCGATGAACTCACTCCGCTGTTCGCCCACGACGCCGCCTACCTGGCGGCCGTCGTCGTGGACTTCGAGAAGTGGGTGGCGGCCGGTTTCGGCGTGCCCGACTTCTTCGATGCGCTGCAGGCATTCCAGCCGCAAAAGCATCGGGTGAACGGGCTGCGACACCTCGTGGTGTTTCCGATGTACACCCAGAACGGCAGCACCAGCCGGCTCGTCGAGGCGGTGCTGATCGAGGTCATCTGGCCCGAGTTCATCGCCGAGCTCGAACAGCAGTACACCAACGCGCTGTTCGTACCGATTCGGTTTCTCGACTTCACCGCGGGTTACGACACCAACTCCGCCGTGCTGTTTCCCGAGACCGTCGCGATGCGCGAGATACCCACGTTCACGTGGGGCGCCATTTTCGCCGACCGCGAGGCCGCCCGCTTTCGCCGGGTGGTCGGCGCGGCCGCCCAGATCACGCGCCTGCAGCTGCCGGCGGATGCCGCGGTACTGCTGCACGATCAGCACCTCACCGAAGAAACCTTCGTGATGTGGGATCTCATCCACGACCGCACGCATATGCGCGGTGACCTGCCCTTTGATCCGTTCATGATCAAGCAGCGGATGCCGTTCTTCCTGTACTCGCTCGAGGAACTGCGCTGCGATCTCACGGCCTTTCGTGAGTCGGTGAGCATCGAACGCGACGATGAGGCGAGCCCCGAGGCGCGCCAGCACGCGAAACTCGTGCAGTATGCGGTTATTTTCGACCGCATCTTTCGCTTCGCGATCACCGGCAGCCGGGTGCGCAACTACGACGGCCTCGGCGGGCAGCTACTGTTCGCGTGGATGCATCAGCACCACGTGCTGCACTGGACCGACACCCGCCTCACCGTCGATTGGGACGCCGTTCCCGAGTGCGTCATCGCCCTCGGCGCCCGCATCGATGAGCTCTACTGGGCCTCGATCGACCGGCCGAAGAAGGCGCACTGGCTCGCCGCCTACGCGATGATCGCCGAGACCCTCACCCCGAATCCGGCCTCGCGCTGGGCCCGCGGGCTGAGCTACGAGGTACTGGCCGGAGCGCCGAAGGGCT
Source organism: Cryobacterium frigoriphilum (assembly GCF_004403305.1). Lineage (GTDB taxonomy): Bacteria > Actinomycetota > Actinomycetes > Actinomycetales > Microbacteriaceae > Cryobacterium > Cryobacterium frigoriphilum. The sequence goes on along the minus strand of NZ_SOHE01000060.1, from coordinate 186,272 downwards.
ACACCGACGAGGTGCTCGACGACGAGTTTCCGCTGTCGATGTTCTTCGAGGCCCTCGAGAAGAAGATGAAGGTCGTCATCGCCTCGACCGTCGGCATCACGGCGCATGACTGACCCGGGCGCAGTTGCGGGCGTCGCTGGTCGTCTCGTGCTGATCGCCGGGGCGAGCAGCGCCGCCGGGCGGGCCGTCGCGAGCGCGCTGACGGATGCCGGCGCCCGCGTCATCGCCGTCGGCTCCAACGCCGCCCGCCTGGCACCGGTCGCCGCCGCGGCCCGCTACGAGTGCGATCTCGCCAACTTCGAAGCGGTGACTGCCCTTGCCGACCGGGTGCACGCCGAGCACGGACCCGTAGATGGCCTCATTCACCTTGTCGGCGGATGGCGCGGCGGCGGCGGCCTCGCCGGCCAGACCGATGAGGACTGGGATTTTCTGCACGACCACGTGCTGACCACCCTGCGCAATACCACCCGGGTCTTCAACGCCGACCTGCTGGCGTCGTCGGCCGGCCGGCTCGCGATCGTGTCGAGCGTCTCGGTCGACAAGCCCACCCCGGGCGGTGCGAACTATGCCGCGGCAAAGGCCGCCGCCGAGACCTGGGTGCGGGCGATCGGCCAGGGCTTCGCGAAGGCCGGGGACGCCGCTGCGACGGCCATTTTCGTCGTGCGCTCCCTCGAGGGGCTCGAGGCCGAACTGGCGACCCGGGTGGTGGGACTCTGGGCCGAGCCCGCGGCAGCCGTCAACAACACCCGCGTCACCCTGGCGGCGCCGTAGCGGTGCGCCCGCGCCTCCGCCGCTCGGCGGAGGCGTAGGGCTAGACACAGGGTCTACCCTTGACAGATGACCCCCGTGGCCCGTTCTGCCGAACCCCTCGACGCCGCGTGGCGTCGACCCCGGCCCAGCGCCCGGGGCTACCGGCGCGACAGCGTGCTCGCCCTGGCCATGCTCGGCGGCACCGCACTGAGCGTGACGCTCACCCGCGCCGCCGGGGTGATGAGCGAGTCGCCCTGGTGGCAGGCCGCGATCTGGGTGGTGCTGATGGCCGGCCCCCTGGCCCTGCGCCGTCGCCTTCCCGAGCTCGTCGCGCTCGTGATCGCCCTCGTCTTCGGGGTCGGCGCCATGTTCGGCGTCGGTGACGGTTTCTTCGCCAGCATCTGCCTCTACCTGGCGATCTACGCCGTGGGCGCCTGGAGCCAGAACCCGGTGCTGTCCCGCTGGGTGCGCCTCTGCATCATCGCCGGCATGTTCATCTGGCTCTTCTGGCAGCTCATCGTGCAGGCCAACCAGGCCACCGCGATGCCGGATCTGTCGCGTGACGGCATTTTTTCCCCATATGCCGCTTTCGGCATGCTTCAGGTACTGATCAACCTCCTCTACTTCTGGGCGGCATATTACTTCGGCGACACGGCTTGGCAGTCCGCCCAGCGGGCCGCCGTCCTCGCCGAGCGCACTCGCGAGCTCGCCGCCGAACGCGAGCGTACCGCCGCCCAGGCCGTGACCCTCGAGCGCGTGCGCATCGCCCGCGAGCTGCACGACGTGGTCGCCCACCACGTCTCCGTGATGGGCGTGCAGGCCGGAGCCGCCCGCCGCATCCTCGACCGTGACCCGATAGCCGCCGCCGACGCTCTCGGAGTCATCGAACACAGCGCCCGCAGCGCCATCGACGAGCTGCAGACGATGCTCGGCACCCTGCGCGCCGACGACGACCCGGCCGGGGCCCGCCCGGCCAGCCAGAGCCCCAGCACCCACACCGTCGACCATCTGCCTGACCTCGCCGAGGAGAGCCGGGCCGGCGGCGTGCCCACCGCGCTCAGCATCATCGGCGATCCCCGGCCCGTGCCGGGCACCATCGGCCAGAGCATCTACCGGGTCGTGCAGGAAGCCCTCACCAACACCCGCAAACACGCCGGTCGCGGAGCGAGCGCCGAGGTACGGCTGCGCTACGAGACGGATGCCGTGGAGGTCGAGATCACCGACACCGGCAGCGGACCGCGGGTCACCGCGAGCAGCGCCGTGCCCACACACGCGGCGAGCGGCTGCGGGCTCGGCCAGCGCGGCATGCGGGAACGGGTGCTCGCCGTCAACGGTCAGCTTCACCTCGGAGCCCGTCCGCGCGGCGGCTACATCGTGCGCGCCCGGTTCCCGCTGCTGTCGACCCAGCCCCTCCCGCAGCCGCTCGGCGCGACCGCCCCCGAACCGGAGCCCGCCGCGTGAGTGCGCCGCTCTCGCTGACCGAGCGGGCCGCACCGATCCGGGTGCTGCTCGTCGACGACCACGCCATCGTGCGCGCGGGCTTTCGCACCATCCTCGAATCCGAGTCCGGCATCGTCGTCGTCGGCGAGGCCGCCGACGGCCTCGCGGCCATCACCCAGGCACGCCGGCTGACCCCCGACGTGATCTGCATGGACGTCGAAATGCCCGGCCTCGACGGACTCACCGCGACCCGCACGATCGTGGCGGATCCCGCCATCCGCTCGGCCGTGCTGATGCTGACCACCTTCGACCGCGAGGACTACCTGTTCACCGCGCTTCAGCATGGGGCGAGCGGTTTCCTGCTGAAGAACTCCAGCCCCGAGGCCCTCATCGACGCCGTGCAGGTGCTCGCCCGGGGCGACGCGCTGCTGTCCACCGATGTCACGCGGCGGGTGATCGAGCGTTTCGTGGGCCGACCCGCGGCATCCGTCGCCGTGCCTGCGGCGGCCAACCTGGCACCGCTCGCCGACCTCACCGACCGCGAGCGCGAGGTTTTCCTGCTCCTCGCCCGCGGCCTCAGCAACCAGGAGATCGCCCACACCCTCTACGTGGGCGACGCCACCGTGAAATCCCACGTCTCCAAGGTGCTGCTCAAGCTCGTGCTGCGCGACCGGGTCCAGGCCGTCGTCTTCGCCTACGAGCACCAGCTCGTCTGAGGTCTGCTCACCGGCACCTCACGGTCCAAGCAGCGCGAGTGGAATCACGGCGATGCCGTCGGGCCGCCGGTACGCGACCTTTCCGGTCGTGATGACGGCCGAATCCACGAGATCTGGGCCGATCTCTTTGGCCAGCCAGCGCAGGTGACGAGTGTCCTTGTCGTCCACGGTTCCCGAAAGTTTGACTTCGAGCGCAAGCACACGGCCATCGGGTCGCTCAACAATGAGGTCCACTTCATGGTCGCCTCTGTGGGTCCGCAAGTGGTGCACAGACGCCCCGGATGCCTGCGCGTAGGCACGCACGCTCAGAGTCACGAGTGACTCGAACAGCGCCCCCAGCAATGGACCATCTCGCAGCTCGGGCGGGCCGATGTCGGCCTGACTGATGAGCGCATCCGCTGACACGCGCAAGAGTCGAGCGGCCAGTGCCGGATCCGCGAGCTGGTGTTTCGGAGCCTGTCCAAGCCCGCTGAGACGATTTCTGCTCGGGAGCCAGCCAGGAACCTGATCCAGCACCCACAGCTTCGCGAGCACTTCTCGGTAGTCCTGCGCAGTGGAGCGCGACGGCTTCGCCGAGTCCCCCGGGGTGGCCGCGCGGATGATGCTGTCATAGCTTGCCGTGGTGGAGCTCGCGGCAGCGTACGCCGCCAGCCAAGCGCGAAGAGAGGCTGGTCGCCGGACCGTGTAGCCGGCGTCTGGAAAGTCGTGCTCGACGATAGCAGCGAGATAGCCATCGAGCGTCTCCGATCGGTAGCTCTCCGGCTGAAGCCGGATCGCGGGGAACCCGGAGCGCGTGATCTCGGATGCGTAGTCCACGAGCGTCACCGCGCTTTCCCCTGTCACAATTGGGGACGAGCCTGACAAGAGTTGTCCCAGCGACACGGTTGGGGGAGTGATTCCTCGTTCGGAGAATGCCATCGGCCTCATGCGCAGGTGCACGATGCGACCGGCTCCGGAATGGGTCGGCGCTTTCGTCGGGGTCGCGCTGCCTGCAAGCAGGTACTGGCCGGGCCGCGAATCGTGGTCTACATTTCGTCGAACGGTGTCCCAGACGGTCGGGTACAGCTGCCATTCGTCGAGCAGGACAGGTTTAGGCAACCGAGCCAGCCGCTCCCGGTCCGCCTGCAGCAGGATGAGCTGGTCGGGATCGTCGAGTTCAATGACAGAGGCAGCTCGTCGCGAGGCCGTCGCCGTCTTACCGACAGCTTTCGGTCCGTCTATGGCGATCGCGGGCAGTCCCGCGAGCATCGCTGTCAGCTCTGCATCTACGATTCGGGGCGCGTAGTCCATAACTGACCTTACCATTTCGTCGATCCATACTGCACCGTTTCGTACAGCCATACTTTACTGTTTTGCGTCATCAAACTGCATAGTTTTGCAGATCCTGGTCGGGCAGCGGGGTCTTGACCACACGCAACCAATCTGCCTCTCCCCCCAGCGACGGATGCGCCCCCGCCGCCCTCTGCGTACCGTGAAGAGTACATATAGACGCGGTACACAGAACGAGAGGGTGCACATGCTCGACATCAGGGGCGTCAGCAAGAGCTACGGGGCCCGGCAGGTACTCAGCGACGTGAACTTCACCGTCGCCGACGGCCGCATGACCGGCTTCGTCGGCGCGAACGGTGCCGGCAAGACCACCACCATGCGCATCATCCTCGGCGTGCTCGCGCCCGATGAGGGAACCGTATTCATCGACGGAACCGCCGTCACGGCGAGCGACCGACGACGCTTCGGCTACATGCCGGAAGAACGCGGCTTGTACCCAAAGATGAAGGTCGCCGAGCAGCTCGTTTACCTGGCGCGCCTGCACGGCCTGTCGCCGGCATCCGCTCAGCGCAACACCACCAGCCTGCTCGAGCAGCTCGGCCTCGGCGAGCGCCGTGACGACCTCGTCGAAGCCCTCTCGCTCGGCAATCAGCAGCGCGCGCAGATCGCCGCCGCCCTCGTGCACGACCCTGAATTCCTGGTGCTCGACGAGCCGTTCTCGGGTCTCGACCCGATTGCCGTCGAAACGGTGATGACCGTGCTGGCCGGCTACGCCGCCGGCGGCACTCCGGTGCTCTTCTCCTCGCACCAGCTCGACATCGTCGAACGGCTCTGCGACGACCTCGTGATCATCGGCGACGGCAGCATCCGCGCCGCCGGATCCCGCGAGCAACTGCGCGAGGACCACACCAGCGCTCGCTTCGAAATCCAGACCCTCGGCGATGCCGGTTGGATGCGCGACCTGCCCGGCATCGACGTCGTCGACTTCGACGGCGGTTGGGCCGTCTTCGAGGCCGAGACGGATGCTGCCAGCCAGCACGTGCTCAGTGAGGCCGTGTCCCGCGGCCCGGTCACCGCTTTCACCCGTCAACGGCCGAGCCTGGCCAGCATCTTCAAGGAGGTCGTGCAGTGAGCGTCACGGAAAAAGCGAGCACCCGGGGCACACCGACCTCGCCGCAACGCTCCACGGCGCCGAGCGTCGCCCAGAGCGTCTGGCTGGTCGCCACCCGCGAGATCCTGGTGCGGCTGCGTAGCAAGGCCTTCCTCATCTCGACCGGAATCCTGCTGCTGATCTCCGTCGGAGCCGTCGTCGCCGGCGGCATCGCCAGCCAGGACACGAGCCTCGACACCGTCGCCGTGGTCGGCTCGGCCGAAGCCGTCGTCGAGAGCACCGGCGCTTTCGAGATCATGGCGGTCGATACCGTCGCCGACGCCGAAGCCCTCGTGCGGGACGGCACGGTCAAGGCGGCGATTGTTCCGAGCGACAGCGCGGATGCCGTCCTTCCCGTCACCGTGATCGCCCTCGATTCCGCTCCGCTGGATGTGACCGGTGCCCTGAGCGTCAGCCCCGAGGTGCAGCTGCTCGACCCGGCCGAGCAGGGCGGCGGCATCGCCTACCTTGTGGCGCTCGCGTTCGGCATCGTCTTCCTGATGAGCGCGACCACCTTCGGCGGCACCATCGCGCAGAGCGTCGTCGAAGAAAAGCAGACCCGCATCGTCGAGATCCTGATGTCCACGATCTCGGTGCGCGCCCTGCTGGCCGGCAAGGTCCTCGGCAACAGCATCATGGCCTTCGGGCAGATCGTGGCCATCGGCCTGTTGGCCGCGGGCGGCATGGCCGTCACCGGGCAACGGGTGCTCCTCGCCGACGTCGGGCCGGCGATCGGCTGGTTCGTGGTGTTCTTCGCTTTCGGCTTCGTGCTGCTCGCGGCACTTTACGCGGCGACCGCGTCGATGGTCTCCCGGCAGGAAGACGTGGGTTCGGTCACCAGCCCGGTGCTGTTCCTCACGATGATCCCGTATTTCCTCGTGGTCTTCTTCAACGACAACCCCCTCGTCGTCGCGATCATGTCCTATGTCCCGTTCTCCGCCCCGGTCAGCATGCCGCTGCGCATCTTCCTCGGCACCGCCGAGTGGTGGGAACCGCTGCTCGCGCTCGTGGTTCTGGTCGCCTCCACCGTGGTCGTGATCCTGCTCGGCTCCCGCATCTACTCGAACTCGCTGCTGCGCATGGGCGCCCGGGTCAGCCTGCGTGACGCTCTGAAGCGATAACCGCACCGCGCGAACGACCCCTGCCGCCGCCGCGCCGGTCGCGCTAGCGTTGTCATCACGGCGACGAAGGGGCGGGGCATGCTCGACATCAGGGGCATCACCAAGCGATACGGCACCAGGCAGGTGCTCACCGACGTGAGTTTCACCGTGGGCAACGGCCGCATGACGGGCTTCGTCGGCGCCAATGGCGCCGGCAAGACCACCACCATGCGCATCATCCTCGGCGTGCTCACGGCCGATGCCGGCACGGTACTCATCGACGGAGCACCGGTTACCGCGAGTGACCGCCGCCGTTTCGGCTACATGCCCGAAGAGCGCGGCCTGTACCCCAAAATGAAGGTCGCCGAACAGCTCATCTACCTGGCCCGCCTGCACGGCCTCACCCCGCACGCGGCGCTTCGCAACACAACCGACCTGCTCGAACGCCTGGGACTGACCGACCGCAGCAACGCCCTCGTCGAATCGCTCTCACTCGGCAACCAGCAACGCGCCCAGATCGCCGCCGCCCTCGTGCACGACCCCGAATTTCTGGTGCTCGACGAGCCCTTCTCGGGCCTTGACCCGATCGCGGTCGAGGTCGTGATGGGGGTACTGGCCGAATACGCCGCCGGCGGCGCCCCCGTGCTGTTCTCCTCACACCAGCTCGACATCGTCGAACGGCTCTGCGACGACCTCGTCATCATCGGCGACGGCGAAATCCGAGCCCAGGGCGCCCGCGAAACCCTGCGCGACGAATACAGCAGCCCCCGCTTCGAGATTCGCACCCACGGCGACGCGAGCTGGATTCGCGACCTTCCCGGCATCCGCATCGTCGACCTCACCCTCGACGCAGCCGGTGGCCACGTGGTCTTTGAAGCCGAGACGGATGCCGCGAGCCAGCTCGTTCTGCAGCAGGCGATCGCGCGTGGTCCGGTTTCGGCCTTCAACCACCAGCGCCCGTCACTCGCCAGCATCTTCAAGGAGGTCGTGCAATGACCGACAAGCACACCAACACCGGCAGCATCAGCACCGAGCTGCACGCATCCGCACACCATGTCGGCCGCCGGGTGCACACCGCGCCGACCGTCGGCCAGAGCGTCTGGCTCGTCGCGTGCCGAGAAATCATCGTGCGGCTGCGCAGCAAGGCGTTTCTCATCTCGACCGGAATCCTGTTGCTGATCTCCGTCGCATCCGTCATCGTCGGCGGCATCGCGGGCCAGAACGCCACGCTGCCCCAGGTGGCCGTGGTCGGCAATGCGGCCATGGTCGTCGAACAGACCCAGGCCTTCGACACGATCTCGGTCGACACCCAGGCCGCCGCCGAGGCCCTCGTGCGCGACGGCACGGTCACGGCCGCAGTCGTGCCGGCCGAGGGCGAGGGCTCGCTGCTCGACGTCACCGTCATCGCCCTCGACACCCCGCCGACCGCGGTACTCACGGCCCTGAGCGTGAGCCCCGCCCTCACACTGCTCGAACAGGGCGCACCAAACGGCGGCCTCGTCTACCTCGTCGCGATCGGTTTCGGCCTGGTCTTTCTGATGTCCGCGGTCACCTTCGGCTCGACGATCGCGCAGAGTGTCGTGGAAGAGAAGCAGACCCGGGTCGTGGAGATTCTCATGTCGACCATCTCGGTGCGCGCCCTGCTGGCCGGCAAGGTGCTCGGCAACAGCATCATGGCCTTCGGGCAGATCGTGGCGATAGGCCTGCTCGTGTCCCTCGGCATGGCCGTGACGGGGCAGCAGACACTGCTCGCCGACGTCGGTCCGGCCATCGTCTGGTTCGCGGTCTTCTTTGCGTTCGGATTCGTGCTGCTCGCCGCCCTGTACGCGGCAACGGCGTCGATGGTCTCCCGGCAGGAGGATGTCGGTTCGGCGACCGCCCCGGTGATGGTGCTCGTGATGATCCCCTATTTTCTGGTGATCTTCTTCAACGACAACCCGGCCGTGCTCGCCGTCATGTCCTACATTCCGTTCTCGGCGCCGGTCGGCATGCCGATGCGCATCTTTCTTGACTCGGCACTGTGGTGGGAACCGCTCGTGTCGCTGGCGATTCTGCTGGCCGCGACCGGCATCGTCATTCTGCTCGGCGCCCGCATCTACGCCAACTCCCTGCTGCGAATGGGCGCCCGGGTGCCCCTGCGCGAAGCCCTCAAGCGCTGAACGCGCACAGACGCGGCGCAGTCCCGTGTAGCAGACTAGACGCGTGACCCAACTACATGATCTGCACCAGCGTGGTTTCGCCTCCGACAACTACTCCGGCATTCATCCGGAGATCCTCGCCGCGATCACGGCCGCGAACGGCGCGCACCAGATCGCCTACGGCGACGACGTCTACACCGCCCGCCTGCAGCAGGTCTTCGCCCGACACTTCGGCGAGGGCACCCTCGCCTTCCCCGTGTTCAACGGCACCGGCGCGAACGTGACCGGCCTGCAGTCGATGCTCCCCCGCTGGGGCGCCGTGATCTGCGCGGCCACCGCCCACATCCACAACGACGAGGGCGGCGCGCCAGAGGGCGTCGGCGGCTTCAAGTTGCTGCCGATCGTCACCCCCGACGGCAAGCTCACCCCCGCCCTGATCGACCAGGAGGCCTGGGGCTGGGGCGACGAACACCGCGCCCAGCCGCTCGTCGTCTCGATCACCCAGAGCACCGAACTCGGCACCGTCTACACCGTCGACGAGGTGCGGGCCATCGCCGACCACGCCCACAGCCACGGCATGACCCTGCACATGGACGGCGCCCGCATCAGCAACGCCGCCGCGAGCCTCGGCGTACCGCTCGCCGCCTTCACCAGCGAAGCCGGCGTCGACGTGCTGAGTTTCGGCGGCACCAAGAACGGCATGATGCTCGGTGAGTGCATCGTGGTGCTGAACCCCGCCGCATCCGTCGGCCTGAAATACCTGCGCAAATCCAACATGCAGCTCGCGAGCAAGATGCGCTTTATCTCGGCGCAGCTGATTGCGCTGCTCGACGGCGACCTGTGGCTGCGCAACGCGAGCCACGCCAACAAGATGGCCGCGCGCCTGCGCGGCGCCGTCGAACGCGGGCAAGCGGATGGCGCCCTCACCGGAATCAGCTTCACCCAGGCCACCCAGGCCAACGCGATCTTCGCCGTGCTGCCGCCCGGAGTGGCCGACCGGCTGCGTGAGTCCTTCCGCTTCTACGACTGGAACCCGGCGACCGGCGAGGTGCGCTGGATGTGCGGGTTCGATACCACCGAAGACGACATCGACGCCTTCGTCGCCGCCCTCAGCCAGGAACTGGTGTCCGCATGAGCCCCGACCCCGTCTTCGCCGACGACCAAACCCCCGACGCGCTCCCCGCCGGGCACTCCGTGACGTTTGCCGACCGGCCCTGGCTTGCCGCCTACGCCGACGGTGTTCCCGACGCCATCGCCGAGACCACCCAGACCTTGACCGACATGATGGATGCCTCGGTGGCCCGTTTCGGGGCATCCGTCGCCCTCGATTTCTTCGGCGCTACCACCACGTATGACTCCCTCGGCGAGCAGATCTGCCGGGTCGCGAACGGCCTGCGCAAACTCGGCGTGCACAAGGGCGACCGGGTCGCGCTCGTGCTGCCGAACTGCCCGCAGCACGTCGTGGCGTTCTACGCGGTGTTGCGCCTCGGCGCCATCGTCGTCGAACACAACCCGCTCTACACCGACCGCGAGCTGCGTCACCAGTTCGAAGACCACGGCGCCCGCGTCGCGATCGTCTGGGACAAGGTTTACGACACCGTGCGTGCGTTTCCGAAGGACATGGGGGTGAGCGATGTCGTCACCATCGACCTCACGCGCGCCATGCCGCTCTCCAAACGGCTGCTGTTGAAGTTGCCGATTGCGAAGGCCCGCACCTCACGCGACGCCCTCACCTCCGGGCCGCAGAAGGGCGCCATCGAGTGGAGCTCGCTGACCGGCGCCCGCAAGCTGCGCTCGACGCATCCCCGGCCTGCCCTCACCGACACGGCCGTGCTGCAGTACACGAGCGGTACGACGGGCACCCCCAAGGGCGCCATTCTCAGTCACTACAACCTGCGGGCCAACGCCGCGCAGGGCTCGGCCTGGGTCGTCGGCCTGCGACCGGGCGGCGAAACCGTCTACGCCGTACTGCCGATGTTCCACGCCTACGGCCTCACACTGTGCCTCACCTTCGCGATGAGCATGGGCGCCCGCCTTGTGCTGTTTCCGAAGTTCGACGTGGATCTCGTGCTCGACGCCGCCAAGCACACCCCGCCCACGTTCCTGCCCGCCGTGCCCCCGATCTACGACAAGCTCGTGACCGCGGCCGCCGCGCGCAAGGTCAGCCTGCGCGGCACCCGCTTCGCGATCTCCGGCGCGATGAACCTGCCGGTGTCGATCGTGGCCCGCTGGGAAGACGCAACCGGCGGCCTGCTCGTCGAGGGCTACGGCATGACGGAGGCCTCCCCGATCGCCGCCGGCAACCCGATCGGACCGAGCCGGCGCCCCGGCACGGTCGGCGTGCCGTTTCCGAGCACGGACATCCGCGTCGTCGACCCCGCGAACCCGACCACGCTGCGCGGCTTCAATGAGGAGGGCGAGCTGCTGATCCGCGGCCCGCAGGTCTTCAGCGGCTACTGGGACCGCCCGAGCGAGACCGCTCAGGTGCTGCTGCCCGGCGGCTGGTTGCGCACCGGCGATATCGCCAGGGTCAGTGATGACGGTTTCATCACCATCGTCGACCGCATGAAAGAGCTCATCGTCACCGGAGGCTTCAATGTGTCTCCGTCCGAGGTGGAAGAGGCCCTGCTCTCCCACCCCGATGTCGCGGATGCCGCCGCCGTCGGCCTGGCGAGCAAGACCGGCGGTGAGGATGTCGTCGCGGTCGTGGTGATGACGGCCGGCGCCAAGCTCGACGTCGACCTGCTACGGGACTACTGTCGCACTCGGCTCTCGGCGTACAAGATTCCGAAGCGCATCGTGGAGGTCGACGACCTGCCCCGCTCGCTCATCGGCAAGGTGCTGCGCCGCGAGGTGCGCAACCGCCTGCAGGGCAACTAGCCGCGCCCGGCACGGCGCCGGTTGAGCCGCGAGCTTGCGAGCGGTCGAAACCGAGGCGGGCCACGTCCGAGGCTCGGCTCGCCAGGTTTCGACCAGCGCGCTTCGCGCGCAGGCTCAACCAGCGAGGCTCGTGGCGCGCTCCCGGGCGTCGCGGCACTCGTTACGCCAACCGGCACTCCGTGCAACACGTGCCGGCTGACCCAAGAAGTGCCGCGAAAGGGGCGGCCACACGTCGGAATATCCTCCCGCGGGTCCCGGTTGTTTCCGGTGGGTCAGTGTTTCCCCGAACCCACTCGTGTTCGGCCGCACCAAAGGATGACCGTGAACCTCACCACCTCCCCCAACCGCCACGCGGTGACGGATGCCCCGCTGCTCTCCCCGCTCGCCGAGCGGTGGAGCCCGCGCGGCTACAGCAAGACCGCCGTCATCGACGAGGCCACTCTTACGACCGTGCTCGAGGCCGCCCGCTGGGCGCCGTCGGCCAGCAACATGCAGCCGGCCCGGTTCATCGTCGCTCGTCGTGGCTCCGCGAGCTTTGCCACGATCAACGATGCCCTGATGGGGTTCAACCAGGCGTGGGCCGACACGGCATCCGTTTTGATCGCCAACGTCGCCCAGCTGAACCTGCCCGCAAAACCCGACGCCGACACTGCCGAGAACCCCTGGTCACGCTACGACCTCGGCCAGGCCGTGGCGCACCTCACCATTCAGGCGCAGCATGAGGGCCTGCACACCCACCAGCTCGGCGGCTTCGACGGTGCCGCGATCGCCGCGGCCTTCGGCCTCGCCGCCGACCAGACGGTCGTCACCGTGACGGCCCTCGGTGTGCTGGGCGAGCTCGACGATCTCACTCCCGAGCTGCGCGAGCGCGAGATCGCGCCCCGCGTGCGCAAGCCGCTCGACGAGCTGCTGCTCGTCAACGACTGAGCCTCTCCGGGCACCCACCGCGTGCCCGAGCGCGCCGATCCGCTCGTTAAGCCCACCGGTACAGGTGAGTTGTCACCGTCGTACGCTCAGAAGGCGGCCGTCGTGCCGGTAGAAACTTCTGCGCCCGCGAGCTGCACCCGCACCTCTAATTTGCACGTGATCACGCGCCGAGAAGCTGCTTGTGCGCCCGAAACCCGCACCCGCACGTCATCGTGCGCCCAAGACCTGCTCATGCGCCCGCGATTACAAGCGCACGTGCAGCTTCGGGGCGCACAAGCAGCTGAGGGTGCGGGTTATGGGCGCAGGAGTCTGGGCGTGCCAGCATCCGGCCGGTGGGCTCGTTCCGAGTCGGCGCCTACCGCTTGCGGCGGTTGTCGAACATCGGCAGGAACCGCCCGCGATTGCCCAACGCGATCAACACGGCGAACGTCACGGTCACGACGCCGATCAGCGCTGCGGGCCAAGGTCCCGTCGCTTCGATGCCGCCCGGCACCTGCATGAGGCTCATAGCCGCCAGCACCAAGTAGAACGAGTCGCTCAGCTGACGGCGCGGACGTCGATCGGGTGTGTGATTCATCTCTGCCATGAAACAATCCAACCACACTGTTTGTTCAAACAGGGTGTCAGGCTTCGTCCGCCGTCACGGCACGGCGAGCGCGCGGCCCGGTGAGCGCGGACCCCACGAATACGCCGGCAACGATCACCGCGGCGAGCCACCACAGATGCACTCCGAGCGGGTACGGCCAGTACATCGTCACGCCCACACCGACCAGGGTCAGCGCCAGGAGCGCGAGCCCGGGCCACCAGACCCGGCGCCAGGCCAGCAGCAGCAGCGCCGCCGGAACCCAGTAGGCGATCTGGCTGGCGATTCCCATGTTGTTGACCTCCGCCGCGAGCGGGCGCAGAAACGCGACCACGTTCACCCACGGCCCGAAGAACATGGCCGAACAGTGGAAGATCAACGCCACCGTGCTGAGCACCGCGACCGTGTGCTCGACCGGCCCGAGAGCCACCGCCCGCCCGGGCAGAAACGGCCGCCCGCGCACCGCGCGCACGACACCAGCGGTGATCGCGAAGGCGAGCAGTCCTCCCCAGAGAAATGGCTGGTTCACGAGCGAGCCCTACGGGCGCAGCAGCACCTTGATGGCGCGGCGCTCGTCCATGGCGGCGTAGGCCTCGGCCACTTCGGCCAGCGGCAACTGCAGATCGAAGACCCGGCCGGGGTTGATTGCTCCGCTCAGCACCTCGGGCAGCAACTCGTCGATGTAGCCGCGAACGGAGGCGACGCCGCCGTTCACGCCCACGTTCGTTCCGAACAGGGTGCGGATGGGCAGTTCGGCGCCGCCGTTGGGCACGCCGACGTAGCCGACCATGCCGCCCGGGCGGGCCGAGCGGATGGCCTGGTCCATGGATTCCTGGGTGCCGACGCACTCAAGCACGAAGTCCGCGCCGATGCCATCGAAGAGGGCCTTGACGGCGGCGACGCCCTCATCGCCGCGCAGCTCGATCACGTCGGTCGCGCCGAACTCGCGGGCCACGGCCTGGCGATCGGCGTGGCGGCTCATGGCCACGATCCGGCTCGCGCCGAGGCGCTTCGCGGCGATGACCGCGCAGAGTCCCACTGCGCCGTCGCCGACAACGACGACGGTGCTGCCGGGTGTGACGCCGGCCGAGACGGCCGCGTGGTGTCCGGTGCCCATGACGTCGGCGAGGGTCAGCAGGCCAGGAACGAGAGCGTCGTCCGGCACGGTCGGGGTGGCCACGAGCGAGCCGTCAGCGTGCGGAACCCGCACCTTCTCGCCCTGGGCGCCGTCGGCGAAGCCGCCTTCGCGGTCGTTCGCACCCCACCAGCCGCCGTTCAGGCAGCTCGTGCTCACACCGTTGCGGCAGTTGGCGCAGGTGTTGTCGCAGTCGTAGAACGGGGCGATGACGAAGTCGCCGACCTTCACAGTGGAGACATCCGTTCCGATGGCCTCGACGATGCCGACGAATTCGTGGCCGATGCGGTGCGGCTCCTTCGTCTCGGTCACGCCGCGGTAGGGCCAGAGGTCGGATCCGCAGACGCAGGCCGCGACGACGCGCACGATGGCGTCGCCGCCGCTGCTGAGCACGGGTTCGGGAACCTCGTCGAGTCGAATGTCGCGTTCGCCATAAATCACAGTTGCAAGCATGATCCGACTCTAACCCGCGAACCCTGAGCGCTCCCCGCGCTACAGCAGGTCGTCGTCGAGCGCGTCAGTCTCGTCGGCGGGCACCGGGGCCGACGCGGCGACCGAGAGCGAGTCGCCGTCGGCCGCGAGGTCCACGCGCACGACGTCGCCGTCACGGATGCCACCGCCAAGCAGTTCACGCGCCAACCGGTCGTCGATTTCCCGCTGCATCAGGCGTCGCAGCGGGCGTGCCCCGTAGATCGGGTCGTAGCCGCGCTCGGCGAGCCAGCTGCGGGCATCCGGTGTCACCGCGAGCTCGAGGCGACGCTCACCCAGCCGGCGCTGCAGCCGGTCGACGTAGAGTTCGACGATCTGGCCGAGGTCCTCGGTCGAGAGCGAGGAGAACACCACGATGTCGTCGAGCCGGTTGACGAATTCGGGCTTGAAGGCCTGCCGCACCATGAGTTGCACGGCTTCCTCCTTCTCGTCGGCCGAGAGGGTCGGGTCGACCAGGTACTGCGAGCCGAGGTTCGAGGTGAGCACGAGGATGGTGTTGCGAAAGTCGACCGTGCGGCCCTGGCCGTCGGTGAGGCGGCCATCGTCGAGCACCTGCAGCAGCACGTCGAAGACCTCGGGGTGCGCCTTCTCGACCTCGTCGAAGAGGATCACCGAGTAGGGCCGGCGGCGCACCGCCTCGGTCAGCTGACCGCCCTGCTCGTAGCCGACGTAGCCGGGAGGGGCGCCGACGAGCCGGGACACCGCGAACTTCTCGCCGTACTCGCTCATGTCGATGCGGATCATGGCCTTCTCGTCGTCGAAGAGAAACTCGGCGAGCGCCTTGGCGAGCTCGGTCTTGCCGACACCGGTCGGGCCGAGGAACAGAAACGAGCCGGTCGGCCGGTCGGGGTCGCTGATTCCGGCCCGCGAGCGGCGCACCGCGTCGGCGACCGCGCGCACGGCCGGCTTCTGGCCAATCAGTCGGTGCCCGAGCTCGCTCTCGAGGTGCAGCAGCTTCTCGGTCTCACCCTGCAGCAGCCGGCCGACCGGAATGCCCGTCCAGGCGGCGACGACCGCGGCGATGTCCTCGGCCGTGACCTGCTCGTTGACCATGCGCGGACCGTCGGATTCCTCCCGTTCGGCGGCGGCGAGCTCGCGCTCCATCACCGGGATGTCGCCGTACAGCAGCCGCGAGGCCTTCTCGAGGTTGCCCTCCCGCTGGGCGCGCTCGGAGGCGCTGCGGGCCGCGTCGAGGCGCTCCTTGAGCTCGCCGACCCGGTTGAGCGAGGCGCGCTCCTTCTCCCAGCGCGCCTGCAGCTCGGCCAGTTTGCCCCGGCGCTCCTCGAGGTCGCCGCGCAGCTTCGCGAGGCGCTGCTTCGAGGCGTCGTCCTTCTCCTTCTTCAGGGCGAGTTCTTCGAGTTCGAGGCGCTGCACGCCGCGGCGCAGTTCGTCGATCTCCACGGGCGACGAGTCGATCTCCATCCGCAGCCGGCTCGCGGCCTCATCGATCAGGTCGATGGCCTTGTCGGGCAGCTGCCGGGCGGTGATGTAGCGGTTCGAGAGGGCCGCGGCGGCGACGAGCGCGGCATCCGCGATCGTCACCTTGTGGTGCGCCTCGTAACGTTCCTTCAGCCCGCGCAGAATGGCGACGGTGTCTTCCACGGATGGCTCCCCCACGTACACCGGCTGAAACCGCCGCTCCAGCGCGGCGTCTTTTTCAATGAACTCTCGGTACTCGTTGAGAGTGGTGGCACCGATCAGGCGCAGTTCGCCGCGGGCGAGCATGGGCTTGAGCATGTTCGCGGCCGCGACCGAGCCCTCGCCGCCGCCCGCGCCCATCAGGGTGTGCAGTTCATCGACGAAGGTGATGATCGCTCCGTCGGCGTCGTTGATCTCCTTGAGCACGGCCTTCAGCCGCTCCTCGAACTCGCCGCGGTACTTCGCACCGGCCACGAGCGCGGCCAAGTCGAGGGAGACGAGCTGCTTGCCCTTGAGCGATTCAGCGACGTCACCGGCCACGATGCGCTGGGCGAGGCCCTCGACCACGGCGGTCTTGCCGACGCCGGGTTCGCCGATCAAGACGGGGTTGTTCTTGGTGCGACGGGTCAGCACCTGGCTGATGCGGCGAATCTCGGCGTCCCGGCCGATCACGGGGTCGAGCTTGCCGCTGCGGGCAATCTCGGTGAGGTTGAGACCGTACTGCTCGAGGGCCGTCTTGGCCTTCTCCTGGGATGGTTGTTGCCCTGCCTGCATGGTTGCTCTCCTTCAAACCTGAGTCACCGTGGCTCAAGTTTAGCGACTGCTCGCTCCCGGTGTCGAGACCGACCACGCACCCCGTGTGCACCCGCACCTCTGGGCGAGCACACCAGCGAAAGGTGCGACAATAGAGGTTGGTTTTTCCCTGGCTTCGACGACTCATGACGGACACACTCACCTATGGCCCATACCCTCAGCACCCACGAGATTGCCCGCATGGTCGGCAGCCAGGCATTCTCTCGTGGTGAGCGGTACGCGCGCAATGGTCACGTCACCGAACAGTCCTGGTTCGGCGACGGCACCCAGCTGTTTGGCACCGTGGAGGGCACCAGCTCACAGCCGTATTCGGTGACCGTGTCGTTCACGGTCAACTCCGTCGGGCTGCCGGTGCGGGCATCCGGGGTCTGCACCTGCCCGATGAAGAACAACTGCAAGCACGTCGCGGCCCTGCTCATCGCGAGCGCCACGAACCCGGCAAAACCGTCGGCGCTGACTCCTTCGGGCACACGCTCTCTCGGCGAGCGGCGGATGCCGACCTTCGAACCCACGGACCGGCCCACCGCCGCCGAACCCCCCGCGGCCCCGCCGGTTGCCGCCTGGCAGGCCGCGCTCGGCCCGCTCGCCCGCCCCGCCGACCCGAATGCGCCCGTCGGCACCGCCCTCGCGCTGCAGTTCGATGTGCTGCCGCCCGCTCCGCGCAGCGCCCGCCTGAACGCCAGCCGCCCGCCCGAACCCAGCCGGCTCGGCGCCCGCCCGATGCTGATGGGCAAGAAGGGCAAGTGGATTCGCGGCACCGTGACCTGGGACAACCTGGCCTGGACCCCCGGCTCGTTCGCGCCCGAACACCGCCGAGTGCTGAACGCGCTCTATGCGCTGTACTCGGCCGGCCAGCGGTATTACACCTACACCGAGCACTGGATCCACCTCGACACCTTCGGCAACCGAGCGCTCTGGGAGCTGCTGAACGAGGCCCAGTCGATCGGCCTGCCGCTCGTGAGTGCGACCGCGAACCAACTGCCGGTGACCATCTCGGAGACCCCCGCAGCGCTCGAACTCGACATTCACCGCGCGCGCGAAGCCGACGCCGGCGGCCTCGTGCTCACCCCCACCCTGACGGTGAATGAACAACGCCTCAACCGCAGCCGCATCGGCTTCATCGGAGAACCCGCGCACGGCATCTTCACCTGGACCGGCGGCGGTGACCCGGCACGGGGCGCCGGCTCCACGTCAAGTTCGAGCGAGCTGCACCTGACCCTCGCGCCCCTCGCCCACCCGGTGAGCGCGCAGATGCGCGCCCTCGCCACCGCCGCCGAGCCGCTCGTCATTCCGGCGGCCGACGAGCCCGCGTTCCTCTCCGACTACTACCCGTTCCTGCGCCAGCAGCTCACCCTCACGAGCTCCGACGGCAGTTTCGATCTGCCGCAGACCCCGCGCCCCGTACTCTCGGTCGCGGTCACGCACCTGACGGATGCCCGCATCGAGCTGGCCTGGGACTGGCAGTACTGCGCTCCCCTGACTGAGGAGCCCGTCGACACCGTCGCGCTGGCCCCGCGGCCGGCTCCCGCGCTGTATCGCCACACGTTGCGGGCATCCGCTCGTGACACCGACTTTCGCGACGACCCGCGCGAGGCCCAGATTCTGCGCGAGCTCAGCCCCCTACTGGCGCCGTTTCCCGGCCTGACGCCGCTGCCCGAGCGCGTCACCCTCGATGGTGCGGGCATGATCGCCTTCCTCGGCGATACCGTTCCCGCCCTCGAGGCCACGGGCGACGTGCGCGTGAGCGTCTCCGCCGACGCCCCGCAGTACCGGCCCGCCGACGAGGCCCCGGTCATCCGCCTCGCGACGACCGAACGCGCCGACGACCGCGACTGGTTCGACCTCGCCGTCACGATCAGCATCGACGGCGAAGAGATCCCCTTCGACGAACTGTTCCGGGCCCTCGCCACCGAACAAGAACTGATGATCCTCGAGAGCGGAACCTACTTCAGCCTCGACCGCCCCGAGCTGCACGACCTGCGGCGCCTGATCGACGAGGCCCGCGGCCTGCAGGAATCCGGCAGCGACTCCCTCGGTATCAGCCGGTTCCAGAGCGACCTCTGGGAGGAACTGCAGATGCTCGGCGTCGTCGCCGCGCAGGCGAAAAGCTGGCGCAGCGCCATCGAGGGGCTGACGGATGCCACCCGCATCGACGAGCGCCCGCTCTCACCCTCCGTGCACGCCACGCTGCGCGGCTACCAGCAGACCGGGTTCGACTGGCTGAGCTTTCTCTTCGACCATCGGCTCGGCGGAATCCTCGCCGACGACATGGGCCTCGGCAAGACCCTGCAGGCGATCGCCCTCATCACCCACGCCCGCGATACGGCCGGCGGCAGCGGCCGCGCACCGTTCCTGGTCGTGGCCCCCACGAGTGTCGTCAGCAACTGGGCCGCCGAGTGCGCCCGCTTCGCGCCCGACCTGGTCGTCGCCGCGATCACCGAGACCAGCCGCAAACGCGGCGGCAGCCTCGCCGACATCGCCGCGGGGGCGGACGTCGTGATCACCTCGTACACGCTGTTCCGGTTGGACTTCGACGAGTACAACGACTTTGCCGGGCATGAGGGCTCCGGCTGGGCCGGCCTGCTGCTCGACGAGGCGCAGTTCGTGAAGAACCACCAGTCCCGCGCGCACGTCTGCGCCCGCCGCTTGAAGACCCCGTTCAAGCTCGCCATCACCGGCACGCCGATGGAGAACAACCTGATGGAGCTGTGGTCGCTGCTCTCCATCACCGCGCCGGGCCTGTTCCCGAGCCCGAGCCGCTTCACGGACTACTACCGCAAGCCCATCGAGACCGACGGTGACAGCGAGCGGCTCGCGCAGCTGCGCCGACGCATCCGCCCCTTCATGCTGCGACGCACCAAGGATGAGGTGGCGAGCGACCTGCCCGCCAAGCAGGAGCAGGTGCTCGAACTCGAGCTGCACCCCAAGCACCGCAAGGTTTACGACACCCATCTCGCCCGCGAACGGCAGAAGGTGCTCGGCCTGATCGACGACATGAACGCGAACCGGTTCGAGATCTTCCGTTCGCTGACGATGCTGCGCCAGCTCAGCCTCGACGCGAGCCTCTACGACGAGAAGTATGCGGCTGTGCCGTCGACCAAGCTCGACGCCCTGCTCGAACTGCTCGAGGACACCGTCGCCGAGGGGCACCGCACCCTGATCTTCAGCCAGTTCACGCAGTATCTCGGCAAGGCCAGGGACCGGCTGGACGCGGCGGGCATCTCGTACTCCTACCTCGACGGCAAGACCCGCAACCGGGCGCGCGCCATCAACGACTTCAAGACCGGGTCGAGCTCGGTGTTTTTGATCAGCCTCAAGGCCGGCGGCTTCGGCCTCAACCTCACCGAGGCCGACTACGTCGTGCTGCTCGACCCGTGGTGGAACCCGGCGACCGAGGCCCAGGCCGTTGACCGCGTGCACCGCATCGGCCAGACCAAGAACGTCATGGTCTACCGGCTCGTGTCCAAGGACACGATCGAGGAGAAGGTGATGGCCCTGAAGGCCACCAAGGCCAAGCTGTTCGAGAGCGTGATGACCGACGGAGCCGCGGCCGGCAGCGCGCTCACGGCCGCCGACATCCGCGAACTGCTCGGCTGAGTTCGCCGGCTACGGCTGGCGCCAGAGGTGGTCGGCGACCTTGTCCCAGTCGCTGTAGTAATCGGGCAGGCTGTCGGCGAACATGGTCGTCTTCTGACCCTCATTGGTGCTCGATTGCACCGGCAGGTCCTCGGTGCACGAGCTCGTGGGCATCTCGCCGCCGTAGACGAGCAGGCAGGTCCCCCATTCGGGCGACGTCGCGGCGTAGTAGCTCGTGTCGCCGTCGGCCCAGAGCAGGCGGGTCGTGTCCCGGTCAATGTCCTCGAAGGCTGTGGCCGGCAGAGAGTCGGGGAGCAGATCCTGCGCGGCCTGTGGCTGGGTGAAGACGGCGAGCGCATCCTCGGGCTCGGTGACGGCGTCCTGCGAGGCCCGTGGTTCCGGGGCTGCGTCCCGAGCGTCGTCGCCCGCGCACCCCGTCAGGCCGATTGCTGCCAACCCCACGACGCCGATGGCGAGTGATGTGCGAAACATTCCTGAGAGTTTCATACCTCGACCCTAGCGACCATGGCACTTGACCAGCAAAAAAACTTCTCTATGGCGCAGCCGAGCGCGGGTCTCAGCCGCCTGAGGCAGAATAGACGGGTGACTACGACGACGACTTTCGCCCTCATCCGCCACGGCCAGACCGATTGGAACGCGCAGATGCGCATTCAAGGGTCCACCGACATTCCGCTCAACGCGGTCGGTCGGGGCCAGGCGACGGATGCCGAAGCCGCCCTCTCGCCGTACGCCTGGGATTTCGTGGTCTCGAGTCCGCTGTCCCGGGCCGCCGAAACCGCCGACATCATCGCCGCCGACCTGTCCCTCACCGTGACCGAGCGCATGCCGCAGCTCGCCGAACGCGACTACGGACCCGCCGAGGGCCTCGGCGCCGGCCCCGAGCTTGACGCCCTGCGCACCCCCGACGGCGGCTACGGCGGTTTCCGCGGAGCCGAGAGTGAGACATCCGTCGCCGCCCGCGGCCTCAACGCCCTGCGCGAGCTCGCCCGCACCTGGCCCGGCGCGCGCATCGTGGTCGTCGCACACGGCACCCTCATTCGCCTGTGCCTGATCGAGGCCCTCGGGCGCGACATCCCGAGCATCGACAACGCGGCGCTCACGCTCGTGCGACTCACGCCCGCACCATCGGGTGAGCCCGAGGCAGCGGATGACTGGACTCTCGACGTTCTGAATGGCGCGCTGGTCCCGGCCTAGCTCGCACCGTTCCGGGTCGGCACGCCAGATACACCCACCGTTCACCTCTGCGACGCCCGCCAGCCATGCAGCGACCCTAGGCTCCACGAGAGTGCCCGCCCCGGGTGCGTGCTGATTCTGCCGAGGTGAGTGTCATGTCCCAACTGGTCGACCGCATCGATACCCGCGTGGCCCGGTTTCTGACGCCCGAACGGCGCCTGCGGCTGCAACGCCCCCGCACCCTCATCCTCGCCTTTCTCGCGCTGCACGTCGTGTTCTTCACTGCCCTCGCGCCGATGATGCTCACCGGCCAGGTACTCGGCGACCTGCCGCTCTACCGGCGGTGGGCCGAACTGGGCTTCGACCACGGCGTCTGGCAGGGCATCGACACGGAGTGGGTCTACCCGATCGGTGCCCTCGGCCCCGTCGTGCTGGCCAACATCGGCGGCCCCTACCTCTACCAGTTCATGTGGTTTTTGATGACGGTGCTGATGAACGCCGCCGCCGTGGCCGCCCTCACCAACTTCGGCCGCCGCCGCAGCGGCTACAAGGCCGCCTGGTGGTTTCTCGCCGTGAGTTTTCTGCTCAGCCCGGTCGGTCTGCTGCGCCTCGAGGGCCTCACCGCACCGCTCGTGATCGTGGGCCTCGTGCTGCTCGCTCGCCAGCCCGTGGTCGCGGCGGTGCTGCTCACCGTCGCCACCTGGATCAAGGTCTGGCCCGCCGCGGTCGTGCTCGCGGTCGTCGTCGCGTCGAGGCGCAGGGTGACCATGGTGCTGACGGGGGCCGCCGTGACGGCGGCGATCGCGGCATCCGTCTGGCTGCTCGGCGGCCTGAAATACCTCACCGGCTTCGTCACAATGCAGTCGGATCGGGCCCTGCAGCTCGAAGCTCCCGTGTCGACGCCGTGGGTCTGGCTCGCCATGCTGGGGCAGCCGCAGACCTCGATCTACCAGAACTATGCCATCGCGACCAGGGAGATTCGCGGGCCGGGCGCCGAGGTCGTCGCGGCCGCCATGACGCCGCTGATGTTCGCGGCTCTGGGCCTGATCTTCGTGCTGATGCTTCTCGCCCGGCGCCGCGGGCACGATGCCACGCAGTTGTTGCTAATCGGCGCGCTCGCCCTCGTCACCGCCTTCGTCGTGTTCAACAAGGTCGGCTCCCCGCAGTACATGCTCTGGATCGCGCCCGTCGTGGCCGCCGGGATGCTGCACGGCTGGCATCGCTGGCGAGTTCCGGCCTATCTCATGCTCGTCATCGCGGGCCTGACGACGCTGGTCTTTCCGGTCTTCTACCTGCCGCTGGTCGCCGGCGACCCGTTCTCGCTCGTGCTGCTGACCCTGCGTAACGGTCTGCTCGTCGTTCTGCTCGGCTGGGCGGTGCTCGCCCTCGTCGCGCTCGTGCGCACACCCGGCACTTTGGCGCCGCTCGTGTCCGGGCTGCAGGCGGCGACGGATGCCCCCGCTCGCGCCCCGCGCACCCTGTCCGGCAGCTTCTGACCCGAATAGCCCGCTCGCCAGCATAATAATCCTCCGCGGGGACCACGCCCGTGCCATACTTGCGCATTACCGCACTTCGGTGCACGCAACAGGGGCACACCGCCGTGCCTCGCCCACTGCAGAGGATGAGATCTGTGACGCCTATCCGTACCCACTCGACCGGCTCGCATCCGCTAGATCCGCTGAGGGCCGCGGAGTTCAGCCACGCGAGTGCGATCCTCGGCCGGGACCACGGCGTCGCCGACGGCTGGCGCTTCGCCTCGATTGAGCTCGTCGAGCCGCCGCGCGCCGCGATCGCCGCCTTCGAGACCGAGGGCACGGTTCCCGCCCGCCTCGCCCGGCTCGTCGTGCTCAACCGCGCCGCCAACGAGACCTTCACGGCTGTCGTCTCGCTGAGCGACGACCGCACCCTCGACTGGACCCACGTTCCCGGCGTGCAGGCCAACTTCACCGTCGACGAGTGGGAAGAGGCCGATGCCGCCCTGCGCTCGCACCCCGACGTGATCGCGGTGCTCGCCGGGCGCGGCATCACCGACCTCAGCCTCGTCTTCATCGACACCTGGACCTACGGCGACGCCGTCATCCCCGACAAGTTCCGCGGCCGCCGTCTCGGCTGGGCGGATATCTGGGTGCGAGCCTCCGCCGGCGCCAACCCCTATGCGGGCCCGGTGAACGGCCTGCACTTCGTGATCGACGTGAACACCATGGAACTGCTCGAGATCGAGGACTCCTTCACCGTCGAGGCCCCGAAGATCATGGGCGAGTACGTTCCGCACCTGGTGCCCGAGCGCATCCGCGCCCAGAGCGTGCGCCCGCCGCTCACCCCGCTCGACATCGTGCAGACCGAGGGCCCCGGATTTTCGGTCGACGGCCACCTGATCCAGTGGCAGGGCTGGTCGATGCGGGTCGGCTTCAACTACCGCGAGGGCATGACCCTGCACCGGGTCAGCTACCGCGACGGCCACGCCGTCGGCGGCGAGCGCGACCGGCCGATCGCCAACCGGCTCTCGTTCAGTGAAATGGTCGTGCCGTACCGCGACCCGAGCGTCGACCACTTTCGCCGCACCGCGTTCGACATCGGCGAGTGGGGCCTCGGGTTCATGACCACCTCGCTCGAGCTCGGCTGTGACTGCCTCGGCGAGATCCGCTACATCGACGCCGTGCTGCACAACAGCAAGGGCGAGCCCTACGAGATCCCCAACGCGTTCTGCGTGCACGAAGAAGACAACGCCGTGCTCTGGAAGCACGTCGACCACGACGCGGGCGCCGAGGTGAGACGGATGCGCCGCCTCGTCGTGTCCTTCCACGTCACCGTCGCGAACTACGAGTACCTGGTCTATTGGCGCTTCTATCAGGACGGCAACATCGAGTGCGAGGTGCGCGCCACCGGCATCATGGTCGTCACCCACCTCGACGCCGGAGCGCCGCACCCGAACGGCACCCTCGTCGACACCCGCACCTACGCGCCCATCCACCAACACTTCATCGTCGCCCGGCTCGACCTCGACGTCGACGGTACCGAGAACACCGTGTTCCGCTCCGAGACCCACATCGTGCCGACCGGCCCCGACAACCCGCACGGCCTGGCCCTCACCCAGCTGAACACCCCGATCGAGACCGAGGGCTTCGACGACTTCGACTGGAACACCCAGCGGGCCTGGAAGGTCGTGAACGAGAATTCCCTCAACGGGCTCGGCACCCCGGTGTCGTACAAGCTCGTGCCGAGCGGCGCGATCCCGTCGTTCTTCGACTCAGGCTCACCGGTCTTGCAGCGGGCGCAGGTCATCGGCCACACCGTCTGGGTGACGCCGAACGACGAGTCGGAGCGCTGGCCATGCGGCGAATTCGTGAACCAGAGCAGCATCGACCATGGCCTGCCCGAGTGGATCCGGGCGCAGCGTCCGGTGCGCGGCACCGACCTGGTGCTCTGGTACACGTTCGGTATCCACCACGTCACCCGGCCGGAGGACTGGCCGATCATGCCGAGCGACACGGTCGCGTTCTGGCTCAAGCCGGTCGGGTTCTTCGACCGCAACCCCTCGCTCGACGTCGCGCCGAGCCCCGCCGCGCACTGCGCCCCCGGTCAGGACCACACCGCGCACGAGAAGGCCGGGCACGACCACGCCCCGCACACCCACCACGAGGAGGTAGTGGAATGACCCGAGTCGCCAACTATGTCGTCGCCTACGAGGCGACCGAACGCGGCAACGAGGCGATCGAACTCGGGGTCGCTCTCGCCCGACTCACCGCCGCCGAGCTGCGGTTGTGCCTGATTCTGCCGCGGTCCTCGGCCGTGCCGGCCAAGGTGCCGTCGTCGACCGCCGACTTTGATTCCCTGCTCGAGGAACAGGGGCGTGAGTGGCTGGCCGGTGCGGCCGCGCGCGTACCCGCCGATGTCACCGCCAGCACCCACCTGCTGTGGGCCGATTCCACCTCGGAGGGCCTGATCGAGGCCGCCAAAAACTTCGATGCCGACCGCATCGTCGTCGGGGCGGCGCGCGGCGGCATCCTGAATCGTTTTTCGATCGGCAGCGTCGCCAACGCGTTGCTGCACGCCTCGCCGGTGCCGGTCGCGCTCGCCCCGCACGGGTATCGTGCGCCGGCCGCGCTGACCCGCATCACGTGCGCCATCGGCACCCGACCAGGCTGGGAGGCCCTGCTCGACTCGATGATCGCCCTGTCCAATGGCCTCAGTGTCGACCTGCGTTTTGTCACACTCGTCGAAGTGGATGCCGCGCACGGCCGCCCGGCGCACCCCAAGCCGCATCCGCCCCAGGCCGGGCACGACCATGCCGGCAGCGCCCACGCCGGCAGCGCCGCGCACCTCGTGGCCGTGCTCGACTATTTCCGCGCGAAGTCCACCGCACGTGGCACCGTGAAGACCGAGGTCGCCACCGGATCGAGCGTCGAGGCCGCGGTCGAGGCTCTGGGCTGGGACCCGAGCGAGGTCGTCTTCGTCGGGTCGAGCCGGCTGGCCCGCCCCAGCACGATCTTTCTCGGTATCACCGCCAACCGGATGCTGCACGCTCTGCCGGTTCCCCTGGTCGTCGTGCCCAACACGCATCCGCACCCCGCTCCGCCCACCCGCATTCCCCCCACCCCCGCTCCGCCAGCCCGGACTCACTGACCCGAGTCCGCCGAACCCAAGGACCAGGACCATGGCACACACCCCCTCACCGGGCTCCACGCCCGATACGTCCTCTCTTCCGGCTGCCGGCGGTCTCTCCGCCAAGGGCCTGCGCGCCGGGTCCATCGGGCTGCTCGGCGCCACGGTCATCGGCATCTCCTGCATTGCCCCCGCGTACACGCTCACGGCCTCGCTCGGCCCCACGGTCGCCGCGGTCGGCACGCAGATGCCGGGCATCTTCCTGGTCGGGTTCATCCCGATGCTGCTCGTGGCCCTCGGTTACCGGGAGCTGAACAACGCGATGCCCGACAGCGGCACGTCGTTCACCTGGGCGACCCGGGCCTTCGGACCGTGGATCGGCTGGATGGGCGGCTGGGGGCTCATCGTCGCGACCGTCGTGGTGCTCTCCAACCTGGCCGGGGTCGCCGTCGACTTCTTGTACCTCGCGCTCGCGCAGCTGTTCAACAATCCTGGTCTCGCCGACCTCACCAACAACGTCGTCATCAACGTGGTCACCTGTCTGGTCTTCATGGCACTGGCCTGTTACGTGTCGTACCGCGGCATGGAGACGACCAAGGCCGTGCAGTACGTGCTCGTCGCGTTCCAGCTCCTGGTGCTGGTCTGGTTCAGCGTCGCCGCCCTCGTCGCGTTCGGCAACGGCTCGGCCTTCGACGAGCTCGCCTTCAGCCCGAACTGGTTCAACCCGTTCCTGGTGCCGGACTTCTCGGCCTTCGCCGCCGGGGTGTCGCTGTCAATCTTCATCTTCTGGGGCTGGGACGTGACCCTCACCATGAACGAGGAGACCAAGAATCCCAAGACCACGCCCGGCCGCGCGGCGACCCTCACCGTGGTCATCATCTTCGCGCTGTACATTCTGGTCGCGATCTCGGCGCTGATGTTCTCGGGCATCGGCACCGGCGAGCTCGGCCTCGGCAACGAGGAGATTCAGGGCAACGTCTTCGCGGCCCTGGCGGGCCCGGTGATGGGGCCGTTTGCGATTCTGCTCTCCCTCGCCGTACTCTCCAGCTCGGCGGCGTCACTGCAGTCGACCTTCGTCGGCCCGGCGCGCACGATGCTCGCCATGGGCCACTACAAGGCCTTCCCGAACCGGTTCGCCACCATCAGCCCGCGCTTCAAGTCCCCGGGGTTCGCGACCATCATGGCCGCCATCGTCGCCTGGGGGTTCTATGCGGTGCTGCGGGTGCTGAGCACCGACGTTCTCACCGACACGATCCTGACCCTCGGCATGATGATCTGCTTCTACTACGGAGTCACGGCGTTCGCCTGCGTCTGGTATTTCCGCGCCGAAGCCTTCAGGAGCGCGCGGTCGTTCTTGCTCAAGTTCCTCGCGCCGCTGGTCGGCGGGGTGATCCTCAGTGTCATCTTCGTCACGACACTGATCGACAGCATGAACCCGGAGTACGGCAGCGGCTCGAACATCGGCGGTCTGGGCCTCGTGTTCGTGCTCGCGATGGTGCTCTTCATCGCCGGAGTGGTGCTGATGCTGCTGCAGCGCCGCGCCAACCCGGCGTTCTTCCAGGGCAAGACCCTCACGAAGGGCAGCTCGAAGGACCTCTAGTCGGCATGTCCCAGCAAGTCGCCGCGAGCTGCGAGCTTTGAGCTGCTCGAACCTTCATCTCACCCGCTCTCGCTCCAGAAAGCGCTGGGGATGCGCCGGCGCGGGTATACGGGATCGGGCCGGCGGTCGTCTGGGCGCCCGTCGGGTGCTTGTGCGCCGAGAACCTGCTCACGCACCCAGAATTCGCTCAGCATCACCCGCGTTAAAGCTGCACCTGCGCCCGAAACCTGCACGCGCGCCCCAAGCGCGCGCCTCGTCGCGCAGCCCCAAGCTGCACCTGCGCCCAAAACCTGCACGCCCCAGCCGTCATGCGCCCGAAACCTGCTCATGCGCCCGCGATCGCGGGCGCATGAGCAGGTTTCGGGCGCACAATCGCCTGCCGAGCCTCTTCTGGGCGCACGCGCAGTTGTCTGGCCGCATCAGCGGCCCGGCGACCAGTCTCAGCAGCGCGAGCCGCACCATCCGCTCGCCGCGTGCCCACCAATATTGAGCACGCTTTTCACCGGTCCTAGCCCTGCCAGCCGAACGCTGCGGCCGCGTCAACCTAGCGGCGGGTGGAGACCGTCACGGTGAACTTCGTGTTGCGGCCCACCTGCCGGGTCGGGCCGACGAGGCGGCTGAGCTCGGGGCGGTAGCCGAGGTGGGTGTTCCACACGGTCCAGAGTTCGCCACCGGGCTGCAGCACCCGGGCTGCGTCTTCGAAGAGCTTCAGGGCGATCCCGGCGTGCACCGAGGAGCCGATGTGGAACGGCGGGTTCAGCACGATCAGTTCAGCGGATGCGTCCGGTCGCCCGGTCAGGGCGTCGTCGCGTGCCACGGTGACCCGCTCGGCCACCGCGTTGGCGTCGATTGTTGCTCGGGCCGAGGCGACGGCCGCCGAGGACTGGTCGGTCGCGAGCACGCGCAGGCGCGGGCGCTGCTGCGCGAGGGCCACGGCGAGTACCCCGGTGCCGCAGCCGAGGTCGATGGCGGTTTCGGCATCCGGTTTCATGCGATCGAGCACGTCGAGCAGGGCGCGCGTGCCGATGTCCACGCCGGTTCCGGCGAAGGCGGCTCCGTGGGCGAGCACGGTCAGGCCCAGGTCCTCGTGCACCTCGGAGCGCGGCCAGGCCTGCGCTGCACTCGCAGCGGCCGCGAGCGGGGTGGAGACGATGAGCACGCGGGACTTCTGGCGGGCCGGGGCGATGTTGAGGGCGCCGAAGTGGCGGCGCAGCACCTCATTCATGGTCACGGTCATGTGCTTGATGCGGCCACCGGCGAAGATCAGCACGTCGGGGGCGGCGTAGCGGGCGATCGCGGCGGCGATCTCGTCGAGCTCGTCGAGGCCGCGGGGCAGCTGCAGCAGCACGACGCGGGCGCCGGTGAGCAGCTCGGAGCCGAGGTCGTGGGAGCGATACGCGTTGGTCAGCTTGAAGGCGACGGCGTTGCTGTCGAGGGCCTGCTCGCCCGAGAGGGCGTCCTGGTAGACGCGAATTGCCCGCACATCGTGCAGGGCGGCCGCACCGAGGGTGAGTGCGCCGTAACGGTCGCCGAGCACGACGACCTCGCCGGGGCCGGCGACCGCGAGCGCGCCGGCCGCTTCGTCGAGAATCAGGCGGTCGCTCGCGTCGACGGCGAAGAGGTTGTCCGCTTCCACATCGGGCCGGCGGCGCAGCTTGTCGAAGTCGAAACCCTGCGGCGTGGCGACGGTTGTGCGTGCTTGTGTGCCCTGATCGGACATCGTTCCCCCTGAAGAGTGTGGTGCAGTTGTGCGGGTAAACCCGCACAGGTAGAAACTGCTGGTGATGGTGATGCGTGTCTGGTATTAAATGAGTTGCCTCACGACTATGGGCCGTGAAGCTGGGTGTGTCGTGTGCCGCTCTGACCTAAGTGTGGTCTAACGGACGCCAAATCACGACTTGATTCGACCGGCGTGTGCGGGTTCCGGCCTTCATCGAGATCACATCGCCCGCCGCACCGGCGGCGAAAACGCGGCGTCCGGGGCGCTGCAGCATCTCGTCCGCGAGGGTCGTTTCCAGGTCACGCAGGCGCGATTCCAGGCGCCGCACGTGATCTTCGAGCTCCAGAATGCGACGGATGCCCTCGAGGCTGACCCCCTCGGTGCCGAGTTCCGCGATCTCCCGCAGCTTCACGATGTCGCGCATCGTGTAACGGCGGCTCTTGCCGGGGGTGCGCTCGGGGCTGACGAGGCCGAGGCGGTCGTACTGGCGCAGGGTTTGCGGGTGCATCCCTGACAGTTCGGCCGCCATCGAAATGACAAACACGGGTGTGTTCTCGTCCATCGTCAACCCCGGGCCGCTAGCCCTGGGCCCGCGCGATCAGGTCGTCGCGCGGGTTTTCCTTGGGCAGCGATTCGGCAAAAGCCGCGAGCTTCTCGGTCGCGTCCTTGGACAGGTGCGAGGGAACCGCCACCTGAACCACGGCGAGCAGGTCACCGGTGCCCTTGGGGGTGACCACGCCGCGACCCTTAACGCGCAGAACGCGCCCGCTCGGGGTGCCGGGGGCAACGCGCAGCCGCACCGGAGAGCCGCCCAGGGTGGGCACCTCGATGGTGGCGCCGAGGGTCGCTTCAACGAACGTGACGGGAACGTTCACGCGCAGGTTCAGGCCTTCGCGCTCGAACACCGGGTGCTTGCGCACGGTGATGGTGAGCACGATGTCTCCGGTTTCGCCGCCGTCGGGGCTGGCCTGCCCCTTGCCGCGCAGGCGGATTTTCTGCCCGTCGCTGACGCCGGCCGGAATCCGCACCTTGAGGGGGCGGCCGTCCTGCGTCTGCAGGGTGATCTGGTCGCCCTGCGTCGCGGTCAGAAAGTCCACGGTCGTCGACGCGACGACGTCGCGGCCACGCGTGGGCGCGCCGGTGCCCCGATATCCCCCACTGGAGTTACCGAAACCGCCGCCACCGCCACCGCCACCTCTACCGAACATCCCTCCGAGGATATCGTCGAAGCCGCCCTGTTCGAAGGAATAGTTCTGCTGCTGAGGTCGCCCCTGGCCGCCGAACATTCCACCGAAGACGTCTTCAAAGCCGCCGTTCTGGCCGCCGCCCCCGGGGGCAGTGAAGCGTGCTCCACTGCCCATCGCGCGCACGGCGTCGTACTCCTTGCGCTGCGCGGGGTCGGCGAGCACCGAGTTGGCCTCGCTCAATTCCTTGAACTTGGCTTCGGCGCTCGCGTTGCCCGGGTTGGAATCCGGGTGATACTTGCGTGCCAGCTTGCGGTACGCCTTCTTCAGTTCCGCCGGGGTGACGTCTTTCGAGACACCGAGAACGCGGTAGAAGTCCTTATCGAACCAGTCCTGACTAGCCATCGCTCGGAACCTGAACGACGACCTTGGCCGCGCGGAGCAGGGTCGAGCCAAGGCGATAGCCGGTTTCTGCCACGTCGCCGACGGTGTCCACGTCGACGGCGCTGGAGGGCTGCTGGAAGATGGCTTCGTGCATCGTGGGGTCGAAGACCTCGCCGACCTCACCGAACGAGGTCAGGCCGAGCCGTTCCACGCTCGCCCGCAGCTTGGCCGCGATGGCCGCGAACGCGCTGTCGGGAACGAGGTCGCCGTGCTTTTCGGCCCGGTAGATGTCGTCGAGCACGGGAATGAGCAGCTTGACGACGTCGCCGGTCACGCGCTCCTTCTCGATGGCACGGTTGGCCTCGGTGCGCTTGCGATAGTTCGCGTACTCGGCGGTCACCCGCTTGAGGTCGGCGAGGTGCTCGCTGGTGGGTTCGGCTACCTCGCGCGCGGCAGCGTCGAGGATGTCCTGAACCGTCAGTTCGTCCTCTTCGATGCCATCCGCGGATGCCGCGGCCGGGTCCGCGCTCGGGGCGCCAGCCGCTGGAGCCTCGGCGGCCTCAGCCGACTCTGGCGCAGCGGGAACGGACTCGGCGGGCACGGGCGTGCCCGCCGCGGGGGCGCCCTGAGTGGGCTCCCCCGCGGCGTCCTCTGGGCGCTTCTTCTTGTTTTTGTCTGCCATTACTTCTTGGTCTCGTCCTTGGCGGGCTCGTCGTCGTCCACAACTTCGGCGTCGACAACGTCTTCGTCCTTGTTTTCTTCGGCGGGAGCATCGTCGGCCGGTGCGCCATCAGCAGCGGCGGCATCCGCCTGGCTGCTCTTGTAGATGGCCTCACCGATCTTGCCCTGGCTCTCGTTCAGCTTGTCGTAGGCGGTCTTCACGGCCGCTTCGTCGTCGCCGGCGAGCGCGGACTTGAGGGCGTCGACGTCAGCCTGAACCTCGGTCTTGACGTCTTCGGGCAGCTTGTCGTCGTTGTCCTTGATGAGCTTCTCGATCGAGTAGGCGAGCTGCTCGGCGGTGTTGCGGGTTTCGGCAACCTCGCGCAGGCGCTTGTCTTCTGCTGCGTGCTCTTCACCCTCGCGTACCATGCGCTCGATGTCTTCCTTCGCGAGCGAGGAACCGCCCGTGATGGTCATCGACTGCTCGGTTCCGGTGCCCTTGTCCTTGGCGGACACGTGCACGATGCCGTTGGCGTCGATGTCGAAGGTGACCTCGACCTGCGGAATGCCGC
Source organism: Cryobacterium frigoriphilum (assembly GCF_004403305.1). Lineage (GTDB taxonomy): Bacteria > Actinomycetota > Actinomycetes > Actinomycetales > Microbacteriaceae > Cryobacterium > Cryobacterium frigoriphilum. Next base: position 153,971 of record NZ_SOHE01000060.1, on the reverse strand, counting down.
GCGGCGCCGGCGCGATGCCGGTGAGCTCGAAGGTTCCGAGGTTCTTGTTGTCGCGGGTGAACTCACGCTCGCCCTGGAAGACCTGGATCGCGACGGACGGCTGGTTGTCGTCGGCCGTGGTGAAGGTTTCGCTGCGCTTGGTCGGGATGGCCGTGTTGCGCTCGATGAGGCGCGTCATGATGCCGCCCTTGGTCTCGATGCCGAGGCTCAGCGGGGTGACGTCGATGAGCAGAACGTCCTTGCGCTCGCCCTTCAGCACGCCGGCCTGCAGTGCCGCGCCGACGGCGACGACCTCGTCGGGGTTGACGCCCTTGTTCGGGTCCTTGCCGCCGGTCTCGCTCTTGACGAGCTCGTAGACGGCGGGCATGCGGGTGGAGCCACCGACGAGAACGACGTGGGCGATGTCGCCGACCTTGACGCCGGCCTCACGGATGACGTCCTGGAAGGGCTTCTTGGTGCGGTCGAGCAGGTCTTCGGTCATCTTCTCGAACTGGGCGCGGGTGAGCGTCTCGTCGAGGTTGGCCGGGCCGTTCTCGGTCAGCGACAGGTACGGCAGCTGGATGCTCGTCGACATGCTCGAGCTGAGTTCTTTCTTCGCCTGCTCGGCGGCTTCCTTGAGGCGCTGCTTGGCGATCTTGTCCTTGGACACGTCGACGCCGGTGGTCTCCTTGAAGCGCTTGATCAGGTGATCAACGATGCGCTGGTCCCAGTCGTCGCCACCGAGGCGGTTGTCGCCGGCGGTCGAACGCACCTGAATGGTGCTGAAGTCGTCGTCTTTACCGACCTCGAGCAGCGACACGTCGAAGGTTCCGCCTCCGAGGTCGAAGACCAGAATGAGCTCGTCTTCTTTACCCTTGTCGAGGCCGTAGGCGAGCGCCGCGGCGGTCGGCTCGTTGATGATGCGCAGCACGTTGAGTCCGGCGATCTCGCCGGCCTCCTTCGTGGCCTGACGCTCGGCGTCGTTGAAGTACGCCGGAACGGTCACGACGGCGTCGGTGACCTTCTCGCCGAGGTACTGCTCGGCGTCGCGCTTGAGCTTCGCGAGGATGCGGGCGCTGATCTCCTGCGGGGTGTACTTCTTGTCGTCGATGCCGACGGTCCACTCGGTGCCCATGTGGCGCTTGACCGAGCTGATGGTGCGGTCGACGTTGGTGACGTTCTGGCGCTTGGCGGTTTCTCCGACGAGAACCTCGCCGTCTTTCGTGAACGCGACGACCGACGGGGTGGTGCGCAAGCCTTCTGCGTTGGCGATGACGGTGGGTTCTCCACCTTCGAGCACGGCCACCACAGAGTTGGTGGTTCCGAGGTCAATACCTACTGCACGAGCCATGTGGGGGGTTCTCCTTCAAAGTGTAAATCTCAGGTCTTGCAGACTTGAGCCTTGTTGACTCAAGTGTTGCAGGTCGTGAAAACCCTTGTCAACTTCTGTGCCTGAAAGTTGAGTGTGAGTGACTCAACTCTGCGAAAATGCCCGCCGGTTACCGGCGACGACTAGGGTAAGCGCATGATCGAGCCCGCTGTCAGCTCCGACGCCGTTGCCACGCCGACCCCGACGCGCGGCAGCGTCGTGGCCTGGGCCTTCTGGGACTGGGGTTCGGCCGCGTTCAACGCGGTCGTCACGACCTTTGTCTTCACCGTCTACATCACCGGTTCCTCGTTCGGTGACGAAGACGTCATCTCGGCCCAGCTCGGCTGGGCCCTCGCGATCGCCGGGCTGCTGATCGCCCTGCTCGCCCCGATCACCGGGCAACGCTCCGACTCGTCCGGGCGGCGCAAGTTCTGGCTGGGCGTGAACACCTTCATCGTGGTCGCCATCACCATCGCGATGTTCTTCGTGCAGGCGAGCCCCAGCTACCTCGTGCTTGGGCTGTTCCTCGTCGCGGCCGGCAACGTGTTCTTCGAGTTCGCCTCGGTCAACTACAACGCCATGCTCGCCCAGGTCTCCACGCCCGCCACGATCGGTCGGGTCAGTGGCTTCGGCTGGGGCATGGGCTACCTCGGCGGTATCGTGCTGCTGCTCATCGTGTACTTCGGCTTCATCGCGCCCGAGGTGGGGCTGTTCGGGGTCACGAGTGAGAACGGCCTCGCGGTGCGGGTGTCGATGCTCATCGCGGCCGCCTGGTTCGGGCTGTCGGCCCTGCCGGTGCTGCTGCGCGTTCCGGAGTATCGCGCTCCACAGTCACAGCGTCAAGCCACGGTCGGCTTTTTCGCGTCGTACCGGGTGCTCGGCCATGACGTCGCCCGGCTCTGGAAGACCAGCCGGCAGACGGTGTATTTCCTCGTTGCGAGCGCCGTGTTCCGCGACGGTCTCGCCGGCGTGTTCACCTTCGGGGGCGTGCTCGCGGCATCCGTCTTCGGATTCTCGGCGGGCGAGGTGATCATCTTTGCGATCGCGGCCAACGTCGTCGCGGGCGTCGCGACCATCGCGGTCGGGGCGCTCGATGACCGGCTCGGGGCGAAACCCGTGATCGTCACCGCCCTCGTGGGCCTGCTCGTGAGCGGTCTCGTCGTGTTTTTTCTGCACGACGGCGGGCAAATCGTGTTCTGGACCGCCGGCCTCGCGCTCTGCCTCTTCGTGGGGCCGGCCCAGTCGGCGAGCCGCACGTTTCTGGCCCGACTGATTCCGGCCGGCCGGGAGGGCGAGGTCTTCGGCCTATACGCCACGACCGGGCGCGCGGTCAGCTTTCTCGCGCCCACCGCCTTCGCCATCATGGTCACCGTCTTCGGCGAAACCTACTGGGGAATTCTCGGCATCATGCTCGTGCTGCTCGTCGGATTGCTCCTGCTGATCCCGGTGAAGGCCCACCAGCAACAGATCAACTAGTACTGAGTATCTGCTGCACTCTCGCTCTGCCGGTCTAGCCAGGGCGATGGCCGCCGGTCAGACTGGGGCCATGACACTCTCCCAGCTGCAGAAGGCCGAACTGTTCAACGCACTCCACGTTCCCGGTGAGCCGCTCATCGTCACGAACGTGTGGGACGCCATCACCGCGAAGATCGTCTCCGAGGCCCCCGGCGTCAAGGCCCTCGCCACCGCGAGCCACTCGATCTCGAACGTGCGCGGCATCGAAGACGGCGAAGGGCTGAGCCTCGACGAGGCCATCCGGGCGGCGACCATCATCGCCGCCGCCACCCCGCTGCCGGTTTCCGCCGACTTTGAAAAGGGCTACGCCTCGGATGCCGCGGGGATCACCCGCAATGTCCGTCGCCTCATCGAGGAGGCCGGCATCGTCGGCATCAACATCGAGGACTCCGTCGGCGCCGCCAAGGCCCCGCAATTCGACATCGAGACCGCCGCGGCCCGCATCGCCGCCGCCCGCGCCGGCGCCGACCAGAGCGGCATCCCGCTCGTCATCAATGCACGCGTCGACACGCTCGCCGGCGGCGGCGACTGGGACGAAGCCGTCGCTCGAGCCAACGCCTACCTCGGCGCGGGAGCCGACGTGGTCTTCTTCCTCGGTCTCGGTGACGAAGACAAGGTCTCCCGCGCGATCGAGCAGGTGCACGGCCGCCTCTCCGTGATCGGCGCCCCCGGACTCGTGCCACTGAAGCGCCTCGCCGAGCTCGGCATCAGCCGCGTGAGCTTCGGCCCCGGGACACTCGGCCTCACCCTCGCGGCCCTGCAGAAGGCCGCCACGAACCTGACCGCCCTCGGCGACTACCCCGACGAGCTGGGCTTTCCCTTCAAGCTCTAGCCTTTCTGCCTTGACCGCGCCCGAAACGGGTGGCCGCTACCGTTATTACCGTAGCGGCCACCCGTTTCGGGCGCGCTCATCGCCGTTGCGGGTCGGAACGTCAGTCGTCGTCGTAGAGGATCGCGATGAGAAGTACGACGGCCGCGGCGAGCACGGGCCACTTCACGATCGACCAGACCAGCTGCGCGGTCTGACCGATGCCGAGGGCGCTGCCGACGGCATCCGTCACCGGACCGGAGACCACCAGAATCAACACCATCACGAGCAGCAGCAGAATCGTGATGACGGTCACCCCCAGCTGCGTCGCGCGCAGCTTCAGAAACGGGCGGCCCTCGTCGATCTCGTAGATGCGGTTCATGGCCCGGCTGAAGGCACCCACATATCCGGATGCCGACCAGATCGCCACGAGAACACCCATGACGAGCGCGACTCCGGCCGCGGGCGAGTCACTGAACTGTTCGAGTGGTCCGCGAATGAGGTCGACGGTCGATCCGGGGGCCACGGACTGCACAATCGACAGCAGCGCGTCGACGGATGCCGGCCCCTGCCCGATCACGCCGAGCAGCGAGACGAGCGCGATGAGGGCCGGAAAGATCGACAGCACCGCGAAATAGGTGAGGGCGGCCGCGAGGTCGGTGCACTGGTCAGAGGTGAATTCGTGCACGGTCTTGCGCAGCACGTATTTCCATGAGGTGGGTGAGACCTCGGTCGGCGAGTCCGGCTTGCGAGGGTCGTCAGGGGCGGGAGCAGAGACGAGGTTCTGGCTCGTTCCGGAGTCGGCCATCGGGCTCTCCTTGTCTGGGTATTCGGGGGGCGCATCGGGCGCATGTGCCCCGCCAACCCGAATTCACGGATCAGCGGGGCACAACAGTCGGCGTGCTGACTTAGAGCTGCACGTCATTCGCCGAGCGGTGGGCCTGGGCCTTCACGGCGTCGGACGCATCCGTCGCCTCGCTCGTGACGGTGTCGACCGCGTCAGCGGCGGCATCCTTCACTGCCGCGGCCGCGTTCTGAGCGGGCTCCCGCAGGGAGTCCCCCACCGACTTGGCTGCCCCCACGGCCTCATCGACGAGGGGCGCGGCGGCATCCTTGATCTGGGCCGCCATCCGCTGTTCCGAGGCGCTGGCCGGAACCAGGGACGCCGCGAGCCAGCCGATTCCAAAAGCAATCAAGCCCACCGCCATCGGGTTGCCCTTGGCCTGCTGCACCGCCGTGTGCGGCAGCTCGCCCACGGCGTCGGAGGCGTCGGACGCGTCGGACGCGTCGGACGCCGAGCCCATCACACGGTCGGACACGGAGCCGAGCGCGGACCGGATCTTGCCCGTCTGACGCTGGATGATCTTCGACGGGGTGACCTTGTCGGCCAGAGCGTCGACGTCGGAGCCGAGTTCGCGGCGGGTGCGTTCGATCTCCCGACGAATCTGGTCAGGATCCTTCGAGCCGGTGCCGGATTCGCTGTTGGTGCCGGCAACCGCCATGGCCTCGAGGTCGTCGCTGCTCAGGTCGCGGTAGTCGTCGTGGGCCGTGCGCGCGGGGCGCGGGGCTGCCGGGTAGGCGGGGTCCGTGAAATCGGCGCGGTCAGTCATTGGGTGTCCTCATTTCGGCTCGGGTTGTCAGAACGGGTCAGTGTTTCGGGGATCTTTTTCAGTGATTCAGCCGTCTGCGGTACTCCGCGGACGGCCTTCAGCTCGCGGCGTCCGCTGGCATAGAGGATGCCGCCGATCGCCGCCCACAGCACGGCCACAATCACCGCGGACCAGCCATTGCCGACCAGGTAGCCGAGCCCCCACCAGAGGGCGATCGACAGGAACAGCACGGCCATCAATCCGGCATACCCGGCACCGCCGAGAAACCCGGCGCCCTTGCCGGCGCGCGTCGCGGACTGGGTCAGTTCGGCCTTGGCCAGCTCGAGTTCCTGGCGCATCAGGGTCGACAGGTCGCGGCTGACTTCCCCCAGCAGGTCGCCGAGAGAGGTGTCGGCGGCCCGTTGCTCTGATGTCGCCTGGTGTTCGGCGGGTGCGCGGTGTTCAGACGTAGCGCGTGCGGAGGTGGCGTGTTCGCCGCTCATCGGTCGCTGCCCAGGCCATCGACACCGCGATAAGCGGTGCCGGTGCTCTGGCCGTCGCCGCGCTGAAAGTCGGGATCAGCGCTGAGGTCGTCGGCGCCGCGCCCGCTGGTGCCAAGGCCGCTGGTGCCAAGGCCTGCCGCACCGAGGGTGCCGGCCGGCTGCTGCGCCGAGCGCACAGCGTCACGCGTCGTGTCGTGATGCGCCCCCGCACTGCCGGAGTCGCCGGCGTCGTTGCTGCTCACGACCGAGCGGGTCAGACGACCGGCGAGCACGCCTGCGGCTGCTGCGAGGGCAATGAACGTTCCTGGTTTGCGTCGGGCGAACGTGCGCACTTCCTGCAACAAAGAACCCGGGTCGCGGGCATCGAGCCAGCTGGCGGCGGTGCCGGCTCGCCGGGCGGCCTGCTGCACGAGGTCGCTGGCGACGCCGCTCTCCCCGTTGTCGGCGGACGAGCGGACCATGCCGGTCAGCTCGTCGCTGATCGAGCGCAGGCCGGAGGCCACGCGGGCCTGTTGCTGGGCGGCCTGGTCGCTGAGCTGGGTGCGGGCCTCGGCGAGCACATCGGAGGCCTGTTTCTTAGCCTCGGAGGCCACCCGATGCGCTTCGTCTTTCGAGACATCGGCGACGTGGTGACCGGCAGCTGCGGCCTCACCGCCGACACGGGCCGCCTGCTCGCGAGGCGAGGTATCCGCGCTGTCCCCGGGAGGCGCAGAGTGGGGGGTGTAGGTGTTGGACATGGTGCTCCCTTCGTGAAATTTTCTCTGGATTCCACTAAGACGCACAAAGCAGGCACATCGTCACGAAAAAAGTTTCACGAATTTTTGACCTGGGCCGGTTCGAACCGGGTCAGGTCAGCGAAGGCGCGTGGCCTCGTTGTGCTCGACCATCACCCAGGTGGCGCCGTCGTCGGCGCTCATCCAGCCCTCCCAGGTGTAGCCGTCGGGCGTGATCGACGTGAAGTTCCAGCGGATCGGGCGCCCGTCGGTGCGGGTTCCGTCCTGGCGCAGCCCGTTACGGTACGGGGTGGCCACGAGGTGGCAGTACTCCCCCATCGTCGGCGCGACATAGCTCACGCGCCAGAGCCCGGCATAGGGGTCGTACACCCGCAGCGCGGTTGCGACCGTTTCATAGCCCGACGGATGCGTCTCGCTCGGCACGATCTCCACGTCCTGCACCGCACGCCCCTCCAGAATGAACTCGACGAGCCAGGTGAAGTCGCGTTCGACCCATTCGCCGGTTTCCTCGTTGAGGCGGTGGCCCTTGGCGGCCCAGGTTCCGACGAGCTGGCCGAAGCGCCGCATGCGGCCGGGATAGTCGGGGGTGGCGGACGGCGCGACGAGCGCCTCGGCGAATCGGGGGCGCGCGGCGTCGGTCATCCTCCGATTTTACCGGCCCGCGCGTTTCAATCGTGTGAACCCTGTAGCGGGGCGTCAGGTACCGGCGTGGCCCGCTTCGGTGACCGAGACATCCGTCTGGTGAAAGTTTTGGAACGAGCGCGAAGCGGTCGGGCCGCGCTGGTTCTGATAGCGCGAGCTGTATTCGGCCGAACCATACGGGCGCTCGGCCGGTGAGCTCAGGCGGAAGAAGCACATCTGGCCGATCTTCATGCCGGGCCACAGCTTGATCGGCAGCGTCGCCACGTTGCTGAGCTCGAGGGTGACGTGGCCGCTGAAACCCGGGTCGACGAAACCGGCCGTCGAGTGGGTGAGCAGGCCGAGGCGGCCGAGCGAGCTCTTGCCCTCGAGCCGGGCGGCAATGTCGTCTGGCAGGGTGATCTGCTCGTAGGTGGAGCCGAGCACGAACTCGCCCGGGTGCAGAATGAAGGGTTCGCCGGCCTTGGTCTCGATCAGGTGGGTCAGCTCGGGCTGGTCCTCGGCCGGGTCGATATAGGCGTATTTGTGGTTGTCGAACAGCCGAAAATAGCGGTCGAGACGCACATCGATGCTCGAGGGCTGGATCATCTCCGGCAGGAACGGCTCCATCCGAATGCGGTCACGCTGGAGTTCGGCCTTGATATCGCGATCGGAGAGCAGCACGGTGCCAGCCTATCGCCGCGAGCTTGGTATGCTGGCACGGTTCGCAGTTGCCGCTCTGCGGCGCCTGCGGGCATGCGGATGTAGTTCAATGGCAGAACTTCAGCTTCCCAAGCTGATAGCGCGGGTTCGATTCCCGTCATCCGCTCCACTTCCCCCGGTGCGCGACTCGTGGCGCACCCTGTTCACGCCGGCGCAGTTTCTACACTGCGCCGGCGTCTTTAACCTGCGCCCGGCGGCCGGTCAGTCGCCGGCCACGTCGTGCAGGTGGTGCACGATGTCGTGCAGAAAGTACTGCCCGAGGGTCGTCACGGTGAACGACGCCCCGTCGCTGCGGCGGGCAGTGCGGCCCTGGGCGCCGACCGGTACCGCCGCGAAGGCCTCGGCGACGGATGCCGCGGCCGCTTCGAGCTCTCGGCCCACGGTCTCGGGGTCTTGCAGGTCGTAGCGAGCCGCGATCGCCGTGGCGTCCTGGTCCCAGTCGGCCAACTGTGGGTCGTTCTCGTGCAGCGCGCGGCTCAGTCGCTCGTCGAACAGGCGACAGCAGTCACGCACGTGGGCCGCGTATTCCAGGGGCGACCAGGTGTGATCGTTCGGGCGCACCGCGGCATCCGCTCGACCGAGCACCGGAAGCCATGCGGCGGCGTTCCCCCTGATGAGCCCCGGAAGCTCATCGAAAGCGACCGCACCTGCACGCAATCCGCACGCTCCGCAGGGGCGTTCGAGCACCCAGGTCCAGTCAGAAGTGTCGGGAACGATAGCCATGGCCCCATGCTAACTGTCAGGTAACCGCGCTTCGGGCGCATACCGTTGAAAGCAGCAGGGGGCGGAAAGAGGAGACAGATGACGGTTTTGATTGCGGGATGCGGCGACCTCGGCACCGAGGTCGGGCTGCGCCTGGCCGCGCTCGGCCACACCGTCGTCGGACTGCGCCGCGACGCCAGCGTGCTGCCCGCGGCGATCACCGGCCAGTCCGTCGACCTCAGCCTCGAGCAACCCACCGTTCCGGCCGGTACCGACCTCGTGATGATGGCGATCGCCGCTGCCGCCCCCACGCCGGTCGCCTACCGGGCGGCGTACATCGACGGCCTGCGCAACCTGCTCGATGCCCTCGACGCGGCCGGCGTGACCCCGCGACGGTTCGTGCTGGTCTCCTCCACCGCCGTCTACGACGTGAACGACGGCAGCTGGGTCGACGAGCAGACCCCCGCCAATCCGCGGCCCGGCAGCACAGACGAGCTTCTGCTCGAGGCCGAGCGGATGCTGCACTCCCGCCAGCCGGCCGCCACCGTTCTGCGTCTGGGCGGCATTTACGGTCCTGGCCGGGAACGACTGATCCGACAGGTACGCGAGGGCACCGCGACGGTATCCGCCCAGTCCCGACACACGAACCGCATCCACCGTGATGACGCGGCGGCCGCGATCGTGCACCTGCTGCTGCGACGTGAGGCGCCCGCACCGGTCTACCTCGGGGTCGACAACGCTCCCGTCGTGAGCGCCGAGGTGCTCACGTTCGTGGCCGCAGAACTCGGCCTTCCGGCACCGCGGCTGACCGGCGCGGAGAGCCAGCGCGGCGGCGACAAACGCTTGAGCAATGCCCTGCTGCGCAGCACCGGCTTTGAGTTCACCTACCCCAGCTACGTGGAGGGCTACCGCGCCCTGCTCGCCGGCGTCGGCACCCGACACCGGTGATCAACGACCGCATAATCCCTCCACAGGGCGCTGCAAGTGTGGGGTTTACTCATACGTGAGTTTTCTTCTGAGAATGTCGGTGGGTGCGAATACTGGATCACCCCACCAGCCACAGCCGACCCCGCACAGCGACCAATTCACCTGCAGAGCAAATCCGCACTCCACCTCCAGGCACCATTCCACCTCAACGACTGAGCATCTGTCTCCGGCATTCGTCGATAGGCAGCTTGTGGCATAACAGAAAGATACCCCAAGGGGTATACTGGGGCTCGAGTCCACGGATTCTCGCGTCGACTCATCGACAAGAGAAGAGCCGCTATGCCCGACATCACCCCAACCACATCACTGCCGACCGCCCCGTACGCGATGCCCCGCCTGGGCGACCCGGCCCCACACTTCACCGCCGTCACGACGCAGGGCGAGATCAGCTTTCCCGGCGACTACGCGGGCCGCTGGGTGATTCTGTTCAGCCACCCCTCCGACTTCACCCCGGTGTGCACGAGCGAGTTCATGACCTTCGCCGTCATGCAGCCCGAGTTCGCCGAATACAACACCGATCTCGTCGGATTGTCGGTCGACGGACTGTACAGCCACATCGCCTGGCTGCGCACGATCGAAGAGAAGATCACCTTTCGCGGCCACAGCGGCGTGCAGGTCACCTTCCCGCTCATCGACGACCACACCATGAGCATTGCCATGCAGTACGGCATGATCATGCCGGGCGAGCACGCCTCATCCGCCGTGCGCGCGGTGTTCATCATCGACCCGACCGGCACGATTCGCACCATCATCTACTACCCGCTCAGCACCGGCCGCAACTTTGCCGAACTGCTGCGCGTCATCAAGGCGCTGCAGACCGCAGACGCCTTCGACGTGGCCACGCCCGCCGACTGGGTTCCCGGCGAACCCGTCATCGTTCCCCTGCCCGGTTCCTGCGGCACCGCCAAGGAGCGGATGCAGGACTCCACCGACGACACCTCCGACATCGACTGCCAGGACTGGTTCTTCTGCACCAAACCGATCAGTGCGGCCGAGATCGAGGAGACTCTGCGGGTCACCCTCACCACGGCCTCGCTCGCCTCGGCCTGACCAGCCGCGCCGCGCCCGGCCCCCGACCTGCCCCGTACCATTCGACGGTGTTGAGCCCACTTTTCGCGGCAGGTCGCCCGAAACGGATGCTGTCGAGCCCACTCTCCGTCGAATGGTACAGGGGCGGCGCCCCCCGGAGCCGCGCCCAGCGGGTCCGAGGCTCCCAGTAAACTTTCGACATGTCCACACGCCGCTGCCACACCCACCGCACCACCGCGATTTGCGAACGGAGCGTTCTCAATGGCCGATGAGAGCCTGCGGATGCCGTCGGTGCTGTTTCGCGCGGTGTTCGACCTCGGTAACATCACCGCGCTCCCCCCGCGCGCGCTGCCCCGCGGTTTCGAGAACCCGAGCCTCATGGCCGACTGGGACGAAGACCACGCCCTGGGCATCACCGTGGGCTTCGACAGCGGCGAGCTGCACGTCATCATCGAAGACGGGGAGCCGACGTTTCATTTTCACGGCCCGGGCGACGAGGCCGATTCCCCCTGGGGCACGAGCGACACCGCCGCGATCGTCGCCTGGGCGATGCGCCTCACCGCCCTGGTGCGCGAGCTGGAAGACCTCGAGGACACCGTCGACGACGCCGCCGACTGGTACGACAGCGGACTGCTGATCTTCGTGCCGGAGACCGAACCGGTCGCCCTCGAACTCATCGAGGTACTCATCACCGGTGAACTGATGACCCTGCCGTGGCTGGGATCCGGCGAGATCGAGCACGCCCACGGCGATGACGAAAATCACAGTATCGCCCTGCTGTGGAACCCCGACGGCCCCGAAGAAGACCGCATCATCGCCACCGCCTCAGAAGACCTCGAGACCGGAGCGATTCTCGTCACCGCGTCGGCCGGGGTCGACTGGGCGGCCGTCGGCCTCGAGGCCGCCGAGGTGCTGCACTGGTTCGAGGCGTTCTACGAGAACCACCACTCCTCGCTGAGCCCAGAGGAGCAGATCATGCAGAAGGTACTCGAACGCATCGGCGGCCTGAGCTAGCGCGCTTTACCGCACCGGCCAGGTACCGTCGATCACGATCTGGTCGTCGGCCTTCGAGCGGCGCAGGTAGGACTGCAGGCTCGCGGCCTGCTCGGCCGCCCAGACCACCTGACGGGCGTGCAGCGCCTGCAGCTCGAGCTCCTCGGACTTCGCCAGCACGGCCCAGCAGACCCGGCCGGTGGCCACGGCATCCGCTTCGGCATCGTGGGCGCCCTCGAGCGTGACGCCGTAGAACTCACTCGTCACGATGAGGGTGCGCTTGCCCTTGCGGTACTTGTCGATGGCCTTGTCGATCACGTAGGGGTCAAGAACCGGACCGAAGTCCTCAATCGGTTCGAGCCCGTAGCGGCGGGCCTCCGCGTTGAGCATCGACAGGTCGAAGCTCGCGTTGTACGCCACGATCGGCCGACCGGCCGCGATGCTGCGACGCAGCACCACGAGCATCTCGGCAATCGCCGCTGCGGGGTCTGTGCCGTCGCGCTGCGCCACCTCATCGGTGATGCCGTGAATGGCCGAGGCCCCTTCTGGAATGGGCACGCCGGGATTGACGAGCCAGCTGTACGAGCCGTTCACCTGGCCGTCGCGCATGATGCGGCCAATGAACGAGGTGACGATGCGGTCTTCGTCGGTGTCGACTCCGGTGGTTTCGAGGTCGAAGACGCACAGGGAGGGAACGTCGGCGATCAGGGTCGACGCGTTCAGGTTGACGGCGGTTGTCATGTCTTCTCTTCCAGCTACCGGCGTCGGCACCGGCTCGCCCCCAAGCTACCCGATGCGACTGACACGGATCCTCACCGTGCGCAGCGTGTCCTCCGGCACGTGCGCGGCCACGAAGTCGTGAACCACGTCAAACACCCGTCGACAGGTGTCCGCGGCCGGGTGATTCTCACTCACGGCGAGGCTCACCCAGATGGTCAGGCCGTCACCCGACGACGAGACCACCACCGGTTCAGGGGCGCCACGCCCGGTGAGCCGCATCGCGACGCTCGTCACCGCAGCGACCGGCGTCGGCCGCGCGTCATACAGGTCGGTGACCCCGTCGATCTCGCGCACGATCCGGCCGAGATTCTCTACGAGTTCCTGCGGCACCGATTCGCCGGGCATCAGCTGTTCTCCTGTCCCGTGCGCCGCAGGTGCACGTCGGTGACGGTCACATCAACGGCCACAATGTTGAGTTCCGTGTGCAACAGCAGCGCCGACTCGATCGCCGTTCGAATGTGATCAGCGGTCGCTCGGATGCGTTCGCCCCAGAACACGCTCGCCTCGACGGCCACGGTGATCGGCGAGCCCGGCTCCGTCACGTCACCCTCGAGCCGGCAGGCGCCGATCAGGGTTCCCGAGACCGCGTCGCCGGCCGCCCGCACGAGGCCGCGAACGGCCCCCTCCGAGATGCTCAAATCGGCGATCGATGACGGATGCGCCAACGGAATCGATCGCCCGGCCCGCGACTCACTGTGGATATTCGCGAGAATCGTGGCGACCCATCCGTCATCGCGAGCGGGTTCTGCGGCCACGTCGTCGGCCAGCAGCTCCCTCGTCAACCGACGAAACCGCACCAGCGCGTCGAGGGTCAGCTGATGATCCGGCGAACCGTCGAGCAGTTCCCGAGGCGGATCTTCACCGCGGTCAAGATAGTCGTTGAGCACCTCGATGAGGTCACCCGAATCGTTGGTCACCTCGGGTTCGGAGCCGGAGCGGTCAACGGAGCGGTCGGGAGTGTCGTCTGAGCTCGTCATCGCCAGCCCTCCATTTCCTCTACCAGTTTGCGCCTGGCCCGGGCCAAGAGCCCACGAACCGTCGACGGCGGAATGCTCAGCTGCTCACCGATCTCCTCGTAGCTGTGCCCGCCAACCTCACGCAACAGCCAACTCTGTCGCTGCGTCGGCGTCAAACCGGCCAACGCCTGGGTGAGCCGCTCTCGCTGCGACGCGACCTCCACGCGGTGCGCCGGAGACTGCGATGTCGGGGCCTCCGCATCCCAGTCGTGCAGGGGCTCGTCGTTCTTACGCAAGCGGATGCGGTCAATCGCCTTGCGGCTCGCAATGCGCATCAGCCAGGCTCGAACGGAATTGCCGTCTTTCAGCGTGGGCAATTGTTCCCACGCGACGATGAAGCTCTCCTGCACGATGTCATCCGACTCGCTCGTGCCGCCCATCATGCGGGTGGCGTAGGCGCGCATCAACGGGCCATGGCGCCGCACCAGCACTTCGAAGGCGCGCGGATCGCCATCCGCCGCCCGACTGGCGAGGATCCCGTCGGGTGCGTTGTCGAGCGAGCGCGGCAGGGATCCCGGGGGGTCGAGCGGCCGCGGAACGGAGCGATCAGACAGGGACATTCGGGTGCCGTTCACTAATTGTTGACCCAGTTGCGTGACGAATCAGGGTGACGACACGTCTCACTTGTAACCATCCGAAGTGACTATGCCATGGTCCCTTCCGATTTGCCAGCCACGCCACGACCGACCCAAGGAGCCCTCATGGCCAGCACCGAGCCCACCGCCCTCGCTTCAAGCACCACCTCCGAGATCGGGGCGGGCACCGGAAAGACCGTCATCCACGACAGCGTGGTCTCCAAGATCGCCGGCATCGCGGCGCGCGAAGTCACCGGCGTCTACGCGCTCGGCGGGGGCGCCGCTCGGGCCCTCGGTGCCATCCGCAATGCGATCAGCTCAACCGATCTGTCTCAGGGCGTCAGCGTCGAGGTCGGTGAAACCCAGGTGGCCGTCGACATCTCCCTGGTCGCCGAATACCCGATCGAGCTGCAAAAGGTCGCCGACGACGTGCGCTTCGCCGTCATCACCGCGATCGAAAGCCTCGTCGGCATGCAGGTCACCGAGGTCAACGTGACCGTGAACGATGTGCACATCCCGAGCGACGACGACAGCACCGACCCCGCAGAGGCACGGGTCCAATGACGCCGCCGCACACCATGACGGTGCTCGGCATCGTGATCGGCGGCACCCTGGCGCTGACCTGGGCCGTGCTGGGGTTCTGGGCGTGCGCCTTCGTTGCCCTCTTCATGCTCATCGGCGGCCTCGTCGGACGCGTCGTCGACGGACGCCTGGATGTCACGGCGCTCGTCGACGCATTTCGAGGCAAGCGCAGTTCATCGTGACCGCCGTGACCGCGAGCGACCTGCGCGGCCGCACCCACATCACGTCGCGAGCCCTGACCCGGCTCATCAGGGTGCTGAGCGCCGAGGCCCTGACGGTCTCGGCCGACCAGGTGACGGTCGGGCTGACGGATGCCGCCGGCCGGCTGGCCGTGCACGTGCGGGCCCCGATCGGCATCACCTCGCTGTCCGCGACGCGATCGTGGCCTGACCCGCACTCCGACGGCACGGTTCTGCAGCGCACCGAACGCGCCCGGCAACACATCCGACTCGAAACCGGCCGCCTCACCGGCACCGACGTTGCCCACGTCATCGTCCAGGTCAGCGGCGCCACCATCAACCCCGAGGGGCGGAGACTGCTGTGAAGACCGCCCCCGCAACACCTGCCATGACTCCGGCCGCGCGCGACCGCCGGGTGCTGCGGCGCGAAACCCACTCGTCGCGATCCGGCCTCGCCATCACGGTCGCGTTACTCATCATCGTGGTGTGCCTGATCGTGGGAACCGAGATGGTGCTGCAGCTCCTCGGCCGCGCCCCGCTGCTGTTCTCGCCGACGGATGCCGCACGCACGGCGGCAGCCCCGGCCAGCGACCTGCGCCGGGTCATGGTCCCGCTTGGCATCGGGGTGGCCCTTGTCGGACTGCTCCTGCTGCTCGCCGCGGTGCTGCCCGGCCGTCGCACCAGGCACGGCCTGTCCACCGACCGGCTGGCCGTGGTGGTCGACGACGAGGTGATCGCATCCGCTCTCGCCCGCAGCGCAGCGATCGCCGCCGGCGTCGCGCCCGACGCGGTGCGCGTCACGGTCGGTCGGCGATCCGCGCAGGTTCGACTGACGCCAACCTCGGGAATTCGCGTCGACGAGGCTCGGGTCACCGAGGCCGCCGTCTCGGCGCTTGAACGCGTGGGGCCGCGGCCCAGCATCCGCCCCCGCCTCCTCGTCGCCCCAACGGGCCGAGTCGGCTCGTGACCACCACGAACCGAGCCCTGAATCGGCTGCTGCTCGCGTTCAGCGGACTGCTGTTGCTTCTCGCGGGATCGAGCGCAACGCTCGTCGCAAGCGTTCCGGCCGCACTGCAGCTCTGGCGGTCGGGCGCGGCGTTCGCGATCGTCGAAACCGAGACACTGCTGTCAGCGATCCCCGTGGCCGCGACCGGCGACAGCTGGGCCGGGGTCGCAGTCGTGGCGCTCATGGCCGCGCTCATCGGGGCGCTGGTGGCTTTCACCGTGCGGCAGGGGCGCGGGCGCACCCGGACGCTGGTGAACACACCGCAGACCGACCAGGGACGCACCCGCATCGACGCGGCCTTCGCCGAACAGGCACTCGAACAATCTCTGGCCGGTCAGAGCGATTTTCTGGGCCTGCACACCTCGACATATCGCGTAAATGGCGCTTCAATGCTCAAAGTATCGGTGGTGGCGAGGCGCGGCACGGCACCGCGTGACGTCATCGATGCAGTGCACCAATCCGTTCGAGGCCTCGACCGGGTCCTCGGCACTGAGATCCCCGTGCTCCTGCACATCGGCGGCGGCTTCCGCAGCCGCCTCGCAGGGCCAACCCACATAAGGAGAACAACCGCATGAGTGCATCAGACAAGATTCGCAACGCCGCGCAGGACCTCACCGGCAAGGCCAAGGAAGCGCTGGGCAAGACCACCAATGACGATTCGTTGGTCGCTGAGGGCAAGGGCGATCAGGCCGGCGCCCACGTCAAGAAGGCCGGCGAGAACGTGAAGGATGCCGCCAAGGACACCTTCAAGGAGTAGCGCGGTCACTCTCGCTCTGCACCAGCACCGCTTTGTCCCCCACAGAAAGGAACACCCCATGGGCTTTTTCGGATTTCTTCTTCTCGGCCTGATCGCAGGAGCCATTGCAAAGGCGATTCTGCCCGGCAAACAGGGCGGCGGCTGGTTCATCACGCTGCTGCTCGGCGTCGTTGGCGCGCTGCTCGGCGGCTTTCTCGGCGGTCTGCTCTTCAACGTCAACCTCAATGAGTTCTTCTCGATCTCGACGTGGTTGCTTGCCATCGCCGGATCACTGATCGTGCTGCTCATCTACGGCGCGGTCAGCCGACGCAAGACGGCCTGAGACGACCCGCATGGGTCCGCCCCGGAGTGACGCCCTGCGCGCGCTCCGGGGCTCTTCTCAGTAAGATCACGCACACCTTTCGGTCACCTCCCACTTTGGCTAAAATTATTCGCTAGGAAGCTCCTGCGAAGGCGCCGAGACGCGGCGCGCCAATTCGACAAAACAGCCAATCAACGAGTTCCAATCCAAATCAGCGGGAGAAACGAATAAGTACGTGTAGTCGAAAGACTCGCCAGCACGGGTCAACCGTGGACAACTACAGGAGGCACCAGCAATGCGCACTTCACCCAACCGTCTGATCGGCACCGTCTTCGGCGCCGTGTACGTGCTCGTCGGACTGCTCGGATTCGCCGTCACCGGCGGAGTCGGCTTCATCGCCACCGAGGGCGGACTGCTACTCGGAATCTTCGAGGTCAACCCGCTGCACAACGTCGCCCACCTGCTCATCGGTGCGGCCCTGCTGATTGCCGGACTCTCCAGCGCATCCGCTGCGAAGGCCGTCAATACCACCGTCGGAGCGGTTTACCTGCTCCTCGGACTCCTCGGTTTCTTCATCGCGGACTCGGCCCTGAACATCCTTGCCCTGAACACGGCGGACCACTTCCTGCACCTGGCCAGCGCCATCGTGCTGCTCGGAGTCGGCCTGACCGCAGACAAGAACGTGAACGCCAAAGCCAGCGTCTAATCGCCTGGCACTGCCCGCACCAACACGCACCGCAATCACCCGGGTCACGGCCCTCACCGCGTGACCCACGCACCACCCCACGTAATACCCCACGGAAATGGAGCGCTCATGAGCGCCGTCACTCGCCTCTGGCTCGCCTTCGCCGCACTCGGCGCCGGCCTGATCCACGTCGCGGTCGGAGCGAGCGCTCCATTTCCGCTGGCGGTTCTCCTGGTCGGGTTCGGCATCGCCGAGCTCGCCTGGGGCGTCGCAACCCTGTCTCTCGGGCGGCTACCGGCCCCGCGCGCCGTGACCGGCGCCGCCCTCATTCCCGTCTTCGTCTGGGGCGCCACCGCCGCCCTCGGATCGGGCCTCGGAGTCTCTGCGGAGGCGACCGGATTGCCGCTCTACTCGATGGCCGTAGCCTCACTGTTCAATCTGTTCCTCGCCGTGGTCATGGCGGTGCACCAGCGCCACCGCTCGGCCGAGGCCGCAGCCGCCGACGCGGGCGGGGCATCCGCTGTCAGCACCCGCAGCACTCCGGCTGCAGCGGGCGGCTGGCGCTTTCTCACCGCCCTCACGCTCGGTGGCGTGCTCTTCTCCGGACTGACCACCCCGGCCCTGGCGGCGACGGATGCCGGCCAACTCGCCGTGCCTCACGGCACCTCCCACAGCGGCCACTGACCCGCCACCCCTTCTGCGAGAGCCACCCCGTCCGCGAGAGCGGGTGGATCGTCGGTATGGGTGCCCCAGACCGACGATTCACCCGCTTTCGCGGAAGGGCAGCGTTCTACGCCGTCGGCAGCACCGTCATGAAGCGGATGACGTTCTCGTCGACGATGATGTCGCTCGGCCGCAGCGGCCGCGTCAGGTACAGACCCTCGAGACTGGTCAGCCGGCTCAACGCCACATAGGTCTGGCCGGGGCTGAAGACCCGGGTGCCGAGATCCACGATCGCGCGCTCGTAGGTGGCCCCCTGCGACTTGTGAATCGTGACCGCCCACGCGAGGCGCAGCGGAAACTGGGTGAATTCGGCCACCACATCGCGGCTGAGCTTCTTCGTGGCCGCGTTATAGGTGTACTTGTACTTCTCCCACACCGCCGGCTCGACCTCGTGCTCGTCCCCGTCGATATCGACGAACACCGTGTCCTTGACCTTGGTGACCGTTCCCACGCTGCCGTTCACCCAGCGCGGGCCCCCGTCGAGCGGCGAGTCGTTGCGCAGAAACATCACCTGGGCGCCGACCTTGAGCTCGAGTTCCGCGTCGGCCGGAAAGTTGCGTCCACCGAAATCGCCGGTGACCTCGGCCTTGGCCGTGAGGGACTTGCCGGACAGCCGTTTCAGCGCCGCCGCGTTAATACGATTCACCGAGTCGTTGCGGGTCGCGAGCGTGATCACGCCCTCGGTCGGTGGGGTGCGGGCGCCGGCGCCGTTGAGTGCCCCGCCGATCTCCGGCGTGACCTGACCGTGCCGCACGGCGTTGAGCATCACCTTGAAGTCATTGTCGCGCTGGCGGTGAATTTCGGTCAGCTCGAAAATACGCAGGTCGGCGCCCTGCCAGACCGTTGCGTCGAAGAACCACATCGACCGATAGTGATCGGCAAAATAGGCGCGCTCCTCGGGGCCGCCCGGCACCGGGGCCAGCTGGTACGGATCACCGAACAGCACGATCTGCACCCCGCCGAACGCCTCGTGCCGGCGCTGGCGGGCCTGCCGCAGGCTGCGATCGATCGCGTCCATGAGATCGGCGTTGACCATGGAGACCTCGTCGATCACGAGGGTGTCGATGGTGTTGAGCAGCTTGCGTACCTGATCGTTCTGCACGATCGGGCTGTCGGCGATGACCCCGATCGGCAGCCGGAACAGGGAGTGGATCGTCTGCCCGCCCACGTTGAGGGCGGCGACGCCGGTCGGAGCGGCGATCACGATCTGCTTGCTGGTGTTCCACGACAGGTGGTTCAGCAGCGTGGACTTGCCGGTGCCGGCCCGCCCGGTGACGAAAACGTTCTGTTTCGTGCCCTCGATGGCCGCGTAGACCTCGGCCTGCTCGCGCGACAGTGGAATCTCGGTCACAGGGGTACTTTCACTCGGACGGTGTGGGGGGCGATTTGGCTCGGCACGGATATCCCACTGTAGTCGCCCCCGTAAGCTGGTGGAGTGACCAACGGGGGCGGACCACCGCAAATGAGCGCTCTGCGCAGCACCAGTGCGCGCACGCTGCGCACCGTGATCGCGGTCTTCGTCATCGCCGTTCTGCTCGGCGGGGCGCTGCTGGCCGCCATCACCGCCCTGAACCGCGGCGTCTACAGCGCCGGCGGTTTCGTCGGCGGGTACCTCGACTCCCTCGCCCGCCACGACACCGAGGGGGCGCTCGCGCTTCCCGGCGTCGTGCCGAGCAACGACGACCTCGAAGCCGCCTCGCTGCCGCAGAATCTTCCGCGGACCCTGCTGCGCGCATCCGTTCTCGGGGACCTGACCGATCTCGAACAGATCAGCGACACCGAAACGTCACCGGGCCTGCACACGGTCGTCTACGATTTTCTTCTCGACGGTGAAGCCGCGACCATGCAGTTCACGGTGCAGAGCACGGGAACGTTCGCCGGAGTCTTCACCGCCTGGCGGTTCGCCACCAGCCCGCTCGCCGTGCTGCAGGTGACCGTGCTGCACGAACGGGCCTTCACGGTGAACGGTCTCGACCTCGATACCCGGGCGCACGCGGCGACGGATGCCCCGGACACCTTCTCGACGCAGGCCGCCTACCTGGCCTTCGCTCCGATGCGGTATTCCTTCGCGCACGACTCCACCATGCTCAGCTCCGAGCCCCTGAGCGTGCCGGTGGTCGCCTCGGGCGCCACCGACGTGACCATCAACGCGATGCCGACGGAGACCTTCACCGGCCAGGTGCAGGCGGAACTGAACAGTTTTCTCGACAAGTGCATCGTCGACCAGGTGCTGCAGCCCTCGAACTGCCCGTTCGGCATCACGATCAACGACCGGGTGCTGAGTGCGCCGGTCTGGTCGATCGCCCAGTACCCGTCGGTTCTGCTCGAGGCCGGCGAGTCCTCGTTCGAGATGGCCTCCACCACCGGTCTCGCGCACATCGTGGTCGACGTGCAGTCACTCTTCGATGGTGACAAGAGCACCCGCGACGAGGACGTGTCGTTCGTGATCGGTTTGAGCGTCACGATCCAGTCCGACGGTAACCTGGCAATCCAGCTGCGCTGACCCGCAGCCCGGCCTGCCCGACCTGCCCGACCTGCCCGGGCGTCTACTTCTGGTCGTGCGCCGCGAGCTTGGCGAAACGCTCGTTGTAGGCGATCAGCTCGGCGTCTTCGGTGCGGTCCGCGTTGCGGTCGAGCCGCTTGGTCACCTTCTCGTCGTTGCGGCTCCACTGAATCGCGACCACGATCGCGAGGGCGATCGTCGGCAGTTCTCCGACGCCCCAGGCGATACCGCCACCGAACTGCTGGTCACCGATCGCGCTGAGCCCCCAGGTGCGGCCCATCGCCCCGTACCAGTCAGCCAGCAGCAGTCCGGTGCCCATCATCAGGGTGAGGCCGAAGAAGGCGTGGAACACCATCGTGCCGATGAGCAGCAGCAGGCGGAACGGGTAGGACAGCCGGTACGGAACCGGGTCGATGCCGATGAGTGACTGCACGAACAGGTACCCGGTGATGAGAAAGTGCACGATCATCCACATGTGACCGAGGTGATCTGTGGTCGCCCAGCTGAAGATCGAGGAGTAGTAGAACACGTAGAGCGATCCGGCGAACAGTCCGGCGGCCACCAGCGGGTTGGCGATGATGCCGGCGTAACGGGAGTGCACGGCCAGCAGGATCCACTCGCGGGCACCGCGGCTGCCGTCCTGACGCTTGGCGATGGCGCGAGCGGCGAGGGTCACCGGGGCGCCCGGAACGAGCAAGAGCGGCACGAGCATGGTGAGCATCATGTGGGCGAGCATGTGGGTCGAGAACAGGTACTTTTCATACACGTTCACGCCGCCGTTGGTGATGTAGAACAGTGCGACCAGGCCGGCAACCCAGAGGATGGTGCGGTGCAGCGGCCACCGGTCGCCGCGGCGATGCAGCCGCCAGACGCCGGCCAGGTAGAAGAATATGCCGAAGGCGCAGAACAGCGCCCAGGCGATGTCAAAGTTCCACTCGGTGAAGTAGCGGGCGAAGGTCAGCTCGGGCGGAAGCACCTGGCCAGTGAGCACCTGGGCCGGCGTCGACGTGAGCTGCTCGGTCGTGACGATCTGGGCGACCGGGGTGGCGGTACGGGCCAGCGCGGCCGCGACACCGCTCGCGAGGCCCATGAAGCCGAGCTCGGCCACAACGAGCCACCAGAAGTACCGCCCCGGGGCTGCGGCGTCCGGGCGGGCGGCGGCGATTTTACGCAGGAAGAACCGGCGCTGCAGCACCCCGAAGCCGCCGAGCACGATGAGAGCGGCCACCTTCACGAGCACCAACAGGCCGTAGGGCGTCAGCAGGTTGTCGAGGGAGCCGACCCGCAGTTCGGCGCTGACGTAGCCGGAGGCCGCCACGACGATGAAGCTCACGAGGGCCAGGGTCGAGTAGCGACCGAGCACGCTGCGCAGGCGGTCGGAACCCAGCTGACGGTGCAGCACGACGATGGTCAGCAGCCCGCCCAGCCAGACGGCCGCAAAGACGAGGTGCAGCCCGAGGGCGGTGATGGCGGCGTCATGGCCCTCAGCGCCGGCCGAGTGTCCCTGCTGCGCCATGGGCAGCAGCGCGGTGAGCGCGAGCAGCGTGACAAAGATGAGCGCGGTCTGGTTGCGCACCGCGAAGCACAGCACGGTCACGCCGGCGGCGATCAGGGTGGTGGCCAGCCAGGCCTGGCCGATCTCGATCTGACCGAAGAACTGACCGGCGGTGGCACTGAACCGATCGTCAAAACTGATCGACACGTTGGTCACGAGCAGGAACGTCAGGAAGCCGGTCACGGCGGATGCCACGGCAAAGACCGCTGCGGATCCGGCGGCGAAGTCGAGGGCCGTGTTGAACTCGCGTTCCTTCGGGCTCAGCGCAAAGAGCGCCAGCACGAGGGCGCCGATCGTGCCGGCCGCGCTGATGTTGACGAGCAGCTTGGCAAGCGGCAGGCCGTAGCGAACGACCGGACCGGGATCGGCCAGCAGCTGGGCTGCGGCTCCTCCGCCGTAGGCGAGGGCGGCAAGGGTCGAGAGCAGAGCGACCAGCAGCAGGGCTGCCGGTGCGAGAAGGCGAACGAGGCGAGGCACGCCTCAATCTTAACGGTCGGCACCTGCGCACCCGCCCGGCCGACGGGCAGCATCCGCTCGGGCGCGAAAAAGGGCGCCGACCGCGGTCGACGCCCTTTCAGGTAGAAAAGACTACTTTGCGGCAGCCTTCAGCTTGCTTCCGGCGGTCAGCTTGACGCGGTGGCCGGCAGCGATGGCGATTTCTTCGCCGGTCTGCGGGTTGCGGCCGGTGCGAGCGGCGGTGGCGGTGCGCTCAACGCCCAACCAACCCGGGATGGTGACCTTGCCGTCAGCGGCAACGGTCTCGGCCAGGGTTGCGAAGAATGCGTTCAGCACGCCGTCAACGGTGGCCTGGCTCTGTCCGGAGTCAGCGGCAACCTTGGCAACGAGCTCGGTCTTGTTCAGCGACTTGTCAGCCATTGAGTGTCCTCCTCGGACCTTCGTCTGTATTAACAGAAAAGTATTCATGAAGCGGGCGCGCCCGCTACGGGCGCTCCGTTGGTCGGTTCGACCGCGTTGAATCTAACAGACATCCGCGGGATTCCGCGGATTTCCGCCCTTTTTGGGCACTTTTCACGGGGGATTCGCCCTCATTTTCGCTGTGCGCGAAAACCGTGCAGGGCATCCGGCTTTAAAACACGGATGGGATGTCGACCGAAGTCGACATCCCATCCGACCGTCTAGACGGTGGGCAGCAGGGTGTTACCAGCTGGACTTGGTGATGCCGGGCAGCTCTCCGCGGTGCGCCATGTCGCGAAAACGAACGCGCGAGATGCCGAACTTGGAGAGGTGTCCACGGGGACGACCGTCAACGGCGTCACGGTTGCGCAGGCGCACCGGGCTCGCGTTGCGCGGAAGCTTCTGCAGGCCCTTGCGAGCCTCTTCGCGGGACTCGTCGGTGCCGGCCGGGTCAACGAGGGCCTTCTTGAGCTCAAGGCGCTTCGCGGCGTAGCGCTCGACGATAACCTTGCGCTGGTTGTTCTTGGCAATCATGCTCTTCTTCGCCATTTTTAGCGCTCCTCACGGAAGTCAACGTGCTTGCGCACTACGGGGTCGTACTTCTTGAGTACCAGACGGTCGGGGTTGTTCCGGCGGTTCTTCTTGGTTACGTAGGTGTAACCGGTTCCAGCCGTGGAACGCAGCTTGATGATCGGACGTACGTCATGAGCCTTAGCCATTAGATCTTCACCCCACGGGCGAGAACGTCCTTGACGACGCTCTCGATACCACGAGCATCAATTACCTTGATGCCCTTTGCGGACAGGGTCAGTGTGACCTTGCGACGAAGCGACGGCACGTAGTACGTCTTCTTCTGAACGTTCGGGTCGAAGCGACGCTTGGTGCGTCGGTGCGAGTGCGAAATGTTGTGCCCGAAGCCGGGAACGGCTCCAGTCACCTGGCATACAGATGCCATGGTTTTCCTCCATTACCGAAGGGCGAGTGCCCTTCCCAAGATTTCTTGTCGGCGCGCGATCCGCGAGGGACGACGTGCAATGCACGCACACAGGCGTAGCAGCGTCCCACACTACAGGGCGCGGCCCCCGCCCGCAAATCCGCCGCGTCAGGGACGATCGCTGCCGTGAGCCGCAAGGCCAGGACTCGCGGCCTCGAGGGGCCCGGGTACCGTTTTCAGAATCGGTTGCGGGCGACCAAACAGGTAGCCCTGCACCAGGCGGCATCCGCTCGCGCGCAGCACGGCCAGCTGTTCGACGGTCTCCACGCCCTCGGCGATCACTTCCACCTGGAGCGTGGCGGCGAGCGCGAGAATGCCCTGCACCATGGTCGTGGATTGCTTCTGCGGAAGGTTCATGGTGAAGCTTCGATCGATCTTGATCTGGTCGACCGGCAGCGTGTTCAGCCAGGTGAGCGTCGAGAATCCGGTACCGAAGTCATCGAGCGAGATGCGCACCCCGAGCTGTCGCAGCGCAGTCAGCCGCTCCACGACCCCGGGCAGGTCGATGAGAGCCCTGCTCTCGACGATCTCGAGAACCAATCGCTCGGGAAGCAGGTCATTGAGCTTGAGCGCGGCTCGGACGGTCGTGAAGAGCCTGTCGTCCACGAGCGTTGATGCATCGAGGTTGACCGCAACGGTGAGGGGCGAATCGCCGGGCTGGGGCCACGCGGCGGCGGCAGCGCAGGCGGCCCCCACGACCCACAGGTCGAGGTTGGCGATCTCGCCAATCTCCTGAGCAAGCGGCAGAAAGGCTGCCGGCACCAACACTCCGAGCCTCGGATGATTCCAGCGGATGAGTACCTCCGCACCCACCACCCGGTCGCCGTGCGGGGTGGAGACATCGACAACCGGTTGGAAGAAGAGCCGCATCTGGCCCGCCTGCAAGGCCGAGGACAGCTCGGCAGCCAGTGAATCGCGCAGGTCATGGCTCGTCAGACGCCCGGAAACGGCGACCTGATTTCGGCCCGTTCTCTTGGCCGAATACATTGCGCGATCCGCCGCGTCGAGCAGAATCTCACCCAACCCGCCCCGACCCACATGCACGGACACTCCCACGCTGGCCGAGATCCGCAGGTCACGGCCTTCCACCCTGAACGCACGGTTCAGACTCTCCACGAGTCGGTTCGCCATGTCGATGGCCTCCTGCTCGCCGGAAACCTCGCTGAAGACGACGGCAAACTCGTCCCCACCCAGACGGCCGACGGTATCCGTGTGCCTGATCGCGCCGCGCAGCCGGGCCGCAACCTGGCGCAGCAGTTCATCGCCGGAGCCGTGCCCCAGTCGATCGTTGACCCCCTTGAAATCGTCGAGGTCGCAGAACACGACCGCGGTCATCGTGGCAGCGTCACAGGCTGACAGCGCGGCGTCGAGCTTCTGAGCGAACATGAGCCGGTTGGGCAGACCGGTCAGGGCGTCATGCAGCGACTGATGCCGCACCGTGGCGAGCAGCCGGGCCTTCTGCATGGCCGTGGCGGCCTGATGGCTCGCGCCCTCCAGCCGCGCTGCGGCCTCCGCGAGCGTCTCGGCCGTGACCGCAGCGCCCCAGGTGACCGTGGCCACGCCCATGAAGACGTCGCCCGCGAGCAGTGGCACGCCCATGAGCGTGTGCGAACTCGTGGCGAGAAGGAGTTGGGAGAGGGCCGGGCTGGCACCCTGGGCCGTGACAACGACCCGTTCCCGTCTGGTGAGCAGTCCCATCAGCTCCGGGGTCTGGGCCACGGGCACGCTCGATTGCAGGTACGGTTCTCGTTCCGCAGGATCCAGCCCGGAGGCCGCGATCGGACGCAGCTCGCCCCGTTCGGCATCCCAGAGCAGCACGGATGCCGCCTGAGAACCGACAATGGTGGGCAAAGCCTCCGCGACGATACCGCCGATGACATCGATGCTGTCGCTGCCCGCGAGTTCCTGCGCGAGTGCGAGCAGCGCGGCCGCTCGCGCCCCTTCCCGTCGGGATTCCTCCAGTGCCGTCACCAGGTCGAGGGCGGCGGCCGCGTGGCCGGCGTAGGCCTCGAGCAGCAGCCGATCGCCGGTCATGGCCGCGTGCCCCTGCTCGAACACCGCAGCCAGGTATCCGTGCAACTTGCGGGACGACACGACTTCCACCACCAACGCGCGCGCGCCGAGATCATCGTG
Source organism: Cryobacterium frigoriphilum (assembly GCF_004403305.1). Classification (GTDB taxonomy): domain Bacteria; phylum Actinomycetota; class Actinomycetes; order Actinomycetales; family Microbacteriaceae; genus Cryobacterium; species Cryobacterium frigoriphilum. The sequence continues at coordinate 127,718 of NZ_SOHE01000060.1, read as the reverse complement.
GCCCAGCAACCGTTCGGCCAGCCGGGCGGCACGTTCGCTGCTGAGCCCGCGATCGCGCACCACCGGCGGCCGGCCGTCGTCGGACCTCAGAACGAGCAGGTAGCCGGGCGCGATCACGGCCGAGGCCGCGTGATCGACGATGCGCGCCAGAACCTCGTCGACGTTATCGCTGCTCACCAGATCGGCGGCAGCGATCTGCACGTCACGCACCTTGTCGCGCAGCACCGACAGCGAATCGTCAACGATTCGACTCCGCTTGCGCCGCAGCCACCAGTTCGGTCGACTGGACCAGGTGAGCAGAAATTCGCAGGCTGGAGCGCCGTCGGACTGGCACGTCGGGTGGGAGATCCGAGCCGGCGCAAGGCCGAAGAAGACCGGCACGGCCGAGAACAGGCCCTGGGCATACTGGCAGTCCAGCCGTGAGGGGAGGTAACCGTCGTGCAGGCGAAACCGCAGCGTCGCCGTGTTCTTGGTCACCTGAACGTTGTCAATGGTGGACGTCGTGGTGAACTTCGGCACCATTCGGGGTAGCTGGCGATAGATCGCTCCGGGCGAGACCAGCATGCTCAGCAACTGCACGAGCACCAGCGGCACGCCCCCGACGACCGCACTGGCACCCACCGCGAACATGGTGCCCGAGTCATCGAGAACGATCGTCGCGGCCTCAAACAAGCGGATCTTGGACTTGTAGCTCACCCACGACGACGAGTCCTGCAGGGCCTTCGCGTCTTGTTTGACTCCGGCACGATCGAGAACCTCGAGCACGGCCGCATCCCCGCCCTGCGACCGAACATAGCGCAGCAGCAGCGTTATCGTTGCACTCGACGTCTCGCGCCGCTCAGTATCCATGGTTGCCCACCCGCACTCACCGTTCAGTTGCCGTGCACTGCACGCCTGCACCGAACGGACCAATGGTGACACAGAATAGGCGCGCCCCGTTCGGGTGGCGAATCAGACCGCGATTCAGACCGCGGATGCGGCGGCCGCCGCCGTGCAGGCGGCGCACAGCCCGAAGACGTCGACAACGTGCGCGGCATCGGTGAAGCCATTCTGGGAGGCGACGTTCTTCGCCCAGGTCTCCACGGCATCCGCTTCGATTTCGACGGTGAGCCCGCAATTGCGGCAGATGAGATGGTGGTGATGCTCGTTGGTACTGCAGGCCCGGTAGAGGCTTTCGCCGTCGGGCGACTGCAGGGAGTCGGCGTCGCCGCCGACGGCGAGGTCGGCGAGAGCGCGATAGACCGTGGCGAGGCCGATGGGGGAGCCGCTCGCGTGCAGCGCCGAGTGCAGGCCCTGGGCGCTGACGAAGCCGCCGCTCGCGTCGAGCGCGCCGCGCACTGCTTCGCGCTGCCAGGTATTTCGCTTCATAGCTTTAACCGTAGCCACATTCGTTCGAGCGAGCGAACGAGCAGGGCCACCACAAAGAGGGCCGCGGCGCAGAGGGCGATCGCAGGGCCGGCCGCCACGTCGAGACTGCGAGAGAACAGCACTCCGGCAACCCCGGAGACGGCCCCGAGTACCGGCGCCACGATGAAGATGTGGCTCGCGGTGCGGGTCACGAGGCGGGCCGCGGCGGCCGGCGCCGCGATCAGGGCGATGGCGAGGATCGCACCGACGGCGGGCATGGCCGTCACGACGGTCGCGGTGATCAGCACGAGCGTCAGCACCTCGATCGGCCATTCCCGGTAGCCGGCGGCCCGGTAGCCGTTGACGTCGAAGGTCGAGAACAGAATCTGCTTGCCGAAGACCGCGAGCACGAGCACGGCGGCGCCGAGCACAGAGACCGCGAGCACGAGGTCGCCGCTCGTGACGGTGAGGATCGATCCGACCAGGTAGGAGTCGACGTGCACCGGCAGCGACGGGTTCAGCGACTGCACCGTCACGCCGAGCGCGAACCCCGCGGTCAGCAGAATACCCGACGCAACCTGGCTGCCCTGGCGTTTCACCCGGCCGATCAGGGTCATGATGCCCACGATCGCGACGCTCGCGATCGCCGCGCCGAGAGGGATGCTCCAGCCGAGCATCGCCGCGCCGACGGCGCCCGGGAAGGTCGCGTGAGTGAGGGCCTGGGCGAAGAAGGTGCGGCGGCGCAGCACCACGAGGGTGCCGANCCCGGGAAGGTCGCGTGAGTGAGGGCCTGGGCGAAGAAGGTGCGGCGGCGCAGCACCACGAGGGTGCCGACGAGTCCGCTGAGGGCGCCGATCGTCACGGCGGCAAGCAGCGCCTGTGCAAAATAGCCCATCAGTGTCGCACTCCGCTGTTGGCGGAGTTACGCGGGACCTGCGCCGCTGCGCGGGTGGCACGCCTACCGCGCAGCGGCGCAGGTCCCGCGCGACGCGCGACGGCGGTCCCTGCGACGGTGCCGCCGCGAACGCGATCGACCGCGAGTCGCACGAGGAAGGCGACCGCGTATCCGGCCACGAGCACGAGCACGACGGTCGCGCCGCTCGGCAGGTCGATGCCGTTGTTGACGGATGCCTCGTACCCGAGCGCGAGCCCGAACCAGGCGCAGAGCCCGGCGAAGCCGGCCGCGAGGGGGAAGAGCCACCAGACCCGCTGGGTCACGAGCCGGGCGAAGGCGCCCGGCACAATCAGCACGGCAAGCACGAGCAGGTTGCCGACCGCGTTGCTCGCCGCCACCACGACGAGGGCGATCGCGACGTTGAGCAGCATGTCGAGAACGAGCGGGCGAAAGCCCGCCGCGGCGCTGTACGTGCGGTCGAAGGCACGAAAGACCTGCTCCTTGAGCGTGAGCCCGACGAGCAGCAGCGCGACTCCGCAGATGACGATGGTCTGCACGACCTCGGTCGGGCTCACGGTGAGCAACCTGCCGAACAGCAGCTGCTCGAGCTGCCCGACATAGTTGGTTTCCCGTGAAACCACGATGACGCCCACGCTGAACATGGCCGTGAAGACGATGGCGATGGCGGCATCCGTTGTCACCGCGCGGCGCACGATCAGGGTGAGCACCACGGCGGCGAGCAGCGCGGCAATCATGGCACCGAGAAACAGGCCGTCGCGGCCGCCCCAGACGAAACCGATCGCGATGCCCGGAAAGACGGCGTGCGTGAGGCCGTCGCTGATGAATTCGAGCCCGCGCAGGTTGACGAGCACGCCGACGAGGCCGGCGACGAGGCTGAGCACCACGAGCACAACGAGCGCCCGGGACATGAAGGGCAGCGCGAACGCGTCGAAGAGGGGGCTGAAAACATCCATGGAAATCGGCCGAACCTAGTGGCCGCCGTGGCCGGGCACGACAACCGTGTGCTCGTCCATCTCGATGCCCACATTGTGGAACGCGCGCTGCACGTTGTCGAGGGTGAGCACCTGCTCGAGCGGGCCGAAGGCTACCTGTTCACCGTTGAGCAGCAGCACGCAGTCGCAGACGGCGCGGGCGAGTTCAATGTCGTGGGTCGAGACGAGCACCGCGACGCCGTCGTGCTTGAGTCTCTTGACGGTTTCGATGAGTGCGTCGCGGTTCTGCTGGTCGAGGCCGTTGAACGGTTCGTCGAGCAGCAGCAGGCGCGGGTTCGACGCGATTGCTCTGGCCAGCAGGCCGCGCTGCTGTTGGCCGCCGGAGAGTTCGCCGAAACGTGTTTTCGCGCGGTGGCTGAGGCCCACGACCTCGAGGGCCTCGGCGACGGATGCCCGATCGCGCCTGCCGGGAAGGCGCAGCCAGCCGAGCGCCCGGTAGCGGCCCATCATGACGACCTGCTCGAGGGTGATGGGAAACTGCGGGTCGAGTTCGTCGGTCTGCGGCACGTAGCCGACGGTGCCGGCCGGAGCCGGAGAGGCACCGAGAACCTCGACCGTGCCCGCTGTGCGGGCGATCAGGCCCAGGATGCCCTTCAGCAGGGTGGACTTGCCGGAGCCGTTCGGCCCGATCATCGCAACGGCGGTTCCGGCGGCAACCTCGAAGTTGATGTCGGCCAGGGCCGGCGCGGCGCCGTACGCGAAAGACGCCCCCGCCACCCGCAGTGCGGGGGCGTGGGCGGAGTCGACGGTGGTCTCGCCGTCGGCGTCGGTCTCTCGGGGCGCAGTCGTTGACTGCTGAGAAGGATTCTCGTTCACTCGTTAACTATTACCTATTTTTCGAGGTCGGCGGGGACATCCGTCGGTGTGACGCCCCAGGATTCGAGGATCAACGTCGTGTTGTGCAGCTGAGCCTTGAGGTAGGTGTCGCCGGCGCTGTCCTGGGGGCCGAGCGAGTCAACGTAGAGGGCGTCATCTCCGGAGTAGACCGTGACGCCCGCCTCGGACGCGATCGTGTCGGCGGTCTTGGGGTTGAGCGAGGCCTCGGAGAAGACCGCCTGCACGCCGGTCGCGCTGATCGCCGCGACGAGTTCGTCGATGGCGGCTGCACTGGGCTCGGCGTTGTCATCGAAGCTCGGAATCACGGCGCCAACGTAGGTGATGCCGTAGGCGGCGGTGTAGTAACCGAGCGCGTCATGGTTGCTCACGAGCAGGCGTTCCTCGGCAGGAACGGTCTCGACGTTGGTCCGAATCCAGCTGTCGAGCTCGGTCAGCTGAGCGCTGTAGGCGGCCGCGTTGGCGGTGATGTCGGCAGCGGCGTCGGGGCTCGCGTCTTCGAGGCCGGTCGCGATGGTGCCGACCATGGTCAGGGCGTTGCTGACATCGGTCCAGATGTGCGGGTCTCCGCCGTCATGAGCGTGCTCGTCGTCCTCGGACTCCGCGGCTTCGGCCGCTTCTTCGGCGGCGTGTTCTTCCTCGGTTTCGTCGGCGTGCTCGGCGTGCTCGGCTTCGGTCTCACCGGCGTGGTCGTCGACCTCGCTCTCGATGATGTCGATGCCCTCGTCAGAGTCGATCGTGACGCCGTCGAATCCGGACGCGTCGATGGCGTCATCGAGCCATTCCTCGAGGTCGACACCGTTGATCACGAGCACGTCGGCTGCGCCGAGGGCCGTGAGATCAGCGGCGGACGGGTCGTAGCTGTGCAGGCTCTGGTTGGGCTGCACGAGCTGCGTGATCGACACGCCCTCGGCGTCGCCGACGACGCTGCGGGTGAAGTCCGCAATCTGGGTGGTCGTGGCGACGACGCGCAGATCACCCTCGGTGCCCGTGTTGCTCGTGGGAGTCGAGGCGCAGCCAGAGAGGGCCAGGGCCGCCCCGGCGAGCAGGGCGGGGGCAGCGAAGTATCGTTTGTGCATGTCCCGAGGCTAACCCTGATGATAATGATTGTCAAAACCAACAGGGCGCCTTCGGGGGTCATCGGTTCGGTTACTCGAGCAGCAGCGCGGGTTCCTCGATGATGCTCGCAACGTCGGCCAGAAAACGGCTCGCCACGTCGCCATCGACGACGCGGTGGTCGAAGCTCGCGCCGATCGTGGTCACGAACCGGGCCCGCACTTCGCCGTCCACAACCCACGGCTTCTGCTTGATCGTGCCGAGCGCCACGATGCCGGCCTCACCCGAGTTGAGAATGGGCGTTCCGGTGTCCATGCCGAACACGCCGATGTTGGTGATCGTGATCGTGCCGTTCGACATCTCGGCGGGGCTGGTCTTGCCGTCGCGGGCGGTCTGGGTGAGGTTTTCGAGGGCGCCGGCCAGTTCGAGCAGGCTCATGTCCTGCGCTTCCTTGATGTTGGGAACGATGAGCCCGCGCGGCGTCGCGGCCGCAATCCCGAGGTTCACGTAGTGCCGCACGATGATTTCCTCGTCGGTGAACGTGGAGTTCACGGTGGGGTTGCGGCGCACGGCCCAGATCATGGCCTTGGCCATGATGAGCAGCGGCGAGACGCGAATGCCGGCGAAGTCGGTCGAGGCCTTCAGCCGCTTCACGAACTCCATCGTGCGGGTCGCGTCGACGTCGACGAACAGGCTCACGTGCGGCGCGGTGAACGCGCTCTTCACCATCGCCTGGGCGATGACCTTGCGCACACCCTTGACGGGGATGTGTTCTTCGCGGTCAGAGGGCCATTCCGGGGTCTGGATGTTGCGGAACACGCTGGCCTGGGTGGCGCCGCGCAGCACGTCTTCGCGGGTCACGTCACCGATCGGGCCGGTCGGCTCGACGAAGGCAAGGTCGACTCCGAGATCCTTGGCGAGCTTACGGATCGGCGGCTTGGCGAGCACCGGGCCGACGGATGCCGTGCGCGGCATATGCTCCGTCGGCGCCGGTCCCACGCGTGCTGCGGGAGCGGGAGCCAGCGACTCGTGGGCGACCGGCGGCCCGGTGTGGCGGCGCCGACGGGTCGGCATGGTCGCGGCCGTGCCCCGGCCGACGAGCACGGGCTCGGGCTTCTCCTCGGCTTGCGCGAGCTCCGCTGCCTCGGCGGAGATGCTGGCGCTCACATCGTTCGCGGCCGCAACGAGTTCGGGGTCGACCGGGGCGACGGTACCGGCTGCGGCTGGCGCGGCTGCCGCCGGGGCGCTGCCCGCGGCATCCGCCCCCGAGTGGATCGTGATGATCAGGGTGCCCACGTCAATCGTCGTGCCGGCCGGCACGAAGATCTCGCCGACCACACCGACGAACGGCGAGGGCAGCTCCACGAGTGACTTGGCCGTCTCGATCTCGACCAACACCTGGTTGATGGCCACGGTGTCGCCGGGGGCGACCTTCCACTCGACGATTTCGGCCTCGGTGAGGCCTTCACCGACGTCGGGAAGAGTGAATTTCGACACGCTCATGGGGTGCCTTCCTGAAAGTTAGGGGGATGTCGGAATGCCAACACGCTGGCCGGCGGGGCGCTAGTAGGCGAGGGCGCGGTCGACGGCCTCGAGTATCCGGTCGGGACTCGGCAGAAAGTGCGTCTCCACGGCGGCCGGCGGAAAGGGGGTGTCGAAGCCGGAGACCCGCAGCACCGGGGCCTCGAGCGAGTAGTACGCCCGCTCGGCGACGGTGGCGGCGATCTCCGAACCGACGCTGACGAAGCCCGCGGCTTCCTGGGCGACGACGAGACGACCGGTCTTCTCGACCGAGGCGAGAATCGGGCCGAAATCGATCGGTGAGATCGAGCGCAGGTCGATGACCTCGAGCGTGATGCCCTCGGTAGCGGCGATCTCGGCGGCCTGCAGCAGCACGCTGACCATCGCACCGTGGCCGACAACGGTCACGTCGCTGCCGGTGCGCACCACCCGGCTCGCATGCAGCGGTATGCCGCTTTCGGCATATACGACTTCGCCCTTGGGCCAGTAGCGGCTCTTGGGTTCGAAGAAGATCACCGGGTCGTTGCTTTCGATGGCCTGCTGCATCATCCAGTAGGCATCGTGCGGGTTCGACGGGCTGACGACCCGCAGCCCGGGAGTGTGCGCGAAGTACGCCTCCGGGCTTTCCTGGTGGTGTTCGACCGAGCCGATGTGTCCGCCGTAGGGGATGCGGATCACCACGGGCATGATCAGGCCGCCCTCGTGGCGGTTGCGCATGCGGGCGAGCTGGCTCGTGATCTGGTCGAAGCCGGGAAACACGAAGCCGTCGAACTGGATCTCGCAGACCGGTCGAAAGCCGCGCATGGCGAGCCCGATCGCGGTGCCGATGATGCCGGATTCGGCGAGCGGCGTGTCAAGCACGCGCTTGTCGCCGAACTCCTTGATCAGGCCCTCGGTGACGCGAAACACTCCGCCGAGCGGGCCGATGTCCTCGCCCATCAGAATGACCTTGGGGTCGTTCAGCATGGCCTGGCGCAGGCCGGCATTGAGCGCCTTCGTCATCGGCAGGTTCGCGCTGGCGGCTGTGCCGGTAACGGCGGTGGATGCGGCGCTCGGTGTCACTTCTGACCCCCTTCGAAGGATGCTTCGTAGCGGCTGAGCCACGCTTTCTGCTCGGTCACGAGCGGGTGCGGCTCGGCGTAGACGTTGTCGAAGATGACCGACACCTCCGGGCCGACGATCTCGAGGGCGCGGCGGCGGGTATCGGCGGCGAAGTCATTCGCCTCCTCCTCGACGGAGTCGAGAAACTCCTGCTCGACACCGCGGCCCGTGAGATAGGCGCGAAACCGCTCGATCGGGTCGCGGGCAACCCAGTAGGCCAGTTCCGCCGGGTCCCGATATTTGGTGGGGTCGTCGGCCGTGGTGTGGGCCCCGACCCGGTAGGTGAGCGCCTCGATGAGCGAGGGGCCGTGGCCGGCCCGGGCGTCGTCCATCGCTTTCGCGGTCACCGCGAAGCTCGCGAGCACGTCGTTGCCGTCGACCTGCACCCCGGGCATGCCGAAGCCGCTCGCCCGCAGGTAGAGCGGCGAGCGGGACTGTCGGGACACGGGCACACTGATCGCCCAGTGGTTGTTCTGCATGAAGAACACCTGGGGCGTCTGGTAGCTCGACGCAAAGACGAGCGCCTCGTTGGCGTCGCCCTGCGAGCTGGCGCCGTCGCCGTAGTAGACGATGACGGCCTGGTCCGTTTCGGGGTTGCCGGTTCCGGTCGAGCCGTCGAGCGTCATGCCCATCGCGTAGCCGGTGGAGTGCAGGGTCTGCGCGGCGAGCACGAGCGTGTACAGGTGAAAATTGCCGTGCTCTTCGGGCTTCCAGCCGCCGAGGGTGACGCCCCGCAGCATCCGCAGAATATCGACGACGTCGAGGCCGCGGACCATGCCGACCACGTGCTCACGGTAAGAGGGAAAGACGTGGTCCTGCGCACGCGTGGCGTAGGCCGATCCGACCTGGGCGGCCTCCTGGCCGTGGCTGGGAACCCAGAGGGCGAGCTGGCCCTGACGCTGCAGGTTCGCGGCCTCGGTGTCGAACCGGCGCACGACGACCATGTCGCGGTAGAACCTGCGGTAATCGGCCTCGGTCAGGCGGTCGAGATACGGCAGGTACTGTTCGGCGGCGGCGCTCGGGATGAACTCGCCGGAGGGCGAGAGCAGCCGAACGGTCGGGCCGTCGTCGTTCAGTGCCGCTGCGTGGGGCGCCGCTGCGTGGGGCGGGCGGGGCAGAGTCGGGGGCGCCACCGTGGGCACGGACGCATCGTTTCGGGTCGCTGGCACCGTACTAACCTAGCTGCCGGGCCGGGTGTGTTGAGGGAAGGTCCTGCACAATATCTGCACCAATTAAGAGGAGGGTCGCGATAGCGTCCTCCTCGCCGATCGAGACGCGGATGCCCTCGGGCGCGAACGCACGCACCACCAGTCCGGCATCGGCCAGGGTCTCGGCGACCGCCGCGGTCTCGGCTGCGGTCGGCAGCCACAGAAAATTGCCCTGCGGCCGGGGAATCGCCCAGCCCTGCTCGGTGAGCGCCCGCCAGGCCGCGTCACGGCGGTGAGCGAGCACGCGTACCCGGGCGAGCAGCTCGGGCTCGGCGTCGAGCGAGGCGAGGGCGGCGGCGCTGGCCTGGCCGGTGACCGACAGCGGGATCGCCGTGGCCCGGGCGGCGTCGAGAATCGCCGAGGCGCCGAGCGCGTAGCCTACCCGCAGCCCGGCGAGGCCGTAGGCCTTCGAGAAGGTGCGCAGCACGACGAGGTTCGGGTAGGAATCGAGCAGGGTGAGTCCGTTCACGGCCTCGGGGTCCGTCACGAATTCGATGTAGGCCTCGTCGAGGATCACGAGCAGGTCGCTCGGCACCACGGCCATGAAGGAGGTGAACTCCTCGGTCGTCACGATGGTGCCGGTGGGGTTGTTCGGGGAGCAGACGATGACGACACGGGTCTTGTCGGTCAGCGCGGCCGCCATTTCGGGCAGGTCGTGACCGTAGTCGGCGCGCCCCGGAACCCGCACGCTGGTGGCGCCGGAAACGGTGACCAGGCTCGGGTAGGCCTCGAAGGAGCGCCAGGAGTAGAGCACCTCGTCGCCGGGTCCGGCGGCGGCCAGGATCAGCTGGGCCAGCAGCGCCACCGAACCAGAGCCGACGTGCACCTCATCGAGGGGGCGACCGAACTTGGCCGCGAGTCGTTCGCGCAGGGCGCGTGCCGAGGCATCCGGGTAGCGATTGAAGGCCGTTTCGGCCTGTACGGCGGCGATAACTCCGGGCAGCGGATCGAAGGGGTTCTCGTTGCTGGACAGTTTGAAAGCGTCGGCGTCGGCCGCTTTACCCTGCTTATACGCCGGCAGTGCGACGATTTCGGGGCGCAGGCGGACTCCGGACGTGTCTGTAGGGCTCACTCGGCGAGTCTACGCCGCGACATATTCGCACGGGAGTATGCGCCGACCGCGTCGGGACGCGTCGGCGGTGTCATAGTGGAGGCATGGCCAGATTCCTGATCACCCTGATCGTCAATGCCGTGGCCCTGTGGCTCACCGCCCTCATCGTCGCGGGCGTCGACGTCGTCTCGTACGCCTCCGACACTGGCGCCGAGGTGCTGACCTATCTGCTCATCGCCCTGATCTTCGGATTCGTGAACAGCTTCGTCGGTACCTTCGTTCGCATCGTCGCATTCCCCCTTTATGTGCTGACCCTGGGCCTGTTCTCGCTGATCGTGAACGGGCTGTTGCTGCTGCTCGTGGCCTGGATCTCGGGCTTTCTCGGCTTCGGTCTGGTCGTCGACGGGTTCTGGACCGGCGTACTCGGGGCCCTCGTGCTCGGCATCATCGGCTGGCTGCTCGGCCTGATCGTGCGCCCCGCCCGCGCTTGACCATTCGAGCGGATGCCTGACGGCTCACATTCTGCCGCCGCCGCCTCGTCGACCACCCCCGCCGGCGACTCCGGCTTCGTGAGCGGATCGCCCCTCTTCGACGCGGTCAGCCCGCCAGAGTACGGCCGTCCCGGCGCCTAACTCGAGGCCGAACCTGGCCTCCTTCTTCGCCCGCACGCGCGGGTCCTCCGACGCATCGGCCAGCCCCGCGGTGTCGGTATAGGCGGCGAGCTGGTGGGCCGGTAGCCCCTGCCCCTTCGGGATCTCCTTGTCCAGATAGGCCTGGTGCCCCACCACGAGGCGGTCGGGCGACGGCTGCTCAGCCCGGCCGCCCGTGGCCACGACGGCATCGTCGCTGTTCTCAAACGCCATCGTCGATACCGTCACGTCAACCTGGCCACTCGGCGCCCCGAAGGTTGTGACCCCGTCGATGCCGAATTTTCCGGCCTCAGCCACCTGCGCCACGATCAGCCCGCCCTGGGAGTGCCCGAATATCTGCACGGTGTCGCCCTTCTGGATTCCGGCCTCGAGCATGGCCAATTCGACGGCCTCACGCGACGCGGGCTGCAACTGGCCAACTCCCTGCAGATTCGAGGACATGTCGAAGGGCTCCATGCCCGGGAAGACGCTCCAGTCCACCGTTCCACCCACGTAAACGAACCAGACCGGCCCGTCCGGGCCCGCATACCGTTCGATCAGGATCTGGGGAGTGCCCGCAACTGAGGGTGGGATGCGCGCACTTGCCTGGGCGAAACCCGCCGGCGGTTGCACGGGTTTCGGTTCGGCGGCCTGCTTCACGGTGATCGCCGTGCTGCGCCCAATGCCCGCGTTCCGCAGCAGCAGCGTCACCCCGGCGGCCGAGGTTGACGCCCCAAGGATGCCGAGCTGGTCGTCCCCGAGCAGCCGCGACAGCCAGTGCGGAATGCCGATCCGCCCGGCGACCGCATCGTCGACCGACGCCACGAGTACCGCTACGAGTTCCACGAAGGCCGGATCGGTGTAGATCTCGGGATGGTCGGCGACATACTTCAGGACCTCGGCCGGCAACTCGTTGAGCGGGGTGCCGGTGATCATCGACGCCAGCAGACCGCTGATCGCGATCCCAGCGAGTGCGGGCCCGGCGACCAGAGGCAGCCAGACGTGCGACGTGAGTCCGAACCACCAGCCTGCATCGGCCCCCAGCGAGCGCAGCAGGCGTTCGATGTCACCCTCCGTCGCGCCATAGTTCTCGGCCGCCCTGTCGAGTGCCGCAGCGAGGTCGGCGGCCTCCTCCCGAACCGCACTGATCGCCTCGGCGGCGGCCGACAGCTCAGCGGTACCCACGTACGTGCACCCCGACGATGACAGGGGTTGCAGCGAGCGGATGCTGCCCAGCTGCCCCAGCCAGTTCTCGGCATCCGCTTCCGCCCGGCGCAGCACTGCGCTTTCGGCGAAGAGCTCACCCGTGGCGACCTTCGTCGACCCGCCGCCGCTGACCATGAGCGGGCCACCACCGACGCCACCAGGGCCACCGACCGTGACCGGCGCCCCGTGTGCGCCTCCGTCCGCGAACGCCCCGGAGGCCCGGCCGATCTCCGTGTCGTGGCCGCTCACCCGCGTGCCACCTCGGCGATCGAGGCACTCAGGGAGCCCCTGGCCTCCTCGAGTAACCACACGACCGTCCCGAATTGACTCCGCAGGTCGAGGCGGCGCAGCATGTAGTGCCGCTGGGCCGCCGACTGCCACGCGGCCCCCGCCCCTGGCTCACTGTCGAGGCGACGACGGGTGCGCCCCACGTCCTCGAGCAGGTCGTCCAGCAGCCGTCTCTGCGCGCGCAGAGCCTGAATCTGCTCGGCCGCGGTCATGCCGCTGCCCTCGCTGGCAATGATGCAGATCGGGTATTCGCCCACCGTGCCTCCTCGACTGGCCGCCATTACTTCTCAGGTCGAGTGTGCCCGCATCCGCTGCCTGTCCGCCGCCCTAGACCGCACAATGTGGAAACAGATTCCGCCCGCAAGGTTGTGGAGGAATGGATCGTGCTCCACAGCGCCCAAATGTGCTCCACAACGCCCAGATGTGCTCCACAATAGGAGTATGAGTTTCGCCTCGCTCAGCCCCGACGAAGCGACCCCCTTCCGAATCATCTTCGTGTGCACCGGTAATATCTGCCGGTCTCCGATGGCTGAGGTGGTGTTGCGAGACATCGTCACGCGTTCCGGCCTCGGTCGCCTGATCACCACCAGTTCGGCCGGCACCGGCGACTGGCACGTCGGCGAGCAGGCCGATACGCGTACGATCGCCGCCCTCGCCAAGCTCGGCTACGACGGCAGCCATCACCGCGCGCGCCAGTTTGATCCGGCCTGGTTCGCCGATTTTGACCTCGTCGTGGTGCTCGACCGCACCCAGGAACGCATTCTGCGCAACTGGGCCACCTCGGAACGGGACCTCTCGAAGGTGCACCTGCTGCTCAGTTTTGACGGCGACCAGGCCGCGATGGGGGACGTGCCTGACCCCTACTATTCCGACGATGCACTGTTTGACTCGGTATTAGGCATGATTGAGAGGGCAAACACCGCGCTTTTCAAGCAGCTTGCCCCCGCCATTCGACAAGGAGTCCGATGAGTTCATTACCCCCGCAGGTGCTAAGTCCCCTCGACGGCCGCTATCGCGCCGCCGTAACCGAGCTGGGTGAGCACCTGTCGGAGGCCGGCCTCAACCGTGCCCGCGTGCGCGTCGAGGTCGAGTGGCTCATCGTGCTCACCGACCGCAACCTGTTCGGCAGCGTCGCCCTCGATGCGGCCCAGAAGGCCGCGCTGCGCGCGCTCGTGACCGACTTCGGCCAGGCCGAAATCGACGAGCTCGCCGAGCTCGAAGCCACCACCCGCCATGACGTAAAGGCCGTCGAGTACCTCGTGCGCCGACGCCTGGCCACCCTGGGGCTCGACCACATCGCCGAGCTCACCCACTTCGCCGCCACGAGCGAGGACATCAACAACCTCTCCTACGCCCTCACCGTGCAGCAGGCGGTGGCCGAGGTCTGGCTGCCCAAGTACCGCGGCGTCATTGCGGCGCTGCGCACGCGGGCCGAGGAATTTCGAGCGGATGCGATGCTCGCCCGCACCCACGGGCAGCCGGCGACGCCGACGACCATGGGCAAAGAGATCGCCGTCTTCATCTATCGGCTCGAGCGCATCCAGAAGCAGATCGAGAACGGCGAGTACCTCGGCAAGTTCAGCGGCGCCACCGGTACCTTTGCCGCGCACGTCGTTGCCGAGCCGAGCGTGGACTGGCCCGCCGTGTCGAAGCAGTTCGTGGAGGGTCTCGGCCTCGGCTGGAACCCGCTGACCACCCAGATCGAGTCACACGACTGGCAGGCCGAGCTGTACTCGCGGGTGTCTCACGCCAACCGAGTGCTGCACAACCTCGCTACCGACATCTGGACGTATATCTCGGTCGGCTACTTCCGCCAGATTCCGCAGGTCGGCGCGACCGGCTCCTCGACGATGCCGCACAAGATCAACCCGATCCGTTTCGAGAACGCCGAAGCGAACCTCGAGCTGTCCTGCGCGATTCTGGATTCGCTCGCCGCCACGCTCGTCACGAGCCGCCTGCAGCGCGACCTGACCGACTCGACCACGCAGCGCAACATCGGCGTCGGCTTCGGACACTCGCTGCTCGCCCTCGACAACATCGAGCGCGGCCTCGGCGAGATCGACATCGACCGGGTGCTGCTCGCAAGCGACCTCGACTCGAACTGGGAGATTCTCGGCGAGGCGATCCAGACCGTGATTCGCGCGGAGGTCTCGGCCGGCCGTTCGAGCATTGCCGACCCGTACGCGCTGCTCAAGGATCTCACCCGCGGCAAGCGCATCACCCAGGCCGACCTGGTGGCCTTCGTGCAGGGCCTCGACATCGGCGACGCCGCCAAGGCGCGCCTCCTCGCCCTGACCCCCGACACCTACGTGGGCCTCGCGTCCCCCCTGGTCGACTACCTGCGCTGAGCCGCCCGCCCGCTCCACCTCACCCCGGCCCGGCCCGGCCCGGCCCGGCCCGCCCGCACTGCGTGGCGAATTCAGGTAATCCGGGAACGCCCGACGACGGATGCCCGCGACCGCGGGCATCCGTCGTCGACGAGACCCGGATTTCCTGAATTCGCCACCCGGGGCAGCAAACCCGGGGTGGCGACGACACCCGGATTTCCTGAATTCGCCACCCAGGGCAGCAAACCCGGGGTGTCGGCGAGCTAGTGGTTGTTTTGCTCGTCGAGGTCGTCGATCTCGGCGGCGTTCGGCTTCATGCCCAGTACGAGCATCGCGATGACGACGAGCGCGATGATGAAGGTGATGCCGAGCGCGATCAGGCTCAGCACGACCTCGCGGGTGGTGAGCAGGATCGTGAGGCCGACGAACAGCCCCATCGCCCCCGAGATACCGACCAGTTCCAAGGGCTTCAGTCGGTCGGAACGGCTGGGCTGGTGCGGGGGGTTCTGGGTCACTGGGTGTCCGATTCGTTGGCAGTGGGGGCACTGGGGGCGACGGGAGCGACGGGACGCGGGGCATCCGTCGCCGCCCATTTGAGGGAAAGCCCGCCGATGACGAGGTACATGCCGAGCACTACGAGGTAGGCGCCGAGCAGTCCGACGGCGACGACCGTGTTCGGTGGCAGCAGCAGAAAGGCGAGGGCGAGCACCGCGGTGAGACCGCCCATGCTCATCCAGTCGCGTGGGCTCACGCCGACGGATGCCGCGCGACGGCGACGCACGCCGCTGAACAGTTCGAGGAACCCGGTAATGGCCCCCCAAACACTGACCAGGTAGAGGAAGAAGCCGAGCCCGCCGTCGGCGAAGAGCAGTGCGAGGGCACCGGCGAGCACGCCGACAAGACCCTGAACCACGAACAGCTGGCGGTCGCGGGAGTCGACGAGGGTGCGCCAGCTGGCAATCGTGAGAAAAATGCCGCCGATGAGGGCATAGCCACCGAAGACCATCAGTCCGAAGGCCGCCGAATGATCCCGGTTGAAGGTGATCACGACGGCGGCAACGAGGGCGATGAGGGCACGGCCGATCGGTACGGTCCAGTACCGCGGCAGGGCAGCGGATGCCGGCTGCGATTTCGCCACGCACGACCCCTTTCATCACTTGGACAGGTCCTGCCCAGTCTACGCGGCCCGCCTGTACGTGACCGCGGGACGCCGACCGGTCTCGCCGCCTCCTGGGTGCGTCGAGACCGGAGCTGGCGCCGTTCAGAACAGCGTCTGGCCGATATACCCGTCGGGGCCGCACCCGGGGGCGATCGCGAAGACCGCTGAGCCGATCGGAGTGGTCCACTGATTGAGCAGATCGAGCTCGTCGAGGCGGCGCTGGATGGGAACGAACTGGGCGTCGACATCCGCCTGGAAGGCCACAAAGAGCAGCCCCGAATTGGACACGCCCGACGCGTCGGGCGTGTCGTCGTAGTTGTAGCCACGACGCAAAATGCGTTCGCCCCGGTTCTCGGAGCGGGCCCGGCGCAGGTGCGAGAACTCCGCAATCACGGGAAACCCGATCGCCGTCGTCGCCGTGAAGTCCGGCTCATCGGTCTCGTGGCTGCCGGTCAGCGGCGCGCCGGTCGCCAGGGTGCGGCCGACGGATGCCTCCCGCCCGGCCCGGTCGAGTCCGTCCCACTTGTCGAGGTTCATTCGGATGCGCCGCAGCACGAAGCCCGTGCCACCGTGCAGCCAGGCCGGATTGTCGGCCCCGCCCCAGACCAGCGAATCGAAATCTTCGGTTCCGGCCACCAGATTCACGGTGCCGTCGACCTGTCCGAACAGGTTGCGCATGGTCGTGCCGGGCTTTTCAACGCCGGCCGATCGACGAAAACCGGTCTGCCGCCAGCGCACGGTTGTGAAGGACCGGCTGTCTTTGAGCAGCATGCGGGTCGCGTGCGCGACCGTGACCGGGTCGTCGGCGGCGATCTGCAGCAGCAGATCGCCGCCGTTCCAGGCGTCGTCAAGCTGGTCAATCGCGAAGGCGGGCAGCGGCCGCAGCCAGGCTGGTGCCGCGCCTCCGGCCCGGGCGACGAGCCCCGGACCGAAGCCGAACGTCACGGTGAGCCGGGCCGGGGTGACGGCGAGTTCCGGTTCCGAGTCGGCCAGAGCCGCCTGACCCTGGGTCAGCCGGGCCGCGTCGTGGGTCAGCACCCGCATCATCCGTCGCAGCGCGCCGGCATCCGTTTCGGGCAGCAGGTCGAGCGCCACCAGGGTGACGGCTGCCTGCGGCCGCGTCTCCACGCCGGCCTGGTGCGGTCCATAGAACGCGACGGTTTCCGATCCGTCGGCCGCACCGGCCACGGGGGCGGTGATCTGTGCGCCCCGACGGGCCGCCCGGGCCGGACGGGTCGCGAGATCGATTCCCACGGCGCTGGCGGCGCCAATGCCCGCGGCGGCCCCGCCGAACAGCAGGTGGCGGCGGCTGAGTCGATGGCCGGCTGCGGCGCCTGAGCCGGCGCCCCGGTCGAGATTCTCGTCAGACATTACCGGCCGTCGTTCATGTCCATGCCGCCCTCGTACGATTCATTCGCCCCGGCGTAGTCCTTGGCCGTGGCCGCGAACTCGAACTCGGAGCCGTCAGAGAGTGTCAGCGTGAAGGTCGACTCGGTTCCGGCCGGAAGCGCCGCGCTGAGGCCCATCATCATGAGGTGGTTGGCGCCGGGAGCCAACTCGTACGAGCCGTTGGCGGGAACGACGAAGCCGCCCTCTTTTTGCTGCATAACCAGTGCTCCGGCATCATTTTCGACCGTTTCGTGCAGTTCGATCATGGTCGCGGCGGCGCTCACGGCCGAGACGATGGTGATGTCGGTGTCGGACGAGTTCTCGAGCAGACCAAACGCGGCCGACATGCCGGTCTCGGCGGCCTTCACCCAGGAATCCTGAATGGTGAGTGCATCGGCAGCTGCAGCGGTGTCCGCGGTGTTCGCGGGTACAGCGGGGCTGGCTGCGCAGCCGGCCAGGGCGAGCAGGGTCGCTGCGGCCAGCACGATCAGGCGGGGGGACGTGTGTGTACGTGTCATGGGATCAGATTCCGTTCGTAGGGTGGTGAAGAGTGTTGTTGTGCGCCCGAGCCACGTGGGGTCGCCCGCGGCGCCGGAGCAGGGCCAGCAGGTAGACGCCGATGCCGACGGATGCTCCGATCAGGCCGGTCAGCAGCAGCGGAAAGTCGCTGCCGCCCGTCACGGCGGTGTCGGATTCGGCCGCGACGGCGGCCGGGGTGGCACGGGGCTCCGCGGCCGCGGCATCCGTCTCGGGCACCGAACCG
The DNA here is from genome assembly GCF_004403305.1 of Cryobacterium frigoriphilum. Lineage (GTDB taxonomy): Bacteria > Actinomycetota > Actinomycetes > Actinomycetales > Microbacteriaceae > Cryobacterium > Cryobacterium frigoriphilum. The sequence continues at coordinate 109,931 of NZ_SOHE01000060.1, read as the reverse complement.
ATGGTGAAGTCGACGGTGCCCGAAATCGGGTGGCCATCGGCCGAAACCACGCGCCAGCGCAGCTGATAGGCGCCGTCCGGCAGTCCGTCGGTGAGCGCCTGCACGGCCTGGGCCCCTTCGAGTTCTGGCGGGCCGCTGGCCCAGTCTTCGCCGTTCGCGTCGACCACGAGCATGATGGCGCCGAGTTCGAGCACGTCGCTCGTGAACGTCATCGCCACCTCGCCCGGTGCCGCTGCGAGGTGCTCGCCCTCGGCGGGCGTGCTGGAGATCACCTGGTCGTGCGCGCCGGCCGGGGTGGCCAACGCGATCGGCAGCAGCAGGGCGAGCGCCGCGCCCGCTGCAAGAGCAAGCACGCGTGCGGTGAGGCGGGGCAGCGCCGGGTGATCGGGCGGGGACAGGGGCGCGCTCATGGCGACCTCCGAGGTGTGAGTCGGTGGCTGTGCTGGGGTCTTCCGCTGAGCAGGCGTTGGTCCGGTGCCACGAGGGCACGGGGTACGCACCGCCAACGGATGGCGGCGCCTGCGCGGGCGGACCGCGCGGCAGGCGTGAGAGAGAGCTTAGAGTGCGGTCTGAACCCGTGGCGGGCCGCGATGCCGCATCGGGGAGAGCAGCACGGCGAGCTCGTTGGGCACGAAGGTGCCGAGCAGGCTGGTGCGCACGGTGGTGGCGCGGATCAGAACGGGCAGTGCCCCGCTGAAGACGATGAGCACGGCGCGCAGCTGCGTCTGTGCGAAATGCAGCAGGGCGACGGTCGCTCGTTCCGTGCGGCGCAGGGCGATCACCGTGACGAGGGCCGCGAGGCCGTGAGCCAACCACATGGTGCCGCCGGAGTGCATGGCGCCGTGCTGCAGGGCGTGCACCACCGTGGTGTCGGCGGCGACGGTCACCAGGCCGTGATGGCCGGCGACGGTCATGGCCCCGCCGCTACCGGCACCGAGGCCGAACAGGGCGTGCAGCAGCAGCTGGCTCACGCCGACGGCGAGCGACAACCGAAACAGCGACAGGGTCTTGCCGGCCAGCAGCACACTGACCGGAACGGCGAAGGCGAGGGCAACAACGCTGCCGAGCAGGGCCGGGGCGGTACCGCCGGCCGCGACGTGCGAGAGGCCGGCGAGCAGAACGGCGACGGATGCGGTCAGCGAACCACGACCGACCCTCGCCCACCTGCTCGTCACGCGGCACCCGACTTCCGGGGCTCCCCAACGGCACCCCTGGGTGTCACCATACCGCTCACGCGGTGCTCGCCCGCCGCATCCGCTGCCCCCAGACGGGGCCGCACCCGTGGTGTCGCGCAGCGCTGCTGCGGGTCAGCCGCCCGCGACCATGTCCGCGAAGCGCGAGTAGTGGCCGTGGAAGGCGACGGTCACGGTGCGGGTCGGACCGTTACGGTGCTTGGCCACGATCAGGTCGGCCTCGCCGGCGCGCGGGTTGTCTTTCTCGTAGGCGCTCTCGCGGTGCAGCAGAATCACCATGTCGGCGTCTTGCTCGAGCGAGCCGGACTCGCGCAGGTCGCTGATGGCCGGCATCTTGTCGGCGCGCTGCTCTGGGCCACGGTTGAGCTGGGAGAGCGCGATGACGGGTACCTGCAGCTCCTTGGCCAAGAGCTTGAGTGCACGCGAGAATTCACTGACCTCCTGCTGGCGCGACTCGACCTTCTTGCCCGAGGTCATCAGCTGCAGGTAGTCGATGACAACGAGCTTGAGCCCGACCCGCTGCTTCAGGCGCCGACACTTCGCGCGAATCTCGACGAGGGTCATGTTGGGGCTGTCGTCGATGTAGAGCGGAGCATCGTTGATGCGTCCGCGGGTCGCGGCGATGGTCGTCCAGTCCCGAGCATCAACGCTGCCCTTGCGCATGCTCTGCAGGGGAACGGATGCCTCCGCCGCGAGCAAACGCATCGCAATCTCGCTGCGTCCCATTTCAAGGGAGAAGAAGATGCTCGGCAGGTCGTGCTTGATCGAGGCGGAGCGGGCGAAGTCGAGAGCGAGGGTCGACTTGCCGAGCGCCGGGCGGGCGGCGACGATGATGAGCTGGCCGCCGTGAAAGCCGTTGGTGAGCTCGTCGAGGTCGGCGAAGCCGGTCGGCACTCCGCTCATCTGGCCGTCTTTGAGCTTGGCGGCCTCGATCTCGTCGATGGCAGCGGTGACGGCGTCGGTGAGGGGAACGTAGTCCTCGGTCTGGGTGCCGCCGGTGACGGCGTAGATCTCGGCCTGAGCGGTGTTGACGAGGTCGAGCACCTCGCCCTCGGCCGCGTAGCCCATTTGGGCGATGCGGGTGCCGGCCTCGACCAGGCGGCGCAACAGGGCACGCTCCGCGACGATGGTGGAATAGAAACCGGCGTTGGCGGCCGTGGGAACCAGGCTCGTGAGGGTGTGCAGGTAGTCGGCGCCACCGGCACGGGAGAGCTCGCCGACCTTGGTGAGCTCGTCGGTGACGGTGATGACGTCGGTCGGCTCGCCCTGGGCGTACAGGGAGAGGATCGCGTCGAAGATGATCTCGTGCTTGGGAATGTAGAAGTCGCCGCCGCGCACGGTCTCGACGACGTCGGCGACGGCATCCTTGCTGAGCATCATGCCGCCGAGGGCGCTCTGCTCGGCGAGCAGGTCGTGCGGCAGGGTGCGCTCGGAGCTGCGCGGGGCATCCGTTGTTCGCGCTTCGAGGCCGCGGTCGGACGCGCCGCGTTGATCAGCCAGACCCAGATGAGCGATGGACACGTCGCGCCTCTTCCCTGTTTGGTAGTGCAGTGGTGGTGATGCAGTGGTGGTTCCGGTGTACCAGCACCCTCAGACATTGTCGCGAGGGTGTGTACAGAGCAGGAAGATGCCGCTCGCCTACCCTAGATACCCGACTCGGTGTCCACCTAATATGCCTGTGGATAACTCTGTGGAGAATCTGGGCGAAACGCCGCTGAGCGTGTGCACAACCTGTGGACAGCCCTGTGGACAACGAAACAATTTTCTCGAAAAAACAAACTTTGATCAGGTATTTTATGTTTCCACAGCCCTGTGAAAAAAGTTGTTTTGAGATTGCTTCGAAACCGCTTGCCTGGTGCCCGACCTGTGCACAAAGCAGCCCGTTCGGTACGCAACTCGGCAACTGAAATTGGCCCTTAACGAGGTGTAGCGGAGGACTCCATCCGGAGTCCTCCGCTACATCGATGTGTTGCTGGTGGTACTGGTAACGCAGGTGGTGCGACTACTTCGCTGCGACAACCTCGAGGGTGATCGTGGCGCTGAGCTCGTCACGAAGACGAACCGTAGCCTGGTGCTCGCCAGTCAGCTTGATCGCGCTGAGCTCGATCTTGCGCTTGTCGATGGCACCGAGGCCGGCCGCGGCAACCGCGTCGGCCACATCAGCGGTCTTGACGGAGCCGAAGAGGCGCCCGCCAGCGCCGGCCTTGACGACCAGCTTGACCTTGGCGTTTTCGAGCGCAACCTTCAAGGCCTGAGCCTCTTCGAGGGTTGCGTGCTCACGGGCCAGACGAGCGGCTTTGATCTGCTCGATCTGCTTCTCGCCACCGCGGGTCCACGCCACAGCGAAACCCTTGGGAACGAGATAGTTACGGCCGTAGCCGTTCTTGACGTCTACGACGTCGCCGGGTGCACCGAGGCCGGAGACCTCATGCGTCAGAATCAATTTCGACATGTTGGGGTTCCTTACCGGCCTGAGCCTGCGTAGGGCAGCAAGGCCATTTCGCGGGCGTTCTTGACGGCACGGGCGATGAGGCGCTGTTCCTGAACGGAAACGCCTGTGATGCGGCGGGCGCGGATCTTTCCACGCTCGGAGATGAACTTACGAAGGGTGGGGACATCCTTGTAATCGATGACACCAACCCGGATCGACTTCGCGGGGGCGGCGTTCTTGCCACCCTTAGCACCGCGGAGCGGCTTGCGGCGGTCGCCGCTCGACTTTCCAGCCATGATTTCCTTTACTTTCTTGAAATTGTCGTGAGCCAGGCCCGTAGGCGCAGCTGAGAAGCCAGGCCCGAGGGCGCAGCCTAGAAGGGAGTCTCGTCGCCGAAGTTGCCCGGGTTGTTCCACGCGTCTCCGCCGGACGCCGCAGGCGCGGCCGTCTTGGCGGGGGCGGTGGGCGCCCAGGGCTCATCGTTGGACTGCTGCTGCTGCGGGGCAGGAGTGTTGGCTCTCTGCTGGCCGCCGCCGCCGTTAGACGGTGCCCGGGTGACCGCGGCGGTGGAGTAGCGCAGCGAAGGACCGATTTCGTCGATCTCGAGCTCCATGCTCGTGCGCTTCTCACCTTCCTTGGTCTCGTAGGAACGCTGCTTGAGACGCCCGGTCGCAATGACGCGAGCACCCTTGGTCAATGAGCCGGCCACGTGTTCGGCGAATTCACGCCAAACGCTCGCACGCAGGAAGAGTGCGTCACCATCTTTCCACTCGCTCGTTGCGCGATCGAAATTGCGCGGAGTGGAGGCGATGGTGAAGTTGGCAACGGCCAGCCCGTTCTGCGTGTAACGCAGTTCCGGATCGCTGGTGAGGTTGCCCACTACGGTGATTACGGTCTCGCCGGCCATGGGCTACTTGTCGCTTGCCTTGTCGGTGGACGCGTCCGCGGCGGGAGCCTCGGCGACCTTGGCGGCAGCCGGCTTCGCAGCGGCAGGCTTCGCAGCGGCGGCAGCAGCGGCGACCTTGGCTGCCGGAGCGGCAGACTTGGCCGTAGCGGGAGCCGGAGCCTTGACGACTGCGGGAGCCGCGACCTTCGGAGCCTCGACCGGAGCCGGGGTTGCCTCAGCCGTAGCGGCAGCGGTCTTCGCGGCAGCAGCTGCAGCGATCTTCGCGGCGGCAGCAGCGGTAGCAGCCTCAGCCTTGGCAGCGATGACCTTCGGGTTGGCTGCCTTGCGGGCGGCCTTCTCGGCGGCAAGCTTGCCGGCCACGACGACCTGGGCGATGCCCTCTTCGGCGCGGAGCACCTTGGTGCGCATGACGGCCTCGGACAGCTTCAGCTGACGGTCGAGCTCGACCGTTGCATCGGCGTTCGCGGTGAAGTCGACAACGGCGTAGATGCCTTCGGTCTTCTTGTTGATCTCGTAAGCGAGACGACGACGACCCCAGACATCAACCTTGTCAATGGTTCCGCCATCGTTGCGAACAACGTTGAGGAACTTGTCAAGGCTGGGAGCTACGGTGCGCTCATCGATCTCGGGATCGAGGATAACCATAAGTTCGTACTGATGCATGACTAACCCACCTCCTTCGGACTAAAACGGCTGCAGACTTTCTGCAACAGGAGGGTTGTGCATGTGTCGAACGCGGAGGCCGAGAGTTCGGCGCGCAGACAACCTGCCCAGACTACCGCACGAACGAGCAGTTTGCTATTTCGTGACCCGGCGCCCTCCGCGCCGACCATCTGCTGCCATCCTGCGCCGCATCCGCTCGCACCGGGCACGATTGCACCAATCTGTGCACAACTCGCCCTGACGCCACCCTGTGGAGGACCCGATCATGCCCCCGAAAATTCTCGCGAATGAGCTCGCGAATGAGCTCAGGAACGTTCGGCCCACCAGGACTGCAGGCGCCGGGTGGCCTCGGGCACCCCGAGCGGACCGTCGTCGAGGCGCTGCTCGAGCAGAAAACGGTAGGCCTCACCGACCTCACGCCCGGGACGAACGCCCAGAATGGCCATGATCTGCTCCCCGTCGAGGTCGGGACGCACGGCATCCATCTGCTCCTTCTCGGCGAGGGCGGCAATGCGCTGTTCGAGGTCGTCGTAGGCGAAGCCCAACCGGTCTGCCTTGCGCCGATTGCGGGTCGTCACGTCGGCCCTGGTCAGAATGTGCAGGCGCTCGAGCTGATCGCCGGCATCCCGCACGTAGCGGCGCACGGCCGAATCCGTCCAGGCGCCCTCGGTGTAGCCGAAGAAGCGCAGGTGCAGCTCGATGAGCTTCGCCACCGCGTTGATCGTCTCGTTGTCGTAGCGCAGGGCGCGTAGCCGCTTCTTGGCGAGCTTGGATCCGACCACGTCGTGGTGGTAGAAACTCACGACACCGCCGGGCTCGAGCTTGCGGGTCGCGGGCTTGCCGATGTCGTGCAGCAGCGCCGCGAGGCGCACGATGAGGTCGGGCGCGTGGCCAGGGCCGCCGAGGTTGCCGCGGCTCTTCTCGTAGCCGATCGCCTGCTCGAGAACGGTCAGCGTGTGCTGGTAGACGTCTTTATGGTGGTGGTGCTCGTCTATTTCGAGGCGCAGCGCGGGAATTTCCGGCAGCACGATCTCGGCCAGCCCGGATTCCATCAGCACCTCGATGCCCGCCCTCGGGTTGTCCGAGCGCAGCAGCTTGGCGATCTCATCGCCGATGCGTTCGGCCGAGATGATGGCGATACTCTCCCGCATCGCCTCCATCGCGTCGGCGGTTTCCACGTCGAGGGTGAAGCCGAGCTGGGAGGTGAAGCGGGCCCCGCGCAGCATCCGCAGCGGGTCATCGCCGAACGATACGGCGGGCGTCGACGGCGTGCGCAGCACCTTGCCCAGCAGGTCGTCGATGCCGCCCGAGGGGTCGACGAGGGTCACGGCCGGCAATCGCAACGCGAGGGCATTCACCGTGAAATCACGGCGCATCAGGTCTTCTTCGAGACTCGTTCCGAAGACCACGTCGGGCTTGCGGGTCGTGCCGTCGTAGCTGTCGGCGCGGTAGGTGGTGATCTCCACGGTCTCGCCGCCGACCAGCGCGCCGATCGTGCCGAAGGCCCGGCCGATGTCCCAGTGGGCATCAGCGAGCGGTTTCACGAGGTGCAAAATACGGTCGGGCGTCGCATCCGTCGTGAAATCGAGGTCGTGTACCGGCCGGTTGAGAAAGGAGTCGCGCACCGGGCCGCCCACCAGGGCCAGCTCGTGGCCGGCGGCGGCGAATGCGGCCGCGAGGCGGGACACGGTGGGTGACGCGGCCAGGTCCCCCAGTCGCGCGAGGGCAGACGCGACGCTTTGCATCCCTCCATATTAGTTGCCGACGACGACGTTGCTCGGCGCGCGCGGGCCGCGCACGGGACTCCCGGATCACCGCCGTAAGATTCAGTGCATGGTGGCCGAGTCAATTCCCGCGCGCCGGCCTGCGATTTCCCGCGCCGTGCGCGGCGCTCGTCCACGCCGACGGATGCCACGGGTCGCCGCCCTGCTCGGCCTGCTGCTCGCGGCGTCGAGCGTCATGCTGCCCGCCGGCGCCCTCGGGCTGACCGAGGCCGGAGCCAACACAGCAGCCAACACCGCGGGCCTGGCCACCTCGCTCCCCGCCGCGACCGACGCCTCGGAGCCGAGCCTCACCGTCGCTCCCGCCGGCCTGGCGCCCCTGCGGCCGGGCGAAGACCTGACCGTCTCGGTGACCATCGCCAACCCCACGAGCGCCGAGATCGGGCTCGGCACGGTTGACATCTATCTTGCCCAGCGTGCCCTCACCACCCGCACGGCCCTGGAGGATTGGCTCGCCGACGCCGAGTCCACCAACCGCGGCGACCTGCTCGTGAGCGTGCCGACAACGAGTGCGATCCCGGCCGGAGCGACGGTGACCCTTCCGGTGACCGTGCCCGCGGCATCCGTCAGCCTGACCGCGCTGAACAACTGGGGCGCGCGTGGCATCGCGGCCACCCTCGAGGCGGGCTCCGACCTGCAGGTTGAGGGACGCGGCACGTTCGTCTGGTTTCTCGACGACGAGATTACACCGGTCAACCTGTCGGTTCTGATGCCCATCACCGTGCCGGAAGGATCCGCCGGACTGATTCCCGCGATCGCTCTGGAGTCGTATACGAGCGCGGCCGGCCTCCTCACCCGTCAGCTGGACGGTGTCATCAACCGTCCGGTGGCCATCGCGATCGACCCGATGATCATCGCGTCAATTCGCATCCTCGGTTCGTCCGCGCCGGCCAGCGCCCTCGACTGGCTGAGCCGGCTCGACCTGGCCAGCAACGACATCTTTCCGCTCGGTTACGCGGATGCCGACCCCGCCCTGCAATCACAGGCCGGCGCGGCCGCGGTGCTGGCACCGATCTCGTTCGACCCGAGCATCGATCCCGCGCTCTTCACGACGCCCACCGCAACACCGACCGACGCGACAGAGGGCACCGAGCAAACCGACGGCACAGACGCGGCAACGGCGCCGCCCGCCGACGGCACCACCACGGACACCGTGACCCCGCCGACGAGCGCCGACCTGCTCGCCTGGGACTACACCCGCACCGACATCGCCTGGCCCGGCACGGGAACGGTCGCCCGCGACGACCTCGACTTCTTCGCGGCGAGCGGCCTCACCACGACCGTGCTGAGCGAAACGAACGTGAACCGCTCCGAGATCCCCACCCCGAACGCGGTCGTCGCCCTGCCGAGCGGCACGGGCCTGGTGACCGACGATGCCCTCTCCGATGCGCTGCACACCGCCGCGATGGCGACCACGGATGCGACGTGGAGCGCCGCCATGGCCGAGGTCGCGTCCCGACTCGCCGTCGTCTCGGCCGAGGACCCGAGCACGGCCCGCACGCTCGTGGCGAGTTTCGACCGGGGCTGGCCGGAGTCCGCCGACCGCGTCGGCCAGACCCTGGAGGCCCTCAGCGGCCTGCTCTGGGAGACCCCGGCGACGCTGCAGGCCGCGCTCGGTGCCCCCCCGGCCGCGGGAGTGGACTTCGACTCGGGGGCCGAGCCGGACAGCCGCCTCGGCCCGGTTCGCTCACTGCTCGAGCGCGAAGCGCAGCTGACCGGGTTCTCCAGCGTGCTCGCCGACCCGGTGACCGTCACCGCACCGGCACGACTCGAACTGCTCTCGCTGCTCTCCACCTCCTGGGCCGACCAGTCAGTGAGCTGGCAGGACCAGATCACGACGAGCCTCGCGGCATCCGCTGAAACGCTGCAATCGGTCACCGTCACGACGCGCGGACCGGTGCAGGTGCTGGGCAGCAAGGTGCCCTTCCCGATCACCCTCAACAACACCTTCGACCAGTCGGTGACGGTGCGCGTGCAGGTGATTCCCTCTAACGGGCGTCTGATCGTCGGCAGCGATCTCGACACGACCATCGATCCCAACTCCGCGAAAGCCATCACCATCCCGGTCTCGGCCGCGATCGGCAACGGCGACGTCACCCTGCGGGTCACCCTCTTCACTCCCGCCGGAACGGCGCTCGGTGAATCAGCACCGATCGCGGTGAACGTGCGCGCCGACTGGGAGGGCGTGGGCGCCGCGATCTTCGCGGGACTCGTCGTGGCCTTCTTCGGCTTCGGAATCTGGCGCAACATCGTGCGCCGCCGCAAGGAGCGCGCCGAGCGCGAAGCCGACGGCACGGCCGACAGCGCCGAGCTGCCCGACCCAGGCTCGGACTCCCCGCCGACAGCGCCGCCGTACCCGTTGACGGTGCAGCCCCATGGCTAGCGCCACGGTCGACTCCGGCGGCATCGGCCGGGCGAGCCTGTTTCTGGCCTCCGGCACGATCGTGTCCCGCATTCTCGGCTTCGTGAAGCTGATCGTGCTCGCGGGCATGATCGGTGCCTACGGCGACAGCGCCGACGCCTTCAGCATCGCCAACCAGCTGCCGAACACCGTCTACGTCATCGTGGCCGGCGGCATCCTGACGGCCGTTCTGGTGCCCCAGATCGTGCGGGCCAGCCAGCACGCCGACGGCGGTACCGCCTACATCAACAAGCTGTTGACCCTCGCGCTGCTGATTCTCACGATCACGACCGTCGTCGCCGTCGCGCTGGCCCCGCTGATCACCGGCTTCATCGGACTCAATCTCTCGTCAGATCAGCTCGCCCTGGCCATCGCCTTCGCGTACTGGTGCCTGCCGCAGATGTTCTTCTACGGCCTCTATACCCTGCTGGGCGAGGTGCTCAACGCCCGCAAATCGTTCGGTCCCTTCACCTGGGTTCCCGTGCTCAACAACGTCGTCGCGATCGCCGGTCTGGTCGTCTTCGCGATCATGTTCGGTGCCGACCCCACCGGGTCGCGCTCCGCCGGTGAGGTCACGCCCGCGATGGTCGCCGTGTTGGCCGGCAGCGCCACCCTCGGCGTCGTCGCGCAGGCCCTGGTGCTGTTCTATTTCTGGCGCCGCATCGGTCTGCGCTTCCGGCCGGACTTTCACTTTCGCGGCGTGGGCCTGCGCGCCACCGGCCGCATGGCCGGCTGGACCTTCGGCATGCTGCTGCTCACCACCGGTGCCGGCATCGCCGAAACGCAGGTCGCCACGCTCGCGACGGGGCAGGCATCCGTCTTCGTACTCGCGACCGCCTGGCTCATCTTCATGCTGCCGCACTCGGTCATCACCGTCTCGGTCGCGACGGCCTACTTCACCCGCATGAGCGAACACGCGGCCCTCGCCAAGTTCGACCTCGTCAAGACGGATGCCTCGTCGGCCATCCGCGGAACGACGCTGCTGATCGTCCTGGCGTCGGCCGTCATCGCCGTGTGTGCCTACCCCTTCGCGGCGGTCTTCGTGTCGCCCTTCGACCAGATCGTCGGCATCGGCAACGTGATCCTCGCGTTCATCGTCGGTCTGGTGCCGTTCTGTGTGCTCTTCGTGCTGCAGCGAACCTTCTACGCGCTCGGCGACACCCGCACGCCGTTCTTCTTCACGCTGTTCCAGGTCGTGCTGATTTTGCTCGGCGTGCTCGGCTGCACCCAGCTGCCGGTCGAGTGGATCGCCGTCGGTATCGCCGGTGTCATCACCGTGTCCGGGGTGCTGCAGGCCGCTCTGGCTGCGGTTCTGCTGCGCCGGCGCCTGGGGGGCCTTGACGGTCGACGGATGCTGCAGAGCCTGGTCAAATACCTCACGGCCGCCATCCTCCCGGTGTTACTCGGCCTGAGTCTTGTCTGGCTGCTCGGCGGCACGCAGCAGGGCGGCTTCGCGGTCTCCGGGCGGTTCGGGGCGATCGTGTCCATGATCGCCGTTGGCCTCGTGATGGCCTCGTCGTATTTCGGCATGCTGCTGCTCATGCGCAGCGCCGAGCTGCAAGCATTCCTGACGCCACTGCGCGCCCGCCTGCGCCGCTGACCAGCGCCCGCGCACCGCGCTCACTGGTAATCCGCCCGGGCGATTGGGGGGCGTGGAATAGCCACCGAATAGGATGTGTTGTAACGGGCATCGAGGCATTCCGAGCTCATCGAGCCGGATCCCCTCATAACCGCTTCCCCGATTCGCTTCACCCAGCCAAGGAGTTTGTGTGCGCCAGATCATCATCATCGGTTCCGGACCGGCCGGGTACACCGCCGCCATCTACGCCGCCCGCGCCCAGCTGAACCCGCTGCTCATCGCCAGCTCGGTCGAGGCCGGCGGCGAGCTGATGAACACCACCGACGTCGAAAACTTTCCGGGCTTTCCCGAGGGCATCATGGGCCCCGACCTGATGATGAAGATGCAGGAACAGGCCGAAAAATTCGGCACCGAGGTCGTGCTCGATGACGTCGAGTCCCTTGATCTCACTGGCCCGATCAAGTCCGTGACCCTCGGCAACGGTGAAACGCACGAAGCCCTCTCCGTCATCTTCGCAACGGGATCCGCGTACCGCAAGCTCGGCCTCGACGACGAAGAGCGCCTCTCCGGCCGCGGCGTCTCCTGGTGTGCCACCTGCGACGGCTTCTTCTTCAAGGGCAAGACCATCGCCATGATCGGCGGCGGTGACTCCGCGATGGAGGAGGCCACGTTCCTCACCCGCTTCGCCGACAAGGTCTACGTCGTCTACCGCGGCGACACCCTGCGCGCGTCGAAGATCATGCAGGAGCGGGCCTTCGCCAACGACAAGATTGAGTTCATCTACAACTCGACCGTCGTCGGTATCACCGGCGAGAATGCGGTTGACGGCCTCACGCTGAAGAACAGCGTCAGCGGTGCCGAAAGCCACCTCGAGGTCGGCGGCGTCTTCATCGCGATCGGTAACGATCCCCGCACCCACCTCGTGCACAAGCAGCTTGACCTCACGCCCGATGGCACCATCGCCGTGGCCGGTCGTACCTCCAAGACCAGCCAGACCGGTGTCTTCGCTGCCGGCGATGTGATCGACCCCACCTACCGGCAGGCCATCACCGCCGCGGCATCCGGTACCGTCGCCGCCCTCGACGCCGAGCACTACCTCAGTACCCTTCCCCAGGCCCTGCTGTCTCAAGCCGTGCTGTCGCAGGCAGAATCGGCCGCCCCCTCACTCGTCACAGCAACACTTAGCAACTAAGGAGCATTACATGTCTGCACGCTCAGTAACCGAGGCAAACTTCGACCAGGAAGTCATCAACAACGAGAAGACCGTGCTGGTCGACTTCTGGGCCGAGTGGTGTGGCCCCTGCCGCGCCGTGAGCCCCATCCTTGACCAGATCGCCACCGAGCACGCCGACAAGCTCGACATCGTCAAGCTCAACGTCGACGAGCACCCGGCCCTGGCCGCGAAGTACCAGATCACCTCCATCCCCGCGATGAAGGTCTTCCAGAAGGGTGAGGTCGTCAAGACCGTCATCGGCGCCAAGCCGAAGCCGGCCCTGGAGAAGGACCTCGCCGACTACCTGGTCTAGGCCGTACGGCCCTCACAGGCCAGCACAGCCCAGAGAAAGCCCCGTCCGGTACATCCGGGCGGGGCTTTCCCGTACCCCCGCAGGCCCCCGCGACGGGTGGGCGTTTGCCGACCCCATACGATGAAGTGAACTGAGAACGGATGTGACGTGACAAAACAGGGCTCTTCCCAAGCCGGCAACAACCTCGACCCGTGGTATCACCACTACGCCGAACGAGCCGGAGGACTGCGCGCCTCCGAGGTGCGTGCGCTCTTCGCGGTGGCCTCCCGGCCCGAGGTGGTTTCCCTCGCCGGCGGCATGCCGTACGTCGCGGCGCTGCCCCAGGACCTCGTCATCAACGCCATGGAAAGCGTGATGCGCAAACAGGGCGCAACAGCCATGCAATACGGCTCTGGTCAGGGAGTTCCCGTTCTGCGTGAACAGATTCTCGAGGTCATGGCGCTCGAGGGCATCAAGGCGCACGCCGACGACGTGGTGGTGACGACCGGCTCCCAGCACGCGCTCGAACTCGTCAGCAAACTCTTTCTCAACCCCGGTGACGTGGTTCTGTCCGAGGGCCCCAGCTACGTCACCGCGCTCGTCATTTTTCGGTCGTACCAGGCCGATGTCGAGCATGTGCCGATGGATGACTATGGACTCATCCCCGAAGCACTGCGTGAGCACATTGCTCGGTTGAAGGCGGCTGGGCGCAACATTAAGTTTCTCTACACGATCCCGAGTTTCCACAATCCGGCCGGAGTCACCCTCACCTGGGAACGTCGGCTCGAGATTCTCGAAATCTGCCGCGACAACAACATTCTGGTTCTCGAGGACAATCCCTACGGCCTGCTGTACTTCGACCGGCCGGCACCGGATGCGATGCGCTCGGTCGAGCGCGACGGCGTTGTCTACCTGGGCACCTTCTCGAAGACGCTGGCCCCCGGTTTTCGTGTTGGCTGGGCACTCGCCCCGCACGCCATTCGGGAGAAGCTGGTGTTGGCCAATGAGGCCGCGGTGTTGTCGCCTAGTTCATTCACCCAGTTGATAATCTCTGAGTATCTCTCAACAGCGGACTGGAAGGGGCAGATCAATACCTTCCGCGGGGTGTACCACGAACGCAAGAACGCCATGATTGCGGCCCTCGACGAGTACCTGCCCGAACTCACCTGGACGAACCCCAACGGCGGGTTCTACGTGTGGGTGACCCTGCCGGAGCAGCTCGACTCTAAGGCCATGCTGCCAAGGGCGGTCAAGGAGCTCGTGGCCTACACTCCGGGCACGGCCTTCTTCTCCGACGGCGAGGGCCGCCAGAATATGCGCCTCTCATTCTGCTACCCGACGCCGGAGAACATTCGCGTCGGCATCCGTCGCCTCGCCACCGTCATTCGCGGTGAACTCGACCTGCTCGACACCTTCGCGGGTACCGGATCGCTTGATTCACACCGGGATAACCGTCGATTTGGCGCCCCGCCGCCCGACATCTCTTAGCCCCACAGCTCGCCCGGCTTCGCCCGGTTTCATCTGTCTCCGACCCACACTGCAAGGAAAAGGCCTGATCATGACTGAATCAACAGCACTCGATATCGTCGTTCTTGCGGGCGGCATCTCGCACGAACGCGACGTTTCGCTGCGGTCGGGCCGACGGGTGGCCGACGCGCTGACCGGGCTCGGGCACCGGGTCACGGTGCTCGACCCGGGGGCTGGGCTGCTCAGCGAACTTGCCGAACGCCACCCCGACGTCATCTGGCCCGCCCTGCACGGTGCCACCGGCGAAGACGGAGCGCTGCGTGCCCTGCTGGCAACGACCGGCATCCCGTACGTCGGCTCCCGCGGGGCGGCATCGGCGCTGGCCTGGTCGAAGCCCACGGCGAAAGAGCTGGTGCGGCGCGCGGGATTCCCCACGCCCGACTCAATCTCGCTGTCGAAGGAAACCTTTCGCGACCTCGGCGCCGCGAGTGTGCTCGAGCACGTGCTGAGCTCACTCGGTATGCCGGTCGTCGTGAAGCCGACCAAGGGCGGGTCCGCGCAGGGCGTCACGATCGTGACGGCTGCGACGGCGCTCCCGCGCGCCATGGTAGACGCGTTCACCTACGCCGACGTCGCCCTGGTCGAGAATCAGGTCATCGGAACCGAGCTCGCCGTCGCGGTCGTAGACCAGGGAAACGGCCCCGTCGCGCTTCCCGCCGTCGAGATCGTGCCCGTGAATGGCGTGTACAGCTTTGAGGCGCGCTACAACGCCGGAGAAACCGATTTCTACACTCCGGCCCGCATTGAAGCGGATATCGCCGCACGCGTCGCTGAGACCGCCGTTGCGATCCACACGCTGCTGGGCTTGCGCCACCTGTCGCGCATCGACCTCATCGTCGACGAATCCGGCACTCCGTGGTTCCTTGAGGCGAATGTGCTGCCCGGGCTCACGGAGACCTCGTTGGTACCGCAGGCAATCGAAGCCTCCGGCCAGACGCTCGGCGAGGTCTACGAAGCCCTGGCCCGCGACGCCATCGCCCACCCCTAAGCACCCCTCCCCCGCGGCGGGGTTTCACGTGAAACATCTCCCGCGCCCCACACTCACCCCCCGCTCCGCTGCTCACCCCCCGCTGATCGAGCCTGTCGAGATCACCACCCTCTGCACGCCCCGTTGATCGAGCCTGTCGAGATCACCTCGTTCCGTACACCCGCTGATCGAGCCTGTCGAGACCACCGCCCTCTGCACGCCCCGTTGATCGAGCCTGTCGAGATCACCTCGTTCCGTACACCCGCTGATCGAGCCTGTCGAGACCACCGCCCTCTGCACGCCCCGTTGATCGAGCCTGTCGAGATCACCTCGTTCCGTACACCCGCTGATCGAGCCTGTCGAGACCACCGCCCTCTGCACGCCCCGTTGATCGAGCCTGTCGAGATCACCTCGTTCCGTACACCCGCTGATCGAGCCTGTCGAGACCACCGCCCTCTGCACGCCCCGTTGATCGAGCCTGTCGAGATCACCTCGTTCCGTACACCCGCTGATCGAGCCTGTCGAGACCACCGCCCTCTGCACGCCCCGTTGATCGAGCCTGTCGAGATCACCTCGTTCCGTACACCCGCTGATCGAGCCTGTCGAGACCACCGCCCTCTGCACGCCCCGTTGATCGAGCCTGTCGAGATCACCTCGTTCCGTACACCCGCTGATCGAGCCTGTCGAGACCACCGCCCTCTGCACGCCCCGTTGATCGAGCCTGTCGAGATCACCTACGCCCTCAAGGCTCATTCCCCAATCCACCTTGGCTACCCAACTCCATTTCATCCCCCGCCGGCCTGGGCGGATTCTTGGCCGTATGACTGAGTTTCGACAGATCTCCCAACCGGCCATCAATCAGAGCCTGCCGCTTCTTGCGACCCCACCCCTGCACCTGCTTCTCGCGTCCAAACGCCTCCGATATCCGCTCATACTCTTCGAAGTACTCCAGCCGAACGGGAAGCCTGCGCTTCGTGTATTCAGACCCCTCTCCCTGCGCGTGCTGCCACAATCGGTGCTCGAGATTCCAGGTGCTCCCAACGTAAAACGACCGGTCTGAACATCGCAGAATATACATGTATGGCATACCCGACACCATGGCATGGTCTCAAGTTTCAACAGGGTTATCCACAGGGCAATCTCGACAAACTTGGCCCAGCACTGCCTCAGAGCCCAATGTTTGCAAGGGATCCACAGAGTATCCAAAGCTTGAGGCCTACGCCGTGACCCCCATTTCATCCACAGGCCTTGATACGTAGCGGCCACAAGGTGACTCCGCAGGCCCAGGGTTTTCGATTCTTCTCAAACCGGCACTTAGTGGTCTCAACAGGCTCGACCAACGGATCGGGAAACGCCTGAGGCAACCCATCGCTGATCGAGCTTGTCGAGAGGACAGGCGAAGTGGTCTCGGCAGGCTCGACCAACGGATCGGGAAACGCGGAGCCAACCCACCGTTGATCGAGCTTGTCGAGATCACAGCAGAAGTGGTCTCGGCAGGCTCGACCAACGGATCGGCGATATTGATCTCGGCAGGCTCGACCAACAAGACGGGAGACGCGTGAGGCAACGCACCGTTGATCGAGCTTGTCGAGATCACAGGCGAAGTGGTCTCGGCAGGCTCGAGCAACGGAGGAGTGCCTGATCCCGGGAGGGTTTCACGTGAAACGCTCGTGGTCTCGGCAAGCTCGACCGACGGGATGGAGGACGCGTGAGGCAACGCACCGCTGATCGAGCTTGTCGAGATCACAAGCAGAGGTGGTCTCGGCAAGCTCGACCACCGGAGGACTTCCTGAACCTGGGAGAGTTTCACGTGAAACGCTCGTGGTCTCGACAGGCTCGACCAACGGATCGGCACTCGTGGGCTCGGCAGGCTCGACCAACGGATCGGCACTAGTGGTCTCGTCAGGCGGGGCCGACGATACATCGAGAGTGTTTCACGTGAAACGTCTCGGGAGCACGCGCACTAAGGCTAGTTGGCTCCGAAGCCGGGCTCGCCCAGGGCGCCCAGGATGCGGTTCAGGTCACCGATGGTCGCGAAATCGACCGTAATGTGCCCTTTTCGTGCGCCCAGATTGATTTTGACGCGCGTATCGAGCCGATCTCCGAGGTGTTCGGCGATTTCATCGAGGTGTCCCTGCCGACGACCGGGCTCGGGCTTCACTGCGGGCGCTGCCGCACGCGGTCCAGCAGTCGCCGCGGCCTCCGCGGCGCGCACCGACAGGTCTTCATTCACAATCTTGTCGGACAACCGCAGCATTCCGGCCGGGTCCCCCACCGAAAGAATTGCCCGCGCATGTCCGGCTGTCAGTACCCCCGCCGCAACCCGCAGCTGTACCGCCTCGGGCAGCTTCAGTAACCGCAGTGTATTCGTGATTTGCGGGCGTGACCGGCCTATTTTCGCCGCCAACTGTTCCTGAGTGATTCCAAAGTCAGCGAGAAGCTGCTGGTAAGCCGATGCTTCTTCCAGTGGATTCAGCTCCGCTCGATGCAGGTTCTCGAGTAGCGCATCGCGCAGCATATCCACATCGGCTGTGTCCCTGACCACCGCCGGAATCGTGGACAGTCCGGCCTGCTTGGTTGCGCGCAGCCGACGCTCACCCATGACAAGCTCATACTTACCCGGTTGTTCAACCAGGGGACGCACCACGATCGGCTGCAGCACGCCGACCTCAATGATGCTGTGCACGAGCTCCGCGAGATCAGCGTCATCAAACGTCGTGCGCGGCTGCTGAGCGTTGGGCACAATATCGTTGGGATCAAGATGAGCAAGACGCGCTCCCGGAACCGGGGCCAAACCCCCGTTGGCCACACCCCGTTCCACTTCCGCGCTCTCTGCCGGCGCGGCACCAGTGACCTTCACCGGAATGGAACGAGGGAAGAAGACATCGACCGGGCGCGCCGCACTCGCATCGTCCTGCACCGGAATCAAGGCTCCAATGCCGCGGCCGAGGCCGGTTCGCTTTGCCATGTGGATTATCTTCCTGTCAGGGGAGCGCCGCGGCGCGCAATTTCGGCCGCTGCCTCGAGGTACGAGAGCGATCCTGCGGAGTTGAGGTCATAGCTTACGACACTCTGCCCATAACTCGGAGCCTCAGAAACGCGTACAGAACGCGGGATAAGGGTCTTCAGGACCTCATTCGGAAAGTGATCGCGCACATCCTGTGCCACCTGGTTCGCCAGGTTGGTTCGTCCGTCGTACATCGTCAGCAAGATGGTCGAAACCGTGAGATCCGGGTTCAGGTGTTTCTCGATAAGTTTGATGTTTTTCAACAACTGGCTGAGTCCCTCAAGTGCGTAGTACTCACACTGAATAGGAATCAAGACCTCGCGTGCGGCGACAAACGCATTGATCGTCAACAGCCCGAGCGACGGGGGACAGTCAATGAAGACGTAGTCATAGGGGTCGTCCAGCTCCCGCAGGTGCAGATCGAGCGCGCGGCGCAGACGCTGCTCGCGGGCGACCATCGACACCAGTTCGATTTCGGCGCCGGCCAGGTGAATGGTGGCCGGCACGCAATACAGTTCACCGAACTCAGGGCTGCGCTGCACGACCTCCCCGAGCGGGACATCGCCGACAATGACGTCATACACGCTCGAAATCTCGGCGTGGTGTTCAACGCCAAGGGCCGTCGACGCATTGCCCTGCGGATCCAGGTCGATAACGAGAACCTTTGCACCCTGCCGCGCAAGCGCAGCAGCCAGATTCACCGCGGTCGTGGTCTTGCCAACTCCACCCTTTTGATTTGAGATCGTGAGAACACGAGTTGACTCGGGTTTGGGCAGGTCGTCGGCCGCAATGACCTGACGTCGGCGGGTCAGCTCGGCAATCTCGCGGGCAAGTGGCGTGGTTCCGTCAAATCCCGTGGCCTTGTCGCTGAGGTGCTGGTCTTCACCAGGATGTTTCACGTGAAACCTTTGCGTTGGACACTCAATGGACGGTTCGGATGGTTGGTTCTGGAAAGAGCCGTGGCTACTCCACTGTAGCTCGAATGACCCGCGTTACGTCGGGCAGCACGCCTTCTCCGAGCGTTACCACCTCGACGTCGTGTAGCCGATACTTTCGAATGGCCTTGGCCGCACCCTCGATCTCTTCCTCAGCCCGAGCGCCCTTCATGAGTACCAGCTCCCCGCCGGAGCGCAGCAGGGGAGCGGTGAGCGGAATCAAGGTGCGGAACGCACTGACCGCCCGAGCCGTGACCTGATCAAACGGATGCTCCGGGTGGACCTCTTCGGCGCGCGCGCGGGTGACCGTGACGTTGGCCAGTGCCAGCGAGGCGACCTGATCGTTCAGCCAGGCTACCCGGCGTTCCATCGGTTCGATCAGCACGAAAGAGACGTCGGGTCGGAGAATCGCCAACACGAGCCCGGGCAAGCCGGCACCTGAGCCCACATCGCCGACTACTCCCGGTCGCAGCAGGGGTGCCACGACGGCACAGTTGAGAATGTGTCGACTCCACAAGCGCGGAATCTCCACAGGGCCAATGAGGCCAAGAATTTCGCCCTGATCAGCTAAATCATGCGTAAAAGCACGAACTTGTTCGAGATGGTCGCCGCACAGTTCTGCAGCCTGGATCGGTTCGGTTTCCAGGTCGAGCTCAACACCCATAATTAAAGCGCCGAAATGACGGTGTGCCGATCGCGGCCTTCGCCCTCTGACTCCGAGGAATACCCGCGACCCGAGGCGATGTCGTGCACGAGTTTGCGCTCGTACGAACTCATCGGCGGCAATGCCGCCTCGGACGAGCCCGCTTCGATACGCTCAATTGCACGTGCGACCAGATCGGCCAGTTCGGCCTCACGCGCTTCGCGGGAGCCACCGATATCGAGGATAAGTCGCGAGAAAGACCCCGTCTTGTTCTGCACGGCCAGGCGGGTGAGTTCCTGAAGTGCCGTCACCGTATCCGGCTTCGACAGCACCCGAAGGTTGGCCCCCTCCGCCGCGTTGACCGACAGGTACGCCCGACCGTTGCGTGCATCGATGTCGATGTCCCCGTCAAGGTCACAGATATCGAGAAACTCCTCGATGTAGTCGGCCGCGATGTCACCCTCCTGCTCGAGCTGGTCCACGGTGGGAACAGCGTCCCCGGCAGCTGACCCGGTCTCGGAGGCAACAACGCTGACAAAGGGAGCAGCGGGAGCTCCCGGCTTGGCGACGACAGCAGCAGCGCCATCCGTCGATTCTGCCTCACCAGCCACACCAAGCGGGGCATCCACGAGGAGCGCCTCCGGCGCAGCTGTGGGCGCAACCGTAGTTTCGGTCACGTCGTTTTCGCTCACTTCAGTCACAGGAGTCCGCTTCCTTCTTGAGTCTCGAACTACTTCTTCGGGCCGATTTGCTTCTTGGCCCGGTTCTTGCTGACCGGCTGCTGACGCTGCACGGGCTTCTTGGGCTCTTCCACAACGATAACGTCCCCATCGCTGGCAATGAGCTTGCCCTTGCGGGCGAGTCGCTCCTCGCGGGCCTTGGCGGCCTCACTGCCGGGTGTCGGCATGTTGCGGATGACGATGAACTGCTGAACCATCGTCCAAATGTTGGAGGTCAGCCAGTAGAACATGACACCGAGCGGGAACGCGACGCCCGAGAAGGCGAAGACGAGGGGGAGCAGGTAGAGCATGATGCGCTGCTGCTTGAACATGGGGCTCGCCTTGGTCTCCGGCGACATGTTCTTCGATACGATCTGCAGCTGGGTAATGAACTGCGAGGCAGTCATCAGCACGACCATGACCGCGGCAATCACCATGACGGTCAGGTTGAACGGGTCACCCGCGGTCCACAGTGACCACTGCGAGGCGAAGGTGTCGTGCAGCGGGGCATTACCGAACAGGGTCGCATTGCCGAAGCTCTCGGCCAGGCTCTGATTGAGCGGGCCGACGCCGGCGTTGGAACGCTGAGCATCGTTGAGCACCGAGAACAGCGCAAAGAAGATCGGCATCTGCAGCAGCAGGGGCAGGCACGAGCTGAGGGGGTTGGTGCCCGTGCGCTTGTACATCGCCATCGTCTCGCGGGACATGGCCTCACGCGAGAATTGGTCTTTCTTACCCTTGTACTTGTCCTGAATCTTCTTCAGCTGCGGTGCGACCTCGAGCATCTTGCGCTGACTCTTGATCTGCCGCACAAAAATGGGGATCAGGGCGGCGCGCACCACAATGACGAGTCCCACGATGGAGAGCACCCACGTCAGGCCTTCGTCGTAGCCCAGCGCCGCGATTCCCGTCTGGGAAAACAGCCAGTGGAAGGCGACGAGCAAAAGCTCGACGACCCACTTCAGCGGCCAGAGGATCACACTTAGGATGTCCATACTTCGGGTCAGCCCTTTCCGTGGCTTTGTGTGACGACAAATCCGAACGACGTCACGACATAGCGACGTTTACGCTTCAGGGGAACGTCATCGATTCCACCTTCGGCCCACGGATGGCATCGCGCCAGACGACGCGCGGCCAGGGCCGATCCAACCACAAGGCCGTGTTCCTGAACGGCCCCGAGTGCATAGGCCGAACAAGAAGGATAATACCTGCACACTTCGCCATAAAGCGGTGAAATCACTGCACGGTAGCCGCGAAGAAGCAGCACGCCCGCGTTGCGGGGCAGCAGGATCACCGTTCCGACGAGGGGATTCATCGAGGCCGATGTCCCTTGGTGACAGCGTTGGTGACACCGCGGCTGATTTCCGCGGTCAACTCGGACCACTCCGCCGCATTCGCAGCGGGAAGTGCCCGAAAAACTATGTCGGTGCCCGGGGGAACCGCCCCGACCAGAAGAAAGCTGGCCGCTTTCAGGCGCCGACGAACCCGGTTGCGCCGCACGGCATTACCGACGTTCTTCGCGACGATAAAGCCAAAACGAGCAGGCGCATCCGGGCCCAGAGCGGTCGTGCTGCGGCGCAGATAGGTCACGATGTGCGGGCCAACGACCCGCACACCCCGGCGAACGACTTCTTTATAGTCGCTGCCGTGCGTGATGCGATTTACCTGCGCGAGCACCGCGGCGCTTACGCGGAAAGTTCGGTGCGACCCTTGCGACGGCGGGCACCGAGGATTGCGCGGCCGGCGCGGGTGCGCATGCGCAGACGGAAACCGTGCACCTTCGCGCGACGACGGTTGTTCGGCTGGAACGTTCTCTTGCTCATGATTTCTCCACTGTTGTCTCCGCTGGCCGAAACAGCGGCCGGGAAAGAATTGGTTGGCCCGAGGACAGGGTCAACTGATTAAAACTACGGCCTCGACTCGTTTTGGTCAAACTCGCGGCCCGAAACCATCAAGTCTGCACAGTCGCCGGCCCGTCGTCGTGTAGTGACACGCGGGAAAATTGGGGCCAATAGTGGCTGAAAATTCGCCTCTGAGACCAGATTTGACTACCGTGAATGAAAGTTATCCACAGGCAGACGCCCGCGTTTGCGGCGAACCGGCGAATTTTTGCCGATTTACTCACAGGCGGTGGATAACTTTGTGAATAGTTCACAAAAGTCCACGCAGAGATTGTAGGAAACCATGGCAGACGGCGAACAGCCCATCATGCAGACCTGGCGGTCGGTTCTGACCACGCTGGAGTCAGATGTGACGATCACACCCATGTTGTACGGGTTCCTGAGTCTCGTCGAACCCAAGGGCATCGCCGCCGGCACCTTTTACCTCGAGGTACCCAACGAATTCACCGCGAGCATGCTCAACCAGCGGATGCGCGTTCCCCTGCTGACCGCGATGGGCCAGCTCGACGCGGCAACGGCCGTTTCCACGTTCTATGTGGTCGTCAATCCCGAGCTCGAACAGGAATCGTTACGCCCGGTTCACCAACCGCCGGCGCAACCCGATGTGTTGAGTGTCGCCGCACCCCAATCGGTCTTCGAGAGTGCTGCCTCCTCCCCCGAACGCCCACACGACACTCGGCTCAACAATAAGTACAGCTTCGACAACTTCGTCATCGGTCAGTCCAACCGGTTCGCCCACGCCGCTGCCGTCGCGGTGGCCGAAGCCCCCGCCAAGGCGTACAACCCGCTCTTTGTCTACGGATCCTCCGGGCTGGGCAAGACTCACCTGCTGCACGCCATCGGCCACTATGCGATGAGCCTGTATCCCGGTATTCGGGTGCGGTATGTCAGCAGCGAAGAGTTCACCAACGACTTCATCAACTCGATCGCCAATAACCGGGGATCCGCCTTTCAGGCCCGGTACCGCAACATCGACATTCTGATGATCGACGACATCCAGTTTCTGCAGGGAAAAGCAGAGACCCAGGAAGCCTTCTTCCACACCTTCAACACCCTGCACGACCACAACAAGCAGGTCGTGATCACGAGCGACCTGCCTCCCAAACACCTCACCGGGTTCGAAGACCGCATGCGCAGCCGGTTCGAGTGGGGTCTGATCACCGATGTCCAGGCCCCCGACCTGGAAACGCGCATCGCCATTCTGCGCAAGAAGGCCCAGAGCGAGAAGTTGCAGGTACCCGACGACATTCTCGAATTCATGGCCTCGAAGGTCTCATCGAACATTCGCGAGCTGGAGGGAACTCTGATTCGCGTGACCGCCTTCGCGAGTCTGAACCGCACTCCGGTCGACATGGACCTCGTTCAGACGGTTCTAAAAGACCTCATCACGCTCGACGACGACAATGTCATCGCTCCGGTCGACATCATCACCAACACCGCTGACTACTTCAAGCTCACGGTCGACGACCTCTACGGTTCGAGCCGGTCCCAGGCCGTGGCTACGGCTCGCCAGATCGCCATGTACCTCTGCCGTGAACTGACCAACCTGTCCCTGCCCAAGATCGGACAGCTCTTCGGCAACCGTGACCACACGACCGTCATGTATGCCAACAAGAAGATCAGCGAGCTCATGAAGGAGCGTCGTTCGATCTACAACCAGGTCACCGAGCTCACAAATCGCATCAAACAGGACCACCGCTTCAAATAATTCAGCGAATTTCGTAGTTTTCACACCTGTGTATAAGCCTGTGGAAACTACAAGAATTAACTGGCACAACCTGTAGAAACAAAATGACAAGTTGTGAAAACTCGGGGCCTGGCAATTCTTGTCATTCGATGTTGTGCCTCGAGTTCGCACAGGTCGCCCACAACTTACATTCTTGTAGTTCCCTGTGATTACAAGGGAATGACAAAGTTATCCACAGTTTCCACAACGGTTAAGAAGATTAACCTTTAACTTCTCTCTCTCTTCGGCCGACAACCTTTTGTGCTTTCGCACCGGATGGTTGCCGGCCCAGGCCGGTTCGTCCCAGACCGAATTACAAGACGACTAGTGTTGAGCCTCCACGCATCGATCGAACAGGAGTGGTTTCGTGAAATTTACGGCCAACCGGGATGTCTTCAGCGAAGCGGTTTCATTTGCTGTCAAGCTCCTGCCCCAGCGCACCACCCTGCCCATCCTCAGCGGTGTGCTGATCGAGACGACCGACACCGGACTCGTCCTGTCGTCGTTCGACTACGAGGTATCCGCTCAAACCGAGATCGCAGCGGATGTCGAGGAACCCGGCAGGGTGCTCGTCTCTGGCCGTCTCCTGGCCGAGATTGCCAGCCGGATGCCCAATGCACCCGTGCGATTCGAGACTCAAGAATCCCGAATCAAAGTCAGCTGTGGTTCGGCGAACTTCACCCTGCTGTCTATGCCGGTTGAGGAATATCCAAGTATTCCGCAGGTCAGCGCCGAATCTGGGCTCGTACCGGCCGAAGAATTCGCCGCAGCCGTCGCCCAGGTCGCTGTCGCTGCGAGCCGCGACGACGTGACTCCGGTCATCACCGGCGTGCAGCTCGAGGTCTCAGAAAACAGCCTCGGTCTGGTCGCCACCGACCGCTACCGCGTCGCCGTTCGCGAGATTGACTGGGATCCGGGCAGTAACACCGGGCAGGGAACGATCACGGCCCTCGTTCCGGCGCGCACGCTGCAGGAAGTCGGCAAGACCTTCGGGCACAGCGGCACCATTTCCGTCTCGATCACCAACACCGACGATCGCGAACTGATCGCCTTCACGGCGAACAAGAAGACCGTGACGAGCCTGCTGATCAAGGGCAATTTTCCTCCGGTTCGGCGACTTTTTCCGAGCAACGTCGACAACTACGCGGTGCTCAACACCGCCGACCTCATCGAGGCAACCCGTCGCGTGCAGCTCGTGCTCGAGCGCGAAGCCGCGCTACGCTTCACGTTCACCCAGGACGGACTGACCCTCGAAGCCGTGGGCTCGGAGCAGGCGCAGGCGCAGGAATCGATCGACGCCATTCTGTCCGGCACCGACACCGTCGTCTCGCTCAAGCCGCAGTTTCTGCTTGACGGCCTCAGCGCGGTGCACTCCGAGTTCGTGCGCATCTCGTTCACCAAGACCGAGAATCCGAACAAGCCGGGGCCGGTGCTCATCACCAGCCAGACCTCCCGGGAAACGGCCGGCGCCGACAGCTACAAGTACCTGCTGCAGCCCAACCTGCTGCTGCGCTAGGTGCGCGTCACCCACCTCTCCCTCACGGACTTTCGCAACTACGCGCAGGCCGAGGTGCCGCTTTTTGCCGGGCCCAACCTCATCGTCGGGCGCAACGGCCAGGGTAAGACCAACCTGGTCGAAGCGCTCGGCTACCTGAGCACGCTCGGTTCCCATCGGGTGTCGACGCTGACCGCGATGATTCGGGCCGGTCAGGATGCCGCGATCATTCGTGCTCGCCTCGAATCCAACGGTCGGCAGATTCTTGCCGAGGTCCAGCTCAATCGCACCGGTCAGAACCGGGCTCAGGTGAATCGTTCGGTGATACGCACCCGCGACCTGCCGCGCTACTTTTCGTGCGTGGTCTTCGCGCCGGAGGATCTCGCCCTCGTGCGGGGGGATCCGGGCGGCCGCCGCCGTTTTCTCGACCAGCTGCTGGTGCTTCGAACTCCGCGATTGGCGGGCGTGCTCGCGGACTACGACCGGGTGCTGAAACAGCGCAACAGCCTGCTGAAATCGGCCAGGGCATCCGGTGTCAAGGGTAACCAGCTCAGTACCCTAGAAATCTGGGACGAACGGCTGGTTGCCTTCGGCTCTGAGATCATCGACGAACGCGCCGAACTCGTGCGCCAGCTGGGCGAGCCACTGCGGGCGGCATATCGTGCCGTGGTCGGCGCCGACCACGGGCCCACCCTGTCCGGAGCCCTCAGCATTTTGGGAGCGGATGCCGATGGTGAGGTGTCACTCCAGGGGGCTTCGGTCAGCGCGACCGTCGAGCCACGGATCCCGAAGATTCAGGCGGGTGCGAGCACGGCAGACGTCTTCCGCTCCGCCCTCGCCGGCCTGCGCCGCAAAGAGCTCGAACGCGGCATCACGCTCGCCGGCCCGCACCGCGACGACGTGATCTTCTCGCTCAATGACCTGCCCGCGAAGGGCTATGCGAGCCACGGTGAGTCCTGGTCGTTCGCTTTGTCGCTGAAACTCGCATCCGCGCAGCTACTGCGCCTGGAATCCACCACCGGCGACCCCGTCGTGATTCTTGATGACGTCTTCGCCGAGCTCGATCAGTCCCGCCGAACCCGGCTCGCCGCCGCGATGACCGGATTCGAACAGGTTCTGATCACCTCGGCAGTATTGGAGGATGTGCCGGAGGCTCTCGTGGCGCACACTATACATATTCGAGGAGGTGCGGTGGTCGATGGCTGAGCCTGAACGCAAAACTGAACCGAGCGAGGCAGCCCGCGTCTTTCTGCGCTTTAAAGACGTTTTTGGTGATCCCAATGCCCGGCGGTCGCGCGGTCGCAAACGCCAGCCCGACCCACAGGGTTCTTCGGTTCCGTTCGGCGCCGGCCGCGACCCGCGCGGTCTCGGCGACACGATCGCCTCCCTCACCGCGCAGCTCGGCTGGAACTCGCCGCTCTCGCAGTCCGAACTGCTTGCATCCTGGCGTGAGATCGCCGGTGACGAAACCGCGAACCACTCGAGCCCGGCCGGCATCGATGAGGGCGTACTGACCGTGCACTGCGAGTCAACGGCGTGGGCCACCCAGCTGCGGCTGATGCGGGTCGATATCATGACGCACATCATTTCTAAGTACCCGGATGCCGGCATCGCCTCGATCCGTTTTCACGGACCCAACGCCCCCTCCTGGAAAAAGGGTCCCAGATCAATCCCAGGGCGTGGCCCGCGCGATACCTACGGCTAGGTCGTCAAATCTGGTCAAACCGCGAGCACAGTGCCTTAGCTGGCGATTGTGGCGGGCGGGCCGCTGACCATTTGATAGACTAAATGGTCGCCTTTGCGACGGTCAGGAGCACAATTTCAGATGACGGTAGACCCGCACGCCGAGCCGGCACACGAATATGGCGCAGACGATATCCAGGTTCTCGAGGGCCTGGAAGCCGTTCGCAAACGACCCGGAATGTACATCGGTTCTACCGGTCCGCGCGGGTTGCACCACCTCGTCTACGAAATCGTGGACAACTCCGTCGATGAGGCCCTCGCGGGCTACTGCGACACCATCGGCATCCGTATTCTGGCGGATGGCGCGGTGCGCGTCGAAGACAACGGCCGCGGAATTCCGGTCGACATTCACAAGGCAGAAGGCCGCTCGACCGTGGAGGTCGTACTGACCGTGCTGCACGCCGGCGGCAAGTTCGGCGGTGGCGGCTACGCCGTTTCCGGTGGACTCCACGGCGTCGGCAGCTCCGTCGTCAACGCCCTGTCGAGCCGCCTCGAGGTCGAGGTACGCCGGCAGGGTCACGTCTGGCGCCAGAGTTTCGCCGACGGCCACCCCAACGCACCGCTGGAAAAGGGCGAGGAATCGGATGCCACCGGCACCACGATCACGTTCTGGCCGAGCGAGGAGACCTTCGAGACGACGGTCTTCGACTACGAGACCCTGCGCGCGCGCTTTCAGCAGATGGCGTT
Organism: Cryobacterium frigoriphilum; assembly: GCF_004403305.1. Taxonomy (GTDB): domain Bacteria; phylum Actinomycetota; class Actinomycetes; order Actinomycetales; family Microbacteriaceae; genus Cryobacterium; species Cryobacterium frigoriphilum. The sequence goes on along the minus strand of NZ_SOHE01000060.1, from coordinate 82,121 downwards.
CCTCAACAAGGGCCTGCAGCTCACCCTCACCGATGAGCGACCCGAAAACCTCGATGACGAGGGCAAGTTCGTGCACAACACGTTCATGTACGAGCAGGGCCTCGTCGACTACGTCGAGTACCTGAACCGGGCGAAGAAAGCCGACCTCGTCAACGAGGAGATCATCTCGTTCGAGTGGGAAGACCACGAACGCAAGATCGCGCTCGAGGTGGCCATGCAATGGACCACCGCGTACACCGAGAGCGTGCACACCTACGCGAACACCATCAACACCCACGAGGGCGGTACCCACGAAGAGGGTTTCCGTGCCGCGCTGACGACCCTGGTGAACAAGTACGCCCGCGAGAAGGGCATCCTGAAAGAAAAGGATGACAACCTCACCGGTGATGACGTGCGTGAGGGACTCACCGCGGTCGTGTCGATCAAGCTCGCCGAACCGCAGTTCGAGGGCCAGACCAAGACCAAGCTCGGTAACACCGAGGCGAAGGCGTTCGTGCAGCGCGTCGCCGGCGACCAGCTCAGCGACTGGTTCAACCGCAACCCCAGCTCGGCGCGCGAAATCATTCGCAAGGCGCTCAGCGCATCCACTGCCCGCCAGGCGGCCCGCAAGGCGCGCGAAACCGCGCGCCGCAAGGGACTGCTCGAGGGCGGCGGTATGCCCGGCAAGCTCAAGGACTGCCAGAGCAAAGACCCCTCGCTCAGCGAGATCTTCATCGTCGAGGGCGACTCGGCCGGCGGATCCGCCGTGCAGGGCCGTAATCCGGAGACCCAGGCCATTTTGCCGCTGCGCGGCAAGATCCTCAACGTGGAGAAGGCCCGTCTCGACCGCGCCCTCGCCAACCACGAGGTGCAGGCCATGATCACCGCGTTCGGTGCCGGTATGGGCGAAGAGTTCAACCCCGACAAGGTGCGTTACCACAAGATCGTGCTGATGGCCGATGCCGACGTCGATGGCCAGCACATCACCACGCTGCTGCTGACCCTGCTGTTTCGCTACATGCGCCCGCTGATCGACCTCGGCTACGTGTATCTCGCGCAGCCGCCGCTCTACCGCCTCAAGTGGGCCAACTCGGCGCACGAATACGTGTACTCCGACAAGGAGCGCGACGCCCTGCTCGCCGACGGCGCCGCCGCCGGCAAGCGCATCCCCAAGGACAACGGCATCCAGCGCTACAAGGGCCTCGGTGAGATGGACTACAAGGAGCTGTGGGAGACCACGATGAGCCCCGAAACCCGTACCCTGCTGCAGGTCACCCTCGACGATGCCGCGGCCGCCGACGAAATTTTCTCCACCCTGATGGGCGAAGACGTCGAATCCCGACGCAACTTCATCCAGAAGAACGCAAAGGACGTGCGTTTCCTTGACATCTGACGACACCAGCGGCTCCACCGGCCCCGAGGCGACCCCCGAGGCCAACGCGGAGGGCGCGATTCTGGCAGCGGATGCCGCGGCTGCGGCCGCGCACCTGACCCAGCACGGCAAGATCGACCAGGTCGACCTGCAGCTCGAGATGCAGCGCTCCTACCTCGATTACGCGATGAGCGTCATCGTCGGGCGTGCGCTGCCCGACGTGCGCGATGGCATGAAGCCCGTGCACCGCCGCGTGATCTACGCCATGTTCGACGGTGGCTACCGCCCCGACAAGGCGTTCTCGAAGTGCGCTCGTGTGGTCGGCGACGTGATGGGTCAGTTCCACCCGCACGGTGACTCCTCGATCTACGACGCCCTCGTGCGTCTCGTTCAGCCGTGGAGCCTGCGCTACCCGCTGGCTCTCGGCCAGGGCAACTTCGGCTCCCCCGGCAACGACGGCGCCGCCGCCCCCCGGTACACCGAAACCAAGATGGCCCCGCTCGCCCTGGAAATGGTGCGCGACATCGACGAAGACACCGTCGATTTTCAGGACAACTACGACGGCCGCACACTCGAACCGACCGTGCTGCCCGCCCGCTTCCCGAACCTGCTCGTCAATGGTTCCGTCGGCATCGCCGTGGGTATGGCCACCAACATTCCCCCGCACAACCTCCGTGAGGTCGCCGCCGGCGCCCAGTGGTATCTCGACAACCCCGACGCCACCCGCGACGAGCTGCTCGAAGCCCTGATCCTGCGCATCAAGGGACCCGACTTTCCCACCGGCGCCCAGATCCTCGGCGTCAAGGGTATCCAGGAGGCCTACCGCACGGGACGCGGCTCCATCACGATGCGCGCCGTCGTCAGCATCGAAGAGCTGCAGGGTCGCACCTGCCTCGTGATCACCGAGCTGCCGTACCAGGTCAACCCCGACAACCTCGCGATCAAGATCGCCGACCTCGTCAAAGACGCGAAGATCAGCGGTATCGCCGACATCCGCGACGAGACCTCCGGTCGTACCGGCCAGCGCCTCGTCATCGTGCTCAAGCGCGACGCGGTGCCGAAGGTCGTGCTCAACAACCTCTACAAGCACACCCCGCTGCAGGAAAACTTCGGCGCGAACATGCTCGCCATCGTCGACGGGGTGCCCCGCACTCTCGCCCTCGACGGCTTCATCAGCGCCTGGGTGGCGCACCAGATCGAGGTCATCGTTCGGCGCACCCAGTTCCGTCTGAAGAAGGCCGAGGCAGAGGCACACATTCTGCGCGGCTACCTGAAGGCGCTCGACGCCCTCGACGAGGTGATCGCGCTCATCCGTCGCTCGAATACCGTCGACGACGCCCGTGAAGGCCTGATGGACCTGCTGCAGGTCGACAAGCTGCAGGCCGACGCGATCCTCACCATGCAGCTGCGTCGCCTGGCCGCCCTCGAGCGTCAGAAGATCATCGACCAGGCCGCCGACCTCGAGCTGCAGATCGTCGAATTCAAGTCGATCCTCGCGAGCCCGGAACGTCAGCGCACGATCATCAAGGACGAGCTCGCCGAGATCACGAACAAGTTCGGCGATGACCGCCGCACCGAGATCATGATGGGCTACGACGGCGACATGTCGATCGAAGACCTCATTCCCGAAGAGGAAATGGTCGTCACCGTCACCCGTGGCGGCTACATCAAGCGCACCCGCAGCGACAACTACCGCAACCAGCACCGCGGCGGCAAGGGCGTCAAGGGCGCGCAGCTGCGCGCCGACGACGTGGTGGAGCACTTCTTCGTCACCACGACCCACCACTGGCTGTTGTTCTTCACCAACACCGGCCGGGTGTACCGTGCCAAGGCCTACGAGGCGCAGGAATCCGGGCGGGACGCCAAGGGCCAGCACGTCGCCAACCTGCTTGCCATGCAGCCGGGTGAAGAGATCGCCCAAATCCTCGACATCCGCGACTACGAGGTTGCCCAGTACCTCACGCTCGCCACCCGCGACGGCCTGATCAAGAAGACCGCACTGAGCGAATACGACACCAACCGCACCGGCGGCATCATCGCCATCAAGCTGCGTGAGGGCGACGAGCTCGTCTCCGCGCTGCTCGTCGACGACGACTCCGACCTCATGCTGGTCTCCCGTAAGGGCATGTCCATTCGCTTCACCGCGACCGACGAGGCCCTGCGCCCCATGGGCCGCAGCACCTCCGGGGTCATCGGCATGCACTTCCGCGGGGACGACACCCTGCTCGACGCCTCCGTGATCGCCGACGACGGATACGTGTTCGTCGTCACCGAGGGCGGCTACGCCAAGCGCACCGCGGCCGACCAGTACCGCCTGCAGAACCGCGGCGGCCTGGGCATCAAGGTCGCCAAGCTCAACGATGACCGAGGCGACCTCGTGGGGTCGCTCATCGTCGGCGAGCAGGACGAGGTTCTCGTGGTTCTGGCCAGTGGCAAGGTCATTCGTTCCAATGTTGCCGAGGTTCCGGCCAAGGGCCGGGATACCATGGGCGTGGTCTTTGCGAAGTTCGCGGACGAAGACCGCATCATTTCGATCGCGAAGAACATCGAACGCAATCTGGTCGTCGAAGAAGCAGACGGTACACCGGAAAGTGATTCGGGGAAAGTAGAATCGCCCAATGAGTAGCGTTGCAGAGAAACTAGCCAAGAAATCGACCCGTCAGACGTCGACCAAGCAGGTGCGTCTCAAACTGGTGTACGTCGACTTCTGGTCGAGCGTGAAGCTGTCGTTCCTGGTCGCCATCTGCCTGGCGATCGTCACGATCGTCGCCACCTTCCTGATCTTCACGGTGTTGAACCAGACCGGCATCTTTGCCAAGGCCGACGCCCTGTACACCGACATCGCGGGCAGTTCGTCGGATCTGACGAGCATTCTCTCGGTGGCCAACGTCATGGGCTTCGCGGTCGTCGTGGCGGTGCTGAACACGGTTGTGATCACCGCTCTGGGCGCGATCTACGCCGTTCTGTACAACCTGAGCGTCAAGATCACCGGCGGACTGCTCGTCGGCTTCACGAACAACTAGCGTGATCCTGTGGGCGTGGAGCGCCACTTTCGATGAAAGTGGCGCTCGATTTCAGGTTTCGCCCAGATTCAGGTAGTCTCTAATCTGCTCCACGGGGGGATATAGCTCAGTTGGTTAGAGCGCTTCACTGATAATGAAGAGGTCCCAGGTTCAAATCCCGGTATCCCCACGCAACATAGATTTGCCGCACGACCGTTCGTCTTCCCGCGTTACAGCCGGTGAAGAGTCGGGGCCATAGCTCAATTGGTAGAGCGCCTGCTTTGCAAGCAGGAGGTCCGGGGTTCGATTCCCCGTGGCTCCACAGATCGCTTCGAACAGCATCGCTTCGAACATTTCGCAGACATCGTCAGCTCGGCCCCTGGGTCGGGCTTTTTTTGGCTCTGCTCCGCCTGAACGACCGAAGGCCCGCATCCAACGGATGCGGGCCTTCGATAACGGATGTGGCGTGGTTTAGGCCTCGCGCACGGCCGCGTCGAGCTCGTCGTCGGCGACCCAGAGCTCGTCGTCGGCGCGGAAGGTCTGCCAGACGGCGTAGGCGACGCCCACAGCGGCGACCACGGCGAAACCGATCGCGAGGTACGACCCGACCCCGGGGCCCTTGGATTCGACGATGACGGGCTTCTGCAGGTGCAGACGGGTCAGGGCCGCGCGCACGCGCGCGTCACGGGCGACGTCACCGACGCTCATGACGGTGCCGATCGCGGTGCCGATTCCCGGCAGCACGTCGTGCACGACGCGGCGGCGCACACCATCGGCGAGGTCCTGCGTGGCGGTGACGCCGGGACGCAGGTAGTGCTCGTATCCCTCGCGAACGCGGGGGACAACTTCTTCACGGGTGAGCACGCTGGCCTGGTGGCCGGCTTCCCGGGCTACGGTGTTGGCGCGATCCAACACTTCCTGCTGGTGGCTCCACAGTTCGTCAGCGCTCTTGCGCAGGCGAATGAGTTCCTTGCGGCGCTTGCGTGACAGGCTCATCTGGACCCTCCATTGTAATCGTGTGGCGAATAACCCCATCCTGCCACTGAATCGACTGGGAGCGCTCTGAGTATCCGCGCGGGTCTTGCTGCCAAACGCTTTCCAAACAGGAACCAAAGTGTGCGTTGTGCAAGAATTGCAGCATGTCTAAGCACACTGCTGTCGCCACCCTGAACACCACCCTCGGACCGATCAAGGTCAACCTCTTCGGCAATCACGCGCCGAAGACCGTCAAGAACTTCGTGGGTCTGGCCACCGGTGAGATCGAGTGGAAGCACCCGGCCACGGGCGTCAAGTCGACCACTCCCCTCTACGACGGCACCGTGTTCCACCGCATCATCAAGGACTTCATGATTCAGGCCGGCGACCCGCTCGGCCAGGGCACCGGTGGCCCCGGCTACCAGTTCGACGACGAAATCAGCCCCGACCTCGACTTCACGCAGCCCTACGTGCTGGCCATGGCCAACGCCGGCCTGCAGGGTGGCCGCGGCACCAACGGCTCGCAGTTCTTCATCACCGTCGTCCCGACGACCTGGCTGCAGGGCAAGCACACCATCTTCGGCGCCGTCGAAGACGAGGCCTCGCGTGCCATCGTCGCGCAGCTCGCGACCGTCGCGACGGATGGCCGTGACCGGCCCCTGAAGGACGTCGTCATCGAGAGCGTCTCCGTCGAGTCCGTCTAGTCACACCCAGAACCCACACCTCAAGATGAGTGATCTGCCGACCTCGGGCGCCAATTCGTGTTACCGACACCCGGGTCGGCAGAGTTTCATTCTCTGCCAGCGCTGTGGCCGCACCATCTGCCCCGAATGCCAGACGCAGGGCGCCGTGGGCGTCATCTGCCCCGAGTGCATGAGTGAGCAGCGCAGGAACGCACCACGCACCAAGCCGGCGATTCTGACCCGGCTGACGGGCCAGGGTAAGCCCGCCGTCACCTTCGGCATCATCGGCATCACCCTCTTCGTCTACGCGCTGCAGTTCCTGCTCGGCAGTCAGATCACGAACCTGATGCTCTACGCCGGCGCCTACTCCTATCCCGGCAGCTTCGAGCCGTGGCGCATGCTCACGAGCGTGCTCGTTCACGGCTCGATCTTTCACGTGCTGCTCAATATGTACACGCTGTGGATCTTCGGCCAACTGCTTGAGCCCATGCTCGGCCGCTGGCGATTCCTTGCCCTGTACCTGCTCGGCGGTCTGGCCGGGTCACTCGGAGTGCTCTTCCTGTCCAATCCCGCCGTCGGCGTGGTGGGGGCTTCCGGAGCCATCTTCGGCCTCATGGGCGCGTTTCTGGTCATTCAGCGGCGCCTCGGCGGCAATGCCACGCAACTGCTCGTGCTCGTGGGCATCAACCTCGTGATCGGGTTTCTGCCCGGCCTCAATGTCTCGTGGCAGGCACACGTCGGCGGTCTGATCGGCGGGGCCATCATCGGGCTGATCTACGTGCAGACCCGGCGCATCCGTCACAAGTCACTGCAGACGCTGCTGATCGGCTCTGTCGCCGCGGTGCTGGTGGCGCTTTCGTGCTGGTTTCTGTTCGTCTGAGGCGGAACTCAATGCCCCGTTGGGCGAGTGTTAACGCCCTGTTCACGGGCCCGAAGTTATCCACAGGAGTTTCCACATGGGGATAATTACACCCGTGTAACTCGACTCAGCAAGGGGGGAAAAGCGCGCTCCCCAATTCGGGGGTGTGGCGTTCTAGCGCCAGCGAGTGGTCATCAGAAAGCCGATGAAGGCGATTCCGAAGCCCACGAGAATGTTCCACGAGCCGAGCGCCGGAATCGGCAGTTCGCTCTGGCTCCAGTAGAACACGATGATCCAGGCCAGGCCGAGAAGCATGAAACCGAACATGACCGGCTTGAACCAGACCGCGTTTGGCGCTTGCTCGCCCGAACGGACGACCGTTTCGCGGGCCGGCTTGGAATCGCGGTCGGACTTGGAGCGGGGATCGGTGCGTGCCATAGGTGCGATCTTACCTTTATCTGCTGCATGCACGGTCAGAGCGGATGCGGCACGGCATCGGGCGAGCACTCGGCCTGCGCCGGGCGCCGGCACAGCTGATTCTGGGCGTATCCGTGGGAGCCCGCCGTTAGACTCGAGCCATGACGGAACCGGCTGAGACCAGCGTCGCCCCTTCGCGGCGCGCGGAACGCCGAACCCGAACCCGACCTCGTTCTCGATCGAGTCTCTCGGTGATCGGTGTGCTGGGAGAGCTGCTCATCACGGCGGGGGTGCTCGTGATGCTGTTCCTCGGCTGGCAGCTCTGGTGGAACGACGCGATCATGGCGAAAGAGCAATCCAACGCCGCGAGTGAGATCAGCCAGGAATGGATCGAGCAGGACCGTCTGGCGCAGGCCGAAGCCGAGGCGGAGGCATCCGCCTCACCGGATCCCGACGATGACGGCGAGACGTCGAGTGCGACCGACTTTGGTGACCCGATCGTGGCGGCGGTCCCGGGCAATGCCGACGCCTTCGCGGTGCTCTACGTGCCCCGGTTTGGTGCCGATTACCACCGCACGGTCGCGGAGGGCACCGGCCACGACGTGCTCAACAGCACCCGGCTCGGCATCGGCCACTACCCCGGAACGCAGATGCCCGGCGAGGTGGGCAATTTCGCCGTCGCCGCACACCGCAGCGCCTACGGCGGCGGCATGCACCTGATCAACGAGCTGCAGCTGAACGATGCCATCTACGTGCAGACCGCCGACGGGTACTACACCTACCGCTACCGCGACATGGAGTACGTCTCCCCCTCGGTCGTCGAGGTCATCGCACCGGTGCCGAATGCACCGGATGCCGCGGCCGTCGACCGCCTCATTACCCTCACGAGCTGCAATCCCCTGCTCTCCACCGCCGAACGCATCATCGCGTACGGGGTCTTTGAGTCCTGGCAGCCGACCTCGGCCGGCGCCCCGACCGATCTCGCCCCCATCATTGCCGCGCAGGCCGCGGGATAGGACGTACCGATGTATCTTGCTCTCTGGCGCGTTCTGCCCGGGCCGCTCTGGCTGCGAATTCTGCTCGCGCTGCTCTTGCTGGTCGGCGCGCTCTATGCCCTCGCGACCTGGGTTTTTCCCTGGGTCGAACTGCTCGTCAACAATCAGGAAGCCACGGTGGGTAGTCCATGACCCGAATCCTTGTCATCGACAACTACGACAGTTTCGTGTACACCCTGAACGGGTACCTCAGGGAACTGGGCGCCGAAACCGACGTGCTGCGAAACGACGCGTTCGACGTCTCGGAGGCGAGTGAGCGCATCCGCCGCTATGACGGCGTGCTGCTCTCCCCCGGCCCGGGTGCGCCCGGGGACGCCGGGGTGTCGATCGCCCTCGTGCACGCCGCGCTGGAGGCCCAGGTGCCCCTGTTCGGCGTGTGCCTCGGCCACCAGGCCATTGCCGAGGCGTTTGGGGCGACGGTCACCAATGCCGCAGAGCTGATGCACGGCAAGACGAGCGTCATCAGGCACGACGACAGCCCGTTCTACGCCGGGGTGCCGCAGCCGTTCACGGCGACGCGGTACCACTCGCTCGCGGTGGTTGCCTCGACCGTGCCGAGCGAGCTGGTCGTGACCTCGGAGACCGACGACGGCGTGATCATGGGCCTGCGGCACGCCACGGCGCCCATTCTCGGCGTGCAGTTCCACCCCGAGTCGGTGCTGACCGAGGGCGGCTACCTCATGCTCGCGAACTGGCTCGCGCTCTGCGGCCTGCCGGAGGCCCAGACCACCGCGCAGGGCCTGCACCCGCTGCTGCGCCTGGCCTGAACGGGACAGCGGCTTCCGCGAGAGCGGGCGATTCGCCGGTCTGACGTCGTCAGAGCGACGACTCACCCGCTCTCGCGAGCAGGGTCAGGGCGGAGTCAGCCGGCGCAGTAGGTGAGAGTGATCACGGATCCCTGAGGCACGTCGCCGGGAGCGAGTGACTGGGTGGTGACCGGGGAGTTGGGTTCGGCGGCACAGCCCTGGTCGGGTTGCGGAACGCCCGAGAGGCCCAGATCGCTGCCCAGCAGCAGTTCGGTCGCGACACTCAGCGATTGACCGGTGAGGTCGGGCAGGGTCACCTGGCCGCTCGAGACCACGAAATTCACGGTCTGACCAACCTGTTCCTCGGTGTCGGCTTCGGGGTCGGTGCGCAGCACGACGTCGGCCCCGATCGTGGGTGAGTTCTCTGTGGTGACCGAGCCGGGAACCAGACCGGCCTCGGTGATGGCCGCCTGGGCATCCGCTATCGAACGGTTGGTGACGTCGGGAACATCGACGGGCTGCGCGCCCGTCGAGACGAACACCTTGATGACCTCTGAGGGATTGACGAGCGTACCGGCCGGGGGCTCCGTGCGGGTGACCTGGTCGACCGGAACGTCGGCGCTGGCCTCCTCGGCGCGAGTCGCCGGCAGGTCCAGGTCGATGAGGGTGTCCTGCGCCGTGTCGTAGCTCTGGCCGATCAGGGCGGGAACCGCCCGGGTGGTGTCGGGCAGGTTGTCGGAGGGGGTGAGGCTGTACACCCAGTACACGACGGCGAACACGATCACGATCACGCTCACGATGCCGGCCCACACCCAGATGACCGGGGGGCGGCGCTGGGTGCGCGCCATCGTCTGGTCTTCGGTGAGCTGCTTGAGCGCGAGCTCGGAACCGGATGCGACGAGCGGCGCCGAACCGAACAGTCCGCCACCGGCCTCTTCGACCGAACGGTGCACCGGCACGTTTCCGGCGCCCGCGGTCTCGACATCGGTGCGAAACTCGACGGCGCTCTGGTAGCGGCCAAACCGATCCTTCGTGAGGGCATGCGCAACGACGATGTCGAGTGCGGGTGACACCTTCGGGTTGAGCGAACTCGGCTTGACCGGGATCTCGCTCACGTGCTGATAGGCGACAGCGACCGGGGTATCGCCGCGGAACGGGGTGCGACCGGTCAGCATCTCAAAGAGCACGACGCCGGTGGAGTATAGGTCGGTGCGGGCATCGACGGACTCACCCTTGGCCTGCTCGGGCGAGAAGTACGAAGCGGTGCCGAGGATGGCGGTCGTCTGGGCGACGGTCGCCGACGAGTCGGAAATGGCCCTGGCGATGCCGAAATCCATCACCTTGACCTGGCCGGACTTGGTGATCATGATGTTGCCCGGCTTGATGTCGCGATGCACGACACCGGCCCGGTGGGAGTACTCGAGGGCGGTCAGCACGCCGTCGATGATGCGCACCGACTCCGTGGCGTCGATCGGACCCTCACGGATGATGTCCTTCAGCAGACGTCCGTCGACGTGCTCCATGACGATGAAGGGGATCTGCGTCTCGGTGCCGCTGTCGTCGGTGACCGTTTCCTCACCGGCGTCGAAGACACGCACGATGGTCGGGTGCGCCATGCGCGCGGCGGCCTGGGCCTCCTGGCGAAAACGCGTGCGGAAGGCCGGATCAACGGCGAGGGTGGACTTCAGAAGCTTAATCGCGACGGTTCGGCCCAAACGGGAGTCGGTGCCGACGTGCACGTCAGACATGCCGCCGCGTCCGATTAGGGCACCGATCCGGTAACGACCGGCCAGCAAACGGCCATCCTCAGACAATGCAACTCTCCCCGCGCTCAACCGAACACTGCCTCAACACACAGTGATCGATAGTTTAGCGAACCTTCCCTGTGTAGCCGCGTATTGTGTGGCCGCCTGACTACGCGGTCGGGGTGGGTGTCGGGGTCGCGGCCGGCGACGGTACGGCGGCAACGGTGACCGTCGCGGCCGGAGAATACTCGGAACCGACCTGGCCGCAGAAGAAGCGGAACTTGACCGTGAACGTCGAGCTGCCCGCGGTGACCGTGGCCGAGTTGGAGTCGGCACCCGAGGGGGCCGGCGACGACGTGCCGCCGCCCTCGGCGAGAACCTCATAGCCGGACAGCGTCTGCCCGCTCGGGCAGCTCTGGTCGGTCCAGGTCACGGTGACGGCCGTTCCGGGCGTCGTGGCGGCGGGGGCAACGGTCGGTGCGGCACCCGGTGTGGTCGGGGCCACGATCTCGGCGTAGACCTTGACGGTGATCGTTGCGTTCTTCTGCACCGGTCCGGTCGGGTTGACCGAGTACACCTTGTCCACGTCGTCGCCCGTCGTGGCGGCATTACCGGGTTCGATATTCGCGACGAGCGCCATACCCTCGAGCTTGGCGCGCGCATCCGCGCTCGACAGGCCGATGAAGTCGGCCTGCGTCACGGTGACCGTGTTCGGAGTGGGAGTCGGCGACGCGGTGGTCGGCTTGGGGGTTGGCGTGCTGCTCGGGGTGGCCGAGGCCGACGTCGGCACGGGCGCGGGAGTCTCGTTGTTCTGCGTGACGAGGGCGATCAGCGTGCCGGTCAGCACAATGGCGAGCAGGGCGATCAGGGCCACGAGCGGCCAGGTCCACGGGCTGCGCTTTTTCTTCTTGCCCTCGGCGTCGGCGGAGGTATCGGTGCGGGACCCCACAATTGCGGCCGGCATGATGGTGGTGGCGTCGTTGTTGCCGGCACCGGGCATCAGCATGGTTGCGGCGGTGGCCGTGGTGCCGTCGAGGATGGCCGGCACGGCGGCGGCGGCGGCGGCCACGTCTCCGCGGCGCAAAGCGGATGCGGCGCGCGCGAGGTGCGCGGCCGAGGCCGGCCGGTCGGCCGGGTTCTTCGCGAGGCACGCGAAGACGAGGTTGCGCACGGGCTCGGAGATGGTGTCGGGCAGGTCGGGCGCGATCTCGTTGATCTGCGCCATCGCAATGGCGACCTGCGACTCGCCCGTGAACGGACGACGCCCGGCCAGCGACTCGTAGGCGACGATACCGATCGAGTAGATGTCGGTGGTCGGCGAGGCGGGGTGGCCGCTCGCCTGCTCGGGCGAAAGGTACTGCACGGTGCCCATGACCTGGCCGGTCGCGGTGAGCGGAACCTGATCGGCGATGCGCGCGATGCCGAAGTCGGTGATCTTGACGCGACCTTCGGGCGTGATCAGCAGGTTGCCCGGCTTGATGTCACGGTGAACGAGGCCGGCGGCGTGCGCGGCGTGCAGGGCCGCCGAGGTCTGCGCGACGATGTCGAGCACCTTGTCGGTCGGCAGGGTGTGCTCTCGCTCGAGGATCGTGGAGAGGGCCTCGCCGGGCACCAGCTCCATCACGAGAAAGGCGCTGCCGTCTTCCTCTCCATAGTCGAAGACGTTGGCGATGCCTTCGTGGTTGACGAGGGCGGCGTGGCGGGCCTCGGCGCGGAAGCGCTCGAGAAAACCGGGGTCACCGAGATACTCGTCTTTCAGGATCTTGATGGCGACCGTACGACCAATAACGAGGTCGGTGGACTTCCACACTTCGCCCATGCCTCCGATGGCGATCCGCGATTGCAGCTCGTATCGTCCCCCGAAGGTGAGCCCTGTAGTGGGTCTCATTTATTTAGCACCGCCTCTAGTACCTGTTGTGCGATTGGTGCGGCAAGTAGATTACCGAACCCGGTCTGGCCCATTCCCCCGCCGTCCTCAACGAGAACGGAGATTGCGTAGTCCGGGTCTTCCGCCGGAGCAAAACCGGTAAACCACAGGGTGTACGGGTCTGTCGAACCGTTCTGTGCTGTGCCTGTCTTGCCCGCCACGTTGACCCCGTCTATTCTCGCATTGCTCGCGGCACCCGTCTGAACACCATTGACCATCATCTCGGTGAGGGTGGCCGCCGTTTCGGCGCTCATCACCCGGCCGAACTCCTGGGGTTCGAAGGCGCTGATCGAACTCAGGTTGGGAGCCAGAATCTCTTCGACGACGTTGGGCTGCATCACCACACCCTTGTTGGCGATTGCGCCCGACACCATGGCCATCTGCAGAGGCGTTGCCTGCACCTCATACTGGCCGAACGCGGTCTGCGCGGTGAAGGCGTCGTCAAGCCCGCCCTCGGGATAGATGCTCGCCGTGACATCCATCGGGATCTGGAATTCACTGTTGAAACCGAACTTCTTCGCGGTCTCGAGAATGGCGGCGTCGCCCAACTGCACGCCGAGCTCGGCGAACGGTACGTTGCACGAGAGGCGCAGGGCCGTCGCGAGGGTCACCGTGTCGCCGCCGCCGCAGGTGTTGCCGCCGGAGTTCTCGATCTCGCTCGTGGTGCCGGGTGCGATGTAGGTCTGCAGGTTGGGGAAGGTGCTGTCCGGGGTGAAATCGCCCGACTCGAGGGCGGCCGTGGTGACGACGAGCTTGAAGACCGAGCCGGGAGGGTTCAGCGAGTTGATGGCGCGGTCAATGAGCGGGTCACCCGCATCGTTGACGAGGGCGTCGTAGGCCTCGGTCACGGCGGCGTTGTCGTGCACGGTCAGCCGGTTCGGATCGTAGCTCGGCTTGGAGACCATCGCCAGGATGCGGCCGGTGGCGGGCTCGGTGACGACGACCGACCCGGTCTGGTCGCCGAGGGCGTCCCAGGCGGCCTGCTGGGCGACCGGATCGATGGTGATCTCGACGGCCGCACCCTTGGGCGTTGCCCCGGTCACGATGTCGCTGATCTTGTCGAAGAACTGCGAGTTGCTGGTTCCGGTCAGTTCGCTGTTCAGGGCGAACTCGAGGCCGGTCGGGGCGCCGTTGATCGGAATAAAGCCGGTGACGGATGCGTAGAGCGGCCCGTTCGCGTAGGTGCGCAGGTACTTGAAGTTGTCGTCGGCCGGCACTGACTGGGCGATCGGGTCGCCGTCGACGAGAATCGCGCCGCGCTCAACGGAGTAGCTGTCGTAGAGCGTGCGGGTGTTGCGGGGATCGGCGTTGAGGCTTTCGGCCTCGAAGGCCTGCACGATCGACGTGGAGCTGAGCAGCGCGATGAACATGAGCATCACGACGATGCTCACGCGCTTGAGTTCGCGATTCATTAGACCACCAGCCGGGGTTGGTTGCGCACGGTGTCGGACAGGCGCAGCAGCAGGGCGACGATGATCCAGTTGGCGATGAGGGAGGAGCCACCGGCGGCGAGGAAGGGTGTGGTGAGTCCGGTCAGCGGGATGACCCGAGTGACGCCGCCGATGACGATGAAGCACTGCAGGGCGATGACGAAGGCGAGGCCCACGGCGAGCAGCTTGCCGAAGTCGTCCTGCCCGGCGAAGCCGATGCGGAAGCCGCGGGCAACGAGCAGCAGGTACAGGGCGAGGATGGCGAACAGGCCGGCCAGGCCGAGCTCCTCACCCAGACTCGCGATGATGTAGTCACTCTGCGGCACCGGCGTGATCTCGGGGCGGCCCTGGCCCCAGCCGGTTCCGAGCAGCCCGCCCTTGGCCAGGCCGAACAGCCCCTGCACGAGCTGAAAGCTGCCGCCCCTGGCTTCGTAGACGGCCGGGTTGAGTGCGTCGAGCCAGTTGGTGAAGCGGCCGTTGACGTACTGCAGGGTCTGGCTGGCGAGCACGGCGCCGCCGAGGAACAGGCCGACCCCGAGGATGACCCAGCTCATGCGGGCCGTCGCGAGATACAGCATCACCAGGAACAGTCCGAAGTACAGCAGCGCGGTGCCGAGGTCGCGCTGGAAGATGATGACCGACATCGACAGGGCCCACACCACGAGGATCGGCCCGAGGTCACGCAGACGCGGAAACCGCATGCCGAGGAACTTCTTGCCGACCGTGGCGAGACTGTCGCGGTTGCGCACGAGGTAGCCGGCGAAGAACACGGCAAGGGCGATCTTGGCTATTTCACCGGGCTGGAAGGTCGCGAACGATCCCATGCTGATCCAGACGCGCGCGCCGCTGATCTCCCGGCCGAGGCCGGGCACGAGGGGCAGCAGCAGCAGCAGCACGCCGAGAAAACCGAAGATGTAGGTGTAGCGAAAGAGCACGCGGTGGTTGCGGATGATCAGCAGCACGGCGATGGCGCAGGCGATCGCGAGACCACTCCAGGCGGTCTGCCGCACGGCGGCGCTCTCCCATCCGCTTTCCTGGTTGGCGATGTCGATGCGGTAGATCATCGCGATGCCGAGTCCGTTGAGCAGGGTGGCGATCGGCAGAATGAAGGGATCGGCCTCGCGGGCCACGAACCGCAGCACGAAGTGGAGCGCGATCACCAGCACCGACAGGGTCACGCCGAGGTAGAGCAGGGTGGTGTCGATCGCGCCGAGCGCGCCGAGTTGCACGAGCACGACGGCACTCGCGTTGATGCCGCAGGCAATGAGCAGCAGGAACAGCTCGAGGTGGCGCATCTTCTGCGGCACACGCACTTTCGGGCCAGGGTCGGCGGGAATGGCGCTGGTGGCGGCGGTGTTCAGGGTCACGGCGTCTACTCGCTGCTCGAATTGTTCAGTCGCTCGACGATTTTCATGGCATCGCCCAGCGAGGTGGCGCTGATGGTCTGTTCCACCAACTGGCGGTCGTAGACGCGCAGGGCGGAGAGCTCCAGGTTGGTGTCCTCGTAGACGCTCGACAGCTTGATCGGGCCGAGGTCTTGCTGCACACCCTGGTAGATGGCGACCGTGGTGCCCTCGACGCCGACGAAGTAGCGGGTCTGGGTCCACTGGTAGCCGAGAAACCCGGCGCCGATGATCGATGCGGTCAGCAAGATTATGGCAACGAGCCAGGTGGCCTTGCGGCGGCGGGCGCGGCGGGCATCCTCTTCGATGAGTTCGGACAGGTAATCCTGGGAGTCGGGCTCGAAGTGCGCCTCGCGCACGGGGTGCAGCCGCAGGGCGGGCAGGCGCAGGGCGCGCACCCGGCCGGGTTCCTCCCCGAAGGCGAGCGGATTCGCCGCCGAACCGACGATGGTCGGGCTGTCGGTGCGGGCCACGCCCTCACCGACGTCGACGATCACCACGGTGACGTTGTCGGGGGCGCCGCCGTCGAGGCTTTCCTTCACGAGGCGATCGGCGACATCCGTCGCGCTGAGGCCGCTCGAGAGGGCGTTCGCGATACCGGTGAAGGACACGACGCCGGTGAGGCCGTCGGAGCAGAGCAGCCAGCGGTCACCGTCGAGGGTCGCGAGGATCGAGGTGTCAACCTCGGGGGAGGACTCCACGTCGCCGAGCACGCGCATCAGCACGGAACGGCGGGGGTGCACGGCCGCTTCGGCCTCGGTGATGCGGCCACTGTCGACGAGCCGCTGCACGAAGGTGTGGTCGGTGGTGATCTGCGACAGTTCGCCGTCGCGCAGCAGGTAGATGCGGGAATCACCGATGTGGGCGATCGCGACCTCGTTCTCGAGCACAACGATCGCGCTCACGGTCGTGCCCATGCCGGTCAGCTCGGCGTGTTCGAAGACCGTCTCGGCGAGCTCGGAGTTCGCGGCAACGAGGGCGGCGCGCAGCGCGAACTCGGCCTCCTGCGCGGACAGGTAGCGGGTGTCGGCCTCGATGATGCGCTTCGTCGCAATCGACGATGCCACGTCACCGCCGGCATGTCCGCCCATGCCGTCGGCGACCACAAACAGGCTGTGCCCGGCATAGCCGGAGTCCTGGTTGTTCGCGCGCACCTTGCCCACGTGGGACGCGGCGGCGCTGTGGCTCACTGTCGCCATGCAGCTACCGCCGCAGCTCGAAGCTGGTCGCGCCAATTTTGATGGTGGCGTTCAGGGGCACGGGGGTCGGGATGGCGACCCGGCTGCCGGCGAGGAAGGTGCCGTTGGTGGAGTCGAGGTCCTGGATCATCCACTCCTCGTTCCACAGCATCAGCCGGGCGTGATGGGTGGAGGTGTAATCGTCACGGATGACGAGGCTGGAGTCGTTGGAACGGCCGATGGTGATCGACTCGGTCGTCAGCGGAAACTCGACGCCGGCCTTGGGGCCGCTCGTGATCACGAGGCGGGTGGCGTTCTGCGCGGTGGCGCGTTCGCCGACGCTGCTCGGCGGGGTCGGGGCGGCGGAGGCACGGGCCGCCGCGGCGGGGGCAGCGGATGCCGCGGCGAAGGCGGCCGCCGGAACGGGCGTGGCGGGGGCATCCGTCTTCATCTTGCGCACTCGCTGGCCGAAGAGGTCGCTGCGCAGGGCGTAGACGATGCCGAAGATGAACAGCCAGAGCAGCAGCAGAAAGCCGAGGCGCAGCACAAGCAGGGTCAGTTCACTGGGACTCATTTTGCTGGCCCCCAGAATCCGCCCATGTCGTGGCGATCCGACGCGTTGTCGGGGCGCGCGCCGGACTGCGGCCGGGCGCTCTGCTCAACGAGTCGAAAGAGGATGCGGGTGCGCCCGATGGTCACGACAGACCCGTTCTCGAGGGTGGCCTGACTCACCGGGGAGCCGTTGAGCTGGGAGCCATTGGTGGAGCCGAGGTCGCGCACCTGGGCATGGGCGCCGTCCCAGAGAATTTCGACGTGCTGGCGGGAGGTGCCGGTGTCGTCGACGGTGATGTCGGCATCGCTGCCGCGGCCGATGACGGTGCGGGTCTTGACCAGCGGGTACTGCTTGCCGGCGATGTCCAGGATGGGGGTGCTGGCGGCCGGGGCGGCTCGAGGCCGCGCGGCGGCTGGGGCGCTCGAGGGGCGACTGTCGCCGCCCTTCGTCGTGCTCGAGTCAACCTGTACGAGGCCCTCGGTGAGGCTGGGATCTTCGTTGATCGTGATGTCGAGGCCGCCGGCGAATTGATATCGCTGCTCGGTGGCGTAGGCCTGTACGAGATCGGTGAGCTCGTCGATGAGCGTCGAACCGAGTGCGGACATGCGCACGTAGTCGGGGTGGGCCATGCGCACCGTGAAGCGATTGGGCGCGAGGATGCGTTCCCGCGAGACGACCGCGGCTTTCGTGTCCAGCTCGCGTCGCAGCGCGGAGGTAATCTCCACCGGCTGCAGCCCTGAGCGAAAGGTCTTGGCGAACGCGCCGTTAACGACACGCTCAAGGCCTTTCTCGAAGCTATCTAAAATGCCCACAGGTCTCCCGATCCGTATTTCTGGCTATGAGCATGCTACTTGTCTCGGGTGTTAACCCGCCTGAAGGGCGCAGACGGGCACAAAAGGGTATCTTACGTGGCCCGTTCCGGCCCGGCCAATTCCACGGATCGGCGGGTGGGGGTGGTCGAGTGCGTCTACCGGGGTGAAATCCTACCGGTACGTTGTGGCTGTTCGACCGGCCGATTCGGGCCGATTCGCGCCCGGGACTTCTCCAGTGCTACGATCTGTAAGTTCGCGCGAGTGGCGGAATTGGCAGACGCGCTGGCTTCAGGTGCCAGTGTTCGAAAGGACGTAGGGGTTCAAGTCCCCTCTCGCGCACATGTGAACACGTGCAGTACACGGCACGTGCAGTACAAAGCAGGTGAAGTACGGAAAGGCCCCGGAGAAATCCGGGGCCTTTTTCTGTACCCGGCTGCGGCTTTCACCGAAATGGGCTGTCACGAGCCCGCGGCGAGCGTGAAGTTTGTCCTCGCGCAGGTGACGGTCTGAGCACTACGCTCGTCGCATGGTCGACGCCTCACAGCTCGCACACCGGCTGCCCTTGGAGTTTCAGCAACCCCCACGCTGGACCGCGCCGACCGCCGACTGGGTGGCCGGGCACCTCGGCTGGCAACCCGCACCGGGCTGGACGCCGACGCCCGACTGCCCGCCCGCGCCGGCTGGCTGGGTGTTCTGGCGCCGCAACGAGGGAGCGTGGGAAGAGTACGCCCACACCTACACGGCCCGGGCCCGCCGGTCGATCTGGATCGGACTGCTCGTGCTCGGCACCGGAGCCATCGTCACCAGTGCCCTGACGGCCATTGCCGCCCCGATCGGCCTGTTCATCGTGTTCTGGGCGGCCATGCTCTGGGGACCGATCCAGATCATCCACGCAGCCCGAAGCATGGACACGATCAACACCGCGCTCCTCGACAACCTGCGTGAAAATGCGCCGCGGGTGAAAATCGAGCTCGATCGGCTGGCCTACGAGGCCTATCTGCGGGCCTACCGGGCCTCGTCATGACCCCCGCTGAAGCGGCGGCCATTTTGCACGTGAGTGGTGGGGCATCCGTCGCCGATGTCGACCGGGCCTTTCAGCGCCGGGCCCGCCTGTCTCACCCGGATCGCTTCGTCGGGGCCACCGACGCCGATATTCGGGTGGCCACGGCCGAGTTCGTGAGGCTGATTGAGGCCAGGGACCTGCTGCGGGCCACAGCGCCCGGGGCACAGTCGCGGCCGGAACCCGTGATCGATCCGTTTGCCGGGCGTGCGGGCGAGCCCCTCAGCTTTGAGGAGTTCGTGCAGATTCGGGATGCCCGCGCCTGGCTGGCGCCGCCGGTGGCGTCGTCGATGCCGTACCGCGACGACGCGCCGCGCGCGCCGGAGCTGCGGCGGGCGCATCACGAATGGGTCGTGCTGCCCATTGTCTTCGTCGTGCTGACGGTCGCGATCTGGGGCCTGACGATTCTGCTGCCCGGCTGAGGAGTCAGGCTGCCGGCGCGGCAGCGCGGGCGAGGGTATCGCGGCTGAGCAGGGCGGCGCCGGCGACCGCGGCCGGCATGACGAACACCGCGGCGAAGGGAATAAGAAACAGGAGGTAGGTGGCGACGCCGAATCCGAGGCTCGTCGCCCGGCGGCCGGCCAGCAGGCCACGGCGCTGGCGCAGCGTATAGCCGCGGGCGTCGAAGGCGAGGCCGGTGAGTTCGAGGGCGAGGATCCAGCCGCCGAACAGCGCTCCGAGGCTGAAGGCCAGCAGGCCGCCGAGGACCGGAATGAGGCCGCAGACCAGAATGACGACACCGACGAGCAGCACCGGGGCCAGCAGTCGCAGAGCGTCGGCAATCGAGCGCAGTACGGAGCGCACGAGGCCGGTGCTGCTCTCGGGCGGCGCGTCACCGAGCCTGGTTTCGACCGTTCGCCAGATGCGCTCATAGAAGGGGTCACCGACGAGCAGTGTGACGGCGACATAGGTATAAGAGAGGAGCACGATGCTGCCGATCACGACCGCCGCCGCGACCGCGAACCGTGCGGCGGTGCGCCAGGGCTCTGCCCAGCCGGCGGCGAAAGGGGTCGCCCACTCGGCGATGCCGTTCAGGTTGATCACGAGAAACACGATGCCCACGACGTAGGCGGCTCCGACGATGAGGGCGGGGACGGCCCCGATGAACATGAGACGCGGCGAGGTGGCCCACATCGACAGTCCCTTGCGCAGAAATCCGACGCCGGCGAGGGCCTGGCGCACGCGGCTCGGCGCTGGGCTCGACTGCGGGCGGGGGCTGGGCTGCTGCATCAGACCAGATTATCGTGGCGGGCGGCCCGGCGCGCGGCGACCGCAGGCGGCTGAGAATTCGCCACGAGCAGGGCATCCTCGGGGCTTCGGGGTGTACAGGGGTCAGCTGGGCGGCGTACCCTCGGGCGTATGGATGAGCTGTCTGAGGGATGCACCGAATGACTCGCGTATGGGTGCGGTGGTTGCCCGCCGTCGTGGTTCCCGCGGTGATCGCCGTGGCCGTTGTCGCCGTTCCGATGCAGGCCGGAGCCGCCGTCGACCTGCCGGACAAGACCGCCCAGGAGGTGCTCGGGCTCGTCAGTGACAGCACCGTCTCGAGTTTCTCGGGCACCCTCGAGCAGACGTCGAACCTCGGGCTGCCCGATCTCGGCTCCGCCCTCTCGAGCATGCCGAGCGGGTCCGGGGATTCCGAGACGGATGCTGCGGCATCCGCTGCGACGACCGCCCTCGAGCTGCTGACCGGCTCGCACACCGCCCGCGTCTTCGCCGACGGCGCCGACAACCTGCGGGTGCAGGTGATCGACTCGCTCAATGAGCGCAATCTCATCGTCAACGGTGACGAGGTCTGGTTCTACGACTCCGAGACCAACGAAGCGACCCACCTGGCCATTCCGGCCGACGTTCACGCGGATGCCCGTGCCGAGCTCGAAGACGCCACGGCGAAGGCACAGGCCGAGGCAGGCGCCATGCCCACCCCGGCCGAACTGGCCGACAGGCTGCTCAGCGACCTGGATGCCAGCACCGAGGTGACGGTCGGTACCGACACCGCGATCGCCGGCAGGGATGCCTACGAGCTGCGGCTGACCCCGCGCACCGACGAGACCCTCGTCGCATCCGCATCGATCTTTGTTGACAGCGAGACCGGCATGCCGCTCAGCGTCGACGTGCGCGCCCACGGCCAGGAGGACCCGGCGTTCCGGGTCGCCTTCACCAAGGTGAGTTTCACGGCACCGGATGCGGCGCTGTTCGCCTTCACCCCACCGGCCGGCGCCACCGTGACCGAGCAGGCCCTGCCCGAGCACGACGGCAACGCCGACCATGAGGCGCTGACGGAGAAGGATCTGAGCGACCTGGCAGCCGGTGACCTGCCGGTCACCGTGACCGGAGAGGGCTGGGCCGCCGTGGCCGAGCTGCCGGCCGGCACCGTGTCGGCGGAGCTGACCTCCTCACCGCTGTTCGCGCAGCTCACGACCTCGGTGACCGGCGGAGCGCTGTTCTCGACGACCCTGCTCAACGTGCTCGTCACCGATGACGGGCGGGTGCTCGCCGGATCCGTGCCCGTGGAAACCCTGCAGGCTGCCGCCGCCGAGTGAGTGACGCTGACTGGCCC
Source organism: Cryobacterium frigoriphilum (assembly GCF_004403305.1). Taxonomy (GTDB): domain Bacteria; phylum Actinomycetota; class Actinomycetes; order Actinomycetales; family Microbacteriaceae; genus Cryobacterium; species Cryobacterium frigoriphilum. The sequence goes on along the minus strand of NZ_SOHE01000060.1, from coordinate 60,365 downwards.
GGTACCGCCGGGGCCGATACCGCTGTGGCCGATACCGGCCTGGCCATCGAAACGGTCGGCCTGACCAAACGATTCGGCCGACAGACCGTTGTGAACGAGGTGGACCTGCGGGTGCCGCGTGGCGCCGTCTACGGATTTCTCGGGCCCAACGGCTCGGGCAAAACCACCACGATCCGCATGCTGCTCGGACTCGCCGGAGCGACAAGCGGGCGGGTGCGGGTGCTCGGCGAGGACATGCCGAGCCGCCTGCAGCAGGTGCTGCCCCGCGTCGGCGCGCTCGTCGAAGGCCCTGCCTTCTACCCCTTTCTCTCGGGCGCCGCGAACCTGCATCGCCTCGACACCGCCGACCGCTTCGCTTTCGGGCGCACCCGGCGGACCCGGGTCGCCGAAGCGCTCGACCGGGTCGGCCTGTCACACGCGGCCACGAAGAAGGTGCACGCCTACTCTCTCGGCATGAAGCAGCGCCTCGGCCTGGCCAACGCGCTGCTGATGCCCCGCGACCTGCTCGTGCTCGACGAACCCACCAACGGTCTCGACCCGCAGGGCACCCGCGAGGTGCGCAACCTCGTGCGTTCACTCGCCGCGGGTGGTGCCACCGTCTTTGTCTCCAGCCACCTGCTCGCCGAAATCGAACAGGTCTGCACCCATGCCGCCGTGATGAGCGCCGGGTCGCTCGTGGCGTCCGGCACCCTCGACGAGTTGCGCCGGGTTGGCCAGGCGTTCGTGCGGTTGCAGACACCCGACGTGGATATCGCCCGTGGAGTGCTGCTGCGGCTGGGACTGGCGCCAACGGCGGCCGGTGACCCGGGTCATCCGCTCGCGGACGACGCCGGGCCCGCCGACACGTACACGGTGAGCGCGCCGCTCGTCGACCGCCGCGTGACGGCCGAAGGAATCGTCGCGTCGCTCGTGGCCGCGAATGTGCGGGTGCGCGGCTTCGTGGTCGAGGAAGCGAGCCTCGAAGACCGTTTCGTGGCGCTGACCGGGGAGGGTTTTGATGTCGTCCAGTGAAGAACGCCTAGCCGCGCCGGTTCGGAACGGGTCGTTCGGTTGGGCGCTGCTGGCCTCCGAGCTGGCCGTGCTGTTTCGCCGGCGCCGCACCATTGCCATGCTGCTCGCGCTCGCGTTGATCCCGATTCTGATCGCGGTCGCCGTGCGGCTCTCGAGCAGTGAGGTCTCGGCCGGGCAGGGTCCGCCGTTTCTGGATCGCATCACGCAGAATGGCCTGTTCGTGGGCATCACCGCCCTCGTCGTGGCGATTCCGCTCTTTCTGCCGCTCACCATCGGTGTCGCGGCGGGGGATACCATCGCCGGTGAGGCCGGCCTGGGTACGCTGCGCTACCTGCTCGTGGCCCCGGCCGGCCGGGTGCGCCTGCTGCTCGTGAAGTTCGCCGGAGCCGCGGCGTTCTGCCTGGCCGCGACCCTGACCGTGGCGATCACGGGCGCGGTCATCGGAGCGATCCTGTTTCCGATCGGGCCGGTCACCCTGCTGTCGGGGGACACGATCAGTGTCGTGGATTCCATCGGTCGGTCGGTGCTGATCGCCTTGTATGTCACGGTGTCGCTGCTCGGGCTCTCGGCGATCGGGCTCTTCATCTCGACGTTGACGAGTGTTCCGGTCGGGGCGATGGCCGCCACGATCGTGGTCGCGGTGACCTCGCAGATTCTGGACGTGCTGCCGCAGCTGGAGTGGCTGCATCCGTGGCTCTTCAGTCATTACTGGCTCGGTTTCGCCGATATTCTGCGTCAGCCCATTCTCTGGGACTCTTTCAGCGACAACGCCCTGCTGCAGGGCGGCTACATGGTGGTCTTTGGCGCCCTCGCTTATGGCCGGTTCGCGACCAAGGACATCCTCTCGTAGGATCCGGCAAAATCAGGCCGAACGGTTTGCTTTAGCGGATGCGGCCGCTAGGCTTAAAAGCCAAGCCACACTCGGGGGAGATCGCCATGAGCAACAGAACCGCAGCCGACGATACGTCAGCCGCACGATCGGCCAGTGACACGGAAGCGGACAGCCGCGCGGGGTTGTCGCCCGCCGACGATGGACTCGTGCTGGATCGCGTTCCGTGGCCGGCCGTGCTGGTTTTCGCGCTGCTGGCGTGTGGTCTGGCCTGGCTGGTCGCCTTGCCGTTGTGGCTTTCGGGAGACGGGCTGAGCCATCCGCTGGCCGGACTGCTGCTGCCCGCGATCATGTTCACACCGCTTCTCGCGACACTCGTGGTGCTGTTCTTCGTGCAGAAGCCGCGGCCCCGTCCGAGCAGCCAGTACCTCGGGCTGTGGCCGCTGCGACCGGCGAAGCGCACGGTCTGGATGATCGTCGCCGCAATCTTCGGCAGTGGACTGCTCGTCGTGGCCGGTGTCTTCCTCGCCGCGGGCCTCGACCTCGTCGAACTGGATCTGATCACCTTCTCGGGCTTCGCGGCGGTGCTCGAGGCCGCGAGCCCCGGCGGGCTGCCGATTCCGGTGGGCACGGTGATTCTCGTGCAACTGATCCTCATTCCGTTTGCCGCACTCTTCAACGGGATCTTCGCCCTCGGCGAGGAGATCGGCTGGCGTGGCTGGCTGCTGCCGAGCCTGCTGCCGCTGGGCACCTGGCCGGCCCTGCTGGTCACCGGCCTGCTCTGGGGCCTCTGGCACAGCCCGCTGATCCTGCTCGGCTACAACTTCAGCCAGCCCAACCTTCTCGGGGTCGCGATGATGGTCGGCGGATGCGTCTTCTACGGGGTGCTGCTGGGCTGGCTGCGCCTGCGCACCGGTTCGATCTGGCCGGCCGTGTTCGCGCACGGTGCCTTCAACGCGACGGCAGGTTTTCTCGCCCTCGTCATTGCCGTCGGTTCACCGGCCGATCCGATCGCCGTGGGGCCGCTGGGCTGGGTTGCGTGGATCGTGATGGCCGCGGTCATCGGCGTGCTCGTGCTGACCGGTCAGTTTCGCACCCAGCCGTCGTTGCAGCGGCGCGTGCGGCCGGTCGCTTAGGGCGGCGTGCGCCGGGCCGAAGTATGCCGGGTCGCGTAGTGTCGTAGGCACCTCACCTATCTGACCCAGGGACCCCGCTGTGACCCACAACTACCCGCTGCACCAGGATATTCAGGCCCAGTGCCTGTGCTGTCTGAGCGCTCAACCGTTCACGTTCACCTCGCCGAACGATCAGGTCGTCTGCCCGCAGTGTGTGCGCCACATCGGATCTGAGAAGTCCGAGCGGCGGGATCGCGAGCACGTCACGGCCTGGGCCGCGCGCTTCGCCGAGGAGCAGCAGTCCAACACCGATTTTGCGGCGGCGTCCGTCGCCGTGATCGGCGGCAAGGACGTCGAGATCGCGGGCCTTGCCGAACAGGTCGCCCAGCTCGGCAAGGTCGTCACCGGCAACTTCGACCACACCGCTGTCGGCGGGGTGCGGGAGTTGCTCGAGAATGATCTGATCAAGCGGGCCGAGCGCAGGGCCCAGCTCGCCGCGAAGCAGGTGGACTGGGCCATGGCGGTGATCTGGCGCCTGAACGCGCTGCACCGGGTCGACCCGGGGCATCCGCAGCTCTGCACCTGCGGAAAGTCGAGCGTGCGCTGCGCCGAACTGTCCGCGCTCGAACCCCTGCGCCAGGCGCTCGCGGATTGGGAGAGCAAGAACCTGCGCCTGGCCCGGAGCGGCCAACGACATGGCCTGCCGGCCGAGCATCCCGAGCTCAGGACCTGACCGCAGCTGCTGACCCGCCAACGCCTGGGTCTGGTGTGGCCCCGTGTGGCCAATTCAGGAGATCCGCCCGTCGGCGGCCCGGCGCCGGCACTGGTCCGGCGGTCGGGGCTCTGCTCGGCGGCGAATCTCCTGAATTAGCCACCGATCGGGGGAGTGACACCGCGCACCGGAACGCAGAAACGCACCTCGCCAACTGGCGCGGTGCGTTTCTGCGTCCTGACCGGGTCAGGTTAGTGCGCGTACGCGCTCTCGGGCGACTCCACGGGGCGGCGCACGAGGAACGCGGCGGGGATCGCGAGCAGCGAGACGCAGGCGCCCACCAGGAACGCCGAGTGCACACCGGATGCCGTCGCCGAGGCCTCGGAGGCGCCCTGCGCCGTGAGCGTGGCGATCTGCGAGCTCATGACCGCGATGAAGAGTGCCGTTCCGACGGCGCCGGCGAGTTGCTGCACCGTTCCGACCACGGCGCTGCCATGGGAGTAGAGCGACGGACGCAGCGACCCGAGCCCGGAGGTGAATAGCGGCGTGAAGATGAAGGCGAGGCCCGCACTCATGCCGACGTGGGCCAGCAGCAGCATCCACGGCTCGGTGCGCTCGGTCATCAGGGTCATTGACCAGAGTGCGGCGCTGACCACGATGGTGCCGGGTACCAGCAACACCGTCGGGCCGAAACGATCGAAGATTCGACCCACGAACGGGGCCAGGATGCCCATGGTCAGGCCGCCGGGAAGCAGCAGCAGGCCAGTCGCGAGGGCGTCCAGGCCGAGCACGGTCTGCATGTAGATCGGCAGCAGGATGATGGTACCGAACAGTGCCATCATGCTCACGCTCAGCATCACAACCACGATGGTGAACGTGCGGGAACGGAACGTGCGCAGGTCGAGCAGTGCGCGATCGCTGCGCTGCAAGAACAGTTGACGCAGCACAAACGCTGCCAGGGCCACGATGCCGACTCCGAGCGGCAGCCAGCCGGCGGCACTGGATGACCCCTCAACGGTGCCGAGGTTGCTGAGGCCGTAGACGAAGCCACCGAAACCGAAGGCGGAGAGCACGACCGAGAGCACGTCGAGCGGAACGGCGCGCGGCGTGGACACGTTCTTGATGCGCGCGGCGCCGAGGGCCAGCGCTCCGACGGCGATCGGCAGTACGAGGATGAACATCCAGCGCCAGTCCAGCACGCTGAGGATGATGCCGGAGATGGTCGGGCCGATCGCGGGTGCAACCGAGATGACGATGGAAATGTTGCCCATGGTCTTGCCGCGCGACGATGCGGGGACGAGGGTCATGACCGTGGTCATCAGCAGCGGCATCATGATCGCGGTTCCGGTGGCCTGAACGATGCGGCCGACGAGCAGCACCTCGAAGCCGGGCGCGATCGCGGCGATCAGGGTGCCGGTGCTGAACAACGCCATCGCGGCCATGAAGACCGGGCGGGTGTTGAAGCGCTGCAGCAGAAAACCGGTGATCGGGATCACGACGGCCATGGTGAGCATGAACGCCGTCGTCAGCCACTGCGCCGCGGTGGCCGTGATGCTGAGGTCGGTCATCAGGTGCGGCAGCGCCACCCCCATGATCGTCTCGTTGAGAATGACGACGAACGCGGAGACGAGCAACAGCCGAATGACCAGGGTGTTGCGAGCCTCGTGCTTCGGGTCGGTGTGTTCATTGTGCTGCTTGACAGCGTTGTGCTGCTCGACAGCGTTGTGCTGGTCGGCCGCGCTGGGTGCAGCGGTCGGGGGCCCGGTGAGGGTGGATTCGGTGATGATGGTTCCTTCTACGGCGTCAATGGGCGAGTCGTGCCGCCGGCCCGCGGCGGGGCTTCGATCTGCACTCTCAGGCCCAGCGCTCGGCGGGGCCCGAATATTCCCCCGAAACGGTGAACGTTCGGGGTCGTGCCGCCGAGTTGGCCGAGCTCTGTCAGCGCGGCAGGGCGGCGCGCAGGTAGGGGGCGGTCGCGCTCGTCGGGTGCTCGGCAACGTGCGCGGGCGTGCCGGCGACCTGGATGCGACCGCCGGCATCGCCGCCGGAGGGTCCGAGGTCGATCACCCAGTCGGCGGCCGCGACGACGCGCATGTCGTGCTCGACGACGACCACGGTGTTGCCGGCGTCGACGAGACGGTTCAGCTGCGCGAGCAACAGCTCCACGTCGGCCGGGTGCAGCCCGGTCGTCGGCTCGTCGAGCAGGTACAGGGTGTGGCCGCGGCGGGCGCGCTGCAGCTCGGTCGCGAGCTTGATGCGCTGCGCCTCACCCCCGGAGAGCTCGGTGGCCGGCTGCCCGAGTCTGAGGTATCCGAGGCCGACCTCGCGCAGGGTGGCGAGGCTGCGGGCAGCGGATGCGACGTCGACCAGAAATTCGGCAGCCGCATCCACCGTGAGGCCCAGCACATCGGCGACGGTCTTGCCGCGGTAGGTGACCTCGAGCGTCTCGGGGTTGTAGCGTGAGCCACGGCACTCGGGGCAGGGAGCGTAGCTGCCGGGCAGGAAGAGCAGCCCAACGGCGACCGACCCCTCGCCGAGGCAGGTGGGGCAGCGACCGCCCACGACGTTGAACGAGAACCGGCCGGCGCCAAAGCCGCGACTCTTTGCCGCATCCGTCGCGGCAAAGGCCACCCGCACGGCGTCGAAGAGCCCGGTATAGGTCGCGAGGTTGGAACGCGGGGTGCGGCCGATCGGCTTCTGGTCGACCCGCACGAGCCGGTCGACGGCGTCGAGACCGTCGATGTGTTCGACCGTGACGCCCTCGTCGGGCTCGACTCGGGCTTCGGTGCCCTCGGTGTCGTCTTCGCCGGCAGTGATGGCGGTGTCGGCCGCGTCATCTTCGGCGGGTGTCGCCTCCGCGCCGGGGTGCAGCCGCTCGCCGACGGCCTCGGCGAGCACCTGGCTGACGAGGGTGGACTTGCCCGAGCCGGAGACCCCGGTCACCGCGGTGAGCACGCCGAGCGGAAATTCGGCGTCGAGGCCGCGCAGGTTGTGCCGAGTGATGCCGTGCAGGGTGAGCCAGTCGCTCGGCTCGCGCAAGATACGCGCAGCGCCGGGTGCTGACGGGTGTGCCGGAAACAGGTAATCCCGGGTGACGGATGCCGGCACATCGGCCAGGCCGGCGGTCGGGCCGCTGTAGAGCACGACCCCGCCACCCTCGCCGGCGCGCGGGCCGACATCGATGACCCAGTCGGCCTGCGCGACGACCTGCATGTTGTGCTCGACCACGAAAACGGAGTTTCCCGAGAGCTTGAGCTGCTCGAGCACCACGAGCAGCGGCTCGGCGTCGGCCGGGTGCAGCCCGGCCGAGGGCTCGTCGAGCACATAGATCACGCCGAACAGGCCGGAGCGCAGCTGGGTGGCGATGCGCAGCCGCTGCATCTCGCCGGGGGAGAGGGTGGGTGTGGGCCGCCCCAGGCTGAGGTAGCCGAGGCCCAGGTCGAGCAGCACGTCGATGCGACGGCCGAGGTCGGCCGTGATCGTGCCGGCGACCTCGCTCGAGTCGGCGCCGCTCTTCAGCACGCCGACCAGCTGGGACATCGGCAGGGAGTTGAGCTGGGCGATGTTCTGCCCGGCGAAGGTCACGGCGAGGGCATCGGGGCGCAACCCGGCACCGCCACAGAGCGGGCAGGGCCCGGTCTCCACATAGCGCAGCACGCGGGCGCGCACGCTCTGGCTCTTCGAGTCGGCGAGGGTGTGCAGCACGTAGCTTTTCGCGCTCCAAAACCGGCCCTGGTAGGGCTTGGCGATACGGTCGCGCTGCGGGGTGACCTGCACGACGGGCTGTTCTTCGGTGAACAAAATCCAGTCCCGGGTCGTGCGGTCGAGGTGTCGCCACGGCGTGTCCACGTCGTAGCCGAGCTCGATCAGAATGTCGCGCAGGTTCTTGCCCTGCCAGGCTCCCGGCCAGGCCTCGATTGCACCGTCGCGGATACTGAGGCTCGGGTCGGGCACGAGCGAGGCCTCGGTGACGGTGTGCGCCATGCCGAGACCGTGACACTGCGGGCACGCGCCCATCGCGGTGTTGGGCGAGAACGAGTCCGATTCGAGGCGGCCGGCGGTGTCCGCCGGGTACAGACCGGCGCGGGAGAACAGCATCCGCAGCGAATTGGACAGGGTCGTCACCGTGCCAACGCTCGAACGGGAGCTCGGAGTGCCGCGGCGCTGCTGCAGGGCAACCGCCGGCGGCAGGCCGGTGATCTCGTCGACGTGCGGGGTGTGGCCCTGCTGAATCAGTCGGCGGGCGTAGGGGGCGACCGATTCGAAGAAGCGGCGCTGCGCCTCGGCGAAGATCGTACCGAAGGCGAGACTGGACTTGCCTGATCCGCTCACACCGGTGAAGGCGACGATCGCGTCACGGGGCACATCGACATCGACATTGCGGAGGTTGTTCTCGCGGGCGCCGCGCACGCGCACAAAGCCGCCGCGCAGATTCGGGGCGACGGATGCATCGGGGACGGAGTTGGGCTGCATTCGTCCCACTGTAGTTTCCCTGACTGGGGGTTGAAGGGGAGACGACTCGAGTTCTGCGCCCGGCGGCCGCGGTACCATTAAGGGCGCGGTTCTCCTGCTTCGGTCGGGGCATGCGGGTCACCTGTGGCGCTGACCAGGGTGTTATCCGCGTTGCTGCCACAGAACGCCTGTGACATCGAAGATGACGAGAAACCGTGATGACCGACGCACCGCACGACCCGCTCCTGCACACGACGTCAACGCTGCGCTGGGAAGCACTGAAGCGTGACTTCGTGCTGCGTCGTCATCATGCCCTCGGCGCCCGCCCGGCGCTCACGGCGCCCTCCGTCGAGCAGGCCGTGCAGGCGGAGGAAGCGGTGCAGGCCGATGCGGCCGTGCAGGCGGATGCGGCCGAGGCCGCCGAACTGGCCGCCCTCGTCGCATCCCAGAGCCCGACGGATGTTACCGCCGGGCACTAGTCCGTCACTTTAGGGCCGGTGCCGTCGCACGAGGTTGACCGGCATGGTCTTCATGGGTTCGCGCATCACCATGAGTTCACGGGCGTGGGCGTCGAGACTCAGGTCCTGTTCCGTCGTGAGCGGCAACGGCTCGACCGGTTCGGCCCGGCCGTCGGCACCGACCGACACGAAGATGCTCATGCACTGCGTCGTCAGCTGCAAGTCGTCGGGTGTGAGCGGGCTGCCCGAGCGCACGCGCACGCTGATGTGCATGCTGCGCGCCCCGGTGCGAATCAGCTGTGCGTCGACCTCGACGATGTGACCGATGTGAATCGGCCGGTAGAAGTGGATGCCCCCGGCATAGACGGCGACGGCGGCCTCGGAACTCCAGCTCGCCGCGCAGGCGTAGGCCGCCTCGTCGATCCAGCGCATCACGGTTCCACCGTGGGCGTTGCCGCCCCAGTTGGCGTCGGCCGGGGCCGCCAGAAAGCGGAATACGGTGCGCGGGGCGGTGCCGCCGACCGTATATTCCTGCGCGCGCATAGATGCCTGGATGCGCCGGCGCGGCTCGAGTCGCTCCATGGCGTTGGCCTGCAGGGTGCGGTCGGCGTCATTCTCGGGCTGCCAGGTGGGAACCTCGCGGGGCTTGCCGTCATCGTCGATCGCGACGAAGACCAGGATGCAGTGGGTGGCGGGGGTGAAGGCGCGCTCGCGCACATCCGTCGTTTCGACCGTCACGAGCACCTGCATGCTCGTGCGTCCGGTGTGGATGATGCGCGCGTGCACCTCGACGAGGTGTCCCGATTCGATCGGGCGGGTGAAGTGCACGTTGCCGACGTACGCGGTGACGCAAAAGGATGCCGCCCAGCCGACCGCGCAGGCGTAGCCCGCCTTGTCGATCCATTCGAGCACGCTGCCGGCCGCGACCGTGGTGCCGGCCGCGGTGACATCCTGCGGGACCGCCATGAACCGCAGCGTGATGCGATCGCTGTGGCGGGCCTCGGCCGATTCGGGCTGGTCGAGCGGGTTGGCTGCAATGGGCATGGTGTCTCCTGATGCTTGTCGTCTGCATCAAGAATCACACACCCCGGTCGCGGGGCGTGCAGGGTGTTCGGCCGTGGGTGCGCTACCCTACTCAGGGTCTACCCCCGACAGTCAGGAACCTTCATGCAGCCCATGCTCTTTGGAATCGACTTTCTCGACTCGGAATGGCTGATCGGATGGTTCGGGTCCTTCGTTCTGCTCGGCGTCGCCGCCGTCGTATTCATCGAAACCGGTTTTCTCGTGCTCTCGTTCCTGCCGGGCGATTCCCTGCTTTTCACTGTCGGGCTGCTGACCGCGACCGGCGACGTACCGTTTCCGATCTGGGTCACCTGCCTCGTGATCTTCATCGCTGCGTTCTCGGGCGACCAGCTGGCCTATGTCATCGGCCGCAAGGCCGGGCCTGCGGTGTTCTCCCGCGAGAAGAACCGTTTCTTCAACCCGAAGAACGTGGAACGCACCAACGCCTTCTTCGCTAAGCACGGCGGAAAGGCGATCATTATCGCCCGCTTCCTGCCGGTCTTTCGTGCGTTTGTGCCCGTCGCTGCGGGCGTCGGCCACATGAAGTACCGCACCTTCGTGACCTTCAACATGATCGGTGCGTTCGCCTGGGGAGTGGGCCTGACCCTGGTCGGTTACCTCCTGGGCCAGATCGAGTTCGTCGAGAAGTACTCCGAGTACTTCATCATCGGCATCGTTCTGCTCTCGGGCCTGCCTATTTTGTCCGAGCTGTACAAGGCGGCCAACGCGACCCGTAAGGAACGCCGTGCCGCGGCATCCGTCAGCCCGACGCTGCCCGCGGAGCTCGTCGAGACCGTCGAACCGCGCGAGCCCGCCGTTCGCGACTAGAGCCGGGCGAGGGTGTCGATGTCTTCGAGAAACTCGGCGGCGACCTGCGGCGAGACCGTCGTTCGGGTGGCGAGAATCGCGCTCGTATAGTCGGCGGTGCTCGGGCCGGTGGTGGCCTCGGCCTTACCCGCAGCATCCGTTTCACCGCCGCCGAAGAGCGCGCGTTCGAGCGCCTCTTGGGACGCCCGGCGGGCGGCATACTCAATGTCGGCGGGTGAGAAGCCGTCGCTCGCCGTGACGAGCTGTTCGAGGTCGACCACGCCCGTGACGGCCTCCGGTATGTAGCGCTCCCAGATCGCCCGCCGCGCGGCCTGGTCGGGCAGGCCGATCGGAATGACGTAGTCGAAGCGGCCGTGCCGGAGAAATGCGGAGTCGAGGGCGCGCACGAAGTTCGTCGCGCAGACCAGCAGCCGGCCCGGCTGCTCGCGGAACGCGGGAATGATCTTCAGAAGCTCGTTGGTCACGCCCTGCAGGGCCGACGGCGGCTCACCGCCGCGCTGCGCGGCGATTTCTTCGACCTCGTCGATGAACACGACCGCGTGTTCGAGCTCGGAAATCTTGATGAACGTCTCGCGCAGCGCGCCGGCCAGGCCTTGGGGATCGGCGGCGAGCCGCGACGGGAAGACCTCGACGAACGGCCACTCCAGCCGCGAAGCGATCGCCTTCGCGAAGGTCGTCTTGCCGGTTCCGGGAGGGCCGAACAGCACAACGGCCTTCGGCGGCACGACGCCGAACTCCTCGGCCTTGTCGGGGTTGGCCAGCGGCATCACGAGGCGTCGTTCGAGCAACTCCTTCTCACGCTTCATGCCGCCGACCGCGGTCCACAGGTCGCGGGAGAGCACCCGCCCGCCCAGCTCGGAGAGGGCCTTGAGCTCCTCGCGCTGTACCGGAATGTGCCGTTCGAAGTAGCGCAGGTTCTTCTTCACCTCGAAGCCGCGGTTGAGGAACGCGTCGACCCTGCTGGCCGATTCGGGCATCAGCGCGGACAGCTTCGTGAGGCCGTAGGGCGCCATCCGGTTCTCGAGCGCGGCAAGCATCGCCGAGCCGATGCCCTGGCTCTGCCACTTCTGGGCCGTCGCGAGAAAGACGATCCAGCCCTGGGCGTGGGCGGCACGGCCGACGGCGACGCCGACGAGTTCCTCGCCGTGCATCGCCACGACGGCGTGGTCTTTCTGGCAGGAGGCGAGCACCTCGGGCAGACCGTAGACCGGCTCGGTCTTGGCGGCCTTGATCTCTTCCCAGAGGCGCAGCACGCCGTCGAGGTCATCGGAGTGGAAATCACGCAAACGCCAGCCGGTCATGAAAGCTCCCTTGGTTCTGTCTCCAACCTAGAGCACGCAGCAAATACGCAGAGTGTGACGTGGTGTTGCGGCCGGGGGTGCGATCTCGGGCGGCTTTCGTCAGGATGGCGCCATGCCTCGACAGATTCGCTTCAATGCCTTTGACATGAACTGTGTCGCGCACCAGTCCTCCGGGCTGTGGCGGCACCCCGACGACCGGTCGCAGAACTACACCGACCTCGAGTACTGGACCGAGCTTGCCAAGACGCTTGAGCGCGGTCGTTTCGACGGCATCTTTCTCGCCGACGTTCTCGGCACCTACGACGTGTACGGCGGCACCAACGAGGCCGCTATTCGGAACGGAGCGCAGATTCCGGTGGCGGACCCGCTGCTCGTTATTCCGGCGATGGCCTACGTCACCGAGCACCTCGGCTTCGGCGTCACCGCCGGAACGGCGTACGAACACCCGTATCCCTTCGCGAGACGGATGTCCACCCTCGACCACCTGACCAAGGGTCGCGTCGGCTGGAACGTCGTCACCGGCTATCTGCCGTCGGCCGCCCGCAACATGGGCAACGAAGACCAGCTCGCACACGACGACCGCTACGACCACGCCGATGAGTACCTCGAGGTGCTCTACAAGCTGTGGGAGGGCTCCTGGGAAGACGACGCGGTCGTGCGAGACCGGGAAACCGGTGTGTTCACCGACCCCGCCAAGGTGCACTCGATCAATCACTCCGGTAAGCACTTCACGGTGCCGGGAATTCACCTGTCCGAGCCCAGTCCGCAGCGGTCGCCCGTGATCTATCAGGCCGGGGCATCCGCTCGGGGAATCGCCTTCGCCGCCGGGAATGCCGAGGCGATCTTTGTGGCCGCCTCGACCAAGCCCGGCCTGAAGGCCACCGTCAGCAAGATTCGGGATGCCCTCGAGGCCGAGGGTCGCGACCGGTACTCGGCGAAGATCTACACGCTGCTGACGATCATCACCGATGAGACCCCGGACCAGGCCGAGGCGAAGTACCGCGACTACCTGAGCTACGCGAGCGAGGAGGGCGCCCTCGTCTTCATGTCGGGCTGGATGGGCGTGGACCTGTCGACGTATGACCTCGACGAGCCGATCGGCAACGTCAAGAGCAACGCGATCCAGTCGACCGTGGCGAACTTTCAGGCCGCCCGTCCCGACGGTGGCGAGTGGACCGTGGGCGACATTGCCCGGGCCGGCGCGATCGGCGGCCTCGGCCCGTTCATCGTGGGCTCGGGAGTGCAGATCGCCGACCAGCTCGAGGACTGGGTTGCCGAGACGGATGTCGACGGCTTCAACCTGGCCTATGCGATCACTCCCGGCAGCTTCGAAGACGTCGTGACCTGGGTGGTGCCTGAGCTGCAGAAGCGCGGCGTGTACCCCACGGAATATGCCGACGGAACCCTGCGGCAGAAGCTGCACGGGCGTGGCGACCGCCTGCCGGAGGAACACCGCGGCGCCGGGTATCGGGTCGGGGCGGGTGTGCTCGCCGGGTAGCCGGCCGGGCGTTTCGGAGATGCGCGGGTGCTGCGCCGCTGCGCGGGTAGTGCGCCACCCGCGCAGCGGCGCACTACCCGCGTAACTGGGTCGGACGCCGGGTGATGGGTCGGACGCCGGGTGATGGGTCGGCGGGGTGTGGGAGCTCGGGGTGTGGGAGGCTCGGGGCATGGCCTCGACACCCACCCCCTCCCCGCAGCAGCCAGCGCCCCACCACCTCAGTGTTTCCGAACACCGCAGTGCCGCCGAACATCTCAGTGCCGCCGAACACCTCAGTGCCGCCGACCATCTCAGTGCCGCCGAACTGATCGACGTGGTCGTTGACCCCGAGTCGTTTGTGAGCTGGGACGAACCGGTACCCGACCCAGCGGGGGATTCCACGATCGACGCCGGCTACCGAGCCGACCTCGTCAAAGCGCGAGCCCGCAGCGGACGCGACGAAGCCGTCGTCACCGGCGAAGGCCGCATCCGGGGTCGCCGTGTGGGAGTGATCGTGAGCGAGTTCGCCTTTCTCGCCGGCTCGATCGGGCAGGCCGCCGCGGATCGCATTGTGGCCGCGATCGAACGCGCGACGCGGGAGGGCCTGCCGCTGCTGGCCGGACCGGCCTCGGGCGGAACCCGCATGCAGGAGGGCACCCTCGCGTTTCTGTCGATGGTGCGCATCACCGCGGCGGTGCGCGCGCATCGCCAGGCCGGGCTGCCCTACCTCGTGTACCTGCGGCATCCGACGACCGGCGGGGTGATGGCCTCCTGGGGTTCGCTCGGACACATGACCGTTGCCGAGCCGGGCGCACTGCTCGGCTTTCTCGGCCCGCGAGTCTTCGAGGCGCTGTACGGTCGGCCGTTCCCGAAGGGGGTGCAGGTCGCCGAGAATCTGTTCGACAAGGGCCTGATCGACGCGGTCGTGGCGCCCGCCCAGCTACCTGAAATTCTCGACCGGGCGCTCGGAATTCTGGTGCCGGCATCCGCTGCCCCGGTGCCGCCGCCGGCAACGCTCGCGGTGCGTCCGGCGACGGTAGCGGCCTGGGACTCGGTGCTGATCTCCCGCAATCCGAGGCGACCCGACCTGCGTCAGCTGCTCGCGTTCGGTGCGATCGACGCGCTGCCGTTGAACGGCACCGGGCAGGGCGAGAAGGATCCGGGGCTGTTGCTCGCCCTGGCCCGGTTCGGCAGCCAGTCGTGTGTGGTACTCGGGCACAATCGGCGCCGACCCTCGCAGGACAACGCGATGGGTCCGGCGAGCCTGCGTGAGGCCCGGCGCGGTATGCGGCTGGCCGAAGAGCTGCACCTGCCGCTGTTGACGGTGATCGACACCTCCGGGGCCGCTCTGTCGCAGGAGGCCGAAGAGGGTGGCCTGGCCGGGGAGATCGCCCGTTCACTGCACGACCTGATCGGGTTGCGGGCCCCGAGCGTGTCGGTGCTGCTCGGTCAGGGGGCCGGCGGCGGGGCGCTCGCCCTGCTGCCCGCCGACCGCACCATCGCCGCGCAGCACGCCTGGCTGTCGCCGCTTCCTCCCGAGGGTGCGAGTGCGATCGTGCACCGCAGCGTGGACTTCGCGCCGCAGATGAGCGCTGCCCAGGGCGTGCACGGGGCGGCGCTCTGGGCCGCCGGCCTCGTCGAGCATGTGGTCGACGAACGGCCAGATGCCGCCCTCGAGCCCCGCGCGTTTTGCGAACGGATGTCCCGGGCCATCGAGTTCGAGCTCTCCCGGCTGCGCGTGGTACCTCTCGACGAGCTGCTTGTGGCGCGCGTGCAGAAGTACCGCCGGCTGGGGCGCACCTGAGCCGTCTGTGGCCTGCCGGGTGCGGGTGAGTCGCGCACTTCGCACCCTCAATCTCGCAGCGAGGGTGCGAAGTCCGTATCTCAGCGCCCACTCTCTGCGCGCATCCTTGACTTATGACATCTGAACCGGTTTAGTTGAGAGGGCTGAACCGGTTCAGACGGGGGACGAGCCGGCGTGCACACCGACGTGCACACTGACCCAGGAGATTTTGATGACGCACACTGCCGTACGTTCACCCGCACACTCACCACATGATGAAACGCCAGGCTCAACGCCGCGCCCCGGGAGGCGGCGGGCGCCGCTTGCCCTCGCCGGGGCGCTCGCCCTGATGCTCGCCGCAACCGGGGGGCTGTCGGCGCAGGCGGCGCCCGGGCCGCACGGCGGGGCATCCGTCGCCGCCGGCGCGCCCGATGCCGACGCACCGCTGACCAACCTGGCACACCTCAACTTTCTGCTCGACACCGTGCCGCTGACGGAGGTGCCCGGCCACACCACCTATCGGCTCGCCGAACACCCCGACGTTCTCGCGCCGTGGACCTACGCCGACAACACCGACGGCGTCTACACCCGCGTCGGCGGCGGCGTCCTTGACCCGGCCACCGGATACTGGACCCAGGGCGCCTACAACGCCGACGACATCGCCCGCACCGCCGTCGTCTACCTGCGTCACTGGCAGCAGACCGGCGACCAGACCAGCCGCGAGAACGCCTTCCAGACCCTGCGGTCGCTGACCTATCTGCAGACCGACAGCGGCCCGAACGCCGGCAACGTGGTGCTCTGGCAGCAGGCCGACGGCACCCTGACGCCGAGCGCGAAACCAATCGAACTTCCGGATCCGAGCGACTCGGCCGAGTCCTACTGGGTCGCCCGCACGGTCTGGGCGCTGGGCGAGGGCTACGCCGCCTTCCAGCACGATGATCCGGAGTTCGCCGCGTTTCTGCAGGACCGCCTGCACCTCTCGCTCGACTCGCTGAACGAGCAGTCGCTGGCACAATACGGCGAGTACGACGTGGCCGACGGCACTCAGGTGCCGGCCTGGCTGATCGCCGGGGGAGCGGATGCCTCCGCCGAGGCCGTTCTCGGTCTCTCCGCCTACACGGCCGTCGAACCGGGCGATGAACTCGCCCGGACCGCGCTGACCCAGCTCGCCGAGGGTGTCGCGGCCATGTCGAGCGGTTCGGCGAGCGAGTGGCCGTTCGGCGCGATCATGCCGTGGAACAAGTCGCAGAGCCTGTGGCATGCCTGGGGCGGCCTCGCCCCGGCGGCGGTGGCCGACGCATCCGTCGCCCTCGACCGGGCCGACCTGCTCGCGGCCGCGGTGACCGATTCGGCCACCTTCACGCCGCAGCTGCTCGCCGCCGGCGGGCCCGACAATGCGTGGTCGCCCACCCCGGGCGAGGCGCAGATCGCCTATGGCGTTGACTCACGCCTGCAGAGCCTCGTGCAGACCGCGGAGGCCGCGAAGGCGCCGGGCCTGCTCGACCTCGCCGCGATCACGGCCGGCTGGTACTTCGGCGCCAACCGCAGCGGAGAGCCGGCCTACAACCCGGCGACCGGAACCGCCGTCGACGGCATCGAGCGCGATGGCCGGGTCAACCCGAACTCCGGCGCGGAATCGACGATTCACGCACTGTTCTCGATGCTGACCCTCGATGCCAACCCGACGCTGAAGGCCGCGGCCCTCGGCATCGACACGACGGTGTCAACGAGCGGGCTCAGCGTCGTCGAGGCCGAGGCCGGGATAATTTCCGGTACGGGAATGAATAACATTCCCGAATCGGCATGGACCGGTGAGGCCAACTGGTCCGGCGGTGCCTACGCGGCGCTGAACGCCGGCGACACCCTCTCCCTCACCGTGCCGGCGAGCGATCAGGACCGCAACGTGTACCCGATCGTGAACCAGACCGAGGCCGCTTCCGGCAGCACCACCTGGACCACGGGCCGCACGACGCTCGGCGATACCCTGAACGGTGATGCGGGCGGCCAGGGCATCACGGATGCCCCCGGCAAGCTCTCCCCGCTGAGCCTCGACCGGGCGTTGCCCGGCGGAGCGACGAACGTGACGGGAACGACGACGGGAGCGGCGGCGATTGATGCGCTGCTGCTGCAGCCGCAGATCTCGACCGTCGCCGTGTCGGGTGCCGGCGGTGACTCGACGCTCTACGTGAGCGCGACGACGGAGACGCGCACGCAACAGGTCGCGGTGCCGAACGGCTTCGTGCTGACCCAGCGCGGATATGACGCGACCGGGCAGGCCGTGGCCGAGCGTGCCGGCCAGAAGGGACACGACCGGGCCGGCCGGGTCACGATCGCCCCGGGCGGCTTCACGCTCGTGACGCTCACCCGTCGCTGATCGGTCGACCACGGGCGCAGGTGCTCTCGCACCTGCGCCCGGAACGTGGTCAGGAATTCAGCCAGAGCGGCAGCTGCTCGGTCGGGTTCTCGTCCCACGGCAGCGGCAGGATGCCGCCGATGTAGCCGGCATACCACTGGGCGACCTCGGGTGACTGGTACGCGGCCTGCAGGGCGAGGCCCTTCTCGGTGCCGACGAGTTCGGGGTTGGCGGCGACGACGCAGCGGAACGGAATCTGGTCGGCGTCCTCTTCAAAGGCGAGGATGTTCTCGTCGGTCAGGCCCGATTCGGCGGCGAGCCGTACGAACAGGAACGCCGCGTCGACGTCGGGTAGGGTCTGCTTGAGCGACTGCTGGTCGACCTCGACGAACTGGAAGTCGTGCGGGTTCTTCGTGATGCTGGCCTGCGAGGCGTGAATCACATCGACGCCGTCTTCGAGCTCGATCAGCCCGGCGTCGCGCAGCAGAAACAGGGCCCGACCATTATTGGCCGGGTCGACCGGCAGGGCGATCTCCGCGCCGTCGGGCAGCTCCTCGAGCGAGCCGTACTCGGTCGAATAGATGCCGCCCGGGGAGCCGTATTCGTAGAACAGTCCGACCAGGTCGAGGTTCTTGTCGGTGTTGAACTGTTGCAGGTAGGCGCCGTGCTGGAAGAAGTTGGCGTCGTACTCACCCTCGGCCACGGCGAGGTTGGGCTGCACGATGTCGGTGACATAGGTCACGCTCACGTCCCAGCCGTCGGCCTCGAGCAGCCCCTGGGCGATCTTGGTGGGCTCCTGGTACGGCGCCGACTCGGTCACGATGAGCTTGATGCTCTTGTCGTCGGCGTTGTCGTCAGCGGATCCGCCGCCGGCGAGGCCGCAGCCGGTCAGCGTCGTCACGGCCAACACGGCGAGGCCGGCGAGGGTGCGGGTCAGAATTCTGTTGCGGGACATGGTTCTCCTGGGGAAGGGTGTACGAGAGGAGGGGCTAGCGGTAGGCGGACGGCACCGGGGCGTCGTCGTTGAGGTAGAAGCGGCCGAGTTCGTTGATCTTCCACGCGACCGGATCGTGCAGGGTATGGGTGCGCACGTCACGCCAGTACCGGTCGAAGCCGTACTTGGTGCCGGCGGCCCGGGCGCCGATCACGTCGTAGATCGTCGCCGTCACCTCGAGGGCGGTGTGGTGGGCGGTGATCTTCGCCGCCACGATCTGCTCGGCGACCCCGCCGCGCTCGGCGGCGTCGAGTGCGGTTCCCCGGTCCCAGGCCCACTGCAGCGCCGTGGTGGCCTGCTCGACGACCGCCGACAGCGCCTGCAGGCGGGCCACGAAGCTGCCGTAGTGGTTGACGATGAACGGGTCCTCGGTCGCGGAGTCGAGCTCGGAGTGAAACCACGGCCGAGCCTCGGCGCGGGTGTAGTCGCGGGCGGCCGCCACCGCACCCTCGGCCGCGGCGAGGTAGCAGTGGCTGAACAGCAGCTGAAACCCAGGGGTGGTGAGCACCTGGTGCGGGTCGCGCTCCGAGTCGTCGGCACCGAGATTGACGATCACCGCGGAATCCGGAACGAATACGTCTCGAAACTCGATCGTGTTCGTTGCCGTGAGACGGGAACCGAGCACGTCCCAGTCGTCGTGGCGCACCACGCCCTCCCACTCGGTGTCGATCAGCACCGCGAGGCGCGATCCGTCGCCCAGCACGGCCCGGCCGTAGATGCGGTCGGCGACCCGGCTGCCGGTCGCGAACGGCTTGCGCCCGGTCACCCGGTAGCCGCCGTCGACGCGCACGGCCTGGGCCTGTGGTCCCTGCGGCGTGCCGGTCGAGCTGAACAGCCACTGGTTTGCGAGGGTGTCGGTCGCGAGCAGCTGGGCGCGGTCGTCGTCGAGGTCGATGTAGGCGAAGGCCTGGAAGATGTAGTGGTAGCCCAGCAGCTGGCCGATCGAATTGTCGGCTCGGGCGATGCGCTGCACGACCTCGAACGCGGTGCTCCAGTCGATGCCGGCGCCGCCGAACCGCGTCGGAACCGTCAGCGGCAGCAGGCCCGCCTCCCGCAGCACCTCGAGCTCCGCGAACGGTGGATTGTTGGCCGCGTCGCGCTCGCGCACGTCGACGGCCAGAACCTGGGCTACGGCATCCGCTCGGTCGAACAGGGCGGTCTGCGCGGGCGTCGGCGTGGCGCCGTAACGGCGCAGAATGCTCGCGGTCATCGGCTTGCCACGGCGTCGGCGGATGCGTCGGCGTCGACGAACGCCCCGCGGTAGGCGGCGGCGGGGTGGCTCGCGGGCAGGTGCGGGCCGGCGCCGAACATCTTCTGCCGCAGGGTTCCGGGCGTGTACTCGGTCTGGGCGAGGCCCCGGCGGCGCAGTTCGGGCAGCACACCGTCGATGAAGTCGGTGTAGGAGCCCGGAATGGTCTGGTTGATGATGTTGATGCCGTCGATTCCGGCGTCTTGCCAGAGTTCGAGGGCGTCGACGATCTGCTCAGGGGTGCCCACGATCTGCTGCGCGCTCGCCCGGTACTGCGCCACATCGGCCAGGGTCGGGTTGCCGCCGGGGGTCGAGTCGAGGATGGCTTGCAGCAGGCCCTGGCCGCCCTCGGTCTGCACGTCGCCGAGCGGGGTGTCGAGCGGCAGCCCGCCGAGGTCGATGCCGAGCCCGCCGCCGATGTGCGCGATGAGGGAGTCGAGGTCGAGGTACTGCTCGAGGTCGGCCTTCTTCGCCGCCACCTCGGCCTCGGTGCTGCCGACCACGAAGCTCAGCCCGGTGAAGAGCTTCACGTCGTTCGCCTGCCGACCGGCCGCGACGGCCTGCGCGCGCACCGCCGCCGACACCTTCGCCGCGTAGGCGGTGTTCGGCGCGAACAGAAAGGTGGCCTCGGCGTTCGCGGAGGAGAACTGTTGGCCGCGACCGGAGCTGCCGGCCTGAAACAGCAGCGGGGTGCGCTGCGGTGAGGGCGACACGAGGTGCGGGCCCTCGATCGAATAGCGCTCACCCCGGTGGTTGATCTTGTGCACCTTGGCCGGGTCGGCGTGCAGGCCGGTGGCCTTGTCCTGAACGAGCGCGCCCTCGTCCCACGAGCCTTCCCAAAGCTTGTAGACGGCGTCGACGTACTCGTCGGCCCAGTCATAGCGGTCGGAATGGCCCGCGAGGCCGTCTGACCCGAAGTTGCGGTGCGAGTTCTCGAGGGCGCTCGTGACGATGTTCCACGCCGCGCGCCCGCCGCTGAGGTGGTCGAGGGTGGAGATCTGACGGGCGAACTGGAACGGATGCGACTGCACGACCGAGGAGGTCGCCGCGAGCCCGATGTCACTCGTCGCCGTGGCGAGGGCCGCGAGCAGCATCAGCGGATCGTTCGAGGGAACCTGCAGGCCGCGCTTGATGTGCGAGGCCCAGCCGCCCTCGTGGTCGCCGTAGAGTCCGACGACGTCGGCGAGAAAGATCGCGTCGAACTTGGCGGCTTCGAGTTGTTTGGCCAGGTCGACCCAGAGCGACAGCTCGTTGAACCGGTGCTGCTGCGCGTCGGGGTGGCGCCACTGGCCGCCGAGAATGTGGCTCGTGGTGTTCATGACGAAGGCGCTGAGCAGCAGGCGCGGGCGGGGGCCGCCCGGGAATCGAGTGGAGGTGCGGGTGGAGGGGCGAACGGTGTCAGACATGATTCCCTACGGGGTTGGAGCGGTGGACTAGAGGCGTTTGTCGAGGCTGCGGGACAGTCGGCTGCCGCTGACCTGCACGATCTGCACGATCACGACGAGCAGTACGATCGCGGCGATCATGATGTCGGTCTCGTAGCGGTAGTAGCCGTAGCGAATGGCGAAGTCGCCGATGCCGCCGCCGCCGACGAGTCCGGCCATGGCCGAATAGGAGATGAAGCTCACGGTCATAATCGTGATCGACGTGACGAGAGCCGGGCGGGCCTCGACGAGCAGAACGTCGCGGATGATCTGGCCGCGACTGGCGCCCATCGACCGGGCCGCCTCGACCACGCCGCCGTCGAGCTGGCTCAGGTTCTGCTCCACGAAGCGAGCGAAGTAGGGGATCGCGTTGATGGTCAGCGGCACGATGACCGCCGCCGTACCGATTGACGAGCCCACGATGAACCGGGTGATCGGGATGATCGCGATCAGCAGGATCAGAAACGGGAACGACCGGATCACGTTGACCGTGCCGTCGAGCACGCGGTGCAGCCGGGGCCGATGGTGCAGCCCGGTCGGCCCGATTCCGTACAAGAGGATGCCGAGGGGGGTACCGAGCAGAATGGCCAGCGGAATCGAGACGATGAGCATGGTGCCGGTCTGCGCCAGGGCCAGCACGATCTCGGGCCACAGTTCGATCAGGCGGTCAAACACGGCTGTACCTCGCGGCATCCGCTGGGGCTACGGTATTCGCTCGGGGCCGGCGATCAAGCTCGATGTCGTCGGTGATCAGGTAACGGCCGATCGGCGTGGCGGGCACGAAACCGGGGTTCTGCAGAGCGGTGAGGTCGAAGCGTTCGACGACCCGGCCGTCTTCCATCACGGCGACATTGTCGGCGATGGCCTTGATCACGTTCATCTCGTGCGTCACGATCACGAGGGTGATGCCGAGGCGGGCGTTCACGTCGCTCAGGTACTGCAGGACCGAGGCCGTGGTGCGCGGGTCGACGGCGCTCGTTGGCTCGTCGCAGAGCAGCACGCGGGGCTGGGTGGCCAGGGCGCGGGCGATTCCGACGCGCTGCTTCTGGCCACCGGACAGTTGTGCGGGATACGAGCCGGCCTTGTCGGCGAGGTCGACGATGTCGAGGGCCTCGGCGGCGGCCCGGCGCCGCTCGGTGCGGCCGACGCCGGCGAACTTGAGCGACAGCTCGACGTTCTTCTGCACGGTCAGGTTGTTCAGCAGGTTGAAGTGCTGAAAGACCATGCCGATGCCGTGGCGCGCGGTGCGCAACTGGTGCACGTCGAGGCCGAGCAGGTCGGTCCCGTCGATGATCACCCGGCCGCTGCGTGGTCGCTCGAGCAGATTCATGGTGCGCAGCAGTGTCGACTTGCCCGCCCCGGAGAAGCCGATGATGCCCTGGATGGAGCCCTCAGGCACGTGCAGGGAGACGTCGTCGACGGCGGTGAGCTGGCCGTCTGGAGTGTCGAAGACGCTCGACACGTTCTGGATGTCAATCATGCACGTCACGCTAGTGAAGGCAGCGGCACCGCCGCTCGCCAGCGTGACGCGAAGCGTAATCTGCGCCGGGACGGATCGAGCGGCGCAGTCAGGGGCGGCGCTCGGCCTCGGCCTTGACCCCGCGCACGTACCGCGTGAACGAGGGTCCGAGGTCGGGCATCGAGCGGCCGATCAGCCCGAGCAGGGGGCCGGTGAACTCCTCGTGCAGGTCGAGGTGGGTGCCGCCGCCCTGCCCGGTGAGCGTGAAGGTGCGCACGCCGCGAAACAGGCCGAACGGCATGCCGCCGGTCCAGGTCATCGACCGGTGCGTGGGCGCCTGCTCGACCCTGACGGGAAAGGCCCGGTCGCCGCCGACTTCGGCGCGTACGACGATCTTCTCGCCGTCGCGGATCTCGCCGTCGACGCGGGTGACTCCGGAATCCCACTCGGTGTAGCGGCCGGCGTCGGTGATGACCTCCCACACGGCGTCGGGTTCGGCATCAATCTGAATGTCGGCTGCAAAGCGCTTCATGGGAGTCATATTAGCCCGCGTCGAGTCCGGTGGACCCACAGGCTTTATCGATGTTTGTCGATATAGTGGGGGCACAGACTTCAACGGGAACGAAGACAGGGGCAGCCATGGCGCAGATCGAGATTTTTGAACCGGGTCTGTGCTGCGGCACCGGCATCTGTGGGGTTGACGTCGACCAGAGCCTCGTGACCGTATCGGCCGACCTCGACTGGCTGCGCGCCCAGGGCGCACCCGTCACGCGCTTCAACCTCGCCCAGGAACCGCTCGCCTTCGTCGACAACGAACTCGTGCGCGCCTTCGTGCACACCGTCGGTCAGGACGGCCTGCCGCTCACCCTCGTCGACGGCATGACCGCCCTCACCGGGCGCTACCCGTCGCGGGCCGAGCTCGCGAAGTGGGCCGGCATCGCCGCGGGCGGGCAGGATGCCGCCTCTAAGAACGCCGCTCTGCAGCCCGATGCCTCCCCGCGCCTGCTGATGATGGCCCCCGACGCCGACGGCACCAGTTGCGCCGTGGGCAGCGGATGCTGCTGAGCCCACCATGACGGCCACCATGAGTGTGAGCACGACACCCGCTTTTCTGCGGGATCCGCCGCGGTTTCTCTTCTTCACGGGCAAGGGCGGCGTGGGTAAGACGTCGATCGCGTGTGCGACGGCCGTGCGACTGGCCGCTGGCGGGGCATCCGTCTTGCTCGTCAGTACCGACCCCGCCTCGAACGTGGGCCAGGTCTTCGGGGTGACCGTTGGCGCGCACGTCACGCCGATTGCCGCGGTGCCCGGGCTGTCGGCGCTCGACATCGATCCGGCCGAGGCCGCGCGCGCCTACCGGGAGCGCATCGTCGGTCCGGTGCGTGGCCTGCTGCCCGCGATCGAGGTCGCCGCGATCGAGGAACAGCTCTCGGGGGCCTGCACGACCGAGATTGCCTCGTTCAACGAGTTCACCGACCTGCTCACCGATGCCGCCTGGACCGCGGCCTACGACCACATCATTTTCGACACGGCACCGACCGGGCACACGATCCGCCTGCTGCAACTGCCGGGATCGTGGACCGACTTTCTGACCGAGGGAACCGGGGACGCCTCCTGCCTCGGGCCGCTCTCGGGCCTCGACAAGCAACGCGGCATCTACGCGGACGCCGTCGCGGCCCTCGCCGACCCCGCCCGCACCCGCCTCGTGCTTGTCGCGCGACCGGCGGCCAGCGCCCTCGCCGAGGCGTCGCGCACCCATGACGAACTCGCCGGCATTGGGCTCGGACGCCAGTTTCTCGTCGTGAACGGCATTTTGCCGACCGCGGCCGTCGACGCCGACCCGCTCGCCGCGGCCATTCACGCGCGCGAAGAGCGCGCCCTGGCCGCGTTGCCGGCGAACCTCGCGGCGCTGAAGCTCGACCGGGTCGCCCTGCACAGCAGCAACATGGTCGGTGTTGCGGCCCTGCGTGGGCTGTTCGGCGACGATGACGGCGCTGCGACCGCGGTCACCGGCCCGAAGGATGTTCCGGTCGAACTCGCGGGTGCCCCGCTCTCGGCCCTGATCGACGACATCGCGGCCGATGGCCACGGCCTGATCATGCTGATGGGCAAGGGCGGCGTCGGCAAAACGACCCTCGCCGCGGCCATCGCGGTAGCCCTCGCCGAGCGGGGGCTGCCCGTGCACCTCACGACGACGGATCCCGCCGCGCACCTGAGCCAGACGCTGGGCGAAGAAGCGGGTGCGGGCCTGCCCACCCTGAAGGTCTCCCGGATCGACCCCGTCGTCGAAATCGCCCGCTACACCGAACGCGTGCTGCGCACCCGCGGCGCCGCCCTCGACGACGCCGGCCGCGCGATGCTGCGTGAAGACCTGCGCTCGCCCTGCACCGAGGAAATCGCTGTCTTTCAGGCCTTTTCCCGCGCGACGCGCGAGGCCCGCGACACCTTTGTGGTCATGGACACCGCCCCGACCGGCCACACCCTGTTGCTGATCGACGCCACCGGCAGCTATGACCGCGAGGTGAAACGCCAGCTCGCTCCGGGACTGAACCAGAGCACACCGATGATGAAACTGCAGGACCCCGCGCAGACCAAGGTCATCATCGTCACCCTCGCCGAGACGACCCCGGTGCTCGAGGCCGTGGGTCTGCAGGCCGAGCTGCAGCGCGCCGGAATCACGCCGTGGGCCTGGATCGTCAATAACTCGCTCGCGGCGGCGAATCCTGACGCACTGCTGCTGCGGGAGCGTGCCCGGGGTGAGGTCGCCGAAATTACGCGGGTTCGGGCGGTGCACGCGGCCCGCCTCGCGATCGTACCGTTGCAGCGGGAGGTGCCCGTGGGCATCCGCGCCCTGCAGGCTCTTGCGCAACACAATCATGGGTAACCTTAAGCGATCCACGGGGAAGAAGAAGGGTTTCACATGTGCCGCTTGCTCGGTTACGCGGCTCCGTCGCCCCGCACCACCCGCTCGGTTCTGAGCGGTAACCAGAGCGCCGTCTTTCAGGACATGACCCAGCTGCACAAAGACGGCTGGGGCAGCGCCTGGCTCGCCGCCGATGCGGCGCCCGCCGCCGGGGGCGCGCCGACGGATGCCCCCACCACCGTGCACAAGCAGCGCTCGCCCGAAACCGGGGCCGGCAGCCTCGACCTGACCCAGGCCCTCGCCGAACGGCTCTCGAGTGCCCAGATCGTGCACCTGCGCATGGCGACCGACGGCATGGCCTGCCACGCCGAGAACACGCATCCGTTTCTGGTCGACGGCCTGGCCTTTGCGCACAACGGATCCCTGACGCCCGCGGCCAGCATCGACGCGTTCATCGATCCGAGGATCTTCGCCGGCCTGCGCGGCGACACCGACAGCGAACGCTATTTCGCGGTGATTCGCAGCAAGATCGCGGCCGGCCTCGACCTCTTTGACGCCGTCTGCGAGACCGTCGCCGAGCTGCGCCCGCTTTTTCCCGACGCGAGCATGAACGCCCTGATCCTGTCCCACGACGCCCTCGTGGCGGTGCACGCGAGCGCCGACGCCGAGGTTCCGCACGACCTGTTCGACGCGAGCGGCCTCTCGGAGGCCGACCTGCCCCAGGACCACCGCACCGCCTACTACCTGATGCGGCAGCGCCGCCTCGACGACGGCACGATGATCTTCGCCTCGAGCGGCCTCGACATCGTGGGCTGGGAGCCGTTGCCCGCCGAGAGCGTCACCCGGGTCGATCTGGCGACCCTCGTCACGGAAACCCGGGTGCTCTCCGCCGTCTGAGCCGCCGCCTCAGCCGCAGTCTCAGTGGTCGTCGAGGCGGGGGCTAGACTCTCGACTGATGGAAGTGGGGACATGTGGCCAAGGCCTCGACCGTCTATGACGTCGCCGCCCACTCGGGTGTCTCCATCGCCACCGTCTCCCGAGTGCTGCGACGGCCGGACGATGTACGCGCATCCACTCGCGAGCGGGTGCTCGCCTCGGTGCGCGAGCTCGGCTACGTACCGAGCGCGGCAGCTCGCGGCCTCGCGGCCTCGCGCACCGGTGTTCTTGGGCTGTACTTTCCGTCGCTCGACGCCATGGAAGAGCTCGACGACGCCGAGTTTCTGCCCGGACCGGGGGCTGCGCTCGTCGACCTGGTCGTGGACATGCCGGACTCCGGTGCGGTGCGCCCACCCAACCTCTACTTCGACGAGGTGTTGCGCGGCAGCGAGTTCGAGGCCTGGCGTCAGGGTTTCGCCCTCATGGTCGGCGTCGGGCGCGGCAGTAATCCGACGGACATGGTCAACGACATCGCCGGCCGTGTCGACGGCATGGCGATTCTCGCGCAGAGCGTCTCCGACGAGGTGCTCGAGCACGTGTCCCGACGTATCCCGGTCGTGCTGATCGCCGGCCCTCGCCGCGGCGACGACTTCGACCACGTCAGCGTGAGCAATACCGAGGGCATGAAGGCCCTCACGACGCACCTCATCGACGGCTGCGGCGTCACCGATTTCGCCTACGTCGCCGGCCCCCCAGATTCCCCCGACGACGCCGAACGGCACGCGGGATTCGTGGCGGCCCTGCGCGCCCGCGGCCTCGACCCGAGGGCGGTGCCGGTTCACCGCGGCGAGTTCTCTCGGCTGCGCGGTCGGGCCGTCGCCGATACCCTACTGGCCGGCCGGCGGATGCCCCGGGCCGTCGTCTGTGCGAACGACCAGATGGCGCTCGGCGTGCTTGACGTGCTCGGTGCCCACGGCGTCGACGTTCCGGGCGACGTGATCGTCACCGGGTTCGACGGCATCGAGGCCGGACGGCAGGCCGCGCCGCGCCTGACGACCGTGCGTCAGCCGATGGTTGACCTCGGACGGGCGGCAATGCGGGCAATCCTGAGCCGCCTCGAGAACCCGGAACAGCCCCCGATTTCGCTGCGGCTGCCGGTGAAAGTGTTACTGCGCGAAAGCTCCGAGGGGCGCCGCTAGCCTGATGTCTCGCTCGACGTTGTCGAGGAATCGTTGCTTTCTCAGATGTATGCGCTTACACTCAGGGCACCAAGGTCAACGACGACACGAAGGAAACCCTGTGAAACGAACATCCACGTTCGCCGCGGTCTGCGCCGCCATTGTGGCGGGCACGCTCCTCATCACTCCAGCCGCCCTCGCGGCCCCGGGTGGCGGCCCAGCCACGGGCGGCCCAGCCACGGGCGGTGACGACGCCGTGCTGCGCGGTTACGCCGCCGACACCTGGAAGTCCCTCGCGGCCATGACCGACAAGAAGACCGGTCTGCCCGCCGACAAGCTCTCCGGCGACCTCACCGTCGCGAGCGACAACACCAGCCCCACCAACATTGGCGGCTACCTGTGGTCGACCATCTCGGCCCGTGATCTCGGCATCATCAGCACGAGCGAAGCCTTCACCCGCATGAAGACCACGCTCAAGACGCTCGAGGACATCGAGCGGCACGAGCCGAGCGGCATGTTCTACAACTGGTACTCGCCCCTCGACGGCCACAAGCTCACCACTTGGCCCGGCAGCGGCGACCCGGTCGATCCGTTCCTCAGCACCGTCGACAACGGATGGCTCGCGGCGGCCTTCCGCATGGTCGGCGAGGCCGAGCCCCGCCTCGACAAGCAGGCCGACGCGCTCTACGCGAGCATGGACTTCGGCTGGTTCCACAACCTCGACGCCCGGGCCGAGGTCGGCCTGAACCGTGGCGGATTCTGGGTGACCCCGCCCCCCGGCTGCAGCGTTCCCGGCAACTACGGCGACGAGGGTGCCGACGTGTTCTACACCTGCCACCACTACGACACGACCGTGAGTGAGGCCCGCATCGCGACCTACCTCGGCATCGCGAACGGCCAGATCCCGGCCGAGGCGTACTACGGCACCCTGCGCACGATGCCCGATCAGGGCTGCGACTTCTCCTGGCAGGAACAGAAGCCCACCGGCGAGACCCGCGAGTACCTCGGCGTCAGCGTCTACGAGGGTGTTTACGAGTACCGCGGCATGAAGCTCGTTCCGGCCTGGGGCGGCAGCATGTTCGAGGCGCTGATGCCCGACCTGCTCGTGCCAGAGAGCGACTGGGGCACGCAGTCCTGGGCGGTCAACCACCCCGCATCCGTTCGCGCCCAGATCGAGCACGGCATCGACGAGGCCGGCTACGGCTACTGGGGCTTCTCCCCGGCCAGTGATCCGTTCGGCGAGTACGCCGAATACGGCGTCGAGGGAATCGGCATGTCGACCGACGGCTACGCCTCCGACCGGGAGCGCACCAACGTTGACGCCGGCTACGACGGATGCCGCGAAGCCACCAACCCGACGCCGACCTTCGGTGACGGCGTGGTCACCCCGCACGCCTCGTTCCTCGCGCTGCCCTACGACAAGCCCGCCGTCATGAGCAACCTCGCCGGCATCAAGGATGAGCTGGCGGCCTATGGGCCCGGCGGGTTCTATGACGCTGTGGCGACGAAGAGTGGAACCCTCGCCGACCGGTACCTGTCGCTGGACCAGTCGATGATCATGGGCGCGATCGCCAATGAGCTGCTCGACGATCGGCTCAAGGAGTACTTCGTCGACCCCGGGTTTGAGGCGGCCGTGAAGCCGCTGGTCGAGGCCCAGGTGTTTGGGTCGAAGCTGGAGTAGCTGCCGCGACACGGGCGCTCGCCTCCCGCGCAGCTCTTCCCGCTCACGGCGGCCGCGGCATCCGCTCGCGAAAAAGAACTCGAGAAATCCTTGCAATGCGTGATGTATGCGCATACACTCGCTCTAATGCGTGTGCAGGCCCCTGGCCTCCCACACACCCCGCACGGTCAAAGACGACACGAAGGAAGTTCCCCGCAATGAAGCACACGAGAGGGCGCCGCACACGCACGGTTTTCGCCGTAGCGACCGTCGCAGCCGTCCTGGCCACGAGCGCCTGCAGCATCGACGTTGACAGCAAGTCCGACAACACCGGCACCGAGGGCTCCATGCTCGTTGCCGCCGATAACGGATCCCCGACCTTTGAGAAGAACTTCAACCCCTTCTCCACGAGCAAACGCGTCACCGCGACGTACATGTACGAGCCGCTGCAGGTCGTCAACACCCTCGACGGCAAGTCGACCCCGTTTCTGGCGACCGGTTCAGAGCAGGTCGACGCGAAGACGCTGATCTACACGATCCGCGAGGGCGTGACCTGGTCAGACGGCACCGACTTCACGCCCGCCGACGTGCTCTTCACCTTCAACCTCATGAAGGAGGTTCCTGGCCTCGACAACAAGGGCGTCTGGCAGCACATCGAAAGCCTCGAGGTGGTCGACAACACCGTCGTCTTCCACCTGCTGGCCGAGGACGTGCCCGCCGCGTCGATCATCGACCAGCAGCTGATCGTGCCGGAGCACATCTGGGCCGATGTGGAAGACCCGCTCACCTTCACGAACGAAGACCCCATCGCGACCGGGCCGTACGTGCTCGGCGACTTCACCCCGAACCAGTACAAGCTCGCGAAGAACCAGGACTACTGGCAGGCCGACAAGGTCGCCGTCGAAGAGCTCATCCTGCCGGCCGCGAACAGCCAGCTCGACGTCGTCAACAACGGCTACGACTGGGCGTACGCCTTCATCACCGATGTCGAGGGCACCTGGGTCAACGCCAACCAGGAGCACAACGACTACTGGTTCCCGCCGGGAGGCACCATCGCCCTGGTACCGAACCTCACCAAGGCGCCCTACAACGACGTGAACTTTCGTGAAGGCCTGAGCCTCGCGCTCGACCGCGAGAAGATCGCCGACGACGCCGAGCAGGGCTACGTTGACGCCGCCGGCCAGAGCGGCCTGCTGCTTCCCAACCAGGAAGCCTGGCTCAGCGATGACCTCCCCGACGGCGGCGAGATCGCCCAGGACACGGATGCCGCCCTCGCGGCGTTCGAAGAGGCCGGTTACACGATGGACGGCGACAAGCTCGTCGATGCCTCCGGAACCCAGCTGGCGATCAACATCATGACCGCCAACGGCTACACCGACTGGCTGCAGGGCCTGCAGACCGTGCAGACCCAGCTCGGCGCCATCGGCATCGAGGTCACCCTCAGCCAGCCGCAGCCCGCCGCGTACCAGCAGTCCCTCGGCAACGGCGACTTCGACATGGCGATGACCGGCTTCGGCGGCACCGGCAGCGTGTTCCAGGACATGAACCTGCTGCTCAACAGCGAGTTCGCCACCCCGATCGGCACCACCACGACGGGTAACTTCGGCCGCTTCAGCGACCCGCAGACGGATGCCCTGCTCGCCGACCTGAAGGCCTCCACCGATGAGGCCGAGCAGAAGACCATTGCCGCTCAGCTGCAGCAGACCGTCTACGAGGAACTGCCCGTGATCAGCATGTTCTACGGCGGCCTCTGGGGTCTCTACTCCGACGAGAACTACACGGGCTGGCCCACCGAGGAAGACCCCTACGCGCCGCCGAACACGTACAACTCGACGCCGCTGCTGATTCTGACAAACCTCGAGAAGGCCAACTAACCCGTACGCTGACGGGCCCGCTCTCACGTGAGCGCGGGCCCACCCAGCGGGGCTCTTCGAGAAAGGTGCTGTCCCCGTGCGTTTCGTCCTCACTAAAATCGGCCTGCTGCTGCTCACCCTGTGGGCCGCCGTCACGCTGAACTTTCTGCTGCCCCGGCTGATGCCGGGATCGCCGGCGGATGCCGCCCTCGCCAAACTCGCCCAGAACGGCCCGGTCAGCCCCGCGACCAAGGCCGCCATCGAGGCGCAGCTCGGCGTACCGACCGGCAGCATGTTCGACCAGTACCTGCAGTACCTCGGCAACGTGGCCACCTTCGACTTCGGGGTCTCGTACACCTTCTTTCCGCAGCCCGTCGCCGGCCTCGTCGCCGCCGCTCTGCCGTGGACCCTCGTGCTCGTCGGCCTCGTCACGATCATCGCCTTCATCTTCGGCACCCTGCTCGGCGTGCTCGCCGCCTGGAAGCGCGGCACCTGGCTCGACACCCTGCCGACCGTCGGCGGCACCTTCGCGAGCGCGTTCCCCTACTTCTGGACCGCCCTGCTGTTGCTGTTCTTTCTCGGCTACGTCGCCGGCTGGTTTCCCACCAGCGGAGCCTACGGTCGCGGCACGACCCCCGAATTCAGCGCCGCCTTTCTGCTCGACGCGATCTACCACGCGATCCTGCCGGCGACCACGATTCTCATCACCTCGCTGGGCGGCTGGATCCTCGGCATGCGCAGCACCATGATCAACACCCTCGGTGACGACTACGTGACCTTTGCGGAAGCGAACGGACTCAAGCCCCGCACCGTGGCCATCCGCTACGCCGCCCGCAACGCGATTCTGCCGAACCTCACGAGCTTCGGGCTCGCGCTCGGAGGTGTCGTGGGCGGATCGCTGCTCGTGGAGCGGGTCTTCGCCTACCCCGGCGTGGGTTATCTGCTCTACACCGCCGTCACCAACCAGGACTTTCCGCTCATGCAGGCGCTCTTTCTGATCATCACGATCAGCGTGCTCCTGGCCAACTTCATTGTCGACATTCTGTACGGCATCCTGGACCCGAGGACGAGACGATGACCCTCACCGACAAAAGTCCTGACCAGAAGCCGGCGACGGATGTTGCCGGCCCGGCGCATCCGCTCGGCGTGCTCTGGCGGGCGGTCACCACGATCTGGAGCGTGCCGAAGGCCCGCATCGGCGTGGTCATGCTCGGCGTCTTCGTGCTGGGCGCCCTCTTCGCCCCGCTCATCGCGCCGTACAGCCCCACCAACAACGACTTCGGCCGCAGCGAGGACATGACCGCCGCGCACCTGCTCGGCACCACCGCCGCCGGCCAGGACGTGCTCTCCCAGGTCATTTACGGCGCCCGCGTCTCGGTGTTCGTCGGCTTCATCGCCGGTCTGTTCTCGACGATCATCGCCGTTCTGATCGGCCTCAGCTGGGGCTACCTGCGTAACAAGACGGCCGACGTGATCAACTTCATCGTCAACCTGTTCCTCGTGATTCCGGCGCTGCCGCTCATGATCGTGATCGCCGCCTACCTGCAAAACGGTGGCATCGGCATGATCATCCTCGTCGTCGTAATCACCGGCTGGGCCTGGGGCGCCCGAGTGCTGCGCTCGCAGACCCAGTCCCTGCGCTCACGGGACTTCGTGACCGCCGCGATCTTCAGCGGTGAAAGCTCGGGGCGCATCGTGTTCCGCGAGATTCTGCCGAACATGACCTCGCTCATCGTCGGCAGCTTCTTCGGTGCCGCGACCGCCGCCATTCTCGCCGAGGCCGGCCTGTCCTTTCTGGGACTCGGCGACTCCACCACGATCAGCTGGGGCACCATGCTGTTCTGGGCCCAGAACAGCAATGCGCTGCTCACCGGGCAGTGGATCCTGCTCTTCGCCCCCGGCCTGTGCATCTCCCTGCTCGCGACCTCGCTGAGCCTGATCAACTTCGGCGTCGACGGCCTCAGCAATCCGCGCCTGCGCGAAGGAGCGAAACGATGAGCGCCACCGATACCGAGGCCCCGGCCGCGACCCTGCTGAGCGTGCAGAACCTCTCCGTGGTCTACGAACCCACCGGCGGCGAGCCGGTGCACGCCGTCAGCGGCGCCACCTTCGACCTCGGCCGCGGCGATTTCGTGGGACTCGTCGGCGAGAGCGGCTCCGGAAAGTCGACGCTCGGTTTTGCACTGACCGGTCTCTCGAAGCCGCCGGCGCGGGTCGGCGGCGGCAGCATCCTCTTCAACGGCGTCGACATTGCCGGCATGAGCAGCGAAGACCTGCGCGTGCAGCGGCAGGGCGGCTTCGCGATGGTGCTGCAGTCGGGCATGAACGCGCTCAACCCGGTGCGCAGCATCCGCAACCACTTCTACGACATCTTCGCCGCGCACGGCCACATCGGCCGCGGCGAGCGTGAGGCCCGTGCCATCGAACTCGTCGGCAAGGTCGAACTGCCCGCCGGGGTACTCGACCGGTTCAGCGGGGAACTCAGCGGCGGGATGCGCCAGCGCGTGTCGATCGCCCTCGCCCTGTCGCTCGAACCCCAGCTGATGATCTTCGACGAGCCCACCACGGCCCTCGACGTGCTCGTGCAGCACGCCGTGATGAACACGATTCGCGAGTTGCAGAAGTCGGAGGGCTTCACCGCGGTGCTGATCAGCCACGACCTCGGCATGGTGCTCGAGGTCACCGAACGGGTCATGGTCATGCACAACGGACTGATCGTGGAAGACCGGCCGGCGGCCGACGTTCTCGCGTCGCCGCAGCATCCGTACACCCGCATGCTGCTCAGCCATTACGGCGACCCGCGGGCCGAGATCGTCGAGGTGCCCGGGCTCGCCGCCCGCGGACCCAAACGTGCCCCCGAGGTATCGCACCTGAAGACCGACTTCGTGCCGGTTTCCGCCGAGGCTCGCGCCCGGGCCGCCGGCACCGAGGGCGTGCAGCGCCGCGAGGGCCGCGCCGCCCGCGAGGCCATCGTCGTCAGCAACGTGTCGAAGATCTACCCGCCGCCGCGCCGCGGCGAGAAGCCCGTGCGGGCCGTGAACGATGTCTCCTTCACCCTCGAACCGGGGGCGTCGATGGCGCTCGTCGGTGCCAGCGGCAGCGGCAAGAGCACCATCGCGAAGATGATCACCGGCGTCGAACACCCCACGAGCGGCACCATTACCTTTGGTGATCTGCAGGTCGACCGCATCAAGCGTCGCTCACTGAAACGCCTGCACACCGAGGTGCAGATGGTGTTCCAGGACCCGTACTCGGCCCTGAACCCGCTGCACACCGTGGAATACACGCTGACCCGGCCGATCGTGAACTTCTCCAAACTGCGCGGCCGCGACGCCCGCCGCCGCATGCTCGAATTGCTCGAAACCGTGGGCCTGACCCCGGTGGAACAGTTCGCGGCCAGGCTGCCGCACCAGCTCTCCGGCGGGCAGCGGCAGCGCGTCGTCATCGCCCGGGCGCTCGCGAGCGACCCGCAGGTGATCATCGCCGACGAGCCGGTGTCGATGCTCGACGTGTCGCTCCGTGCCGGGGTGCTCGCCCTGCTCGACAGCCTGCGCGAGACCTGGGGCGTGAGCATGCTCTACATCACCCACGACCTGCTCTCGGCACGCCTGGTCACCGACCAGATCATGGTGCTCAATCAGGGAGCCGTCGTCGAAGAGGGGGCCACGGCATCCGTTCTGCAAAACCCGCGGGACGAATACACGATCCGGCTGCTCGACGCCATTCCGCACCCCACCACTCCCACGCCCGAACACAACTAAGGAACCCTATGCTTAACTTTCCCGAAGGATTCCTCTGGGGCGCCGCCACGGCCGCCCACCAGGTCGAAGGCAACAACACCAACAACGACTGGTGGGTCAAAGAGCACGCCCCCGGCACGACGATCGTCGAACCGAGCGGCGACGCCATGGACAGTTACCATCGCTACCGCGAAGACATGCGCCTGCTCGCCGACGCCGGCCTCACCTCGTACCGCTTCAGCCTCGAATGGAGCCGCATCGAACCAGAACCGGGCTTCGTCTCGCGCGCCGAAATCGACCACTACCGCCGCATGGTCGACACCGCCCGCGAATTCGGCCTCAACCCGGTGGTCTCGCTGCTGCACTTCACCGTTCCGCAGTGGATGTTCGAGCAGGGATTCTGGCGCAACCCCGACGCCGCGAACCTGTTCGCCCGGTTCACCGAGGCAGCCCTGCCGATCGTCAACGACGGCGTCGACTACGTCTGCACCATCAATGAGCCCAACATCGCCGCGATGCTCGCCGGCGGCGAGACCGCCGCGAACCTGGTCGCGTTCGGCCTGCCCCGGCCCGATCTGCAGGTAGCGGATGCCCTGCTCGCCGCCCACAAGGCCAGCCGCGAGGTGCTGGCCTCGGTCCCCGGCCTGAAGAGCGGCTGGACGGTTGCGACGCAGGCGTTCCACTCCACCGGCGAACCCGGCGCCGACGAGAAGCTGCGCGAATACGCCTACCCGAGCGACGACTGGTACCTCGAAAACGCCCGCGGCGACGATTTCATCGGCGTGCAGGCCTACACCCGCACCTTTATCGGCCCCGACGGCCCCATCCCGGTGCGCAGCGACGTCGAGACCACCCTCACGGGCTGGGAGTACTTCCCGCCGGCCCTCGAACTCGGCGTGCGCGCCGCCTGGGAGCTCACCGAGCACGTGCCCGTCTTCGTGACCGAGAACGGCATCGCGACCGCCGACGACAGCCGCCGCATCGACTACACCGACGGCGCCCTGCGCGGCCTGCACGCCGCGATCGAAGACGGCATCGAGGTCATCGGCTACGAGCACTGGAGCGCCCTCGACAACTACGAGTGGGCGAGCGGATTCCGCCCGACCTTCGGCCTCATCGCCGTCGACCGGGAGACATTCGTGCGCACCCCCAAGCCGAGCCTCGCCTGGCTCGGGGGGATCGCCCGCGCGAACGCCCTGCCCTAGTCTCCTCTGTCGCCGAACCGTGAGTTAAGCATCCGTTCTGACCCGAAATGGATGCTTAACTCACGGTTCGGCGAATCTCCGGATTTTTTCTCCGGACCACTTGACACCGTTCGGGAGCGGATTATTATTCTTTGTAGCTGGAGTCCCGAGTCAATAATTGTCGGCACTGACCCGAGAGGGATGGTGACCACGAGACCGGGGCTCCGGCCTTTTTGTGCCTCACTATGCCTCAGCTATCGGTCATTCTGCTCTAGAGGTCATTCTGGGCAAGCCAGGAGATCAGCACCCGTTGAAATTCCTCCGGATGCTCCAGACTCGGCAGGTGCGCGGTGTCGCGAAACGTGCATCCGCTGGCCAGGGGCACGGTCTCGAGCAGGTACTCGTACTGGGCCAACGCGGGCGTGATGTCGAACTCGCCGACCGTGATCAGGGCCGGCACCTCCAGGTCGATGACCCGGTCGACGGCCGGCGGATCCAGCGGTTCCGGCACCGGAGCCTCCCCGGCGTGAACGACGTTGCCCAGATTCAGCGTCTGCGCGGCCGCGACGAACGTCGGGTCGAGGTCGGCCGCGCGGCGCTGCGGACCGACCGCCCACAGCTCTACCTCGAGCCGGGCCAGCCTGGTCCAGTCGCCCGCATCGAAGGCCTCGTCGAGGGCGTCGAACAGGGCATCCTCGGCATCGGTCAGCTCGACCTCGGGAAACCCGCTCGGGCCGCCGCCGATGACCACGAGCCCGGTCACGCGTTCCGGGTGCTCGACGGCCACATCGATGGCAATCGACCCCCCGCGGGAACACCCGATGAGGGTCGCCGCGTCAACCCCGACGTGATCGAGCACCGCGAGGGCATCCGCTCGGTTGGAGAACCGCACATTCTGGGTCACCGTGTGGCCAAAACCGCGGGTGTCGTAGCGCACGACGAAGTGGTGCCGGGCGAGGGCGGTGATCTGGGGATCCCACATGCGCAGATTGGCGATGCCCGCGTGAATGAGCAGCAGCGCGGGCGCAGCCGGGTCGCCGTCGATCTCGTAGTACAGCTCGGCTCCCGCAACGTTGAGGTTCGGCATGGTCCGAGCGTAGTAGCGCTCGTCGCAACCGAGTAGGGCCCGCGGGCAAGAATTTCGTGCCTCGGCTTGTCGCTTAGGCTGAGTGAAATGGGTGGAGTACTGATCGGGTTCTCGATCATCGGGTTCGTGATCCTGGTGGGTTATCTCGTCGAGCGTTTCGGCGTGGCCGGGCCAGGCGCCGGCCGAGTGCTCAACCGCATGGCATTCTTCGTTGCGACGCCCGCACTGCTCTTCACCGTGCTCGTGCACTCCGACGTGCGCGTGCTATTCTCGTCATTCCTGGTGACCGTGCTCTGCAGCGTGCTGCTCGGCATGCTGCTCTATCTCGTGGTTTCGCGCATTTTCTTTCGTATGCCGGTTCCGGAATCTATGCTCGGGGCGACGTCGGCGACGTATGTGAACGCCAATAACATCGGTCTGCCGGTCGCCATCTACGTGCTCGGCAGCGCCCAGTATGTGGCGCCGGTGCTGCTTCTGCAGCTGCTGATCCTGGCGCCGATCACCCTCGCCGTGCTCGACATGACCACGAGCGGCAAGGTCTCGGTGCGGTCGATTCTCACCCAGCCGCTGCGCAATCCGATGATCATCGCATCCGTCGCCGGCGTGCTGCTGGCGACCCTGGAGGTGCCGGTCCCGGAGGCCGTGATGGCGCCGCTCGACCTGATCGGCGGGGCCGCGATTCCGATGGTGCTGATGTCTTTCGGCATGTCCCTGCACGGCCAGCGCCTGCTCGAGGCGGGCTCGGGTCGTGCTCAGGTCATCGTCGCGACGGTCATCAAGGTCGCCCTGATGCCGGTGATCGCGTACCTGTTCGGTCGTTTCGTCTTCGACCTCGACGCAGCGGAGCTGTTCGCCGTCGTGACCGTGTCGGCGTTGCCCACGGCCCAGAACATCTTCAACTTCGCTTCCCGGTACAACCGCGCGGTCGTGGCGACCCGGGACACGGTGCTGCTGACCACGCTCGCCTCGGTGCCCGCGCTCATTATCGTGGCGGCGCTGCTGGCGTAACGCGAGCCAGAACTAGTGCGGCGGGCGCTGCAGCCAGGGCCGCAGCATCCGCGTCACCCAGGGCAGAACGTAGTAGGCCATCAACGGGGTCAACACGAGCGTCGTCAGCAGCACCTTGAGCAGGGTGTTGAGGTCGCCCCAGCCCGGAACCAGCCAAGTGACGAGCAGCGTGAAAACAAGGTTGACCGGAAAGAAGCCCAGCCAGATGCTCACTGCCTGTTTCCACCGCGGCGGCGGCTGCAGTGCGGGCGCCCCCGGCTGCATGCCGTCGAACCAGCCCTCGATGCCGGTGCGTTTCTCGACGTGGGCGTCGAGCACGATGTCGGTGCCGGCCTCGAGCCATTCGGTACGCTCGTCGGAGTTCTCCCAGGCCTCGAGGCTGTCGCTGTTCGAGAAGCGGTAGAGCATGTTCCAGGTGGCGGAGTCCTCGCTGCCGCGCACCCAGCCCGACCCGAGAAAGCCCGGGTATTTGTGGGCCAGATTGATTCCGAACTGCACCCACTCGCTCGCCTCGGTGAACCGGGCGGGGTCGACGGTTCGGGTGATGGAAACGGTGACGGATGCTGACGCGGGCGGGGGTGACGCCGGGGTGAGCAGATCCGACTCTTGTGAAGTCATCCACTCAGTATCACGGAGCCGCCTACACGCCAGATGTCAACCGTGTCACGATCAGAAGCGCCGCGGATGACGAGCAGTTGCTAGAAGATCATCGGCCGGTCGTCGTCTTCATCAGCGGTGATCAGGTCGACGAGTACCGGAACGTGGTCGCTCGGGGCTTCACCCTTGCGCTCGTTGCGGTGGATGCTGGCATCCGTCACCTGTTCGGCGAAGGCGGGGGAGCCGAGGATGAAGTCGATGCGCATGCCCTCGTTGCGCGGAAACCGCAGGCGTTTGTAGTCCCAGAAGGTGAAGCCCTCCGGCACGAGTTCGCGCACCACGTCGGTCAGGCCGGCGCTCTCAAAGGCGTCGAAGGCATCGCGTTCGGGCTGGGAGATGTGCGTCGATTCGCCGGGTACGAAACTCGGGTCACCCATGTCCTCGTCGCGCGGCGCCACGTTCCAGTCGCCCATCAGCGCCAGGGCGAGCCGCGGGTTCGCGGCCAATTCGGCGCGGGCGTGCTCGCGCAGGGCGGCGAGCCAGTCGAGCTTGTAGGCGTAGTGCGGGTCGCCGAGCGCCCGGCCATTGGGCACGTAGAGGCTCCAGAGTCGCTGCTCGTTCACGGTCACGCCGAGCGCCCGGGCCTCAAGGGGCTGGTCCGGCCCTTCCTGGCCTTTCAGAAAGCCGGGCATGCCGGGGAAGCCGGTGACGACATCCGTCATCGGCAGCCGACTCGCGATCGCGACGCCGTTCCACTGGTTCAGCCCGTGGATGGCGAGTTCGTAGCCGGCGTCTTCGAAGGCCTGGGCCGGAAACTGCTCCGGCTTGCACTTGATCTCCTGCATCGCGAGCACGTCGACGTCTTCGCGCACCATCCAGTCCACAGTGCGATCGACGCGGGCACGGATGGAGTTGACGTTCCAGGTGGCAATACGCATGCACCCAGCCTATTCGGGGGCGGGCCGTTCGGGGACGGGCCGTTCGGGGACGGGCTGTTCGCGGACGCCGCCCTGATCGGACACGATAACCGGGTC
Organism: Cryobacterium frigoriphilum; assembly: GCF_004403305.1. Classification (GTDB taxonomy): domain Bacteria; phylum Actinomycetota; class Actinomycetes; order Actinomycetales; family Microbacteriaceae; genus Cryobacterium; species Cryobacterium frigoriphilum. The sequence continues at coordinate 20,778 of NZ_SOHE01000060.1, read as the reverse complement.
AGTCGGTATGCTTGGGGTGGCGCGCAGGGCGCCGGGGAGCCAGGGGGCGCATGACCGGGGAACGCACACACTTATCGACGGCCCACGCGTTGTTGCCAGGGGCGGAGCTGCCGCCGGCACTCGCGGCGCACACCATCTGGTGCGACGACGTGGTTCCTGGCTCGCCAGCGAGGCTCGTGTTCGCGGTACACATCAACGGGCGGCGGGCACAGCTCGCCGCACTCGTGCTGGCCGCAACCATGCTCGGGCTGGGACTGGGATTTCCGGACTTCTTCATCGCTGGAGTGACCGTGGGCTGCGCCGCCGCCATCACCGCCCTGTCGCTGACCGATCGATTCGGCACCGGCTTTTACGCGGTCGACGAGGCTGGTGCTCTCGGACCGCGCATCGTCCATCCCGCACCCGACCGCACTGGACTCTCGCGTCGCCGCCTGCGTTGGTTCTGATCTCTGATCGAAGCGGATGCCGCGGGTCGGGTAACGAAGTCGGCCCGGCTCGTGTTGCGGTTAACTGGTGAGCACACGTTCACGGACCAGCGATCGACACCAGAAGGGTCATTCATGACGGAGTTGCAGATTGGCTACGCGGCCATGTTGGAGCAGTTCGCCCCCGCCGAGGCGGTGGCCCTCTCGGCCTACGCCGAAGAGCACGGCTTCAGCGGCGTCATGGCGGCCGACCACTTTCAGCCCTGGGTGCCGCAGCAGGGGCAGTCGAGCTTCGTCTGGAGCGTGCTCGCCGCGATCGCCGAGCGCACCACGGGTGACCTCGGCCCCGGCGTGACCGCCCCGACCTTTCGCTGGCATCCCGCGATGGTCGCCCAGGCCTCCGCGACCCTCGCGGCGATGTACCCGGGCCGGCACTGGCTCGGCCTCGGCTCGGGCGAAGCCCTCAACGAGCACATTGTGGGCGCCTACTGGCCCGAGGCCCCCGAGCGCATCAACCGCATGTTCGAGGCCATCGAGATCATCTCTAAGCTGTTCACCGGCTCGATCGCCGGCAAAGACGTGAAGCACTCCGGCCAGTTCTACAAGCTCGAGTCGACCCGGCTGTGGACGATGCCCGAGGTCGCCCCCGAGATTCTCGTCGCGACCGCCGGACCCGTCACGGCCAAGCGCGCGGGCCGCCACGCCGACGGCCTCATCACGGTCGGCGCCCCGCTCGAGAAGATCTCGATGCTCTTCGGCAAGTTCGATGACGGCGCCCGCGATGCCGGCAAGGACCCGTCCACGATGCCGAAGGTGCTGCAGCTGCACATGAGCTGGGCCGAGACCGACGAAGAAGCCATGAAGAACGCACTGCTCGAATGGCCGAACGGCGGCATGAAGTTTCCGAAGGGGGACATCCGCTCACCCTTCGAGTTCGAGCAGATCGCCAAGCTCGTGCGCCCCGAGGACTTCGAGGGCCGCATGATCATCTCGGCCGACCCCGACGAGCACCGAAAGTACATTCAGAAGTTCGTCGACCTCGGCTTCGACCGCATCTACCTGCACAACGTGGGCCGCAACCAGAAGCAGTGGATCGACGTCTTCGGCGCGCAGGTGCTGCCGAAGCTCGTTCGCTAGTGCCACTCAGCGTTTTCGCTCTCACGGGCTTGGGCGAGATCGCGGCGGGTGACGATCTCGCCGCCCTGATCGCGGATGCCGCGGCCGGCCTGCTGCAGGACGGCGACATTCTCGCCGTGACCAGCAAAATCGTCTCGAAGGCCGAGGGGCGCGCCGTCGCGGCCGCCGACCGCGAGCAGGCGATCACCGACGAGACCGTGCGGGTCGTGGCGAGTCGGGAGTATCCCGGCGGAGTCACCCGCATCGTCGAAAATCGACAGGGCCTCGTGATGGCCGCCGCCGGCGTCGACACCAGCAACGCGCCCGACGGGGTCGTGCTGCTGCTGCCGGTCGATCCGGATGCCTCCGCGCGCTCGCTGCTCGGTGCCCTGGTCGCGGCGACCGGCCTGCGCCTCGGCGTCGTCATCACCGACACCGCCGGCCGCCCCTGGCGTGAAGGCCAGACCGACATCGCGATCGGCGCCGCCGGCCTGCTCGTGCTCGATGACCTCCGCGGCCAGACGGATGCCTCCGGTCGCCGCCTCGAGGTCACGGTCGCCGCGGTCGGCGACGAGATCGCGGGAGCCGCCGACCTGGTCAAGGGCAAGACCAGCGGCAACCCCGTCGCCGTCGTGCGCGGGCTGGGGCAGTTGGTGGTAGCGCCGACGGATGCCGCGGCATCCGTCGGCGCCCGCGCCCTGCAGCGCCCGAGCGCCACCGACATGTTTCGCCTCGGAACCGCCGAGGCCTACGCCGAAGGTTTCGCCGCCGGCCAGACCGCCGGCCGGGCGCGCTGAGCCCCGCTCTGGCGCGGGAACACGACTTGCGGATGCCGTGGCACACCTTATTTACGCGGGCGCAGGTTCTACCTGCGCCCGCGTAACGAACCTGCGCCCGGCCTCGTGAGCGCTGCGGCGAGACCCGAAGCGCGACCTAGAGCGAGATCGTCAGCTTCTGAATCAGGCCGCTCTCGGCGTTCAGCTCGAACCGGTATTTGAGGTCGACGCTACGACCCGGAAAGTTGCCCTCGATGCGGTTGACCACGGTCACCGCGGTGTCGTCGCTCGTAATGCTCAGCTGCGTCGTCGTGTACTCGAACTCCGCGGCGGTGGCGGACAGCCACGTCGCAATGGCCGCCTGGCCGTTGTAGGTCTTGCCGTCATCCACGACGACGGCATCGTCGACGAAAGTGAGGGCGGCGGACTGCGGACGGGCGCTGACGCTGCGGTCGAGGTAGGTGACGATCGCGGTGGCCAGCACGGGGGACTGCGTGGCGACGGGCTCGGACGTGAGTGACGGTGACATGGGACCTCCTGGGCCGCTCATCTGAAAAATCGAGTCGACGGATGCGTGCGGCCGACCCTTGAGGGTACCGCGGTCGCCGCCCGCGCGGCGTTGCCCCACGTTGCGGGGGGTTGCGCGGCCGGCGCTGGTAGCGTTTTCTCATGGACGCAACGCTCGACGACAGGTCTAACCCGCAGTGAGCTGGGTGGTGGTCGTGCCGGTCAAGGGCAACCCGGGCGCCAAGACCCGACTCGAGGCGCTGCCGGAACGGGCGGCGCTCGCCGATGCATTCGCGCTCGACACCGTTGCTGCGCTGGTGGCGGCATCCACTGTCGAGCGGGTCGTCGTGGTGACGGCCGACGCCGCCCTGGGCGTCCGGCTGGCCGCGCTCGGCGCCGTGATTGTGCCCGAGACGCGTGCGGCGGGTGATCCGCTCAACGCCGCGATCGTTCAGGGGGCGGATGCCGCGCGCCGCCTGGCACCGACGGCCCACCTCGCCATCGTCACCGGCGACCTGCCCGCCCTCCGCAGCGATGATGTCGACCACGCCCTGCGCCTCGCCGCGAGGCACGAATGCTCGATGATGCCCGACGCGGAGGGGACGGGCACGACCATGCTGCTCGCGCGGGTCGGCGTCAGCCTCACCCCCCGGTTCGGGCTCGGATCCCGCGCCGCTCACGAGGCGGCCGGGCACGTGCCGCTCGAGGTGGCGGCGACCGCGAGCATCCGTCGTGATGTGGACACCCCCGCCGACCTCGAGGTGGCGCGAACGCTCGGCCTCGGCCCGCACACCGCCGCACTCCTGGCAGCGGATGCCCTCCCCGCCGGACAGCCCCGATGACGCTGGGCCGCTGCGTGCTCAAGGGGCCACTGTTGGCATCTCGCTGACGAGAAGCCAAAATATGCCCCTTGGGACACCCCGCGCCACCGCGAGACGCCAACATACGCCCCTTGGATCGAGTTCAAGGGGCCATTGTTGGCTTCTCGCTGCGTGCGGATACCCCGCAAGGGGCCATTGTTGGCGTCTCGCTGACGAGAAGCCAAAATATGCCCCTTGAGGGGGACGCGCCCGCCGCGAGTGGGCGCACATAGCTCCTTGAATTCGCATGGGGCCTTTTGAGCCCACTCGTGAGCGGGGCACGGGGTCACCTGCACCACCGCGCGTCAGAGTCTTCTCGCCGACGCTCGATGGCCACGAAAAGCACCCCGCGCATGCCATATTTGCGCCCTTGCTGTGCTCAAGTGCGCGCAGCTCGCTGCCGGTTCAGGGTTGGGGCACTGGGCTGAGGCCCGCCACCGCAAGCACCGCGGCGGCAAGGGCCCGCGTGGTGGCCGCGTCGTGCATCCACAGCGGCACGGCGACCGAGCGGATGCCGGCGGCCGCGAGCTCGGGCAGCGCCGCGGCATCCGTCTCATCAATCAGCCACGCATCGAGAATGCCGGAACCAGTACGCCCGCCATAGTGCAGCCCCACCGCCAGCGCACTCGTCTCCACGCCGATCGTGCGCAGGCAGGCATCGGCCATGCCCCGCACGGCCGCGCCGCCGATGATCGGCGATACCCCCACGACCCGCGCCGACGTGGCGGCCAGTGCCGCGCGGATGCCCGGAACAGCGAGGATCGTGCCGATCGACACGACCGGGTTCGAGGGCGGCAGCACCACCAGGTCGGCCTCGGATATCGCCGCGAGCACCCCGGGCGCTGGCACGGCGTCAGCGAGCCCCCGCTGCACGAACTCGGTCGCCTCAACGGCCGCCCGGTAGCGCACCCACCACTCCTCGAAGTGGATCAGCTCGCCCGCCCGGTGCTCGTCGGCATCCGCCTCAAGGCGCACATGCGTCTCGACGGGCTGGTCGCTCATCGGCAAAAGCCGCGCGCCGGGCTTCCAGCGCCGGCAGAGAAACTCGGTCGCCTGCGAGAGCGTCGATCCGGAGCGCAGCAGGTCGGTGCGCACGATGTGGGTCGCCAGGTCGAGGTCGCCGAGCGTGAACCACGACCAGCCGCGCCCGTACGCGGCGATCTCCGCAGAGGCCCGCCGGGTCTCCTCGGGCCGGCCCCAGCCCTGCTGTTCGTTGATGCCGCCGCCGAGCGTGTACATGACCGTGTCGAGGTCGGGGCAGATGCGCAGGCCGTCGAGCCACATGTCGTCGCCGGTGTTGACGATCACGGTGACGGATGCCCCCGGCTGAGTCTGCGCGAGTTCGGCCAGCAGTCCGCGGGTGAAGCGGGCGCCGCCGACGCCGCCGGCGAGCAGCACGATGTTCATGCCGACGCCGCCGCACGCATGGGTGCCACGGCGGTGCGCGGCGCCGAGAACACGATCACCGGATGTCCGTCACGGGGATGCTCGATGATGTCGCACTCGACCCCGTAGACCTCGCCGATGATCTCGGGCACGAGTACCTCGGCGGGGGTTCCGGCCGCGACGAGCTTTCCGTCCTGCAGCAGCAGGATGTGGTCGCAGAACGCGGCCGCGAGGTTGAGGTCGTGCAGCGCCATGATCGCGGTGGTCCCCAGGCCGCCGACCTGGCTCAGCAGCGAGAGCTGCGCGCTGACATCGAGGTGGTTGGTCGGTTCGTCGAGCAGCAGCAGGCTAGGCCGCTGGGCGAGTGCGCGGGCGATCTGCACGCGCTGCTGCTGGCCGCCGCTGAGGGTGTGCCACATCCGGTCGACGAGTTCACCGGCCCCGACGGCCGCGAGTGATTCGGCCGCGACGGCCCGGTCGTCATCGCCGCCGAAGGTGCCGAGCAGGCGGGTGCGGTGCGGAATGCGGCCGAGCAGCACGACATCCTCGACCGACAGGTCGACGCTCGGCGCGGTGTTCTGCTCGAGCAGCGCGATGCGCCGGGCCGCCTCCCGCCGCGGCATGGCACCGATCTCATCGCCGCCCAGGGTCACCGACCCCGAGGCCGGCGTGGCGAGCCCGCCGACGAGCCGCAACAGGGTGGACTTGCCCGCGCCGTTCGGCCCGAGCAGGCCGGTCACGGTTCCGGCGGCGACGGATGCGCTCACCCCCGCCAGAATGACCTGCTCGTCAATCGAGAAGCTCAGGTTCTCGATCACGACCCCCGCGGTTGACCCCGGTACTGCTACGACCATGCGGAGGACTTCTTTCTCTTGATCAGCACAATGAAGACCGGAACGCCGATGAAGGCGGTGATGATGCCCACCGGAAGTTCGCGCGGGTCGAAGATGGTGCGGGCGAGGGTGTCGGCCACGACGAGAAACAGGGCGCCGCAGACCGCGACGAGCGGCAGCAGCCGACGATGGCTCGGCCCGCTCAGGCCGCGCACGAGGTGGGGCAGAATCAGCCCGACGAAGCCGATCGCCCCGCTCACGGCGACCATCGCGCCGGTCAGCAGCGCTACCGAGCCGAGCAGCGCCCAGCGGGTCGCGTTCACGTTGATGCCGAGGCTCGCGGCGGCGGTGTCGCCGAACGCGAAGGCGTCGAGCCGGGTCGCGGCGAGCACCACGCCGGTACCGACGAGCGCGAGGGCCGTGCCGCTGATGATGACGCTGTTCCAGGTGGCACCGGCAACGGAGCCGAGCAGCCAGTTCAGAATCTCCCGGTAGGAATCACCCTTGGCCGACCAGAAGATGATGAACGAGGTTCCGGCGCCGGCGAGCTGGGCGATCGCGAGGCCGGCGAGTACCGCCCGCGCTGGCGTGATCGTGCCGCCGACCCTGGCGATGCTGAGCGTCGCGAAGAGCGCGGCGAGGGCGCCGAGAAACGCGGCGGCCGGCAGCGCGAAGCCGACACCGAGAATGACGACGCAGACCGCGCCGAGCGACGCGCCACTCGAGAGCCCGAGCAGGTACGGGTCGGCGAGCGGGTTGCGGGTGACGCTCTGCATGACCGCGCCGCTCACGGCCAACCCGGCACCGACGATCGCCGCCGTCAGCACCCGCGGCAGCCGCAGCTCCCAGACGATCGAGTCGATCAGCAGCGGCACCGCCCCGGAATCCGTGCCGGTTGCGCCCAGCCCCAGATGGCCCAGGATGCTGCCGCTCACCTGCGCGAGGCTCACATTCGCCGGTCCGATGGTCACCGCGAGCATCACGATCAGCACGAGGCCCACCACGGCGAGGGTGAGCGCGAGCAGAAATCGGGCGTGCGCGAGCGACCTCGTGGTGCGCGGCGCCCTGCCCGGTGCCTGCCGAATCGCCCGACCCATCATCGCCCTCAGTCCAGGTCGAATGCGGCGAGCTGGTCGATCGTCGACGCGGCGGCTTCCACATTGCGGATGCCTGCTTCGGTCGCCGCGAACGGCAGCACGATGTAGCGCTCGTTCAGCACAGCGTCGAGGTTCTGCGTTGCGGCGCTCGTTTCGAGGTTCGTGATCTTGTCGGCCGCGGTGTTCCAGGTGGCGTCAACGAGCACGATTACGTCGGGGTTCGCCTCGATGATCGACTCCCAGCCCACCGAACTCCAGGTGTCATGCACATCTTGGAATATGTTCGTGAGCCCAGCGGCCTGCATGATCATCGCGGGTGAACCTATGCCCGCACCGACATATGGTGTCGTTGTGCCGCTGGAATACCAGAGGGCGGTCGGAGACTCCGCAGTGTCGACGGGCGCGAGGGCGGCCAGGTCGGACTCGAGGCTCTGGACCAGCTCGGCCGCGGTATCCGTTGCCCCGAAGATGGCGCCGGCCTCCCTGATCTCGTCGAAGACCGTGTCGAAGGTGAGCGGGTCGGGCATGAAGTCACCCTTGCAGGCGGCGGGGGAGACGTAGCTGCCCACGCCGATCTCGGTCAGGGCCGACCGCTCACCGACGCCGTCGGCGGAGAAGTTCGACTCCCAGCCGCCGTAGACGAAATCGGGGGTCAGGCCGAGTGTGGCCTCGGGCCCGGGCACGAAGTCGCTGATCACGGTGAGGTCGGCGCCGGCGTCGGCGAGAGAGTCCGGCAGCGGGCCGTCGAGAAAGGCCGAACCCACAATGCGGTCGCCGAGTCCGAGCGCGAGCATCAACTCGGTCGTCGAAGACTTGATCGTCACGACGCGCTCCGGCGCGGCCGGCACGGTGACCTGCACACCACAGTTGCTCAGGGTCAGCGGATACCCCGCCTCCCGGGTCGCCACCTGGCCCTCGGGCGGCGAGCCCGGGTCAGTGGCGCAGCCGCTCAGCAACAGGGCCGAACCGGCAAGCAGGGCAAGAACGGTGCGCGCGCGGACAGAGCGACGTGTCATGAGACCTTTTCGAGTCAGAGGTGGTGCGGGCAGGTGCGGGACTGCTGCCCAAATCCAGGTCAGCTCGACCGGTCATAGCCAACCGGCGGTCTGTAACTCAGCCTATTCCAATCTGGACACGCGACGAGAAATTGCTTGCCCGCGGGCCCCGGCGCCGACAGGATGCTTAATGCGCGCGTCACCGGCAGAAACAATATAGAAATCTGCACCCCAGATACTGACGAACACAGACTGACGAACACGGCCAGAGCAACTCAAGCGGAAGGCACAGTATGAGCGACACGAACATCGTGCGAGCGGCAATCACCCAGGCGACCTGGACCGGCGACGAAGAGTCGATGATCGCCAAGCACGAGGGATTCGTGCGCACGGCCGCCGCGCAGGGCGCGCAGATCATCTGCTTTCAGGAGCTGTTTCACGGGCCGTACTTCGGCATCGTGCAGGACGCCAACTACTACGACTATGCCCAGTCGATTCCGGGCCCGATCGTGGCGCGCTTCCAGAAGCTCGCGAGCGAATTCGGCATGGTGATCATTGTGCCGATGTACGAGGAGGAACGCCCCGGGGTGCTGTACAACACGGCCGTGGTGATCGACGCCGACGGCACGGTTCTCGGCAAGTACCGCAAGCATCACATTCCGCACCTGCCGCAGTTCTGGGAGAAATTCTACTTTCGCCCCGGCAACACCGACTACACCGTCTTCGACACGAAGGTCGGCAAGGTCGGCGTCTACATCTGTTACGATCGGCACTTTCCCGAGGGCTGGAGGGCGCTCGGCCTCAATGGCGCCGAGATCGTCTTCAACCCCTCGGCGACCAAACCCGGTCTCAGCAACCGCCTGTGGGAACTCGAGCAGCCCGCCGCGGCGGTCGCCAACCAGTACTACATCGGCGCCAACAACCGCATCGGCACCGAGAACGGCGAGTTCGGCGACGAGGCCGTCACGTTCTACGGCAGCTCCTACTTCGTTGACCCGCAGGGCAACTACGTCGGCGCGGTCGCCTCGACCGACACCGAGGAGATCGTCATCCGCGACCTCGACCTCGGCCTGATCCGTCAGGTGCGCAACTCCTGGCAGTTCTACCGCGACCGTCGCCCCGACAGCTATGAGGAACTCGTCGCGCCCTAACCCTCTCGCCAGCCGTTTCTGACTCAGCACCGAAACAGAGGATGCCATGAAGACGCTCATCAAAAACGGCACCGTGGTGAACGCCACGGGTTCTGCCACGGCCGACGTGCTGATCGACGGGGAGACCATCGCCGCGGTGCTGGCGCCCGGCTCGACGCTGTTGGGCTTCGACGTGGAAGCCAACGTCGATCGCGTCATCGACGCCCGCGGAAAGTATGTGATTCCCGGCGGCATCGATGCCCACACCCACATGCAGATGCCGTTCGGCGGCACCGAGGCCAGCGATACCTTCGAGACCGGCACCCGTGCGGCGGCGTGGGGCGGCACGACGAGCATCGTCGACTTCGTGGTGCAGTACGCGGGGGAGAACGTGCTGGAGCAGTACCGAAAATGGCACGAGAAGGCATCCGGTCAGTGCGCGATCGATTACGGCTTCCACCAGATTCTTTCCGACGTGCAAGACAGTTCGCTGACCGCGATGGACGAGCTCGTCGCCGAGGGGGTGTCGAGCTTCAAGCTGTTCATGGCCTACAAGGGCGTGTTTCTCAGCGATGACGGCCAGATCGTCAAGGCCATGCAGCGCGCCGCGAGCAACGGCAGCATGATCATGATGCACGCCGAGAACGGCAGCGTCATCGACCTGCTCGTGCAGCAGGCGGTCGCCGCCGGCAACACGGGCCCGCTGTATCACGGGCTGACCCGTCCCTGGCAGGCCGAGGAGGAGGCCACCCATCGGGCGATCATGCTCGCCAACCTCACCGGCGCTCCTCTCTATGTTGTGCACGTCAGCGCGAAGCAGGCCGTCGATCAGATCGCCCAGGCCCGTGACAGGGGCCAGAACGTGTTCGGTGAGACCTGCCCGCAATACCTGTACCTCTCGCTCGAAGACAACCTCGGCGCCCGGAGCGACGAGTGGGGCGGCTTCGAGGGCGCGAAGTGGGTCTGCTCGACCCCGCTGCGGGCCAGCGCCGAGGGGCATCAGCACCACATGTGGCAGAGCCTCGCGACCAACGACATCCAGATGGTCTCCACCGACCACTGCCCGTTCTGCATGAAGGGTCAGAAAGACATGGGCCTCGCGGACTTCTCAAAGATTCCCAACGGTATCGGTTCGGTCGAACACCGCATGGACCTGCTCTACCAGGGCGTGGTCGACGGCAAGATCTCCCTCGAGCGCTGGGTCGAGGTCTGCTCCACGACCCCGGCACGCATGTTCGGCATGCACGGCACAAAGGGGGTGCTGCAGCCCGGTGCCGACGGTGACGTGGTGGTCTACGACCCGAACGGGCACACCTCCATCGGAGTCGGGCCAGGCAAAACCCACCACATGAACATGGACTACTCCGCCTACGAGGGGTTCGAGATCGACGGCCACGTCGACACGGTCATCAGCCGCGGCAAGGTCGTGATCGACCGCGGAGAGTACCTCGGCGCCAAGGGTGACGGCCGGTTCATCAAGCGCGGCCTGAGCCAGTACCTCATCTAAGGGAGCCCCATGGACTTCGGAGCAGTACTGCAGACCAATCCGCCGTCGGCCCGCACGGTGCAGCTGGCCAGGCTGGCCGAGGCGCACGGCTTCAGCCACGTCTGGACCTTCGACTCGCACCTGCTCTGGCAGGAGCCCTATGTGATCTACAGCCGTATTCTGGCCGAAACCAGTCGAATCATCGTCGGCACCATGGTCACGAACCCCGCCACCCGGGACTGGACGGTCACCGCCTCGACCTTCGCGACCCTCAACGAGATGTACGGCAACCGCACCATTTGCGGCATCGGCCGCGGCGACTCCGCGGTGCGCGCCACCAACGGCGCGCCGACGACGCTGAAGACCCTGCGCGAATCCATCCATGTGATTCGTGAGCTCGCCAATTCCCGCCCGGTGCACTACAACGGCGCGACCGTGCGGTTTCCGTGGAGCAGTGGCTCCACCCTCGACGTCTGGGTCGCCGCCTACGGCCCCCTCGCCCTGAAGCTCGCGGGCGAGGTGGGCGACGGCTTCATTCTGCAGATGGCCGACCTCGACGTGGCCGAATGGATGATCACCACCGTTCGGGCCGCGGCCGCGAATGTGGGCCGGGATCCGGCATCCATTAAATTCTGCGTCGCCGCGCCCATGTACATCGGCACCGACCTGGCCCACATGCGCGACCAGTGCCGCTGGTTCGGCGGCATGGTCGGCAACCACGTCGCAGACATCGTCGCCAAATACGGCACCGACTCTGCGGTTCCGCAGGCCCTCACGGATTACATCTCTGGGCGCGCCGGCTATGACTACAACCAGCACGGCCGGGTCGGCAACGAGCACGCGGCCTTCGTGCCCGACGAGATCGTCGACCGGTTCTGCCTGCTCGGAACCGCGAACGACCACATCGAGAAGCTGCGGGCGCTGCAGGCCATCGGCGTCGACCACTTTGCCGGCTACCTGCAGCACGACAACAAAGAGGAGACCCTGCGCGTCTACGGCGAGACCGTGATTCCCGCGCTCGCCGAGCACATCGTGGCCACGCAGTGACGCCGCCTGCCACGCGCGCGGCGGTTCGCGATCGACGGATGCCGCGCTTCGCCCGCCCCGCGCTGTTCGGCGTTCTCGGCGTGGTCGGTCTCGCACTGGTCTGGGAGCTATACAAGTTTTTCGGCCCGGGCAACGGTGTCGTGATCGGCGACCTGACCGTGCTGCCCCGCACGAGCGACCTGGCCATGCCGCACCTGGCCACGATGGTGGCGCGGCTGTTCGAGCCCGTGACCGGGGCAGCCACGGCGCTGCCGCTCTGGCTGGCCGTGCTGGGGGCGTGCGCCTTCACGCTCGGCATTGCCGCCGTCGGTTGGATCGTCGGGGTCACCGTGGGGCTCGCGCTCGCGCTGCTGATGCAGCGGTTTCGCCTCGCCGAATCGGCCATCCTGCCGTGGATCGTGCTCAGCCAGACCGTGCCGCTCATCGCGATCGCGCCGCTCGTGCGCCGCTGGGGCGCCCAGGTCGAAATCGGGGCCTTCGCCTGGGAGAACTGGATGTCGGTGGCCCTGATCGCCTCGTACCTCGCCTTCTTCCCGGTGTCCGTCGGCGCCCTGCGGGGCCTCGGCTCACCCGATGCCCACCATGTCGACCTCATGCACTGCTACGCGGTCGGCTGGTGGAAGACCCTCTGGCGGCTGCGCCTGCCCGCGAGCGTCGGTTACCTGCTGCCGGCGCTGCGCCTCGCGGCGGTCAGCGCGGTCATCGGCAGCGTCGTCGCCGAGGTCTCGATCGGGTTGCGCGGCGGCATCGGGCGGCTGATCGTGGAGTACGCCGGAGCCGCCGGCGGTGACCCCGGCAAGCCGTGGGCGCCCATCTTCGGATCGGTGCTGGTCGGCCTCGTCGCCGCTGGTTTTGTGGGTCTGATCGGCCTGTTCCTGCGTCGCTTTCGTCGGGACGAGGTCAGCGCATGACCGCCGGCAGCGGGTCCGCCGGTGCTGTACCCGCCGTTGATGTGCACAGCGTGGGCCGGGTCTTCGCGGGGCGCAGGGGGGCATCCGTCATCGCGCTCGACGGGGTGAGCCTCACGGTCGCGCCGGGCGAATTCGTGTCGCTGATCGGACCAAGCGGATGTGGCAAGAGCACGCTGCTGAGACTGATCGCCGACCTCGACGTGCCCACGAGCGGCAACATCCGCGTGTTCGGCAAGCCGGCCCGGCAGGCCCGCATCGACCAGGACTACGGAATCGCCTTTCAACAGGCCGGACTGCTGCCGTGGCGCACGGTCGCCGGCAACATCGAGTTGCCGCTCGAACTGCACGGCGTTGACCGGGCCGGCCGACGCGCCCGGGGCGCGGAGCTCATCGACCTGGTCGGGCTGAGTGAGTTCGCCGGGCACTATCCCGACCAGCTCTCGGGCGGCATGCAGCAGCGGGTGGCGATCGCCCGGTCCCTCGCCGAACGCCCGAGCCTGTTGCTGATGGACGAACCCTTCGGAGCACTCGACGAGATGACCCGGGAGCGCATGCAGAACGAACTCGTGCGCATCTGCGCCGAAACCGCCGCCGCCGTGGTGTTCGTGACGCACTCGATTCCCGAGGCGGTGTTTCTCTCCAACCGAGTGGTGGTCATGTCGCCGCGACCGGGACGCATCCGTTCCATCGTTCCGGTCGGCCTCGGCGACGTGACCACCCGCGGGGAGGGCCTGCGCGAAGACGCCGACTTCTTCCGCTCGCTCAGCACGGTGCGCGATCTGCTGCACGCTGACGAGCACGGCGATCCATCAGGAGACGACCGGCCCGGCCCCGGGCTGCCGCGCGGGGTGGAGACGCGATGAGCACGGCGGCCTCTCCGCGCCGGGCGCGGCCCCTGCAGGCCGTGCTCGCCCCGATCGTGCTCGGGCTGATCGTCGTACTGGCCTGGCAGGGGGCCGTTCTCGCCTTCGCGATCAAACCGTTCATTCTGCCGGCTCCGTTCACGATCGGCGCGCAATTTGCGGGCAACCTGCAGAGCGTGGTCGCGGGCATGACCGTCACCGGCCGCAACGCCCTCGTCGGGCTGCTGCTCGGAGTCGTGATCGGGGTGCTGCTCGCCATCGTGTCCGCCCTCGTGCGGGTCTTCGACGCAATGGCCGCACCGATCGTGTCGGCGATCGCCGTCGTGCCGATCGTGGCGCTCGCCCCGGTGCTCTACACGATGTTCGGCGCCGGTGCCGAGACCGCCCGACAGCTCGTCGCCGCGCTCGCCGTGTTCGTGCCGGTCTACTTCAACACCCTCAAGGGCCTCCGGCAGGTTCGCCCGGTGCACCGCGACCTCATGCGCTCCTACGCAGCCTCAAGCTGGCAGGCCACCCGGGCCGTCACCCTGCCGACGGCGCTGCCGTTCGTGTTCACGGGACTGCGTATCGCGTCGTCGCTCGCCGTGATCAGCGCGCTCATCGCCGAGTACTTCGGGGGTCCGGTCGGCGGCCTCGGAAAGTCGATCACGTCGGCCGCCGCGAGCAGTAATTACGGCCTGGCCTGGGCCTATGTGCTCGGGTCCGTCATTCTTGGGCTCGTCTTCTACGGCGGATCCCTCGGCCTCGAACGCCTGGCGTTACGCCGCACCTGAACCTCACCCCGCACCGCTTCTGTCGCACCGCCTTTCGCACCGCTATTGGAGGACTCACATGACTGACCTGACCCGCCAGACCCGCCGCATCCGCTTTCTCGCCACGATCGGCCTGCTGAGCGTTGGATCGCTTGCCCTCGCCGGCTGCAGCAGCGGCGCCGCCAGCCCGAACGGCGACACGGATGCCTCGGGCGACCTGACCCCGATTACCCTGCAGCTGCAGTGGGTCGCCCAGGCCCAGTTCGCCGGTTACTACGCCGCGGTCGACCAGGGCTTCTATGAAGACGAGGGCCTCGACGTGACCATCGCCGAGGGCGGCGGCGACATCGTTCCGCAGGACGTGCTCGCCGCCGGCGACGCCGACTACGCCATCTCCTGGGTGCCCAAGGTGCTCGGTTCGATCGAACAGGGCGCCAACATCACCGATGTCGCCCAGATCTTCGAGCGCAGCGCCACGACGCAGATCTCCTTCGCGGACAAGGGCATCGAGACGCCCGCCGACCTGGCCGGCAAGAACGTGGGCAGCTGGGGCTTCGGCAACGAGTGGGAACTCTTCGCCGGCATGCAGCAGGCCGACGTCACGCTCGATGACATCACCCTGATCCAGCAGGCCTTCGACATGAGCGGATTCCTCAGCGGGGACATCGACGCCGCCCAGGCGATGACCTACAACGAGTACGCCCAGGTGCTCGAGACCGTGAACCCCGACACCGGGGAGCTCTACCAGCCCGACGACCTCAACGTGATCGACTGGAACGACGAGGGCACCGCGATGCTGCAGGATGCCATCTGGGCCGACGCCGACCGGCTTGCCGACGACGCGGACTACGCCGACACGACGGTCAAGTTCATCAAGGCCTCGATCCGCGGCTGGATCTACTCCTCGCAGAACCCCGAAGAGGCCGCCGGTATCGTGACAGCCGCCGGCTCGACCCTCGGCCAGAGCCACCAGCTGTGGATGACCAACGAGATCAGCAAGCTCATCTTTCCGTCCACGAACGGTGTGGGCCTGATCGACCAGGCCGCGTGGGACAACACCGTCGACATCGCCATGGGCACCACGAACGAGACCGGCGCGACGATCATCACGGCCGACCCGCGCGCCACGGCGTTCTCCAACGAGTATGTGCAACAGGCGCTCGACGAACTGGAGACCGAGGGAGTAGACGTTAAGGGCGCCGATTGGGAGCCCATCGACGTGACCCTGAAGGAGGGCGGTAACTGATGACCGGCACCACGAACACCACCACAACCAGCCTCAACGCCCGCACCACCGCGCTCGACCGGGCGCACGTGTTCCATTCCTGGTCGGCGCAGGCCGCCGTGAAACCGCTCGTGATCGCCGGGGGCCTCGGCTGTCGGGTCTGGGACCACGACGGCCGCACCTACCTGGATTTCTCGAGTCAGCTGGTGAACGTGAATATCGGCCACCAGCATCCGAAGGTCGTGAAGGCGATCACCGATCAGGCCGCCCTGCTCACCACCATCTCGCCGGCGACGGCGAACCTCGCCCGCGGCGAGGCGGCCCGGCGCATCGTGGCCCGCGCCCCGGAGGGCTTCAACCGGGTCTTCTTCACCAACGGCGGGGCGGATGCGATCGAGAACGCCATCCGCCTGGCCCGCCTGCACACGGGGCGCGACAAAATTCTGTCGACGTACCGCTCGTATCACGGCAATACCGGTGCGGCCATCGTCGCGACCGGGGACTGGCGGCGGGTGCCCAACGAGTACGCCCGCGGGCACGTGCATTTTTTCGGCCCGTTCCTGTACCGCTCCGAGTTTTGGGCGACGACCCCGGAACAGGAGTGCGAGCGTGCGCTGCAGCACCTCGAGCACGTCATCGTGGGTGAGGGCAGCGCCTCGATCGCCGCGGTGCTGCTCGAGACGATCCCGGGCACCGCCGGGGTAATGCTGCCGCCACCCGGCTACCTGCCCGGGGTGCGAGAACTCTGCGACCGCTACGGCATCATGCTGATCCTCGACGAGGTCATGTGCGGCTTCGGCCGCACCGGCCGCTGGTTCGCCTTCGAGGGGTACGGGGTCGTTCCCGACCTGATCACCTTCGCGAAAGGGGTGAACTCGGGGTACGTGCCCACCGGCGGGGTGCTGATCTCCGACCCGATCGCGGCCGACTTCGACGAGACCGTCTTCCCGGGCGGGCTGACGTACAGCGGGCATCCGCTCGCCATGGCCTCGATCGTCGGCGCGCTCGACGCGATGAGCGCCGAGGGCATCGTGCAGAACGCCGCTCGCATCGGGCGTGATGTGCTCGGCCCGGCGCTCGCCGCCCTGCAGGCGAAGCACGCGATCATCGGTGAGGTGCGCGGGGAGGGCGTCTTCTGGGCACTCGACCTGGTTGCCGACCCGGTGACCCGGCAACCGGTGGGCGCGGCCGTGATGGCCCGCATCAAGGCCGAACTGCTCGGCCGCGGGCTGCTGCCGTTTCTAATCGACAACCGCATCCACGTCGTGCCGCCGTGCGTCGTGACCAACGAGGAGGTCGCCGAGGGCATCGCGATCATCGACGAGGTGCTCGCCCTTGACCTGCTTGCCTGACCCCCACGAGAAGGATGTGCCATGACCAGCACCGCCACCACCCCGACCATTGCGCACTGGCGGGGCAACGCGGCGTTCGCCGGCGCGTCGACGCGCACCGCCCCCGTCTACAACCCCGCGACCGGCCGGGTCGCGAAACGGGTCAGCCTGGCCAGCGCGGCGGATGTCGACGCCGTCGTTTCCGCGGCGCTCGCCGCGTTCCCGGGCTGGCGCGACGCCAGCCAGGCCAGGCGCCAGGGCGTGATGTACAACTTTCGCGAGCTGCTGAATGCCCGCAAGGGTGAGCTCGCCGACATCCTCACCGCCGAGCACGGCAAGGTCACCGCCGACGCGCTCGGCGAGATCGCCCGCGGGCTCGAGGTCGTCGAGTTCGCCCTGGGCATGCCGCACCTGTCGAAGGGGGCCTACTCCGAGAACGTGTCGACCGGCGTCGACGTGTACACGCTGCGGCAGCCGCTCGGCGTGGTCGGCATCATCAGCCCGTTCAACTTTCCCGCGATGGTGCCGCTCTGGTTCTTCCCGGTCGCGATCGCCGCCGGCAACACCGTCGTGCTCAAGCCGAGCGAGAAGGACCCGTCCGCCGCCAACTGGATGGCCGCCCTCCTCGCCGAGGCGGGCCTGCCCGACGGCGTCTTCAACGTCGTGCACGGCGACAAGGAGGCCGTCGACGCGCTTCTCGTGCACCCCGACGTGCAGTCGATCAGCTTCGTCGGGTCGACGCCGATCGCGAAGTACATCTACGAGACCGCCGCCGGGCACGGCAAACGCGTTCAAGCCCTGGGCGGCGCGAAGAATCACATGCTGGTGCTGCCCGACGCCGACCTCGACCTCGCAGCGGATGCGGCCGTCAACGCCGGTTTCGGTTCGGCCGGGGAACGCTGCATGGCCATCAGCGTGATTGTCGCCGTTGAACCGGTCGCCGACGATCTGATCGCGAAGATCACCGAGCGCATGAGGGGCCTGCGGGTCGGCGACGGCCTGCGGGGCTGCGACATGGGCCCGCTCATCACCCAGGCGCACCGCGACAAAGTTGCCGGGTACATCGACGTGGCGGCGGCGGATGGCGCCGAGGTCGTCGTCGACGGACGCGGCGTCGCCGTCGACGGCGAGGCATCCGGTTTCTGGCTCGGACCGACCCTGCTCGACCGGGTCACCGTGGACTCGGCCGTGTACATAGACGAGATCTTCGGCCCGGTGCTGTCGATCGTGCGGGTCGACAGCTACGCTCAGGGCCTCGCGCTCATCAACCGCAGCCGCTACGGCAACGGCACCGCGATCTTCACCAACGATGGCGGGGCCGCCCGGCGGTTTCAGAACGAGGTGCAGGTCGGCATGGTCGGCATCAACGTGCCGATTCCGGTGCCGGTCGCGTCACACTCCTTCGGCGGCTGGAAGGACTCGCTGTTCGGCGCCTCGAAGGCCTACGGTCCGGCCGGGGTGGACTTCTTCACCCGCGAGAAGGCCGTCACGAGCCGCTGGCTGGACCCGAGCCACGGCGGCATCAACCTCGGCTTCCCCCAGCACGACTAGCGGCCCCGCCCAATTTCCGCTGGTCGACCCGGTGGGCCGGCCCTCGGACTGTGGGTCGGCTTGCGGGGTTTCGACGGCGCCAAAAACGGGCGCCGCTCAACCAGCGGAGACTCGCTGGTTGAGCCTGCGCGCGAAGCGCGCTGGTCGAAACCTGGCGGGCCGACCCTCGGACTGTGGCTTGTCTCGCAAGCTCGCCGCTCAACCAGCGGAGACTCGCTGGTTGAGCCTGCGCGCGAAGCGCGCTGGTCGAAACCTGGTGGGCCGGCCCTCGGACTGTGGCTTGTCTCGCAAGCTCGCGGCTCAACCAGCGGAGACTCGCTGGTTGAGCCTGCGCGCGAAGCGCGCTGGTCGAAACCTAGCGGGCCGACCCTCGGACTGTGGCTTGTCTCGCAAGCTCGCGGCTCAACCAGCGAGGGGGGACTCAGACGGCAGGCGACGGATGCGCGTGCGCCGCCTGCACACGAGAGGCGCGAGTGCGCAGCAGATCGACGACGGTGCGCACGGCGAGGCGTTCGGCCCGATCGGGTCGCATCAGTGCCACGATCTGCCGCTCGGCCTCGACCCCGCGCAGCGGGATCAGTGCGAGCCGGCCGGGCCGCCCGCCGCTCGAGGTATAGCGCGGCACCAACGCGATGCCGAGCCCGGCGATCACGAATGACTCGATCAGTGACAGGTCGGCGAAGCGTTGCGCCATCGAGAGCCGGGTGCCGGCCTCCTGTTCGATCGCCTGCAGCACCCGCTCGAACGGATATCCGTCGGTCACCCCGATCCAGGTCTCGCCGTCGAGGTCACGCGGAGCGACCCACGCGCGGGCGGCGAGACGGTGTCCGACCGGCACGCCCACGTCGAGGGGCTCGGTCATGAGCGGTACGACCGTGAGCCCGCGCCCGGCCCACGAGAGAGCGCCGCGCATCGAGTGGGCGAGAACGATGTCGTAGTCGGCGGTGAGGGCCGGAAAGTCGCTGAGTTCCGGGTCTTCGTCGGAGCAGTTGAGCACGAGGCCGGTGACGGCCGAGAGGTCCTGGATCACGCCGGGCAGCAGCATCTGGCCGGCCGTCGGGAAGGTGACGAGGCTCACCTCGCCGGTGGCCTGGTTGCGGAATTCGTCCCAGAGCGCGGTGGCCTTCGCGAGGGACACCGCGACATCCGCCGCGCTGCGGGCGAGGGCGCGACCGGCATCGGTGAGCACGAGGCCCCGACCGCGGCGTTCGGTGAGGGGCAGGCCGGCCTCGCGTTCGAGCACCTTGAGCTGCTGCGACACCGCCGACGGGGTGCGGTGGGTAGCGGCGGCGACCGCGGTCACGCTGCCCCGGTCGGCGAGTTCGCGGAGGAGTTCGAGCCGTTGCACGTCCATTCAGCCAATCTATCGGTAGCAGAGCTACATATAAAGTGCAGAACAATACGATTGTGGTGAAGAGTGCGGCGTGGTCAACTGAAGGGTCAACACGAGCAATGGTGCCTCCGTGCGCGGCCATCCACCCCCTTCCGAAAGGCATTCTCGTGTTCGTCCTCATTGCTGTCATTGTCATCGTCGCCCTCACCTCCCTCACCGCCCTCGTCGGCGAGGTCTCCCGCGACGGCTACCGCAAGCTCCCCGAGCGCAACCTCGTTCGCGCCTTCTAACAGCACCCCTTCTCGCGCGCTCCCCGTCTCGCGGCACCGTGCCGGCGCAGACCGGGAGCCGGTACAGTACTTACTGTGACGGATACACGGCAGCAGCTCATCGACTACATCGCGGCCGAGGCCGTGTTCCACGGGGATTTCACCCTCACGAGCGGCAAGAAGGCAACGTATTACGTTGACCTGCGCCGCGTGAGCCTCGACCATCGGGTCGCCCCCCTCATCGGGCAGGTCATGCTCGACCTGATCAAGGACATCCCCGATGTCGCGGCCGTCGGCGGCCTCACCATGGGAGCCGACCCCATCGCATCCGCGGTGCTGCACCAGGGTGCCGCTCGCGGTGCGACCTACGACGCCTTCGTCGTGCGCAAGGAGCCCAAGGACCACGGCCGCGGCCGCCAGGTCGAGGGCCCGGACCTCGACGGCAAGCGGGTCATCGTGCTCGAAGACACGTCGACGACCGGCGGATCCCCCCTGGCCGCCATCGAGGCCCTGCTCAAGGTCGGCGCCATCATCGCCGGCGTCGCCGTGGTCGTCGACCGCGCCACCGGCGCCCGCGAAATCATCGAAGCCGCCGGCTACCCCTACTTCGCCGCCATCTCCCTTGAGGACCTGGGACTGAGCTAGTGCCCCGCGACGACGATCGCGACGGCGATCTGCGCTGGCTGAGCGCTCAGCTCGGCGCCGACGAGTCCGAGCCTGCATCGACGCCGACGCCGACGCCGACGCAGCCGACGGATGGCCCGGGTCCCGCCTCGCAGAACGACGCACCTCCCGCCGCCCCCGCAGGGCCTGCCGCCCAGGCAGGGCCTGCCGACCCCGCGGAGCCCGCCGCCCCCGCCGCCCCCGCAGACCCCGCAGAGCCTG
>NZ_SOHE01000011.1 GCF_004403305.1 Cryobacterium frigoriphilum | reverse complement strand
ACCGACTTAAACGCCTGCTACCTGTAAACGATGCCGTGAGAGAGCCTGTAAACGAAGACCTGAGTGACGATGTAAACAATGACCTGAGAGTTCACATCCGGCGAGTTGGTAGCAAGTTTCCGAGAACACGGTAGCGCTGGTCGGAGGTTTCCTGCTCGGCTGTGAAGTGACACGCAGAAGGCGTTGTCGTTTCATTGTTAAGGGGCGGGTTGATGGCGGACTATCGAAAAATCTTGGGGCTTTTACTGGAGGGGCGCAGCTACCGTGATGTCGTCGAGCTCGTGGGGTGCTCGCATCGCGACGTGGCTCGGGTGCGGCAGGAGGTCGAGGCTCGGGGCCTGACCGCGACCGTCACGGTTACCGACACTGCGCTGGCGGAATGGTTTCCCGACGGGCGCCGGAAAGTCTCGGACGAGTATGACCAACCCGACCTGGCACGGATATTAGCGTCGATGAAAGCGAACCGGCACTTCACGTTGCTGCGGGCCTGGCGCCGCTACGTTGACACCAAAGACGCGGGGAAGAAATACGGGTACTCCCAGTTCTGCGCCCTGTTCACCGGCTACCTCCGCACTCACGATCTTGTCGCGGTGCTCCGTCACGAGCCGGGCCGGGCGATGCTCGTCGACTGGGCCGGCGACACGATGGACATCGTCGACACCATCACCGGCGAAGTGGTCCGGGCGATCCTATTCGTCGCGGTGCTGCCGTTTTCGGGGCTGATGTTCTGCCGCGCCTATGCGGATATGAAGTCTCCAGCCTGGCTCGACGCTCACGTTCAAGCGTTCGCGTTCTTCAAGGGTGTGACGCAGATCATCGTGCCCGATAACCCGACGACGTCGACCCACCGAACCCACCCGGGTGATGCGGAGCGGGCCGTGAACGCCCGGTATCAGCAGCTCGCTGACCACTATCAGACAGCAATTGTCCCGGCCAGACCGAAAAAACCGCGCGATAAGGCATCAGCCGAGAATGCGGTGAACGTCGTCAACAAACGTGTCATCGGATACCTCGAAGACGATGTCTTCACGACGCTAAGCGAGTTGAACACAGCGATCGAGGAACGGGTGCGGGAGATCAACCATGACATTCGCCGCGCCGATGACACCACCCGGTGGGAACGCTTCGACACCGAGGAACGCGAGCTGCTCCGCCCGCTGCCCGATATCGGGTTCGAGGATGTCGAGTGGAAAGAGCTCAAGGCCGCCCGGAACTACCACGTCACCGCGGACACCCAACGCTATTCCGTGCCGTTCGCCCTGGCCGGGAAGCTGCTGCGGGTCCGAGTGACGTCGTCGCGGGTAACGATCTTCGACGGCAACGACAGCATCTGCGAGCACCCGCGGCTGACGGGCCGCAAGGGCCAATACTCGACCCTGCCGGAGCATGTTCCGCCGCAGCACCGCGATATCGACGGGTTGTGGTCCAGGCGCTGGTTCATCGACCGGGCGCGCAGCGCCGGGCCGGCGACGGTCACGGTGATTGAGCAGATCCTCGACAGCCAGACGATCGAAGCGCAAGGCTACCTGGCCTGCCAGAACATCCTCGACGGCCTCGGCAAGAACAACCGAGAACGGCTGGAGGCCGCCTGCCAGGACCTCATCAACCGCAAGGCCCACCCGACATATTCGACACTGAAACGGTTGATAGCGGCGATCGATAGTGATGCGAAGAAGCCACGGCCGGTGACCCCGGCAGCGTCGACACGCAAACGCAGCAGCACCGTTGTGTTCCGCGACACCGTCACGGACGTCTATGTCCGTGACGCCTCTCACTACGCCCGAAACGAGGACGGAAAGTGACGTTCACCAGCGTTGACTATGACAAGTTCCGCGCCCTGCGGGTGACCCACGTCGCGACCCGGCTGGAGGAACTCATCCAAGACGAAGCAAACGACACCCTCACGCCGGAGCAGCTGTTCCTCACCGCGGTCGACGACGCGTTGGAATCCCGACGCGTCAGCCGGGTTGACAAACTCATCCGCCAGGCAGGCCTCCCGATCCCCGGCGCGACCGTTGCTGAGGTCGACTACCGGGAGGGACGCGGCATCACCGCCGTCCGAATGCGACGCTATGCCGCCCACGACTGGCGCGTGGATGCGACCAACTTGCTCATCATCTCGCCCACTGGCGGCGGGAAAACCTACCTCTGGCCTTGCCCCCGGTTAGTGGACACGGGTTAAGCGGCGAGTTGAACTTCCGCGGTCTCTGACGAGTATTGCAGTTCGAAGGTGACGGGGGTGACATC
>NZ_SOHE01000053.1 GCF_004403305.1 Cryobacterium frigoriphilum | reverse complement strand
ATTCCGAACCCGGAAGCTAAGACTCTTTGCGCCGATGGTACTGCAGGGGGGACCCTGTGGGAGAGTAGGACACCGCCGGACTTAACTTGAGAAACAACAGGAAAGGCCACCCCACGGGGTGGCCTTTCTTGGTTTAACTACCTGTTCAAACCAGAGTGAGAGGGGTCGTGTGGGAACCCACGGCTCGCCCCACAGACCACCCACAACTCGACACCCGTACGCACCGACACTCCAGTCAAGGCCAGGGAACGTATGCACCCACACTCCATCCGGGGCACGGCAGGGCCGCCCCGGGCAGGGGAGGAGGCGTGGGGTCAACGGGTGGGGAAGCCGTGCGGGAGGCCCGTGAGCACCGGGGCCAGGCGGCCCAAGCGCTGCTGTTCCAGCAGCAGGGCGGCGTACTCGCGGTCACGGCGCACGGCGGTCACGGCCAGCAGAAAGGCTTCGGCCGGCGCCTGCGGCAAGGGCGAAACGAACCGTGAAACCTCGGCAACGAGGCCGTCAGCGATTCGGGTGCGCGAGTCGGGGGACAGCTTGGCGGACTGGCCGAGAAACTGCGAGACCCGGCGGGAGAGAGCATCCGGTAAACGCACAATGTCAACCGTCTGGGCCCACTGGGCCAGCTCGACGGGCACGCTGTGCACGGCCGGCGTGTGCCTGGAGACACGCTCATTCTGGCTGTAGGTGCCGGCCAAAAGGTCACCGAGCCGCTTGGAACGGCTGTTGAGCAGCCCCGTCGTGACGGCTATGCCGCCGAAAGTCATGTAGATCTCCAGCAGACCGACGAGCGCACGAATGAAGGCATGACGCAGCTGGATGGCTCCGCCATCGTCGCGCACGATCCGTGCGCCGATCGCCAGCCGCCCCAGGGACCGGCCGCCCGTGGCGACCTCCACGATCATCGGCGCAATCAGTACCGAGACCACGAGACCAACGATCATCAGCGCCTGCGAGAGCGCGGCGTCCAGGTACTGACCGGCTACGGCGGTGACCGCGAGCGCGAGCAACAGATAGAGCAGCAGATACGCGACCCAGTCGATGATCGTTCCGGCTGCCCGCAGGATCACGCCGGCCGGGCGCACATCGAGGGCGACCGCCTCTCCGGTGACGAGTTCATCGTCGGCCTGATAGGAGGAGAAATCGTCGCGGTGATCGGTACGAGGCTCCGTCATGTCTTCTATTGAACCAGATCCGATCCGAGCAGGTACGACCGGGGCAGATACGATAGGGCCTGATGGATCTCGACGCATATAGTGCGGCGCATCGCGCCGAATGGGAACGCCTGGCCGAACTCGGCGCACGGCGCCATCTCTCGGGCGCCGAAGCCGACGAACTGATTTCGTTGTACCAATCCGGTGCGACCGAACTGTCGGCGATCAAGTCGACCGCTGGCTCCACGATTGCGGGTGATCGCTTGTCGGTCCGGTTGTCGCGGGCACGCCTGCGCTTCACGGGGGCCAGCGCCAACGTGCTCTCCCAGGTGCCGCGATTTTTCGGCGCCCAGTTGCCCGCGGCCCTGTACCGGTTGCGCTGGCTCACCCTCGCGGTGGCAGTGGTCACGGTCGTGGTTGCGGGCTTCTATGCCCTGTGGGCTCTCAACGATCCGCAGGTGCTCGCCAACTTCGGATCCGACGCCGACCTGACCCAGCTCGCCAACGAAGACTTTGTCAACTACTACTCGGAGAACCCGGCCGCGTCTTTCACGGGCCTGGTCTGGACCAATAACGCCTTCATCGCCGCGCAGTGCATCGCCTTCGGCATCATCGGTGTGTACGTGCCGTACATCATTCTGGTCAATGCCCAGAACCTGGGTGTCTCGGCCGCCGTCATGTTCGCCTACGACCAGGGCGATGTTTTCTTCCTGTATATCCTTCCGCACGGGCTGCTCGAACTCACGGCTATTTTCGTGGCAGCGGCGGGCGGCCTGCGCATCTTCTGGTCGTGGATCGCGCCGGGGGTCCGCACCCGTGGGCAGGCCCTGGCCGAAGACGCTCGGGCACTCTTCACTGTTGCCATCGGCCTGGTCTTCGTGCTGTTCGTGTCGGGCATCATCGAAGGGTTCGTAACCCCGCAGCCGTGGCCGTGGCCGGTCAAGATCGGTATTGGTGTCGTCGCACTGCTGGCGTTCCTGGCCTACATGATCGTCGTCGGCGGCCGCGCCACGCGCGCCGGCGAGACCGGTGACCTCGCCGAGTTCGACGCCGGCAGCACCCGCATCTTCGCAGCCTGACCCGCAGCATGCACGGCCGGCGTGACCGCGCCCGATACGGGTGGGCGCTACGGCCGTTACGGTAGCGCGCACCCATATTGGGCGCGCTCGTGCCTGCTTCGCGGCAGATGTCGCGGGTCGCGTTCATCCGCCGCGGTGACCGCGCCCGATACGGGTGAGCGCTACGGCCGTTACGGTAGCGCGTACCCGTATTGGGCGCGGTCACCGCAGCGCCCCCGGCTCAGAGGCGGCCGGCGGCCTTGAGCGCAATGTAGCGGTCCGCGAGGGCAGGCGGCAGATCTGCGGGAGGCGCGGTGACGACATCCGCCCCCAGCTGACGGATGGCAGCAGACACCCGCTCCACGTCGAGCAGGGCCCGCTCGGCGGCCGCGGCCCGGTACACCTCGTCGAGCGTGCCGGTCTCGCGCGCCGCCCGAGTGAACGCGGGGTCGGTGACGGATGCCACCACCACGGTGTGCCGCTGCGTGAGCTGTGGCAGCACGGACAGCAGCCCGGTCGAGGCGCCGGCGGCATCGATCGAGGTGAGCAGCACGACGAGTGCGCGCTGGCTCGTGATCGCGCGCACCTGGGCCGGCACGGCCGCCCAGTCCATCTCGATGAGTTCGGGTTCGATCAGCGCCATCGTGTCGACCATGCGGCTGAGCAGTTCGGCGCCCTGAGCGCCCTGCACCCGGCCGCGCACGCGGCGGTCGAAGGCGAGCACGTCGACCCGGTCTCCGGCCGGACCGGCGAGGGCGGCGAGCAGCAGGCTGGCCTCAAAGGCGGTGTCGAGGCGGGGTTCGTCGTCGATTCGGGCCGCAGAGGTGCGGCCGGTGTCGATCAGAATGACCACCCGGCGGTCTCGTTCGGGGCGCCAGGTGCGCACCATCACGTCGTTGCGGCGTGCCGTCGCCCGCCAGTCGATCGAGCGCACGTCGTCGCCGCGCACGTATTCGCGCAGGGAGTCGAACTCGGTGCCCGGTCCGCGCACCATGACGCTCGTGCGACCGTCGAGCTCTTTCAGCCGGGTGATGCGCGACGGCAGGTGCTTGCGGCTGTTGAAGGGCGGCAGCACGCGGATGTTCCCGGGCGCCGAGAGCGTAGCCTGGCGGCACCAGAGACCCAGCGGGCCCCTCGAGCGCACGGTGACGCGCTCGACTCGGCGTTCCCCGCGGCGAAACGGCGTGAGCGTGAGGGCGACTCGGCGTCGTTCCCGTGGGGGGATGGCGACCGGGCTGCGGTTGGTACCGGCGCCGGCCGACGGCTGCCAGGCATCCCGCACCACACCGTGCAGGGTGCGGCGCCCGGTGTTGGTCAGAAAGAGTTCGCTCGTCACCGATTCGCCGAGCCGCACCCGGCGCGGCAGCACGCGCTGCACGGCGAGGTGGCGTGGTGAGGCCGCCAGCAGCAGATCGAGGCAGCCGAGGGCGATCACGAAGAGCAGCCAGCCCAGCAGCACGAGCGCCGCCACGCCCGGTTCGCGCCCGAGCAGCACGATCGGCACGACGCCGAGGGCGACGAGTAAGACGAAACGTCCGGTGAGCGTCACGGGGGCCTAGATCGGAACCTGAACCTGCTGCAGCACACTGCGAAGGATGACATCGACCGAGACGCCCTCGAGTTCGGCCTCCGGTCGCAGCTGCACGCGGTGCCGCCAGACCGGCAGCACCATGGCCTGCACGTGGTCGGGCGTGATCGCGTCGTAACCGCTGAGCCACGCCCAGGCCTTGGTCGCGGCGAGCAGCGCGGTCGTGCCGCGGGGGCTCACGCCGAGCTTGACCGAGGGACTGCTGCGGGTGGCGCGGGCGAGGTCGACGATGTAGCCGAGCACATCGGCGCTCGCGCCGACGGCGTCGACGGATGCTTGCGCCCGGGCCAGGTCCGCGGCCCCCAGCACCGGGGTGACCCCGGCACCGGCGAGGTCTCGCGGATTGAACCCGTTCGCGTGTCGCCGCAGCACCTCGATCTCGTGCGGACGGTCGGGCACATCGAGCACGAGCTTGAGCAGAAAACGGTCGAGCTGGGCCTCCGGCAGCGAATAGGTACCCTCGTACTCGATGGGGTTCATGGTCGCCGCGACGATGAAGGGCGTCGGCAGCTCGAGCGAGAGACCGTCGACGCTGACCTGGCGTTCTTCCATCGCCTCGAGCAATGCCGACTGTGTCTTCGGGGGTGTGCGGTTGATCTCGTCGGCGAGCATGATGTTGGTGAACACCGGGCCCTGGCGAAAATCGAACTCGCCCGACTTCGCGTCGTAGACGAGCGACCCGGTCACGTCGCCGGGCATCAGGTCGGGCGTGAACTGGATGCGCTTGGTGTCAAGGCTCAGGGCGTGGCTCAGGGTGCGCACGAGCAGCGTCTTGGCGACGCCCGGCACCCCCTCGAGCAGCACGTGGCCGCGGGCCAGCAGGGCGATGATCAGCCCGGTGACGGCACCATCCTGGCCGACGACGGCCTTGCCGACCTCGGCGCGCACCCGCGACAGTGCGGCGCGGGGGTCGGAGACCGGGGCCGCGATGCTCGGCGCCTCGGGTCGTGCGCCCGGTACGTCGACGGATGCGCTGAACGGCTGGGCGGGAGTGGTCATGGTTCCATTCTTCCTGTTGACGCCGGTAATGGTGGTATCGACGTGGGGCCGGCAGCGTTTCCGGCAGCGCCGCCCGGAGTGGTCGCCCGGATCGTTGCGCGTTCGAGTTCGCGCAGCCGGTCGGTGAGCGCGACCAGTTCCCCATCCGTCGCCGGATTCGCCCCGACGAGAACGGAGCGCACCTGGTCTGCGGGGCGCTGGGTGGCCGCGGCCACGGACTGCAGCACGTCCTCGAGGGTCGCCGAACGCGGCAGGCCGACCTGGCGCGCGAGCCGGCCCACGGCCGCGACGCGCAGCGTGTCGAGGGCGCGCAGCCGGGCGTTGCTGCGCGCGTAGAGCCGGGCCCGGCCCTCCATCGTCTCGCTGCCCTTCACCGTGACGGGCAGGTTCTCTGGCACGAGGGCGCCGAAGCGCCGCCCACGCCAGAGCGCGGCGGCGATGGTCGCGATGACGAACAGCACGAGCACCGGGGTCACCCAGCCCGGAGTGAGTTCGCCGAGCGACGGCGGCCCGGTGACGGCCACATCGGCGAGCGTCGGCAGGTACCAGATCACGCCATCGGTCGCGCCGAGCAGGTTCAGGGCGAGTGCGGCGTTGCCATACGTCGCGATTTTCTCGTTGCTGAACAGGGTGGCATCGGCGACGAGGGTCAGTGCGGTCGGTGCCTCGGCGGAACCGCTCGTGAGCTGCACGACCGAGAACCGGTCGTCGCCGCTCGGAAAACAGCCCACGACATCCGTCGCCCCCGGCCGGTCGCCCGCGTCGTCGCCGCTCTCGACGCCGCCGGTGCCGAGGGTGCGGCCGCCGGGCGCCAGCGTCTCTGCTGCCCGGGCGGCCGGCAGCGAGCACTGGGCCGTGAGTTCGTCCCGGTCGGACTCGCCCCCGAACCCCACGCCGGGCGCCAGGGCCTGCAGGGCGAGAAAATCGGGGTCGACCACGACGGTGTTCGGGGCGATATCGGCGAGATCTTGGTACTGCTCGGCGGTGAGGTACCCGTCGGGGTCCGTACTGAAGAGGGTGGCGTCGGGGTCAGCGGATGCCGCCGCCTGCGTCTGCCGCAGGGTGTCGGTGACCGTCACGGTCACGCCCTGCTGCCGCAGCACCTCGGCGAGGGCCATTCCGCCGGCCGGCGCCGCGCTCTCGGCGGCGAGGGGGCGGCCGCCTTCACCGGCGCCCGCGGCGAGAACCGTCGCGAGCACGGCGACGAGCAGGCCGCCGACGATCGCGAGAATCCAGAACAGCGAGCGGCGACCCGCCGCGCGCAGGGTGGGCGTCGTGGCCGGCGCATTCACCGGGGCCTCGTCGACGGCGGTGCCGGGCCGGTCGGTCGTCTGCGCGGCACGGGATGCGTCGCGCGGGTCGCGCGTGACCGTCATCGTGGCACGCTCAGCGCGGGCGTCTCGAGGAGCGACGGTGTGGCGGCGCTGAGCTCACGCTCCAGGGTTAATAGCTCCCGATACCCTGCTTCGGTGCCCGGGCGGCCCAGATAGCGCACTTCGTCAAAGACGCGGGCGGCGTCGCTGAGGCGCACCTGCGCGAAAGGAAAAGCCTGCGCGGCGCGGCCGGCGAAGTCGTGGGCGGTGGTGCCGGGGGAGACGCTGAGCACGGTGCGTTCGGCGAGGCCGCGGGCCAGAGCGCGAAAGATCTCGGTGCTGGCCAGGCTCCAGTCGGCACGCAGCGCGGCATCCGCTGCGGCTCGGCGCATGTCCTCGGCACTGCGGCGATCGTCGTCGCCGAACAGTTCGACGCCGAGCCGGCTGCGGCGGTTGAGGCGGGGAGCGCCGAAAATGAGCCAGGCCGCCCCGAGCACGGCGATCACGATCACGACCACGATCACCGGAACCCAGGCGCTGAAGGCCCCGCCGTCGGGCGCCGTGAGCGAGGCGAGCCAGTCCAAGACCGACTGGGAGAGCCGGTCAAACCAGGTCGGCTGGGCCGCCTGATACGGCGCCTTCGCGAGTTCGTCCCGCACCCAGCGCTGGGCCTCCGGCGCGTCGGGGTCGAGGAGGGTCAGGGCGGTGCCCGGCAGCGCAGGGCCCGCGAGCAGGCCCGCAATCAGGCCGGTGATCATGCCGTGGTGCGCCCGGCCGGCGCCACCAGATAGGGTTCGGCCACGGATCCGCCGGCCTGGGCCGATTCGACGAAGCGTTGCAGCTCGAGGTCGAGTCCCTCGGTGCGCATGCGCAGGTCGATGTAGATGAGCGCCGTCGTTGCCGACTGCACGACGGCGGCCACCGCGCCGAAGACGAGGGCGATGAAGAGCGTGAGAACGTACAGAATGATCGACGGCAGGTAGGCCTCGAAGGCCGCATTCGGGTCGACGAGCCCGACCGCGTAGCTGAAGACCAGGCTGAGCGGGGTCGTCACGATCTGCGAGACGAGGCCGACAATCGCGGCCACGAGCAGCTGGATGCCGAGGGTGCGCCAGAAATAGCCGCGGGTGAGTCGCCACGAACGCACGACGGCGGCACGAATACCTAAGCGTTCGAGCACGATCAGGCTCGGTACCAGAGAGGTCTTCGTCGACAGCCAAAGCCCGAGGGCGAGCAATCCGAGGCCGCCGAAGATGCCGACGATCACGCCGAGAACCACGAACGCGTCGCCGAGAATCACGAGCACCGCGACGAGGCCGGCGAGCACCCCGACCGAGACGATCAGCACGCCGACCAGGATCACGGTCCACAGCACCAGCACCCAGAGCCGCTTGCCGGCCGCGCGCCAGAGCGCGGGCAGGCGCAGTTTCTGGCCGAGAGTGGCGCGGGCGACCTCGACGACGATGACGCCCTGCAGCAGCGCCGAGCCGATCAGCTGAAGTGCCAGCGGCACCAGCACCGACAGGATGATGGTGAGTACGGCGCCGGCCGTGACGGCGTCCACGTCGGCGGCGGGGGCGCTGTCGATGCGCCCGAGCGACCACGCCGTGACCAGCCCGACCACGACAACGGTCACGAGGGTGAGCACCGACTGAATCAGCAGCGCACTGCCGAAGGTCGCGCGCGGATTGCGGCGCAGCACCTGGAACGGTGCCCACAGCAGGGTGCCGAAGTTGAGCGGGCGCAGCGGAATCAGCCCGGGCTTGGGCGGGGGAGTCCACGCGGGCGGGGGGCCGCCGGGGCCGGGATAGTAGCCGGCGGGTCCGGGCGGCGGGCCGTAGCCGGGCGGCGGGCCGTAGGCATCCGGCTGCACGGGCGGCACCGCGCCGGGCGGCGCGAAGGCACCATCCTTCGGCGGTGTCGTTTCGCCGGATACCGGGGCCTGCCAGGGGTCGCTCACCGTCCAATGTTGGCACACCTTGCCTGCCGCTGTCCTTCCCCCGAGCGGATGCCCGCCCTTCTCACGGTTGCCACCCCCTCAGGCAGGGCTCTCGGCTACTCTGGAGTGAAGGATTGCAGCACTCACCGGGAGATCCGGAGGAGTCGTCTGCCCTGGAGAGAGACGTATGACTGCTCGTATTCTGGTCGTCGATGATGACAACGCCCTGTCCGAAATGATCGGGATCGTGTTGCACAGCGAGGGTTTCGACCCGAGTTTCTGCGCCGACGGTTCCCTCGCCCTCGAGGCCTTCCGCACGGCCAAACCCGACCTCGTGCTGCTCGACCTGATGCTGCCCGGCCTCGACGGCATCGAGGTCTGCAGCCTGATCCGTGCCGAATCCGGCACGCCGATCATCATGCTGACCGCACGCACCGACACCACCGACGTCGTCAAGGGCCTCGAGTCCGGCGCCGACGACTACATGGTCAAGCCGTTCAATCCCAAGGAACTCGTGGCGCGCATCCGCACCCGACTGCGTCCGGCCGTGGCCGGCGGCGGCCCGAACCTGCACATCGGCGACCTGGTCGTCGACGAAGCCGGCCATGAGGTACGGCGCGGCACGACCCAGATCAACCTCACGCCGCTCGAGTTCGACCTGTTGCTCGCGCTCGCGTCGAAGCCGCAGCAGGTGTTCACGCGGGAGATGTTGCTCGAACAGGTCTGGGGCTACCACTACAAGGCCGACACCCGGCTGGTCAACGTGCACGTGCAGCGGCTGCGCGCCAAGGTCGAGTACGATCCGGACAACCCCCGCATCGTGATGACCGTGCGCGGCGTGGGCTACCGCGCCGGCGCCGTCAGCTAGCCGCCGGCGTCCCCGATGACCGTTGGCCCTGCCCGCACGGCTGCCGGCCCGGGTGGCTCCGCCCTGGTGCACCGGCACTGGCGGTTGTGGCCCGTGCGCCTCGGCAGTACCTGGCGTCGATCCCTGCAGTTTCGCACGGTGACGATTTCCGTGCTGCTGTCGGGGGCCGCGATCCTGCTCGTGGGCGTCTACATGTCCGTCAGCGTCGGCAACGACCTGTTCCAGTCGCGCCTCAGCCAGGTGCTGCTCGATTCCAACCGGGCCACGAGCGCGGCTCAGGGAATCCTCGATTCCTCCGACGCGGTCGACCGCGTGCAGGTGCAGACGCTGCTCGGTGCCGCCCGCACGTCGATCACCACGACATCGTCGAGCCAGATGATCGCCGTGTTGCGGGTACCGGGGCAGGAGTCGTCGACGGTCGCCCCGCAGGACTCGACCTTCGGCCTGTCGACCAACGTGATTTCCGATGACCTGCGCGATTCGGTGCAGCAGAACGTCGGCGAGCAGTTCTGGCAGTCCGTCACCCTGCTGACCGATGACGCCGAGCAGATTCCCGGCGTCGTCGTCGGCTCCCAGATCTCGGTTCCGGTTGCGGGTCGCTACGAGCTCTACATCGGCTACAGCCTCGAAGACTCCGCGGCGACGCTGCTGTTTGTGCAGCAGACCCTGGGCTTCGCCGGCCTCGCGCTGATCGCGCTGATCGGTGCGGTCACCTGGGTCGTGGTGCGGTTCGTCGTCACCCCCCTGCGGGTCGCGGCCGAGACGAGCCAGAAGCTGGCCTCCGGCGATCTCGCGGTGCGCATCCCGGAAAAGGGCGAGGACGTGATCGCGACCCTGGCGCGGTCGTTCAACGGCATGGCGGACAGCCTGCAGACCCAGATTCGCGAGCTTGCCGAGCTGTCGGTGGTGCAACAGCGCTTCGTGTCGGATGTCTCGCACGAGTTGCGCACGCCCCTCACCACCATCCGGCTCGCCGGAGACGTGCTCTTCGATCAGCGGGCCACCTTTCCTCCCGCGACGGGACGCACCGCCGAACTGTTGCACACCCAGGTCGAGCGCTTCGAACTGCTGTTGAGCGACCTGCTCGAGATCAGCCGGTATGACGCCGGCTCGGTCGAACTCGAGACCGAGCCGACCAACCTGGTGCACCTCGCCGAGGATGCCATCGACGGGCTGCGCTCTCTCGCCGAAGCCAAGGGCACGCAGTTGCAGCTCGTGGCGCCGGGCGGCTATCTGAACGCCGAGGTCGACCCCCGGCGCATCCGTCGCATCGTGCACAACCTGATCGGCAACGCCATTGAACACGGCGAGGGCAAGAACGTCGTCGTCTCGGTCGACAGCAACGGCACCGCCGTCGCGCTCGCCGTGCGCGACTACGGCATGGGCATGAGCCAGGCGACCGTGGCGCACGTCTTCGACCGGTTCTGGCGGGCCGACCCCTCGCGCCAGCGCACGCTCGGCGGCACCGGCCTCGGGCTCGCCATCGCCCGAGAAGACGCGGCCGCGCACGGCGGCTGGCTGCAGGTCTGGTCGAGTCCCGGCAACGGCTCCTGCTTTCGGCTGACGCTGCCGCGAACCGAGCTCGGTGCCCTCACGTCGTCACCGCTGCCGCTGCCGCCCGACGACGCCCCGCCCCCCACGGAACAGTTCGTGGCCATCATCGACCAGGCGCCCCGCCGGCGCTGGGGAGGACGCAATGCCTAGCCCGTCAGTGTGCCGCCCATCCGTACGCCGCGCATCCGTACGCCGCCGCGCGCTCGTCGCTCTCGTCGGCGTCGCCGCCCTGCTGCTCACCGCCTGTTCGGGCATTCCCCGAGACGGCGGCGTGCATGAGGGCCAGGCGGACATTCCCGGCGACGACCCGGCTCCCGTGTTTCTGCCGTCCGGCCCGCAGAACGATGCCGACATGGAGGCCATTCTGCGCGGCTTCATCGACGCCGCATCCAGCCCCGACAGCAACTACGACATCGCCAGGGAATACCTCACGCCCGCCTACAGCGAAGACTGGAACCCGGACACCGGGGTCACGGTCGACGACGTGACCGGTCGCTCATTCACGATGCTCGACGAGCAGACCATGCAGTTCTCCGTGCGCCCCGTCGCCGAGGTCGACGCGAGCGGCCAGTACCGCGAAATCGACTCGAACGAGCCGGTTCCGCTGCCGTACAGCTTCGTGCTGGTCGGTGGCCAGTGGCGCATCAGCTCGGCACCCAACGGCACGGTGATCGACGAGACGACCTTCAGCGATGTGTTCAGCGAACAGGCCCTGTACTACTTCGATCCGGGCTTCACCTGGCTCGTGCCCGACCTGCGCTGGTTTCCGCGGGGTGCGTCGGCGCCGACGAAGATCGTGCGGGCCGTTCTGGCCGGTCCCAGCTCCTGGCTGGGTACCGCGGTGACGACGGCGTTTCCGCAGGGCACCGCGCTGACCGCGGATGCGGTGCGGGTCGTCGGTCGTGACGCCCAGGTCGATCTCAACAGCCAGGCGCTCGGCGCCGACCGCGTCGCCCTGCAACGCATGAAGGCCCAGCTGACCGCGAGTCTTCCGGCCGGCACGAGCGTGACGATCACGATCGATCAGAACTCCCAGGACATCGGCGAGCTGGGGGACAACGCCCCCATCGTCAATCCCCGCGTCGATGCCCGGGCACTGATCCTGCGCAACGGGGAGTTCGGGCTGCTCGCCGCGAGCGGTGACGCCGTCAGCCCGCTGACACAGCTCTCGAACGCCGTGGTGGCCCTCAACCCGACGTCGGTGACGGTCGCGGCCGGGCATACTCGAGCCGCGGTCCTGAGCGCCGCCGGGGTCTACATCGTCACCGCGGGAGAAGAGCCGCTGCTCGTCGATTCCCGCGCCGCACTCATTGCGCCGTCGATCGACAGCGACGGCTTCGTGTGGAGTGTGCCGGCCGGGAACCCGAACGAGATCGTCGTCTACGACCGGTCGGGTGCGGCGACATCGATCGAGTCGCCCTGGCCGGAGGCCACCGCGATCTCGGCGCTCAAGGTCTCCCGCGACGGCACCCGGCTCGTGGCGCTGCTGCGCACCGCAACCGAGACCCGATTCGTCGTCACCGCCATCGAACGCAACGACTCGGCTCCGGTGGCCCTGGGAGCGCCCCTGCTGCTGGCCACGAACGACGGCGTGCCGCTCGACGCCACCTGGATCGACGAACTCACCGTGGCCTCGCTCGGCCGGCTGCCGAGCGGTGAGGAACGCATCCTGGCCCAGCGCATCGGTGGTGAGAGCCTCGATCTTGACGCCCCGGCCGACACTGTCACGATCGTCGGCAGCAATTCCGTGCGGGACCTGCGGGCGCTGACCTCTGACGGAAGCCTCACGGTGCAGCGCGGCTTGGGCTGGCAGGAGCGTCTCGACGGGGTCGGCCTGCTCGCGACCCAGCAGGGCATCGGCGGGTAGGCACCGGCGGCCAGGTCGGGGGCAGCAGGCCGCGCATCCCTCCACAGGCCGGCCGCCGCGGCGAGGTGTGCACCGATCGGCCCGTGGGCGTGGCGATCGTGCCGTTCGGGTGCACGCTGGCCGCATGCGCCGTGACCCCGCCCCCGAAACCCCCGCCCCCGAAACCCCCGCCTCCGAAACCCCCGCCCGGCGCGCCCTGCTGGACGCCTGGGCCGTGCTCGCCCCGACCCAGTGCAGCGGCTGCGGCGCCCCCGACCGAGCGCTCTGCGCGGCCTGCCGCCTGAGCCTCGGTGCCCGGCCGCACACCTGCTGCCGGGGCGACCAGACGGTCTGGGCTGCCCTGGACTATTCCGGCGTCGTGCGCCGGGTGCTCGGCAATTTCAAGGACGGCGGGCGAACGGATGCCGCGGCCGCGCTCGCCGTGCCGCTGCGGCAGGCCATCGCCGCGGCCCTCGCCGGTCTCGACGTGGCCTCGCGTGCCCAGCCGGCAGCGGATGTGCACCTCGTCACGATTCCGTCGGCCGCCGCCGCGTTTCGGGCCAGGGGCTACCACCCGGTCGAACTACTGCTGCGCCACGCCGGGCTTGTTGCCACGCCGGTTCTCGACCTTGCTCTGACCACCACCGATCAGGTCGGCCTCGGCCGCGAGGAGCGGGCGCGCAACAAGACCGGCTCCCTGCGGGCACGCTACGGCCTGGCGAACTTTCGGTGCCTCATCGTCGATGACATCCTGACCACCGGCGCGACCGTGCTCGAGGCGCGACGCGCCGTGCGTGCCGCGGGCGGCGAAGTTCTCGGCGTCGCGACACTGGCGGAAACACGCCGCAGGTACCCGACGCGAGACGTTCACACGAAACCGGTTGACAAAATGCTGTGACTTATCCGGTGGGCCCGGCTACGGTTGTCTTATCGGCGCGCAATGATCGCCCAGTCTCGGGCGTTCCGCCAGATCTGGAGGTCGTCATGGAAACTAACATTGTCGGACGCAACCTAGGGATCACTGATCGTTTCCGCGAGTACGCGACGGAGAAGGCCGAGAAAATCGCCGGACTCGCCGACAAGGCCCTCGCACTGGAAATCAAGGTCAGCCGGCACCACGAAAAGAATGGTGCCGCCTCCGGTAACGACCGGGTGGAGCTCACACTCATCGGCAAGGGTCCGCTCGTGCGGGCCGAAGCCGACGGCTCAGACAAGTACGCCGCCTTCGATGTAGCGCTCGGTCGGCTGCTCGAGCGGGTTCGTCGGGCCAAGGACCGCAAGAAGGTGCACCGCGGCGGCGCCCACCGCCCCACCTCGCTGCACGACGCATCCGCTGTCGGCTTCACCGTCGTGGACATCACCCCCGCAACGGGGGAGACGATGGAACGGGTACGTACCGGCACGATTCCGATCGTGCCCGTCGCGACCGCTGAGGAGGCGACCGTGACCGATCTCGATGAGGAGTACTGCCCGGTCGTGATTCGTCGCAAGGTCTTCGCGTCGGCGCCGATGACGGTGGACGACGCCCTGTACTTCATGGAACTGGTCGGGCACGATTTCTACCTGTTCCAGGACTCGGAGACGAAGCGTCCCAGCGTGGTCTACCGCCGCAAGGGCTGGGACTACGGCGTGATCGAACTCGACGACAACGCGGAGGAGCTGCAGGAAGCGGCCACCGTCGCGCGGGAGCGCACCCACGCGGGCAACTCGCGCTGATCACACCTGATGATCACACACACTGATCATCAGGGTGTGACCAAGTAGCATTGTTATAGTTGCTGGCTACGTCGGCGCGCGGGTCTCAACGGCCCGCGCGTCCGGCCGGACGACAGGCGCAGACACGCGCCGTGACGACTAGTGGAGAACATCCGTGGCCTCAATTCTGGAAAAGGTTCTTCGTGTGGGCGAGGGGCGCGTGCTGCGCCGCCTCGAGAACTACGCGAAGGCCATCAATGCGCTGGAAGAAGACTTCAGCCAGCTCACCGACGAGGAGCTGAAGAACGAAACCGTGCAGCTGCGCGAACGCTACTCGGCCGGGGAGTCGCTTGACGATCTGCTGCCGGAGGCCTTCGCCGCCGTGCGTGAGGCCTCGAAGCGCACCCTCGGGCTGCGTCACTTCGACGTTCAGCTCATGGGCGGGGCGGCCCTGCATCTGGGCAACATCGCCGAGATGAAGACCGGTGAGGGCAAGACCCTCGTCGCGACGACCGCCGCCTACCTGAACGCGATCACGAGTCGCGGGGTGCACGTGATCACGGTCAACGACTATCTCGCGAGCTACCAGAGTGAGCTCATGGGCCGCGTCTTCCGTGCCCTCGGCATGACGACCGGTTGCATCGTCAGCGGTCAGACCCCGGCGCAGCGTAAGGAACAGTACGCCTGCGACATCACCTACGGCACGAACAACGAGTTCGGCTTCGACTACCTGCGCGACAACATGGCGTGGCAGACCACCGACATGGTGCAGCGCGGCCACTACTTCGCGATCGTCGACGAGGTCGACTCGATCCTCATCGACGAGGCACGCACCCCGCTCATCATCTCCGGTCCCGCCTCCGGCGAGGCCAACCGCTGGTTCAACGAGTTCGCGAGCCTCGCCAAGCGCCTGGTTTCCGACGAAGACTTCGAGGTCGACGAGAAGAAGCGCACCATCGGTGTGCTCGAACCCGGCATCGAAAAGGTCGAGGACTACCTCGGCATCGACAACCTCTACGAATCGGCCAACACCCCGCTGATCTCGTTCCTGAACAACGCCATCAAGGCCAATGCCCTGTTCAAGAAGGACAAGGACTACGTCGTCATGAACGGCGAGGTGCTCATCGTCGACGAGCACACCGGCCGCATCCTCATGGGCCGCCGCTACAACGAGGGCATCCACCAGGCGATCGAGGCCAAGGAGGGCGTGGCGGTCAAGGCCGAGAACCAGACCCTCGCCACGGTCACCCTGCAGAACTATTTCCGCCTGTACTCGAAGATCTCCGGCATGACCGGTACCGCCGAGACCGAGGCCGCCGAGTTCATGAGCACCTACAAGCTCGGTGTGGTGTCGATCCCGACCAACAAGCCGATGAAGCGCATCGACCAGTCCGACCTCATCTACAAGAACGAAGAGGCCAAGTTCAACCAGGTGGTCGAGGACATCGTCGAGCGTCACGAGAACGGCCAGCCCGTGCTCGTGGGTACGACGAGCGTCGAGAAGAGCGAGTACCTCTCGCGGCTGCTCGCCAAGAAGGGCGTGCGCCACGAGGTGCTCAACGCCAAGAACCACGCCAGGGAGGCCGCGATCGTGGCCCAGGCCGGGCGCCTCGGCTCGGTCACCGTCGCCACCAACATGGCCGGCCGTGGCACCGACGTGATGCTCGGCGGCAACGCCGAATTTCTCGCCGTCGCCGAGATGAACGCCAAGGGCCTCAGCCCGGTCGAAACCCCCGACGAGTACGAGTCCGCGTGGGACGACGTCTTCGCCGGGGTCAAGGCCAAGGTCAACGAGGAAGCCGAGAAGGTCATCGACGCCGGCGGACTCTACGTGCTCGGCACCGAACGCCACGAGTCCCGCCGCATCGACAACCAGCTGCGCGGACGCAGCGGCCGTCAGGGCGACCCGGGCGAGAGCCGCTTCTACCTGTCGCTGACCGACGACCTGATGCGCCTGTTCAACGCCGGTGCCGCCGAGAGCCTCATGGGTCGTCAGGGCGTGCCCGACGACATGGCGATCGAATCGAAGGTCGTGAGCCGCGCCATCCGCAGCGCCCAGGCCCAGGTCGAGGGCCGTAACGCCGAGATCCGCAAGAACGTGCTCAAGTATGACGACGTGCTGAACCGTCAGCGCGAGGCCATCTACGGTGACCGCCGCCACATTCTCGAGGGCGACGACCTGCACGAACGCACCCAGAAGTTTCTCGAAGACGTCATCGACGAGGTGCTCGACGTGCACACCGGCGAGGGCAACGGCGACGACTGGGACTTCGATGCCCTCTGGACCGAACTGCGCACCCTATACCCGGTCGGCATCACGATCGACGAGGTCGTCTCCGAGGCCGGGGAGCGTGGCCGCATCAACCGCGACTTCATGCGCCGCGAGATCCTCTCCGACGCCAAGGTCGCCTACCAGCACCGTGAAGAGTCGCTCGGTTCACCCGCGATGCGCGAACTCGAGCGCCGTGTCGTCTTGTCGGTCATCGACCGTCGCTGGCGAGACCACCTCTACGAGATGGACTACCTGAAAGACGGAATCGGCCTGCGCGCGATGGCCCAGCGCGACCCGCTCGTGGAGTACCAGCGCGAGGGATTCGCCATGTTCCAGCAGATGATGGGACAGATTCGCGAGGAGACCGTCGGGTTCCTGTTCAACCTTGACGTCGAGGTGACGCAGGGCGCGGGAGCCGTCGCCGGCCCCGTCGTCGCGGCGAAGGGCCTGGCTCCGGCCGCGAACGGTGCGGAAAAGCTCAGCTACACGGCCCCGAGCGACTCGGGCGGAGTCGAGGTGCGTAACCAGCGCGGTCAGATTCAGCAGGCAGCGACCGACCGTGCCCGCCGGGCCGCCACCACGGTCGCCGCCCCGGAGCAGGCCGATGCTGCGGCAGCGGATGCCCCCGGCCGCGGTGCCTTCGGCCAGAAGGGCGTGGCGTCTGCCCCCGCCGCTCCGGTCAACCGTGCGGAGCGTCGCGCCGCGCCGAAGAAGTAACAGCCAGCCAGCAGCAGTCACACACGCCCAGCACCCCGGATCATCGGGGCCGCTGGGCGTGTTGTGTGCAAGGCCGCACGGGCCAGCCACACCGCGGGCCAGCTACATCAGGGGCCAGCTATATCAGGGGCCGGCTACATGACGTTGATGGCGCTCGCCCGCCAACGATCGCCCCGGCCCTCCAGCCGCACGGCCACGGCCCTCGTGCGCACCCGGCTGTGCAGAATTACCACCGCCTCGATGACCCCCTCATTCGGTTCCGTCACGATGACCCGATCCACGATGATGGTCGGCATGACGGCCGCACGCTTGGTCACCGCCCGCGCTCGGCTCGCGAGCACCACCCGCTTCAACAGCCGCCGATACGCGCCGTCGCTCAGCCATCGTGCGAGTTGTTCCGGCTCCCTGGCCCCGGCCATCGTCTCCAGATAGCCGCGGGCCAGGTTGATCAGCAGCGGTTCCGGATCGGGCCGAAGCGAGAACGGCGCGGGTCGTTCACTGCGCAGTGCTGCCGCCGAACCGGCCGCTGCCGGGTAGCCCTGTGCTGCCCGATAGCCCTGTACTGCCGGGTGGGACGG
The DNA here is from genome assembly GCF_004403305.1 of Cryobacterium frigoriphilum. Classification (GTDB taxonomy): domain Bacteria; phylum Actinomycetota; class Actinomycetes; order Actinomycetales; family Microbacteriaceae; genus Cryobacterium; species Cryobacterium frigoriphilum. The sequence continues at coordinate 315,415 of NZ_SOHE01000053.1, read as the reverse complement.
TGCTGGCGGGCGAGACTGTGCTGCCGGGCGAGACTGTGCTGCTGGGCGAGACGGTGTTGCCTGTGCTGGCGGGCGAGACGGTGCTGCCGAGCTGTTCTGTGTTCCGGAGTCTTCGAACGGGCGGGTCATGATTTCTCCGATGTCCGTGGCGTACTAGCTGAAGGGAGCTGGAGGAGGAGCCGTGGAACCGTGCTCGAACGAGTGCCACTCATCTTGGGGTGCACGTCGACACTTAACCATCGAGAGCACAGTCTGTCGAGGGCTTTTACAACATGTGCACAACTCGCGAATTGTGGAAAACTCGAGCGGACCTCGCTCAGGGCGAGTAGTTTCGGCGTGTGCGCTGGGACAATCTGTTCGATGACCTCGAAGGGCAGCTCGAGTACGAGCGTGATGCCGAAGACTCCAACCTGCGCGCCGAAGAAGAGCGACTGCGGCTGGGGCGGCTCGCGCTGCGCGGGCGTCTGGTCAGCATTGTGGCCTCCGAGGCCACCGGGGTGGTCAGGGTCGTGCTGGTGTCTGGCGACCGACTCACGCTGCGGCCGAACGCCTTCGGGCGCGACTGGGTCGCGGGGGATCTGCTGGGCGCATCGACCGGTGCCCAGTGCGTGGTGCCGATGGCCGCGATCGCCGGTGTGCTCCTGCAGCCGCCGCAGGTCGAGGGATCCCTCGAGCCGGAGGCGGAGTCATCCGCACGGCTGTCGGACCGTATCGGGCTGCCGTTCGTGCTGCGTGACCTCTGTCGGCGCCGCACCAACATCGAGGTGCAGACCGGCACCGAACGCCTGCACGGCACCATCGACCGGGTCGGGCGCGATCACCTCGACCTCGCGGTGCACGACGTCGGCACGGTCAGGCGCGCCGGCGACGTGCACGAGGTGCGCATCCTGCCGCTGGCACACATCGTGCTGGTGAAGCTGGGCCGCCAGGGCTGACCCGCACCCGCAGTCAGTCGTCGCCGGGGCTGCTGTTCTTGTCGGGACGCAGGATGCGCCCACCCGACAGCTCGACGATGTCGCTGAAATCGGACTGCTGCCAGAGCGCCATCCGTCTGGCCTCCTCGTACTTAGCCTCGATATACGACTCGAGCACAATCCGTTCCACGCGCCAGGCGCCGGCGGTGCCGATGCGGATTGCCGGGAGCTCGTTTGAACGCACCAGATCGAGTGCCTCGGCCGCGGAAATCGACAGTACCTCTGCGACGTCGCCGAGGGTCAGAAATCTGCCCACGGCTGCTGAGTGCCCGGAATCGGTCATGCTCGTATTATGCGTCGGCCGGTCCATTTCGACCAGACGCAAAAAACTGCCTGTGGATAACTTCCCCGCGACGCGCACTTCCCCGCCAGTATGTACCGACGGCATCCGCCGGGCGCTGAATCGGCGCTTTCTCTCACGCAGGCGAGCACACAGGCGAGGTAGCCGCATGACGAACCCGGGCACGAGCACACGCAAACGATTCTGGTTCGATCCGCGCTTCACGCTCGGGCTCGTGCTCGTCGTCGCATCCGTCGCCGGTGTGGCCGCGATCGTTGTGCGCGCCGAGCGCACGACCGCCGTGTACGCGGCCGCGGAGGCCCTGACCGTTGGCGACCGAATCCATGCCGCCGACCTCACGCGGCGCGACGTGCGGCTCGACGGCGCGGCCGACCTGTACCTGACGCCGGCGCTGCTGCCGGCCGAGGGAGTGCTGGTGACCCGCACCGTGGTCGCCGGCGAGCTCGTACCGGCATCCGCGGTCGGCAGCGTGAAGGGCGAACTGTTCACGAGCCTCGTGGTGACGCTGCGCGGCCTGCTCGCGCAGTCGGTCACGGCCGGATCGGTCGTCGACGTCTGGGCCGCCGTGAAATCAGATAGCTCCCGGTATGCACCACCGGGCATTCTGGTGTCCGCCGCCACGGTGGTTCGGGTCGTCGAACAGAACGGAATCCTGACCACCACGGATGCCCCGATGGTCGAGATCTTGGTGCCCAAGAATGCCGTGTCGACCGTTCTGGAAGCGATCGCAAACGATGATGCCGTCTCGATCGTCGCCGTCAACACCGATGTGGAGCGCTGACCGTGGCGACGCTCGCCCTCGCCCTCGACCGCCGTACCGAAGATCGGCTGCTGGCCGACATCGTCGAGTACGGCCACACCGTGGTCGCCAGGGCCGACGCCGCCCAGGCCCTCTTGCAGGCCCTCTGCCGCGCCGACGACCCGATCAGACCCGAGATCGTGATCGTGCGGGCACGCCGCACGCTGCTGACCCCCGAACTGATCGCGGCCTGTGACGAGCGGGGCATCCGGGTCCTGGCGCTGGCGTCGGGGGCGCAGGATCGTCGAAATGCGGCGGCGCTCGGCCTCTACGAGGTGCTCGATGAAAGCACGGCCTGGCCGCAGATCGAGGCGGTGTTACGGGCCGGGGTCGTCGTTCCGCCTCGAGTGGGTGGGCCGCAACGCTCGGCCGCGCTGCCGGGCACCGTCATCACGGTCTGGGGGCCGGCCGGAGCACCGGGACGTACCACGCTCGCGATCAACATCGCGGCCGAGATCGCGGCGGCCGGTCACACCGTGGTGCTCGCCGACGTGGACACCTACAGCGGCTCGATAGCCCCGAGCCTCGGCATGCTCGACGAGGCACCGGGATTCGCGGCGGCCTGTCGGCTGGCGGGCTCTGACAGCCTCACGCCGGCCGAGCTGGAGCGCATTGCGCAGCGGTACAACTCCCCGCGGGGTGCGTTCTGGGTGTTGACCGGCCTGGGGCGGCCGTCGCGATGGCCCGAGCTGTCTGCTGAACGCGTCACCCGCACGATTGACGCCCTGCGGCACTTCGCGGATTACACGGTCATCGATGCGGGCTTCAACCTCGAGAGTGACGAGGAGATTTCGAGCGACCTGTTCGCTCCGCGGCGCAACGCGGCAACCTTGACGGCGTTGAAGTCCGCTGACCATGTGGTCGCCTGCGGAGTCGCCGATCCGGTCGGGCTCGCGCGATTTCTGCGGGCCTGGGTGGAGCTCACCGAGGTCGTCGCCGACGCCCGGGTGAGTGTCGTGATGAACCGGGTGCGGGCGAGCGCGATCGGCCTCAATCCGCACGGCCAGGTCGTGGCGGCGCTGCGGCGCTTCGGCGCCATCGACGATCCCGTGCTGGTGCCGCACGATCAGGCCGGCACGGATGCCGCGGTGCTGACCGGGCGCACCCTGCGCGATGCCGCGCCGAAGTCGCCGGCGCGAGCGAGCATCCGTCGTTTCGTGCAGGCGCAACTGTTGCGGCCGACGACGCCGACGGCGCAGGTGGCGCGCACGCGTTCGCTCGGCTGGCGGCGTGTCTTCGCGGTGCGCGCGAATGCCGCGCGAACTTAATATCCGACGGTTGCGGTGACCGTGCGCGGCTCAGATCGCCGCGAGAGCCGCGCCGTGACCATGCCGTGACCTGCACGAAACGTGCCTGAAATGTGACCGTCATCTTCACGAAACCCGATCGACACAATCGCTAACCTGGCTAGGTATCGTTTTGACACGGCCGCGGGCGCTGCCCGAGACTGCGGATATGAATCCGCTCCGTACCCGCCTGCTGGTCGCTTCCTCGCTCGTCGCCGTCTCTCTGTTCTCGCTGAGCGGATGCGCCGCCAGCACGACCGGCGCTGACGCCCAGGCCGCCGATGGCGCCAGCACGGTCACCATCGGCACCCTGCGGGGCCAGCCGCACTTCTACCAGCCGTTTCTCTACGAAGATTTCGCGGCCGACGGGGTCACCTACGAGGTCGTCACCCTCGACACCACGCCCGCCCTGAATGACGCCCTGATCAGCGGTGCCGTCGACTTCGCCATCACCGGCGTCACCCCCACGATCTCCTCGATCGCGCAGGGCCGCGAACTCAAGATCGTGGCGTCGGCCGCCGACGGCGGCAGCGGATTCATCGGCAACGACAGCATCGACACCCTCGACGACCTCGTCGGCAAGACCGTCGGCTACATTCAGGGCAGCGCCCAGGAGGTCGTGATGCGGCTGATTCTGGCCGACGCCGGCATCGATCCCGACGACCTCGACCTCGTGGTGGTGCCCGTGCCCGACATGGCGAGCGCCTTCGCCACCGGCAGCGTCGACGCCTTTTTCGGGGTCGAGATCGGGGCATCCATCGCCCTGCAGAACGGTGGCCACGAACTCGCCGACGTCTACGACACCCCGGTCGGCAAGGTCAACATCGGCCTCGTGACGACGCAGGAACTGATCGACTCCGACCCCGAACTCGTGCAGAGTGTCGTCGACACCCACAGCGACACGATCGACTACATGGTGGCGAACCAGACCGAGTGGCTCACCGAGATGGTGGACACCTTCGGCGGCGACCAGGCCGTGCTCGAGTCGGCCCTCGACAACTTCTGGATGCGCGCCGACCTGCCCGTCGAGTACCAGGACCAGCTCGCCGTGCTCGCCACCGAGATGCTCGGGCTTGGCCTGATCGAGGCAGCGCCGACGGTCGCCGACCTGGTCGACACCACGTTCGCCGAGAACATCCCGACCGCGTAAGCCGGCATGTCAACCCGCACTCGGGCGCCCGGCCAGGGCCTCACGCGCACGGTTCTGCTCGGTATCCCGGTGCCGGTGCTCGTCGTCGTGCTCTGGCATTTCGGGGTCACCCACCAGTGGGAGCTGCTCTTCGGTATCCGGATGGGGTTTCTGCCCTACCCCGCCGACGTCGCGGTGAGCCTGTGGGACTTCGCCTTCGGCGGGCTGCGCAACGATGCCTTCAGCGGTGAGCTGTGGGTCAACCTCGGGGCGAGCCTGGGCCGGGTCGGGGCCGGCTTCGCGCTCGCCGCGGTGCTGGCGATTCCGCTCGGCATCTTCATGGGCCGGTTCTACGTTGTCAACTCGCTGTTCGACGCTCTCATCAACCTGCTGCGGCCCATCCCCGCGACGGCGTGGGTGCCGCTCGTCGCCCTGCTGATCGGCATCGGCGACCAGGCGACGATCTTTCTCATCACCCTGTCCGCCTTCTTCCCGATCGTTCTCGGCACGATCAGCGGCGCCCGTCAGGTGCCGCCACGCCTCATCGAGGGCGCCCAGATGCTCGGCAGCAACCCGCTGCGCATCCTGTATCAGGTCGTGGTTCCCGCATCCGCCCCCGCGATCATCAACGGGCTGCGCATCGGTCTCGGGCTCGCCTGGGTCGTGCTCGTGCTCGGCGAGACCGTCGGCGTCCGGGTCGGCCTCGGCGCCACGATCAGCCTCGCCCGCGACATCGTGCGCACCGACCTGATCGTGGTCGGCATGATCTGCATCGGACTGGCCGGCTACCTCTCCGACCGACTGCTGGTCTGGCTGTTTCAGCTCGCGTTTCGCGGGCGCCCGCTGATGAAGTGAGAGCGAGCCAACGATGAGAGAGAGTGAGTCCACCGTGAGCACTGCCGCCGCCGCGACCCTGAGCCGCCCCGAACGCCAGTCCGACATCGGCATCTCCGGCCTGTCCAAGAGCTACGGGCTGCCCGGTCACGAAGTCATGGCGATGAACGACGTGACCCTCGACGTTGCGTCGGGGGAATTCGTCGCGATCGTCGGCGCGAGCGGATGCGGCAAGAGCACGCTCCTGCGCATCCTCGCCGGCTTCGAGAAGCCCAGCACCGGAACCGTGTTGGTGGCAGGCGCCCCGGTCACCGGCCCCGGCTCCGACCGTGGCGTGGTGTTTCAGGACTACGGTCTCTTTCCCTGGCTGACCGTGCGGGAGAACGTCGCCTACGGGCCGCGGCAGCACGGTGTCGGCCGCCGCGATGCCCGCCGGGCGGCCGACCACTTTCTCGAGCTGGTGGGGCTGACGCGCTCGGCCAGCAAGTTTCCCGGCCAACTCTCCGGTGGGATGCAACAGCGGGTGGCGATCGCACGGGTACTCGCCAACGACCCCGCCGTGCTGCTGATGGACGAACCCTTCGGGGCCCTGGACGCACTCACCCGCACCGAGCTGCAGACCGAGCTGCGTCGCATCCATCGGGCCAACGCGGCCACGATCGTGTTCGTGACGCACAGCATCGAGGAGGCCGTCTACCTCGCCGACCGTGTCGTCGTGATGACCGGGGGAGCGGCGCACGGCGTGCCGGGGCACATCCGCCAGATCGTACCCGTGAATCTGGGCGACGACCGGGATCCGTCGTCGCTCGAATTCAACGCCGTGAAGCGGATGATCGCAGACCTGGTGCATGAGGGCAGCGACCACGTCTGAGCGGCTCGGGTCACGAGTCGCGGTGGGGCGGCGCGCTCGGGGGGCTGCGGGGCGTCCCGTAGGCTACAGGATGTGTCGACTCTCAGTGATCTCGTACTAGCCCAGGGCCGCAGCACCGCCGAAGACGTCGACTGGCTGCACATGCTCGTCGCCGACGGCCAGCTGCTCGCCGACCTCGCCTTCGCCGACATCGTCGTGTGGGTGCCGAGCGAAAGCGGCAGCTTCGTCGCCGTCGCGCACGCGCGCCCGTCGAGTGCCGCCACGCTGTTCTACCGCGACTTCGTCGGTCAGAACATCAAGGTGGAGTGGCGCCAGCAGGTCACCCAGGCCTTTGACACCGCCAAGATCGTCGACACCACGGCGCCCGACTGGTACGAGGAGACTCCGACCCGCGTGCGCGCCATCCCGGTGCTGCGTCGCCTGAGCTCCGCCGGTTCCCAGGTCGCCGAGGTGCCCGTGGCGGTACTGACCCGGCACACCAACCTGAGTGAGGCGCGCACCCCCAGCCGCCAGGAACTCACCTTCAACGACTGTGCGAACGACCTGTTCGACATGATCGCCTCGGGTGACTTTCCCGACCTCGGAGCCCCGACCGGCCCGCGCCGAGGCGCCCCGCGCGCCTCGGACGGCCTCATCCGGCTCGACGTCGACGGGGTCACCACCTTCGCGAGCCCCAACGCCCTCTCCGCGTTCAACCGCATGGGCTTCCCCGATGAGCTCGAAGGCGAGTCCCTCGCCGAGGTGACGACCGGTCTGCTCACCGGCACCGCCGTCGTCGACGAATCGCTGCCGCTCGTGGTCACCGGACGTGCCCCGTGGCGCACCGACATTGAGGCTCGCGGAGTGACGGTGTCGCTGCGGGCGATTCCGATTCGCAACCGCGGACAGCGCACCGGAGCCATCGTGCTCTCCCGTGACGTCACGGAACTGCGCCATCAGGAACGTGAACTCATCACCAAGGACGCGACCATTCGGGAGATTCACCACCGGGTGAAGAACAACCTGCAGACGGTCGCCTCGCTGCTGCGCATCCAGGCCAGGCGCACCCACTCCGACACCGCTCGCGAGGCGCTCACCCAGGCCATGCGTCGGGTCGCGGCAATCGCTGTTGTGCACGATACCCTCTCCGAAGGCCTCAGCCAGATCGTCGACTTCGACGCGGTCTTTGAACGGGTGCTGCTGCTGACCGTCGAGGTCGCCTCGGCCCACAACACGACCGTGCATCCGAAGTCGTCCGGCAGCTTCGGCACCCTGCCGAGTGCCTACGCGACCCCCCTCGCGCTCGTGCTCACCGAACTCGTCACCAACGCCGTCGAGCACGGTCTCGCCGGGCGTGAGGGCGAGGTCTCGATCGAGGCACACCGCAGCGCCGAGACCCTCACCGTGCTCGTGCGCGACACCGGAGCGGGCCTGCCGGAGGGCAAGGTCGGCTCGGGCCTCGGTACCCAGATCGTGCGCACCCTGATCCAGGGGGAACTCGGCGGCACCATCGACTGGCACACCATGATGGGCAGCGGCACCGAGGTCACGATCGAGATTCCGTTGCGCTTCATGCAGGAAGGCTAGCGCCAGGGCCGAGCACGGCATCCGCTCGACGCCGCCTGACGGGCATGTCCTCGTTCACGCGGGCAGCGGATGCTGGCCCCCGGTTATTGCGAACCGGTCGCCGGCCCGGGATGAGTGGCAGCGATGCTTGCAGCGTGCTCAGCGACGACGCACGGCGCAAGTCCCGCGTAGCGGCGCAGCACCCGCGGAGCGGGGGTGTCGGGGCTGGCCTGATGCGTTGCGCGGGTAGTGCGCCGCTGCGCGGGTGGCACGCCTACCGCGCAGCGGCGCAGCACCCGCGCACCTCGGGGAGAGGCCGTGGGTGGGGTGGCGCAGGACCCGCGCAGGGGCACGAGTCCCGGGCTCACCCCGCGTGGCGCGGCCTGGTGCGTGGCTCTGAGTGATGGATGCCGACGCCCGGGTACCAAAAAACCAGCCGGCGCCGGCCCGAACGGGCTGGCAGCGACTGGCTACAGGGTGCGGTGCTAGGAGGCGCGGCGGGCGCGGGCGGCGCGGCGCTTGAGGGCACGACGCTCGTCTTCGCTGAGGCCGCCCCAGACTCCGGAGTCCTGACCGGTCTCGAGCGCGTACTGCAGGCACACCTCGGTGACGTTGCAGCGGGCGCAGACGGACTTTGCCTTTTCGATCTGGTCCACAGCGGGACCGGTGTTGCCGACCGGGAAGAAGAGCTCGGGGTCTGCGGTCAAGCAGGCAGCTTTGTCGCGCCAGTCCATTGAATTGCTCCTTTATTGCGTGGGGTGCACGGCCGAATGGCCAGAGTTGCGGGGCCCGGTCGGAGGAAAAAACCGTGTGGATCGGCGCACGAAGAAGCCACTGCAACGACAGCGGCCTGTGTTGTCAACAGTTGTGGCTGTTAACGGATGATAAACAGAGTCCGTGTGGCTGTAGTGGCTGTGCTGGTGATCTGCTCACGTCCCTGTGAGCGTCAACCGGGCTATGAATATAGTCCCATAATAGAAGAATCAAATCAATAGTTTTGTATGGGATTTCTCTGTGAACAGCCAGTCATCCGGCGACGCCGACGCCGGTTCCGCGGCCCCCGCGCCTCGTAGTGGGTTTGGCCTGCGCATTGTCACCGCTATTCTGTGGCTCGAAGCGCTGCTGCTGTGGGGCGTGACGGCCTGGCTCGTGATTGAGCTGCTCACCGAAACGCCGACCTCGCTCGGCGGGGCTTTCGCCCTTCTCGGTCTCTCGGCCCTCGCCGCGCTGTGGGTCAGCTTCATCGCGTTCAACCTGCCGCGTCGCCGGTCCTGGACCCGTGGCGGCGCGCTGACCTGGCAACTCGTGCAGATCATGGTTGCCATCGGAGCGTTCCAGGGGGTCTACGCCCGACCCGACGTGGGCTGGGCGCTGCTGGCTCCGTCGCTGCTCGTGATCGGGTTGCTGTTCACCCGCGCGGTGGTCGCGGCGACGAGTCCGGTTGCGCTGTACCCAGACGAACCCGACGACCGGGACTGAAGCCCGTTCCGCGCAAAACCCATTCGGACCCGCCGCGCGGAGCGTCAGTGTTTCATCCGCGCCCCATCCGCGCCCCGCACGTGCCCTGCCAGCGCCCGCACGGCGCCGGGCCGCGCCTCAGGCGTCGATGCCGAGTTTCCTGCGCAGGCTCGCGACATGGCCCGTGGCCTTCACGTTGTACAGGGCGAGCTGCACGAGTCCGGCCTCATCGATGACGAAGGTTGACCGCAGTACCCCGGTCACGACCTTGCCGTAGAGGTTCTTCTCGCCCCAGGCGCCGTAGGCCTTGTGCACGTCGAGGGCGGTGTCGCTCAGCAGCGGAAAGTTGACCGCGTCGAGCTCCTGAAACTGCTTGAGCTTGGCGGGGCTGTCCTTGGACAGTCCGAGCACCTGATATCCGGCCGAGGCGAGAGACCCGAGGTTGTCGCGAAAATCACACGCCTGCTTCGTGCAACCGGGCGTCATCGCGGCCGGGTAGAAATACACCACGACCTTCGTGCCCGCGTAATCGGCAAGCGAGACGGATGCCCCGTCCTGGTCGGTCAGGGTGAACTGGGGGGCCGTGTCGCCGGCCGCAAGCCGTAGTGAATCCGTCATGACTCCACGCTAGCCGCTCGTGCAGCGGATGCTCAGCCGGGGCCGGAGACCGGGCCGCTCAGCCGGAGATGACGCAGACCGACTCGGCGCTGATCGACAGGCCCTCCGCGGTGCCGCGGAGGGTCAGCCTCCGCAGGCTGTCCGAGGCGTCGGTATTCGACGGATCCCGCGGGGTATAGATGTCGGTGCCCATCCCCCGGTCGGTGGCATCAAAACCCTGCCGATTCCACGACCGCGCGACGGCGTCGAAGGGCGCTTGCGCGCTGTCGGTGATCTCGAAGATCGGCAGCAGCACAGAACCAGAGACGTGCTCGCCCGTCCCGGCGTCGCAGGCGGTGAGGGCCACGGCCGCCGTGCCGCGGATGCCGGCCGTGTCGCCCGCTGCGTCGAGAAGTTCGGTCACCCGCAGCAGATCCGATTGCAGCCGCCGTGACGCCGCTTCCGGGGCTAATGCCACGACGCCGGGAGAGGCTTCGGGGATCGCGTCGCCGGGGGCGGTCTCCGTCGCTTCGGGCTCGGGCTGCGGGGCCTCGAGGGCGTCGTCGGGCTCCGGCGAGCCCAGCGCCAGACCGAGGAAACCGGTCCGCTCGAAGATGTGCTCGTTCGTCGCGTCGGCGTTCGGGGCGAACACGGAGAACGATGCCCGGGGCTCGCCCGCCGCCTGCGCGGGCTCGAGGCCCGTGAGAAGTTGCGTGATCGTGCGTGCGCTCTGCGGTGAGTCGGCCTGTACCCGCAGGGTCGGCCGCCAGGTGTCGCCAGTGAAATTGTCAGGTTGTCCGTCGTAGGCCAGGTCGTCAACGTGGGTCTCGGCCGCAAGCTCGCCCAGGACCTCCGCGAGGCCGGAGGAGGGAAAGGTGGTCGACGCGGTCACGCTGCTCGTGGTGCCCGAGGGGGCCCGCGCCGCCAGTGTCACGGCCGCCAGCGCACCAGTGCCGAATTGCGGGAGCGTTCGCAGTTCGGTGATCGCGGCGCTCAGCGCATCCGGGGACGTCACCGTGACGGTCGCCGACGGTGCGCTGTCCGCCACCCTGACCGTACTGGCCTGCTCGAGGTGCCGCAGCGTCAGGGCCGCGTCGGCCAGCTCCCCGGCCGTTTCCTGAGCCGCCGTGCTGGCCATCTCGCGGGTCGTCATCCCCACCGCCTCGCTCGGATGGAGAACGAGCGCAGTGTCGGCGTCCGTGTCGGTGGCCGGTAACCGCACGATTGCCGTTGCGTCCACGCTCGCTCGAGCGGATGCGACGTGGCCCGCGACCGTTTCGGCCAGCGAACCGAAGTCGGCGGCATCCGCTTCGGTCGTCACCTCGATGGACGCGGTCCAGAAGTCGTTCAGGGCGGCAAATGCCGAGTGCTCGAGCGGTGAGACGTCCGCCCTCACCGACCTCACGCCGGCGGTCGCGCGGATCGCGTCGACGGCGTCGTCAACCGCGGTGGTCACGGATTCGGGCGCCGTAGGAACCAGCAGACTGCACCCGGCGAGCACGACGGCCAGCGCGAGACACGCCGCGAGGCGAGCGAGGCGGCGGATCAGCGGGCCGGGGCGAAGGTCGCGAGCAGTCGCTGCAGGGAATCCAGTCGTACCCGCCCGATCTCGCCGAGTTCCTCGGCCTCGACCGCCTCGATGATCGCGCAGTCCGGTGAGGCCGGCAGGTGGGTGCAGCCGCGCGGGCAGCGCTCAGCGATGGTCGCGAGGTCGGTGAAGGCCTTCAGGATGTTGTCGGTGTTGATGTGCCCCAGGCCGAAGGATCGCACGCCGGGAGTGTCGATGACCCAGCCCTTGCCGGCATCCGTTTCGAGGCGCAGTGACACCGTCGACGATGAGGTGTGGCGGCCGCGCCCGGTGACCGTGTTGACGACACCGATGGCGCGATTGGTGCCGGGGACCAGGGCGTTGACGAGGGTGGACTTGCCGACCCCGGAGTGGCCGACGAAGACGGTGTCGTGGCCGACCAGGGCCGCCGAGATCTGGTCGAGCGGAATGTGGTCCTCGCGGCTCTGAAACACCGGCAGGTCGAGGCCGGCGAAGTTGCTGAGAAACTCGGCGGGGTCGGCGAGGTCGGTCTTGGTGATGCAGAGGATGGGGGAGACCCCGGCGTCGTAGGCGGCCACCAGATAGCGGTCGACGAGGCGGATGCGGGGCTCCGGGTTGGCCGCGGCGACGACGATGAGCATCTGGTCGGCGTTGGCGACGATCACCCGTTCGACGGCGTCGGTGTCGTCGGCGCTGCGCCGCAGCAGGGTGCGGCGGTCGACGATGCGCACGATGCGGGCGAGGGTGCCCTCGTCGCCGGTGGTGTTGCCGACGATGTCGACCTGGTCGCCGTTCACGACGGCCTTCTTGCGCAGTTCGCTCGCCCGAGCTGCGGTCACCCGGTGCTCGGTGGCCAGATTCTCGTCGAGCAATACCGTGTAGCGGCCCCGGTCGACGGTGAGGATACGCCCGGTCAGCGCGTTCTCGTGCTGCGGCCGGGTCTTCGAGCGCGGCTTGGTACCCTTGCGCCCCGCACGCACGCGCACGTCGGACTCGTCGTACTGCGGTTCGTCATCGTCGGGTGTCGACCACCAGGCGTCGGCCTGTTCGTCGGTGTCACTCGACGGCAGATGGCGTTTCGGCAGCTCGTGCGCCGGCATCTAGGGGGTGGCCTCGGGCAGCAGGGCGTGCCACAGCTCGGGAAACTGGGGGAGGGTCTTGGCGGTCGTGGCGATGTTCTCCACGAGCACCCCGGCAACCGCGAGGCCGATGAGTGCGCCGGTCGTGGCCATCCGGTGGTCGTCGTAGCTGTGCCATTCACCGCCCGTGAGGGGCTGCGGCACGATGTGCAGGCCATCGGGCAGCTCGGTCACGTTGCCGCCGAGGCCGTTGATCTCGGTCGCGAGGGCCTCGAGCCGGTTGGACTCGTGGTGCCGCAGATGCCCGATTCCGGTGATCGTGCTCGGCGAATCGGCGAGGGCGGCCAGTGCCACGAGCGTCGGGGCAAGCTCGCCGCCGGTCGAGAGGTCCAGTTCGACACCATGGATGCCGCTGCCCCCGGTCACCGTGAGGCGATCGTTTTCGAGGGTGACGGTCGCGCCGAACAGGGGCAACAGGGTTGCGAGGTCGGCGCCGACCTGGGTTGTGCTGGTCGGCCAACCCGCGATGGTGACGCTGCCGCCGGCGACGAGTGCGGCGGCGAGAAACGGGGCCGCGTTCGAGAGGTCAGGTTCGATGTCGACCTCGGCGCCGGCGATCGGGCCGGGTTCGACGATCCATTCGCCCACGGCCGGGCTCGTGACGGTGACACCGCGGGCGGCGAGGGTGGCAATCGTCATCTCGATGTGCGGCAGGCTCGGCAGACGCTCACCGGAGTGGTGCAGGTGCAGGCCCTCGTCGAAGCGGGCGGCGGCCAGCAGCAGTCCGGAGACGAACTGGCTCGAGGCGCCGGCGTCGATCGTGACGTCGCCGCCGGTGACGGCTCCGCGGCCGTGCACGGTGAAGGGCAGGGCGCGGCGGCCGTCGTCGTTGATGTCGGCTCCGAGGTCGCGCAGGGCGGTGATCATCGTCGACATCGGGCGGCGGCGGGCGCCCGCATCGCCGTCAAAGGTCGTCGGTCCGAGGGCGAGGGCGGCGAGCGGCGGCAGAAAACGCATGACGGTTCCGGCGAGGCCGCAATCGACTGTCGTGGAGCCGAGCAGTTCACCGGGGGTGATCCTGAGGTCGGCGCCGAAAGCGCCGTTGCCGTCAACGGCCTCGATGGTGGTGCCCATCTGACGCAGCGCGTCGACCATCAGGTCGCTGTCGCGGGAGTGCAGCGGGGCGCGCAGCAGCGACGGTTCGCTGGCGAGTGCCGAGAGCACGAGCTCACGATTGGTGAGCGACTTCGATCCCGGAAGGGAGACGGTGCAGGTCAAGGCACCGGATGCCGTGGGAGCTGGCCACCAGGCATCCGCTTCGAGCGGCACATTGTCGCCGTAAGGATCGAACTCCGGCTTGGAATATCTCGAGATCAACATCGGTTATCAGAATAGTCGAAGCAAATGATCTTAGGGAGGTCTTCTCATGGCTGCAGCACTCTTGGAGCGACCGCTCATGGTTGCGCCTCACGGAATCCGTTCGGGCAGTATCGAGTTGCGCGGCTTAGAATTGCCGGTGATGACAACAGATACACCGAGTCCCGATCAGGCGAATGTGGACAAGGCAACACCCGAGGCCGCAGCGACGCTGACCCGCGACCTGTTCGAAGAGCAGGCGATGCCGTTTATCGACCAGCTTTATGCTGCGGCGATGCGCATGACGCGCAACCCGTCCGACGCGCAGGATCTCGTGCAGGAGACCTTTGTCAAGGCCTTCGCCGCGTTCGCGCAGTTCGAGCAGGGAACCAACCTCAAGGCGTGGCTGTACCGGATTCTCACGAACACCTTCATCAACGCTTACCGCAAAAAGCAGCGCGAGCCCTATCAGGGCACGATTGACGATCTCGAAGACTGGCAGATGGGCGGCGCCGAATCGACGACCGCCATGTCCGGCCGGTCGGCCGAGGCCGAAGCGATCGATCACCTGCCCGACAGCGCCGTGAAAGACGCACTGCAGTCGATTCCCGAAGATTTTCGCCTCGCGGTGTATTTTGCCGACGTGGAGGGCTTCTCCTATCAGGAGATCGCTGAAATCATGAAAACACCTATTGGCACCGTGATGAGCCGCCTGCACCGAGGCCGTCGGCTCCTTCGCGATCTGCTGGCCGGATACGCGCAGGAGCGCGGACTCGGCCAGTCAGCTGGCCAGAACAACTCTGGGAGCTAGAGACCTATGACCGATTGCGGATGCACCAAAGCCAAAGCCGAACTCGAGGAATACCTGCACCACGAACTCTGCGGAGCCGATGCCGCCGACATTCAGGCGCACCTGGCCGGGTGTGAGGACTGCGCCACCGAACACCTCGTCGGCCGCACGTTGACGGAAGCGGTGCAGCGGGCGTGTAAAGAGACCGCCCCCGAGGACCTGCGCGACCAGGTGCTCGCGCGTCTGCGCGCCCTGCAGTCCGCCCACTAGCCGTCTCGGCCCGCGCAGCGGACGAGCAAGTGGGGTCGGTTGGCGATGCGCGGGTGGTGCGCCGCTGCGCGGGATGTGTGCCACCCGCGTAGCGGCGCAGTACCCGCGCAGCTCTGGGGGCACGCGCTCCTTGGGTGGCGCAGCCGCCGCGCAGCTCTCGCACGCGCCGGGCGGCTATTCGGTGTCGGAGCTGACGGACTTCGACGTCGTCGGTTCCGACACGATCTCGGCGGCTACACCGCCGAGCTGGAAGCTGGCGCCGGTCGGGTCGGCGACCTGGGCGAACACGCCGAACTCCGAGTCCCAGGGTTCACGCAGGATGCTGCCGCCCAGTTCGACGACGCGCAGGGCCGCGGCGGGGACATCCGCTACCCCGAGGTAGAGCTGCCAGTGTGACGGAACCCCCTCCGGCAGCGTTGCGTGCGCGTCGTAGACCCCGCCGGCCATGGTTCCCTCGCCGCCGAACGTGCTGTACCGAAACTCCATGGCGTCACTCAACGGCACCGGCGTCCACCCGAATACCGCCTGGTAGAAGCTGAGTGCCGCATCGTAGTCGCGGGTATTGAGCTCGTGCCAGACGGGGGCTCCGTTTTCGTTGTTGACACCGAAACCGGCATGCTCCGCGGACTGCCAGAGACCGATCGCGGCCCCCGTCGGGTCGAGGATCATGGCCATGCGCCCCTGGTCGCCCACCGTCATCGGCTCCATGAGTATCTGGGCCCCGGCAGCGCGGGCGGACTCGGCGGCGGCGTCGATGTCGTCGACGGCGAGGTAGGTCGTCCAGACGTCGGCAAAGTTCGAGCCGGGCTGTTGCCGCGCCAGGCCGGCAACCTGCGCATCGCCCTTCCAGAAGGTGACGTAGTTGCCGTACTCGTCACCGGACTCCGTTGCGGTCCAGCCGAAAAGTGACGTGTAGAACTGCTTCGAACGTTCGACGTCGGAACTCATCAGGTCGACCCAGCACGGTTCGCCGGGCGTGAAGCTGTCGATGGTGGGCATGGTGATCCTCCTGTGCGTTCGGTCTGATCTGAGAATGGATCGGAACGCACACATCGTACAAAGAAACCCGCGGGCCCGGGGGCGTGATCTGGGAAAACAGATCACGACCCCGGACCCGCGGGTCCGGTCGCCTCGTAGTTACAGGGTCAAGGCGTCGTGCAGCAGTGTCGCTTGCTCGGCCGCGTGGCGCTTGGCCGACCCGGCGGCCGGCGAAGCCGACGCCGTGCGCGAGAACAGACGCACCGGGCGCGGGCCCAGCTTGTTGGTCTCGAGGTAGAAGAACGGCCAGGCGCCCTGGTTCTCGGGTTCGTCCTGTACCCACGCCAGTTCGGCGTTGGGGTACTGCTCGGACACGGCCTTGAGTTCGACGGCGGGCAGCGGGTAGAACTGCTCAACGCGCACGAGCGCGATCTCGGGGTTGGGGTTCTTGGTGAGCTCGTTGAGCAGGTCGTAGTACAACTTGCCCGAGTGGAACAGAACGCGCTTCACCGCGGCCTTGTCTTCGATTCGAGCGTCGTCGATGACGGGCTCGAATTTGCCGTTGGTCAGGTCGGCGACGGAGCTGGTTGCTCCGCGCAGCCGCAGCATCGACTTCGGGGTGAAGACGATGAGCGGGCGGCGGGGACGCATGTACGCCTGACGACGCAGCAGGTGAAAGTACGACGCCGGGGTCGACGGCCGTGCCACGGTCATGTTGTTCTCCGCGCACAGCTGCAGGTAGCGCTCGATGCGCGCCGACGAGTGGTCGGGGCCCTGACCCTCGTAGCCGTGCGGCAGCAGCAGGACAACGGATGACCGCTGGCCCCACTTCTGCTCCGCGCTCGACACGAACTCATCGATGATCGTCTGAGCACCGTTGGCGAAGTCACCGAACTGGGCCTCCCAGAGCACGAGGGCATCGGCGCGTTCCACCGAGTAGCCGTACTCGAAGCCCATGGCCGCGTACTCGCTGAGCAGCGAGTCGTAAATCCAGAATCTGGCCTGGCTGTCCTTGAGGTTCGCGAGCGGCAGCCATTCCTGACCGTTGATCCGGTCGTGCAGCACGGCGTGGCGCTGAACGAAGGTGCCGCGTCGGGCGTCTTGGCCGGCGAAGCGCACCGGGGTGCCCTCCACGAGCAGCGAGCCGAGGGCGAGCAGTTCGCCGAAGCTCCAGTCGATGTTGCCGTTGCGGCTCATGTCGAGACGCTTCTGCAACAGCTGCTGCAGCTTGTTGTGCACCGTGAAGCCGGCGGGCTTGTTGTTGAAGGCATCACCGATGAGGTGAATGACCGACTCCGGTACGCCGGTGGATGCCGGTTCGCCGGCGGAATCCTCACGGGCCTTGGCTTCTGCCTCCGCCAGGGCCGCCGCGGCGACCTCGGCCGTGATGATCGGGATCGACGCGGTCTGCGCGGCGTGCGTCTCCATGAACGCCCGTTCCAGGCGGTCCTGGAAGTCGCGGTGCGCGGCTTCGTACTCTTCTTCCGTGATGTCGCCACGGCCGACGAGCGCTTCGGTGTACAGCTTGCGAACGGAGCGCTTGGCTTCGATCAGGTTGTACATCAGCGGCTGGGTCATCGAGGGGTCGTCACCCTCGTTGTGGCCGCGTCGGCGGTAGCAGATGAGGTCGACGACCACGTCTTTTTTGAATTCCTGGCGGTATTCGAAGGCGAGTTCTGCGGCACGCACCACGGCTTCGGGGTCGTCCCCGTTGACGTGGAAAATCGGTGCCTGGATGGTCTTGGCCACATCCGTCGAGTAGATCGAGGTGCGTGCATCGCCGGGCAGCGTCGTGAAGCCGAGCTGGTTGTTGACGACGATGTGGATGGTACCGCCGGTGCGGTAGCCGCGCAGCTGGGACATCTGCAGGGTTTCGAGCACGACACCCTGGCCGGCCATGGCCGCGTCGCCGTGCACGAGAATCGGCAGGGTCGAGAAGGTGCCGATCGGCTTGCGGTCCTGCTTGGCTCGTACGATGCCCTCGAGCACGCCGTCGCCGGCTTCGAGGTGGGAGGGGTTCGCGGCCAGCGAGACCGGAATCTCGACGCCGCCCTCGCCACGGAAGGTGCCCATGGTGCCGAGGTGGTACTTGACGTCGCCGGAGCCGTGCACGGTGCGCGGGTCCTGGGTTCCTTCGAACTCGCGGAAGATCTCGCCGTAGGTCTTGCCGGCGATGTTGGTGAGTACGTTCAGGCGACCACGGTGGGCCATGCCGATCGCGACCTCGTCGAGGCCGGCATCCGCCGAACTCTGCAGGATGGAATCGAGCAGCGGAATCGTGGACTCGCCGCCCTCGAGGCTGAAGCGCTTCTGCCCGACATACTTGGTCTGCAGGAAGGTCTCGAAGGCCTCGGCCTCGTTGAGCTTGCCGAGGATGCGCATCTGCTCGTGATGGGTCGGCTTGACGTACGCCTTCTCCATCTTTTCCTGCACCCACTTGCGCTGGGCCGGGTCTTGAATGTGCATGTACTCGATGCCCGTGGTGCGGCAATAGGAGTCACGCAGCACGCCGAGGATGTCGCGCAGCAGCATCTGACGCTGGTTGCCGAAGCCGCCGGTCACGAACGAGCGATCAAGGTCCCAGAAGGTGAGGCCGTGGGTCGCAATGTCGAGGTCGGGGTGGCTGCGCTGCATGTACTCGAGCGGGTCGATGTCGGCCATCAGGTGGCCACGCACGCGGAACGAGTTGATGAGCTCCTGCACGCGGGCGGTCTTGTCGACGGCGCTCGCGAGGTCGACGCTGATATCCGGGGCCCAGTGGATCGGGTCGTACGGGATGCGCAGCGCGGAGAAGATCTCCTCGTAGAAGTTGTGCTGGCCGATGAGCAGCTCGTGCACGATCTTGAGGAACTCGCCCGAACCGGCGCCCTGGATGACGCGGTGGTCATAGGTGCTCGTGAGGGTGATGGTCTTGGAGATCGCCAGGCCGGTGAGGGTCTTGATGCTCGCACCCTGAAACTCGGCCGGATAGTCGAGGGCGCCGGCGCCGATGATGCAGCCCTGGCCCTTCATCAGGCGGGGGACCGAGTGCACGGTACCGATTCCGCCGGGGTTGGTCAGCGACAGGGTCGCGCCGGCGAAGTCGTCGGCGGTGAGCTTGTTCTGGCGGGCCCGGGAGACGAGGTCTTCGTAGGCGGAGAGAAACTCGCCGAAGGTCATGGTGTCGGCACGCTTGATGGCCGGAACCAGCAGCGCACGGCTGCCGTCGGGCTTGGGCATGTCGATGGCCAGGCCCATGCCCACGTGGGCGGGGGCGATGACCGAGGGCTTGCCGTTGACCTCGTCGTAGTAGACGTTCTGGCTCGGGAACATCTTCAGCGCCCGAATCAGCGCCCAGCCGATGAGGTGGGTGAAGCTGACCTTGCCGCCACGCGCACGCTTGAGGTGGTTGTTGATGACGATGCGGTTGTCGATCAGCAGCTTGGCCGGAATCGTGCGCACGCTCGTCGCGGTCGGCACGGTGAGGCTCGCGGCCATGTTGGTGGCGAGCGACTTGGCCATGCCGCGCAGCGGCGAGACGACGTCTTCACGCACCGGCGCGGTGGCGTCGGGCACGACCGCCTGCGGCTTCGTGATCGGCGCGTCGGCCGGTACGGGCTTGGGCTTGGCGGCGATCGATGTGGTGCGCGCCGTCGGCTGGCCGTCCGCGGCCGCTGCCGGGGCGGGAGCTGCCGGAGCAGCGGCTGCCGGGGCGGGCGCTGTCACCGCTGCTGCCGGAGCGGCGGGGGTCGACGCGGTCTGGTGGTAGCTCTCGAGCACCGGCCACCACGATTCGTCAACCGAGTTCTTATCGACGAGGTACCTTTCGTACAACTCATCTACGAGCCACTCGTTTGCACCGAATTCACCCGACGTCGTTTCGTCGGAGGTTCCACCGGTTACCTGGCTTGACACCTACCGATCACCCACTCTCTGCGTTGATTTTGGGACTGCGTTGATTTAGGGACTGCGTTGACTTTCGATGCCCGAGCGTTCAGACGGCCGGGCCAGTTCTGCACGACCAGCCTAATCCCATCCGAAGCGGGTGCGGGCACCTGCGTGGGGCGCTAGCTTTATTTGTATGCAGTTCTATGGAACAATTCCCAGTCACGATCTGACCTACTCCGACGTTTTTCTGGTTCCCGGGCAATCCGACGTGAACAGTCGCCTCGACGTGTCGCTGGCTCCCCACGACGGCAGCGGCGGCAGTATTCCGATCGTCTCGTCGAACATGAACTCGGTGACCGGGCCACGTTTGGCGGCGACTCTCGCCCGGCGTGGCGGGCTCGGCGTGTTGCCGCAGGATATGCACCTGCAAGACCTGGATGCGGCCATCCGCTGGGTGAAGGCCCAGTCGGTGCGTTTCGACACCCCCTTCAGCTTCGGCCCGCAGGACACCGTCGAGATGGCCCTGCGGCAGGTGCCGCCCGTCGATGGCCAGGGAATCGTGATTCACGATTCGCACGGTGAGTACCTCGGCTGCATCGTCGCCTCGCGGCTGCGCAGCGCCCTGCCCGACGCCCTGCTCGGTGATCTGCTGCACGGCGCGCTGCCCGCCCTCGACGCCGATGACGTCGACGGACCGCGCCGGGCCTTCGACGTGATGACCGCCGCCGACCTTGATTTTGCTCCGGTGCTGCACCACGGACAGGTCGTCGGCACGCTCAGTCGCAAGAGTGCGCTGCGCTCGACGCTGTATCAGAGCGCTGTCGACGCGCACGGGCGGTTGCGGGTCGCCGCAGCGATCGGCATCAACGGGGATGTCGCGGCGAAAGCGAAGGCCTTCGCGGCCGCCGGTGTCGACGTGCTCGTCATCGATACGGCCCATGGCCACCAGAGCGGCATGCTGCGCGCGATCGGCATCGTTGCCGACCTGAATCTCGGTCTGCCGATCGTGGCCGGCAACGTCGTCACCGCCGATGCCGTGCGCGACCTGGTCGGAGCGGGCGCCACAATCGTCAAGGTCGGTGTCGGCCCCGGCGCCATGTGCACCACCCGCATGATGACGGCCGTCGGTCGCCCGCAGTTCTCGGCGGTGCTCGAGACCGCCACCACTGCCCACGAACTGGGGGCTCATGTCTGGGCCGATGGCGGCGTGCGGTATCCGCGTGACGTGGCCCTCGCCCTGGCGGCCGGAGCCAGCGCGGTGATGATCGGGTCCTGGTTTGCCGGCACCGCAGAGGCGCCCGGAACGCTCAATACGGATGCCGCGGGGGCGCTCTACAAGGAAAGCTGGGGCATGGCCTCGACCAAGGCCGTGCAGGAGCGGTTCGGCAGGCTCGACCCCTACGAGCTCGCCCGCAAGACGCTGTTCGCGGAGGGAATCTCGAGCTCGAAGATCTATCTCGACCCGTTGCGCCCATCCGTCGAAGACCTGCTCGACATGATCACCTCGGGGGTGCGCAGCTCGTTCACCTATGCCGGGGCGAGCAGCATCGAAGAATTTCATGCCAAGGCGCTCGTCGGAATTCAGTCGGCGGCCGGGTACGAGGAGGGCAAGGCGCTGCCGGTCTCCTGGTGACCCGTGCTGAGGCGCGGCGTCGCGCCGCCACACCCTAATAGGGGAGGGCCGGCCACGGTATAGTGGGAGGAATAATGGACGACCCCCCTCGGCCCCGGCCCTCTTCTCTGTTTACCTTCAACTTCTTGGTCGGCGCTGTCTTTTCAGTTGGCAGCGACGGCCTGATCGTGTCGTGCCATGTCTGAGTGGCTGATGCTCGGGTTCGGCGTGCTGCTCACCATCGGTACCGGGCTGTTCGTGGCGAGCGAGTTCGCCCTGGTCAACCTCGACCGTTCCGATCTTGAGGCCCGCCAGGCCCGCGGCGAGACCCGCCTGGGCATGACGATTGCTGCCCTCAAGATCACCTCGACGCACCTGTCGAGCGCGCAGCTGGGTATCACGCTGACCACCCTGCTGACCGGTTACGCCATGGAGCCGGCGATCAGCAGCCTTCTGTTCACGCCGCTGACGGCGGTCGGACTGCCGGAGGGGACCGTGCCGGTTGTCGCGACGACAATCGCTATCATCGTCGCCACCCTGCTGTCGATGATCGTCGGGGAGCTCGTTCCGAAGAATTTCGCGCTCGCCCTGCCGATCCAGACGGCGCGGCTGGTCATCCCGTTCCAGACGCTCTTCACGACCGTGTTCAAGCCCGCCGTACTGCTGCTGAACGGCAGCGCGAACGGGCTGCTGCGTGCCGTGGGCATCGAGCCGAAGGAAGAGCTGTCGGGTGCCAGAACCGCGGAGGAGCTGTCCTCCCTGGTGCGGCGCTCCGCGAGCGCCGGCCTGCTCGAAAAGGACACGGCAACGCTGCTGCACCGCACCCTGCTCTTCTCGGGCCACGATGCGTCCGACGTGATGACACCGCGGCCGCGCGTCGCGAGCGTGCAGCGTAACGACTCCGCCCAGGCCGTCATCGAACTCACCCGGGCCACGGGCTACTCCCGGTTTCCCGTCGTCGACGAAGACATGGACGACGTGGTCGGCATCGTGCATGTCAAGCAGGCCGTTGCCGTGCCGCGGCATCGCCGACTCGACGTACCGGTGTCGGCGCTCTCGACCGAACCGCTGCGGGTGCCCGAAACCATGAAGCTCGATGGGCTCCTGAGCGAGCTGCGGGGTCGCGGTTATCAGATGGCGATCGTGGTCGACGAGTACGGTGGCACGGCCGGTGTCGCGACCCTCGAGGACCTCGTCGAAGAACTGGTCGGCGAGGTGGCCGACGAGCACGACCGTGCCCGCGCCGGGGTGGTGCGCTCGACGGACTCAATCGCCTTTCCCGGGCTGCTGCGCCCCGATGAACTACTCGAACGTACGGGCCTGGAAGTCCCCGACGACGGCCCCTACGAAACCGTGGCCGGCTTCATGATGAGCCTGCTGGGGCGCCTGCCCGTCGTCGGCGACAGCGTGACCCTGCCGGGCGGAGAGCTGACGGTTGAACGTCTCGAAGGCCGGCGCGTCGACCGGCTGCGCTACACCCCGGCACCACCGGAGGCGGCGGCGGACGCGCAGCCTGAACCGCGCAAGAAAACCGATCCGGCCGCGAACAAACAGGCAGTACCTAAGACGGCAGTACCTAAGCAGGCAATACCCAAGCAGGCAACACCCAAGCAGAGAGTGGTGAAGACTCGATGAGCGACTGGGCAGGTTTGGCCTGGCTGGTCGTGTTGCTCGCGGCGAACGCCTTTTTCGTCGGAGCGGAATTCGCGGTCATTTCCGCGCGCCGGTCGCAGATCGAGCCGCTGGCCGAAGAGGGAAAACGCAGCGCCAAGACGGCGCTCTGGGCGATGGAACACGCGACCCAGATGCTGGCCACCACGCAGTTGGGCATCACCGTGTGCTCTTTGCTGATCTTGAACGTGTCCGAGCCGGCCATCCATCACCTGCTCGAAGCACCGCTGGCGCTGACCGGGATTCCCGAGGAGTACATCGGCACGATCGCCTTCATCGTCGCCCTGTTGCTCGTCTCGTACCTGCACGTGGTCTTCGGTGAAATGGTGCCGAAGAACCTGTCGTTCTCGGTTCCTGACCGGGCCGTGCTGCTGCTTGCTCCGCCGTTGGTCTTTGTCGGCCAGGTCTTCCGCCCGGTCATTGTCGCCCTGAACGCGACGGCGAACGGTGTTCTGCGCCTCTTCGGTGTGCAGCCGAAGAATGAGGCGACGAGCGCGTACACCCTCGACGAGGTCGCGACAATCGTCACCCAGTCCACCCGCGAGGGCATCCTCGCCGATGGCACCGGTGCCCTCAATGCGACCTTCGAGTTCACGACCCGCAAGGTGCGTGATGTGGTCGTGGCGCGAGCCAACCTCGTCAGCCTGCCCGAGAACGCCACCCCCGACGACGTGGAACGGGCGGTAACACGCTACGGGTTCTCGCGCTACGTGGTGGTCGATCCGAGCGGTGACCCCACCGGATTCGTGCACCTCAAGGACATCATCGACCTCGACACGGATTCCCCGTCGGCGCCCGGCACGAAGACCGGTGCGTTCTGGGAGCCGATCCCCGCCAAGCGCATCCGCCAGCTGGTGTCGATCTTCGAAGACACCGATCTGGAAGACGCCCTGGCCACGATGCGCCGCTCGGGAGCGCACCTCGCCCGGTCCTTCACCGCGCAGGGCGAGACCACCGGCGTGCTGTTTCTCGAGGACATCATCGAGGAACTCGTCGGTGAAGTGCAAGACGCCACCCGCCGTGACTGATCCGGTCTGAAGGTTGCGGAAGCCTGAAGGACCTGCCGGGCGTAATCGTTCTATCGTGGACGCATGGTGAAACACGCGTCGTGGCAGGAATGGCGCTGTGCCGAGGCGCGCAGCTGGATCGCCGTTCCCGACCAGAGCGACGACAAGTACTCCCGGGGTGTACTCGGAGTCTGCACCGGGTCGGCCGAGTACCCCGGAGCGGCCGTGCTCGGTGTGCAGGCGGCCGCTCGCACCGGCGTCGGCATGATCCGCTACCTCGGTCCGGCCGTGGTCGCACAGCTCGTTCTGGCCAGGCGTCCCGAGGTCGTTGTGGGCCAGGGGCGGGTACAGGCCTGGCTGCTCGGCTCCGGCATGAACGCAGAAGACCTCGGAGATGCCGCGCCCGACCTCGCCAGCGCCGCAGCGTCGGGGGTGCCCCTCGTCTGTGACGCCGGCGCGCTCGATTACGCTCGGCTGGCGACCGGTCCGACGATCATCACCCCGCACTTTCGCGAGCTCGCCGGGCTGTTGACGCGCGCGGGCGCGTCGGTGAACCCTGCCACGATCGCAGAGGACCCGGGTGCGTGGGCCGGACGCGCCGCCGATCTACTGGGTGTGACCGTGCTGCTGAAGGGCTCGGTGACCTGGATCGCCGACCCCACCGGCACCCGGTTCACCGTCTCCCATTCGCCATCCTGGCTCGCCACGGCCGGCGCGGGCGACGTGCTCGGCGGCATCCTCGGCGCACTCCTGGCCACGCACCACGAGCAGCTGCAGACGGATGCTCAGGCGCTGCCCGCTCTCGCGGCCACCGCCGCGTGGGTGCACGCCGAGGCCGCCCGGCGGGCATCCGGTGGCGGCCCGATCGCCGCCCTCGACGTGGCCGACGCGGTACCGGCCACCATCGCCGCGCTGCTTGCCGCCCCCACAGCCCCCTCCGAAACGGCGGCGCCGTGCTGACTGTTCGCCGCGCCGCACTGCTCGTCGCGGCGTTTGCTCTGGTGCACGTCGTGCTGATCGTGCTGGCCCTGAACGCACCGAACGGGCCCCTGGGCGACGTCGAGGCGATCTACCTCGGCTGGGCACGGGAAGCGGCATCCGGTGCCGGGATCCCCGGGATCACGAAGGACTTTGTCTACCCCGTGGTCGCGGTCCTGCCGATCCTCGGCGCCCTGGTAGTCGGCGACGACGGCTACGTGGCGGTCTGGCTCGCCCTCGTGACGCTTGGTAATGCGGCGGCTTTC
This sequence comes from Cryobacterium frigoriphilum, assembly GCF_004403305.1. Classification (GTDB taxonomy): domain Bacteria; phylum Actinomycetota; class Actinomycetes; order Actinomycetales; family Microbacteriaceae; genus Cryobacterium; species Cryobacterium frigoriphilum. The sequence continues at coordinate 290,198 of NZ_SOHE01000053.1, read as the reverse complement.
GCGGTACTGCTGCACCGCGCGAGCCGGGCCACCGACCGTCGCTACGACGTGGCAGCCTGGTGGTGGCTGGCCTTTCTGCTGCTGCTCGGTCCGATCGCGGTCGGACGCATCGACGCCGTCACCGTGCCGCTCGTGATCGTCGGCCTGCTCTGGCTCAGCAGCCGACCGATCTGGGCGAGCGTTCTGCTCACGATCGCAACCTGGGTGAAGGTCTGGCCGGCCGCGGTGATCGGTGCGGTGCTCGTGGTGTCGGCCGATCGCGCGCGGGTATTTCGGGTCGCACTCGTGACGAGCGCCGCCATTCTCGTGACCGCCGTGGCGCTCAGCCTGTCCCTGGGCAGCGCGCCGCACGTTCTGAGCTTCATCGCCGAGCAGACCGGGCGGGGAATCCAGATCGAGTCACCCGTTGCCGGGCTCTGGATGTGGCAGGCCGCGGCCGGCCTTTCGGGAATCACGATCTACTATGACTTCGACATTCTCACCTACCAGATCACCGGCCCCGGAACCACCCTGGCCAGCGCGCTGATGACCCCGTTGCTGGCGCTCTCAGCCGTGGCCGTGCTGCTCCTGGGGGTGCGGGCCCAGCGTCGCGGCGTCGACAGGGCGCACCTGTTTCCCGCGCTCGTGCTGGCCCTCGTTCTCGTGCTGGTGCTCGTGAACAAGGTCGGTTCGCCGCAGTTCAGCAGCTGGCTGGCAGCGCCACTCATCTTCGGCCTCGTCGTGCAGCCCCTGGTCTGGCGGCTGCCGGCCCTGCTCGGCCTCGTGATCGCCGCCCTTACCCAGATCGTCTACCCGTTCTTCTACGACACGCTGCTTGTCGCCGACCCGCTGCTGGTGGCGGTGCTCACGCTGCGCAACCTGTTGGAGGTCGCACTGCTCGGCTGGGCGTTGCATCGACTCTGGACGTACGCTGGCACAGACGGCAGAGCGGCCCGCCGGACTGCCCAGACCAGCCAGACCCCCCAGAACCCCCAGAATCGCCAGAACCCCCATAACCCCCAGAATCGCCAGAACCCCCAGAATCGGAGAAGTCGATGATCGTAGCTTTCTCAGTCGCCCCCAGCGGAACGGGCCGGGCCGACGGCTCGGTGCACGACGCCGTCGCGGCCGCCGTGCGCGTGGTACGGGAATCCGGCCTGCCCAACCACACGGGCTCCATGTTCACCGAGATCGAGGGCGAGTGGGACGAAGTGATGGCCGTGGTGAAGGCGGCGACGGATGCCGTGGCCCCCTTTGGGTCCCGCGTCGCGCTGGTTTTGAAGGCCGACATTCGCCCCGGTTTCACGGGGGAGATCACCGCCAAGGTCGAGCGCCTCGAGGCCGAACTCACACGGCACTAGCCCGCGAGACGCGGGCAGAGCCGGAGGTCGAGGCGTAGGCTTTAAGCATGCCCCTCACAGTTGACGGGTCGGTGCGCCTGTCGCCGACCCGTATTCGTCTTGCCCTGCTCGCCCTGGCGCTGGGTGGCTTTGGAATCGGCGCCACCGAATTTGTCGCGATGGGACTGCTGCCGAATCTGGCTGCCGACCTGCTGCCGGGGCTCTACGCGAGTTCCCCGGATGCCGCCAACGCGCGGGCGGGCTGGCTCATCTCCGCTTACGCGCTCGGAGTGGTGGTCGGGGCGCCCACCATCGCCGCCGCCGCGGCGCGCTGGCCGCGCAAACAGCTGCTGCTGGTGCTGCTGACCGCGTTCACCGTGGGCACGATCGCTTCGGCGCTGCTGCCAACCTTCGAGCTGGTGCTCGGCGCGCGTTTTCTCGCCGCCCTGCCCCACGGAGCCTACTTCGGTATCGCCTCCCTCGTCGCGGCCGATCTGATGGGTCCGGGAAAGCGCGCCAGGGGCATCGCGCTCGTGCTCTCCGGGCTGACGATCGCGAACGTGATCGGCGTGCCCACCATTACCTGGGTGGGCCAGAACTTCGGCTGGCGTACCGCGTACCTCGTTGTCGCCGGTATCTTTGCCGTGACGTTTCTCGCGGTTGCGGCCTTCGTGCCGCACCAACCCGGCAACCCGCTCGTCACGATGCGCACCGAGCTGCGGGCGTTTCGCCACGCGCAGGTCTGGGTGACCCTGTCCATCGGTGCGATCGGGTTCGGCGGGCTGTTCGCCGTCTACACCTACGTCGCGCCCCTCGTCATCGAGGTGACCGAGCTCGGGGCCGGTGCGGTGCCGCTCGTGCTCGTTGTGGTGGGCCTCGGCATGACCGTGGGAAACTTCGCCGGTGGCGCGATGGCCGACTGGAGCGTGCGCCGCACGATGATCATCGCGTTCGGTGTTCTGATCGGAGCCCTCGTGCTGCTGGCCTTCTCGGCACAGTTCGTCGCGGGCCTGCTGGTCGGCGTGTTCCTGATCGGGGCGGCAGCGTCGGCGTTATCGCCGACGATCCAGGCCCGGTTGATGGATGTCGCGCACGAGAGCCAGTCGCTCGCTGCGGCGCTGAATCACTCGTCGCTCAACATCGGTAACGCGCTCGGAGCCGCGCTCGGCGGAGCTGCGATTGCGGGCGGCTTCGGGTATATCGCACCGATTTGGATTGGCGTCGGCCTCAGCGTGATCGGGCTCGTTCTCACCCTCGTGACGTTTCGGATCGACCGGAACCGTCGTCGTCGGGGAGTGCACGTGCCTTACGGAACGCAGGCCATCGGAGTCGTGGGACGCACGAAGTAGAACCGGCAGGCCGCTCAGTGTGTGGCGCGCTCTCGGTTTCCCCCCTCGAGCGCGCCCCGGTACTGATTCGTACTGATATGTACGTTCGTACTGGTTGTGCTGGCTAGTCCGTCTGAAGCAGGATGCCGTCGTGGATGGCCCGCTTACGCAGGGCGACCTTGGTGCCGACGTCGTAGCCGGCCAGACGGTACTTCTCGCGAATGCGCTTCAGGTAGGACTTCGCGGTCTCTTCTGAGATGCCCAACTGGTAGGCCACTGCCTTGACCGGCTCGCCGGCACCGTAGAGCGCCATGACGCGGCGTTCCTGAGCACTCAGCCGGGGGGAACCCCCGTCATCGTTGGCCGAGGAATTGAGCGCGTAGTCCAACTCGGCCGAAATATAGGACTTTCCGTTGTAGGCCGCACGAATCGCGTCGACGATCATGCTGGCTTCCTCGCTTTTGACGAGGTAGCCCAGCGCGCCGGCGGCCAGGGCCTCGCGCACGAGGGCCGGCTCGGAGTACGTGCTCATGAGCACGGTCTTGACCCCGGTTGTCTTGAGCGTGGAGATCTTCAGGGACACCGGGATGTTGTCCTTGAGATCGAGGTCGAGCAGGACCACGTCAACCGGAAACTCGGGGTGCGTGAGCAGCTCCGGCCAGGTGGTAACGGCGGCGACCATTTCAATGTCGTCGGCCGCGCCGCGAATCCATTCAGTGAGAGCCCCCAGCAGCATTCGATGATCGTCAACGAGCGCCAGGCGGATGGGCCGGTGGGTGTTAGTCACTATCGGTGTGTTCGTCACTTATTGCCTCCTATATACTCAGCACCTTATCGCCAATTGGGTACCTTCTAGGCATCTGCGGGGTTATCCACGCTGCATTCGATATCAACTCGTAAACTGCCCTCGCGATTGGAGTCGACGTGCGGGCCGACCATGCGGATCGCTTGCCAGGTTTCCGGGTCGACTCGGCGTCTGCGCACACCCGTTGTGGTCAGCTCAATCGGAAAACGCACCTTCTGGTGGGTGGTGACTCCGTGCTGCGGCGCGATCGGTCCGAGGGTGAGTTTGACGCTCGTCGCACCGGCCGTGTCGCCCACCAGCAGCCAGATGGTGAGCAGCAGCGCGTCGCGCTGGGCGGGAGCCAGCAGCCCGGCCAGGCCCGTCGGATCAAACAGGGTGACGGCGGGGCCGAGAAACTCCGACTCGGTCACGGCATGGTGCAGCCAGGTTTCCGTGCGCCCCTCGATGAGGTGCAGGCGCAGCTGGGTGGCGAGACTCGCCGCCGTGTTGGCGGTCTGGGCGGCCAATGGCAGCGGCGTGCGCCCCTGGGCAACGTCGTCGAGCAGGGTCTCGGCGTCGAGGTCGAGTCGGGCGAGCTGCTCCGAGGCGAGCATGCCGACGGCGAAGCGCGGCTGGGACACCGTGCTCTGCACGAGTACCAGGTCGAGTTCGCGGGTCACCATGCGGCGAAAGGCTCGGGCGACGGCGACGCCGACGAACGGGGGAATGACGGCGAGGGCAATCGTGAGGATGCCGGGCGCGAGGGTGAGCGGGTCATCGCCGCGATCTTCGGTGGCGACCGCGATCGCGAGCACCAGACCGAGTCCGCTCGCCGCGACGAGCACCTGGCGGGCCTCACGCAGGGTCACCATCGACATCAGCAGGGCACCGACCGCGGGCGCCGCGGTGGGGTAGATTCCCTGCCCGGCCAGCCCGTAGCACCCGATCAGATCGAGGGCGACGACGAGGCCGCTGCCGGCGAGCACGGCGCTGAAGTACCAGGTTGGCATGGTGCTGGCGAGCCGCGGAGCCATCGTGTGGGTCAGAATGCTGAACGTGATCAGCAGCAGCCAGGCGCCGATGCTGGGCAGCGGAACGGGCTGTTCCACCCACTCCCAGATGAAGCGGCCGAACAGGAACAGGGCGACGCAGGCGCCGCTGAGGGTGAGGCCGAGGCCGAGGTGGCGCCCGCCCAGGCCGTTCTGGTCGGCCAGGACCGTATCGACGGTGTGGTCGCTGCTTCGCGCCGGGGGGCGGATGCGTCGGGTCATTTCGGTACCTCCAGCACGACGGTCGTGCCCGAGCCGGGCGACGAGAACAGTCTGGCGTTGCCGCCGACGTCTCGGAGCCGGGCGACGACGGATTCGGCGAAACCGAGCCGTTCGCTGCCGATTTTTCCGAGATCGAAGCCGACACCGGCATCCGTCACCATCGCACGCACGGTGGTCTCGTCGTCGGTGATCGTGACGTCGGCCCGTTTGACTCCGGAATGCCGTCGCACGTTCTCGAGGCATTCGCCGAGCGCGAGCAGGAACGAGTCGAGCACGTTACTGGGCAGCAGCACCTGCCCGCTGCCGTGCCAGTCGACCTCCAGGCCCATCCGGCCGAAGCGCTGGCGTACCGACTCGAGGGTGTTGCCGAGGCTGGATTCGGTCGCCGGCTCGAGCGTGTACACGCCGGATCGGCGCGGCGTTGGCAGCCCGCCGAGTCGAAGCTGGCGCAGCAGCCGGGCATCATCGCCGGCCTGCTGGCGCAGTGCGTTGGGGCTCACCCCGACGCCGGAGTGGGCGAGCAGGGTCAGGGTCGCCAGCACGGTGTCGTGCAGCAGCCTGGCGTCCTGGCGGCGCTGCGCTTCGAGTTCGCTCGCGTGCCGTTCGGCGCGATGGGCGCGCCCGATCGCGGCGATGCGGTGCAGCACCCGGGGCACGCTCTGACCGACCCACCAGCCGAGCAGCGCGGTGGCCAGCCAGCCCGTCGTGGCCAGCCAGAGCGGCAAGAGCGAGCTCGGGGCGAACATCGCCACGGCCACAATCACCGCGATGGTGCTGCCGAACAGGGCAACGAGCAGAATGATGCGCGCCCGACTGACGACGAGCACCGCGGCGACGGAACCCATGGCGCCGGCCCCGATCATGCTGATGCTCGACTCCTCGACGACGTTCAGGGCCTGACCGGGGTGGCTGCCGAAGCCGAGCAGCAGAATCGTCGCGAGCCCGGTCAGGACCGTGCAGAACACCCAGCGCAGCGCCCCGGTCTGCCCGAGCAGGTACTGGCCGCCGGCCATGGCGAGTACGAGCAGGATGCACGAGACGAGAACGTCACCGCCGACAGCCCCCGGCAGCATCAGGCACAGCAAAGCGGTCAGGGATCCGGCCAGACCGGCGTATTGCGCGATGCGGCGCAGCATCCGGTCGCGTTCCTTGAAAATGCGTTGCATCGTGCCACGTCCCGCGGTCAATGATGGTGTCAATGATGGAGGGTCCCGGAAAGGGACTCACCTGCACCATATCGGGATGTGCCCGTCTCGGGGAGCTGCAGGTTAGGGAAGCAGCCGGCGCAGCTGCTCGCTGACGGCCTCGGTCTCGATCAGAAAGCCGTCGTGACCGTAGGGCGAGGCGAGCACCACGGCGGATGTCCCGTCGAGAGTGTTCGCCACGTGCCGGGCGATCAGGTGCTGACCCTCAATGGGGAACAGGCGGTCGCTGTCGATGCCCACCACGAGGGTCTCGGCCTGGATCATGGACAAAGCGGATGCGACCCCGCCGCGACCGCGCCCGACGTCGTGGGAATTCATGGCTTCGACGAGCACGATGTAGCTGTTGGCGTCGAAGCGTCGGGTGAACTTGTTGCCGTGAAAGTCCAGGTACGACTCGACCGCGAAGCGGCCGCCCGAACCGAGGGGGCTGATCGGACTCTGCCAGTCGCGTTCGAACCGTGCGTTCAACTCGGCCCGGCTGCGGTAGTTGAGCAGGGCCATCCGCCGGGCGAGGGCGAGCCCCCTCGTGGGACCGTCACCGTCGGCGGCATCGTAGTAGTCGCCGCCGCGAAAGAGCGGATCGGTGCGCAGAGCCTCGATCTGCACCGAGTTCAGGGCGATCTGGTCGGCGGTCGTCTCGGGTGGTGCCGCGAGAATCGCGAGGCGGGCGACGCGTTCGGGCTGAGCGATGGCCCACTCGAGGGCGTGCATGCCGCCCATCGACCCGCCGACGACGACCGCCCAGCGATCGATGCCGAGGGTGTCGCTGAACGCGACCTGCGCGGCGACCTGATCGCGGATGGTGAGATAGGGAAACCGGTTTCCCCACTCGACACCGTCGGGGGCGAGCGACGAGGGCCCGGTGCTGCCCTGGCAGCCGCCGAGCATGTTGGGGGCCACCACAAACCAGCGATCGGTGTCGAGGGCGAGGCCGGGCCCGACGATGCCGCTCCACCACCCGTCGGTGGCGTGACCGTCGCCGTCGGGGCCGACCAGGTGGCTGTCGCCGGTGAGGGCGTGCAGCACGAGCACGGCGTTGTCGCGCTCCGGCGAGAGCGTGCCCCAGGTCTCGTAGGCGATTCGGGCACGCGGCAGGCTGCCGCCGGCCTCGAAGTGCAGGGCGCCGAGGGTGGCGAACCGGCGGTGACCGATCCGGTCGCCGTCGCGCCAGGCGCCCGTCGCCGGCGGTTTACCGATGAGCGAGCGCGCCTCGGCCTCTGTGACGAAGCTGGACGGGACCGTGTCTTCCGAAATTTGCCATTCCATGGGATTCCATTCTGGCGGGGGATCGGATCCCCCGCCGAATGTTACGTCTTCTGGCGGCAGGTCGGGCCGGCTCAGTCGGTGATGCCGGTGTGTGCGGCGGCTCGGGATGCCTGCGTCACGGCCGCCGCGGCGGCGAGCCCGGCCTCGAGGTCGTTCTTCAGGTCCGCGACGTTTTCGATGCCGACCGAGAGGCGCACCAGGCCGGGGGTGACCCCGGCGGTCAGCTGCTGTTCGGGGGTGAGCTGGGAGTGGGTCGTGGACGCCGGGTGAATGACGAGCGAACGAACATCCCCGATGTTGGCCAGGTGGCTGAACAGTGTCAGGTTGTCGACGAGCGCGCGTCCGGCGTCGACGCCACCGGTCAGTTCGAACGACAGCACGGCACCGACACCGAGCGGCGCGTACCGGTTCGCGGCCGCGTACCACGGGCTCGACGGCAGCCCGGCATAGTTCACCGAGGCGATGTCCGGGCGGGCCTCGAGCCATTCGGCGATGTCCTGGGCGTTCTGCACGTGCCGCTCGACCCGCAGGCTGAGCGTTTCGATGCCCTGGATCAGCTGCCAGGCGCTCGCCGGGGCGATTGCGGAGCCGAAGTCGCGCAGCAGCTGTACGCGGGCCTTGATGATGTAGGCGAGGCCGTCGCCGAGCACGGTCGTGTAGCTCGCACCGTGATACGACGGGTCCGGCTCGGTCAGCCCCGGAAACTTCTCGACGTTCTTGGACCACTCGAATTTTCCACCGTCGACGAGCACGCCGCCGATGATCGTGCCGTGTCCGCCGAGAAACTTGGTCGCGGAGTGCACGATGATGTCGGCGCCATGCTCGAACGGGCGAATCAGATACGGGGTCGCGATGGTGTTGTCGACGATGAGGGGCACGCCGGCGGCGTGGGCGACGTCGGCCACGAGCCGGATGTCGAGCACGTTGATCTTCGGGTTTCCGATCGTCTCCGCGAAGAAGAGCTTGGTGTTCGGCCGCACCGCGCGGCGCCACTCGTCTGCATCGTCCTGATCCTCGACGAAGGTGGTCTCGATGCCGAGCTTCGCGAGGCTGTATTTGAAGAGGTTGTAGGTGCCGCCGTAGATCGAGCTCGACGACACGATGTGGTCGCCGGCCTGGGCGATGTTGAGCACGGCGAAGTTGGATGCCGACTGGCCGGACGCGAGCAGCAACGCACCGGTGCCGCCCTCGAGGGCGGCGACCCGCTCCTCGACAACCGCCTGGGTCGGGTTCTGAATGCGGGTATAGATGTTGCCGAACTCGGTGAGGGCGAACAGGTTCTGGGCGTGCTCGGCGCTGTTGAACACGTAGGAGGTGGTCTGGTAAATCGGCGTGGCGCGTGCGTTGGTGACGGGGTCGGGTCGGGCGCCCGAGTGGATCTGCTTGGTTTCGAACTTCCAGGCGGCGGTGTCGCTCATCTGTGGTCTCCCTCGCTAACGAGCGAGGACCATCCATCGCTCCAGCTGCGAGCATAAACACGCCACCGACAGGGCACAATGGCGCCCGCAACACGGCGTCATCTGGGGCAGCGGTCTACTTGCGGTCGTGGTGGGGCAGCACGATCGTGCCCGTCGGCGTCGCCGCGGTTGGCCTAAACAGCCACCGGGCACGCGGTTCGACGAGGGGGCGACAGACCCGCTTCACGAGGGGCTGCGAGAGTGCGAGCGAAATCAGCACGCTCACCACGACGAGGGCCGGCAGCAGCCAGCCCGGCTGCGGTCCCTCGAGCAGCCCCGTCTCGCGCACCGGGTAGAGAACGAAGGTGTGCAGCAGGTAGATGTACATGGTCGCGGCACCGAGCGGAGTGAACCAGACCGCACGGCGGGGAATCAGCATGAGAAAAGCGACGATGAACGCGAAAGCCAGCAGCATCAGGCCCAGACGGATGCCGCCGGCCCAGATCTGGTCGTAGCCGATGAGGGCGTAGCCCTCGTCGTAGAGCAGAAAACTCCGCACCCTCAGTTCGCGCAGGCCCTCGATGAACACGGCACACACCGCATAGAGGGCGGCGAACAGCGCAATCGCTCCGGCGCGCCACCGCCACACCGTGCCGGCGCCCAGTTCGAGCCAGCGGCCGGTCAGGTGCCACTGGCGCAGTTTCCAGCCGAAGACGAAGAAGGGGAGCAGCCCGATCGTGCGCGACAGGGCAAAGGTACTGTCGATCTGGTCGACGTAACCGGCGCCGATCGACACGAGGATGCTGATCAGCAGCGGGTAGCGCAGCAGCACGAGGTAGGGCAGCAGGATGCGCCAGACCAGCAGGGCCAGCAGAAACCAGAGAGTCCAGGAGGCACTTGAGTAGTCGACCTGGAACGGTGCGCCGAGCAGCCAGCGGATGGTGGTCCAGATCGTCTCGAAGACGACGTAGGGAAAGACCAGGTCGGTCAGCAGTCGGTGCAGCTGCCGGGTGCCGGGCGGACCGGACTTGGCGAAGTATCCGCTGACGGCGACGAAGACGGGAACGTGGAAGGCGTAGATGAAGAGGTAGGTCGCGTACGCCGTGTCGGAGTCGCCGATGAGCTTCAGAATGGCGTGGCCAACGACCATCAGGGTGATCGCAACCCAGCGGGCGTTGTCCCAGAGCGGCACCCGGCGGCCGTGGCTCGCCGCGGCGGCGTGGGGCAGGAACGGGGGCGGGGTGACGGGAACGGCGCTCATCCGTTCCATTCTGCCGCCACAATGGGGGAATGGAAACTCGACGAGCGGTAGTGACCGGAGCAAGTTCTGGAATTGGAGCGGCCACCGTGCGCCTGTTCCGGGCGCACGGCTGGCAGGTGGTCGGCGTCGCGCGGCGGGCAGATCGGCTCGCGGCGCTCGCCGCCGAGACGGGGTGTGACGTCTTCACCGCGGATCTGACGCGGCAGCACGACGTGGACTCGCTGCGGGACTATCTCGCGGCATCCGGTGCCGTGCACGTGCTCGTCAACAATGCCGGCGGCGCGAAGGGTCTCGACTCGGTCGAGGCGTCGAGCATCGACGACTGGGCCTGGATGTTTGAGATCAACGTGCTCGCGGTGAAGCGCATGACGAGCGCGCTGCTGCCCCTGCTGCGGGCGAGCATCGCGGATGGCGGGGGTTCGGCCGATATCGTCACCGTCACCTCGATCGCCGGCCACGTCGCGTACCTCGGCGGCGGTGGCTACAACGCCGCGAAGTTCGCCGCGCACGCGATGACCGAGGTGTTGCGGCTCGAGCTGAACGGGGAACCGATTCGGGTGATCGAAATTGCACCCGGCATGGTCAAGACCGAGGAGTTCGGCCTCGTGCGCTTCGACGGCGACGAGGAGAAGGCCGCCGCCGCGTACGTCGGCGTGCCGAACCCGCTGAGCGCGGAGGACGTGGCCGAGACCATCGTCTCGGCGGTGGAACGCCCCGCCCACGTGAACCTCGACCTGATCACGATCAAGCCGGTGGCCCAGGCTGCCCCGACGCGCATCGCGCGCGGCGCGCTCGTCCCTCGCGCCTGACTAGCCTGCTGGGCCCGTGCCCATCCGGCACGTTCAGGGCGGCAGCGACGGATGTCGCGGGGCAGCTACCGCGCAGCGGCGCAACGACCGCGTTGCGCGCCCGGATGGCGGCTACGGAGGCGCCGTGGCGAGATGCGCGGTAGTAGCGCCGCAGCGCTGTAGGCGCGCCTACCGCGCTGCGGCGGTAGTACAGCGTTGCTCGCGCAGGGCGCGTGGCGCGACGGCGCAGGTGTGGGGATCGCCGCCTTCCGCCCGGTTAACGCCCGCGAGAGCGGGTGACTCGCCGCTGAGAGACTGTCTCAGCGACGATTCACCCGCTCTCGCGAGATCGTACGTGGTGCGGGTGGTGCGGGTACCTCTAGTGCTCCACGGCCTTTTCGGCGCCGTGGCCGGTGAGGGAGCGCACGGCCATTTCGGCGGCCAGGTGCGGGTCTTCACGACGGCTGCTGGTGACCGTACCGAGCCAGCCGAGGAAGAAGCCGAGCGGGATCGAGATGATGCCCGGGTTCTTCAGCGGGAAGATCGCGAAGTCGACACCCTCGCCGAACATCGACGTGGGCTCGCTCGAGAACACCGGGGAGAGGACGATCAGCACAACGGCCGAGGCCAGTCCGCCGTACATGCTCCACACCGCGCCGCGGGTGCTGAAATTCTTCCAGAACAGCGAGTACAGGATGGTCGGCAGGTTGGCGCTCGCCGCGACGGCGAAGGCCAGAGCAACCAGGAAGGCGATGTTCTGCCCCTGCACGCCGATACCACCAGCGATGGCGAGGATTCCGATGACGATCACCGTGCGACGGGCAACCTTGACTTCGGCATCGGGGGAGGCCTTGCCCTTCTTGATGACGCTCGCGTAGATGTCGTGAGCGAAGGACGTGGCCGCCGTGATGGTGATGCCGGCGACAACAGCGAGGATCGTCGCGAAGGCGATCGCCGAGATGAAGCCGAGCAGGATCGGTCCGCCGAGCGCGAGGGACAGCAGCGGGGCCGCCGAGTTCACGCCACCGGGAGCGGCGAGGATGGTTTCGCCACCGACGAGGGCAGCGGCACCGAAGCCGAGCACCAGGGTGAAGACGTAGAAGCCACCGATGAGCCAGATCGCCCAGACGACGCTCTTGCGGGCTTCCTTTGCGGTCGGAACCGTGTAAAAGCGCATCAACACGTGGGGGAGACCCGCCGTACCGAGCACGAGGGCGATCGCGAGGGAGATGAAGTCGAGCGGGTTGGCTCCGTAGGCGAGCCCCGGCGCTAGGATGGCGGCCGCGGGCTCGTGGGTGGAGTTCTCAACCGCGCTGGCCAGCACGGTGGAGAGGTTGAACCCGTTGAGCACGAGTACCCAGATGGTCATGCCGAACGCACCGATGATGAGCAGGAACGCCTTGATGATCTGCACCCAGGTGGTGCCCTTCATGCCGCCGACCAGTACGTAGACGATCATGAGCACGCCGACGACCGTGACGACGATCGACTGCCCGAGCTTGTCGTTGATACCCAGCAGCAGCGAGACGAGTCCGCCGGCGCCGGCCATCTGGGCCAGCAGGTAGAAGAAGCACACGGCCAGGGTGGTCGTGGCTGCGGCAACCCGCACGGGGCCCTGCTTGAGCCGGAACGAGAGCACGTCGGCCATGGTGAACTTGCCGGTGTTGCGCATCAGCTCGGCAACGAGCAGCAGGGCGACGAGCCACGCGACCAGGAAGCCGATCGAATACAGGAAGCCGTCGTATCCGTTGACCGCGATCGCCCCGACAATGCCGAGGAACGACGCCGCCGACAGGTAGTCGCCGGCGATGGCGAAGCCGTTCTGGGTTCCGGTGAAGGAGCGGCCGCCGGTGTAGTAATCCGCGGCACTCTTGTTGTTTCGACCGGCGCGAATCACGACGATCATGGTGACCGCCACGAAGGCGAGGAAGATCGAGATGTTCAGGACCGGGTTGTTCTCGGTCGTGGCCTCGACGGCCGCTGCGAGTTGTGCGATACGGGCGCTCATGACTTGGCCAATCCTGCAAGACGGTCGATTTCGGACTGTTCGGCCGCGGTCGGCTTTTCCATGGCTTCAAGCTTGGTGCGCATGGCGAGGCTGAGCGGGTCGAGGCGGCGGTTCGCGAAGGACACGTACCACATGGTGATGATGAACGTCGTGGCGACCTGGGCCAGCCCGAGCACCAGACCGAGGTTGATCAGCCCGAACACCGGGATCGCCATGATGGACGGCGCATAGGCCGCCATCAGGACGAAGCCGAAGTACCACACCAGGAAGAACGCGGTGAGGGGGAAGACGAATCGGCGGTGCCGGCTTTGCAGTTCAAGGAACTGGGCCGATTCCTCAACTTCGAGATAGTCGATCTTCGACTTTGAAGAGCTGACCGGTGTTGCGTCATTCATGGAATCTCCTGTCTTACATTGTTTGTCTAAAAAATGGGCATTGGGCACACGGGGCAAAGCTCAGGGTTGAACCTGTGGTGCGGCGGCGTGCACCGCGAGTCGAAGGGCATCGAGAACGGTGGGGTCCTCGATGGTCGGGGGAACCGTGTACGGCTCCCCGTCGACGATCTGCCGAATGGTTTTGCGCAGAATCTTTCCCGAGCGGGTCTTGGGGAGGCGTTCAAGAATGGTGACGTCGCGGAAGGCAGCGACGGGGCCGACGTGCTCGCGCACGAGGTTCACGAGTTCTGTGGCCAGGCGATCGTGATCGATGGTCTCGCCGGCCTTGAGGGTGACGAATCCGGCGGCACGCTGGCCTTTGAGAGCGTCGTGCACGCCGAGAACGGCGCACTCGGCAACGGACGGATGAAGGGTGAGCACCTCCTCGAGGGAACCGGTCGACAGGCGGTGCCCGGCGACGTTGATCACGTCGTCGGTGCGGCCCATCACGAACAGGTACCCGTCTTCATCGAAGTGTCCTGAGTCACCCGTAGCGTAGTAGCCGGGGAAGGCACTCAGATAGGCGCTGGCGAATCTTTCTTCGCTTCCCCATACCCCCAGAAGTGCCCCGGGCGGCAGCGGCAGACGGATGGCGATATTGCCGTCCTTGCCGACCTTGGTGACGGGCCTGCCCTTGGAGTCGAGGATCTCGATTGCGTAACCGGGTACCGGAACGGTGGCCGAGCCGGGTTTGGTCGGCAGGGCTTCGATGCCGAGCGGGTTGGCGGCGATGGCCCAGCCCGTCTCGGTCTGCCACCAGTGGTCAACGACCGGGCAGTGCAGCCCGTCATTCGCCCAGTGGAAGGTCTCAGGGTCGAGACGCTCGCCGGCCAGGAACAGGGCGGTGAGGCTCGAGACGTCGTAGTTTTTCAGTTCGAGAAACTCCGGGTCCACCCGGCGAATGGCGCGGATGGCGGTCGGCGCGGTAAACAGCACCTGCACCTTGTACTCGTTGACGACCCGCCAGAACGCGCCGGCATCGGGCGTGCCGATGGGTTTGCCCTCATAGATGACCGTCGTGGCGCCCGCCAGCAGCGGGGCGTAGACGATGTAGGAGTGGCCGACGACCCAGCCGACGTCGGAGGCCGCCCAGTAGACGTCGCCGGCGTGCACGTTGTAGATGTTGCTCATCGACCAGGCCAGGGCGACGGCGTGGCCGCCGTTGTCGCGCACGATGCCCTTGGGGTTTCCGGTGGTGCCCGAGGTGTACAGGATGTAGAGCGGGTCTTCGGAGCGCAGGCTGACCGGATCGGCCGGAGCCGCGGCATCCTCTTCGGCGGCCCAATCGAGCCAGACGGTCTCACCGGGGCCGGAGAAGTCGGCGGCGCTGCCCGGAATGGAGTCGCGGTCGCGCACGATCACGGTGCGCACCGATCCGGCGCTCAGGGTGAGGGCCTTGTGCACGAGGGGGAGATACTCCACGACGCGGCCGGGTTCGAGACCGCCGGAGGAGGTGACGATGACGGATGGGCGGGCGTCGTCGATGCGCACGGCCAGCTCGGTGGCCGCGAAGCCGCCGAAGACGACCGAGTGGATGGCGCCGATCCGGGCGCAGGCAAGCATGGCCACAACGGCCTCGGGGATCATCGGAAGGTAGATGATGACCCGGTCGCCCTTACCGACACCGTTGGCGCGCAGGGCCCCGGCGAATTTGGCGACGCGGCTCAGCAGCTGCAGGTAGCTGAGGGAGACTTTGGTGCCGGTCATCGCCGAATCGTAGATGAGGGCGGTCTGGTTGCCGCGGCCCGCGAGAACGTGACGGTCGAGGGCGTTGTAGCTCGTGTTGAGTTCGCCACCCGCAAACCAGCGGGCGGTGCCGGCCGCCACCGAAGCCGGTGTGGCGTCGAGCGCGGTGCGCGGCGGAACGAACCAGTCGATACCCTGTGCGGCTTCGCGCCAAAAAGACTCGGGGGAGTCGATGCTGCGCTGCCAGGTCTCGCGATAGCTGCGTGGTTCGTCGATCATGTTGAACCTCTCCATTGAAGCTTCTGTATACAAACAACGGTGAAAGTATTGCATACAACCGGGGTGAGGGGAATAGGATCAGTCTTGTGTATACAGAAACCGCAACGATGGGGTCAATCACACCTCTCCGAGCCAGCGAGCGAGCCTACCGCCAGCTGCGCGGCGAGATATTGGACGGCGTGCTGGCGCCGGGCACCGGCCTGCTCGAGGTCGAACAGGCCGAGCGCATCGGCGTTTCACGCACCCCGCTGCGCGAGGCGGTGGCCCGGCTGATCGCCGACGGGCTGGTCGCCGGCCGCACCGGCCGCGGCTTCGAGGTCACCGAGATCTCCGTCGACAGCATCGGCGAACTCTACGAGCTGCGCCAGGCGCTCGAGCTGCAGGCCGTGCGGCTGGCCGCCGAACGCCGCGACCCGCAGGCATTCCTGGTGCTGCGGGAACAGTTTCTGACCGCGCCGGAGCTGCTGCTGCACGGGGATTCCGGCGTGCGCCGGTACTACACGCTCATCGAGGAGTTCGAAGAGGCCATCGATGCGGCCGTCGTCAACCCGTTCCTGGTCGGTGCGCTGCGCAGCGTGCGAACGCACCTCGCCCGCATCCGTCGGCTGGCGCGCAAGAATTCGCTGCGGCTGCGTCAGGCCGCGGCCGAACACCTGCTGATCATCGACGCGATCATCGCGGGCGACCCGTCGCTCGCCGCCCATGCGGCTCACGTGCACCTGCACATGAGCCTCACGAGCGTGCTGCGTGCGATCGAAGAGGATGCCCTGGCCCGCGGCGATCGGATCGCGCCCAGTGAGACCGTCTACCCCCAAATTTCACAGTCCTCCTGACAACCGCATTGCCTACGAAGGGATCCACCGTGCAGCTCCACAACGTTCGTGTTCACCGCAGCGACGAGAATCTGGCCCGCAAGGACCAGCTGGCCTGGAAAATCGCCGAGGTCGCCGCCGACCCCATCCCCGTGTCCGACGAGGTGACCGAAATGGTCATCAACCGGCTCATCGACAACGCCTCCGTTGCCGCAGCCTCCCTCACCCGGGGGCCCGTCACCGCCGCCCGCGCGCAGGCGATGGCGCACCCGCGTTCCAACGGAGGCGAAGGATCCACCGTCTTCGGCCTCGGCTTCGGCCGTCGAGTCTCCCCGGAATGGGCGGCCTGGGCCAACGGCGTCGCCGTGCGCGAACTCGACTTTCACGACACCTTCCTCGCCGCCGAGTATTCCCACCCGGGCGACAACATTCCGCCGATCCTCGCCGTCGCCCAGCACCTCGCCACCGCACGCGGCCTGTCGGGGCGTGATCTGGTGCGCGGCATCGCCACCGGCTACGAGATCCAGATCGACCTCGTGAAGTCGATCAGCCTGCACGAGCACAAGATCGACCACGTGGCGCACCTCGGCCCGTCGGCCGCGGCCGGCATCGGAACCCTGCTCGGACTCGACGAAGAGACGATCTTTCAGGCCGTCGGTCAGGCGCTGCACACCACGACCGCGACCCGGCAATCGCGCAAGGGCGAGATCAGCAGCTGGAAGGCGCACGCCCCGGCGTTCGCCGGCAAGATGGCCGTCGAGGCCGTCGACCGCGCGATGCGCGGGCAGACCAGCCCGACCCCGATCTACGAGGGCGAAGACGGCGTCATCGCCTGGCTGCTCGACGGACCGGACGCCGCGTACGAGGTGTTCCTGCCCAAAACGGGCTCGGCCAAGCGCGCGATCCTCGACAGCTACACGAAGGAGCACTCGGCCGAGTACCAGGCGCAGGCGCTCATCGACCTCGGCCGTAAGCTGCACCGCGAGCACCCGGAACTGGTCGATCCGGCCAACATCGCCGGCATCGTGATTCACACCTCGCACCACACGCACTACGTGATCGGCTCCGGCGCGAACGACCCGCAGAAGTACGACCCCACGGCCAGCCGCGAGACCCTCGACCACTCGGTGCCCTACATCTTCACGGTCGCCCTGCAGGACGGCACCTGGGACCACGTCGATTCCTACAGCCCGGAACGCGCCGGTCGCGCCGACACCGTCGCGCTGTGGAACAAGGTCACCACGCAGGAAGACAAGGAGTGGACCCGCCGCTACCACTCGATCGACCCGGCCGAGAAGGCGTTCGGCGCGCGCGTCGAGATCGAGCTCACCGACGGCAGCCGCATCGTGGACGAGATCGCGGTCGCCGACGCGCATCCGCTCGGTGCCAAGCCGTTCGCGAGGGCCGAGTACATCAACAAGTTCCGTACCCTCGCCGAAGACGTGCTCGACCAGAGCGAAATCGAGCGGTTCCTCGACGTGGCACAGAACCTCGCCACCCTGAAGCCCGGCGACCTCGGTCGACTCACGATCATCGCCCGCCCTGGGCTGCTGACCTCACTCGCCACCCCGAACGGAATCTTCTAATGCTGTATGCCAGCGCCTCCCCCTACGACAAGCGCGCCGCGTTCCGCGCCGAGCTCGCGACCGGGCGGCTGCTGCGCTTTCCGGGAGCGTTCAACCCGCTCTCGGCCAAGCTCATCCAGAACAAGGGCTTCGAGGGCGTCTACGTCTCGGGCGCGGTGCTCTCGGCCGACCTCGGGCTGCCCGACATCGGCCTGACCACCCTCACCGAGGTGGCCGGCCGCAGCGCCCAAATCGCACGGATGACCGAGCTCCCCACGATCGTGGATGCCGACACCGGCTTCGGCGAGCCGATGAACGTTGCTCGCACCGTGCAGACCCTCGAAGATGCCGGCCTGGCGGGCCTGCACATCGAGGATCAGGTCAACCCGAAACGCTGTGGGCACCTCGACGGCAAGCAGGTCGTCGACGAGAACACGGCGCTCAAACGCATTCGGGCAGCTGTCGATGCCCGTCGGGACCCGAACTTTCTGATCATGGCGCGCACCGACATCCGTGCCGTCGATGGCCTCGATGCCGCGGTCGATCGGGCCAAGAAGCTCGCCGACGCCGGAGCCGACGCCATCTTCCCCGAGGCGATGGCGAGCCTGGCCGAATTTGAGGCGATTCGCGCCGCCGTCGACGTGCCGCTGCTGGCCAACATGACCGAGTTCGGCAAGAGCGAGCTGTTCACGGTGAACCAGCTCGCCGACGTGGGCATGAACATCGTCATCTTCCCGGTCTCGCTGTTGCGTCTGGCGATGGGCGCGGCCGAACGCGGCCTCGACACGATCATCAACGAGGGGTCACTGACGTCGATTTTGCCCGAGATGCAGCACCGGGCCGACCTGTACGAGCTGCTGGACTACAAGGCCTACAGCGAATTCGACTCCGATATCTTCAACTTCACGATCGACCCGCACGTTGCCGTGCAGGCCTAGGAGAACACATGACGAACACACTCATTCCCGACCCGCTCGCCGACCTGCCCGTGGCACCCGCTGCATCCGCTGCCCCCACGATCTTCAAGGGTCTCGCCGGCGTGATCGTCGACACCACCGCCGTCTCGAAGGTCAATCCCGAGACGAACTCGCTGCTCTACCGGGGCTACCCGGTGCAGGAACTCGCCGCGAAGTGCACCTTTGAAGAGGTCGCCTACCTGCTGTGGAACGGCGAGCTGCCCTCGGAAGCCGAGTTGGCCGCGTTCGAGCAGCAGGAACGCTCCCTGCGCCACCTCGATGCCGCCGTGCGCCGCGTCATCGACGAGCTGCCGCACACCGCGCATCCGATGGATGTCGTACGTACGGCCGTGAGCGTCATCGGCGCCCGTGACCCCGAAGCGGCCGACGACTCACCCGTTGCCGACCGGGCCAAGGCCATGCGGCTGATGGCCCAGTTGCCCGCGATCGTCGCCTACGACCAGCGCCGCCGCACCGGGCAGGGCCTCATCGAACCGCGCGACGACCTCGGTTACTCGGCGAACTTTCTCTACATGACGTTCGGCGAAGTGCCGGAACTCGTCGTCGTCAACGCCTTCGACGTGTCGATGATCCTGTACGCGGAGCACTCCTTCAACGCGTCCACGTTCACCGCCCGGGTCATCACCTCGACCCTGTCCGACCTGTACTCGGCCGTCACCGGTGCGATCGGCGCGCTCAAGGGTGCCCTGCACGGCGGGGCCAACGAGGCCGTCATGCACACCTTCACCGAGATCGGGCTGCACGACGGAGCCGCGGACCGGGCCGCTCCCTGGCTCGAGCAGGCCCTGCTCGAGAAGCGCAAGATCATGGGCTTCGGCCACCGCGTCTACAAGAGCGGCGACTCCCGGGTGCCCACCATGCGCGCGGCGCTCGTGACGCTCGTGGATCACTACGACCGGCCCGACATGCTCGACCTCTATAACGCCCTCGAAACGGCGATGACCGAGCGGAAGGCGATTCTGCCCAACCTCGATTACCCCTCGGGGCCGGCGTACCACCTGATGGGCTTCGACACCCTCACGTTCACGCCGATCTTCGTGGCCGCCCGGGTGACCGGCTGGACCGCGCACATCATCGAGCAGCGCGCCGCGAACGCGCTGATTCGCCCGCTGTCGGTCTACAACGGCCCCGAGGAACGCCACCTGCCGTAACCGTCGATCCGGCGGGGCGGCCACCGTGGCGTTTAGCATGGTGGCATGGCCTTTCTTGAAAACCCTGCAGTAACAACGACCCCCGTTCCCCGGACTCACGCAGGGACGGGGGTCGTCGCATGAGCATTCACCTGGTCGGCGGCGGCTCCGATACCGAACAGTACGCGAGTGTCTATGGGCCGTTCCTCGGCGAAGCAGCGGCGCGCGCCGCGGCATCCGGTCGCGACGAACCCCGCATCGCCGTGATCACCGTCGGCGACGGCGCCGGTGTCACCGCGCACGGCGACGAGCTGGCGACAGCGCTCGCGGCCGCCGGCCCGGTCGACGTGCTCGCCACCGCGCTGGCCCGCGGCGATCTCGCATCCCTGCTGGCCGTAGCGGATGTCGACGGCATCCTGGTCGGCGGCGGCGTTACCCCCGACTACCTCACCGCCCTGCTGCCGATCGCCGGCGAGATCCGCCGGCAGGTGTCGGCCGGCATCCCGTACCTGGGATTCTCGGCCGGCGCGATGATCGCCGCCGAGCGCGCGCTGGTTGGCGGCTGGCAGATCGGCGGCGTCGAGGTCAGCCCCGCAGACGGCTCCGAGGGCCTCGACGAGGTCACCGTGCTGCCCGGCATCGGCCTGCTCGATGTGACCGTCGAGGTGCACGCCGCCCAGCGCGGCAACCTGTCCCGTCTGATCGCGGCGACCGAGGCCGGGCTCATCGAGGGGGGACTGGCGATCGACGAGAACTCGGCGCTCGTGATCGGCGAGGGCGCGCTCGCCGTGGTCGGTTCCGGCAGCGTCTGGCGGGTCAGCCAGGCCGAGGGCGGCGTGCTCGTGAGTACCTTTGGCGCCTGATTCGACGACTGATTCGACACCCGGTTCGCGACCTGATCTGACTCCGGTCACCGGGCGCGAACGGGCCGACTGGACCCTCGCCGGACTGGTGCGGGCGGGCGTCATGGACCCCGGCTGGGCCGTCGCTCTGGCTCCCGCCGAACCGGGGCTGGCCGCAATCGGGTCATTTCTGGGCGCCGAAGCGGCCGCTGCGCGGGTGGTGCTGCCGGCGCCGCAGAACATCTTTCGGGCCTTTCAGGAGCCGTTTTCGGCCGTGCGGGTGCTCATCGTCGGGCAGGACCCGTATCCCACGCCGGGGCACGCGATCGGCCTGTCCTTTGCGGTGGATGCCGCGGTGCGGCCGCTTCCGCGCAGCCTCGGAAACATCTACACCGAGCTGCGCGACGACCTGGGCGTGGCGACCCCGGCCCACGGCGACCTGAGCGCGTGGACCCGGCAGGGGGTCATGCTGCTCAACCGGGTGCTCACGGTGCCGGCCGGCGACGCCGGCGGGCACCGCAATCACGGCTGGGAGGCGGTGACCGCCGAGGCGGTGCGCGCGCTCGCGGCCCGTTCTGCGCCGCTCGTCGCCGTGCTCTGGGGCAAGCAGGCCGAGACCCTGCGGCCGTTGCTCGGTGACACACCCGTCATCGTCTCGGCTCACCCCAGCCCGCTGTCGGCGCGGCGCGGGTTCTTCGGATCGCGCCCCTTCAGCCGGGTCAACGCGCTGCTCGCGGCGCAGGGTGCGGCATCCGTCGACTGGACACTCGGCTAATCTTGAAGGGAATGGAAAGGGAGTGCCCGGTGCTTGAGGAAGAATACGAGCCCCGTCGTCGGTTGCCTCGTCACCTGCGACCCGAAGTCGTACCGGAGAATCCCTTCGACTACGTACTGCGCGGTGTACAGGCCACGGATCTGCCGTACATCCGCGAGATCTACAACTACTACGTGGCCAACAGCACCGTGACCTTCGACGAAGACGCGATGACGCTCACCGAGTGGCGCGACAAGTTCTACTACCTGTCCCGGCTCGGCATGCCGTTCATCGTCGCCGAGTCGCCCTCCGGGCAGATTCTCGGCTACGCCCTCGTGAGCCCCTGGAAGCAGAAGAAGGCCTACCGCTTCACGGTCGAGAACTCCATCTATCTCGGGGCGGCCTCCACCGGCAAGGGGCTCGGCCGGGTGCTGATGCAGGAACTCATCGACCGCTCGAAGGCGGCGGGCCTGAAAGAGATCATTGCCGTGATCGCCGATCAGGGGGCGGATGCCTCGATCAAGCTGCACCAGGACTTCGGCTTCGAAGAGATCGGGCGCATGGGCAAGGTCGGCTTCAAATTCGAGCGCTGGCTCGGAACCGTGCTGCTGCAGAAGAGCCTGAAGTAGCGCTCGCTGGCTGGCGGCCGCTCAGGACCGGCGACGGCGACCGAGCACGGCCAGCACGGCTCGACGGGGCGCGAAGGCCGAGACGCGGGTGAGCATCCGGTTGCGAGCGCCGTTCACGATGAGCGGCGGGGTCGCCGCGCGGTCGAGGGCGGCAAAGGTGCTGCCCACGACCTCGTCGACCGACAGGCTGCGGCGCGGGCGTTCACCGGCCGGGGTCGTGCGCTGGGCGACGCCGGCGAACTCGGTCGCAACCAGTCCGGGGCAGACCGCCGTCACCTTGAGGCCGGTGCCACGGGTCTCGTACCAGAGCGACTCGGTGAAGCTCAGCACGTAGGCCTTGCTGGCGGCATAGACCGACATGCGCGGCACCGCCTGGAACGCCGCGGTGCTCGCCAAGTTCATCAGCGCGGCCCCGGTCGGTGCCCGCCGGGCTGTCGCGACGAGGTCCGGCAGCAACTCACGCGTCAGCAGCGTGAGCGCCTGCACGTTGAGGGCGATCTGCTCGGCCTCGCGGGCGGCATCCGAGTCGACAAAATTACCGACGGTCGCGAAACCGGCGCTGTTGACGAGGGTTCCGACGCGGATATCCCGAGTGGTGAGGTCGGTGACGAGTTCGGCGACGGCGCCCGGGGCGGCGAGGTCGAGGGGGATGACCGTGGAGACGGTGCCGAACTTCTCGGCGAGGTCGACCGCGAGGGCCTCGAGGCGTGCCTGACGCCGGGCGACGAGTACGAGATCGGCGCCGCGTCGGGCGAGTTCCCGGGCGAATCCCTCGCCGAGTCCGCTCGATGCGCCCGTGACGAGGGCGACGGTGCCCATGGGATCGAACACCGCCGAGCGGTGAAATGCTGCGCGTGCCATGGCACTACTTTAGCCGTGGCCGGGCCGCGTCACTAGGCTCGAACCATGTCCCAACCCCACGAATTGACCGCGCTCGAGCAGTGGCAGGCGCTGCAGCAGGGCGAACTCAGCCCCGTCGAGCTCACCGAGCACTACCTGTCCCGCATCGAGGCGATCAACCCCGCGGTCGGCGCCTTCGTGACCGTGACGGCCGACGCGGCGCGCGCGCGTGCGGCTCATGTTGAACAGCGGGTGCCCCGTTCCGCGCCGATCTGGGGCCTGCCGTTCGGCGACAAAGACCTGCAGGAACGCGCCGGGGTGCCGGCCAGGGCCGGCTCGCGGCTCATGGCCGACTATGTGCCCACCCGCTCCGACGACCTGGTCCAGGCGCTCGATACGGCCGGCGGCGTGAGCCTGGGAACGACCACAACACCCGAATTCGGGCTGTCGTCCTACTCCGAAAACCTGGCCGGGCCGGCGTCCCGCAACCCGTGGAACCGCACCCTCGGCACCGGCGGGTCGAGCGGGGGAGCGGCCGCCGCGGTCGCCTCTCGGCTGCTGCCGTTCGCGCCCGGCTCCGACGGCGGCGGTTCGGTGCGCATTCCCGCCGCGGCGTGTGGACTCGTGGGCATCAAGCCGTCACGGGGAAGGGTGCCCGCGGCATCCGGTGTCGACAAGCTGGCCGGGCTACCGGTCGCCGGCACCCTCGCGCGCACGGTAGCGGATGCCGCCCTGCTGCTCGACGCGATGATCGCGCCCCGAGACGGTCACCCCGACCACCACTTCGCCCTGCGCGCGCCCGGCGACGAGGTACCGCTGCTCGCCGCGGCGGTGCGCGGCGAGGGTCGCTTTCAGCTCGGTGTGATGACCACGACCGCCTGGGACGACGACTACAAGATCGACATTGCCCCGGAGGCACGGGCCGCCCTCGACGTGGCCGTGAACGCGTTCGCGGCGATGCACCATGGCCTCGAAGAGACCGCACTCGAACCCGACGCGAGCTACGCGCCGGCCTTCCGCACGGTGTGGCAGGCGGGAGCGGCGAGCATCCCGGCCGAGACCGACGAGCAGCTCGCGCTGCTCGAGCCCCTGACCCGGTACCTGCTGCAGCGCGGGCGGGAGCTCTCGGCGCGGGACCTCGGCGAGGCCCTCACCGCCCTCAGCGCTTACGAGCGCTCCTTCATTCGGCAGCTGTCCCGCTTCGACGCGGTGCTCACGCCGACCCTCGCGCTCACCCCGCGGCCGCTCGGCTGGTACGACCAGAGCGACCTCGAGCGCAACTTCGAGCAGCAGGTGCAGTACACGCCGTTCACCTCGATGGTGAATGTCGCCGGGCTGCCGGCGATCACCCTGCCCGTGTACCAGACTGCTGCGGGCCAGACGGATGCCGGCCTGCCGATGGGCGTGCAGCTCATCGGGCGTCCGGGCGGGGAAGCGACCCTGTTCGCCCTCGGTGCCCAACTCGAACGGCGCATCCGCTGGCAGGATCGGGTCGCGCCAGAGCCGCTGCACTCGCCCCGCGCCTGAGCCTGGCATCGTTGGCTTCTCGCTCGGCAGCGGCGTGCTCAAGGGGCGCTTTTTGGCTTCTCGCTGACGAGATGCCAACATCCGCCCCTTGGGGGAGCTGCAGGCTCGGCGAGACGCCAAAAATGGCCCCTTGAATCGAATTCAAGGGGCCATTGTTGGCGTCTCGCTTCGGCGGAGGCCTGCTGATGGGGCATTTTTTGGCTTCTCGCTGACGAGATGCCAACAATGGCCCCTTGGCCTCCGGCTGAGACAGCGCCGGACGTCAGGGGCGGTGCGCGGGAACCGGGGCGGGGTCAGCCACAGGAGTGGCGGCATCCGTCGGTGAGTCCGGGGGAGTCACCTTCACCGTGCGCGACGGCCACCAGAAGCGGTCGCCGGTCAGGAACACGAGCGCGGGCACCAGCACCGTGCGCACGACGAGGGTATCGAGCAGCACGCCGATGCAGACGATGACCCCGATCTGGGTGAGGGCCACGACGGGCAGCACGCCGAGCACCGCGAAGACCGCGGCGATGAGAATACCGGCGCTCGTGATCACCGCGCCGGTCGACGAGAGCGCGCGCACCATTCCCTCCTTCGTGCCGTAGCGCAGATGTTCCTCGCGCGCTCGGGTGGTCAGGAAGATGTTGTAGTCCACGCCGAGGGCGACCAGGAACAGGAACGCGAACAAGACGACGTTGGTGTCGAAGGCCGGGAACCCCAGCAGGTTCTGAAAGATCAGGTTCGAGGCGCCGAGGCTCGCGAAGAAGGTGCCGAGCACCGTGATGATGAGCAGCACCGGCGCCACGAGGGAGCGCAGCAGCACCGCCAGGATGGCGAAGACGATGGCCAGGATGAGCGGGATGATCAGGCCCTGGTCGACCTCGGAGGCCGTGCGGGTGTCGAGGGCCGTCGCATCCGTGCCGCCGACGAGGCTCTGCGAGACGGGTCCGGAGGCGTCGGCGTAGTTCGCGCGCAGTGTCTCGATGGTCTCGAAGGTCGTGTCGCTGCCCGGCTCGCTGTCGAGTGAGAGGTTGAGGCGGGTGAGGCCGTCCGCCGTCTCGCTCGGCTGCACGCTGGAGACACCGGGGGTGCCCGAGGCGAGATCCGCGGCGTCGCTCGCCGTCGCATCCGGGGTCAGGACGACCGTCTGGCTGGTGAGACCCGCAGAGAACGAGCTGTCGACGATGGCCTGCGCCTGCACGGACTCCGGGTTGCCGAGCAGTTGGTCGGCCTGGGAGAGGCCGACCGCTGAGCCGATCAGGCCGAGGCTGAGGCCACCAATGAAGAGCGTCGAGATGACGGTGACCGTGACCGGGCGGCGGGCGACGCCGCGCCCAAGCCTCGTCCAGAAGCCGGAGCCGCCGCCGGCCTGATCGGCGGACGCGCGGTCTGCGGCCGCGCGCACCCGGGGGATGAAGGGCCAGAACAGGCCGCGCCCGCAGACGACGAGAGCCGCCGGCAGCACGACGAGAGCGAACAGGATGGCGATGAGCACACCGATCGCGCAGGCGAAACCGAGGGCACGGTTGCTGCCGAGCGAGGCGAACAACAGGGTGAAGAGGCTGAGCGCAACGGTGCCGCCGCTCGCCGCGATCGCCGGGCCGGCGCTTCTCACCGCGGTCAGCATGGCGGCATTGCGGCTCTCGCTCCGCAGTAACTCTTCGCGGTAGCGGGCCACGAGCAGCAGGGCGTAGTTGGTGCCGGCGCCGAAGACGAGCACCGAGAGGATGCCCGAGATGGACGCGTCGAGGGTGAAGCCGAACGGACCGGCGAGGGCGCCGACCACGACTCCGGCCAGGCCATCGGCCACGCCGACCACGGTGAGGGGAACGAGCCAGAGCACGGGGCTGCGGTAGGTCACGATGAGCAGCACAGCGACGACGATCACGGTGACGAGCAGCAGTCGAAAGTCGGCGCCGGCGAAGGCGTTGGTGATGTCGGCCTGAAACCCGACGGCCCCCGTGACGTAGGAGGTGAGCCCGGCCGGAAGGTTGGCGGACGCCGCAGAGCGGATGTCGGCGGCCGTCTGCACGATGTCGTCGTTGGCCTCAGCTGCGTTCAGCGGAACGACGCTCAGCGCGGCGGTGCCGTCGCTGCTGAGCTGCGGGGTTGTCGCGCCGGGGGCGATGGATGCCGCGCCGAGCGCGGTTGCATTGGCGGAGATTGCCTCGAGGTCGGCCTCGGTCAGGGCGGTAGCCGCGGAGGCGGCGGCGTCGGCGTCGTCACGGCTCCACACGACGATCGCTGAGGTGGCGTCGGCGGAGGGGAATTGCTCCAGCAGGGCGTCGACCTGGGCCGCCTGACTGGATGTCGGCAGTCCGGCGGTCGGAAATTCGTCGGCTTCGCCCGAGGGCAGCAGGGTGAAGAGCAGGCCGACCGCGATGGCGGTCGCCGCGAGGACGAGCCACGAAGTTCCCCGCCCGGTAATGAAACGCACGATGCCGATCACGAATTATCCTCCAATGTGGTGTATTGCTTAGTTACTTAGCAACTCCAAGGATTAGCATGATCTGTATGGATGAAATACGCAAGTCCGATTCCGGGCCACCGGAGTTTTCGCCGAAGTCGGGCGTGATCAGTGAGCGCCTGCACGACATCGTGATGCTGTCCCGCGACTTCGAACGCCACGTCGGGCAGGCCCTCATGGTCAATTCGACCGACCTGGCGGCGATGGAACACCTGATGACGGCGGGCCCACTCACGCCGAGTGAGCTCTCCCGGCGCCTGGATATCTCAACGGCCGCGACGACGCTCGTCGTCGACCGGCTCGTCGCCCTCAAGCACGTACAGCGCCATCCGCACGCCCATGACCGCCGCAAGGTCGTCGTTGTTCCTGAGCCCGGATCGGTCGAGAAGGCCTTCACCGAACTCATGCCCGTCATCGGCGGGGTCGCCGCCCTCGAGGCGGCGATGCCCGAGGCCGATCGCGCGGTGATCGAGGCCTTTCTGGGTCGCGTGGTCGCGATCTACACCACGGCGCTCGAGCCGACGCGGAGTGGCATCTAGTCCACGCTCCCCTGACCACGGTTATTTTGATTTCATCAAAACAACTGCTAGCCTGACGTCATGACTCACACAGGAATGCTGAATGCCGGGGCGACCGATTCGCTTGCCGACAGCATCCGTGGCGCGGGCCTGAAGGTGACGGCGCCCCGACTGGCCGTCATGCGCGCCCTGGCCGAGGCCCCGCACGCGAGCGCCGACCGCATCTTCGGCGCCGTGCGCATCGAGCTGCCGAGCACCTCGCTGCAGGCCGTCTACGGCGTACTGGCCGCCTTCGTGACCTCCGGACTCGTGCGCAAGCTCGAACCGGCCGGCTCGAGCGCACTCTTCGAACGGCGGGTCGGTGACAACCACCATCACCTCGTCTGCACCCGCTGCAGTGCCGTTCACGATGTGGACTGCGCCATCGGCTCCGCACCCTGCCTCGTTCCCTCCGACAATGCCGGCTTCACCGTGCACGCCGCCGAGGTTACCTACTGGGGTCTCTGCCCCGACTGCCAGACCGCCCTCGCCGCCGAAGCAGCCGCCGAGCGGATGCTGCCCGCCTGACCGCGGCCCCTCCCACTTTTCCGTCTTATCACCACGCGCACCACGCTGAACCGAGCACAAAGGAGCACCATGCCTATCGAATCCACGCCGGCAGTCACCACCACGCAGACGGGAACGCCCGTCGCGAGCGACGAGCACTCCCTCACAGTCGGCACCGACGGCGTCACCGCGCTGCACGACCGCTACCTCGTCGAGAAGCTCGCCCAGTTCAACCGTGAGCGCATCCCGGAGCGCATCGTGCACGCCAAGGGCGGCGGAGCGCACGGCCAGTTCGTCGTCACCGGCGACGTCTCCAAGTACACCCGCGCCGCGGTCTTCCAGCCCGGCGCCATCACCGACACGCTGCAGCGCTTCTCCAGCGTCGCCGGCGAGCAGGGCAGCCCCGACACCTGGCGCGACGTTCGCGGCTTCTCGGTGAAGTTCTACACGACCGAGGGCAACTACGACATCGTCGGCAACAACACCCCGGTGTTCTTCATCCGCGACGGCATCAAGTTCCCCGACTTCATTCACTCCCAGAAGCGCCTTCCGGGCTCCGGCCTGCGCGACGCGACGATGCAGTGGGACTTCTGGACCCTGTCGCCGGAGTCCGCGCACCAGGTCACCTACCTCATGGGCGACCGCGGCCTGCCCGTCTCCTGGCGCACCATGCCCGGCTTCGGCTCGCACACCTTCCAGTGGATCAACGCCGAGGGCGAGCGCTTCTGGGTCAAGTACCACTTCGAGTCCAACCAGGGCAACGTCGAAATGGACGGCACCGAGGCCGAGCTCATTGCCGGCGGCGACGCCGACCACTACCGTCGCGACCTCTACGAGGCCATCGACAAGGGCGACTTCCCGTCGTGGAACGTCTCCGTGCAGGTCATGAGCTACGAAGAGGGCAAGACCTACCGCTTCAACCCCTTCGACGTGACCAAGGTCTGGCCGCACGCGGACTTCCCGCTGATCCCGGTTGGCGTTCACACCCTGAACCGCAACCCCGCCAACTTCTTCGCCGAGATCGAGCAGGCCGCGTTCTCCCCGTCGAACCTGGTTCCCGGCATCGCCGCGAGCCCCGACAAGATGCTCATGGCGCGCATCTTCTCGTACCCCGACGCGCAGCGCTACCGCGTGGGCACCAACTTCACCCAGCTGCCGGTCAACGCACCGCAGTCGCCGGTCAACAACTACTCGGCGGATGGCGCGGCGCGCTACCACTTCAGCGACGCCACGACCCCGAACTACGCGCCGAACTCGCTCGGCGGCCCCGTGGCCGACGCCGCGGTTGCCGGCGAGGGTTCGTGGGAGAACGACGGCAGCCTGCTGCAGTCCGCATCCGCGCTGCGCAGCGAAGACAGTGACTTCGGCCAGGCCGGCACGCTCTATCGCGAGGTCTACGACGACGCCGCCAAGGCTCGTTTTCTCGACACCATCACCGGTGCCATCAGCGGCGTGACCCGCCCCGAGGTCACCGAGCGGGCCATCTGGTATTGGACGAGCGTTGACGCCGACCTCGGCGCCAAGCTGCGCGTCAACCTGGCCCTGTTCGCTGCGGCCGACGCGGTCGTCTAGGCCTGATCGGCCGGGGCTGATTCTCTGGCCCCGCAGTTCGTTTCGCACCGGCCGCCGGTCGCCTCTCTCGCGAGGGGCGACCGGCGGTTTGTGTATCGAGACAATGCTGGCGTTAATTAGGTTAGGCATGCCATACTTAGGTCATGCTTACTTCGACGATCGCGCCCCCCGCTCGCAACAGCCCGGCCCCCGCAGTCGTCGCTCAGGCAACCGTCGGTACCGAACCGGCCCCGCGCCCAAGTTTTCGCCCCTATGACGTCTCGGTGGCGGCCGTGCAGCGGCTGTCGCACAACTTCACCCGGGTGACCTTCACCGGCGCCCAGCTGCACGAGTTCGGCACCGCCGGACTCGACCAGCGCATCAAGATCGTGCTGCCGTTGCCCCAGGTGGGCGTGGCCCACTTTCCCCGCGTCACGGCCTGGTACGAGGCCTGGCGCAACCTGCCCGACGGGCTGCGCAACCCCATTCGCACCTACACGGTGCGGGCCGTGCGCCCGGAACGCCGGGAGGTCGACATCGACTTCGTGATGCACGGCGATGGCGGGCCGGCCTCGAGCTGGGTGGCCACGGCATCCGTCGGCGACTGCCTGACTATCGTCGGCCCCGACGAGCGTGGCGAGAACCCGCGCGCCGGCATCGAATGGCGGCCGGGGGCGGCCCGCGCTCTGCTCATCGCCGGCGACGAGACCGCCGCCCCCGCGATCTGCTCCATTCTGGCCGCCCTGCCCCGCGACGCGGTCGGCTGCGCCTTCATCGAGGTTCCGAACGCCGAAGACGCCCAGCCGACGGATGCTCCCGCCGGCGTTTGCGTGACCTGGCTGGCCCGCAGCACGGCCGGCCACGGCGTCGCCCTCGACCTCGCGGTTCGGGGGTGGACCGATCGTTTTCTCACCGAGCACCACGCCGCAGCGCTGGCCGAACGGGCCGAACTGGCCGAACTCGACCTCGACCGGGAGATGCTGTGGGACGTTCCCGCACCGGTCGCCGTCGATGATGCCGGTCTGAGCGGACACCTCTACGCCTGGCTGGCCGGTGAGGCCAGCGTGATCAAGGGACTGCGGCGCTTTCTGGTGACCGAAACCGGAATCGACCGCCGCCAGGTTGCCTTCATGGGCTACTGGCGCGACGGCCGCGCCGAGTGCTGAACCGCGCCTGACCCGCGCCGTGACGGGGGCCTGAACCGGGCCTGACCGGCAGCGTCAGTGCAGGTAACCACCCTGGGCGAGTCCGGCCTCAATCTCGAAGCGGTTGCTGAGCGGGTTGCGCCCGGCCAGCAGATAGAGCAGCGGAAAGACCATGCCGTAGCGCTGCCACTGCCGTTTGTGCACGGCTTCATGCTCGAGTACCGCGGCACTCACGTTGCGATTGGTCAGGTAACAGCCGCCGACACAGCTGCCGCCGCGGCCAAAGGTCCACGTCGGCATGCCGCGAAACACGAGCAGGCCGTTGCGGCGCTGCACCCGGCCCGTGCTCCAGATCGATCCCCAGACCACGCCGACGAGGGTCGCGTAGAGGTAACCGGCCCGGCTGATCGGGGAATCGAAGAGGATGCGTCGCATGCTTCTAGGCTAGGGCCGCCACCGCGGCAACGCCACGTCAGGCCACGCTCGCCTCGCCCGCCCCGACCCGGGCGCAGATGAGAAACGCCTCATGAGCGTCTCACAGGCGTCTCATGGGCCGCCTCGAGAGTTGTCATTACGCCCCGCACGGGGCGCACGGCAGACATTCCGTGATAACTCGATGAGAAAGCGCCCGATCGTGACTCGAATTGCCCTCTACTCCCACGATTCCATTGGCCTCGGCCACGTACGGCGCAATCTCGCTCTCGCGCACGCCCTCAGCGCCAGCCTGCCCGCACTGACGGGTGAAGCGGTCAGCGGCCTGTTGATCACCGGCGCGTCGGATGCCACGACCTTTCCGCTGCCCGATGGCTGGGACTGGTTGGTCGTGCCCGCTCTGACCAGGGGGGAGCAGGGCTACGAATCCAGGCATCTGCACCTGGCGATGCCGGCACTGACCACGATGCGCGGCAACATCGTGCGCGTTGCCCTGCGGGACTTCGCTCCCGACCTGGTCATCGTCGATCGGCATGCGCTCGGCGTGCAGCGCGAGCTGGAGGGTGCGCTGGCCGCACTCCGGGCGACGCGGCCGCAGTGTGCCATCGTGCTCGGCCTGCGCGAGGTGCTGGACCGCCGCTCGGTGGCGCTGTCCGAGTGGAAGGCGCTCGGGGGGCCGCGCGCGGTGCGGGAACTCTTCGACGCCATCTGGGTCTACGGTGACCCCCTGATTCACAACGCCCTCGCGACCGGCGAGATTCCCGCGGCACTCGCCGACCTCGTGGTGCACACCGGCTACCTGGCCAACGGTCGCCCGCCCGGACGCAGCAGCCACGGTGCCGAGCCCTTCGTGCTGACAATGCTCGGCGGAGGGTCAGACGGGCGCGAGCTCGCAACGGCCGCGGTGCACGCCGCGGTCCCCGCCGGATATCAGCACACGATCGTCACGGGACCCCAGATGCCCCGGGCTCACCGATCCGAGATTCGAGCCCTCGCCGGCCCTGCCACGACGGTGGTGCGCTCGGTACCGGATGCCCTCGCACTGGCCCGGCAGGCATCCGCCGTCGTGTGCATGGGCGGTTACAACACGGTGAACGAGGTGATGAGCACCACGGTTCCCGCCCTGATCGTGCCGCGCGTGCACCGCAGGCAGGAGCAGGCGATCCGGGCCCGAGCCCTGGCCGCCCACGGGCTGATCGACTCCGCCCTGCCGAGTTCGGTCACCCCGGAGCTGCTCGGCGACTGGTTCCAGGCGAATGTGGGGCGCACGGTGCACCGCACCGGCGTCGACCTCGACGGGCTGCGCCGGGTGGGGCAGCTCGCCGCCGACCTGCTGCGCGCCAGCGCGGCCGCCTCCGTGCAGAGCGAGGTGCGTCATGCTGTCTGAATCGATGCCGAGCGGGCCCGAGCTGACGACACCGACCGGGCTGACCGGTTACGTGCTCAAGATGTATCCCCGGTTCTCCGAGACCTTCATCGTGTCCGAGATTCTCGCCCGGGAGGCCGAGGGGGAGCGCTTCGCGATCTTCTCCCTGCGCCCTCCCGTCGACCCCCGCTTTCATCCCGAACTGGCCCGCGTCGCCGCGCCCGTGCTGTACATCGATCGGCCGGCAAAGCCGTCGGCGCTGTGGTCGGCGCTCCGCGACGCGGTCGAGCAGCAGCCTGCCCTCGCGGACGGACTGACCCGAGCCCTGCCGGAGCTGCTCGCCGCTGACGTTGACGATGCCGTGCAGTCGGTGATCCTCGCCCGCGCCGCACTCGATGCCGGCGTGACGCACCTGCACGCGCACTTCGCCTCGATGGCGACGACGGTCGCCCGGCTTTCCTCGCTGCTGACCGGCATCCCGTATTCATTCACGGCCCACGCCAAGGACCTCTTTCATGAGGGAGTCGACCCGGCGGACATCGCCCTTAAACTCACCGATGCGCACCACACCATCACGGTGAGCGACTTCAATTTCGACTATCTGACGCGGCTGCACCCCGGCGCGGTTCAGCGTCTGCACCGTGTCTACAACGGCCTCGAGCTCGATCGCTTTCCGTTCCGCTCCGCGGCTGTGGTTTCTGCCGCGGCAGGCGTCGCCGGCGGCACCCCGCCGCTGCGCATCGTCGCGGTGGGACGCCTGGTCGAGAAGAAGGGTTTCGCCCTGCTCATCGAGGCCGCAGCCCGGCTGCGTGACAGCGGGATCGCCCTCACCGTGTCCCTCGTCGGTGACGGCGAGCTGCGCGCCGATCTGACTGCCCGGATCACCCGCCTGAACCTGCAGGCCGAGGTGCGGTTGCTCGGCTCCCTGCCGCAAAACGAGGTTCGCGCCGTGCTCGCCGCCGCGGACGTTTTTGTGGCCCCCTGTGTGGTTGGCGCCGACGGCAATGCCGACGGCCTGCCGACCGTGATTCTCGAGGCGATGGCGCTCGGCGTGCCCTGCGTCGCGTCCGATGTCACCGGAATCCCCGAGGTCGTGCGCGACGGTGACACCGGAGTGCTGTGCCGCAGCGGCAGCGTCGACGACCTGGTGCGGGCGCTGCTGGCCCTGACCGAGCCGCAGTTCGATGTCGCGGGCATGACCCGTCGTGCCCGGCACCTGGTGGAAGAGCAATTTGACTCGGTGCGTCAGGCTCGAAGCCTGCGTGCCCTCGGCAGCCGTGCCGAAACCGCCGCCGCATCCGTAACGTCCCGCGCCGTGGCCGGGATGGTGGCCTCATGAGAATCGCCTACATCTGCGCCGACCCCGGCATCCCGGTCTTCGGAACGAAGGGCGCCTCGGTTCACATCCAGGAGATCGTGCGTGCGTTCCGGCGTCGCGGCGACGATGTCACGGTCTACTGCTCCCGGCGTGGCGAGGTCGTGCCCGCCGATCTTGCCGACCTGAGCGTCGTCGAGATCGCCGTGCGTGCGCCCGACGCTGCGGGCCGGGAGATCGCGATCGCCTCGACCGCCCAATTGCTCGCCGCCGCCGTGATCGCCGACGGCTGCGACCTCGCCTACGAGCGCTACTCGCTGTTCAGCGCCGCGGCCGGCCTCGTGAAGGCGCGCCTCGCAGTGCCCGTCGTGCTCGAGGTCAATGCGCCGCTCATCGAAGAACAGCGCACCCACCGCGTGCTGGCCGACGAGATCGGTGCCGTGACGGCCACCCGGCAGATCATCGCTGCAGCGGATGTCGTCGCCTGCGTCTCGCAGGCCGTCGCGACCTGGGTCACCGACCTGAGCGGTGGCACGGCGATCACTCGAACCGTCGTCGTGCCCAACGGTGTGAACACCAGCAGAATCACTCCGGCCGTGCCCGCGCGCCCCGGCACGCCCTCGCGCGTGTTCACCGTGGGGTTCGTGGGAACCCTCAAGCCCTGGCATGGAGTCGACGTGCTGCTGCGCGCTGCTGCCGCCGCCGCTACGGCCAGTCGCGCCCGGCACGGGGAACCGCAGCGGTGGCGACTGGTCATTGCCGGGGCCGGGCCCGAGCACGACGCCTTGCGTGCGCTCGCCGCAGACCTGCTGACCGGGTCCGACACCCTCGACATCGAGTTCACGGGTGCCGTCGCTCCCGAGCGGATCCCGCACCTGCTGCGCGGCTTCGACGTCGCCGTGGCGCCGTATCCCCTGGCCGAAACAGCGGACCAGTACTTCTCGCCGCTCAAGGTCTACGAATACCTGGCCGCCGGCCTTCCCGTCGTCGCCTCGGCGATCGGTCAGATTCCCGCCATCATCGATCACGACAGCACCGGGCTGCTGGTCGCCCCCGGCGACGAGCGTGCGCTCAGCGAGGCACTGCTCGAGCTGCAGGCCGACCCCGATCGGCGCCGCCGACTCGGCGAGGCCGGCCGAACCAGTGCGGTGACCCACCACGATTGGACGGCCGTGCTGGCCCGCGCGCTCGCGCCGCTGGTCGGGCCCGTCGCACCGCTCGAGAAAGTGATCCTGTGAAAGCCGCATCGAAACCCGCCAGGACGGCCAGCGCGCTGCGCCGCACCCTGCACACCGTGCGGCCCCACCTCGGTCGCCATCGGGTGCTCATCGCGGGCGGCCTGGCCGCTCTGCTCGCCGAGGTCGTGCTGCGCGTTCTCGAGCCCTGGCCGGTGAAGTTCGTCGTTGACGCGGTCACCGCGAGCCTTGGCGCCACGCGGGGAGCGGCATCCGGAACCCCCGAAGCGACGGTCGAACTCCTCGTCGCCTGCGGCCTGATCCTGGTCGGGCTGGTCGCCCTGCGCGCCGTCACGAGCTATCTGTCCACCATCGCCTTCGCGCTCGTCGGCTCCCGCGTCGCCACCGACCTGCGGGCGCGCGTGTTCGACCACGTGCAGGCACTCTCACTGCGATACCACTCGGTCTCCTCGGCCGGCGATACCGTGCAACGACTCGTCGGCGACATTGGCCGGCTGCAGGACGTCGCCGTCACCGCGGGCCTGCCGCTGGTCGGCAACGTCATCACGCTCGTCGTGCTGACCGGGGTGATGACCTGGCTGGATCCGCTGCTCACGGCCGTGGTGGTGCTCGCCGCGCTCACCTACCTGCTGGTGTCGCGGCCGAGCGCCAAGGCGATCACCATCGCGTCGCGCAAGACCCGCAAGGGTGAGGGGGCGCTGGCTACCACCGCGTCAGAGTCCCTCGGCGCCATGCGCGTCGTGCAGGCCTACGGGCTGGAACGCGTGCTGTCCGGCGCGTTCATCGCCGGAAACCAGACCGCCCTGACCGAGGGTGTGGAGGCGCGGCGGCTCGCGGCCGGCCTCGAACGCCGCACCGATGTCATCGTCGGCTTCGCCACCGCGATCGTGCTCGCCGGCGGGGGCTGGCGGGTGCTCGACGGCCAGATGACCACCGGTGACCTGGTGATCTTTCTGATGTACCTCAAGATCGCCATGAAGCCCCTGCGCGACCTCGCCAAATACACCGGCCGCATCGCCCGCGCCGCCGCGTCCGGTGAGCGCGTCGCCGATCTGCTCGACGAGCAGGTCGACGTTCTCGATCGAAACGGCGCCCCGCCGCTCGCCGCCGTCGAGGGGCGGATCACCCTGAATGCCGTCTCGCTGGCCGACGATCACGGCCGTCCGCTGTTCGAAGGCCTCGACCTGACCATCGCGGCCGGGCAGAATGTGTGCCTGCTGGGGCCGTCTGGCGCGGGCAAATCGACCCTCGCCGGCCTGATCGTGCGCATGGTCGACCCCCATGGCGGTCAGGTGCGCATCGATGGTGTGGATGTGCGCGACGTCACCATGGCGAGCGTGCGCTCGCAGGTTTCCGTGCTGCTGCAGGAGTCGGTGTTGTTCGCCACCTCGGTGCGCGAGAACATTCGCTACGGTCGGCTCGATGCCACCGAGGCTGAGGTAGAGGATGCTGCCCGCGGCGCCAACGCGCACGACTTCATCGCGGCCCTGCCGGGCGGGTATGACACCGTGCTCGGCACGCGCGGCAACACCCTCTCGGGTGGCCAGCGGCAACGGATAGCGATAGCCCGCGCCATGCTGAGGGATGCCCCGATCATCATTCTCGACGAGGCAACCACCGGCCTCGACCCGGCCGGGCGGGCGCTCGTCGAGCAGTCACTCGAACTGCTCACCGCCAACCGCACCACGATCACCATCACCCACGACTCCCACTCGGTGCTGCGGGCCGACCGGGTGTTGTGGCTCGAGGACGGTCGCATCGTCGAAGACGGACCACCGTCGCAGCTGATGCGGCAGCCCGACAGTCGGCTGGCAGGCTGGATGCTGCGTCAGAGCGCAACGGAGGAGCTCTCATGAGCGAGACAGAACTCGCCGACCTCGCGGCTCGTGACCCCGCGGTGACCGCGCTGACGACGGTACTCGACCCGGCCCGCCGCCTCGAGGCGCTCGGGTACGAATCCCGGGTGACCCGCATCCGCTACAAGCCCGGATCCAGTATCGTCGCCGCGTTGACGACCGAGTCGGCGACGGGCGCTACCCACACGCGGTGGATCGCCGCCTACAGCGACCCCGCCAAGGTCGCGAAGACGCTCTCCAGGGCGGGGCGGGCCGGCTTCGACGCCCATATGGTGCGGGGCCTGACCGGCGTGGTAACGGGGGAGACCGCCGCCGACCGCCTGCTCTGCACCCCGCTCGCCCGCATTCGCGAGTGTGCACCAGAGCTGTTCGCTCAGGCGAGCGTGTTGCGACACAACCCCCACCGACGAGTGGTCTTGCGCAGCGTGCTGGCGGGTGAAGCGGTCGTTCTGAAGGTGCAGGCGACGAGCCGTTCCCGGCCGGGCGTCGACCCCGACTCGGTGGGGCGCCGTCGGGCCTACGATAGCCTCGAACTCGCCGGCATACCGGTGCTGCGCCCCATGGCGCTGGGCGGTCTGAACGGTCTGGGCGGTCTGGGCGGTCTGGGCGGTCTGGGCGGGGTGGAAACCCTGCCCTGGTGGGGCGACGGCGACCTCGCAACGATCCCCCTGCTTGATGCCGCCGGCCGCGCGGGGCGCGATCTGGCACGGCTGCACGAGGTGAATCTCGGCGCCGCCCGGCTGCCGAGCGCCACCGACGGCGCCGAGGACAGCGCCGAGGATGGCGCCGAGGACAGGGCCGCAGTCCGATCGATCGGGTCGATCCTGCCCGCAGCGCGGGATCGGGCCGCGGCGGTCGTCGCCCGGCTGCGACACGCTGCGACTCAGCGAAAACGGCGCCTCACCATCGTGCACGGCGATTTTTCACCCGACCAGGTGCTCGTGGGCGGCGGCGAAATTCGACTGATCGACTTCGACCGGTCGACGCTCGACAGCCCCGAGCGCGACCTGGGCTGCTTTCTGGCCAGCGCCGAGCTGCTGGGCCGACCCGAGCTCGGCCACGCCCTGCTCGACGGCTACGCCGCAGCCGGCGGAACCGCAGACGAACGTGAGCTGCACCGCTTCACCGCGACGGCCTTTCTGCAGCGTTCGGTCGATCCCTTTCGCACGCTGTCCCCGCACTGGGCCCGGCAGACGTGGCAGGCCCTGGAATGCGCCGAAAGCGAGGCTGCCCAGTGCTGAGCCCGGCCGCCGGGGCTGCTGCCGAGAGCGGCGCCGGCCCGATGATTCCCGAGCAGGTCACCGATCGGCAGGGGCTCACCTGGACCCTCACGCGCGCCTGGCCGAGTGCCGACGGCAGTGTGACCTTCGAGGCGGCATCGCCGCAGTCGCCCCACGTGCGTGGCGGTCGACTGACCGACGCCGACGGCGTGACTCTCGCGCCGGTCGGCTCAGATGCCCGACTGCCGGAACTGGCCGGCTATGCGGCCACCGGAACCGTCGTGGTGCACCGCCCAGGTCGCCGGGCCGTGGTGCGCACGAACGACGGGTCCCGATTCATCAAGGTGGTCAGGCCCGGCCGGGCCGAGAGCGTTCTGGATGCCGCGGGCCGGGCCGACGAGTTCGCCCGGGCATTCCGTGTTCCGGCCGTGCTGGCCGACACCGGGGGATCGGTGCACTTTGCGGCGCTGCGGGGTCGCACGGTGCACGACCTGGGCGCCGACCGGTCGCTCGCGCCCCCCGCGTGGGCCGGGCTGTGGGCCGAGTGGGCCACCGCCTGGACGGCCGTGATCGGCGCTGCGCCCGCTGCTGCATCCGTGAACGCATCCGCTGCCCGGAACAACCCGAGCCGTTTTCACTCGGCCGAGGCAGAGGTCGACGTCGTGCAGACCTGGACCGGTCATGCCCAACGGCTGCTGGGGCCGGGGGCCGCGGCCACGCAGCTCACGGAGACCGCCGAGCGGGTCAGCGCCCTGCTGACCGACACCGCGGCAGACCCCCTCGTGAGCACCCACCGCGACCTGCACGACAAACAGTTGCTCTGGCATCCGCGCGACGGGCTCAGCCTGCTCGACCTCGACACGGCCACCCGCGGTGAGGCGGCGCTCGACCTCGGAAACATGGCGGCACACGTGCTTCTGCGTCAGCGTCAGGGGCTGTGGAGCGCGGCGACAGCCGGCACCGCCGAGGCCGCCGTGCGGCACACGGCCGCGCGCCTCGGCGTGAACCCGGAACGCCTGCACGCCTATGAAATGGCCGCACGATTTCGCATCACCTGCGTCTATGCCTACCGTCCGCGCTGGGCGGCGCTGGCCGGCCGGCTGCAGAGCGAGCTGCGGCATCAACTCTGCCGCTGAGGCGCCCGCCTGCCAGATGAGGACTCTCTCATCGGGGGCTGGTCCTGCTCTCACGGTGGGCCGCGAGTCTGGAGACAACAACGAGTTCGGGTGGCCCGAGTGGCACACCCCAAACGGAGGAATAACGATGAAGCGACGCACCCTGACGACATCCCTGTCGGTTGTGGCGAGTGTGGCGGCGATTGCATTCGGCGCGGTCACCGTGGCCAGCGCCTTTGCGGAGGCGGGTGCCCCTGCCGAGGTGTCGCGCACCGTCGACGACGGCACCGGCACCGGCACCGGCACGAGCGTCGAAACCGGTGAAGCAGACGCCACGATCAATCCGGTCGCGACGACCGATCCGGCTGCACCGGCTGTGCCCGTCGAGTCGGCGGTCCCGTCCACCGGCGTCACCCCCGTCGCCCCGTCCGCACCCGTCGACACCGGAGGCGGAAGCAGCAGCGGCAGCAGCAGCAGCGGCAGCGGAAGCGGCGGAAGCGGAAGCGGCGGAAGCGATGGTGGCAGCGACGACAGTGGCAGTGACGACAGCGGCGACAGCGATGACAGCGATGACAGCGACGACAGCGACGGCAGCGATGACGACGGCGGCGGTGACGACGATTAGGCCTGTGGCACGCTGTCGGGCCTGCCGTACTCCTCCAGCAGGCGCAGCCACACCTCGCTGAGCGTCGGAAAGCTCGGTACCGCATGCCACAGCCGCGCGATCGGCACCTCGGCGACGACCGCAATCGTCGCCGAGTGCAGCAGCTCAGCGACGTCCTGGCCGACAAACGTCACGCCGATCAGCACTTCGCGGTCGAGATCGACGATCGCTCTAGCTCGACCCACGTAGTCGTCGGCGAGTGCCGTGGCGCCGCCGAGCCAGCTGAGGTCGTAGTCAAGGATTCGCACCCGAAATCCGGACCTGACGGCGTCGGCCGCGGTCAGACCGACGGAGGCGACCTCCGGATCGGTGAACGTCACCTGCGGAACGGCACTGTGATCGGCGGTGGCGACGTGAGTGCCCCACGGCCGGTCGTCGACGGCGCTGCCCGTGGCGCGGGCAATGATCACATCACCCACGGCGCGGGCCTGGTACTTGCCCTGATGGGTGAGCAGGGCCCGGTGATTGACGTCGCCGGCCGCGTACAGCCATCCGCTCGCGAGCGCCGCGACGGATGCGGGGGACTCACCGACCACACGCAGGGTGTCGTCGACCGTGAGCCAGTCGCCGTCGACGAGCCCGACGGTGGACAGCCCCAGGTTCTGCGTGTTCGGCACCCGACCGGTAGCCACGAGCACCTCATTCGCCGTCACGATTGCGCCGCTGGCCAGCGTGAGCTCAACGTCGCCGGAGTCGGTGCGTCGAGCCGCGGCAGGGGAGTCGGCGAGCAGCAGGGTCGCCCCTCCGGCGCGCAGCGCGGCCGCGACGAGATCACCGGCGAAGGGCTCCTGACCGCCGAGCAGCCCGCTGCGGGCGATGAGGGTGACCTGCGAGCCGAGGGCCGTGTAAGCGGTAGCCATTTCGGCCGCAACGACACCGCCGCCGATGATCGCGAGGCTCGTCGGTATCTGTGTCGCCGAGGTGGCTTCGTGGCTGGTCCACGGGGTGACGTCGGCGAGCCCCGGAACGTCGGGCAGCAGGGCGGCCGATCCGGTGCTGACGACCACGGCGTGCGTCGCGGTCAGTACCCGTACGGAGCCGTCCGCGGCGGTCACGGTGACCTGTCGCTCGGCGGTCAGCCGGCCGCGCCCGCGCACGAGGTCGATGCCGGCGGAACCCAGCCACTCGACCTGGCCGGCGTCGGAGTAGTCGTGCACGATCGTGTCGCGGCGGCGCAGCGTCGCGCGCGGGTCGAGGGCTCCGGTGACGGCCTCGGCCGCCCCCGGTACCCGACGGGCGGCGGCGAGGGCGGCACCGCTGCGCAGTAACGCCTTCGACGGCATGCACGCCCAGTAGGAGCATTCGCCGCCGACGAGGGCGCTCTCCACGATCACGGTGCGCAGGCCACCCTGAGCTGTTCGGTCGGCCACGTTTTCACCGACCGCCCCCGCCCCGAGCACGATGACGTCGTAGGTGTCGGCTGTTGTGGGGGTCGCCATTGAGTCTCCAAACGGGTCGCGGCCTGCGGGCGCAGAACGAAGGGTTCGAGTAGCCTATCCCGCGCATCCGAACCCGGCCAGAGCATCCGGGCAGCGCCTGACCGCCTGCCAGCCTGGCCGCCTACTTGCCGACGAAGCTCGCGGGCGTGCGGGTGACGAAGGCTTCCATGCCGATGCGGGCATCCGTCGAGCTCGCGAGCCGGGCGAGCTCGGGCTGCAGGCGGGCCTCGGCGGCCGCATCCCCCTCGCGCACGGCGGTGCGGGCGTTGGCGAGCGTGGCCTGCACCGCGAGCGGCGCCTGGGCGGCGATGCGTTCCGCGAGGTCGAGGGCACGGCCGAGCTGGGTGCCGTCGGGCACGATCTGCTGCACGAGACCGAGGCGGTACGCTTCTGCCGCGTCGAAACGGTCGCCGGTGAGCATGTACCGCATGGCGTTACCCCAGCCGACGGCGCGAGGAAAGCGGATGGTGGCGCCCCCAAACGGCAGAATGCCCCGCTGAACCTCGATCTGCCCGAACGTCGTTCCGGCCGCGGCGACGACCACGTCGCTCGCGAGCATGAGCTCGATTCCGAGGGTGAGGCAGATGCCCTGCACGGCGATGACGACCGGTTTCGACAGGCCGCGGCCGTCGACCTGCCAGGGGTTGAGGCCACCCTCCGGCACCAGGTCGAGCCCGTGCGGGCCGAGCCGGGGCCCCACGTCGGCCAGATCGAGTCCGCCGGTGAAGTGGTCACCGATCGCGTGCACGAGGCCGACGCGCAGGTCGGGGTCGCGCTCGAGCTCACCGTAGGCGAGGGCCAGTTGCTGCAGCATGGCGAAGTCGGCGGCGTTGCGCTTGTCGGGGCGGTTCAATCCGATCAGAAAGACGTGGCCGCGCCGTTCGGTGAGAACGCGGGGGGCATCATCCCTCGGCGGAGTTGGGGCCGAAGCGATCGCCATCAGCGGGTCACCGCCCCGATGATGCGCAGAATGCTCGACATGTCATCGTTGCCCGCGTCGATCGTGGCCGGGGCGAAGCCGGCGATGGTCGCCCCGGCCAGGGTGAATTCACCGCGCACGGCCGTGATCAGGCGGGTGAGGGCCTCGACCTCCAGTCCGAACGGCACCAGGTCGGCGAGCCCGGTGAGTGCGGCCGGGTCGAGCACGTCGAGGCCGATGTGCAGGTAGACCCGCGACGCCCCGACCTCCCGCAGGGCCGCGAGCAGTGCGTCGGGGGTCTCGAGGGAATTGGCCGAGAGCACCGGCACGTGGTGCCGGTCGATGACCTCGGCTTCGGCGTCGTCCATGTCGCGCGCGCCGGCCAGAATGATGCGGTCGAGCGGCACTGTGCTCGCGGCGTCGAGCAGCAGCTCGGGGCGGCCTTCTCCGCTGATCGCTCGCAGCACCATGCCGCCGAAGCCGCCAGACGGCGACGACTCGGCGGTGTGCAGGCGGGGCCGTGCATCGAACCAGACCAGCGCGAGATCGTTGGGATGCTGCCGGGCCGCGTGCTCGACCGAGGCGAGCGAGACACCGCAGTCACCGCCGATCGTGAGAGCCCAGTCGCTGACCCCGCGCAGCACGGCGGCCTGTCGCTCGCGCACGAGCAGGATGGTGGAGAGCCGGTGGATTCCGGATTCGATCGCGTCGCCGGCCTCGACCGGAACGTCGACCACCGCGGTGGCCGACGAGGGCAAATCACCGCGAATCATCTCCGCCCCGTCGACCAGGCGCATCGCGCGCGGAGAAACCGAACCCTGCCACTGAGGCACAACAACGAAGGTGGGAGCCATACTTCAGTATGCTCTCCGGCAGTGCGAAAGTGCCGGTCTGCGCAGAATTGTGATGGTTCCTCTGGCATTTCGATGCGTTTGCGGGGGTGGGGTTGTGCGCTAGTGCCTATCTGCGCTAGTCCATGTCGCGGTAGCGGATGGCGGTAGACACCGCTTCGCGCAGCTCGAAGACATCGAGGCGGGGCCCGTAGCCCGGAGTGTCGCGCTGAATGCGCCAGCCCTCCGCGAGCGGACCGAGATCGACGACGTCGAACCCGAGATCGTCGATCAATCGCGACACGACTCCCCGAGCGGATGCTTCGTTGCCGGCCACGACGAGTGCCCGCCGGTTGTCGGAACCGGCGGGCAGGGCATCCGTCAACAACGCCGAGGCGGTGATGTGATTGAACGCCTTCACGACGTGGGCGTCCGGCAGAAACACCTGCAGACGCTCGGACACCGTCGTCGTCTCGTCGTCGAGTTCGGGAATGTGCCCGTCACGATCCGGATAGTAATTGTCGGTGTCGATGACGATCTTGCCGGCCAGATCATCCGCGGGAAGGGTCACGACGGCCGATAACGGCGTCGTGACGATCACGACGTCACCGGCGAGCGAGGCCTCGACGACCGTGGCGGCGCG
Source organism: Cryobacterium frigoriphilum (assembly GCF_004403305.1). GTDB lineage: Bacteria > Actinomycetota > Actinomycetes > Actinomycetales > Microbacteriaceae > Cryobacterium > Cryobacterium frigoriphilum. The sequence continues at coordinate 246,892 of NZ_SOHE01000053.1, read as the reverse complement.
GGCGAGCGGTCCGAGCTCGGCGACGAGGTCAGCGAGCGACTCGGGGCCCCGGGAATTGCTGATCACAACCGAATAGCCGTGCGCAATGGCGAGGCGGGCGAGCTGGCTGCCGATGTGCCCGGCACCGATGAATGCCACGGTGGTTGTTCCCGGAATGGTCATTGAGTCCTCAACTTCGTTGTTGCAGCAGGGTGTGCACTGAGCTGGGCCCGCGGAACGTCGGGTGGTGCCGACGTTCCGCGGGGCTGCCGGGCCGGGCCGGGTCAGCGGTCGATTGCGGGGGTGCTCGGGGAGCCGGCCTTGAGGGCGGCCAGCCGGGCATCGACCTCGCTGAGCTCGCCGAGGTCTTCGAGGCTCTCGAACTGGGCGTCGAGGCTCGAGGCGGCAAGCTCGCTCGCACCGCGCACACGGGCCTCTTCGCGGCGGATCTTATCTTCGAAACGGCTGACCTCGCTCGTGGGGTCCATCATGTCGATGCTCTTCACGGCGTCCATGACCTGCGACTGGGCGGCCGCGGTCTTGGAGCGGGCGATGAGTTCGTCACGCTTGCTGGCGAGCTGCCCCAGCTTCTCTTTCATGGCGTTGAGGCCGCTCTTGAGCTGCTCCACGACGGCCGTCTGCGCGGTGATCTGCGGTTCGGCCGCGCGGGCCTCGTTCTCGGAGGACATCTGACGGCCAAGCGCGACCTTGGCCAGGTTGTCGAACTTGTCGGCATCGACCGTGTTGCCGGCACCGCGCAGCTCGTCGGCCTTGCGGCTCGCGGCGAGGGCCTTGCCGCCCCAGGACGCGGCAGCGGCAACGTCTTCACGGTGGTCGTCTTCGAGCAGGCGCAGGTTGCCGATGGTCTCGGCGATGGCGCTTTCGGCATCGTGGATGCTCGTGGTGAAATCCCGCACCATCTGGTCGAGCATGAGCTTGGGGTCTTCGGCGGAATCGAGGATGGCGTTGATGTTCGCCTTCGCGAGCTGGGAGATGCGACCGAAGATGGACTGTTTCGACATGTGGGGTCCTTTCGAGACTGTTCGGGTTGGTGGAGTGAGTGAGTGGGTGGGCGCGTGAGTGGGTGGGCGCGTGAGTGGGTGCGTGTTCGCAGCTAGAAGCGGCCGCCGCCGCCACGCCGGGATCGGGTGCCGCCGCCGCCGAAGCTTCCGGGACTGCCGAAGCCGCCGCCACCGCCGCGTCGACCGCCCCCGCCTCCGAAGCCGCCGCCTCCGCCGAACATGCCGCCTCCGCCGCGATTGCCGCCGCCGCCGAGCAGCGAGCCAATCAACAGTCCGCCGAGCATGGCGCCCATCGAGCCGGAGCCGCCCTGCTGGCCGCCGTACTGGCCGCCTCCGCCCGGCCAGCCCGGCCCGCCCTGCCCAGGGGCCGAGAAGGCATTCACGTCGGCCTGAGCGAGGGCGAGGGATTCGGCAGCGAGGGCGTGGGCGCGCTGGGCATAGGCGAGTGCCGTCGGCGCATCCGAGGGCGCGGTCGATTCGGCGAGGCCCAGATGCCTGCTTGCCTCGGCGAGGCGAGTGCGAGCGGCCGCGCCCACGCCGCCGCGCCGGGCGGTGATGAAGTCGCCGGCCGCGGAGATCTGGCTCCGCGCCACGAGCAGGGTCTGGGCGAGAGCGGCCTGCGCGCGCTGCGCGAGAGCCGCGGCATCGCGCACGTCCTGCAGGGCGGCATCCATCTGCGTGTTTGCCGTTGCGAGCCGCTGGGCGAGGTCGATCGGGTCGGCGCTGCCCCGTTCGTTCAGGGCGGCGGTGACCGCGCGCACGGTGTCCTCGCTCGCGGCGATCGCACCGGGGAGGGCAGCGGATGCCGCACCCGGCCCGCCGAACGGCAGCCCGCGGGCGGTCACCAGGTCGGATTCGAGGTCGCGCAGGGCCGGAATGATGGCGGCGGCGGCGGCCGCCAGCTCGGTCCCGCGGCGGTCGATCGCGGCGAGCAGCAGGCCGGCCTGGTCGACGGCCTCTTCCGCGGCGCGAATACCGACGGCCGCGGCTCCGGCGTTCACGGCAGTGCCGGGGGTGGAATCGCCGACCGGGGCGGGGGCGGGGTCGAGGCCGAGCTCCCTGCGGGCGTCGGCGAGTTCTGCCGCGGCGAAGCCCAGCCGGTCGCGGGCCTGATCGACGTTATCGGCGACCGGGGCGATCGCCTCGGCGCTGTACTGCGCGCCGAGGCGGGCGAGGGTGGCGTCGGCGGCAGTGAGGCGTTCGGTGAGCACCAGCAGCTCGGCAGCGACGGATGCCGCAGCCTCCGGCGCGCGCGCCTCCAGTTGGCGCAGCTCGTCGAAGTCCTCCGCCTCGGCGTCGAGACCGGCATTGGCGCGTTCACAGAGATCGATGATCTCCACGTACCAGGCCCGGCGCTGCTCGTCGGAATCGGGTTCGACGTCGTCGAGTTTCTGCTGCAGGGTGAAGGCGCGCAGCAACTGGGCGTTGGCCTCATCGAGGGCCGCGCGAAAGGCGACGGTCGCCTCCGTTCCGTAGGAGGCCACGGCGAAGCCCAGCTCGTCCTCGCTCGTCTTCACGGCGTCATCGGTGGCGACGAGAGCGCTGCCGGCCTGCTGTCTGAGCTCGTCGAGGGGCACGAGGGCGACCTGGCGAACCGGCGGAGGGCCGGCAACCCGGCCACCCGCGCCGGACCCGGCGCCGACACCCGCTCTGCGGCGGCGGCGCACGAACAGCACGACCGTCAGCACGATCAGAGCGATGAGGCCGAGAAAGATGACCCACCCGGCGCCGGTGCCGGAACTCTCGTTTGCCGTGTCGTTGCCTGACTGGTTCGCCGCTGATCCGTTCGCCCCGTCGCCGTTCAGGCTGGCCGAGATGCCCTCGGCCGCGCCGATGGCGGCGCCGGCCCAGTCGTCGTCACGCAGGAACGGTTCGATGCCGGAGGTTTCGAGGTCGGCGAGCTGGGCATCCGTCAGGGCGAAAGCGGAGTCGGCAGACACCTGATATTGCCGATCCTCGACGGCGACCGCGAGCAACACATCGTTGGTGCCGAGCCCGTTGTCGATCGCCGTCTGGTCAGACCAACGGGTCTGGCCGCTCACACCGGTGAAGCTGTCGACGAAGGCGATGTAGAGGTCGACCTGGGTGTCGTCGTACAGGGTGTCGAGGGCGGCCGCGACCTCGGACTCTCGATCACCGAGTGCGCCGACCTCGTCGACGATGTTGCTCGGACCGAAAGTCACCGGGTCGGCGGCCTGGGCCGCGGTGGGGGTGAACAGCAGTGCGGCCGTCATGACAAGGCCTGCGCCGATCGACAACCGTGCCAGCATTGGTCTGCTTTCTCCCCGATGAAACCCGTGTTCCGAGCATAGAGCGCCCGTCTGACCGAGTCTAGGAACTCGGTCTGAACAGCAACTGTGCTGAAGCCTGCCGCTGGAGCCGGCCGCTGAAGCCGGTCAGATGACCGCCTGTTACGGCCCGGGTCGCGCTCGCCGCATCCGCTGCCCAGAATGAATACACACCCGTACGCGACACCGAATGGAGTTGACATGACCACACTCACAGGAGCACGTGACATGGCGGCCATTGGTCTCGCTGAACAGCACCGCCCGCAGCCCCGCCTGGCCGTCGTCGAGGTCACCGCTTGGCGCCCAGACCGGCCCGAATATCACGCCAAGGTGCAGGTGCTGAACTCCCGGGTCGCGAGCGATGCCGCATCCGCCGGCTGGCAGGTCGTCCGCATCGGCGCCGCCGACGTGACCCCGGCCGCTTTGCTGGCCGCCACGACGGATGCCGATGCCATCGTGATCGTCGGCGGCGAGGACATCACGCCCCGCTTCTACGGCGGTGCCACCGGCTACGAGGCCGAAACCCACCACTTCGCGGGCGCCGACGAGGGCCAGATCGCCCTTGTGCGGCGGGCCGTCGAACTCGGCACCCCGCTGCTCGGCATCTGCCGCGGCCTGCAGATCATCAATGTCGCCCTCGGTGGCACGATCGACCAGCACATCGACGACGGCATCCATCGCAACGTCGGCGTGCCGATCGACGAGATCCTGTCCACCCACGACGTGGAACTCAGCGTCGCGAGCGGCCTCGCACGCAGCCTCGGCGGCACCCAGATCGTTGTGCAGAGCGCGCACCACCAGAGCGTCGCCCGTCTCGGCAACGGACTCGTCGCCGCCGCTTTCGCCCCCGATGGCCTGGTCGAAGCGGTTGAACACGCGACCGCGCCGATCACCGGAGTGCAGTGGCACCCCGAGGCTCCGGATTCTCCGGCCGAGCAGCTGCCGCTGCTGCTGGCCGCACTGAGCCGCGAGGTCGGAGCTCGCGACTCGGAACTCGTCGCCGCTTAAGCGTCACCGGGCGCCGGTTTCGTAGCCTGCCGTCGTCCAGAGCGCAGCGACGGATGTCGCGGCATCCGCTGCTGAAGTTGGCCGCCTGCTAGCCGCGCGCACGTAGAGATGCCGTGCGCGGCCCGGGCCGGGTCTGAGCCGCCTGAGCCGGGCTTGGCCGGCCCGCACGTGGTCGGGCCTCCTCGTGGCGCGCCGCAAACCCCGGTTGTTGAGCTGGTCGAAACATGTGCGCTCGATACTTACACCTCGTCAGGCTCGTGCGCCCGAAAACTGCTCGTGCGCCCGGCAGGCCAGGCGCACGAGCAGTTTTCGGGCGCAGCGACACTGTGGAGTCCACTTTTCGGGCGCACCTGCAGCTTCTGGGCGCAGGACAGGATGCACGTTTGGCACGCACGTGCAGCTTTTCGGCGCGTGACCATGCGGGTATGCAGATTTCGAGCGCACGTGCAGCTTCCGGGCGCACGTCGGGGTGCACGTCTCCGGCGCACGTGCAGCTTTTGGCCGCACCAAGGTTCGGCAGGCATCATTCGGGCCGGTTCGTCGTGCAGACCAGCCGAGCCGAGCCAAGACCACCCACTCAGCCGACCCGTTCATCGCGCCGGGACCCGAGCGGCGCGCGGGGTCAGGCGGGGAACGTCGCGTCGAGGGCTGCGGCGAGGTCACGCACCAGGTCGTCCGCCTCCTCAAGGCCGACCGACAACCGCAGGTGTCCGTATTCGCGAAACTCCGCCGGATAGGCGGCGACGCGCGGCCCTGACCCGTCGACGTGCACGATCAGTGTCTCATCGTGCCCGAGCGACACCGCCGAGGTGATGACCCGCAGGGCCGCGACGAAACGGTTCTGGGTTGCCGTGTCGCCCGCCACGGCGAACGCCATCATGCCGCCGAAGCCGCCGTTGAGCTGGCGTGCCGCCAGGTCGTGCTGCGGATGTGACGCCAGGCCCGGGTAGGCCACGTATGCGACCCGGGGGTCGGCTTCCAGAAACGTCGCGACGATCAGGGCCGACTCGCAGTGCTGGCGCAGCCGCAGCGGCAGCGTGACCGAGCCGCGCATGATCAGTCAGGCGTTGAAGGGGCTGATCACGCCGCCCACGTCGACCATGGCGTCGAGCTTGAGGCGGCGAATCAGGGCCTCGCTGCCGATCACGGCGCCGCCCATCGCGTCGCCGTGCCCGTTGATGTACTTGGTCAGCGAGTGCACGACCAGGTCGGCGCCGTGATCGAGAGGGCGAAACAGGGGTGGCGGCGTGAACGTGTTATCGATCGAGAGCAGGGCACCGGCCGCGTGGGCGATGGCGGCGATGGCGGCGACATCCGTCACCAGGGTCGTCGGATTCGCGACCGTTTCGATGTGCACGAGGCGCGTTTCGGGGCGGATGGCGGCACGCACCGCGTCGAGGTCGCTCGCGTCGACGAAGGTCGCCGTGATGCCGTACTTCTCGGGCAGGAGCTCGGTGAAGAGACGATGCACCGCCTCGTAGGTCACGTTCGCGACGACGACGTGGTCGCCGGTCTTCAGCAGCGTGAAGTACACCGCGTGCAGCGCCGCGACACCGCTCGCGAGGGCGACGGCGGCCTCGCCGTGTTCGAGCACCGCGAGCTTCTCTTCGAGGCCCTGCTGGTTGGTGCCCGTATTGCGGGTGTAGAGCCCGGGCAGGGCGCCCGACCAGCTCACCTTCGAGGGATCCTCGGGCAGCGCATACGAGTTCGCCATGACGACCGGGGTGCGCAGCGCCCCGGTCGCGGAATCGATCGTGTTGCCGGCGTGCACCATCTGCGTCGCGAAGGCGAGCCCGGTCGGAGAGTGTTTGTCTGGCCGCGCTGCAGATGTCATGCCTTCACGCTATTCCTCGCGGTGGGCGGGCACGCGCAGGTTACGCCCGACGGCGAGCCCACCCGCACACTCGGGCGCGCTGGCCGTGGAGCGGGCCGCGACGATCGCGTCAGCGGTGCGTTCGGCGTCGGCGATGCAGCTGGCCAGCCCAACGCCGCGATAGGCGGAGCCGGTGAGAAACAGCCCGGGCAGCTCGGTGAGGGCTTCGGTCAGCTCGTCGAGGCGGGCCTCATGCCCCACCAGATACTGCGGCATGCCGTGGGCCCAGCGCTGCACGAACTGCTCGAGCGGCTTGCCGACCAGACCCATCGCGTCGTGCACTTCGTCGCGCACGCGGCGCACCAGGGTCGGATCCTTCATCGTCAGCCAGCGGTTGTCGCCGTGGCGGCCGACCATGCAGCGCACGAGCACGACGTTGTCATCGGCCAGGTGTGGCCATTTCAGGCTCGACCAGGTGCAGCCGACGATGAGTCGGCCCTCTTCCGGCGGCACCAGAAAGCCGGTGCCGACGAGGTCGGACGGAAAGGCCGACCGCGGGTAAGCGAGCACGACCGTGGCGACATTGGCGTACTCGATGCCGCCGAGCAGCGCGCCGAGCTGCGGGGCGGCGGCGGCCACGATGGTGGCCGAGGCGAACGCGGGCGTCGCCAACACGACCACGTCGGCGCCGATGACGCTGCCGTCATCGAGGTCGACCCGGTAGCCGTGGGACCGCACACCCGCTGCGCGTGTGACTGCGGGCGTGACAGCGGGCGTGATCGCGGTGACCGAACTGCCGCGCCGCACCGTGGCATCCGTCAGGTGCGCCTCGAGCGCGTCGACCAGGCCACCGAGCCCGCTGTTCAGGGTCACGAGCATGGGGCCGCTGGGGGTGGCCACCCCGGCCGCACGCTTCGGGCGGCGTCGCATGCCGAGGTACAGGCTGCGGTGGGTGCGGGCGAGGGTGGCGATGTCGGGGGCCGTGCTCTGCGCGCTCAACAGGTCGGCTCGGCCGGCGTGGAAACCGCCCAGCAACGGCTCGACGAGCCGGTTGAAGACCTGGGCGCCCATCCGCCGGCGCACCAGCTCGCCGATCGAGGGGTCTGCCTGCCCTGAAACGGCACGGTTCCGGCTGCGCGGCAGCACCAGGTCGAAGGCGGCGCGGGCCAGGCCGAGCGGCGAGAGCAGCCGAGAGCGCACGAGCGGCAGCAGCCCGCCGGGAACTCCGAACATGGTGCCCTCCGGCAGGGATCGCAGGCGGCCCCGACTCCAGATGCGCGCTCCGCCGCCGTTCGGCGCCACCACCCGCCCGGCCAGGCCGAGGTCCTCGATCAGGGCCGCCGCGACGGGCGCGCGCACCATGAGGGCATCGGGACCGGTATCAAGCGGATGCCCCGCCACGGTGCGCGTCGAAATCTTGCCGCCCAGCCGCTCGGCACCCTCGACAACCGTGATCTGCACCTCGTCGCCGAGCCGCCGCTGCAGGTAGTACGCGGTGGTGAGGCCGCTGATTCCGGCGCCGACGATGGTGACGCGGGTCTGGTCTGCTCGCAGTTGGGACGCGGCCTGTTCTGGCACTTTTTCCTCCGTGACGTGGGGTCTGACTCCGAGCCTACGGTGAACGAAAAGGAAATTTCGAATTAAAAGGTAATTTGATCCTTTCAATACCCGCTAGCCTCGGAACGCGGCTGTAACCCATTCGGGGAATGGTCAGGCAACAGGGAAGGGGCCCCATTCGTGGTCCGAATACGAGCAAAAGCAAAACAGGTGCGATCGGAGTTGATGGTCTCCAAGGGGTGGATTCAGGGCGTCGCCCTGGTCATGGTCTTCGGATTCGCCGTCATGGGTTTTCTCGCGCTGAGAACCTATACCGACTCGATGCCCCAACCGAAACAGGTGGTTGACTCTCAGGGCGAGGTCGTCTTCACGAGCGCGGAGATCACCGACGGCCAGCAGACCTTCGCCGGTCGCGGGCTGCAGCAGTACGGCTCGATCATGGGCCACGGCGGGTACCTCGGCCCTGACTACACGGCCGACTACCTGCGCCGCTCGTCCACCTTCGTGCTCGACGCCCTCACCGCCTCCGGCGTGCAGGATCCGCAGGGCGAACTCGTCGAGATGATGCGCACCAATCGCTATGATGCCGCCACCGGCGACCTGGTCTTCACCGACCTGCAGATCGCGGCTTTCGATGACGTGACCCAGCACTACGCGGACTACTTCGGTGCTCCGACCACGCAGTACGGGCTGATTCCCTACGCCATCACCGACGAAGCGGAGATCCACGAACTCACGGCATTCTTCGCCTGGACTGCGTGGGCATCCGCTGCCGAACGGCCGGGACACGACTACTCGTACTCGAACAACTGGCCGGCCGAACCGCTCGTCGACAACGTGCCCACCGCCGACATCATCGTCTGGAGCGCGCTCTCGCTGATCTCGCTGCTGGTCGCCCTCGGTGCCCTGTTCGGCCTCTACGGCCGGTGGAGCAAGAAGATGGGCTGGCAGCACGGCGAAGAGACCCCGGCGCTGTCGTTCCGGCAGCCGGGAGAGGTGAAGGTGACCCCGGCGCAGTCCGCCACGGCCTGGTTCTTCTTTGTCGTCGCGCTCATGTTCCTCGCCCAGGCTTTTCTCGGCGCGGCCATCGAGCACTATCGCGTCGACCTGACGAGCTTCTTCGGCATCGACCTCGCGCAGATCCTGCCGTTCAACCTCGCCCGCACCTGGCACGTGCAGCTCTCGCTGCTCTGGACGGCCGCGTCGTTCCTCGCCGCGGGCATCTTTCTCGCGCCGTACATCTCCGGCCGCGAACCGAAGCGCCAGCACTGGCTCACCTACGGCCTGCTCGGTGCCCTCTTCGTCGTCATCGTGGGCTCCTTCGTCGGCGAGGCGATGAGCGTCTTCGGTGTCGAGGCCGCAAAGGACTCGATCTTCTGGGGCATGCAGTGGGAGTACATTGACCTGCCCAAGGTCTGGCAGGGCATGCTCGTTGTCGGCCTGACCCTCTGGATCGTCATCATCTACCGCGGCATTCGGGCCCGGCTCAAGTCGGAGCACCGCTTCAACCTGCCGTGGCTGTTCTTCTACTCGGGCCTCGCAATTCCCGCCTTCTACGCCGTGGGCATGCTCGCCGGCACCGAGGTGCACCTGAGTGTCGCCGAATTCTGGCGCTTCTGGGTCGTGCACCTGTGGGTTGAGGACTTCCTGGAACTGTTCACGACCGTCATGGTCGCGTACATCTTCGTGATGCTCGGCGTCGTACGGCACAAAATTGCCATGCAGATCATTCTGCTCGACGTCATCCTCTACTCCGCCGGCGGAATCCTCGGCACCATGCACCACCTGTACTTCTCCGGCACGCCGGTGGAGCACATGGCCCTCGGGGCGTTCTTCTCCGCGCTCGAAGTGATCCCGCTGACCTTCCTGACCATCGAGGCGTGGAGCTTTTTGCAACTCGGTGCGCGGCAGGAATCCCGCAGTTCGGCCCCGTTCCCGCACCGCTGGGCGGTCATGTTTCTCGTGGCCGTCGGGTTCTGGAACTTTCTCGGCGCGGGTGTCTTCGGCTTCCTGATCAACCTGCCGATCATCTCGTACTACGAGATCGGCACCGCCCTCACGGCCAACCACGCCCACGCCGCCATGATGGGCGTCTATGGGATGCTCGGGGTCGGCCTGTCACTGTTCGCGCTGCGTTACCTGATTCCCGCGAACCGCTGGCCCGACCGCCTCGCGAAGCTGTCGTTCTGGTGCCTCAACCTCGGCCTCGCCTGGATGACCTTCGCGACCCTGCTGCCGCTCGGCGTCATCCAGCTGTGGCACTCCATCAACGACGGCTACTTCGAGGCGCGCAGCCTGAACTTCATCACCGAGCCCGGCAATGCCGTGCTCGAGTGGCTGCGACTGCCCGGTGACGTGCTCTTCATCGTCGGCGGAGTCATGCCCTTTGTCTGGATCGCCTGGCTCGGGGTGCGGTACCGCATCAAGGGCAGTACCCAGGACGTGCCCATGGAGGCCCTGTTCGTGGAGGCGCAGCCGGCGGCATCCGTCAGTGCGTACCGCACCGACAGCGCCGACGGCGCCGACTCGACGGGCGCAGTGCCGACCGGATACGCCTCCGACACTCGCTCGGCCACCGATGTCGCCGACGGGACGCGCCCGACGGGCGGCTCCTGATGGACACCATCAATGCGGAGGTCTGGTTCGCGCTCGCGTACGGCGGTTTTCTGCTGATCGTGGCGCACGTACTGGACCTCCTGGCGCGGCGGACGGCCACCAAGACCACCGCTGCGAAGTCGGGGGGCTTCACCTACCACGAAGACCACGACGCCTGGAAATGCTCGGAAGACCAGTGGTTGTGGCCGATCTCGTTCGATCCCGACAACCGGGTGACCCGGTATCAGGCCAGCGCGACGGTGTGCAACCCGTGCCCGATCAAAGACTCCTGCACGACGTCGGACACCGGCCGTCAGGTCGCCCGCAACATCGATCCGTGGCCGAGCTCGGAAGCCGAACGGTTCCACCGCGGAATCGCGTGTGCGGTGGTGGTGCTGGGGCTGGTCTGGCCGCTGGCCACGATGCTGCAGAACCGCACGGCCCTGGAGCTCGTGATTCTGGGGGCGTCTTCCGTCGTCATCGCCCTCGGCAGCTGGCCGCTCTGGTCGCACCTGCGGCGCAGTCCGGCCGGGTTTCCCGCGCACCTGCGCCACCAGGGACTCGACGAGAGTGTCGCCACGAGGGAGGCGGCCCGGGTCGCCGAGGTCGCTCGCGGCTACGGCACCATCAGAAAGACGGGCCCCCGCAGGGCGTCGGGCTCCAACTATGCGAACACCGTCGAACAGAACCCCGCGGAACAGAACCCGGCAAAATCGAAAGGAAATACCGTGTCTTCATCGTTCTCGGCCCGTTGGGCCGAACTGGAAACGGAAGCTGATCCGGGTCGCCCCGCTCCGGCCTCCGCCTGGACCCGGCAGGACAACCGCTGATGGCCGTGTTGATCGCCGCCCTTGTCGTGGCGGGGCTGGCGCTGATCTGGTTCGCCGCTTCGTTCAAGGTCTTGCAGGAGTACGAACGCGGCGTGATGTTTCGGTTCGGGCGGCTGCGCCCGATTCGCCAGCCCGGGGTACAGGTCGTCTTTCTGGGGATCGACAGCATGGTGCGGGTCGATCTGCGCATCGTGACACTCACGATTCCGCCGCAGGATGTCATCACCAAGGACAACGTGCCCGCCCGGGTCAACGCGGTCGTGCTGTTCCAGGTCACCGACCCGGTGCGGTCGGTGATGGGCGTGGAGAACCACGCGGTCGCGACCTCGCAGATGGCCCAGACGACTCTGCGGTCGGTTGTCGGGCGTGCCGATCTCGACACCCTGCTGGCGCACCGCGCCGACCTCAACGAGGACCTGGCCCGCAACATCAACGCGCAGACTGAACCGTGGGGCGTGGAGGTCAAGGTCGTCGAGATCAAGGACGTCGAGATTCCGCAGGCAATGCAGCGGGCCATGGCCCGCGAGGCCGAAGCCGAGCGGGAGCGCCGCGCGAAGATCATCAACGCGCACGGTGAACTGCAGGCATCGGAGGAGCTCGGCCAGGCCGCCGAGATCCTCAGCCGCAACCCGGCGTCGCTGCAGCTGCGCTACCTGCAGACCCTGCTCGAACTCGGCGCCGACCACAACTCGACCGTGGTGTTCCCGCTGCCGATGGACATCATCGGGCCGTTCCTGAACAAGATGAGCTCCGGGGTGCCTGCCGGCATGCCCGCCGGGATGCCGACAGGGATGCCGACAGGGATGCCTGCGGCGCCGGCGGCATCCGTGCCTCAGGCACCCGTTACCGTTCCGGATGGGAGCCACTCGTGAGCGACGTGAGCGCGATTCTGCGGGAGAAGAACCGCAAGGGGTCGCCCGCGCACCGCACCCGGTGCATCCGTCTGATGCTCGTGGGCTCGTTCATCGGTCTGTTCGCGCCGATCTTCGGTTATCTCGCCGGCACGATCGTGCGGGCCGATGTCTCGATCGGCGGGCTCGAACCGTTGCTGTTCTGGATGCTGATCGGCATGTTCATCGGTATGGCCGGTGCCGGTATCGCCATTCTGGGGGCCCTGCAGTGGGTCGCCGGGCGGCATAACCTGCCGTAACCGCACCAGCGTAAACGTCATTCAGACACAGGTAATGCCCGGCCGAAGAATCGGCCGGGCATTACCTGTCTGCGTGACCAGTCTGTGGGGGAATGCTGCCTAGGTCTGGGCGGGCTCGTAGGCGCAGCTCGGGTCCGCGGCGAGTGGATCGCCCGTGACCGCGAAGGCGTGCGAGCGTGACCCGCCGCAAACCGCCCGGAACTCGCACCGGCCGCAACGCCCGCCGAAGTTGTCGGGTGAGCGCAGGTCCTGCAGCAGGTCGGCATCGCGGTAGATCTCGGGGAACGGCTGGTCGCGCACGCAGCCGACCGCCACCGGCAGGAATCCGCTCGGATACACCATGCCGACGTGGTCGACGAAGGCGAAACCGCGACCCGAGTTGACGTCGATCGGGGCCCGCGCGGCGCGACGTTTCGGTTCGTCGCCGGTGAGCAGCTCGGCGGTGTCCCGGCGAAGCACGGCCCGCAGCGGGCCGACCGGAAACGCGGTGTCCAGGTCGGCTGCGTCGGCGACGGCGGCCCGCTGAATGGCGATCCGTCGGTAGTGCGGCGCCTCGGTCGCCTTGATCGCGACCAGCTCCGAGACGTCGTGCATCCAGTGCAGCACCTCTTCTTCCTGCTCTGCAGTGAGCGCCTGCAGCAGCTTGCCGCGTCCGGTCGGCACCAGAAAGAAGACGCTCCAGAGCGTCGTGCCGAGTTCGAGCACGGTCTTCAAGATGGCCGGCAGTTCGTGCACGTTGCCGGCGGTGACGGTGGTGTTGATCTGCAACCGGTAGCCCACCTCGCGCACCAGACGGGCCGCAACCATGGTGTCGTCGAAGACGCCGTCCACGCCACGAAAGGCGTCGTGGGTGGCGGCGGATGCCCCATCCAGCGACAACGAGACGGCCTTCGCCCCCGCGTCGTGCAGTTCGACGAGTACCTCGCGGGTCAACTTCGGGGTGACCGAGGGGGAGAGGGCCATGCTCAGGCCGAGGGCCGTGCCGTGTGCGACGAGCTCGGGCAGGTCGGGGCGTTCAAACGGGTCGCCACCGGTCAGCACCACGAGTGGACGCGGCGTGCCGAACGCGGCGAGATCGTCGAGCAGGGTCTTGCCCTGCTCGGTGCTCAGCTCGAACGGGTTGCGCGTGCGAATGGCGTCGGCGCGACAGTGCGTGCAGACCAGCTGGCAGGCCCGCGTCACCTCCCAGATCACGATGAAGGGTCGTTCGGCGGCGTCGTGGTGCAGCAGGCGCACCGGGCGTTTGTGCGGGGTTTCGGTCATGAGGGGTTCCTCTGGTGCTCGGGGTCATTTCCGACCCTCCTAATATTTAGCATAATCATCCTTTTAAACCGCGGGCAGAGTTCCGGTTTTATTCGATCGGGCGCTGTGGTGCCTGAGCGCATGCCCTACGCTGGCGTCATGACAACCGTGCACGGTCGCACCGAACCCGACGATCGGCGTCGCTGATGGCTGAGAAACCGCCGGATTCGGTCGACGAGTATCTCGCCGCGTTTCCCGCTGAGGAGCGGGCGGTGCTGGAGGAAATTCGACAGACCATCCGCCGTGCCGCCCCGACCGCGGTCGAATCGATCAGCTACGGCATGCCGACGTTCTCGGTGCAGGGCCACTCACTGCTGTACTTCGCCGGTTGGAAGCATCATGTCGCCGTGTATGCGATTCCGACGATGTCACCGGCGCTCGAAAAGGAACTCGTCAACTTTCGCAAGGCCAAGGACACCCTGAACTTTCCGCTGACCCGGCCGATGCCGTACGACCTCATCGACCGGCTCACGCGCGCAGTCATCGATCTGCGCGGCAGCACTCAGCGGTAGGCCCGCAACTCGCGGGTAGGTCAGACTGGAAGCTCGCGATCACACTATTGTGTGCTCGCCCAGGTACGTGATCACCAGAAGGATTCCCATGATTGATCTTCAGCAGGACGCCGACGGCTTCATTCGCATGAACCGCCACTTTCCGAGCACCACGCTCATCACCGTCACGTTTACCGAGGGAACGCCCGAGGTCTTCACCGGCAAGCGCCTGAACGAGATCTACGACGAGGCGATGGCCGAATTCCGCAGCCAGAACCGTCTCGACGCCAAGGGCTTCAGCCGCGCCCCCGCGAAGACCGTGCAGCCCATGAATAATCTGACTTTCGTAAAAATCGCCCCCACGGCCGCGTGAAGGCCCCGCGAGTGAGCACTTTTTGCGCTTCCCGGGCCCGGGAAACGCAGAAAATACTCACTCGCGACGGGAGCACACGGGTTGTGGTTGTTGTTCCGCTCTCGCCGCTCGTGACCGGGGATACCTTTGCGGTCGCGGAGTGGCCCCTGCACGTCACCGTGGTCGCACCGTTTCATACCGAGCACACCCCAGGCGAGGTGGCCGCGGTCATCGCCGAGGTGGCCGCGGCCCAGACCGTGATCACGGCCCGGGCCGACGTCGAGGCCAGATTCGGGCGTCGGCACGACATCCCGGTCACGCTCGTGGTGCCCGATCCCGGCCTCACGCTGCTGCATGACCGGCTGGTCGACGCGCTGCGGCCGCTGGCTGCCCGCCCGCATGAACCCGCTTTCACCGGTCCCGAGTTTCGCGCGCACGTCACCATCAAGGGTGGCCGCCGGGTGACCGACGGTGACGAACTCACGCTCGCCCAGCTCGCCCTCGTTGATATGGCTCCGCGAGCGGATGCCGCGGGCCGCGCCGTACTCGCTACCGTCGCCCTGCGCCCGTTCCCCTGACGCGGGGTTGCCTGAGGTCAGCCCGCGCGGGGTAGGGTCGCGCCATGAACATCATCCTGGTTCCCGGATTCTGGCTCGACGGGTCGTCCTGGTCGCGGGTCGCGCCGGCGCTCACCGCCGCCGGCCACCTCGTGCACTCGCTCACCCTTCCCGGACTGCACTCCATCGATGCCTCCCGAGCCGGCATCGGCCTGCGCGACCACATTGACGCGGTCATTGCGGTGATTGATGCCATCGACGAGCCGGTGGTGCTCGTGGGGCACTCCGGCGGCGGAGCCATCATTCACGGCGCCATCGATGCGCGCCCGCTGCGCGTGGTGCGCGCCGTCTACGTCGACAGCGGGCCGCTCGGCGAGGGTGGAGTCATCAATGACGCACTTCAGGCACACGGCGACGAGATACCGCTGCCCGACTGGCACGACTTCGACGATGAAGACCTCGTCGACCTTAGCGACGAGTTGCGGGCGGAGTTTCGGGCTCGAGCCATTCCGCAGCCGCGCGGCGTGGCCTGCGACGCGCAACACCTCACGGACGAGCGTCGTTTTGACGTGCCGGTCACGGTGATCGCGTGCGAGTTCTCGTCCGCGCTGCTGGTCGACTGGATTGCGGCCGGCCATCCGTTCGTGGCGGAGCTGGCGCGCATGAAGCAGATGGAACTCGTGGACCTGCCCACCGGGCACTGGCCGCAGTTCACCCGGCCCGATGATCTGGCCGCTGCGATTCTCGCGGCGATTGACCACCCCGAACAGGGGTAATTGCGGATTCTTTCGAGCTGGACGGGACAACTGCCCGTGACATTCTTCTCAAACGCAGAAGAACGATAAAAGTTCTGTTGAGAATTTCGGCTAGTGCCCGGTGCTGGTGCGCCACTCTTGACTTAGCAGCCGATAGCGGGCCGCGAAAGCCCAGCCAAGTGCTCTCACCTCACAAGTCGAAGGAAATTAAATGACTGTCTACCATGACGACATCGTGGCCGTCGAAGCCCTGAAGCAGGCGTCCGGAAGCAGCTGGGACGCCATCAACCCCGAGTCCGTCGCCCGCATGCGTGCCCAGAACCGCTTCAAGACCGGCCTCGAGATCGCGCAGTACACCGCCGACATCATGCGCAAGGATATGTCGGAGTACGACGCCGACTCCTCCGTGTACACCCAGTCGCTGGGTGTCTGGCACGGTTTCATCGGCCAGCAGAAGATGATCTCCATCAAGAAGCACCTCAAGACCACCAACAAGCGCTACCTGTACCTGTCCGGCTGGATGGTCGCCGCGCTGCGCAGCGAGTTCGGTCCGCTCCCCGACCAGTCCATGCACGAGAAGACGGCCGTTCCCGCACTCGTCGAGGAGCTCTACACCTTCCTCCGCCAGGCGGATGCCCGCGAGCTCGACCTGCTCTTCACGGCCCTCGACAACGCCCGCATCGTGGGCGACGACGCCAGGATCGCCGCGCTGACCGACCAGATCGACAACTTCGAGACTCACGTCGTGCCGATCATCGCCGACATCGACGCTGGTTTCGGTAACCCGGAGGCGACCTACCTTCTCGCAAAGAAGATGATCGAGGCCGGCGCCTGCGCCATCCAGATCGAGAACCAGGTTTCAGACGAGAAGCAGTGCGGCCACCAGGACGGCAAGGTCACGGTCCCTCACGAGGACTTCATCGCCAAGATCAACGCCGTTCGCTACGCGTTCCTCGAGCTCGGCATTGAGAACGGAATCATCGTCTCCCGCACCGACTCGCTCGGTGCCGGCCTCACCCAGAAGCTCGCCGTGACCTACGAGGCCGGAGACCTGGGCGACCAGTACAACTCCTTCCTCGACGTCGATGAGATCACCGAGGCCGAACTCGGCAACGGCGATGTCGTCATCAAGCGCGACGGCAAGCTGCTGCGTCCGAAGCGTCTGGCCAGCAACCTGTTCCAGTTCCGCGCCGGAACCGGCGAGGCCCGCTGCGTGCTCGACAGCATCACGTCGCTGCGCAACGGAGCCGACCTGCTCTGGATCGAAACCGAGAAGCCGCACATCGGCCAGATCGCCGCGATGATGAACGAAGTTCGCAAGGAGATCCCGAACGCCAAGCTGGTCTACAACAACAGCCCGTCGTTCAACTGGACCTTGAACTTCCGTCAGCAGGCCTACGACGCACTCCTCGCCGAGGGCAAGGATGTCTCCGCCTACGACCGCGCCAAGCTCATGAGCGTCGACTACGACGAGACCGAGCTTGCCGTAAACGCCGACGAGAAGATCCGCACCTTCCAGCGCGACAGCTCGAAAGAGGCGGGTATCTTCCACCACCTCATCACCCTGCCGACGTACCACACGGCCGCACTCTCCACGGATGACCTGGCCAAGGGCTACTTCGCCGACCAGGGCATGCTCGCCTACGTCAAGGGCGTGCAGCGTCGCGAAATCCGCGAGGGAATCGCCACGGTCAAGCACCAGAACATGTCTGGTTCGGACCTGGGTGACAACCACAAGGAGTACTTCGCCGGCGCGGCGGCCCTGAAGGCTGGCGGCGTGAACAACACGAGCAACCAGTTCGACGAACCGGCTCTCGCCAGCCACTAAGCACCACAGAACCACGGCCAAGACGGCCGTATCGCTGAAAGCCCCGGTCATCGACCGGGGCTTTCTGTGCTTTCCGGCCCCGGCACCTGGGTCGTTGCCTGCGCCGTGATCGAGTCGACCAGTGGCCAAGGGGCTATCTCTGACACTTCGTGGGCGAAGTGTCAGAGATGGCCCCTTGACGGGCTGTCGATCGGGCCCTGTCTTGATCGTCATCCCCATGTCACCATCAATTGATCATCCCCATGTCACCATCAACTGAAGCGAGAGGACATCATCATGCAGTACTCACTGCTCGTCATGAGCCAGGAAGCCGGCGACGCCGAGGTCAGCGACGAGGCCATGGAATGGGGCCGCGCGGCGTTTGACGCCTACGCGAAATCGCTCGATGCCGCGGGCGTCCTGGTCTCCGCAGACATTCTGCAACCCGTCGCGGTGGCGACCACGATCTCCGTGCGCGACGGCGCCCTCACCGTGCAGGACGGTCCATTCGCCGACACCAGGGAACGCCTCAACGGCACGTTCGTCGTGGAGGTGCCGGACGTGGACACGGCCATCGCGTGGGCGGCAAAATGCCCCGGGGCCCAGTACGGTGCCGTCGAGATTCGGCCAAGCGCCATCGTCTTTCGCGACGGCGCCTGGCACAGCCTGGTCAGTACGACGGCCACAGACTGAACACGGGCCAGACTGAACACCGGCCACACCATGGCTGCCTGGGCGCGGGCCGAGCAACTGGCCTGCGAGTCCGATGAGCGCCTGCCCTCGGTGCTCGCCGCTCCGGCCGGAGACATTCCGACGGCTGACGACGCCCTCGCCGACGCTTCGTGGGGGCCCTCCGCGCTGGACACACGGCTGCCGGCCGTGCTCGAAGCGATCGAGGATGCCAACGCCGTCGACTGGCAGACGGCCTCGTCGCTCGCGGCCGACTCGATCAGATGTCGCTGGCGGTCTCGAACTTCGAGACCTGCGGGGCACTGGCGAGCAGCGAACCGAGGGCGCTTGCCCCGGTCCCGGCGCGCCACGCCCGATAGACGGCATCGGCTTCGACCGACGCCCAACGCTCCAGCAGAATCAGGTGGGCGGCATCGTCGGCATCGACCAACACGTCGACGCCGAGGCATCCATCGAATGCTCGGGTGTCGCTGAGAATCTCTCTCAGCATGGCCGGTGCGGCAGCGAGCGTGTCTGCTTTCAGACGGAGGTCGAGAAGTACGGTCAGGGCCATGAGTGCTCCAAGCAGGGGGTCGAAGAACGTGTGGGTGGAGCTGGACGCTGAGGAACTGATCGCCACCCCTCACCAGATTACGGATGCTGGCTTCGCTCCGGTAATCCGGATTGCGAAGCGGAGTTCCCAGCCTCGCCAACTACCGTCATCAGACACGACCGGTCAACGAAAGGTTTCTCATGAAGGCAGTACTCAACGGCACCGTGGTCGCCGAAGCACCCCAGGACCAGCTCATCAAGATCGAGGGCAACTGGTACTTTCCGCCCGCGAGCGTCAACTCTGACCTGCTGATTCCGAGCGCGACGCCCTACACCTGCGGTTGGAAGGGCGAGTGCCAGTACTTCAACGTGAAAGACGGCGATACCGTTCTGCAGGACCGTGCCTTCAGCTACCCGACGCCGTATCCGGCATCCTTCGATCGGGTTGGCCAGGACTACAGCAACTACGTCACCTTCTGGAAAGAAGTCCAGGTCACTGCGTGACGCCCGAGGGGCTGCTGGCCGCGGTGCGTCGGCGGCGAGCGGATGCCGTCATCGCGGCCCAGGGCAATCTGGCACTCGCGAACACCCAGTGGATTACCGGTGATGTCGCGGCGAGCCAGCCGATTTGGGGCGTGCCCGGCCTCTGGTCGCCCCTGTCGGGCGGCGTGTCGGGTTTACGCGTGGTGGCCTCCGCGGCCGACGGCATCGTCGTCGACGGTGTGCTGGTCGACGGCGAGGCCCTGCCGGCGGGCATGGACTGCGCGACGCCGTCCCGCATCCGCTTCAGCGACACCGTGACGGGAACCGTCATCGCGAGCGAGGAGGGGGACTACGCCCTGCGCGTCTGGGACGCCGATTCACCCGGCATTCGTGACTTCGGCTCCATCGAGGCCTTTGCGTATGACCCGGCCTGGGTCGTGGCGGGGCACTACACCCCGAACGTCGGCGCGGACGCGATCAGTATCGCCCATATCGCCGAGGCGGGAAAGACCCGTGAGCAGACCGTACCGGGGCAGATCCGCGTCACCCTCGACGGTCGGGACCATCGCCTGGTGGCGTTCGAAGACGGAACGAGCGTGCTGCTCGTCTTCGCCGACGCCACCACCGGCGTCACGAGCTACAGCGTCGGACGGTTTCTTCGAGTCGTTCCCAGCGAGACCGGCGCGGTGACGCTCGACTTCAATCGGGCCTACCTACCGCCGTGTGCCTTTAGCTACAACTTCAACTGCCCCATCCCGCCGGCGGAGAACCGCTTGGACTTCGCGATTGAAGCCGGCGAACGCAACGTGCTGAACGCGAACGGTGACCCGCTGCACTGACTCCGGTCCGCACTGAACTCCGGTCCGCACTGAACTCCGGTCCGCACTGCCGCCTCCCGCCCCGACTCTGAGGAACCCACTATGACCCGCACGCCGTCCGTGATCGTCTTCGATGTCAACGAGACCCTGTCCGACATGGCGCCCCTCAGCGCCCGCTTCACGGAGGTCGGCGCCCCGGCGTCGCTGGCCCGCGTCTGGTTCGCTTCCCTGTTGCGAGATGGCTTCGCCCTCGCCGCCGCGGGCAGCAGCGCGAAGTTCGCCGTGGTCGGAACCGAGATGCTGCGCTCCGTGCTGCGCGATATCGAGCTGTCACGCAGCCTCGACGATGCCGTGAGCTTTATCATGCGCGGGTTCGGTTCGCTCGATCTGCACCCCGACATCGCCGACGGAATCCGGGCACTCAGGGCACAGGGCTTTCGCCTGGTGACCTTCTCGAACGGATCCGCGCAGGTCGCCGAATCCCTCTTGACGCGGGCCGGGCTGCGAAGCGAATTCGAGGCCCTGCTCACGGTGGAAGACGCGCCGGCCTGGAAGCCCGTTCGTACCGCCTACGAGTATGCGGCGGATGCCTGCGGCGTCGCCCCGGCCGATCTGCTGCTGGTTGCCGTGCACCCCTGGGACACTCACGGGGCCGCCGAGGCGGGCCTTCAGACCGCGTGGCTCAACCGCGGCGGCGCGAGCTATCCGAGCTACTTCATGGCACCGGACCACACGATCACCACCCTGAGCGAGCTGGCGACCCGGCTCACGCAGCGGTGAACGGACGTCTCATGAAGATAGAAATCCTGCACCGGCTGAGGGGGAGTGGCGGCATCCGTCTGCGGCAGCTGTAGACGATGGCAAGCACCTATGCCGCGCGGGCCGGGTCGCTGACCTGTGGACCGAGCTGGTTGGCGATCACGTCGATCACGGAAACCGTGACTGCCGCCGGCACGAGCGTTCGGTTCGCCGAGGGGCCGCTGTTCTGGGCGGCGCTCGCGAGCGACTGGGCATCGGCCCGGTCGTGATCCCCGCGGCCGGCCAGACGCAGGCCGGCTTCGGGACTGACCACACGAAACTCATCACACCCGATTCAGCCAGGGTCAGTGGCCAATTCGCAAATTCTGAAGCCTGGCCGGGACGATCAGGGCACACTGATGCCGTGAGTGTATTTCGGTGGGTGCTGCACGTCGACCTCGACCAGTTCATCGCTGCAGTCGAAGTGCTCCGAAGACCGGAGCTTGCCGGAAAGCCGGTTATTGTCGGCGGTCGGGGTGATCCCACTGAACGCGCCGTGGTGTCTACTGCCTCCTACGAAGCCCGGGCGTTCGGTGTTGGATCCGGAATGCCCCTGCGGATCGCGGCCCGCAAGGTGCCCGACGCGGTGATCCTGCCCGTCGATCGCGAAGCGTACCTCGAAGCCTCGGACACGGTGATGGCGACCCTGCGCGCGCAGCCCGGCGCCACCGTGCAGGTGCTGGGGTGGGATGAAGCCTTTATGGGCGTTGTTACCGGGAATCCGGAAGCTTACGCCCGGGAGGTGCAGGCCGCCGTTCTGCAGCGAACTCGACTGCACTGCAGCGTGGGGATCGGGGACACGCTCCTGCGCGCCAAGGTGGCCACGGGCTTCGGCAAACCGGCCGGCGTATTCCGCCTCACGGTCGACAACTGGCTCGAAGTCATGGGCAGCCTGCCAACCACGGATCTGTGGGGCGTCGGCGCCAAGGTGTCGGCCCGGCTGGCCACACTCGGCATCACCACGGTTGCTGAGCTTGCCGCGTCAGACCCCCAATATCTGGTGCCGGAGTTCGGCCCGAAAATGGGTCCGTGGTACGCCCAGCTTGGGCGTGGAGACGGCGCCAGCGTTGTGGACGCCACCCCCTGGATTGCCCGCGGGCACAGCCGAGAGACCACTTTTCAGCGTGACCTGACGAACCCCGCCCAAGTGGATGCCGCGGTGCGGGAACTGACCGCGGCTGTGCTCGACGACGTTCTGGCCGAGGGGCGGCCAGTCATCGGGCTGACCCTCAAGGTTCGGTACGCACCCTTCGACACGACGACCCGCGCGCACAAGATTCCCCAGACATCCGACCCGAACGAAGTCCTTGCCCGGGTCCTGGACCTCGCCGCTGACATCGAGGCGAATCGCCCGATCCGGCTCCTGGGCGTTCGGGCCGAAATGCCCATGCCTGACGATGCCCGCACCGGACACACGCCGACGCGCGGCGGTTGGTGACACAGTGCTCGCCACATGCCGCCGCTGCGCGGTACTAACGCCGCTTCGCGGTAGTTTCGCCGCCGGGTATATGAAGGCTAGGTGAGCTGCGCGGTACTAACGCCGCTGCGCGGTAGGCGCGCCTACCGCGCAGCGGCGTTAGTACCGCGTTGCTCGGCCGAGGGCTATCTGCGGGGCCAGTTGGGTGCCGATACGCGGTAGCTCCGCCGCAGCGCGGTACTTGCGCCGGACCCTCGAATGCCCACTTACAAGGTAACGGAGGTGACGGCCACGAAGCGTCGATAGTGCCTGGACTTCCGAATGCATTCCGATCACGATGCTGGCCTGACTCTGATCAACGACCCTCGCACCACGACTCGGCGCTCATCGGACCTGAGTAAGCACTCGGCCGACGTGTTCGCCGAGGCTGAGGATCACACTGTGCAGATCACGCGTCGCGACGGTGAGCCGCTGGTGCTGACGTCGCAGCGCGAGGCCGACGCCCGGGCTGCACTTCTGCAGTTCGCAGCAGACCTCATCACTGTCACCCTCGATGACGAGGGCACGCTCGCATCGAGAATGGCCGACCGATTCCAGTGGATGCTGGCGTTATCGCCGAGGGATCAGGCACAGTGTGCTCAGAATCTCGTCAACGCTGCTCGAGCGTCGTTCGCTACAGGATAGTCGCACCTCGCCATCGCCGAGCTGACCTCGTGGCGAGAAACTGCTACCGCGATCGCGGCCGGCCTGACGAACCGTACGCCCTTGGCCTGAAGTACCCCGTCCCGAGGCTGAACCTCGCGGCGCGGGGTTTGTGTCTCGGTGGCGCTGGGCGGTGACCTCTATCTCTATATATGTAGTGATAGTGTCAGGCCATGGTTCCTCTCAGCCGTGTTACTCCGGCCACCGTCGATGTGCTGAACGCGTTGCTCAATGGCGAGGCTCCCATCTGGGGGCTGCTCGTCGTGAAACAGACGAGTCGCCCTGCAGGCAGCGTGTATCCCATTTTGGAGCGCCTGGAAGGATCAGGCTGGGTGACGTCGGAGTGGGAGGACGATTCCGAACGGACCGGCCCCCGCCGACGCCTGTACGAGCTGACTTCGGACGGAGCGGCAGCGGCCAGGGAAATCGTGGCCACGGCTGAATCGCGAAGTCGGGCACGGGTAGCCCGCGTCGTCGCTGCTCCCAACGGGATCGCGGCTGGTGCCTCCTGATGAATAACGATGTGATTCTTCGTGTCCTTGCGCTGATGCTGCCGCGCGCCGTCCGCGCCCGCTATCTGGAGGAATGGCGGGCAGATTCCTTTGCCGCGGCAGATGCCGGCCTCCGGCGGCGCGACATCGTTCGCGGTGCCGCAGCGCTTACCGTGACGATTGACCGCGACCTGCCCGCGAACACTGATGAGCCGCGCGGCGCAGTGCCGCGCCGTCTCGCGCGCCGCGGGCTCGGTCTCTTCGCTGCTGCGGCGGTTGTTCTCGCAGGGGCGTGGCTTACTAATGGTGGAATCCTGCCGGAAGGGCCCAGCACCTCCCCGCAGGCGCTTGACGCACTCAACACGGTTGCGTGGATCAGCCTTCGCCTTGCGATGCTGGCGATCTTGGTCGGCGTGCTGTACTTCGGCCGGGCTGCGATCATGGCTCGAACAACACTTGCCAGAACGGCCGCGGCAGCTGCCATGACGGGCCCGATCACAATCGCTCTTGCCGTTACCTTCGATCCCCACTGGACTGTGCTGCTGGCCGGCATTGTCCTGTCAGCATTCGGGTTCGCTGCCGGACTCGCTGTGGTCACCGGGCCGTCCCCGCTGTCACTGGAACGGCGGGTAGCGAGCTGGTCGGTACGGCTCCCCGCCGCAATGCTGGGGGCTGTTGTTGTTGCCCTGATTCTCGTCATTGGCGCGGTCGACCTCCTGGTGTGGAACCCGCAGACACAAGTGCCGGGGCTGAGTCTCCACGCCATCTACGCGCAGATGAGTGAAGTCGATCAGTTCAGCCAATCGACGGCGCTGGTGCAGGTGACGCTGTGGGCGGCGCTCTGGGGCGGTTTAGCGGCGGCTGTTGTATTCCGCGCGGCTCGACGGAGTCAGACATGGATGACACCGAGACGAGTGTCGATCTTGTTGCTGGCCATCATCGGCGGCGCAGTCTTCTTCCGCTTCTTTGCGGGGTTCAGTATTGGGATGTCGATAGCTGACACCTTCAGGACGACCGGCGCCAATACGTCGATCGTTTCTGCCGTCCTGCCGTATGTCGGTCAATTCGCTCTGGCGACTGCAGCCGTACTCTCAGGATGGGCCCCCAAGATTCACAATGCCAACACCTCCGAGGCACGTGACGTTGCGGTCGCCTAGACCCACTCGGACGGTCACCGCGACTGAGATCACTCCTCACCGTCTGGTCCCGGTTCGGTGGTATGGACCTTCACCAATCGACCGATCGACGCGCGGGCCCACCGTGCTGTGGCTTCATGGAGGAGGCTTTTTCAGAGGCAGTCTCGATCAACCCGAAGCGCATGCCGTCGCAGAGTCACTTGCCCAACACGGGTTGTCTGTCGCGACAGTGGGCTACCGACTCGCCCCGCCTCCGGGCGCGAGCTGGATGAAAACACGCGCAGGCATCCCCAGGGGGCGCTTCCCGGTGCCACTCGATGATGTGCTCGCCGCGTACCGCATTGTGCGCGCTCAGTCGCCACGCGGAGTGATCCTGGGAGGTGCAAGCGCCGGAGCGTGTCTCGCCGCAGCAGCAACGCTCGGCGCGATCGATGAAGGGCTGCCTCCCGTCGGTGTCGTTCTCACCTATGGGTTCTTCCACGCAGTGCACCGCCGAACAGAAGATGTTCAGCAACGGGCGACGGGTCACCGCCGGATCACTCACTCCGTGTGGGCGCTGAACGCGATGAACCGCAACTATGCCGGTTCGCAGGCCGAACTTGCCAACAGGCTCGCCTTCCCTGGCGGCCACGATGTGCATCAGTTTCCAAGGACTCTCTCCATCAACGCGGAGAAGGACAATATGCGCGCATCCGGTGACACATTTGCCGCAGAACTCTCTGGTCATGGCGTCGACGTGCAGCACCACGTTCTGCTGGGCACTCGGCACGCATTTCTCAACAGACCCGGCAATGACGCGTTTGCGACAGCCGTTTCAGTGATCGCCGAGTGGAGTCTTTCGAGAATAGCTCCGATCGGCGAGCGCAAATCAAGTGTGGGCACGCCCTGGTCGCGAGACTGAAAGTTCCGGTCCGCTCAAGTGCTAAATGTTGCTCTGATCAGGAGTTCTGCGGCGGAAATAGTGTGCCCCCAGGCAGATTCGAACTGCCGCCCCTGCCTCCGGAGGGCAGTGCTCTATCCCCTGAGCTATGGGGGCCAGGGAAGTTACAACGATACCAGCTTAGGGCAGGTGTGAGATCACCGCGGCCATCAGGCCTTGAGTATCGCCGGGCTCGAAGAAGTCGACCGACTGCATCGTGACCCAGTAGGTGTCGGTGAAGATTTGCGCCTCGCCGACGCCGTCGATCGAGGCGAAGAAGCCCTCAACGGCCGGAGCGTCGCCGTAGGTCGGTACCGGCTGGCTCTGCGCCACGGCGGCGTCGTACATCTGGTTGCGCAGCACCTCGTTCGGCGCGGCGATGCCGATCGAAATGATGTCACCACTTGATTGGTTCATGATTCCGCAGGCGAGACCGTCGTATTCCACGGCGGTCGCGGCGTCGCTGCCGGCCTCGGGTGAGTAATCGGGGGCGGTGCCGTAGTTCGAGTTGAACGCGTACACGTCGTCGGGGGTGAGTGCCTCGTCGCACTCGAGGGCGACGGTGGTCCCGGCCGGGGTTGCCGTGGGGGAGGGGGTCGCAGACGGCGCAGCCGACTCGGCGGGAGCATCCGTCGCCTGGGCCGACGACGTCGACGACGGCGACTCGGATGCGGCGGGGTCGGAATCGGCCGAGCAGCCGACGAGCGCGAGCAGCGCGACGGCCCCGCCGGCCAGAACGAGGCCGGAACGCAGCCGAGGAGCACGGGCAGGGGCGGGGAAGACGCGGAAGTGAGTCACGCTTTGACCCTACCAACAGGGGGTGGCCGGTAGGATCGTGCTACGTGACTCCTGCCGAACTTTCCCAGTCCCTTTTTGACCTCGTCAACCAGGTCAGCGAGCGACGCCGCGACGCCGACGCACCCGTCCTCGGTCTGACCGTTGCCGACGTGGTGCTCGACCGTCCGCGCAACCGCGACCACGGCGACTGGGCCTCGAGCATTGCGCTCAAGATCGCCAAGCCTCTCGGCGCCTCACCGCGCGACATCGCCGCCGAACTCGCCGCCGGCCTCGAAGCGCTGCCCGACGTCGCGAGCGTCGAGGTCGCCGGCCCCGGATTCATCAACATCCGCCTCGAGGCCGCCGCCGCCGGCGCGCTCGCGCAGACGATCGTCGAGAAAGCGGATGCCTACGGCACCGGCACCCTCTACGCCGGCATCAAGATCAACCTCGAGTTCGTCTCCGCGAACCCGACCGGCCCGATCCACATGGGCGGCGTGCGCTGGGCGGCCGTGGGCGACAGCCTGGCCCGCGTGCTGCAGGCCGAGGGCGCATCCGTCACCCGCGAGTATTACTTCAACGACCATGGATCGCAGATCGACCGCTTCGCCCGCAGCGTGCTCGCGAGCTACCTCGGCGAACCGACCCCCGACGACGGCTACGGCGGAGCGTACATCGGCGACATCGCCGCGACCGTCGTCGCCCAGTACGACGGCGACATCGCAGCCCTGCCGCGCGACGAACAGCAGGAAGTCTTTCGCTCCATCGGCGTCGACCTCATGTTCACCGAGATCAAAGAGAAACTGCACGGCTTCGGCGTCGACTTCGACGTGTATTTCCACGAAGACTCGCTGCACGAGTCCGGTGCCGTCACCCGGGCCATCGACCGCCTGCGCGAACTCGGCCACATCTTCGAAGCGGATGGCGCCATCTGGCTGCGTACCACGACCTTCGGCGACGATCGCGACCGGGTCATCATTCGCTCGAACGGCGAACCGGCCTACATCTCGGGCGACCTCGGCTACTACCTCGACAAGCGCGAGCGCGGCTTCGACCAGAACCTGATCATGCTCGGCGCCGACCACCACGGCTACATCGGCCGCATGATGGCGATGTGCCAGGCCTTCGGCGACGAGCCGGGCGTCAACCTGCAGATTCTGATCGGCCAGATGGTCAACCTGCTGAAAGACGGCGAACCCGTGCGCATGTCCAAGCGGGCCGGCACCATCGTGACCCTCGATGACCTCGTCGACGCCGTGGGCGTCGACGCCGGCCGCTACTCGCTCGTGCGCTCCTCGAGCGACTCGCAGCTCGACATCGACCTCGACCTGCTCGGCAAGCACACCAACGAAAACCCCGTCTTCTACGTGCAGTACGCCCACGCCCGCACCTCGGCCGTGGCCCGCAACGCGGCCGCCTCGGGAGTGGACCGCAGCGCCTTCACCCCGGAGCTGCTCGTGCACGACAGCGAATCGGCGCTGCTCGGCGTGCTGCAGGAATACCCGCGCATCGTCGCCCAGGCCGCCGAGCTGCGCGAGCCGCACCGCATCGCCCGCTACATCGAAGAGGTCGCCGGCTACTACCACCGCTGGTACGACAACTGCCGGGTGATTCCGCTCGGCGAAGAACCCGTCACCGATCTGCACCGCACCCGCCTCTGGCTCAACGACGCGACCGGTCAGGTGATCCGCAATGGCCTCGGCCTGCTCGGCGTCGCCGCGCCGGAACGCATGTAAGGAAGACCCGACTGATGACGATCGAGCCCGCCGCCGCCGACCCGACCCCCGAACCGGCCCGCGAACCGCGCCGCAAGCGCGGCCGCGGTCGCACCGGTGGTCTCATCATCTTCGGCGTGCTGCTGCTGATGCTCGTCGGCGCGTTCTTTCTCGTTGATGCCGGCGCCCGGTCGTTCGCCCAGGGCGAGGCCGAGAAGCAGATCAGCGAGTCGCTGCCGGCCTCGGTGACCGGCGACGTGACCGTGGACATCGGCGGCGTCTCGGTGATCGCCCAGTTCATCGCCGGCAGCTTCGACCAGATCGAGCTGACGGCTCCGGACCTCGTGGCCGACGGGGTGCCGGCATCCGTTCACGTCGTGGCACGGGATGTCCCCACCAACACCGCAAAGTACATCGGCAACGTCGAGGCCACCCTCGACTTCGACCAAGCGGCCCTCAACTCTCTGATTCAGAGCGCCGGAACCGCCGCCGGCACCGAACTGACCCTCGGCGACGGTGACGCGACCTACGGCGGCACGCTCTCGCTCGCCGGCTTCGAGGTGGGCTACACCGCGACCGCCACCCCGTCGGCCGCCGGCGACTCGCTCGTCTTCACCCCCACGAGCGCGGAGGTGACGAGTGACCTCGGCAGCGCCGACGTGAGCGGTGTCGTCGACCTCGTGCTCGGTCAGCAGCCGATTGCCGTGTGCGTGGCGCAATATCTGCCACAGGGCGTCACGATGACCGGCGTCGATGTGACGCCGGAGCGGGCGCGCATTACGCTGGAGTCCAGCACGCTCACGCTCACCGCGCAGTCACTCACCACCCTGGGTTCCTGCGCCGCCTGATTTTCGCGCCCGCACCCGGGTTCGCTAGATTAGCCATAGCCAGCCTCTGTTCGCGCAGTGCGCCGCGCTGCCCGCACCACCGGCTTCAGGGACCAATCCGGGTTCGCTCGCTGAGACATCCACTCGACTCTCGTGAGGTATTCACCCGTGTCCACCAACCCTCTTGCCCCCGAATGGCTCCGTGAGCCCACCGATGCCAACGCGCTCGCGAACGGCCTCTGGCCGGCCTCAACGACCCGCAACAGCGCCGGAGAGTTGATGATCGGCGGCCTCGCCGCCACCGACCTCGCCGCCGAATTCGGTACGCCGCTCTACGTCATCGATGAAACGGATGCCCGCACCCGCGCCGCCGATCTGCGCGCCACCTTCGAGCGCGAGTTTGCTCGCGTCGGCACCACCGTCGGCATCTACTACGCGGGTAAGGCCTTTCTGTCGATCGAGGTCGCTCGCTGGATGGCCGAAGCCGGCCTCAACATCGACATCTGCAGCGGCGGAGAACTCGCCGTGGCCCTCGCGGCCGGTGTCGACCCTGGCCGGCTCGGCTTTCACGGCAACAACAAGTCCCTCGCCGAGATCGACGAGGCCGTTCGAATGGGCATCGGCTCGATCGTCGTCGACAGCGCCATCGAAATCGACCGCATCGCTGCGGCGGCGACCCGCCACGGCCGGGTGCAGTCCGTGCGCCTGCGCGTCAACAGCGGGGTGCACGCGCACACCCACGAATTTCTCGCCACCGCGCACGAAGACCAGAAGTTCGGCATCACCCTCGAGAACGCTCCGACCCTCGTCGCGGCGATTCGAGCCGAGCCTGCCTTACGCTTTCTCGGCCTGCACTGCCACATCGGCTCGCAGATCTTCGGTACCGACGGCTTCGCCGAATCGGCCAGCCGCCTGCTCGGCGTGCATGCCGCCCTGCTCGAAGGCGGCCCGGTGCCCGAGCTGAACCTCGGCGGCGGCTTCGGCATCGCCTATGTCGACTCCGATACGCCCTCGACCCTCGCCGAGCTCGCCACCCGCCTCGCCGACATCGTCGCGGCCGGCTGCGCCGAACGCGGCATTCCGCTGCCGCGAATCGCCTTCGAACCGGGCCGGGTCATCATCGGACCGGCCGGCCTCACGCTGTACTCGGTCGGAACGACGAAGGCCGTCGAGGTCGCCGGGGCCGCGGCATCCGTCTCAGCGCCCGCCACCTCGAGTACGCGCCTGTATGTCAGCGTCGACGGCGGAATGAGCGACAACGTGCGCCCCGCACTGTACGGTGCCGACTACGCCGTGCGCCTGGCCAACCGGGTCTCGGCCGCGCAGCCCGCGCTCGTGCGCATCGCCGGCAAGCACTGTGAGAGCGGCGACATCGTCGTGAACGCCGACTACCTGCCAGGCGACGTCGCCCCCGGCGACCTCGTTGCCGTGCCGGCCACCGGTGCGTACTGCTGGTCACTCTCCAACAACTACAACTACCAGGGCCGCGCACCCGTCATCGCGGTGAAGAGCGCGTCGGCACGGGTGCTCGTTCGCGGCGAGACGATCGCCGATCTGCTCGCCCGCGACACCGGCGCGCTCGTTTCGACGACTGCGGCCATCAGCCCGAAGGACACCTCACGATGATCGAATACCGCAATCTGCGCGTCGCCCTGCTCGGCGGCGGAACCGTGGGTGCCCAGGTCGCCCGCCTGATGCTCGAACAGGCCGACGAGATGGCCAGCCGGGTCGGCGCGAGCCTCGAGCTGGTCGGCATCGCGGTGCGTGACGTCGACGCGCAGCGCAGCGTCGACCTGCCGCACGAGCTCTTCACGACGGATGCCGAATCCCTCATTCTCGGAGCCGACATCGTGATAGAGCTGATGGGCGGCATCGAGCCGGCCCGCAGTTACATTCTGCTCGCGATCAACTCCGGCGCCGACGTGGTGACCGCGAACAAGGCGCTGCTGGCCGAGCACGGCCCCGAACTGTTCGCCGCCGCCGACCAGGTCGGCGCGCAGCTGAACTACGAGGCCGCGGTCGCCGGGGCCATCCCGATCGTGCGTCCGCTGCGCGACAGCCTCGCCGGCGACCGCGTCAAGCGCATCCTCGGCATCGTCAACGGCACCACCAACTTCATCCTCGACCGGATGGATACCGAGGGCGACACCCTCGAGCAGGCCCTTGCCATGGCCACCGACCTCGGCTACGCCGAAGCCGATCCGACCGCCGACATCGGCGGCTATGACGCCGCTCAGAAGGCGGCCCTGCTCGCGAGCCTGGCCTTTCACACTCCGGTACCACTGGCATCCGTCTACCGCGAAGGCATCACCGAGGTCACGCCAGAGCAGATCGCCTCGGCCCGCAAGGCCGGCTACGTCGTGAAGCTGCTCGCGATCTGCGAGCGCCTCACCGACGGTACCGGCCAGGAGGGCGTCTCCGCCCGCGTCTACCCGGCCATGGTGCATCGCAGTCACCCGCTCGCGAGCGTGCACGGAGCCAACAATGCGGTCTTCGTCGAGGCCGAGTCGGCCGGCAGCCTCATGTTCTACGGCGCCGGCGCCGGGGGAGTGGAAACCGCCTCCGCGGTGCTCGGCGACCTCGTCTCCATCGCCCGTCGGCACGTCGTCGGCGGCCCCGGCTTCGCGGCCAGCAACCATGCTGCGATGCCGATTCTCTCGATCAACACGGTCATCACCCGCTACGTCGTGACCCTCGAGGTGACGGATGCCACGGGCGTGCTGGCCACGGTCGCCAAGGTTTTCAGCGATCACCACGTCTCCCTCGCGCTCGTGGAGCAGTCCATGACGCCAGCTCTGCCGGGCACAGCGAGTCGCGCGGCCGTGTCGGCCACGACTACCCTTGTGATCGGAACCCACGAAGCGACGGAAGCCGCCCTGGCCGCAACCGTGCGCGATCTGTCCACGAACCACGTCGTCACCGGCGTCACATCCGTTTTGAGAGTTGAAGGAGTCTGATGACCAGCCAGATCGTGCCGTCACGCCAGTCCACCCCGTCCGCCCTGATCCAGAACCGGCAGTGGCGCGGCGTGCTGCGTGAATACGCCGACCGTCTGAACATCAGCGACGCGACCCCCATCATCACCCTCGGTGAGGGCGGCACCCCGCTCATTCCCGCCCCGGCGCTGTCACACCGCACCGGTGCCAAGGTCTGGATCAAGTTCGAGGGCATGAACCCGACCGGCTCCTTCAAGGACCGCGGCATGACCATGGCCATCTCGAAGGCCATGGAAGACGGCGCGAAGGCCGTCATCTGCGCCTCCACCGGCAACACCTCCGCCTCGGCCGCCGCCTATGCGACCCACGCCGGCATCACCGCGGCCGTCCTCGTGCCCGAGGGCAAGATCGCGATGGGCAAGCTCAGCCAGGCCGTCGCCCACAACGCTCAGCTGCTGCAGGTGCAGGGCAACTTCGACGACTGCCTCGACATCGCCCGCGACCTCGCCGCGAACTACCCGGTGCACCTGGTCAACTCGGTCAACCCCGACCGCATCGAAGGTCAGAAGACCGCCGCGTTCGAGGTCGTCGAAGTGCTCGGTGACGCCCCCGACTTTCACTTCGTGCCCGTCGGCAACGCCGGCAACTACACCGCCTACCACCGCGGCTACCGCGAAGAGGTCGAGCGCGGCGCCACCACCAAGCTGCCCCGCATGTTCGGGTTTCAGGCCGCCGGCAGTGCGCCGATCGTGCTCGGCCACCGCGTCGACAACCCCGACACCATCGCGAGCGCCATCCGCATCGGCAACCCCGCCTCGTGGGACTTCGCCCTCGCCGCCCGAGCCGACAGCGACGGCTATTTCGGCGCCATCACCGACGAGAAGATCCTCGAGGCGCACCGCATCCTCTCTGCCGAGGTCGGAATCTTCGTCGAGCCGGCCTCCGCAATCGGGGTTGCCGGGCTGCTGGAACGCGCCGAAGCCGGATTGATCCCGGCCGGGGCATCCGTCGTCATCACCGTCACCGGTCACGGACTGAAGGATCCGGGCTGGGCGCTGCGCACCGCCGACGGATCCGACGTCACCCCGACGATCGTTCCGGTCGACACCGCCGAGATCGCTGCCGTGCTCGGCCTGGCCAAGGCATGATCAGCACCGACGGCTTGCCTGCGGTCGCCCTGCCGGTCGGCCGGGCGGTGACCGTTCAGGTTCCGGCGACGACCGCGAACCTCGGACCCGGCTTTGACACCCTCGGTCTCGCTCTGGCCAAGTACGATCACCTCGAGGTGACCGTGCGGGCCGAACCCGGCGTGCTCGTCGAGGTGCACGGAGTCGGCGAAGGCGAGGTACCCACCGACGAGAGCAACCTTGTCGTGCGCGCGATCGCTCACACCTTCGCCGCCTATGCCGTGCCAATGCCCGGCCTCAGTATCGTCGCGCAGAACGTGATCCCGCACGGCCGCGGCCTCGGCTCGTCCGGTGCCGCGATCGTCTCGGGCATCATGGCCGCGAAGGGGCTGCTCGAGGGCATCGTCGAGATCGACTCCGAAGCACTGCTGGTGCTCGCGACCGAGATGGAGGGGCACCCGGACAACGTGGCGCCCGCCCTGTTCGGCGGCCTGACCATTGCCTGGATGACGCCGGAAGGCCCGCGTCACAAGAAGCTCATGGTGCACCGCGGCGTCAAGCCGCTCGTTTTCGTGCCGGAACACGTCATGTCGACCGCGCTGGCGCGCAGCCTGCAGCCCGTGTCGGTGCCGCACGCCGACGCCGTCTTCAACCTGTCCCGCTCGGCGCTGTTGATCGCCGCGATGATTCAGAGCCCCGAGCTACTGCTCGCAGCCACGGAAGACAAGCTGCACCAGAACTACCGCGCGGCGGCGATGCCTGAAACGAACCGGCTCATCACGCTGCTGCGGGACCACGGTTTTGCCGCGGTCGTCTCCGGTGCCGGCCCGTCGATTTTGGTGCTCGCGAGCGACCCGGGGCAGCGGCGCGTGGCCGCTGACCTCGTTGCGGCCGAGTCAGAGACCCCGTGGCGCGCGCTCATGCTCGCCGTGGATTTTCAGGGCGCCACCGTCGCGCCCCTGGTCGAGGCCGTCGCGACGGCCGATACCGCCGCCTGACCCGCGAACTCCGCCCGTACCATTCGACGGAGTTCGGTGCCGCATGGCGACCCTCGAGCCCAAGAACGGTGATTTGAGCGCCAATCTCCGTCGAATGGTACGCGCCCGAACGCGGGCAGCGATGCGGGCGACGGATGTGGCCGCATCCGTCGCCCGGTACGGCCCGCCCGGCGGCTTGCCGTCGGAACCGCCACGAGTAGAACCACCTGACTTCACTCGGGTCGACCTCGCGCGTCGGTAGGCTCCACGTTCGGTGGGGTGCTAGTGTTATTGCTGCACCCGATAGAAAGCGCCCCGCGCGTAACCTCTTCTCCGGTGCATTCCCTGTAACTCACTGCTATCGCGCCATTCGTGCGTGGCTGTGTGTGTTTACACCAGTCCCCGTTCATCCTTACCGGACTGGTTCACCCGCAGCGCGTATGTCGCTGCACACATCTCTCCTGGACTGCATTTCTGGCAGCAGGGGAAAGGAACTCACTTCGTGACCGACGTCAACACCCGCACCACTGGTACGGATATCACCACCCCCCGCCTCGCAACCCTGCGCGTGGCCGAGCTGCAAGCTCTCGCCACCTCGCTGGGACTGCAGAGCGCCAAGATGCGCAAGGGCGAACTCGTGCAGGCCATCACCGACCTGCAGGCCCGCAACTCCGCCCCCGAAGCGGATGCCGCACCCACGCTCGCTGCACCGGTCGAAGCCGCACCGGCTGAAGCCGCACCGGCTGAAGCCGCACCGGTTGACGCTGCGCCCCTCGAAGTCGAGGCAGCCATCGTGACCGCTCCGCGTAAGCGCGCACCGCGTCGTGCGAGCAGCGCTACCGCAGCTCCCGCCAAGGCCCACGTCAACGCCGAGGGGCTGGCCGGACTCGGCCTGCTGCTGCCCGAGGCCAAGTCGACCGCACCGTCAACGCCGCCGGCAGCCACCGTCAGCACGGTGTCCACCGACGACACCGGATCCGCCGCGAACACCGTGGTGGCCGAGCCCGCATCGAGCGCGGAGCCCGAGGCATCCGTCGCGACCGAGAAGCCGACCCGCACGTCACGTAAGCGTGGCGTTCGCGTGGCACCGGTCGACCTCGCTGACGCGCCGGCCGTGGTGGAGACCACCGCGGATTCCGCGACCGACGAGACCGCCGAGCCGAACAACAACCGGTCGTCGAACCGCAACGCCCGCCGCGACGAAGCCCGACGCGATGCCGCCGCCCGCGACGATGCGAACGCTGCCGATTCGGCCGACGATCGCGATGGCGATTCTGATGACTCCGACAACACGGCCGACCAGCCGCGTCAGGGCCGCAGCCGCAGCCGCAGCCGCGGGGGAGACCGCGCGCAGAACACCGAGCGCCCGCAGACGAACGATCGTCAGAACGGTGCCGACCGCACCGAAGACGGCGCACGCCAGCAGTCCTCACGTCAGACGCGTAACCAGAACCAGAATCAGGACCGCGCGCAGAACGACCGCACTCAGGGCAACGACCGCAATCAGAACACCGATCGCAACCAGGCCCAGAACGATCGCCAGAACGACCGCAACCAGGACCGCAACCAGAACGACCGCAACCAGGGCCAGGAGCGCAACCTGGCGCCCGACCGCAACCAGGGCCCGGACCGCGGCCAGAACGAGCGCGGCCAGGACCGCAACGGCCCCGACGACGAGTTCGGTGGCCGTGGCAGCCGCAACCGCTACCGGGACCGCAAGCGCCGCGGACCGGCGACCGGTGACGACTTCGAACCCGAGGTGGGCGACGACGACGTACTGATTCCGGTTGCCGGAATCCTTGACGTACTCGACAACTACGCCTTCGTGCGCACCTCGGGCTACCTGCCCGGCGCCGGCGACGTCTACGTGTCGCTCGGCCAGGTCAAGAAGTACAACCTGCGCAAGGGTGACGCCGTCGTTGGCTCCATCCGTCAGCCGCACGAGGGCGACCAGTCAGGTCGCCAGAAGTACAACGCGATCGTCAAGGTCGACTCCA
Organism: Cryobacterium frigoriphilum; assembly: GCF_004403305.1. Classification (GTDB taxonomy): domain Bacteria; phylum Actinomycetota; class Actinomycetes; order Actinomycetales; family Microbacteriaceae; genus Cryobacterium; species Cryobacterium frigoriphilum. The sequence goes on along the minus strand of NZ_SOHE01000053.1, from coordinate 211,045 downwards.
TCAACGGTCTGACCGTCGAAGAGGCCGCGACCCGGGTCGAGTTCCAGAAGCTGACCCCGCTGTACCCGCAGGAGCGCCTGCGCCTCGAGACCGAACCGGGCAAGCTCACGCAGCGCATCATCGACCTCGTCGCCCCGATCGGCAAGGGCCAGCGCGGCCTGATCGTCGCGCCGCCGAAGGCCGGCAAGACCATCGTCATGCAGCAGATCGCGAACGCGATCGCGACGAACAACCCCGAGGTTCACCTCATGGTCGTTCTCGTCGACGAGCGTCCCGAAGAGGTCACCGACATGCAGCGCACGGTCAAGGGTGAGGTCATCGCCTCGACCTTCGACCGTCCCGCCGAAGACCACACCACCGTCGCCGAACTCGCCATCGAGCGCGCCAAGCGCCTCGTGGAACTCGGCCACGACGTGGTCGTGCTGCTTGACTCCATCACCCGCCTCGGCCGTGCCTACAACCTGGTCGCTCCGGCCTCGGGCCGTATCCTCTCCGGTGGTGTCGACGCCGCGGCGCTCTACCCGCCGAAGCGTTTCTTCGGGGCCGCCCGCAACATCGAGAACGGTGGCTCGCTCACCATTCTCGCCTCCGCGCTCGTGGAGACCGGTTCCAAGATGGACGAGGTCATCTTCGAGGAGTTCAAGGGCACCGGCAACATGGAACTGCGTCTGTCGCGCCACCTCGCCGACAAGCGCATCTTCCCCGCGGTCGATGTCAACGCATCCGGTACCCGCCGTGAAGAAATGCTGATGAGCGCCGACGAGGTCAAGGTCACCTGGAAGCTGCGACGCGCCCTCGCCGGGCTCGAGCAGCAGCAGGCCCTCGAGCTCATTCTCGGTCGTCTCAAGGAGACCTCCTCCAACGTTGAATTCCTGATGCAGGTACAGAAGTCGATGCCGACCCCGAACGGGTCAGACAAGGACCACTAAATTGTTCGAGTCTGTTGACACCCTGCTGGCCGAGCACGATGAGTTGCAGAGCCAGCTGGGTGACCCGGAGTTGCACGCCAACCCGGCACGATCGAAAAAGGTCAACCGGCGTTATGCCGAGCTGAGCCGTATCATCGCGTCGTACAACGAGTGGCGTGAGGTTGAAGACAACCTCGAGGCCGCCCGTGAGCTTGCGGCGGAGGACCCGTCTTTCGCCGAGGAGATTCCCGCTCTCACGGAACAGTTCGACACGACGGCCGAAAAGCTGCGCCGCTTGCTGATTCCGCGCGACCCGCTCGATGCCCGTGACGTGATCATGGAAATCAAGATGGGGGAGGGTGGGGCCGAATCGGCGCTGTTCGCCGCCGATCTGCTGCGCATGTACCTGCACTACGCCGAGTCCCGCCGCTGGAAAACCGAGATCATCGAGCAGACCACGAGCGACCTCGGTGGCATCAAGGACATCCAGCTCGCGATCAAGGGCTCGTCGAGCGACCCTGCCGAGGGGGTGTGGGCGCACCTGAAGTACGAGGGTGGCGTGCACCGGGTACAGCGCGTACCGGCGACCGAGTCGCAGGGACGCATTCACACCTCGGCGGCCGGCGTGCTCGTCTTTCCCGAGGTCGATGAGCCCGAAGAGGTCGAGATCAACGCGAACGACCTCAAGATCGACGTCTACCGTTCGAGTGGCCCCGGCGGGCAGTCCGTCAACACGACCGACTCCGCGGTGCGCATCACCCACCTTCCCACCGGAATCGTGGTCGCGATGCAGAACGAGAAGTCGCAGCTGCAGAACAAGGAAGCCGGCATGCGCGTGTTGCGCGCCCGGGTTCTGGCCCGCCAGCAGGAGGAGATCGATGCCGCAGCGAGCCTGGTCCGTAAGGGCCAGATTCGTACGATGGACCGCTCAGAGCGCATCCGCACGTACAACTTTCCGGAGAACCGCATCGCGGATCACCGCACGGGGTACAAGGCGTACAACCTCGACCAGGTCATGAACGGTGCCCTGCAGCCCGTCGTGGAATCCTGCATCCATCAGGATGAAGAGGCACGGCTCGCTGAGATCGGCGACCACGAGTAACCGACTCGCCCCACACGGGAGTCACCACAGACCGCTGGCCCGTCACAACACTGTTGTGGCGGGCCAGCGGTCTACGTGTCTCGGTTAGGGCAGCAGGTTTCCGCCACGGGCATGCTCCGCCGTCTCCGGCTTGGCCGGGCGGGCCTGCGCGGGAATGCCGACGAGCAGCGAGCTCGGCGGTGCATCCTTGGTGACGACCGCGTTCGCCCCGATCGTGCTCCAGGCCCCGATCGTGATCGGACCCAGCACCTTCGCACCGGCGCCCACCGTGACGCCGTCTTCGAGGGTCGGATGCCGTTTCTCACCGCGGGCCACCCCGTGGCGGCTCGTGCCGCCCAGGGTGACCGCGTGGTACAGCATGACGTCGTCGCCGAGTTCTGCGGTCTCGCCGATCACGACGCCCATGCCGTGATCGATGAACAACCGACGTCCGATGGTGGCCCCCGGATGGATCTCAATTCCGGTCAGAAACCGGGAGAACTGCGACAGCAGCCGCGCCGGAAGGCGCAGGCCATGCCGCCACAGCCGGTTGGTGAGCCGATAGGTCCAGACGGCGTGCAGCCCGCTGTAGGCGAGAAACACCTCCGTATTACTGCGCGCGGCCGGGTCGTGCGTGCGCGCCGCCGCCACATCCTCACGGATGCGCGAGAAGACTCCCATGGTCAGGTTCTGCCGATCGTCGTGGTCGGACCCGGCTGCGCTGGTCGTGTCCTGGTACAGCAGCCGGATGGTGCGGGTCGTGCCTGATGCAAATGTCTGCGCTGCGGGTCTGGTCGAGCAGGACCTAGTCGAGCAGGTCTTCGTAGAGCACCGTGGAGATGTAGCGCTCACCGAAGCCCGGAACGATCACAACGATGGTCTTGCCGGCGTTTTCGGGGCGTTTGGCGACCTGCAGGGCGACCCAGACGGCCGCGCCGCCGGAGATGCCGCCGAGGATACCCTCGTCGGTGCCGAGCGAACGGGCGGTCGCGAGCGAGTCGGCCAGCGTGACGTCGACGATTTCGTCATAGACTTCACGGTCGAGTACCTCGGGCACGAAGTTGGCGCCGAGACCCTGGATCTTGTGCGGGCCGGGCGTGCCGCCGGTGAGGATGGGGGAGTCAATCGGCTCGACACCGATGACGGTGACCGACGACTTGCGCTCCTTCAGCAGGCCGCCCGCACCCGAAATGGTGCCGCCGGTGCCGATGCCGGCAACGAGAATGTCGACGGTGCCCGCGGTGTCGTCCCAGATTTCGACGCCGGTGGTGGCACGGTGAATGGCCGGGTTGGCCGGGTTCGTGAACTGGCTGGCGAGAATCGCGCCGGGCGTGTTGTCAACGATTTCCTGAGCGGCCGCAACGGCGCCCTTCATGCCGGTTGCGCCGGGGGTCAGCACGATCTGGGCGCCATAGGCGCGCATCATGACGCGGCGTTCCTTGCTCATGGTCTCGGGCATCGCGAGGATGACCGTGTAACCGCGGGCCGCACCGACCATGGCGAGGGCGATGCCGGTGTTGCCGCTGGTCGCTTCGACGACGGTACCGCCGGGCTTCAGCGAACCGTCGGCCTCGGCGGCGTCGATGATCGCCACGCCAATGCGGTCCTTGACGCTGCTGGAGGGGTTGTAAAACTCGAGCTTCGCGAGCACCGTGGCGCCGAGGCCGTCGGTGAGACGATTCAGCTTGACCAGCGGCGTACGGCCAACGGCCGCGGTGATATCGGAATAGATCTGGGGCATCGGGGCAACTTTCGCTCGGGGGAAACGGCCGCCTTCAGCCTACGGCCCCGCGCCGGGCCGGAGCCCGGTGTTACATTCCACTACGTCATACTTAACAGCGTGACTCCACCAGATGCCGGCCCGAATGATTCCCCTGATCGAACGGCGGATGCGGGTGCGCCCGGCCAGGCCCCGCAGCTGCCCCTCGAGGTGGCCCGCATGCGCGAGTGGGCGATCGCCCGGCTCGGCCAGGCCGGGGTACCCGACCCGATCGTCGACGCCGAACTGGTGATCGGTCACGTACTCGGCCAGAGCCGCGGACAGGTGCAGGCCGCCGGCATCCTCGGAACGATTCTGAGCCAGACGGATGCCGCCACCATCGACTCCCTGCTGACGCGCCGGGCCGCGCGCGAACCGCTGCAGCACATCACCGGGCGCGCTCCGTTTCGCCAGCTCGAACTGCTCGTCGGCCCCGGAGTGTTCGTGCCGCGCCCCGAAACCGAACAGGTCGCGCAGCTCGCCATCGATGCCCTGCGCCAGGTTCCGGACCCCGAACCGATCGGGGTCGACCTCGGCACCGGCAGCGGGGCGATCGCCCTGGCCCTCGCGACCGAGGTGCCCCACGCCCGCATCTGGGCCTGCGAAAACTCGGCAGAAGCCTACCCGTGGACCAGCCGCAACTTCGCCGAGGTTGCCGCCCCGAACGCCACGCTCGTCTTCGCCGATCTGGCCGACGCGCTGCCCGAACTCGACGGAACCGTCGCCGTCGTCATCTCCAACCCGCCCTACATTCCGGCCGCCGCCATTCCCCGCGACCCGGAGGTGCGCCTGTTCGATCCCGCCCAGGCCCTGTTCGGCGGCGCCGATGGGCTCGAGGTCGTGCGCCTCGTCTCGCAGACCGCGCTGCGACTGCTGCGCCCGGGCGGAGTTCTCGTGATGGAACACGGTGAGCTGCAGGGCAGCGAGATTCGCGCCCTGCTGGCCGCCGATGGCTGGCGCGCCCCGGCCACGCACCCGGACTACACGAGCCGCGACCGGGCGACCACCGCGCTGCGTCCCTAACCCGTGCGCGGCCGGCCGGGGCGGTCACAGCCTCCCCGGATGCTGCTGCACTAGAATTGCCCGAAATGACTCGAATCTACGACTGCTCGGTCGACACGGAATACGCGGCCGGCAAGAGGCTCGCGCTCTCGGCCATTGGCCGAGGCGCCCTGATCGTCATCCCCACCGACACCGTCTACGGCATCGCAGCGGATGCCTTCAGCCCCGAAGCCGTGCAGAAGCTGCTCGACGCCAAGGGCCGCGACCGTACCTCGCCCCCGCCCGTGCTGATTCCGCGCATCACCGCGCTGGACGCCCTCGCCGAGAGTGTGCCGCAGCCGATCCGCGACCTCGTCGCCGAATTCTGGCCGGGTGGACTGACCGTCATCCTGCACGCCCAGCCCTCGCTGGTCTGGGACCTCGGCGAGACGCGGGGCACGGTCGCCCTGCGCATGCCCAGCAACCCCATCGCGCTTGACCTGCTCTCCGAGACCGGCCCGCTCGCCGTCTCCTCGGCCAATGTGTCGGGGATGCCCTCCGCGATCGACGCCCAGGGTGCCGAGGACATGCTCGGCACCAGTGTGGCCGTCTACCTCGACGGGGGAGTGGCCGGGCTCACCTATCAGGCGATCGGCGAACGCCCCGGTGACACATCGTCGACCATCGTCGATGCGACCGGCTTCGACACCAATGGCGGCAAGGTCGTCATCGTGCGCAGCGGGGTCATCTCCCGCGAAGCGATCGCGGCCGTCATCGGCGCCGCCCTGGCCGACGCCGAACCCCGCGAGGGCGTCATCGACACCCCATGACCCTTTTTATTCTTCTCGCGCTGGTCTCTGCCGTGGTTACCCTCGGTTTCTCCTTCGTCGTACTCAAACTCAGCCATCGTTACCGGCTGTACCCCGCCATCCGCTCGCGCGACGTACACACCCGGCCCACGCCGCGGCTCGGCGGCATCGCCATGTTCCTCGGCATCCTCGCGGCGTTCGGGGTGGCCTATCTGATTGCCTCGCAGTTCGCGCCGCTGCGCCTGATCTTCGCCAACCCGGAGCAGATCCTGGCGATCCTCGGTGCGGCGCTGCTGATCGTGCTGCTGGGTGTCGCTGACGATATCTGGGACCTCGATTGGATGACCAAGCTCGCCGGCCAGTTCATCGCGGCCGGTCTGGTGGCCTGGCAGGGCGTTCAGGTGCTCTCACTGCCGATCGGCGGCCTGACGGTGGGGTCCGCCTGGATGTCCATCATGATCACCGTCGTGGCCATCGTCATCGTCATGAACATGATCAATTTCATCGACGGCCTCGACGGACTCGTTGCGGGCGTCGCCCTGATCGCCAACGGGGTGTTCTTTCTCTACAGCTACCTGCTGGTGCGCGACACCTCGCCGACCAACTACTTCAACCTCGCCTCCCTCATCGCGGCGATCCTGGTGGGAGCCTGTGTCGGCTTCTTGCCGCTGAACTGGCACCCCGCCAAGCTCTTCATGGGCGATGCCGGTGCGCTGCTGGTCGGACTGCTCATGGCGACCTCGGCCATCGCCATCACCGGTCAGGTCGACCCGACCGCCGTGAACCGCTCACAGCTCTTTCCCGCGTTCATTCCCATCCTCTTGCCCTTCGCGATTCTGGTCATTCCGCTGCTCGACTTCGGGCTCGCGGTGTTCCGCCGGGTTCGGGCCGGCAAATCACCCTTCAGTGCCGACCGCAAGCACCTGCACCACCGCCTGCTTGACATGGGACACTCCCACCTGCACGCCGTGCTGATCTTCTACGGGTGGACGACCGCGGCATCCGTGGGCTGCCTGCTCTACTTCGTGCTGCCCGTCTACTTCGGCCTGCCTACGTGGTACGCCACGATCTTCCTCGTGCTCGCCCTGCTGCTGTGCACGGTTGTCACCCTGGCGCCGCTCAGTCGGCGCAAGGCCGAGGAGGTTGCCAGCCAGCAGTCACCGAGCGCCGACCCGCAGACCGGCGAATTCGCCCGGCTTGACCCGCTCGACGAAGCGGCCGCAGATCCCGCCACGCCCGCACGACCCATCACCGCCGAGGAGCACGCATGACCAGCCCCCAGACAACGCCCCACGACACCCACAAACCGGCCCAGCCCACCTCGATCCCGGTGCTGCGACGCATACTCGTCTACGGGGGCTGGCTGGCACTCGGCATCGCCGTGGTCGGAGCCACCCTCGGCGGCATCTTTCAGGGGGGCGTTGGCGTCGTCAGCGCCCTGATCGGCACTGCCATGGCCGTGGTCTTCATGGGCATCACGGCGGGCAGCATCCTGTTGGCCAACCGCTTCGCCGGTCACGAGTCCGCCATCGGTGCGTTCTTCGGCATTGTGATGGGCGGCTGGCTGCTTAAGTTCGTCGTGTTTCTGGCCCTCATGTTCCTGCTGCGCGACCAGCCGTGGATATCGCCGATCGTGCTCTTTCTCAGCATCGTCGCGGGCGTGATCGGTTCTCTCGTGGTCGATGCCGTCGTGGTCATGACGAGCCGCATGAGCTACGTCAGTGACGTCACGCTGCCACCGGCGCCGACGGATGCCTGACCCACGCCACCCGACCGGCTCTTGGTGCGGAGGCTGGCCTCGCTTCAGTTCCGTCTCGATTCGGTTCAGCGCCGGTTCTTTGCTAGAGTAAACACCGATCCACCCCGGTTTGCTCATGCTGTACAGCGTCGTAAACCCGCCCCCATTCGTCGATGCGCGAGCAGAGCTCACCGCCCCGAAACAGGAGAAAGCGCTGCTAGAAACCGCCGTAAACCTGCTGGTCCCGTCCGCCACTGGCGACGGTGAATTCCACGGTCCGTCAATCAATGAGTTCTTCCCCGACGTCATTTTCTTCGCGGACACTCCCTTCGAGATCAACCGCATCATCCTGATCCGCTTCCTGTCGGTCGCGGTCCTGATGCTCGTCTTCTGGCTCGGCACTCGCCGCATGAAGGTCATCCCGACCCGCATGCAGAGCATCGCCGAAATGGGACTCGACTTCGTGCGCGTCAACATCGCGGAGGATCTACTGGGCAAGAAGGACGGCAGGCGTTTTCTGCCGCTCCTGACGACCATCTTCTTCATGGTCCTGTTCATGAACGTGACGGGTATCATCCCGTTCCTGAACATCGCCGGAACCTCGGTCATCGGCGTCCCGCTGCTTCTCGGCGTGATCTCGTATGGAACGTTCATCTACGCGGGCGTCAAGAAGAGCCCCGCGAAGTTCTTCCGCAACTCGCTCTTCCCGCCCGGAGTGCCGCCGGCCCTGTACATCATCGTGACGCCGATCGAATTCATCTCGACGTTCCTGGTGCGACCGGTCACCCTCACACTCCGACTCATGATGAACATGATCGTCGGCCACCTGTTGCTCGTGCTGTTCTTCAGTGCGACCCACTTCTTCTTCTTCACGGCGGACGGCGGGTTCAAGCTCTTCGGCGCCGGTACCCTCGTCTTCGGCTTCGCCTTCACGCTCTTCGAGGTGTTGATTGCCGTTCTCCAGGCTTACATTTTTGCCCTGCTCACCGCCGTCTACATCCAGCTCGCGCTGGCTGAGGAACACTAGACACTTTAGGAATTCGGCACTCGCCGGTTTCACCATCTCGGAAGGAAACATTCGTGGACTCAACAACCGTTCTTGCGGAACTCACCGGAAACATCGCAACCGTCGGTTATGGCCTCGCAGCTATCGGCCCGGCAATCGGCGTGGGTATCGTCGTTGGCAAGACCATTGAGGGTGTCGCGCGTCAGCCCGAGCTCGCCGGTCGCCTGCAGGTTCTGATGTACATCGGTATCGCCTTCACTGAGGCGCTCGCCTTCATCGGTATCGCTACCTACTTCATCTTCACGAACTAGTCCTCTTCACTACTTAGGTTAGGAGGCATGATGCTTCACGCAGTAATTGCAGCCGCTACGGAAGAAGCGGCGCCGAACCCGCTCATCCCCGAGATTTACGACATCATTTGGTCGGCGGTCTGCTTTGTCGTGATTTTGTTCTTCTTCTGGAAGTTCGCACTTCCGAAGATGCAGAAGCTTCTTGACGACCGTGCAGAGGCCATCGAGGGCAACATCGCCAAGGCCGACGACGCCCAGCGCAAGGCCGAAGCTGCTCTCGAGCAGTACACGGCCCAGCTGGTGGGTGCCCGCGCCGAGGCCGGTCAGATTCGTGACCAGGCCCGTACCGATGGCCAGCGCATCGTCGCTGAGCACAAGGAACAGGCCTCGGCCGAAGCCAACCGCATCGCGGCCACGGCCAAGACCCAGATCGAAGCGGAACGTCAGGCGGCCGTCGTGTCCCTGCGCTCCGAGGTCGGTACCCTGGCGATTGACCTGGCTTCCGGGGTCATCGGTGAAAGCCTCACCGACGACGCCAAGGCAAGCGCCATCGTTGACCGTTTTCTGGCCGAGCTCGAAGCCACTGAGCTTGAGGCCACATCGAACGCGTCCACGGCCTCAACGGCCGGAAAGAACTAGCCATGGGTAGCGCCACCAGAGAAGCACTGGCCACGGCCAGAGCGGCACTGTCCGTTGCGGGCGGTCCAACCGATCTGGCGACCGGCGAAAGCCTCTTCAACGCCGGCCGTGTGATCGGGAGGTCTTCACAGCTGCTTGCAGCCCTGGCCGACCCGGCCGCCGAGCCGACGGCGAAAACGACCCTGGTGCGTGCTGTCTTCGGAAAGAGCGTGACGCCGAAGGCGCTGGCGCTTCTCGAGGCTGCGGCCTCGCAGCGCTGGTCCAGCCACGACGACCTACTCGCCGGTATCGAAGATCTGGGACTGCGGGCAACCGCGATCTCTGCTCCGGCCGGCACCGCGATCGAGGCCGAGTTGTTCGGCTTCGGCGCGACGGTATCCTCCGACGCCGAGCTCGAACTGGCCCTGGTCAGCAAGCTCGGCAAGCCGGATGCGAAGGCGGGCCTCGTTGAGGCACTCCTGGCCGGCAAGGTCTCTGGTCAGACCCTGGCCATCGTGCGGCACCTGGTGCAGCAGCCCCGGGGACGCCGGATCGGCGAATTGCTGCGCCACGCGGCATCCGTCGTCGCCGACCAGTCGGGAACGACGATCGCGACCATCATCTCCGCGGCGGCACTGTCGACGGCCCAGCTCGGCCGGCTCACGACGAGCCTGGGCGAGCGTTACGGCCGCGAGCTCACCGTGCACCTCGTCATTGACGAGTCGCTCGTGGGCGGTGTTCGGGTGCAGATCGGCCAGGACATCATCGACGGCAGCATCGCAACCCGGCTCGCGGATCTTCGGCTTCAGCTCGTTCGCTAAGCGACACCCCCGCACGACCCGCACGCACTAAACACAATTTTTGAGACAGAACCTGTACCACCCGTACAGAAAAGGGAAGATGATGGCAGAACTAACGATCAGCCCCGATGAGATCCGCGACGCTCTCCAGGACTTCGTGAAGTCCTACGAGCCGAACAAGACCTCCACGACCGAGGTCGGATACGTCACCACCGCGGGCGATGGAATCGCTCACGTCGAGGGACTTCCCGGCGTCATGGCCAACGAGCTCATCAAGTTCGCCGACGGCACCCTGGGCCTCGCCCAGAACCTCGACGAAGATGAGATCGGCGTTGTCGTTCTCGGTGAATTCGCCGGGATCGTCGAAGGCATGGAGGTGCACCGCACTGGCGAGGTCCTCTCCGTACCCGTCGGCGACGGCTACCTCGGCCGTGTCGTCGACCCGCTCGGCGCCCCCATTGACGGTCTCGGCGAAATTGCGACCGAGGGCCGTCGTGCCCTCGAGCTGCAGGCTCCCGGCGTCATGGACCGCAAGTCGGTGCACGAGCCGATGCAGACCGGTATCAAGGCAATTGACGCCATGATCCCGATCGGCCGCGGCCAGCGCCAGCTCATCATTGGTGACCGCCAGACCGGTAAAACGGCCATCGCGATCGACACCATCATCAACCAGAAGGCCAACTGGGAGTCCGGCGACACGACGAAGCAGGTTCGCTGCATCTACGTCGCCATCGGCCAGAAGGGCTCCACCATCGCCTCGGTGAAGGGCGCCCTCGAAGACGCCGGAGCCATGGAGTACACGACCATCGTCGCTGCCCCCGCCTCCGACCCGGCCGGCTTCAAGTACCTCGCCCCCTACACCGGCTCGGCCATCGGCCAGCACTGGATGTACGCCGGCAAACACGTTCTCATCGTCTTCGACGACCTGTCGAAGCAGGCAGAGGCCTACCGTGCGGTATCGCTGCTGCTGCGTCGCCCGCCGGGACGCGAAGCGTACCCCGGCGACGTGTTCTACCTGCACTCCCGCCTGCTCGAGCGTTGTGCCAAGCTCTCCGACGCCCTCGGCGCCGGATCGATGACCGGCCTGCCGATCATCGAGACCAAGGCCAACGACGTCGCTGCGTACATCCCGACCAACGTGATCTCGATCACCGACGGCCAGATCTTCCTGCAGTCCGACCTCTTCAACGCCAACCAGCGCCCCGCGGTCGACGTGGGTATCTCGGTTTCGCGTGTTGGTGGCGACGCCCAGGTGAAGTCGATCAAGAAGGTATCGGGAACGCTCAAGCTCGAGCTCGCCCAGTACCGTTCGCTCGAAGCCTTCGCGATGTTCGCGTCGGACCTCGACGCGGCCAGCCGTCGTCAGCTCGCTCGCGGCGCCCGCCTCACCGAGCTGCTGCGTCAGCCGCAGTACTCGCCGTACCCCGTCGAAGACCAGGTCGTCTCGATCTGGGCCGGCATCAACGGCAAGCTCGACGAGGTTCCGGTTCCTGACGTGCTGCGCTTCGAGCGCGAACTGCTCGAGTTCCTGGGCCGCACCACGACCGTGCTGTCAACGCTGCGCGAGACGAACGTACTCACCGACGACACCGTCGCCCTGATGAGCACCGAAATCGACAAGTTCAAGCAGGAGTTCCAGACCGGCGAGGGCAAGCCGCTCGCCTCGGTTGGCAAGGAAACCTTCGCGGCCATCAAGCCCGATGACGTCAACCAGGAAAAGATCGTCAAGCACCGCCGCTAGATCTGCTCGACACCCTCGATACAGCACCGATAGACAAGGAAGCACAGGAGACACATGGGAGCGCAACTTCGGGTCTACCGGCAGAAAATCAAGTCTGCCCAGACGACCAAGAAGATCACTCGGGCCATGGAGCTGATCTCTGCCTCGCGCATTCAAAAGGCGCAGGCGCGAGTCGCTGCGTCCACCCCGTACTCGCGTGCAGTCACGCGAGCCGTATCGGCCGTCGCCACGTACTCGAACGTTGAGCACCTGCTGACCACCGAGCCCGAGACGATCAACCGCGCCGCGGTTGTCATCTTCGCGTCGGACCGAGGCCTTGCGGGAGCGTTCAGCTCGCAGGTACTGCGGGAAGCCGAAGAGCTGACCACGCTGCTGCGCAGCCAGGGCAAGGACGTCACGTACTTCCTCGTTGGCCGCAAGGCGATCGCGTACTTCAGCTTTCGGCACCGCGTATCCGAGCGGGTCTGGACCGGCGGCACCGACCAGCCCACGTTCGAAACGGCCAAGGAAATTGGCGAGGCACTGCTGGAGACGTTCCTGAGGGACTCCGAAGACGGCGGCGTTGACGAGATTCACATCGTCTACAACCGTTTTGTCAGCATGGTCACGCAGGTTCCCGAGGTCGTTCGGCTGCTTCCCCTCGAAGTGGTTGAGGGCGTCGAAGAACCCGGCAGCGACCAGGTCTTGCCGCTGTATGAGTTCGAGCCCGAGGTTGAAACCGTGCTGGACAGTCTGCTGCCGGTCTACATCGAGAGCCGTCTTTTCAACGCCATGCTGCAGTCGGCCGCCTCAGAGCATGCCAGCCGTCAGAAGGCCATGAAGTCGGCCAGCGACAACGCCGACAAGCTGATCACGGACTACACGCGCCTGAGCAACAACGCGCGTCAGTCCGAGATCACGCAGCAGATTTCCGAGATCGTGGGTGGAGCCGATGCGCTCTCATCCGCCAAGAAGTAACCCGAGAAGCCAAGAATGAACCAGAAACGAGAGAGCAATGACTGACACCGCAACCGCGCCAGTCCGCGCGGAGGATACGGCCGGCTCTGTTGGCCGTATCGCCCGCGTCACCGGCCCCGTTGTCGACATCGAGTTTCCGCATGACTCGATCCCCGGCATGTACAACGCCCTGAAGACGACGATCACCATCGGTGGCGTTACGAGCGAGATCACCCTCGAGGTTGCTCTGCACCTCGGTGACGACCTCATTCGGGCCATTGCCCTGAACCCGACGGACGGCCTCGTTCGCGGACAGGAAGTCCGCGACACCGGAAGCCCCATCACGGTTCCGGTCGGAAACGTCACCAAGGGCAAGGTCTTCAACGTCATCGGAGACGTGCTGAACGCCGCTCCGGGCGAGAAGATCGAGATCACCGAGCGCTGGCCCATCCACCGCAAGCCGCCGCCCTTCGACCAGCTCGAGTCCAAGACTCAGCTGTTCGAGACCGGCATCAAGGTCATCGACCTTCTCACGCCGTACGTTCTCGGTGGAAAGATCGGCCTCTTCGGTGGTGCCGGTGTCGGCAAGACCGTTCTGATCCAGGAAATGATCCAGCGCGTCGCGCAGGACCACGGTGGAGTCTCGGTGTTCGCCGGAGTCGGTGAGCGTACCCGTGAGGGCAACGACCTCATCGCCGAGATGGAAGAAGCCGGCGTCTTCGACAAGACCGCGCTCGTCTTCGGCCAGATGGACGAGCCGCCGGGAACGCGTCTGCGCGTCGCCCTCTCGGCCCTCACCATGGCTGAGTACTTCCGCGACGTGGAGAAGCAAGACGTCTTGCTCTTCATCGACAACATCTTCCGCTTCACCCAGGCCGGTTCGGAGGTGTCGACCCTTCTGGGCCGCATGCCTTCCGCCGTGGGCTACCAGCCCAACCTGGCCGACGAGATGGGTATCCTTCAGGAGCGCATCACGTCGACCCGTGGCCACTCGATCACCTCCCTCCAAGCGATCTACGTGCCCGCCGACGACTACACCGACCCGGCACCGGCGACCACCTTCGCCCACCTGGACGCCACGACCGAGCTGTCGCGTGAAATCGCGTCGAAGGGCCTCTACCCGGCCGTCGACCCGCTGACCTCGACCAGCCGTATCCTCGACCCCCGCTACCTGGGTGCCGACCACTACAACACGGCCGTGCGCGTCAAGGCGATCCTGCAGAAGAACAAGGAACTCCAGGAGATCATCGCGATCCTCGGTGTTGACGAGCTCTCCGAAGAAGATAAGGTCACGGTTTCCCGTGCCCGTCGTATTCAGCAGTTCCTCTCGCAGAACACCTACATGGCCAAGAAGTTCACCGGCGTCGAAGGCTCCACGGTATCCCTCAAGGACACCATCGAATCCTTCACCGCCATCTCCAACGGTGACTTCGACCACGTGGCCGAGCAGGCCTTCTTCAACGTCGGTGGCATCAACGACGTCGAAGAGAAGTGGGCTCAGATTCAGAAAGAGAACGGCTAAGCATGGCCGTACTCTCTGTCAGCGTCGTCTCGGCAGACCACGAAGTGTGGTCCGGCGAAGCAACGATGGTTGTCGCTCGCACCGTTGAGGGTGAAATTGGTATCCTCAGCGGCCACGAGCCCATGCTGGCCATTTTGGCTGCCGGCGAGGTGCGCATGACGCTTCCCGACGGATCCAAGGTTCAGGCCGAAGCGGCCGACGGATTCTTGTCCGTCGACAACAACACGGTTACGATCGTGGCGCGCAAGGCGGAACTCGTCTGACCTTGTTTCCACTGATCACGTGCTGATACTGATACCGCCGTCGGAGACTAAACGCTCCGGCGGCGGTTTTCTGTGCCTCGATTGGGCGGCCCTGCGCTACCCGACCCTGAACACCCGACGCCGCGCACTGGCGCGCGCCGTGGTCAAGCTGAGTAAACATCCGGATGCGGCCATGGCCGCGCTGAAGCTGGGCCGCACCCAGACGGCCGAGATCGAGCGCAACCGGCTGTTGCTGACCTCCGCGGCGATGGCCGCGATCGACCGCTACACCGGCGTGCTGTACGACGCCCTCGGTGCGGACTCGCTCTCGCCCGCAGCTCGCGCCTTCGCGGGGGAGCACCTCGTCGTGCACTCGGCGCTGTTCGGCCCGCTTGGTGCCCTCGACCCGATTCCGGCGTACCGGCTGTCGCACGATTCACGCGTGCCGGAGCATCCGCTCAAGGCGCACTGGACGGTCGCGGTCACGAAGGCGCTCGGCGCTGCCGACGGGCTCGTGCTCGACCTGCGCTCCGAGGGATACGTGTCGCTCGGCGCCGCGCCGCGCCGACCAGAGTCCTTCTTTCTGCGCGTCGTCACGGTCACGGCCGCGGGCCACACCCGCGCGATCAACCACTTCAACAAGAAGTGGAAGGGACTCTTCACGCGCGCACTTCTCGACCACGGTGTGGACTTCGCGACCGTCGATGAGTTGCTCGCCTGGGCGCCCACGGCGGGTTTCACCCTGCGCCGCGGCGGCCCCGCCACCCTCCTTCTCGTCGTGTAAGCGCGCGCAGGGCAGCGTGACGTCGGAGCGGTCGGTAGGATGAGCGCGTGACCACTGCCTCGCGTGCACCTGATCCCGCTGACGACCGTCGGGTGACTGCTCAGTCAACGACTGTCTACCCAGCGACTGCCACGCCAGCGACTGCCACGCCAGCGACGGTCAAGCCAGTGAACGTGACGGTGACCGGCGCCGGTGGGCAGATCGGCTACGCGCTGCTGTTTCGCCTTGCGTCCGGGCAATTACTCGGGCCCGACACCCCGATCAACCTGCGGCTTCTGGAAATCCCACAGGGACTGGCAGCCGCCGAGGGTACAGCCCTTGAGCTTGCGGACTGCGCTTTTGGGCTGCTGGCCTCAACCACGATCACGGATGACCTCACGCAGGCCTTCGACGGCGTCAACGTTGCGCTGTTGGTCGGTTCCCGGCCTCGGGCCGCCGGCATGGAGCGCGCCGACCTGCTCGCCGCCAACGGACGCATCTTCGGGCCGCAGGGCGCCGCGATCAACGCGGGAGCGGCATCCGATGTGCGGGTGCTCGTGGTCGGCAACCCCGCCAACACGAACGCGCTTATCGCCAGAAGCCATGCCCCCGACGTGCCCGCCGACCGCTTCACGGCGATGACCCGGCTCGACCACAACCGCGCCGTCGCCCAACTCGCCGCACACTTCGATGTCTCCGTTACCGCCATCGAGGGTGTCGCGATCTGGGGAAACCACTCCGCCAGCCAGTACCCCGATGTCTTCCACGCCACCGTGCGGCTGAAATCGGGGGAGCGATGCTTCGTGCGTGACCTCGTCGACGAGCGCTGGCTGGCAGCGGAGTTCATTCCCCGCGTCGCTCAGCGGGGCTCCGAAATCATCGCCGTGCGCGGCGCGTCAAGCGCCGCCTCGGCCGCCGGCGCGGCCCTCGACCACGTGCACGACTGGGCCAACAGCACCCCGAGCGGTGCCGGACAGTGGACCAGCGCCGCGGTCGTCTCCGACGGCTCCTACGGTGTTCCGGAGGGCCTGATCAGCTCCTTTCCGGTGCGGTCGGTGGCGGGTCACTGGCGTATCGAGCCGGGCCTGGAGATCGCAGAATTCTCCCGGGCCCGCATCGACGCCTCGGTCGCCGAACTCGTGGCCGAGCGTGACGCCGTCGCTGCTCTCGGTCTGCTCGCCACTCAGTAGGGTGCTCTCGAGTGGCGTGCTCTCAAGTCGCGTGCTGCTGAGAGGAGCGCCGCGCGGCAGCGTCGACGCAGCGGCCCACGCTCTCCGCGCTCCTCACGCGCCGACGGCGCGGTGGCAGCCGGTGACGTGGTCGTCGACGAGGCCGGAAGACTGCATGAGGGCGTACATGGTGGTCGGCCCGACGAACTTATAGCCGAGGCCCCGCAGATGAGCGCTGAGCGCGGTGGACTCGGGGGTGATCGCCGGCACATCGCCCAGGGTCGCCAGCCGAACGGCACGGGCCGGTGGGGCGAAGCTCCAGATCAGCGAGCCCAGGCTCACGTTGAGGTCGAGGGTGAGCCGGGCATTGCTGATCGCGGCCTGAATCTTGCCCCGGTGCCGGATGATGCTCGCGTCGAGCAGCAGCGAACTCACGTCGTCTTGTGTCATCGCGGCGACAGCGGCAACGTCGAAGTCGTGAAACGCGGCACGGAACGCCGGGCGCCGACGCAGAATCGTGATCCATGACAGCCCGGCCTGAAAGCCCTCGAGGCACAGCTTCTCAAACAGACGCTGGTCGGCTCGCAGCGGGCGCCCCCACTCCTCGTCGTGATAGCGCTGGTACTCGGTGTCGAGCCCGGCCCACGCGCAACGCGCGATATCGTCGTCACCGGTCAGCACGGATGCCCGCACGACACGTTCGGCGGCCGGTTCGGTGGTGGTGATGGCGGCGGCAGCAGGGGCCGCGGCATCCGTCACTTGTGGCCGATGCCTTCGTGGTCGAGCAGCCAGGCCTTGGTGGCGATGCCCTCGCCCGCGCTGTAACCGGTGATGCGGCCGTTCGTTGCCAGTACTCGGTGGCAGCCGACGATGATCGGAACGGGATTGGCGCCGACGGCGCCGCCGATCGCGCGCCCCGATCCGGGACGGCCGATGGACTGCCCGAGGGCGCCGTAGGACACCACGCTGCCGAACGGCAGCCGGCTCAGCTGCTGCCAGACGCTGCGCTGAAACGCCGTGCCGTCATCGAGCGCGACCGGCAGGTCGAACGCCGTGCGGGTACCGGAGAAATACTCGGTCAGCTGCCGTTGTGCCCGGCGCAGCACGGGGGAGGGCTTCTCGGGGGTCTGCTCGAGGGGGAGGTGTCCGTCGGTCTCGATGGAGAGCGAGAGGATGCCCGAGGGGCCGGCGGTGAGTTCGAGTCGGCCGATCGGACTTGCCAGGCGAATCAGGGAGGGAGGGATGCTGTCCATATTCCGACTGTAGCCGGGGTGCTGCGCGAGACCTCGCGGGATTCGGACATTGGGGACAGGTCGCACGAACGGCGCCCTGTGGAGGAACTCTGTTTCCTCTCGAGCCTTGTGAGTGAGCGCTCACTCAGTTAGAGTCGACGGGTGACTGACAAGCCTGCGCGCGCACCCTCCCTGACGGTCGAAGACCGACGAGCCATGCTCGTCGACGCTGTCACACCGCTGTTGACGCAATTCGGCGCGGCCGTGACGACGAAGCAGATCGCGGAGCGGGCCGGCATCGCCGAGGGCACGATCTTTCGCGCCTTCGGAAGCAAGGAAGAGCTCATTCAGGCCGCGGTTGACCGTCAGCTCGACCCAGAGCCGTTTCGCCAGAAACTGCGGGCCGTCGACATCGCCCTCCCGCTCGACGAGCGGGTTCGCAGCATCGTCGTGCTGATGCGGGAACGCTTCACGACGGTGTTCACGCTCATGGCCGCGCTCGGGCTGCTCGGCAAGCCGCATCCCCACGACCCCCGGCGGGAGTTCACCGAGATTCTCGCGCTCGCACTCGCCCCCGACCTCGCCCGGTTGAACTTCTCCGGCGAACGCTCCGCCCAGATCATCCGCATGGTCAGCCTCGTCGCGAGCATGCCCCTGATGCACCTCGGCGCCGCCTTCGACGACGACGAGATCACCGCGCTCATCCTCTACGGAATTGCCGGCCTGCCCGGCCCTTCCGACAACTCTTCCCGCTAGGAGAACCCGTGCTCTGGACCCTGTTGGCGCGCTATCTGCGGCCGCACTGGCGCCTGCTCGTGGCCGTCGTGATCTTTCAACTGCTGCAGTCGATCGCCTCGCTCTACCTGCCGGCGCTCAACGCCGACATCATCGACCAGGGTGTGGCCACCGGGGACACCGACTATATTCTGCGCGTCGGCGGGGTGATGCTGCTGATCACGCTCGGCCAGATCATCTGCGCCGTCGTGGCCGTCTACTTCGGCGCCAAGGCCGCGATGGCCGTTGGCCGTGACGTGCGCGGCGCGGTGTTCACCCGGGTCGGCGAGTTCTCCGAGCAGGAGGTCACCAAATTCGGGGCGCCCTCGCTCATCACCCGCTCGACCAACGATGTGCAGCAGGTGCAGATGCTCGTGCTGACCACCTGCACTCTGCTGGTCTCCGCGCCGATCCTCAGCATCGGCGGCGTCATCATGGCGATCCGGCAGGACCTCGAGCTGTCCTGGCTGATCGCGGTCAGCGTGCCGATTCTGCTCGTGGCGGTCGGCTTCATCGTCGTGCGCATGGTGCCGCTTTTCCGCAAGATGCAGACCCGCATCGACACCGTCAACCGGGTGCTGCGGGAGCAGCTCACCGGAATCCGGGTGGTGCGGGCGTTCACGAGGGAAGACGTCGAGACGACCCGTTTTGCGCGGGCGAACACGGATGTCACGGAGGTCGCGCTGAGCTCTGGCCGGCTGATGGCCCTCATGTTTCCGATCGTGATGCTCGTGCTCAACGTGTCGAGTGTCGCCGTGATCTGGTTCGGGGCCTTTCGTATCCAGGACGGGTCGATGCAGGTGGGCACACTGATCGCCTTCCTCAGCTATCTGATGCAGATCCTGATGGCCGTGATGATGGCCACCTTCATGGCCGTGATAATCCCGCGCGCAGCCGTCTCGGCCGACCGCATCATGGAGGTGCTGGGCACTGAATCGAGCGTGCATCCGCCGCAGCACCCCGTCAACACGACGACCGCCCGCGGCGAGATCGAACTGCTCGACGTGGGCTTCGCCTACCCGGGGGCCCAGCAGCCGGTGCTCAGCAACGTGAGCTTCATTGCCCGGCGCGGTGAGACCACCGCGATCATCGGCAGCACCGGGTCGGGCAAGACCACGCTCGTGAACCTGTTGCCGCGACTTTTCGACGCCACGACCGGCTCCGTGCTCGTCGACGGGGTCAACGTACGAGACCTCAACCCCGACCTGCTGTGGGGACACATCGGCCTGGTGCCCCAGAAGCCGTACCTGTTCTCGGGCACCGTGCGCAGCAACCTGCTGTACGGCAAACCCGATGCGACCGAGACCGAGCTGTGGCAGGCGCTCAGCATCGCCCAGGCCACCGACTTCGTCACCGAGATGGAGGGTGGCCTCGACGCTCCCATCTCGCAGGGCGGCACCAACGTCTCCGGCGGTCAGCGTCAACGCCTCGCCATCGCGCGTGCCCTGGTGAAGCGCCCCGAACTGTATATTTTCGACGATTCGTTCTCGGCTCTGGACCTCGCGACGGATGCCAGGCTGCGGCAGGCGCTCAGGCTCGGCGCCGCGGGTGCGACGATGATCATTGTCGCCCAGCGGGTGTCGAGCATCGTCGACTCCGACCAGATCCTCGTGCTCGAAGACGGGCGCATCGTGGGCCGCGGCCGGCACGAAGAACTCCTGCAGAACAACACCACCTATCAGGAGATCGTGGCGTCCCAGCTCACGGCGGAGGAAGCGGCATGAGCGAGATCAACAAGATCGTCGTTCCGCCCCGCCCGCCGCGCGGCGGCGGACCGTTTGGCGGCATGAACCTGCCCGCCGAGAAGTCGATGAACTTCACCGTCTCGGCGAAACGCCTGATGGGCACACTGCGCCCCGAACGGCTCTGGCTGGCACTCGTTTTCGGCCTCGCCGTGATCAGCGTGACCTTCGCCGTGCTCGGCCCCCGGCTGCTCGGCGAGGGCACCAACCTCATCTTCAGCGGGGTTCTCTCGCAGTCCCTGCCGAGCGGGCAGAGCCAGACCGAGCTGATCGCCGGGCTGCGGGCATCCGGTGATAACGCCCAGGCCGACCTGCTGAGCGGCATGACCCTGACTCCCGGGCTCGGGATCGACTTCGCGATGCTCTCGACCGTGCTGCTGTGGACGCTCGTGCTCTATGTGCTGTCGTCGGTGTTCAGTTGGATGCAGGCTTACGTGCTCAACGGCATCGTGCAGCGCACCGTGTTTCGCCTGCGTGAAGAGATCGAGGCGAAGATCAACCGGCTGCCGCTGAAGTACTTCGACTCCCGCCAGCGTGGCGAGCTGCTCAGTCGCGTCACCAACGACGTCGACAACATCTCGCAGAGCCTGCAGCAGACGCTCAGTCAGATCGTCACCTCGCTGCTGACCGTCATCGGCGTGATCGTGATGATGTTTCTGCTCTCACCGCTGCTCGCGCTCATCGCCCTCGTCACCATTCCCCTGACGCTCGTGATCACGGCCCTCATCGCCAAGCGCTCGCAGAAACTGTTCGTGGCCCAGTGGACACACACCGGTGAACTCAACGGCCAGATCGAGGAGACCTTCACCGGCCACGCCCTCGTCAAGGTCTTCGGCCGTCAGCGTGAGGTCGAGCAGCGCTTCGCGAAGAAGAACGACGAACTGTACCAGGCGAGCTTCGGAGCACAGTTCATCAGCGGCCTGATCATGCCCGCGATGACCTTCATCGGCAACCTCGTTTACGTGGCCATCGCCATTGTCGGAGGGCTGCAGGTCGCCAGCGGCGCCATGCAGCTCGGTGACGTGCAGGCGTTCATCCAGTACTCCCGCCAGTTCACGCAGCCGCTCGCGCAGCTCGGGTCGATGGCGAACCTGCTGCAGTCCGGTGTCGCTTCGGCCGAGCGGGTGTTCGACCTGCTCGATGCCGAGGAGCAGAGCGAAGACGCCGAACCGGCCGAATCACCGGTAGAGACGCACGGCCGGCTGGTCTTCGAGGGTGTGTCCTTCCGCTACTCGCCAGACAAACCCCTGATCGACGACCTCAGCCTGGTTGCCGAACCCGGTCAGACCGTGGCGATTGTGGGGCCGACCGGGGCCGGCAAGACGACCCTCGTGAACCTCATGATGCGGTTCTATGAGATCGATGCCGGGCGCATCCTGCTCGACGGCATCGACGTCGCCCAGATGACCCGCCTCGATCTGCGCAGCCGGATGGGCATGGTGTTGCAGGACACCTGGCTGTTCGGCGGAACGATTCGCGAAAATATCGCCTACGGCCGGCCGGGAGCGACCGAAGCCGACATTCTCGCGGCGGCGCAGGCCACGTACGTCGATCGCTTCGTGCACTCGCTGCCCGACGGCTACGACACCGTGCTCGACGACGAGGGCGGCAACGTGAGCGCCGGAGAGATGCAGTTGCTCACGATTGCGCGGGCGTTCCTGGCCAAACCGAGCGTGCTGATTCTCGACGAGGCCACGAGCTCGGTCGACACCCGTACCGAGGTGCTCGTGCAGAAGGCGATGAGCGCCCTGCGCGCCGACCGCACGAGTTTCGTGATCGCTCACCGCCTGTCCACGATCCGCGACGCCGACCTGATTCTCGTGATGGACTCCGGACGCATCGTCGAGCAGGGAACACACGCCCAGTTGCTCGCCGCCGGAGGTGCATACCACGCCCTGTACGCCGCACAATTTGCGGCGCCGGTCGCCGACGAGGTCTGATCGGGCCAGGATTCGCGCACAGGGCGCTCGCGAGGGGCAAGTTATCCACAGCCCGTGGTTTCGGCCCCGGAATCGGAGGTGGACGGGCACAGTGTGGGCATGCCAAATCACATCGTGAAGACCAAGGAAGCACACGACTTCCTCGCCCTCGTGCCCCAGCTGGTCGGTTTCACACCCGAGAACAGCGTGGTGCTCGTCGCCTTTCGGGGTAATCGAACCTGTGGAGCGTTGCGCTTCAACCTGCCCGCGACGGATGTCCCGGTGAAGCTGCAGAGGGGCATCGCGACCTCGCTCATCGGTACGCTCTGCAAGATCCCCGGCGTCGACGCCGTCGTTCCGGTCGTCTACACCTCGGACGCCGTGTCTGGGCACCCTGGTCTGCCGCATAAGCGGTTCGCGGATACCCTCGTCAAGAGAGCCGAGTTGAGCGGATTTCTGGTGCGTGACGCCCTCTGTGTGGCTTCGGACGCGTGGGGCTCCTACCTCGACCCGCGATGCCCGGCTGCGGGGCATCCGCTCAGTCAAATCACCGCGTCGCCCGTGAATGCCGGCCTGTCAGAAGAACGACGCGGCTGCCTCGCGACCGTGACGAGCGGCACGGAACTGCCCAGGATCGACCTGGCGATGAAAGAGCGCGTTGGTGCGCAGTATCGACGGCTGCAGAAGGGTTTCGGCCCGACCGGCCCTGGGCCGGCTCTCGTCTCGATGATCGGTGAGGTCGTCGACCCCGTCGAGTTGGCCGAGGTCGCTCTCGGCTGGGAGGTCAGCGCCCTGACCGGCGCTGATGCGGCCGCCCTGCTGTACCTCGTGCAAGGCCCGGGCAGTCGAGATCAGGTGATGGTGCAGTTCGCCTTCGGTCGGGAGGTCGGCGCAGAGGCACATGCGGCCAACCTGCGGTACTGGGGGCTGCAGCGGCTCACCGGGCTGACCATGGATCACATCGTCGCGCTCGATCTTCTGGCCGAGGCGCAACTCTCGCGGGAGGCCGGCGACGATGCCGAGCCCGGTGTTGATCACGATGCCGGGTTCGGTTCCGAAGCACGGGATCGACGCCGAGGGCTCAGAGTGGGTGACCTAATGCTCGGCAACACGCCCGTGCGGCCGGATCCGGACCGCTGTGAGCGTGCCATCGACCTGCTGAAAACGGTAGTTGCCATGGCCCCGCGTGCGGCCCGACCGGCGCCGCTGTGCATGCTCGCCTGGCTGTCCTGGGCATTGGGGCGCGGATCGGTCGCGGGCATCTTTCTCGACCAGGCACTCACCATCGACCCCGGCTACAGCATGGCCCAGCTGCTCGAGACGCTGCTCGGCTCGGGGCACCTGCCCGAGTGGGCGTTTCAGGTGCCGTTCGAAGACGAGTAGGAGCACCGTGACGACGCGTGCGTCGCGGGCGGTCGCGGATGGTCGGTGGCAGCTCGAGTCGCGACTTCCCTCGATAGACTTCGTGCATGCCACAGGGACGCGTCGCCGTCGTCATGTCGCCAGGGGCACCGGCGGCCTGGATCTTCGTGGTGGGTCGTCGCTTTCTGGCCGGTGTGCCGTTCGGGACCGCACGCGGCGTGGTGGACTGCCTGACGGAACGCGTTCTCGACGAGGCACTCGACCTCGAATCGATTGTGGCCCTGCTGCCGCTGACGGGTGCGGAAGCCATCACCAGCTTTCTCGTCGTTGTGCCGCGACAGGCCACCGACGGTGACGGTATCCCGGTTTCCGCGGTCGTGCGGGGCACCGCCATGGCCGACGTGTTCTCGATCGGAGGATCGCGTCGGTTCAGCGACCGTGGCATTCGACCGTGGCTGCTCGCCGACTTTCGTGCCGTGACCGGGCTGGTCATCGGGTCGATGGATGCCCCGATGCTCGCCGCCGGCGGACTCGGTGCCGGTCAGCGAGTGGGCACCGGTGCCTTCGCCGGCACCTCCCTGTTCTGGTCGGTCCTGGCCGCCCCGGAAAGCGACGACGTTGGCACGGCGTATGAGGCTCCTCGCGAGCTCGACGGCCTTCCCGAGTACGACACCGTGATTCGCCCACCGCGGGCGCTCGCCGAGGCGGACACCGTGCTGCGGGTCCCGACCGAGTCCTGGGCGGGTTCGGAACGCGCCGAGTCCCGAGCGATGGACGCCGACACGGTCATTCGCCCGCCGCATGCCGCACGGCACGGCCAGATCGTCGGCGAGCCCGAGCCGACTCCGGCGCCGGCACCCGCGGTGCGCGACGACCCTCAAGCCGGCCCAACGCCGCGTCGTGACCCGGCCACGGAACGGGTCACCAGCCACGCGTTCCAGCTGTCTTCCGGCGAACCGCATCGGCTCGATCAGGCCTACGTGCTGGGCCGTAAGCCACGGCTGCCGCGCATCGTCATCGGGCAGCCGCCGCGACTGCTGGCCGTGCCGTCGCCGACCTCCGCGGTCTCGTCGACCCACCTCGAAATCCGTCAGGAGGGAGACTCGATCGTCGTCACCGACCTCGGCTCCACCAACGGTACGGTCGTGCGCCCGCCGCACGGTCGCACCCGCCGACTGCGTTCGGGCCAGTCTCTCGCGGTCACGCCCGGTACAGTAGTAGACATCGGGGACGGCAATAGCGTCGAAATCCTGCGATAACCGTGCGGCTCAGCGTCGCTCTCGTTCCGCACATCCGACCTCGGAAGGCTCCATCCGTGACTCAGCTCGGTCGCAGTTCGACCACCTTCACGGTTGACCTGCCTCAGGCCAATACCACCGTGACTCTCGCCTGGGCAATGCTCACCGACACCGGCCATCGCCGCGAGGTGAACGAAGACAGCCTCATCGCCGATCCGCCCGTCTTCGCCGTGGCCGACGGCATGGGCGGCCACTCGGCCGGCGACGTCGCCAGCGCGGCCGTCGTCACCCGACTCGCCGACCTGGCCGGCGCGGCCGTGACCGACGCCGAGGCCCTCAACCAGGCCCTCAGCCAGGCGGTCATCGATATGGCCCACGGCGTGGGCGTCACCGACCAGGGAACCGGAACCACGGTCACCGGTGTCGCCCTCGGGATCGTCTCCGGGGCCGCGCAGTGGATCGTGTTCAACATCGGAGATTCCCGGGTCTACCAGCTCACCTCGGGTGTTCTCGAACAGGTCACCGTCGACCACTCGGTGGTGCAGGAACTCGTCGACGCGGGTCGCATCACCCGCGAAGAGGCCGACGTGCACCCGCACGGTAACGTCATCACCCGCGCGGTCGGCTTTCATGAACCGCCCGTGCCGGACTACCGCGTGCTGCCCCTGCAGGTGGGCATGCGCATCCTCGTCTGTTCCGACGGCCTCACGAAAGAACTCACGGCCTACGGCATCCGTCATTTTCTGATGTCGATGCCCCGAGCGGAGGACGCCGTGCAGGCGCTCGTTGACGCCGCCCTCGAGAATGGCGGACGTGACAACGTGACCGCTATCGTGCTCGACGTGCTGGACATCGTGCACGAAAGCGGTGAGTCTGCCCCCCTGCTGGGGACAGATTCGTAAAACTGGCCCGGATGGGGCGATGAACGGCGCGGTGAGCCTGCTTACAATGAGCGGTATCGCCCGTTCAACCCTCACGGCAAGCGCGGACTGATTCACGACGCACTGGTATAAGAAGCGGGAAGGCACGCATGACGCGACGACTGCCGTCACCCCCGCCCAACCTGCCGGGGTTCTCTTACGTGCGCGTTCTCGGGTCGGGTGGTTTCGCCGACGTTTTTCTGTACGAGCAAAACCTGCCGCGGCGGCCCGTCGCGGTCAAGGTGCTGCTCGCCGGCATCGTCACCGATCAGGTGCGGCAGATGTTTCGGGCCGAGGCCGACCTGATGGCCCTGCTGAGCTCACATCCGTCGATTTTGACGGTGTTCCAGTCGAGCGTCTCGAGCGACGGTCGGCCCTATCTGGTCATGGAATACTGCTCGGCCAGCCTCAGCCAGCGCTATCGCGCCGCGCCGCTGGCCGTTCCCGACGTCTTGCGCATCGGCATCAAGATCGCGAGCGCGGTTGAAACGGCCCACCGGGCCGGCGTGCTGCACCGCGACATTAAACCGTCGAACATTCTGGTCACCGCCTACGGTCATCCCGTGCTGTCCGACTTCGGCATCGCGTCCACGCTCAACGAGGCCGAAAAAGCCGACGCCGTGGGCCTGTCGATCCCCTGGTCGGCACCGGAAGTGCTGCTCGACGAGGTTTCGGGCACCATCGCGAGCGAGGTCTGGTCGCTCGGCGCGACCCTCTACTCGCTGCTCGCCGGGCGCTCCCCGTTCGAGGTGCCCGGGTCCGAGAACTCCACCGCCGATTTGATGGGCCGCATCGTGCGCGCGAAGGTGCCGCCGATCGGTCGAGCGGATGTTCCCGCCCGGCTCGACGCGCTGCTCACCCGGTCGATGAGCCGTAACCCCCAGGCACGGCAACGGAGCGTGCTCGAGTTGGTGCGGGAACTTCAGACGGTGGAAGCCGACCTGGGGCTGGCGCAGACGCCGCTCGAAGTGGCCCTCGAAGACTGGGCCGCGGCCGCCACGGCCGACCCCGACGACAAGACCCGCATCACCGGCGTCGCGTCGATCGACCCTGCCCCGGCCAGGCGCCGCCGTTCCGCTTCCGCTCGCCCGGCGCTTACCCGAGCGGCGGCGGTCGGGCCATCGGGTCGGCTGCCGCTCGCCGAGCCGCTGTCCGGACATCGGTATCCCTCTGTTCACGGCACCGCCGGCAGCCGCAGCGCTCTCGGCAGTTCGGCCACGGTGCTCAGCAGGCCACGGCGTCGAGTCGGCCTGCTCTGGGTGCTCGTGGCGGCATCCGTCGTTCTTGTCGGCGGAACCGCGGCCGGAGCGGCCGTGCTGCTGCAGTCCACCGACGCGGCGATCCCGCGCGTCACCAACGTCGACGGTTCAGAGCGCAATGGCCGAGTGTTGTTCGAGTGGACCGATCCGGGAACCCAGCAGGGCGACAGCTACGTCGTCGCCCTGCGCTCCGGGGAGACAAGTATTCAGCGCGGCACGGCCTTCACCGTCGACCCGCACGGTGCGGCGAGCGTCTGCGTGACCGTGACCGTCAACCGAGCCGGCAAGTACGGCGAGCCCAGCCGGGAGAAGTGCGTCGATGTCGCCGGGGATGCCGCCGGGCCTGTTGCCGGCGACATACACGGGGACGACCGGTGAGTGTCGCCGACGCGGCATCGCTTCGTGCTCGAATCGGGCCCTGGCTCGCCGCTCACCGTTCCGGCACGATTACCAGCCTCGCGAGCACGGTCGTCGTCGCCCTCGTGGCGACCCTCGCGGTCGTCTCCGGCGGCTACACGGCGCAGCGCCTGGATCTTAACGATGCGGCGGTCTGGGTGGCCAACGAGAGCCGTCAGGCCGTCGGGCGGGCGAACACGGCCGTGCTCGAACTGAACACCGTCGTCGAGACCGGCAGCGCCACGCTCGCGCTGCGCCAGGCCGGTGAGACGGTACTCGTCGTTGACGAGGCAAACAGCACGCTCGAAATCCTCGACCCCGCCACGGCAGAACTCTCAGACAGCGTGGCGCTGCCGCCGAATGATCCCGACGTGTTTCTGGCCGGCGGCCGCGCGGTCATCGCCGCCAACGGCGACGTCTGGAACCTGCCGACGGCCGGACTCGACACCTTCGACAGTTTGAGCCGCCCCGACCTGGCGCTCGGAACCGGATCGGTCGTGAGCGTCGCCGCCGACGGGCTGCTGCATTCTTTCACTCCCGCGACCGGAACCCTCGTCACCGTCTCGGTCAACGACTCCGACCGCATCTCGGCCACGGTCACGGTCGATGCGGGCGACGCCGACGACGCCTACCGGCTCACGAGCGTGAATGGTGACTGGGCGCTGCTCAACGCCACCAGCGGCATCCTCTTTCTGAACAACCGTGAAATCGACCTGTCGGCCGACCTCGTGGGGGAGTCGGTCCTGCAGCGGGCCACGCCTCGGGGAGACCGCCTGCTCGTGGCGCATGAGGGCGGCCTGATCTCCGTGGGGCTGACCGGTGGTGAACCGCGAACGCTGGTTTCGGGTCGCACCGGGCAGCCGGCAGAGCCGGTCTCCGTCGACGGATGCGCCTACGCGGCCTGGTCGGACGGCTCCGCCTGGCAGGGCTGCGCCGGCTCGAACAGCACAGGAACCGCCGGCACCGGACCAGATGGTGCCCTCACCACGCTCGATGCCCTGGCCGGGGATGCCCGGCTGGAATTTCAGGTGAACGGTCTCGGCGTGGTGCTGAGCGACGCCCGCAACGGCAGCGCGTGGGCCGTGCAGCAGGGAACGGCCCTCATCGACAACTGGGACGAACTCATCGACAGTGTCGTCGACCCCGAACGGGTCGAGGAGAACCTCGACGATGCGCCCGAATTCGAGGACACTCAGCTGCCTCCCGTCGCCGAGGATGACGAGTTCGGTGGCCGACCAGGCCGCGCGCTGACCCTGCCCGTGTTGCTGAACGACTACGACCCCAACGACGACGTGCTCATGATCACGGACGTGACCCCGATCGACCCCGAACAGGGTCACCTCGACCTCATCGCCAACAGCCAACAGGTTCAGCTCACCCTCGGCTCGGAGGCGTCCGGGACCGTGGTCTTCGACTACACGATCAGCGACGGGCGCGGCGGCACCGCCACGGCAACGGTGACGGTCACGGTGCGCCAGGCGGATGAAAATTCCGCACCGGTGCAGGTGCGCACGAGCACCGCGACGGTGGAGGCCGGGTCCGCTGTCACAACCCAGGTTCTCGGCGACTGGGTCGACCCTGACGGCGACCCGTTCTACCTCACGGCGGTCAACGTCACCGCTCCCGACGCCGTCTCGTTCACCCCGAACGGCGCCGTCACGTTCACCCACGGCGGATCGGGTGTGGCGAGCGATGCCGCGTCGAACTCCGACGGCGGCGTGCAGGTCGGACTCGTGGTGTCTGACGGAAGCCTCGACGGCACCGGCACCCTGAGCGTCAACGTGCGAGCGGTCGGATCGGTACCGATCGTGGCCGATACCTTTCTCGTTCTCGCCACCGCGGGCGCCGAGGTGACCGTCTCCCCCCTCGATCACGTTCGCGGCGGCTCGGGAGCACTGCGCCTCAGCACGGTGCCGACAAAATCGGACGCGACCATCACGACCGACGTCAACGCCGGAACCTTTCGTTTTCTCAGCAGCGTCGTCGGCCCGCACTACCTGGAATTCGTCGTGACCGACGATTCCGGCGTGACCGCTGTCGGCCAGGTACGAGTGCAGGTGACGGCGGCCGATGATGCTGCGAGCACGCCGATCACGGTGCCGCACACCGCCTTCATCCGGGGTCAGGACTCGGCACTCGTCGACGTTCTGGCGGGGGACATCGACCCCGGCGGCGGCGTACTGCTGGTCACCGGCACGATGAACGTGCCCGTCGGCAGCGGCCTGCGGGTCGAGGTGCTCGACCAGCGGCTGATCCGGGTCACGCTCACGAAACCGCTCGACGGCCCGGTCACCTTTTCATACCGGGTCAGCAACGGCCTGGCAGCGGCCGACGGCACCGTCACCGTCATCGAGCTGCCGGCGCTCGCCCGCAAGCAGGCCCCGCTGGCCAGGCCGGACAGCATCTCGGTGCGGGTCGGCGACGCGATCGACATTCCGGTGCTCGCCAACGATGAACACCCCGACGGAGACACGCTGACCCTCGCGTCGGAGCTGGCGACGCCGCTCGGCAGTGACGCTGGCCTGCTGTTCGTGTCTGGAAGCGGATTGCGCTATCTGGCTCCCGAAGCGCCCGGTAACTTCACGGCCGTGTACCGCGTGAATGCCCCTGATGGGCAGTTTGCCAACGCCGAGGTGACGATCTCGGTGCGTGAGGTGGATCGGGACGCCAACCGGGCTCCGATTCCGCAGACCGTGACCGCGCGGGTACTCGCCGGTGAGACGGTGCGCATCTCGATTCCACTGGCCGGAATCGATCCCGACGGTGATTCCGTGCAGCTGCTCGGGCAGGAAACGAACCCGGAGAAGGGTGCCGTGACCGGCGTCGGTGCGGACTGGATCGAGTTTGAATCGGGGGACTACGCCGCCGGAACCGACACCTTCACCTACGCCGTCATCGACGCTCTCGGGGCGCGGGCGACCGGTCTGGTGCGGGTCGGCATCAGTGCCAGGCTCGACGGTGCCCGCAACCCCATCGCCGCCCCCGACGAGGTCGTTGTGCGACCCGGCAGCACCGTCTCGGTGCGGGTGCTGGCCAACGACTCCGACCCTGACGGCGGAAGCCTCAGCCTGCTGAGCGTCGAGCCGACGGATGCCGCCGGCGTGGCGAGCATCGATGGCGATGTGATCTCGGTGCAGGCTCCGGCCGCCGAGGGCCGCACCGGGTTCATCTACGAGATCCAGAACGAGCGCGGCGGCACCGGCTCAAGTTTTCTCACCGTCGTCGTCGACAAGGAGGCCGTGCGGGCGCATCCGGACGCGCGCGACACCGTGCTGACGCTCTCCGACGTGCTCGATCATCCGTCGATCGACGTCGACGTGCTGGCCCGCGTTTTCTTCGCCGAGGGGCAGGCGAGCGAGCTGAAACTGGGTGTGCTGCCGGGGTACGCGCGGCAGGCGAAGGTCACGGCCGACCAGCGCATCCGCGTCACGGTGGGTGACGACAGCCAGATCATCCCGTTCTCGGTGACCCACCCCGACGATGACAGCATCGTGTCGTACGCCTTCATCTGGGTTCCGGGGTACAGCGACGCCCTGCCGCAGCTGCGCACCAACGTGGCTGCCCTGAGCGTCGCGAGCGAGTCCAGCCTGAGCATCGACATCAACGACTACGTGGTCGCGGTCGGTGCCAAAAGGGTCTCGCTGACCGACGAAGCGGCGGTCAGGGCCAGCCACTCCGACGGGGCCAATCTGGTGGAATCCGACGACAGCCTGGTGTTCACGAGCGCGGACGGCTACTACGGACCCGCGTCGATCTCGTTCGAGGTGACGGATGCCCGCCGGGCGGGCGATACCGAGGCCCGCAGCGCGACGATCGTGCTGCCCATCACCGTCACCCCCCGGGACAACCAGCCGCCGGCCTTCGACGGTGCGGTGCTGGACTTCGAACCCGACCAGACCACGGTCGTCGACCTGCAGAAACTCACCTCGTATCCGTACCCCGACGCGGTCGATGAGCTGGCCTACACGGTGCTCGCGCCGGAGCCGACCGGTTTTGAGTATGGCCTCAACGGATCGCTTCTCACAATCCGCGCTGCCGAGGGCGCCGAGAAGGGCAGCGAGAGCGCCCTCGTGATTGGGGTACGTGACGACCTGAGTGAGGGCGAGGCCGGCCGAATCGAGCTCAACGTCGTCGCCTCGACCAAGCCGCTCGCGATTCCCGCCGCCGATCAGGTTCTCGCGCCGCGCGGCCAGACGACCGTCGTCGACGTGCTCGCCAACGACACCGCGACGAACCCGTTTCCCGCGGTGCCGTTGCGTGTCGTCGCGGTCCGGGGGCTCGACGGTGCCGGCGTTCCGACCGGCGTCACCATCACGCCGAGCACCGACCGCAGCCAGCTGAGCGTTTCGGTGGCCGCCACCGCAGAGCCGGTCGACACGACCGTGCAGTACCAGGTGGCCGATGCCACCGGAGATGCCGACCGGTATGCCTGGGGAACCGTGCGGGTTTCGGTGCAGGATGTGCCGGATCCGGTGAGCCGCGTCACCGTGACCGGGTTCGGCGATGCCTCCCTGTCGCTGTCGTTCAATGCCGGTGCGGCCAACAACGCGGCCATCAGCGGCTACGACATCACCCTCGTCGATGCAGGCTCCGGGGCGCCGGTCTCCACCTCCACCTGCGCCGCGACCACCTGCACGGTCGCAACCGGCGGTAATGGCCAGGCGAACGCCGTGCGGGTGTCGGTCACCGCCGTCAACGCCCTCGGCCGGTCAGCTTCCGCCGCATTCGGCGGCGCGGTCTGGTCAAACGTCGTTCCGGTCGCTCCGACCGGCCTGACCGCTGCCCCGCTCGACGGTGGCCTGCGGCTCGGCTGGAGGACCGTGGGCGCCAGCCAGGGCGGCACCGCGGTGAGCACGTACGTGGTCACCGTCAACGGCGTGGAACGCGCACAGGTGAGCGCCACGTCCTGCTCATCCGGTGCCTGCAGCCTCGACGTGGACGGCCTGAACAACGGTGCCGTGGCCTCGTACACGGTCAGCGCCCGCAACGACTCCTTTGCGGCGCTCTC
This sequence comes from Cryobacterium frigoriphilum, assembly GCF_004403305.1. Classification (GTDB taxonomy): domain Bacteria; phylum Actinomycetota; class Actinomycetes; order Actinomycetales; family Microbacteriaceae; genus Cryobacterium; species Cryobacterium frigoriphilum. Next base: position 178,832 of record NZ_SOHE01000053.1, on the reverse strand, counting down.
CAGTTGGAACAGCGCCCGTGCCGACGGTACCCCGTACGGCCCGCCGCGGGCCGGCGGTATCTCGGCCACGGCGACGGATGCCTCCGGCCGGGTGACCGTGTCGTGGAACGCCTTCGACGGGGCCGGTTCTGCGATCGGCGGTTACTTCGTGCAGCGGCTCTCCGGCCAGTCGGTGCCCACCGGCGCGCAGGCCTGCTCGGTGAGCGAGCCCGCCCCCGGCACCCTCGTGCCGCCCCGCGCGGGCGGCGACGTTGCGGAGCAGAAGTCCGCGGCCGCCGCCGCCACCTCCGCAACCTTCGATGTGTCCCTCGCCGACAACCGCAGCTACTCCTTTGTGGTCTGGGGCTACAACCAGGCCGGATGCGTCGCGACGGCCGTTGCGACGGTGCTCGTGAGCCCGGTTCCGGGCCAGATCACGTCGGTGCAGGGCGGCATGGAACCGCGCGGACAGGCGCCGGAATCGATTGCCAGGGATTACCACCTGACCGGGCTGCAGGGTGGCGGAGCCACGGTGTCCTACTACGAGCTGCGCAGCGCCGGCTCGGGGCTGGGCGGCGGCGAACGTTTCGGCGGCGCCGGCACCGCCGATGTCTGGCCGCGCGAACTGCTCGCCGAGCCGTTCGGGCAGACCGTCGACTTCGAGCTGCGAGCCTGTAACGCGTCGGGAGCCTGCGGGGCCTGGTCGGCTTCATTCAGTGCGCCCGAGGCATCCGTCAGCCTCGCCGTGCGTGGCGTGGCCTACGACGCCGACACCGGTGTGTTTAGCTGGACGAATGCTCCCGACAACGGCGCGGACTACCCGGCGACCTTCACCTGCTCGGCCGACACCGCTGACGCGAGCACGGCGGCCGACTCAGGCAACACCTGCACGCTCGCCGAGCCGGCACCAGCCGGTGGCGCACAGCTCACCGTGACCGTGAATGGGGCGACACATGACTATAGAAACTGACCCCGCTGCCCTTGACGGCACGTCCCTCGATGGCACGTCCCTCGATGGCACTGCCCTCACCACGGAATTTCAGCACCGAATGAACGGAACCACCCCCGCTATGACCATGAGTCCGGACCAGGCCAGCCAGTTCGCCGACGCCTTCGAGCGGTTGGTGCGCGGGGTCGAACACGTCGTACTCGGTAAGAAACATGTGATTCGCCTGTCATTCGTGGCGCTGCTGAGCGAGGGACACCTGCTGCTCGAAGACGTGCCGGGCACCGGCAAGACGTCGCTCGCGAGGGCGATCGCGCAGAGCGTGCGCGGAACCTCCAACCGGGTACAGTTCACGCCCGACCTGCTGCCGGGCGATATCACGGGCGTGAGCATCTACGACCAGAAGAGCGGCATCTTCGAATTTCACCGCGGACCGATCTTCGCCAATATCGTGCTCGCCGACGAGATCAACCGGGCCAGCCCGAAGACCCAGGCCGCGCTGCTCGAAGTGATGGAAGAAGGCCAGGTCACCGCCGACGGCGTGACGCACCCGGTCGGCGCCCCCTTCATGGTCATCGCCACTCAGAACCCCATCGAGCAGTCGGGAACCTACCGCCTTCCCGAAGCGCAGCTCGACCGGTTCATCATGAAGTCCTCGATCGGTTATCCCGATCACGCCTCCACCATCCGAATTCTCGAGGGCGCGAGCGCCCGACCGCACGAACTGGTCGTGGCCGCGGTGCTCTCCGCCGGCACCGTCGTGGAGCTCGCCGCCCTGGCCCGCACCGTGTTCGTCGACTCGACGATCAACGACTACGTGTCCCGTCTGGTGGACGCGACCCGCAACGCGCCGGAGGTGCGCCTGGGAGCCAGCGTGCGCGGGGCCCTCGCGCTGATTCGCACCGCGAAGACCCTGGCCGCGGCTAATGGTCGGCACTACGTGCTGCCCGATGATGTGAAGGCACTCGCCGAACCCGTGCTCGCCCACCGACTACTGCTCGACCCGGAGGCCGAGTTCGACGGCGTGACCGCGTCGAGTGTCATCGCCCAGATTCTGATCGAGACGCCGCCGCCGAGCGAGCGCCAGGCGGGGTGAACCTCGGGTGAATCAGGTTGGTGACGGCCGGCTCACGGAGGTTCTCGAGCGTGTGATCGGATGGGGCAGGGCGCTGCGTCGGCGCGCCGTTCGGGCGGTCGCCGTGGTCGGGGCCGTCGTCACCCCGCTCGGCTGGAGCCTGACGGTCGCTGTCTCGTTGGCGTTTCTGGCCGGCTACGGCCTCGGCTGGGCCGAGCTCGTCGCCATCGCCTGGGCCGGAACCATTCTGCTCTTCGCTGCCGGCGGCTACCTGATCGGCCGCGATGCCTATCTCGTGACCCTGGCGATGCCGGTGACCCGCGTCGTCGCGGGTGAACGCTCCCCGGGACTCGTCGGCGTCACGAACCCGAGCCGGCGCCACCTGCCGGGCGTCAGTATCGAAGTACCCGTCGGTGGCGGGCTGGCGACGTTCCTGATGCCCGGCCTCGCGCGAGGCGCCGCCTTCGAAGACGTCTTTCTCGTTCCCACCACCCGCCGCGGCATCATTTCGGTGGGTCCGGTGCGCACCGTGCGCAGCGACCCCATCGGGCTCGTGCGCAAGGAACGGGTCTGGGCGCAACCGATCGAGCTGTTCGTGCACCCGCGTACACTGTCGATCCCGAGCATGAGCACCGGGTTCATCCGCGACCTCGAGGGGCACCCGACCCGCAACCTGACGACGGACGATGTCTCGTTCCACGCGCTGCGGGAGTACGTTGCGGGCGACGAACGCCGCAGCATCCACTGGAAGAGCACCGCGAAGACGGGCACCTTCATGGTGCGCCAGTTCGAGGAGAGCCGGCGCAGTCACCTCATGGTCGCGCTGAGCCTGTTCGGCGGCGACTACGCGAGTGACGACGAATTCGAGATGGCCGTGAGTGTCGCCGGGTCTCTGGGCATTCGCGCGATTCGTGACGGCCGTACCGTTTCCGTCGTGGTGAGCGCCCTCGACGGGGCGGGGCGGCCAGGCGCGCCGCGTGGCGGTCGTCGATCCCGAGCAGTACGACGGATGCCCGCGGTGCGGCCGCTCAGTACCCTCTCGCGCGGCCGTCTGCTCGACGATCTGAGCGGCGTCGAGCCGGCCCAGACGGCGCTGCCGCTGCAGGGACTCGCGGCGGTCGCCGCCGAAACGGTGGCCGGTATCTCGGTGGCGTTTCTGATTTGCGGAACACCGACGACGCTCGCACAGCTGCGTGCCGCGTCGACGCAGTTTCCGGCCGGTGTCGAGGTCGTCGCCGTCGTCTGCGACCCGGAGGCACCGCCGACCCTGCGGCGGGTGGCCGAACTCAGCGTGCTCACCATCGGGTTTCTGGAAGACCTGCAGAAGAGCCTCGCCCGATCGGCCGCCGCATGACGACGCGTCAGCGACCAGCGCACCAGCTCGGCATGACGAAAGTGCTCGGCAACCTGCTGGCGATGCTGCTGGTGACGGCAGCGGCATCCGCTACCCTCTGGCCGAGTTATCAGAGCCGAGCCTTCATTGTGATGGTGGCCGGCGGGTTCGTGCTCGGGGCCACCGTGGCGATTCTGGGCGCGCGGTTTCGCTGGCCGGCCTGGCTCGTTATTCTTGTGACAATCCTGGGCTTCGGGGTCGTCGGTGTGCCGCTGGCCGTTCCGGCCCGGGCCGTGAACGGTGTGCTGCCCACCGTTGAGGGCGTGCAGGAACTCGCCATGGCGGTCGTGCTGGGTTGGAAACAGCTCGTGACGATCGCGCTGCCCGTCGGGGACTATCAGGCCCTGCTCGTGCCCGCTCTCATCCTCGTGCTCGTCTCGACGGTCATCGGCCTGACGGTCGCCCTGCGGTCCGCGCACGGCGAGCTCGCGGTTCTGGCACCCGTGGGCCTCTTCATTGCCGGCATCGCGCTCGGACCGAGCAGCGTGGCCCGCCCGGTCGAACTCGGTCTCGGTTTTCTCGTGCTGCTGCTCAGCTGGCTGCTCTGGTTTCGCTGGCGTCGGCGCGTCGGGGCCACCCGTCTTGTGGCGGCGCAGTCGGCCCGCACGATCGAGTCGCTGAGCGACCGGCGGCTCGCGGCCGCTCGCCGGCTGGTGAGCGCGGCGGCCATCATCGCGCTCGCGATTGCGGCCGGTACGGCCGCCTCGCTGGCCGTGCCGCCGGCAGGAGCACGCGACGTGGTGCGCAGCCACGTGCAGCAACCGTTCAACCCCAACGACTATGCCAGCCCGCTGAGCGGGTTCCGCAGCTATCTGCAGTCCCCAACCGTCGACGACACCCTGCTGCGGGTGACCGGACTGCCGACCGGTGAGCGGCTGCGGCTCGCGACCCTCGACAGCTACGACGGGGTCGTGTTTGCCGCCGGCGGCGAGGCCGGGGCCGCGCGGAGCGAGACCGGATCGGCCGACTCCGGTTCGTTCACGCGGCTGCCGTATCGGCTCGATCAGAGCGCCGTCGATGGTCAGGAGGTCGTGCTGCAGGTCGAGGTTCTCGGCTACACGGGCGTCTGGGTGCCCGGTGCCGGGCAGCTGGAACAGGTCGTGTTCGGCGGCGACACCGCCGTGGCGCGCAGTGATTCCTTCTACTACAACGATGTGGGTGGGTCGGCGGCGGTGATCGGCGGGCTCACCCGCGGCGACCGGTATGAGAGTCGTTCCGTCGTGCCCGAATCGACCGGGGATCTGGCCACTGCCCTGCCCGGTTCGGCCGTGCTCGCTCCGATCGCGGTGCCCGACGGCATGCTGGCCGCGCTCGAAGAGGCCCAGCAGGCCGGGGACACACCGGGCGAGCAGCTGCAGGCGATGCTCGATGACCTGCTGACGCGCGGCTACATCAGCCATGGCGTGGGCACCGACGAACCGGTCAGCCGGTCCGGCCACGGCGCAGACCGCATGACGCAACTCTTCACCGATGTGCCCATGCTCGGCGATGAGGAACAGTACGCCGTGGCGGCCGCGATCCTGGCCCGCAGCCTCGGTTTTCCGGCCCGGGTGGTTCTGGGCTTCGCCCCGGATGCCGCGGCCGACCCCGAGGGCGCCGTCGCCGTCACCGGCGCAGACGTGACCGCCTGGATCGAGGTACAAACCGCCCTCGACGGCTGGGTCATGATCGACCCGAATCCGGCCTTCCGGGAGGTGCCGGCGAAGCAGCCCGACGACCCGTCGGTCGTGTCCCGCCCACAGTCGGTGCTGCCGCCGCCCGTCGTCGACATCGAAGACCCCCGTGACACGCCGCCGCCGGACACGACGGTGGAAGACCCGCCCGCGCCGATCGATCCGCTCCTGGCGTTGCTGTTCGCTGTGCTGCAGATTGTCGGCTGGAGCGGGCTGGCTCTTCTGGTGCTGCTGTCGCCCCTGCTCGTCGTCGTCGCAATCAAAACCCGACGTCGGTATCTGCGCCGATCCCGCGGCACCGCCGGGGAACGCATCGGAGGCGGCTGGCGAGAGTTCGCCGACACCGTCACCGACTTCAACGGCGTGGCCGCCGTCGGCACGACACGGGCCGAGCTGGCCGCATCCGTGGGCGGAACGCCCGCACTCGGCGGTACCCCGCCCGTCGTGTTCGCCGAACTTGTCGACCGCGCCGTCTTCGCGCCGGACACCCCGTCGAACGCGGACGCGGACCGGGTGTGGGCATCCGTCGGCGCCTTGCGCCGCTCGCTGGCCGTCGAACACACCCGTCGCGATCGGCTGCGGGCGTTGCTCTCGCTGCGTTCGCTTGGTCGGTACGCTGGAGGGAAGAAACCCTCTCGTTCAGAAGGAGCAAGGTGACCAGTAAGGCCGGGACAGGCGGGGCCGGACCGCCGGGTACCGATGCGGCTCGCTGTCGGATCTGTGCCGCGACGCTTCCTTCCGGTGCGATGTTTTGCGGCGAGTGTGGAAGTTCCACCTCGGCCACGCCGCTGACCCGGCGACGCCCCGATCCGCGCGGTCGCGATACCACGATCATTCAGCCCCTGCCGCGTTCGACGGTGATCTCGGTGCCCGTTCCCGCTGCGCCGCCGCCCGCGGAACGGATCGGGCCGGTGCCGCCCGCGCCCGCCGCGGTGCCGGTGCCGGTATCTGCCGTGCCGGTGCCGGTTTCTGCCGTGCCGGTGCCGGTTTCTGAGGCTCTGCCGCCGGGGGATTCACCGAACGCACCCAGACCCGACGGGGTGCGGTTCGTGCTTCAGTTCAGCACCGGAGAGACCGTGAACGTGCACGGTTCCGGCCTGATCGGTCGGCGTCCGCTGCCGCAGCCCGGCGAGGTGTTTGATCACCTGGTGCAGATTCAGGATTCCGGCATGTCGGTGTCGAAAAGTCACCTCGAGTTCGGCCAACACGGCGGCCAATTCTGGGTGAGCGACCGGTTCTCGGGCAACGGCAGCGTGCTGCAGCGACCCTCGGAGGGGCCACTGCGCTGCGAACCCGGACGGCGCTATCTGGTGCCGCGAGGATCACGGGTCGACATCGCCGACCAGTACTTCGTACTCGCCTGACGCCGTTCGTCTGCGCGTGCCGCCGTTCCGGGGCACGAAGCGGTCGCCGAGCGATGTTCTGCACAGGCAGATTCGCGTCGCTGTTATGCACATTTCGGCATCCTGCCGCCCGCGCGAGCGGCCGGTCTGCTCTGCTGGAGGCATGCGCATCCGTGACGTCGATACCGCCAACACAACGCCGCCGAAGGCCGTGCCATTCGGCGCAGCAGTGTTCTGCGCGGTACCGCTCGATGAGCCGCTGAATCTTCCGCCGCTGCCCACGGTTCCGGCCGCCCAGGCTTTTCCGTTGGTGGCCTGCCTGGCCCCGCTGGGCGCGGCCGTAGCGATCTGGCTGATCACCGGGTCGGCGTTTGCCCTGCTGTTCGGTCTGCTCAGCCCGATCATCGCCGTCGGCAGTCTGGTGGACGGTCGCCGGTCCCGCCGCAAGCAGGGTGTGCGCGATGGGCGGGAACATGACCGAATGCTCGACTCGCTGAGAAGCATCGTCGCCGATCGTCATGATCGGCTGCGGCTCGCCGCCGAACGGCGCACGCCCGGTGCCCTCGCGATCATGTCGCTTCCGGCGGAGGCCGGGCTGTGGTCTGCGGGTGCCTCCATGCTCGTGAGCCTCGGGCGCGGCCACATCGCGAGCGGGGTCCTGCTGGGCGGGGCCCGTGACCCGCTCGAGGAGCGCGCGCTGCGCGACTGGGCCGCCGTACTGACCGGTGCTCCGCTGACGACGGATGTCTCCGGTGGCCTCGGACTCGTCGGGCCGCCCGCACTCACCCGGGCGCTGGCACGGGCGGTTCTGGTGCAACTGTGCTTCGCGCTGGCTCCGGACGCCGGTACCGTCGATGCCCCGCCGGGCGAAGCCTGGGAATGGACGCGCGCACTGCCGCATCGCTCTGAGCGCGGTCAGGCCCGCGTGCCCGGAGCGGCCGCCTCGCGAGCTGGTGCCACCTCGGTGACGGCGGCGCGGGCAGGCTACCGGGTGCTGATCGGCGAGAGGATGGCGCCCGGTGATGCGAACGGGTTCGGAGACGTTCTTGGGCCCGAGGGGGTGGCTGGGCACGGGCAGGCGACAGCGAACGGGGTCCTCTTCCTGGCGCGCACCGAGGCCGAGCTGCCGCGGGGATGCAGCACGGTCGTTCGGGTGCACGGGCCCGCGCGGGCCGAGATCGTGCGTTCGCCGGCGCACTCGCCGGGCACCCGGTTTGAGCCGGACCTGATCGCCGCGGAACAGGCGTTGTCTTTCGCCCGCGTGGTGCGGCAGCGGGCCGGGGCTGCCGGGCTGTTGAGCGCGCCCGCCGAACTGCCCCTCGTGGTTGCATTCGACGCGCTGCTGGCCGATGGTGAGGGGGCGGGGGAGTTGCGTGCCGGGCCTGCGCGCGCGGGGGTGGCGGCTGCCGGACTCGCGTGCCCGGTGGGTGTCACGGCCGAGGGATCGTTGATGCTCGACCTCGTACGGCACGGGCCGCACGCGGTCGTCGGTGGCACCACAGGCAGCGGCAAGAGCGAGCTGCTCGTGACCTGGGTGGCCTCGATGGCGGCGTGTTTCGACCCCGACACGGTGACATTTCTGCTCGTGGACTTCAAGGGCGGCGCCGCCTTCAGTGCGCTGGCCGAACTGCCGCACTGCGTTGGCGTGATCACGGATCTCGACGCGGCGCAGGCCACACGGGCTCTCGCCAGTCTCTCGGCGGAACTGCGCTATCGCGAGGGCGTGCTGCGCGATGCCGGCGTGCGCGATGTGAGCGAGCTGCCGGGAACGCTCGTGCCGGGGCAGGCGCTGCCGCGCCTCGTCATCGTCGTCGACGAGTTCGCGACCATGCTCGCCGCCTTTCCCGCACTGCACGCCCTGTTCGTCGACATCGCCGCCCGCGGCAGGTCACTCGGCGTGCACCTGATCCTGTGCACGCAGCGTCCGGCGGGGGTAGTGCGCGACGCGCTGCTGGCCAATTGCAGCCTGCGGCTGTCGCTGCGGGTGAACAATCGCGCCGACAGCGAAGCGGTCATCGGAACGGATGCCGCGGCCGGGCTGCCCGCATCCGTTCCGGGGCGGTGCTTCGTGAGTGCCGGCGACGGCGCGCCCGTGCTCGGGCAGATCGCCACGACCACGGTCACCGATCTGGGTTCGCTCGCTGTCAGAAGCATCGAGGCCTGCCGACTCCGGCCCGGGCTGGTCGGCCCGCGGCGGCCCTGGCTCGACCCGCTTCCTCGGGTGCTGCCGGAGTGCGATCTCGGCCGCGGTGTCGATGTGGTCGGCATCGAATCCTCGTTTCGGATGGGTCTGGCCGATGAGCCGCACCGCCAGCGATACAGCGTCGCCCGCTATACGCCCGCTGCCGACGGCCACTTGCTCGTCGTTGGCGACGCGCGATCGGGCAAGAGCTCGCTGCTCGCGACCCTCGCGCGACAGGGAACGGGCCAGTGCCGCACGGAGTCGGTCATCGCCGACGTGGAACACCTCTGGGACGCGCTCGTCGACGCCAGCCACGTGCTTGAGACTGGTGCGGGTGAACCCGGCGTCGGTGGCACGCGGTTGTTGCTGCTCGATGACCTCGACTCGGTCTGTGCCCGCCTGCACCCCGAGCATCAACTCGCCGCGCTCGAGATGCTCAGCGTGATTTTGCGCGACGGCCCGGGCCGCGGACTCTACGTTGCGCTGGCAGTGCAACGTCTGACTGGGGGCCTGCGCGGCGTCAGCGCACTGTGCCGCAGTCGGTTGCTGTTGTCGCTGCGTGACCGGGATGACTATCGGGAGGCCGGTGGGCCAGCCGGACTGTACGATAACGGCCTTGAGGCGGGCGGTGGGTGCTGGCAGGGGGCGCGCGTGCAGCTGCTCGCGGCGACAACCACAGTCACAGCGACAGCGACGTTGGACGACGATGAAACGCCACCGGGTCAGGCCCCGTGCGCGGCGCGGGCCGCAGCCGACCCGGCACCGGTGCTCAACCTGTGCCGGCTACTGCAGAACGCCCCGGTGATCGTCGTGTCTGGGGCGCCCGCTCGGACGATCGCGATGCTGCGCCGCTCGCTCGGCACGGACGTTCGGCTCGTCGACCTGACCGGCAGCGGCGAGCCCGGCAGCGCAGGCATGGACTCGGCCGGGCCTGGTGTCGGGCGTCTCGAGGTGCGAGACGCGACGGCAGGCACCGTCATCGTCGGTGACCCCGACGCCTGGCAGGCCCAGTGGGCACTGCTCTCGGCGATCCGAGCGCGCGGCGCCCTGATCTTCGACGGATGCAGCCACGCCGATCTGCGCCTCCTCAGCCACCGCCGCGACTTGCCGCCTCCGCTGCTGCCCGGTCGTTCACGCGTGTGGGTGCTCTCACCCGACGGGGCGCTTCGCCGCGGCATGCTGCCCGCGGATCCTGATGCTGCCGGGTTTGGGCGTTCGTCTGACTCCCGGGTCTAAGCGATCAACAGGGCCGAACCAACACGTGCTCAGGCGAGCGCGTCGATGAGCGCACGAAATGGCAGGTCGTGGGCCTGTGCGACCGGGGCGCTGACCAGCGTTCCGCCGACGGCATTCAGTCCACGGGCGAGTGCGGCATCCGCTCGCAGGGCAGCCCGCCAGCCCTGGTTTGCGATCATGCGCACGTACGGGAGGGTCGCGTTGGTCAGGGCGTACGTCGACGTGCTCGGCACGGCCCCTGGCATATTGGCGACGCAATAGAACAGTGACTGGTGCACTCGAAACGTGGGGTCGGCGTGGGTGGTGGCATGCGAGTCGGCGAAACAGCCGCCCTGGTCCACGGCGATGTCGACGAGCACGCTGCCGGGCTTCATGCGTGAGACGAGTTCGTTGCTCACGAGCTTCGGCGCTCGCGCGCCGGGGATGAGTACCGATCCGATGACCAGGTCGGCCTGCACGACGGCCTTGTCGATCTCGAAACTGTTGCTCGCTATGGTCTTCACTCGGCCGAAGTAGAGGGCATCGAGCTCCCGCAGCCGAAACAGATTGGTGTCGAGCACGGTGACCTCGGCACCGAGCCCCAGGGAGATCTGCAGCGCTGCGGTGCCGGCGACGCCGCCGCCAAGCACGGTGATGCGTGCCGGGTGGGTGCCGGGCACGCCGGGCACCAGCAGGCCCGGACCGCCGTTGGGTGTCAGCATGGCGTTGGCGCCCACGATCGGGGCGAGTCGGCCGGCGACCTCGCTCATTGGGGCCAACAGCGGCAGTGCCCGGGAAGGCAGTTGCACGGTCTCGTAGGCAATGGCGGTGACGCCGCTCGCGAGCAGGGCCTGAGTCAGCTCGGCCTCGGCCGCGAGGTGCAGATAGGTGAAGAGCACCAGGTCGGAGCGGAAATAGTCGTATTCGCTTGCGACCGGTTCCTTGACCTTGAGCAGCAGCTCGGCCGCGGCCCAGGTGCTCGCGGCGTCGGAAAGGATGGTGGCGCCGGCGTCGTGATAGGCGGCATCGGTGATGAGGGAACCGAGCCCCGCGCCCGTTTCGATGAAGACCTCATGACCGAATGAGACGAGTTCGTGTACCCCAGCGGGGGTGATCGCGACGCGGAATTCGTTGTTCTTGATCTCCCGGGGGATGGCAACCTTCATGAGACTCCTCTGTCGGCAACGTCGCTGTCACCGCACAGCCTACGGTCCCGGCCGCGAATCCGTCCGCGAGAGCGGATGAATCGTGGGTTATGCCGGGCCTAACCGGCGATTCACCCGCTTTCGCGGCACGGGGCGTTACAGGTAGGTGGGGCGGATCACGCCGACGGGGAGTCCGCCGCCGAGTACCGTGAGGCCGAGCTCGGGGGCGAGGGCGTCGACATCCGCTGGGGCTATCGCTCCGGCGTCGGCGAGCAGGTGCAGCGCCACGATCGTGGCGGCGCGCAGGTTGCCGTCGAGCACCTTCAGAGCGACCGTGGTGCCGTTCTCGGCCGCCGCGACGACGATTCCCTCGGCACCGCCCTTGATGAACAGGCCGAGGCGGTCGATCACGGTGCTGTCGCTGAGGCCGGGGCCGGCCACGACCCAGCCGTGCTCGCGCACCGCTTCGGCGAGAAAGCCGGCCTCGCGGTAGATCGCGAAGGGGGAGTTCGACTTCGACCCGGCGATGCGGGCGATGCCGCGCGCGAGTCCGGTGAGGGAGATGGCGTGAACCGGAGCGCCGCATCCGTCGACGCCCGACGCGGCCGGGCGTTCGCCGGTGAAGCGTTCGAGCACGTCGAGCACCCGTTTCTGCAGCGGATGCCCCGGTGTCAGATACCCGGCCAGCGGCCAGCCATTCTGCGCGCAGGCCAGCAGCATGGCCGCGTGCTTGCCCGAGCACTCCATGTAGATCGGTGCCTGTGCCAATCCCTGCCGCACCATGGCGTCGCGGGTCGGCCGGTCGATGGGCCAGGCCGCCGGGCAGCCGAGGGCAGCCTCGGGAATGCTCGCTCTGGCGAGCAGCCCCCGCACCAGCTCGACGTGTTTCGGGGTTCCGCTGTGGCTCGCGGTGGCGATGGCGGCGTCTTCCCCGCGCAGCGTGACCCCACTCGCCATCGACGCGATGGCCTGGAACGGCTTCATGGCCGAGCGCGGGTAGACGGGTGAGGTGACGTCGCCGAGGGTGCGGAGCACCTCGCCTGAGGTACCGAGCACGATCGCGGATCCGGCGTGCCGGGATTCCACGAAGCCGCTGCGTTCCACGATGGCGAGTTCGACGGCGTTCTCGACAGAGAATGTTTCAACCATGCTGGTGCTGCTCACGCTGCGGTCGCCGGGCCTAGAGGGAGGCGATGGCGTCGTCGATGACCGAGAGCGCGTCAGCGATGAGGGCGTCGCTGAGGGCGAGGCTCGGCAGGAAGCGCAGCACGCTGCCGTAGGTGCCCGCGGTCAGCAGCAACACGCCGTGCTGGCTGGCGTAGGCGGAGATGGCGCTCACGGCGGCCGCGTTGGGTAGCTTGGTGGTGTCGCCGGTTCCGGGCTGCACGAGCTCGATCGCGATCATGGCACCGCGGCCGCGGATCTCGCCGATGATGTCGTACTTCTCCTTGAGCACGGTGAGGCCGGCGGTGAGGCTCGCCTCGATGCGCTGGGCCTCGCCGAGCAGGTTGTTCGCCTCGATCGCGTCGAACACGGCGATGGCTGCGGCGCACGAGACGGGGTTGCCGCCGAAGGTGCCGCCGAGACCGCCGGGCTGGCTGGCATCCATGATCTCGGCGCGGCCCGTGACGCCGGCGAGCGGGAAGCCGCCGGCGATGCCCTTGGCGCTCAGCACCAGGTCGGGAACCCAGCCGAAGTGCTCGCTCGCGAAGTATTTACCGGTACGGGCCATGCCGCTCTGAATCTCGTCGGCGATCATCACGACGCCGTTGGCGGTGCACCACTGCTGCAGGGCGGGCAGGTAGCCCTCGGCCGGCACCATGAAGCCGCCCTCGCCCTGGATCGGCTCGACGACGAGGCAGGCGAGGTCGGCCGCGCCGATGACCTTCTCGAGGTAGCCGATGGTGCGGGCCGCGGCATCCGCACCGCTGAGGCCATCGTGATAGGGGTAGGAGCTCGGCGCGTGGTAGACGTCGCTCGCGAGCGGACCGTAGCCGGTGGCGTAGGGGGCGGCCTTGTAATTCATGGCCATCGTCAGCACGGTGCGGCCGTGGTAGGCGTGGTCGAGCACGGCGACGGCGCGGCGACCGGTGTACTTGCGGGCGATCTTCACGCCGTTCTCCACGCCCTCGGCGCCGGAATTGACGAGCACGCTCTTCTTCGGGAAGTCGCCGGGAGTGTGCTCGGCGAGCAGCTCGCAGACGCGCACGTATTCCTCGTAGGGCGTGACGGTGAACAGGGTGTGCACGAAGTCCTGCGCCTGGTCAACGGCCGCAGCGACGACGCTCGTTTCGGTGTGGCCGACGGTGGTCACACCGATGCCGGCGCCGAGGTCGATGAACTGATTGCCGTCGACGTCGACGATGATCGCGCCGTTGGCCTTCTTGATGTAGACCGGCAGCATCGAGGCGACACCGCCCGAGACGACCGCGAGTCGGCGCCGGTGCAGTTCGGTCGAGAGCGGACCGGGAATCGCGGTCACGATCTTGCGTTCCTGAGCCACCGTGTAAGCGGGAGCAGAAGCGGCGGGCACGGCGGTAGGCGCAAGGGTGTCAGTCATGATGGCCCTAGTTTACGGCCCGATGCCGCCCGGGCCTGTAGACACTGGGAGAATCGTCTGCAGGGCAGGCGATTCTCAGGTGCCGCTCGAACGCGAGGAGACGCATGAACGGGGTTCACAACTACGCGGTCACGGTCGACTGGACCGGCAATCGCGGCACCGGCACGAGCCACTACCGGGCCTACGGTCGCGAGCACACGATCACGGCGGGTGGGCGGGCATCCGTCGATCAGCCGTCAATTCTGGGATCGAGCGACCAGACGTTCCATGGCAACGCCGACCGGTGGAACCCGGAAGAACTGCTGCTGGCCGCGCTCAGCCAATGCCACCTGCTGTCGTACCTGCATGTCGCGGTGCGCAACGGGGTCACCGTGACCGGCTATACGGATGCCGCGACCGGCACCATGGAACAGGTTTCGGGCGGAGGCGGACACTTCACGAGCGTGACACTGCGGCCTCGAGTCACGATCAGTGACCCGGAACAGATCGCTTTCGCGCAGACCCTGCACGCCGAGGCCGCCCGTGAGTGCTTCATCGCGGCATCCGTCAACTTTCCGGTGCTGCACGAACCCGAGACCGTCGCCGACTGACGCTCGTGACGCCAACTCAGCAGTAGTCAGCAGTAGAAGGCGCGCGTCGTGTCGGGTGACACGATTCGGCTCACGATGCCGCCCTGCTGCAGCAGCGCGACGCCACCGTAGGCGTTGTCTTCGCCCCAGGGGGAAGAGCCGGCGACGAGGTCGTAGACGAAGGGCCCCGTGCCATCGTTGTACTCGTCGAGGGCCAGCTCAGCGGGAAGTGCGTCGAAGAAGGCCTGGGCGTCTTCGCCCGCGGCGAAGTCGCCGCTGCTCTGCAGCCTGACGCCGTTCACGCTGGATTCGCCCAGGGTCATGACAAATCCGGCCGGCTCCCAGACATCGAGCACGAGTGCGGTGTCGCCCCAGGAATAGCGAGCGGTGACCTCGGCGCAGGCCTCCAGCTCGCCGGGAACGCTCTGCTCGGGCTCAGCGGCCAAGGCATCCGTGAGGAATGCGACGGAGGCGTCGGTGCCGTCCCTGAATGCGACGGTCGAGATCGGCTCACCGGTTGCGGTCTCGCTGGTCAGTGCCGTGCCGCTCAACTCGATGGTTGACACGGTCGGCTCCTGTGTGGGCGCCTGCGCGGTCGACGTCGAGCCCGCGGGAGTGGCTGACGGCGAGCTGCCGGGCTCCTGCGCCGAGGGGGCTGCAGCGGCGCACCCGGACAGCAGCAGTCCGAAGAGCACGAATATCGCCGACCGGGTGCCGAGGCCCGCTCGGGACCGGCCCGTGCTGCCGGGAGTGTCGCGTCGGTCAGTCCTGAGAATCATGGGGCCCCCTGTCGCCCGAGAGGTCAGGGGACGACGCTCTCTGGTCTTATAAGACTAGTGAGGCGAGGTGGCCCTGACCGCACCGGGCCGGGGAGCCAGCCTGTCAGCAAACAGTCAGGTTTGCGCAGGCGAGCTAGGGTCGTGGGATGGGGACACGTGGGATGGGCACAACGGGGCGAACCAGGTCACGATTTCTGACGATGCTGGTGGCGGTGGGCGTGCTCGCCGCCGGGCTTACCGGCTGCGCGACCGGCACATCGGGAGAACGTGAGGCAGCCGATCGCGTTCAACGGGTCGCCGAGGAACTCGGCGAAGAGCTGACCCCGCGCGTCTGGCGCGAGCGCGACGCCGAGTGGCTAGCGGCCACCCACGTGTCGCGCGCGGCTCCGGCCGATCGAACGGAATGGACGCCCGAGGTCGTGACGGTCGACGCCATCGCCTGGAGCGGCAGCACGACCGACGAGGACGGCGCGCAGATCGACGCGCGTATCCGGGTCGACGTCGCCGCCGGCGATGACGGCGACTACTGGGGCTCGTCGGCGTTCGGGCCCGGCACGGCCACGGCATGCTTTCGCTATCTGGTGTTTCGAGGTCCCCGCCCGGAGGTGGTCCCCGAGAAGATCGACTGTCCGGCCGACGCGATTGGGCCGGCCCCCGTCGCCAGCCCGCTGCCGGCGTTGCCGGAAGACGCGGAGGAGATTCTCGCGGCCGTGCTGGTCGCGGCCACGGAAGGGTCGCTCGAACATGACGTTCGGGCCGCATTTCCCGAGGACTTCATTTCGGTCGATACCGGCGCCTCGGGGGGCGAGCTGATCGCGGCCGTCGGTGTTCCCGGCGAGCGTGAGTGCACGGTGGGAGTGCGGGACGCCGCCGGCGGGGTGTACTTCGCCTGGTATGACCGGACCTGGATCGAGCCCGGAGAGCTGGGCTGCACGACGAGCATCGTGACGAGCCCGCCGCTGTAGCCCGGCACCCTTTCTGCTCTCCATGCGGCTCGCGGCTTGCGGCTGTCCGCTCTCGCTGTCGTGCTTTGCTAGTGCGGTTTACACAGTACCGTTGGAAATGTAGTACCGTGGGGTGCGTTGCAGGGGTCCGGCCTGGAACCCGAAGCGAAGGAGACCCATGGATACCACCCAACTGCTCAAGGGGGTGCTCGATGTCGCCGTGCTGGCCGTGATTCAGAAAGACGACGGCTACGGCTACGACGTCGTGCGCCGCCTGCGCGCGGCCGGCCTCGACGAGGTCGGGGACGCATCCGTCTACGGCACGCTGCGCCGGCTCTACACGGCCGGCGCGCTCTCGACCTACGTCGTGCCGAGCGACGGCGGGCCGAACCGCAAGTACTACGCGATGAATGCCGAGGGTCGCGCCATGCTCGCCGAGCAGCGCACGAACTGGACCCGGTTCGCGAGCACGCTGACCCTGCTGCTCGCCGAACCCGCCCGCCCTGCCCAGACCGAGAATTCTTCCAGCACGAACGGGGACCAGTCATGACCGACGCCACCGCAGCCACCCAGACCTCGCTCTCGATCACCGATTTTGCCGCCGCCGTGCGGGCGCAACTCGGAGACTTGCCCGCCGACGACGTCGACGACCTCACTGATGGTCTCGAAGCCGACCTCACCGAGCAGGCGGCCGATGCCACCGGGGCGGGTGCGGCCTCGCCCGAGTTGGGTGACCCGGCTGCCTACGCGGCCGAGCTGCGCGCCGCAGCCGATCTGCCGCCGCGCACCGAGCCAGGCTCAGGGGCGAAGCGGGAATCGCTGGTGCGGCGCCTGGGCGCCCGTGCCCGCAGCTGGCGAGCGGATGCCGCGCGCAGCATCCGCCTGAGCCCGGCGGGCGCGCAGCTGCTCGACTTTCTGCTCGTGCTGCGTCCGCTCTGGTGGGTGTTGCGCGGCTGGGCCGTGTACGTCGTGGCGAATATCTTCTTCGGGCAGTCCTTCGAGGTTCTTCCCAGTGATCCGATTCGGGGTATCGCCCTGCTGGCCTTCGTGACGCTCAGCGTGCAGTGGGGCCGGGGGCGCTGGCTGCCCTGGCACTGGCTGCTCGGCTTTCGCACCCTCGTGAGCGTCTGCGCGATCCTCGCCCTGCCGTGGCTGCTGTTCATCGCGGCGCACCAGATCACCGCGCAGAACTACTCGGCGGCGAACTACTACGTTCCGGACAGCGACTTTGTCATGCCCGGGCTCGTGCAGAACGGCGAGCAGGTCACCAATATCTTCGCCTACGACGCCGACGGACAGCCGGTGGACAACGTGCAGCTCTTCGACCAGAACGGCCAGCCGCTCGGCGTGGTCGACGACCCGGCGAACACGCCCTCCCTGTCGCAGTACGACGAGGCCGGCACCGAAATCGTGCTCGTGCCGAGCCGGCTGGTACCGGGCGGCAGCGGCTGGAACGTCTACCCGCTGGGTCAGGTCTCTGCGGAGGACATCGCCTACCCGTACGACGGGCTCGCGCAGTTAGAGCAGTCGGAGGCGACGCCGTTCCCGTTCGCCCAGGTGCAGCCGCTCGTGGCGGCGCCCCTGGCGGGGGATCCGACAGCGTCGCCGACCCCGACGGCAGAGCCGACGGCATCCGCTACCGATGTGCCGGTGCCGACGCCCACGCCGGCCGAGGTCTCACAGTGACCGGCGCGGCTGCCGGCGTGGACATCTCTCCGGCAGACATCGAACTGCCCGCGACCCGGTCCGTTGATATCACGGAGTGGGTGCGGGCAATGGGACGCCCGTAGCCGGGCACCGGTGCGCCGAACCGTGAGTTAAGCATCCGTTTTCGCCGGAAATCGATGCTTAACTCACGGTTCGGCGACGCGATTACTTCGACAGCAGCGCGAGCGCCTCTTCGATCACGGTCATGGCGTCGTCGATGAGCTCGTTCGAGATCACGACGGGCGGCATGATGCGCAGTACGGAGTCCCAGCTGCCGGAGTCGAGCACGATGACACCGTTCGCGACGGCGTGCGTGATCACGGCGGTGAGCGCCTCGGGGTACTGCGTGGTGGTGCCGGGGTGCACGAGCTCGACGCCGAACATGGCACCCTTGCCGCGCACGTCGCCGACGACCGAGAACTTCTGCGCCCAGTCGCCGATGCGCGCCCACATGGCCGCCTCGACGCGCTGCGCCTCGCCGATCAGGTTGTCGCGTTCGATGATCTCGAGCACCGCGAGGGCGGCCGCGGTCGAGACCGGGTTGCCGCCGAAGGTGCCGCCGATGCCGCCGGGCTGAACGGCGTCCATGATGTCGGCGCGGCCGGTGACCGCGGCGAGCGGGAACCCGCCGGCGATGCCCTTGGCCGTGGTGACGAGGTCGGGAACGACGCCGTGGTGCTCGATCGAGTACCAGGCTCCGGTGCGTGCGATACCGGCCTGAATCTCGTCGGCGACGAAGACGATGCCGTTCTCGGTGCAGAACTCGCTGATGCGCTTGAAGTAGCCGGGAGCGGGAATGACGATGCCGCCGTCGCCCTGGATCGGCTCGACGAAGAAGGCAGCGATCTCGGTCGCGCCGATGTGGGTCGTGATGTAGTCGATGGTCTTCTCGGCCGCTTCGAGGCCGGTCAGGCCGTCGCGGTACGGGTAGCTCGTCGGCACGCTGTAGATCTCGCCGGGGAACGGACCCATGCCGGCGCGTTCCGGCCAGGGCCGGTAGGTCATCGTCATGGTCAGGTTGGTGCGGCCGTGGAAGGCGTGGTCGAGGGCGACGATGGCGCGGCGGCCGGTGAACTTGCGGGCGATCTTCACCGCGTTCTCGACCGCTTCGGCGCCCGTGTTCACGAGGATGGTGTGCTTCTCGAAGTCGCCGGGGGTGATCGCGTTGAGCTTCTCGGCGACCTTCACATAGGTTGCGTACGGCGTCACGGTGAAGAGGGTGTGCATCAGCTTGCCGGCCTGAGCGGATGCGGCGGCCGCGACCTCGGGGTGGGCGTGGCCGATCGTGTTCACACCGATGCCCGAACCCAGATCGATGATCTGGTTGCCGTCTACGTCAACGAGGATCGCGCCCGCGGCGTGGTCCATGTAGATGTTGGCGAGCGTTCCGGCGCCACGGGCGACGGATGCGACACGCCTGGCCTGCAGAGCGACGGACTGCGGGCCGGGCAATTCCGTGACGAGTTTGCGTTGCTGGGGAACCGAATACGTAGCAGTCATCTGTCCACCATAGGACTGTGCGCTGGGCGTCGAGACCGCGGGCGCCCGGTTTCGGGCCCGCCGGGGCCGAACCGGGTCCCGCAAGCGGTCCCGAGCGCGGTCCCGAAACCTCGTTAGACGCGTTCGCGCGGAAAGACCCGATCGGCGAGCCGCACGAGCGGGTTCGCCGGGGTTTCGTTGTAGCTGCCGGCGAGTTCCTGGCCGGACAGCTCGTGGATGGCGGCCATGATTTCATCCGTTGCCTGACGACGCGCCTTGCCGGAGGTGGCCGGGCCGTGGGCGCTGACATCGATCGGGGTGCCAAAGCTGACGGTGACCTTGCGGATGCGCGGCACCTTCGAGCCGACCGGCTGAATCTCCTGGGTTCCCACCAGACCAACGGGCACCACCACGGCGCCGGTGGTGAGCGCGAGCCAGGCGACGCCGGTGCGGCCACGGTAGAGGCGGCCGTCGAGCGAGCGGGTGCCCTCCGGGTAGATGGCGAAGGCACCCTCGGCTTCGAGTACCGAGCGGCCCTCGTCGAGCGCCGCCTGGGCGGCCTGGCCGGCGCCGCGCTCGACACCGATCGCGCCGATCGCGGTGAAGAACGTGCGGGAAACCCAGCCCTTCATGCCGGTGCCCGTGAAGTACGTCGACTTCGCCAGGAACTGCACCCGGCGGGTGGCGACGAGTGGAATGACGATGCTGTCGATGAAGGAGAGGTGGTTGCTCGCGAGGATCACGCGGCCCGAACTCGGAATGTTCTCGCGACCCACAATGTGCGGGCGAAAGACCACCCGGGCCACGGGCGCCATGATTCCGTAGCCGAGAAAGTAGACGAAACCGGGACGTTTCACACGCGGAAGGTCGACGGAGACCTCTTGATCCTGAGGTTCTTCACTGGCACCGGTCACCCGATGACACTACCCCCCTGCGTGTGCTCCGCCCCGCCACAACCCGCCGCCGGAGCCGGGTTGCTGCCGGGATGCAGCCGGCGGCATGCGCCTAGCATGGAGGAATGCGCAGAGTAATCATCCTCGGATCCACGGGCTCGATCGGTACCCAGGCCCTCGACGTCATCAGGGCGAATCCGCAGCGGTTCGAGGTTGTCGGCCTCTCGGCCGGCCGCAACCGGGACCTGCTCGCGGAACAGGCCGCGTTCTTTCACGTCGATGACACCGCGCTCGGCGCCGACGAGGCCGAACAGCTTGTGCGTGACGTCGACGCCGACGTCGTGCTGAACGGCATCACCGGCTCGGTCGGCCTCGGCCCGACCCTCGCCGCGCTGAAGGCCGGCCGCACCCTCGCCCTGGCGAACAAGGAATCCCTGATCGTGGGCGGTGACCTGGTGAAGACCCTCGCGAAGCCCGGACAGATCGTGCCGGTGGATTCGGAGCACTCCGCGATCGCCCAGGCCCTGCTGTCGGGGACCGCAGCCGAAGTGCGGCGGCTCGTGCTGACGGCATCCGGTGGCCCGTTTCGCGGGCGCACTCGTGAATCGTTGCGTTTCGTCACGCCGGCCCAGGCGCTCGCGCACCCGACCTGGGACATGGGGCTCGTCGTCACGACCAACTCCGCGACCCTCGTGAACAAGGGCCTCGAGATCATCGAGGCGCACCTGCTGTTCGACGTGGAATATGACCGCATCGATGCCGTCGTGCACCCGCAGTCGGTCGTGCACTCGATGGTCGAGTTCGTCGACGGGTCGACGATCGCGCAGGCAAGCCCGCCCGACATGCGCCTGCCGATTTCGCTCGGCCTCGATTGGCCGAACCGGGTTGCCGCGGTCGGCACGCCGATCGACTGGACCAGCCCGCACACCTGGACCTTCGAACCGCTCGACGACCAGGCATTTCCCGCCGTGGAACTGGCCAAAAAGGTGGGCCGCGCCGGCGCAACCTATCCGGCCGTCTTCAACGCCGCGAACGAGCAGGCCGTCGCCGCTTTTCACGCGAAGCGGATCGGGTTTCTCGACATCGTCGACACGGTGCTGCGCGTCGTCGAGTCGCACGAGCAAGACGGCCCGTTGACCCGAGAGTCGCTCGTCGGCGCCGAGACGTGGGCGCGGGCCGCGGCCGACAAACTGCTCGCCTCGTAGCGCCCGACCGGCGGCAGCGTTGTGCCGGTCGGCGTGGCAGCAGTTCGTGCGCCTCACACCTGCTGGTGTGGCCATTACGTGCATTGTGTTGTGCGCCCGTGGGGTGCTCGTGCGCTTGAAAGCTGCTGGTGCGGTGGATGCGTGCACTGTGTTGTGCGCCCGTGGGGTGCTCGTGCGCCCATTAGCTGCACTCCCGGGAGCCCGTGCTCCCGAAAACTGCTCGTGCGCCTGGCCTGCCGGGTGCACGAGCAGTTTTCGGGCGCATGACCGCCATGGCCTGCAGTTTTGCGGCGCACACGCAGCTTTCGCCCGCACGGTAAGGTCCGCACGGCCAAGCCACGCTTCAGGCCCACGCTTCGGGCAACGCTTCGGACGCACACACGGGGCACGAACCGGCTCCCCACCGGCGCGTGCCAGCTGGCTCTGCGGCCTGGGCTCGTCCGCGGAGTGAGCTAGTCGTCGTCCTTGTCGTCGCAGATGCCGTCGCCGTCCTTGTCGTCGTTCGGCTTGCACTCTTTCTCGTCGTTCTTGCCCTTGTCGTCGTCGTCGTCGTCATCGTCGTCGTCAGACGTCGGCGTGGGGCTCGGCGTTGGGCTCGGGGACTCCGATGGTGTGGGCGTCGGGGTGGGCGACGGCGAGGGCGTCGAGGCCGGCACCGGCACACTCGCCTCGACGGCCGCGAGCAGGTCGGCGTTCACCGCGGTGATCGCGGCCTGAATCTCGGCGGAACGTTCCGCGGTGACCTGGCCGGCCGAGGCCGCCGTGCGCAGGTCGGCCTCGACCGCGGTGAGCAGCGACAACGCGGTCTCGTAGTCGCCCGTCGCGGCGGCGCTCGTCACGTCGAGCACGCTCGACTGCAGCCGGTCGGCCGTTGCCGATTCGAGGGCGGCCGGGGCGTTTGAGCATCCGCTCAGGGCACCGACGACGATCAGTGCCGTCGCGGCGAACAGGGTCAGGCGCGAACGGGGGCGGGTCTGGAGGCTCACGGGTTCACGCTTTCCTGAAGCTGCTGCAGGCTGGTTCCGAGCTGGCCTTCGACCGCCGGGTAGTTGGGCGGCGGCGCTACCGGCTGGATAGTCTGGGTCGCGATGAAGAGGGCGATGAGCGCCCCGAGCATCACGACCGCGATCACGACCGAACCGACGATCACGGCGCGTTTGGGCATGGCGCGCGGCTGGCTGCCGGGGGAGCGCAGCACGCCGCCACTCGCGGCGGCGGTCGGGGTTGGCGTCGGCGCGATCGATGCCGCTACCGGCGCGAGAACCGGCGCGACAACCGTCGCTGCCGTCGGCGGTGCCGGTGTGAACGGCGTCACCGGCAGCAGCAGGGTCTGGGCGGGAGCATCGCCCGCGGCCGGCAGCAGCTGCGTCGGAGCGGGCATCGCCGCGGTCGACTCCATGCCGGTGGTCGCGAGAAGCTCGGTCGCGGCGGCCGACTGGTCGACGGTGGCTGGGGCATCAGCGGGACCAGGAGTTTCGAGCGCCCGCAGGGTGAGAGCGGCTTCGGCGGCCGTCGGGCGGTCGGCGGGGTCGCGGCTCGTCATCGCGGTCAGCAGGTCCACCCAGCCGGCACCGAGGGAATCGGGCACGGAAGGTTGGCGTTGCAGGCGCGCCATCGCCGACTCCACGGCGGTGCCGGGGTAGGCCCGTTCGCCGGTGAGGCACTCGAGCAGTACGAGGCCGAGCGAGTACAGGTCGGTGGGAGATCCCAGCGCACCGCCGAGCGCTTGCTCCGGGCTCAGGTAGCTCGCCGTGCCGAGCAGCGTGCCGGTCGCGGTGAGGCGGGTCTCGTCGAGCAGTCGGGCGATGCCGAAGTCGGCGAGTTTGGCGTGCATGCTGCGGCCCGGAAACCCGCTGGCGCCCAGCAGCACGTTCGCGGGCTTGATGTCGCGGTGAATGATGCCCCGCTCATGCACGTAGTGCAGTGCTTCGGCCAGGTCGGCTCCCATGCGTGCGACGTCGGTCTGTTCGAGCGGCGGGCCGGCCTGAATTCGGGTGCGGAGGTCGGAACCATCGACGTATTCCATGACGATGAAGGTGCGCGGGGCACCGTTGATCTCGGTCGTGCCGGCGTCGTACAGGGTCACGAGCGCGAAGTGGTTCAGGCTCGCGAGCAGGGCGATCTCACCGCTCTGGCGCTCGGGACCGGCTCCGTCGAGGCTGTCGTTGCGAAAGAGCTTCACCGCGACGGTGCGGCCGAGGGCGGAATCCGCTGCTTCATAGACGGATGCCATGCCGCCGGTTCCGATCAGCCGGTCGAGTCGAAATCGGTCGGCTAAGACGGCACCGATGGCGCGGGTCGAATTCATGTCGTTCACGCTCCTATGAAACCACAGACCACCCCCAATAGAGAGGTCGGGGGCCGGTCTTGCCCGATGGCCAGCCGGTTTGCAGCTTGGGACGGATACTCTACCCAAGTGGAATCCGTGCTGCTATTCATCCTGGGCGTGCTCGTCATCGTCGTGGGCCTCGCCCTGTCGATCGGCCTGCACGAAATCGGGCATCTCGTGCCCGCGAAGCTGTTCGGGGTCAAGGTCACGCAGTACATGATCGGCTTCGGGCCGACGCTCTTCTCGAAGAAGAAGGGCGAGACCGAGTACGGCGTGAAGGCCATTCCACTCGGCGGCTATATCGCCATGATCGGCATGTTCCCGCCGCGTAACGGTGAGGGCGTTCGCAGCGCGAGCACCGGATTCTTCGACACCCTCGTGCAGGAGGGGGAACCCGCCGGTGCCCCCGTCAAGAAGCCGAGCGCCGCCGCGACGATGGTCGACGATGCCCGTCAGGCGAGCGCCGAAAGCATCGGCGAGGGCGAAGACCACCGCGCGTTCTACCGACTGCCGGTGTTCAAGCGCATCATCATCATGCTCGGCGGCCCGTTCATGAACCTGCTGATCGCCGTCGTGTTGTTTTCGGTACTGCTGATGGGCTTCGGCACCGCGCAGGCCACCACGACCCTCGGCAGCGTCAGCGAGTGCGTGCTGCCCGCCACGAGCGACCGGCAGACCTGCGAGACCGCCGACGAGGCCGCGCCAGGCGCCGCCGGCGGCCTCACGCCGGGCGACCGCCTGGTCAGCATCAACGGCCAGGCGATCGAGACCTGGGAGCAGTCGACCGAGATCATTCGCACCTCGGCCGGCGATACCCTCACCGTGGTCGTTGAACGCGACGGCAGCGAACAGACCCTCACCGTCACCCCCAAGCTGACCGAACGCTACGTGCTGAACGAAGCCGGCAAGCCCGAAACGGATGCCGCAGGCGACGCCATCACCGAAGACGTCGGTTTCGTGGGCATCGGCCCGGCCTCCGCCATGGTGCCGCAGCCCGCGTCGGCCGTACTGCCCGCGGTCGGGCAAACCATCGGCACCACGGCGAACATCATCCTCAACCTGCCGCAACGGCTGATCGACGTGGCCACGGCGGCGTTCGGCTCTGGCGAACGCGACCCGAACGGCCCGATCAGCGTCGTCGGCGTCGGCCGGATCGCCGGGGAGATCACCAGCATCGACACGATCCCGGTCGCCGACAAGGTCGCGAGCATGCTCGGTATCCTCGGCTCGGTCAACATCGCGCTGTTCGTCTTCAACCTCGTGCCACTGCTGCCGCTCGACGGCGGCCACGTCGCGGGCGCGCTGTTCGAGGGCATACGTCGCTTCTTCGCCAAGCTGTTCAAGAAGCGCGACCCTGGCCCGGTCGACATGGCCAAGCTCATGCCGCTGACCTTCGCTGTCGTCATTCTGCTCGGCGGCATGAGCCTGCTGTTGATCTACGCCGACATCGTGAAGCCCATCAGCGTCTTCGGCTAGCCGGGTTGTTCCGGCTGGCTGCGCCCCCAGCAGCTCAGCGCGGCCAACTACTCCCCGGGGCGGATGCCGGCGGCCGCTTGCGGGGAATAGCATCGAGCCATGCCACCACACTCGGATTCGGACGCGGCCTGGTATGAGCCCGCGCCCTCCGGCGGCCCGCCCGGCCTGCTCCCGCGTGCGGGCCGGCTGTGGTTTCCGGTGGTCACCTCGTTCGTGGTGCAGGTGCCGCTCGTCGCGCTGCTGACCTGGCCGACCCGAAATCGCCCTGACCGGTTCGCCGACATGCCCATGTTTCGCGGTGACGACCAGCCTTCCGGCGGTGCTGTCTTCGATGGTCTCCCCGGCCTGCAGCTCGCCGGCTGGCTGCTCGCCGTCACGCTCGCGGTCATCGGCCCACTCGCGCTCATCGGCGCCAGACGGTTCGCCGGCCCGGTCGCGGCCATCACCGCGGCGGCGGCCGGCGCCCTGATCCTGCTGCGGCCCGACCTCGGCGTGCCCGCGGTCGCCCTCGCGTTCGCGATCGCTCTCGGCATCGTGCGTGGCGCCCGCGTCTGGGTCTATACCTCCGTCGGCACCGCCTGGATCACCACGATTGCCCTCGCAGCGGTGCTCGAGCGCGATCTGCACCCCCTGCGGATCGCGGGGACCACTCTCGCGCTGGCGCTCGTGATGGCGGCCGGGGAGGGCATCCGTCACCGCCGCGACCGCTTTCGAGACCTGCGGCGCACCGCGGATGCCCGCCGGCTGTCCGCGGAACAGCGCGAGCGGGTGCGCATCGCCCGGGAACTGCACGACGTGCTCGCGCACTCCCTCTCGCAGATCAACGTGCAGGCGGGCGTCGGGCTGCACCTCATCGAGAGCCAGCCGGAGCGGGCCGCCGAGGCGCTCGCGAGCATCAAGAGTACGAGCAAGAACGCCCTCGAGGAGGTGCGCACGGTGCTCGGGATTCTGCGGTCGACGCCCGACGAGGTCGGTGCCCCGCTCGCCCCGCAGCCCGATCTGGCCGGGCTGCCCGCGCTCATCGAGTCGTTCCGGCGGCAGGGACTTGCGGTCGAGTTCACGAGTGAACTGAACGCCGCAGAGGAGAAACCGCCGGTTGCGACCCAGCTCGCGCTCTACCGAATCGTGCAGGAGGCACTCACCAATGTGCTGCGTCATGCCAGGGCGGCGTCGGTGCGGGTGCGGCTCAGCGTCGATGCCACTACCGGCACGGTTTCCGGAGGCTACCGGCTGAGCGTGACGGATGATGGTTCCCTCGCGCCCGGCGCCGGCCCGCTGCTGCCCGGCGGCGGGCTGCTCGGTATGCGCGAACGCGCCGAACTACTCGGCGGCAGCCTGCAGGTACTGCGGGTGTCGGCCGAGCAGGGCGGTGGCGTGCGGGTCGAGGCGATGATTCCGCGCCGGGAGGTCAGGCCGTGACCGACTCCGACCGGCCGGACAGCACCAGTACCAGCACCAGTACCAGCACCAGCACGCCTCGCGCGATTCGCGTCGTGATCGCCGACGACCAGCAGCTCATCCGCGCCGGCTTCGCGGCGCTGCTGGAGTCCGAGTCCGACATCGAGGTGGTCGGGCAGGCCGCGACCGGCCGACAGGCCGTCGAACTGGTGACGCGGCACCGTCCTGACGTCGTGCTCATGGACATCCGCATGCCCGATGGTGACGGACTCTGGGCGACCGAGCAGATCACGGCCGACCCGCGGCTCGCGGCCACGCACATCGTCATCGTGACGACCTTCGAGCTCGACGAGTACGTCGCCCATGCCATTCACGCCGGTGCGAGCGGATTTCTCGTCAAGGACACCGAGCCGACCGAGCTGATTCGTGCGGTGCGCGTGGTCGCGGCCGGCGACGGGCTGCTCTCGCCCGGGGTCACGCGGCGCCTGCTCGAACGGATGGCGTCGGGCCTGCGCGGCCCGACGGATGCCGCGGACAGCGCCGCACTCCACGCGCTCGCCGCGCTCACCGACCGCGAGCGTGAGGTGCTCGCCCTCGTCGGGCTCGGCCTGACCAACACCGAAATCGGTGCCCGGCTGTTTCTCAGCCCGCTCACCGCGAAGACGCACGTGTCGCGCATCATGAGCAAGCTCGCCGCCCGCGACCGGGTTCAGCTCGTGATCATGGCGTATCAGGCCGGTCTGGTGCGGGCCAGCTGGTGACGCTGCGCCCGGGGGAGTAGGCGAAGTGCCTCCCGCGGGCAGTTTCGCTTCGAGCGATTATGGACGATTCTGATTGCGACGGATGACGCATCCGTCCCGGCCCGACCGTGGGCCGGACGCTCTCGGATTGGACCCCTCATGCTGAGTACCGCACTCACGACGCTGACCACGGCCTCTACCCTGGCGCTGCGCCCCGACTGGGACGGCCGAATGGGCTACGGAATGACGATGGGCTGGGGGTGGGGCTGGCTGTTCCTGCTGATCCCGCTGTTCTGGCTCATCGTCCTGGGTATTCTGTTCGCGATCTTCGGTCGCCGCTGGCGCGGCGGCATGCGCGGTGGCCCCGGCCTGCACCCGGGGTGGCAGCAGGCGACGACGGATGCCCGCAGCGCCGAAAAAACGCTCGCCGAACGTTTCGCACAGGGCGACATTGACGAGGTCGAATACCGCGCCCGCCTTGAGGTGCTGCGTGCCAACCGGGAGACCCCGCCGACCCCCGAGTAGCCCGACGCTGACTGAGTCGCGGACTTCGCACGTTCCCCGTCGACACGACGGTGCGAAGTCCGCGACTCAGCCCACAAACGGGGTTAGCGGGAGAGCAACAGCGCCTCGCCCTGGCCGCCGCCGCCGCAGAGGGCAACGGCGGCCTTGCCGGTGCCGCGCCGGGACAGCTCGAGGGCGGCGTGCAGCGCGAGCCGACCGCCGCTCGAGCCGACCGGGTGGCCGATCGCGATCGCGCCGCCGTGCATGTTGACGACGTCGCTCGAGACTCCCAGATCCTTACTGGACTGCACGGTGACCGCGGCGAAGGCCTCGTTGATCTCGATCACGTCGAGGTCGGCGGCGCTCCAGCCCTGCTTGTCGAGCGCGCTCTGAATCGCGTTGGCCGGCTGGGAGTGCAGCGAGTTGTCGGGGCCGGCGACCTGGCCGGATGCCTCGATCACCGCGAGCCAGACCAGCCCGTTCGCCTCGGCATAGGCCCGGCTGCACACCACGACCGCGCTCGCACCGTCGCTCAGCGGCGAGGAGTTGCCGGCGGTGATGGTGCCCTCGGCCGCGAAGGCCGGCCGCAGCTTGCCGAGCGTCTCGGTGGTGCTCGCGGCCCGCACGCCCTCGTCGGCGCTGATCAGCACCGGCTCGCCCTTGCGCTGCGGAACGCTGAGCGGTGTGATCTCGTTGTCGAACAGTCCGGCGGCCGCTGCCGCGGCGGCGCGCTGGTGGGATGCCGCCGACACCTCGTCCTGCATGAGGCGGTCAATATCCAGCTTTTCGTTGGTGCGTTCGGTCGAGAGGCCCATCGAGAGGCCGTCGAAGGCATCCGTCAGCCCGTCATGCGCGGCGTGGTCGAGCATCGTGACGCTGCCGAAGGCCCAGCCCTGGCGGGAACCGGGAAGCAGGTGCGGCGCGCGGGACATGGATTCCTGACCGCCGGCGACGACAACGGTCGCCTCGCCGAGGCGCACCAGCCGGGCGGCGTCGATGATCGCGGCGAGCCCCGAGAGGCAGACCTTGTTGACGGTCATCGCCGGAACATTCCACGGGATGCCCGCGGCGATGGCGCTCTGGCGGGCCGGGTTCTGCCCGCAGCCGGCCTGAAGCACCTGGCCCATCAGCACGAAATCGACCTGGTCTGGGGCGACGCCGGCACGGGCGAGGGCCCCGGATATTGCGGCGGCGCCGAGCTGAACGGCGGTCAGGCTCGACAGCTGGCCGTTCACTTTGCCCTGCGGGGTACGGGATCCGGCGAGGATAACAACTTCAATGGCGCTCAATGGAGACTCCTTTGTCTGGGCTACTTCTTGACAATAGCGCCTCTCTCACACTAGCTTCATGACACATGAACCACCTGTCAGGTTTGGTTCAGTGTCTGTCCCACAGCGCACCACCTCCACTCGTCACCACTCGTCATTTCTCCTGCCCCGAAAGGCAAACTTCATGAGGGTAACAAAGCTGTTCCTGACCCCGGCGCTCGTCGCCATCACCGCACTCGCCCTCGTCGGCTGTGCACCGAGCGTCGCCGCCCCCGGCGCGGCCGCTGACGTCGACGCGGCCGCACAGCCCGCCGTGCAGGTAGGCATGATCACCTCCGCGACCGGACCGCTTGCCGCCTATGGGGCCGCATACACGGCCGGATTCGAAGCCGGCCTCGACTACGCGACCGACGGCACCGGTGCCGTCGACGGCCGCGAACTCGAGATCACCTGGAAGGATGACCAGGGCAACCCCGACACGGCCGTGTCTCAGGCCAAGGACCTCATCGGCCAGGGATACAAGATCCTGGCCGGCACCGTCGCATCCGGCATAGCGCTCTCGCTGGCAGAGCAGGCCGCGCAAAACGACATCCTCTACATCTCGGGCCCGGCCGCCGCCGACGCCATCACCGGCATCAACCAGAACACCTTCCGCTCCGGGCGGCAGACCTACGAAGACGTCGCGACCGCCGGAACCTTCATCGGCGACCCGAGCGGCAAGAAGATCGTCGTTTTCGCGCAGGACAACGCCTTCGGCCAGGGCAACCTCGCCGGAGTGCAGGCGGTGCTCGGGGCCAAGGGCGCCACGGTCGACGGCGTGCTGGTGGCCGAGGACGCCACCGAGTTCACCCCCTTCGCCCAGCAGCTGCTCGACGCCGATCCCGACCTGATCTTCGTGGCCTGGGCCGGTGCCTCCACGGGCGCGATGTGGACTGCGCTTCAGCAGCAGGGGGTCTTCGATGACGTTCCGGTCGTGACCGGGCTCGGAGACGTGTCGACCTACGGCGCTTACGGCGAAGCGAGCGACAAAATCAGCTTTCTCTCGCACTACTTCGCCGCGGCGACCGACAACGACGAGAGCGCGGCCATGATCAGCTACCTCGAGGCCAACGACTCCGAGGCCGACTTGTTCTCGCCCGACGGCTTCGTGGCCGCCCAGATGATCGTGCAGGCCGTGCGCGAGGGCGGCGGTGACGACGTTGGCACGATGATCGAGTCCCTCGAGGGCTACACCTTCGACTCGGTCAAGGGATCGATCACCATTCGGGCCGAAGACCACGCCGTTCTGCAGCCGATGTTCCAGGCGGCCCTGAGCCAGGGAGCCGACGGAACGTGGACGCCGAGCCTCGTCGAAACCGTCGATGCGAAGACCGTCGCTCCCGTGATCGCCGCCAAGTAGCCGGCCGGCAGTCCGCGCAGAGACCACAAGAGACGATCAGGAGACGCCGATGAGCGACCAACCGCCGCTGCACAGTGTTCAGCAGCTGCTCAGTGCCCAGCCGGTACCCAGTGCCCAGCCGGTGCTCAGTGCCCAGCCGGTGCTCAGTGCCCAGCCGGTGCCCGGTGCCCAGCCGGTGCTCAGCATCGAGCACGTCACTCTGCAGATCGGCGGTGCCCGCATCCTGAACGATGTGTCGCTGGCGATTCCGAAGGGCGAGATGCTCGGGGTGATCGGCCCGAACGGGG
Source organism: Cryobacterium frigoriphilum (assembly GCF_004403305.1). Taxonomy (GTDB): domain Bacteria; phylum Actinomycetota; class Actinomycetes; order Actinomycetales; family Microbacteriaceae; genus Cryobacterium; species Cryobacterium frigoriphilum. Next base: position 148,344 of record NZ_SOHE01000053.1, on the reverse strand, counting down.
CCGGCAAGACGACCCTGTTCAACGTGATCTCCGGCGTGCTGTTCGCAACCGCGGGGGTGGTGCGGCTGAACGGCCGCACCATCACCCGGGAACCCATTCACGCCAGGGCGCGGGCCGGCCTCGGCCGTACCTTTCAAACCTCGAGCCTGTTCGCCGGCCTCACCGCGACCGAGAACGTGCGCCTCGCGGCCCAGACCAAGGCGGGCGGAGCGACCGCCCTGGGCAAGTTTCCCCGAGCGCGGGATGCCGCCACCCGACTCGCCGAGCAACGCCTGGCAGAGGTGGGCCTCGGCGCCCACCGCCGCAGCATCGCGGGCGGTCTCTCGCACGGCGACAAACGCAAACTGGAGATCGCGATGCTGATGGCCATGGATCCTGAGGTCATCCTGCTCGACGAACCCATGGCGGGGGTCGGGTCGGGCGATGTGCCCGGCCTCATGGAGGTGATCCGTCAGCTGCACCACGGCGGCCGCACCGTGCTCATGGTCGAGCACCACATGGAAGTGGTGCTCGGCCTGGTCGACCGCGTCGCCGTCATGCACCACGGCGAACTGCTCGCCTGCGACACCCCCGACGCCGTGATGGGTAACCCCACGGTGCAGTCCGCCTACCTCGGAGGAGCGGCATGACCGACCCGATACGCACCGAATCGCCACGCACCGAATCGATACGCACCGAACCCGCCCGCACCGAACCCATACTGCGCGTTCGGAACCTGTACGGCCGTATCGCCGGCCAGCAGGTCGTCGAAGACGTGTCCTTTGACGTGCCGGGCACCGGCGTCACCGCCCTGCTCGGTCGCAACGGCGTCGGCAAGACCAGCACCATCAGATCGATTCTGGGCCTCATCGAGCGCACCGGCGAGGTGACCTTTGCCGGTTCCCGCGTCGATCGCCTGCCGACGCACCGCATCGTGCAGCGGGGTGTGGGGTACGTGCCCGAAGACCGGGAGGTATTCGCGAAGCTCACGGTGACGGAAAACCTCCGGCTCGCCGAGCGCGACGCGCACCCCAACCGAGCTCTCGTCGAGGCGCTCTTTCCCGACCTCGTGCAGCGCCGGGCCCAGCTCGCCGGCACCCTGTCGGGCGGACAGCAGCAGATGGTGTCCCTCGCACGCGCCCTGCTGAACACCAACCGGCTGCTGCTCGTCGACGAACCGACGAAGGGACTGTCGCCGAAGATCGTCGGCGAGGTCACCGAGGCGCTGCTGGCCGCGGCGGCCACGGTGCCGATCCTGCTCGTGGAACAAAACCTGCAGGTGATCCGCCGCCTGGCCGACCGGGTCGTCGTGCTCTCCGGCGGGCGCGTCGTCTTCACCGGTGACGCCGCCGACCTGCTCGACGACCCGGAGCTGATCCAGCGCTACCTCGGCGTGCACAGCGGGGCCGACCCCGCCGACACGACGACGGATGCGGCGGTGCCGGCATGAGCACCCTCGTACTCTTGCTCGTCACTGGCCTGGGCCTCGGCGCCCTGTACTTTCTCGTGGCATCGGGACTCTCACTCATCTACGGGCTGATGGGCGTGCTCAACTTCGCCCACGGCTCCTTTCTCACCGTCGGGGCTTTCATCGGCTGGGAGGTGTCACGCAGGCTGAGCGACGGCTCCTGGTGGGCGCTCGTCGCCGCGATGCTCGTGGGTGCCCTCGTCGGGGCGCTCGCCGCGGCTGCGACCGAATTCTTTCTGATTCGGCGCCTCTACAACCGTCACATCGAACAGGTGCTCGTGACCGTGGGACTCGCCCTGGCCACCGTGGCCCTGTTCGAGGGCATCTGGGGCACCGATCCGACCTACGTCACGAGCCCGGCCTGGCTGGCGCAGACCACCGAGATCCTCGGCGCGCGCATTCCTAATAACAGGTTTCTGCTCATCGCCCTCGCCGTACTCGTACTCGTCACGATCGTCGGGTTTCTGCGCTTCACCCGTTACGGTCTGATCATTCGGGCCGGAGTCGAAAACCGCACCATGGTCACCGCGCTCGGTATCGACGTGCGCCGGGCCTTCACCGTGGTCTTCGCGATCGGCGGTGCCGCGGCCGGACTCGGCGGGGTGCTCGCGTCGATCTACTACGGCTACGTCTCGGCCCATATCGGCAGCTCGCTGCTGATCTTCGCGTTCATCGTGACCGTCATCGGCGGGCTGGGATCCCTCGGCGGCGCGGCCATCGCATCCGTTCTCGTGGCCGTTCTGCAACAGTTCGCGAACTTCTACCTCGGCGGCACCGGCGACCTCGCCGTCGTGCTCGCCCTCGCCGCGGTGCTGCTGGTTCGGCCGCGTGGACTGCTCGGAGCGAAAGGGAGCACGGCATGACGGAGCACGGTATGAGAGGGCAGGGCCTGAGCGGGCAGCGCAGACTCATCATCAAAATAGCCGCCGGGGGAGCGCTCGTCGCCCTGCTGGCGCTGCTTCCGCTGCTGAACATTTCGATCCCCGGCGTTTTTCCCGGCCCGACCTACACCCCGGGAACGCTGCAGCTGCTGGCCTACGCGATGCTGATCGCGGCGCTCGCGCTGAGCTATCACCTGTTGTTCGGCCTGGCCGGCATGCTGTCCTTCGGCCACGCGCTGTTCTTCGCGGCCGGAGCCTACGGACTCGGAATCGTGCTGCGTCGCTTTTCGCCCGACTGGTTGTCGCCGGGAGCCACGTTCCTCGTGGCGGTGGTCATCACGGTCGTGCTCGGCTTCGTGCTCGCCGCGGTCGTCGGGTCGCTGAGTCTGCGGGTCACCGGCATCTCGTTCGCGATGGTCACGCTTGCCTTCGCGCAGGCCGGGTCGGTCGTGGTGCGTCGCAACCCCGAGGGCCTGACCGGCGGTGAGGAGGGCCTGTCCCTCGACGTCACCAACGTGCCGAGCTTCTTCGTCGGCGTGTTGAACACCCGCAACCTGTACTGGCTGGCGCTCGGGGTGCTCGTCGTCGTCTACCTCGTGGTGCTCTGGGTGGAACGCTCCCGGGCCGGTCACGTCGTGGCCGCGACCCGCGAAAACGACCTGCGGGTGCGAGTCATCGGTATCCGCCCGTACGGGGTGCGGCTGCTTGTCTTCAGCATCGCCGGCGCGCTCGCGGCGCTCGCCGGGGCGGCGTTTCTGCTGCTGCAGAGCGGCGTCTCGCCGCGGGTCGCGACGCCCGACTTCACCCTGACGCTGCTGGTCATCGTCGTGCTCGGCGGGGTCGGGCTGCGCTGGGGCGCCGTGCTCGGCGCCGTCGTCTATACGCTGCTCGACCAGCGTCTGACGGCTCTGGCCGGGTCGGACTTGATCGCGGGACTGCCGGACGTGTTGCGCATCCCGCTGTCGCAGCCCCTGTTTCTGCTCGGCACCCTGTTCATTCTGGTGGTGCTGTTTCTGCCGGGCGGACTCGCCGGCCTGGCCAAGCTCGGCGAGCACCGCACCCCCCGCGGCCCGCGGCGGGCGCGCACGATTGCGGCCGAGGGGACGACACGGTGAACGAGTCAGGGCTGCACACGATCGGCGGCTGGGTGCGCGACCGGGCCAGGGCCAGTGCCGATCGAATCGCCGTCGACGACCGCGGGGTCGTGCTGAGCTACCGTGACCTCGATGAGCGCAGCAGCGCCCTCGCCGACGCATTCCGGGCCGCCGGCTACGTGGTGGGCGACCGGGTCGCAACCCTCACCGGCAACAGCTCCGACCACGTCGTGGTGTTTTTCGCCTGCGCGCGTGCCGGACTGGTGCTCGTTCCGCTGTCCTGGCGGCTCTCCCCACGGGAACTGGCGACCCAGCTCGCCGTCGCCGATCCGACGCTGCTGCTGGTCGAGGACGAGTGTGAGACCCTCGCCGGCGACGCGACGGCACGCCTCGCGGCGGCTGCGCTGCCGACTGCGCTGCCGAGCACGCTGCCGCGTACGATGCTCGGAGCCCGCGGCGTCGAGTCGCGCGTACCGGCACCCCGGCGTGCCGACGCCACCGACGAACCGGGTCACGTCGGGCGGGCGCGCTCGGTGCAGGACGACGACGCCCTGCTGCTCGTTTTCACCTCCGGCACCCTCGGGCAGCCCAAGGGAGTCGTGCTCACGCACGCGAACTGCTTCTGGACGAACCTCTCCCTTGCTGCCATGGTCGAACTCACGAGCGCCGACGTTGTGCTGTCGGTCATGCCGCAGTACCACGTCGGCGGCTGGAACATTCAGCCGCTGCTGGCCTGGAACGTCGGCGCGACGGTCGTGCTCGAGCGCACCTTCGACCCCGGTCGGGTGCTGCAGCTCATTCAGGATCGACGAATCAGCACCATGATGGGCGTTCCGGCGAACTACCTGTTTCTGGCGCAGCATCCGCTGTTTGCCGGGGCAGACCTCTCGAGCCTGAAGCATGCCCTCGTGGGCGGGGCTCCGATGCCGGCGCCGCTGTTGCGCACCTGGCATGCCCGCGGTGTGGCCCTGACCCAGGGCTACGGGCTGACGGAGGCCTCGCCGAACGTGCTCTATCTGCCCGACGAAGACGCCCGCAGCATGGTCGGCTACGCTGGCAAACCATACCCGCACGTGCAGGTCGCGGTCGCCGACCCCCTGACCGGTGAGCATCTCACCGGGGCCGGTTTCGGCGAACTCCTGGTGCGCGGTCCGAATGTGTTCTCCGGATACTTTCGGGCCCCGGCCGAGACCGCGGCGGCGCTGCGTGACGGATGGCTGCACACCGGTGATCTGGTGCGTCGCGACGACCGCGGGTACTACGCGATCGTGGATCGTATTTCCGAAATCTATACCTCGGGTGGCGAAAGCATCGCGCCCGCTGAAGTGGAGAACGTTGTGTTCGAACATGCTGCTGTGGCCGACGTGGCCGTGATCGGCGTCCCCGATGATCGCTGGGGCGAGGTGGGGGTCGCCTTCGTCGTGCTGCGGCCGGGCCACCCGGCCGAGCAGCAGGCGATCGACGAGCAGCAGATCCTGGCCCACACCCGCGCCGAACTGGCGCGGTTCAAGGTTCCGGCCTTCGTGCGCTTTCTGCCGGAATTGCCGCGGTCCCACAGCGGAAAGGTCCAGCGGCGGGAGCTGCTGGCACGCTGGCAGCGCGCATCCGTTTCGGGCAGCCCGGTTTCCGGCAGTGCCGTGTCGACCGGAACCGGGAGCGCATCGTGAGCGCCGGGCAGCCGCGCACCGCGCGCGGGGCCGAGACCAAGCGTCGACTGCTCGAGGCGGCGGAAGACGTCTTCTCCCGCCTCGGATACGCCGAGGCCTCCGTGTCCCGTCTCACGGAGTCGGCCGGGGTGGGTCAGGGCACCTTCTACCTCTATTTCGATTCGAAGCTGGAGATCTTCAACGAACTCGTCGAAGACCTCAACCATCGCGTTCGCCAGGCGATGAGCGCCGCGTCGGCGGCGACCGAAAACCGTATCGATTCCGAGCGGGCCGGCTTTCGGGCGTTCTTCCAGTTCACGGCCGATCATCCGGCGCTCTACCGAATCGTGCGGGAGGCCGAGTTCGTGTCCCCCGGGGCGCTGCGGCTGCACTACACGCGAATCGTCGAGGGGTACATCTCCGGTCTCCGGGCCGCGGGTGAGGCCGGTGAGATCGGGGACATCGACCCCACCGTCGCCGCGTGGGCGCTCATGGGTGTCGGCGAGATGATCGGCATGCGCTGGGTGCTGTGGGGGGACGAGACCGACCCCGGCACCGATGATGCCGCCTCTGCCGATCCATTTGCGAGCGGAACCCGGGCGGTTCCCGAGCACGTATTCGAGCAGATGATGCGCTTCATCGAGGGTGCGCTCGGGGTTCCCTCCACCGCGGAGCTGCAGGCCCATCCGCTGACCGCTCGGGGCTCCGAATGAGCGGCGCGGCGGAGTCGGCCGACTATCGGGCCTTTCAGGTCGCGGTCAGCGGCGGCCAGCTTTTCGGCGGGCAGTGGCGGGGGCGGCCGGTCAGCCGACCGCCCGCTGAGAGTGGCCGGCCGGTTGCGGTGCTCACGATCCACGGAATCACCGCCTCGCACCGAAGCTTTTCCTGGCTCGCCACGGCGTTGCCGGGCCACCGGGTGATCGCTCCCGACCTGCGGGGTCGGGCCCGCAGCAACAGCCTGCCCGGCCCATACGCGCTGCGCGCGCAGGCCGACGACATGGTTGCCGTGCTCGACGGGCTCGGCGTGGAACGCGTCATCGTCGTCGGTCACTCGATGGGGGCCTTCGTCGCGGTCTGGCTGGCACACCGTTTTCCCGACCGGGTCGATTCGCTCGTGCTCGTCGACGGCGGTCTGCCGATTGCCCGCCAGCCCGGAGTCGAACCGATCAGCATGCTCGGTCCGGCCGCGGCACGCCTGTCCACAACCTTCGCGAACAGCGCGGACTACACCGAATTCTGGCGGCGGCATCCGGCGTTCGCCGATGACTGGTCGCCGGGGGTCGCCGACTTCGCCCGCTACGACCTTGACGGCGCCCCGTTCGCGCTGCGTCCCTCGACGCGCCTGGAGGCCGTCGGGGAAAACGTGCTGCAGCTCGACGGCGCCGACGGGTACGCGGAGGCCCTGGCCTCGGTCACCGCTCCGATCGACTTTCTGCGAGCACCGCGGGGGCTGCTGAACGAGCCCGCCGCGCTGTACGATCCAAGCGTGGTCGCCGCCGTGCGCGAGCGGCTCCCCGCACTGCGCGTGCACGAGATCGACGACGTCAACCACTACACGATCGTGATGTCGGCCCACGGAGCCGAACGCGTCGCATCCGTCATCACCGCACCAGACCGAACCGAACCAGCCCGAACCGCACCCGTCGGCACCGCACCCAGCCACTAGCCCCGTCGTCAGCCCCGTCATTCGTACCCGGAGTCAGAGAGGACCCCATCATGACCGACACCATCTTTCAGGGCATCACCCAGAGCAGCGTGCACACTCCCCGCCTGCAGGCCGGAGTGCTGGAACGCCCCGCCGCCGACGGCGCCGCGGGTGGGGTCGTCGTGTTCATCCACGGCAACGTGTCCTCGTCGCTGTTCTGGCAGCCGATCATGCTGGCGCTGCCGCCCGAATGGCGGGCCGTCGCCATCGACCTGCGTGGCTTCGGGGCCAGCGAGATCCTGCCCGTCGACGCGACGCGGGGGCTGGCCGACTTCTCCGATGACGTCGCATCGGTGCTCGACGCCCTGGGCATCGCCAGCGCGCACGTCGTCGGCTGGAGCATGGGCGGCGGCGTGCTGATGCGCCTGCTGCTCGACCGGCCGGGTCTCGTGGCATCCGCGACGCTCGTTGCTCCGGTGTCGCCCTTCGGCTTCGGCGGCACGAGTGGCGACGACGGTACGCGACTCACCGATGACGACGCGGGGACCGGCGGCGGGGGAGTGAACCCGGACTTCGTCGCCCGGCTGCTCGCGCGCGACACGAGCGCCGACGCGGCTGCGTCACCGTTGAGCGTGTACCGCACGGCGTACGTCAAACCGCCGTTTGCCTCCGACCAGGAACCGATCTGGGTGCAGTCGATGCTGTCCACCGCGACCGGCGTCGGCAATTACCCCGGCGACTCCACGGCCTCGCCGAACTGGCCCGGTTTCGCGCCCGGCACCCAGGGGGTGCTGAACACGATGGCGCCGCAGTATTTCAATACCAGCGCGATCGTCGACCTGCCGCAGAAGCCGCCGGTGCTGTGGCTGCACGGCACCGACGATGTCATCGTGTCCGATTCCTCGCTCTTTGACCTGAACTACCTCGGGCAGCTCGGCGTGATTCCGGGCTGGCCCGGCATCGACGTTGCCCCGCCCCAGCCGATGATTCGCCAGATTCGCGCCGTGCTCGCCGCCTACCGGGCGGCCGGGGGCGCCGTGACCGAGCTCGAACTGACGGACTGCGGGCACTCCCCGCACCTGGAACACCCGGCGGTGTTCCTCACGGCGCTGCTCACCCAGCTGCGAGCCATCGGCGGCGCGTAAGCTACACGGGTGGCTGCTATCAATATAGGGATGCCGAAAGTACCCGAGGTACTCGCTCCCAGACGTAAATCCCGTCAGATCAAGGTCGGCAAGGTCCTGGTCGGAGGCGGCGCGCAAGTGAGCGTGCAGTCGATGACCACGACCCCGACCACCAACATCAACGCGACGCTCCAGCAGATCGCCGAGCTCACGGCGAGCGGATGCGACATCGTGCGCGTCGCCGTGCCCACCCGTGACGACGCCGAAGTGCTCTCGATCATCGCGAAGAAGAGCCAGATTCCGGTCATCGCGGACATTCACTTTCAGCCCAACTATGTCTTCGCGGCCATCGACGCCGGTTGCGCCGCTGTGCGCGTCAACCCCGGCAACATCCGCAAGTTCGACGACCAGATCGGCAAGATCGCGGCCGCGGCGAAGGCCGCGGGCACGAGCCTGCGCATCGGCGTCAACGCCGGATCGCTCGAACCGAGCATCATGGCGAAGTACGGCAAGGCCACCCCGGAGGCGCTCGTAGAGAGCGCCATCTGGGAGGCGAGCCTGTTCGAAGAGCACGACTTTCACGACTTCAAGATCTCGGTCAAGCACAACGACCCGGTCGTGATGGTCAAGGCCTACCGGCTGCTGGCCGAACGCGGCGACTGGCCGCTGCACCTCGGCGTGACCGAGGCCGGGCCGAGCTTCCAGGGCACCATCAAGAGCGCCACGGCGTTCGGGATCCTGCTCGGTGAGGGCATCGGCGACACCATCCGGGTGTCGCTGAGCGCACCGCCGGTCGAGGAGATCAAGGTCGGCCTGCAGATCCTGCAGTCGCTGAACCTGCGCGAGCGCAAGCTCGAGATCGTCTCCTGCCCGAGCTGTGGCCGGGCCCAGGTGGATGTCTACAAGCTCGCCAACGACGTCACCGACGGGCTCGAGGGAATGACCGTGCCGCTGCGGGTCGCCGTCATGGGCTGCGTCGTCAACGGACCGGGCGAGGCCCGCGAGGCCGACCTGGGCGTCGCGAGCGGTAACGGCAAGGGTCAGATCTTCGTGCGCGGCGAGGTCATCAAGACCGTGCCGGAGGCCGATATCGTCAAGACCCTGATCGAGGAGGCCAACCGCCTCGCCGCCGAGATGCCCGCTGCCGAGCTGGGCGCCCCCACCGTCTCCGTTGGCTCGAACTAGCACCGGTCGCATTAGTCGACCATGGCCGCGCCCGAAACGGGTGGCCGCTACCGTAATTACCGTAGCGGTCACCCGTTTCGGGCACGGTCACGCGCAAACTGCGGGTGAAGTGGGCTCCGCGCGCGCGGGCTGCGCGACACGCGTAAGGTAGGTCAGTGCCTACACGTCTCTCTAACTACTTCCTCCGTACCCTTCGTGAAGATCCTTCCGACGCGGAGGTGACCAGCCACCGCCTGCTCGTGCGTGCGGGCTACATCCGGCGTCAGGCCCCTGGCATCTTCGCGTGGCTGCCGCTGGGCCTGCGGGTCAAGGCCAAGGTCGAGAAGATCATCCGCGAGGAGATGGCCGCCGCCGGCGCACACGAGGTGCATTTTCCCGCGCTGCTGCCCCGCGAACCCTACGAGACAACCGGCCGCTGGGACGAGTACGGCGATGGTATTTTTCGTCTGAAAGACCGCAAAGGCTCCGACATGCTGCTCGCGCCCACGCACGAGGAGGTCTTCACCCTGCTCGTGAAAGACCTCTACAGCAGCTATAAAGATCTGCCGCTGGCGATCTACCAGATCCAGGACAAGTACCGCGACGAGGCACGCTCGCGCGGCGGCCTGCTGCGCGGCCGCGAATTCACCATGAAGGATGCCTACTCCTTCGACCACACCGACGCCGGCCTCGACGCGAGCTACCAGAACCAGCGCGACGCCTACGAGCGCATCTTCACCCGCTTCGGCCTCGAGTACGCGATCGTGAAAGCGGACGCCGGCGCCATGGGCGGCTCGAAGAGCGAGGAATTTCTGCACCCGACCGCGGTCGGTGAGGACACCTTCGTGCGTTCGGCCGGCGGCTACGCGGCCAACGTCGAAGCGTTCACGACTCTCGTGCCCGCCGAGATCGACTTCACAGCTGCCGCGGCCCCCGTGGTCTACGACACCCCCGACACTCCCACCATCCAGACCCTCGTCGACGCCGCCAACGCGGCGCACCCACGCGCCTCCGGCGTAGCCTGGACCGCCGCCGACACCCTGAAGAACGTCGTGCTCGCGCTGATGTTCCCCGACGGTACCCGCGAGATCATCGCGATCGCCGTTCCGGGAGACCGCGACGTCGACCTCAAGCGCGTCGAGGTGGCGTTTGGCCCGGCCGAGGTCGAAGCGGCCAACGAGACCGACTTTCTGCGCTATCCGGCACTGGTCAAGGGCTACATCGGTCCGTGGACGGCGGAGGGCGCGGTGCTCGGCGACAAGGGGACCACCGGCATCCGCTTCTTCGTCGACCCGCGCGTCGTCGCCGGTACCGAGTGGATCACCGGCGCCAACGAGAACGGCCGCCACGTCTTCGGCCTCATCGCCGGCCGTGACTTCGCGATCGATCAGACCGTCGAAGCCTCCGACGTGCGCGCCGGCGACCCGGCGCCCGACGGCTCCGGCCCGGTCGAACTGATCCGCGGCATGGAAATCGGCCACGTCTTCCAGCTGGGCCGCAAGTACGCCGAGCTGCTGGGCCTCAAGGTGCTCGACGAAAACGGCAAGCTCGTCACCGTCACGATGGGCTCGTACGGTATTGGCGTCACCCGTATTCTCGCGGTCATCGCCGAGCTGAACAACGACGCGAAGGGCCTGATCTGGCCCGAATCCGTGACGCCGTTCGATGTGCACGTGATCGCCACCGGCCGTGACGAGGTCGTCTTCGAAGCCTCGGAGACCGTTGTCGCAGCCCTCGAGGCGACCGGCCGTGAGGTGCTCTACGACGACCGCCGCAAGGTGTCGCCCGGCATCAAGTTCGGTGACGCCGAACTTATCGGTGTGCCCAAGATCGTGATCGTCGGCCGCGGCGCGGCCGACGGCATCGTCGAGCTGTGGGATCGTCGCAGCGGCGAACGCGAGCAGATAGCGATCGAAGAGGTCGCCGCACACTTTTCCTGATGCCGACGGATGCGACGGATGCCCCCAGATCGAGTGGGGTCATCCGTCGCTTCGCTGTGCCCGCGAACAGCGCCGCAGCGCGTGCCGGGCGGTGACGCAGGCCCGCAGATTCGGGTAGCGTAGTGGGAAGCCCGCTGCACAGTTTCGCGGCGGCAAGATCTGAATAGAGGAGGCCGGCCATGGACATCGACCTCAGTGTTTTGCGGCTTATGGAGCGCGAGAAAGAGATTCCCTTCGAGGAACTCGTGCAAATCATCGAACAGGCGATTCTGACCGCCTACATCAAGCACAGCACCCAGGAAGTCTCCAAGCACGGTGAACCGCCCACGCAGGCCACCGACGACGTACCCGGCGCGCGAGTCGTACTCGACCGCAAGACCGGTCACGTGGACATTTTCATCCCCGAACACGACGATGAGGGCAACGTCATCGGTGAAGCCGTTGACAACCCCACCGATTTCGGGCGCATCGCGGCCTTTGCGGCGAAGCAGGTCATCAACCAGCGTCTGCGCGACCTGGCCGACGACGCCGTTCTCGGCGAGTTCAAGGGCCGTGAGGGCGACATCGTCGCCGGCATCATCCAGCAGGGGCCCAACCCCCGCATGATCCACGTCGACCTCGGCACGATCGAGGCGATCATGCCGCCCGAGGAACAGGTACCGACCGAGAAGTACGTGCACGGCGCCCGCATCCGGGTATTCGTGACGGCCGTCGGCCGCGGGCTCAAGGGACCGCAGATCACGGTCTCGCGCACGCACCCGTCGCTCGTGCGCAAGCTCTTCGCCCTCGAGGTGCCCGAGATCGCCAGTGGCGTCGTCGAGATCGTGTCGCTCGCCCGCGAGGCCGGCCACCGCACCAAGATCGCCGTGCGCGCCACCGAACCCGGGGTCAACGCCAAGGGTGCCTGCATCGGTGAACTCGGCCAGCGCGTGCGCGCGGTGACCGTCGAACTGAACAACGAGAAGATCGACATCGTCGACTTCTCGCCCGACCTGGCCACGTTTGTGGCGAGTGCGCTGTCGCCGGCCAAGGTGACCAGTGCGTACATCATCGACGAGTCGATCAAGGCCGTTCGGGCCCTCGTGCCCGACTATCAGCTGTCCCTCGCGATCGGCAAGGAGGGCCAAAACGCCCGCCTCGCCGCCAAGCTCACGGGGGCGAAAATCGACATTCAGCCGGACAGCATTCTGGAGGATGTCGAATAGGGGGTACGATGGATCCCGTTAGAACGTGCATTGGGTGCCGTTCGCGCGCTGCACGGTCTTCCCTTCTCAGGGTGGTAGCCGGAAAATCGGAACTCGTGGTGGATGACACCGCCACACTCCCCGGTAGAGGTGCGTGGCTGCATCCGACCGCTTCGTGCTTCCAGGAGGCACTGAAGCGCCGCGCTTTTGGGCGTGCCCTTCGCGTGACCGGCTTGCTGGACGCGAGACAACTAGAGAACAGGCTGAATGGCTAATGGATAACTAATGAGCGGCTCGAAATGAGACCCGTCCGTTATTAACGGTCTGCCCCTTTCCGGGCGCAGACCCGGAACAGGAGAATTGTGGCTGCAAAACCACGCGTACACGAGATCGCCAGCGAGCTCGGAGTCGACAGCAAGGTAGCCCTTGCCAAATTGAAAGAAATGGGCGAGTTCGTCAAAGGACCGTCCAGCAGTGTTGAGCCCCCCGTAGCCCGTCGCCTTCGCGCCGCGCTGCAGGAACTGGCCGGCAGTGCGACCACCACCGCCGCGACCCCCGCCACCGCGGGTGCCGCGGCCGCAACCGTCACCACCTCCGCGCCCCGTCCGAGCACCGGCGTCAAGCCCGGCGTTCGTCCGAGCGCGGCCCGCCCCGGCCCGAAGCCGCCCGTGCAGACCCCCGCTCCCGCAGCGCCGGTTGAAGCGGCCCCGGTGACGGATGCGCCGCCCCTGCCCGCCGCGCCCCTCACGGTGGCCGAGCGTCAGGCTCAGGCAGCCGAGCGTGCTGCCGCCGCCGAGAAGGCAGCAGAAGCGACGAAGGCCGCCGAAGCCGCCACCGCCACCGAGGCTCCGGCCGACGCTGCCACCCCGGCAGCCAAGACCCCCGGCGCCAAGCCGAGCACGGGCGTCAAGCCCGGTGCCCCGCGGCCCGGTGCCCGTCCGGGCAACAACCCCTTCGCCAGCAATCAGGGCATGGGCAAGACGCCCACCGCGCCGCCGCGCCCGGGTAACAACCCGTTCGCGAGCGCTCAGGGCATGGGCCAGCGTCCGGCGACCCCGACCCCCAGCAACATTCCCCGTCCGGCCGCTCCCCGCCCCGGCGCTCCGCGCCCCGGTGGACCCGGTCAGGCTCCCCGCCCGAACGGCTTCGGCCAGCGTCCGGGTGCCTTCCAGCGTCCCGGTGGCGCACCGGGCGGCGCCGGTGGCGCTCGTCCCGGCTTCGCTCGCCCAGGTGGCGCCCCGGCCGGAGCCCCCGGCTTCGGTCCGCCCCGTCCCGCGGGCGGTGGCGCCGGTCGCGGCCGCGGCCCCGGTGGAGGCACCGCTGGTGCCTTCGGTCGCGGTGGTGGCAAGAACAAGGCGCGCAAGTCGAAGCGTACGAAGAGAGCAGAATTCGAACTGCGCGAAGCGCCGTCGCTGGGTGGCGTATCCGTACCCCGCGGCGATGGTGGAACCGTAGTTCGCCTGCGTCGCGGCGCGTCGATCACCGACTTCGCCGACAAGATTGACGCGAGCCCCGGAAACCTCGTCACCGTGCTGTTCCACCTCGGTGAAATGGCTACGGCAACGGAGTCCCTCGACGAGGCGACCTTCGGTGTGCTCGGAGACGAGCTCGGCTACAAGATCCAGATGGTTTCACCCGATGACGAAGACCGTGAGCTGCTGCTCGCGTTCGATATCGACATCGACCAGGAACTGGAAGACGAAACCGACGAAGACCTCGAGGTCCGTCCTCCCGTGGTCACCGTCATGGGTCACGTCGACCACGGTAAGACTGCGCTGCTCGACGCCATCCGTAACGCGAAGGTGGCCGAAGGCGAAGCCGGCGGCATCACCCAGCACATCGGTGCGTACCAGATCATCACCGAGCACGAGGGCATCGACCGCGCCATCACCTTCATTGACACACCGGGTCACGAGGCGTTCACCGCCATGCGTGCTCGTGGTGCTCAGGTGACTGACATTGCGATCCTCGTCGTGGCCGCCGATGACGGCATCATGCCCCAGACCATTGAGGCACTCAACCACGCACAGGCCGCCAACGTGCCGATCGTGGTTGCCGTCAACAAGGTGGACAAGCCCGGAGCGAACCCGCAGAAGGTACGCCAGCAGCTCACCGAGTTCGGCCTCGTGGCCGAAGAATACGGTGGAGACGTCATGTTCGTCGACGTCTCGGCTCGTCAGAAAACCGGCATCAAGGAAATTCTTGACGCCGTGCTGCTGGTCGCCGATGCCGGCCTCGACATGCGCTCCAACCCCAACAAGGATGCTCGCGGTGTCGCCATCGAGGCTCGTCTCGACAAGGGTCGCGGCGCGGTTGCAACCGTGCTCATCCAGTCGGGAACGCTGCACGTCGGAGACTCCATCGTGGCGGGAACGGCCTACGGCCGGGTTCGTGCGATGGCCGACGAGAACGGTGTCGCCGTTCAGGCTGCCACGCCGTCGCGTGCCGTACAGGTTCAGGGCCTCTCGAGCGTTCCGCGCGCCGGTGACACCTTCCTCGTCATCGAGGAAGACCGCACCGCGCGTCAGATCGCCGAGAAGCGTGAAGCCGCCGAGCGCAACGCCCTGCTGGCCAAGGCCCGCAAGCGCATCAGCCTCGAAGACTTCACCCGTGCACTCGAAGAGGGCAAGGTCGAATCGCTCAACCTCATCATCAAGGGCGACGTGTCCGGTGCCGTTGAGGCACTGGAAGAGTCGCTGCTCAAGATCGAGGTCGACGACAGCGTGCAGCTGCGCATCATCCACCGTGGTGTCGGTGCGGTCACGGAGAGCGACGTCAACCTCGCCACCGTCGACAACGCCATCATCATCGGATTCAACGTGCGCCCCGACACGAAGGCGCGCGAACGCGCGGCTCGTGAAGGCGTCGACGTGCGCTTCTACTCCGTCATCTACAACGCTCTCGAAGACATTGAGAACTCCCTCAAGGGAATGCTCAAGCCCGAGTTCGAAGAAGTGCAGAGTGGCATCGCCGAGATCCGCGAGGTGTTCCGTTCCTCCAAGTTCGGCAACATCGCCGGTGTCATCGTGCGCTCCGGTACGATCACGCGAAACGCCAAGGCGCGGGTCATCCGCGAGGGCGTCGTCGTGGGAGACAACCTGGGCATCGAATCGCTGCGTCGCTTCAAGGACGACGTCACCGAGGTCCGTACGGACTTCGAGGCCGGTATCGGTCTGGGCAAGTTCAACGACATCCAGATCGGCGACGAGATCGAAACGATTGAAATGAAGGAGAAGCCGCGGGTCTAACCCTCGGCCTCACCGGCACCACCATCACGGGTCTCCGCTCGATTCGCCCCCGGGCATCGGGCGGAGACCCGTGGTTTTTAACCACAGAATTCTTACCCCAGAAGGAGCAAGTCATGGCAGATCCGGAACGCGCGAGAAAGATGGCGGACCGCATCAAGGTCATCGTCGCCAAGCGCATCGAACGTGGCCTCCGCGACCCGCGGCTCGGGTTCGTGACGATCACCGACGTGAAGGTGACCGGCGACCTGCAGCACGCCTCGGTCTTCTACACCGTCTACGGGTCGATCGAGGAGCGCACCGACAGCGCCGCCGCGCTCAAGGCCGCTACCGGAATGATGCGCAGCGAGGTTGGCAAGAACATCACCGCTCGCCTCACGCCGTCAATCGAATTCATCGCCGACGCGATCCCCGAGAACGCGGCGCTCATCGACGACCTCCTGCGGGAGGCGCACGAGCGCGACACCGCGACCGAGGACAGCAAGGGCACCGCAACCTACGCCGGCGACGCCGACCCCTACAAGAAGCCGCGCGACTACGAGGCCGAAGCGCTGGCCGCTGACGCTGACGCCGACGACGATGTGGTCTTCGAGACCGTCACGGACGACGACAAGAAGTAGCTGAACGCGCGAGCGGATGCCGACACCCGATCACGGGGGTCGGCATCCGCTCGTTTGTGGCGTCACGCGAAGAGCGTGCGCTCCAGGAAGGCGTTGGCGAAACGGCGCTGCGGGTCCACGCGCAGGGTCTCGAGCGCGAAGGCATCGAGGCGCGGGTACACCCGGCGCAGCTCGACGCCGGTCAGCGTGGCGACCTTGCCCCAGTGCGGGCGGGCGTTGAACGGGGCCAGCGCCCTCTCCACGTGCGGCAGCACGGCCAGCACCTCCGGATGTCTTTGGTGCCAGGTGAAGTGCACCGCGAAGCTGTCGCGAGCGTAGCTTGGGGACAGCCACCCGGCATCCGCCGCGACCGTGCGCAGCTCGGCCACGTACAGCAGCGGTTGGATCAGGTGCCCGATCGCGCGCAGCGCCTCAATGGCCGGCACGGCGTTGTCGATCGGCACCAGGTACTCCGACTGGATCTCGGTACCGAGGCTCGGCTGAAAGTCGCTGCGAAAGTGTGGCAGTCGTTCGTTCCACGGGCCGGCGACGCGCAGCTGCTCGGTGACGTTGCTGGCGGCGGCTCCCTTGAACGGATGCACGGCCACACCCGCTTCACGGCCGCCGAGCGCCGCCAGGTCGATCGTGGCGCCACCCCCGCCACCGCGACCGCCGTCGACGCGGCGCTTGGTCAGGATCTGCTGGGTGTTCTCGCCCACGAAGGTCGTGAACACACTGACGCTGTAGCCGCCGGCCATGATGTCGGCCCAGTGGGGGAGCGCAGCCGCCCACGGCAGGTCCTCGTGCACGTGCTGGACGATCTGAAAGCTCGGCTCGGTCTCGAGGGTGACGTTGGTGACGATGCCGAGGGCTCCGATCCCGACCAGGGATGCCTCGAATCTGTCGTCGCCGCGCCGCAGCGTCTCGACGACGCCCGACGCCCGCACGATATCGAAGGCGGTCACCTTCGCGGCGAGGGATCCCAGGTTCACGCCGGAGCCGTGCGTGCCGGTTTGGATCGCACCGGCGACCGAAATATGCGGCAGCGAGGCCAGATTGTGCAGGGCCAGCCCGCGGGCTTCGAGGTAGGCACCCAGTCGGGCGTGGGTCACGCCGGCCCCCACGGACACGATGCGGGCGCCGGTGCCCGGGTCGGTGTCGAGCTCGATCTCACCCTGCAGGCGGTCGAGAGCCACGAGGGTGCCGGTGGTGTCGGCCGAATCGTTGAAGGAGTGCCGCGACCCCAGTGCCTTCACCCGCACGCTGCCCGCGACGATCTCGCAGAGTTCTTCGACCGTGGCGGGGTGCCTCAGATCGGTCGTCGCGTAGGTCAGATTGCCGGCCCAGTTGTGCAGTTCTGCTGTGATCGTGTTGGCCACGTGTCTCCCCCTTGAGCGTTGTTTCTAGTCTGGCAGCACGTAGCCGCGGCCCGATTCACCGGTGCGGCCCGGTTCACTCGTGCGGCGCTGGCCGACCGCCACGGCGAGGCCGTCGGCGAGCAACCCGGCAATGGCACGCTCCCGCTGGGGCGCATCGTCCCAGAGCCCCGTGATCTCGGCATCCGTCACGGGACGGTGTGTGGAACGCAGCTCGGCCATGATCAGCCCGCGCACCTGACGGTCGCTGCCCTCGAACTTTTTCTGCACGGCCTTGCGCGGCCCGTCATAGACAGGGTAGCCGGCGGCCCTCCAGGCACAGCTATTCCGAATCGGGCATACGTCGCAGTGCGGGTTACGGGCGGTGCAGACGACGGCGCCGAGTTCCATCGTCGCCGCATTGAACACCGCAGCCTCCGTTTCGGCACGGGGGAGCAGCGCTTCCATCGCCTCGAGGTCGCGGGTTCGGGCCGGCGGCAGCGGTTCACCCTGGCCGGCCACCGAGCGGGCGATGACGCGCCGGGTGTTGGTGTCGACCACCGGATGCCGGTGCCCGTAGGCGAAGGCAGCCACCGCCCTGGCCGTGTAGTCACCGATACCGGTCAGTTCCAGGAGTGCGTCGACATCGTGCGGCACCACGCCGCCGTGGCGCTCGCTGATCTGAACCGCGGCGGCGTGCAGCCACAGAGCGCGGCGCGGGTAGCCGAGGGTGGCCCAGGCCCGCACGGCCTCGCTCGCGGGCACGGCGGCAAGCGCGTCCGGGGTCGGCCACCGTTCGAGCCAGTCTTCGAGCCTCGGTATCACCCGAGCGACCGGGGTCTGCTGCAGCATGAACTCGCTCACCAGAATTCCCCAGGCACCAAAACCCGCGCGGCGCCACGGCAGGTCGCGGGCCTCGCGCCGAAACCAGGCGTTGAGAGCCACGTGCAGGTCGGGGCTGGAAATCTCTGTGGGGGCCAAAGCAGTCATCCGTTCCAATCTAACCGCCAATCGAGGCGGCAAACGGGCCTAGGCTTTTGGCATGAAGCTCGTTTCCACACCACGCACCGATTTTCTGCGAACCCTCGCCGCTGAGATCATGCACAATTACGGCCGCGGACGCACGATCATCGCGGTTGACGGTACGGATGCCTCCGGTCGCGTCGAATTCGCCGACCAGCTGGCCGAGGTGCTGCGGGAAACCGACCGCCACGTCTTTCGCGCGTCGATGCGCTTTTTTCAGCGGGCCAGGAACGAACAGGATTCCTCAGAGCCCGACCCGCAACTGCGCCTCTACCGCTCCGGATCCGACGATTCGGCCCTGCGCCGGGTGCTCGTCGAACCGTTCCGCATGGGCGGCAGCGCGGGCTTCGTGCTCGAGCAGCGCGACCCTGAGAGCGGCGAGTGGATCCAGCCGACCTGGCGCACGGCGCCGCACGATGCGGTGCTCATCCTCGACGGCGATTATCTGAACCGGCCCGACGTGCACGATCTCTGGTCGTACAGCGTGTTGCTCGAGACCGACACCGCCCGCGCGCAGCAGAGCCTCGCCGAGGCGGCCTACCTCGCCGAGGTCGCGCCCCGCGATACCGTCACCGCCGTCGTCGACACCACCGATGCGGCCGCACCGCTGCGACGCTTCCTCGACCGCTGCTGAGCGCCGCGACCAGTCTCGGGGGAGCCGCAGGCCGCGAGTCGCGGAGATCGCACCCTCCCGGCGCGGGCGAGGGTGCGAAGTCCGTACCTCAGCGCCGCCGTACCGCAGCGCCGCC
Source organism: Cryobacterium frigoriphilum (assembly GCF_004403305.1). GTDB lineage: Bacteria > Actinomycetota > Actinomycetes > Actinomycetales > Microbacteriaceae > Cryobacterium > Cryobacterium frigoriphilum. The sequence goes on along the minus strand of NZ_SOHE01000053.1, from coordinate 129,248 downwards.
GTACCTCAGCGCCACGGTAGCTCAGTGCCTCGGCAGCCGCGCGAGCACCGCGTCGGGCGTGAGCGAGACCCCGCTCGTCTCGACCTCGTGCACGAGCGTGGTCAGCAGGGCGCTGACCGGGGCCTCCAGGCCGGACGCCGCGGCCTCACGCACGATGGCGCCGTTGAGGTAGTCGATCTCGGTCACCTGTCCGCGATTGAGGCTCTGCAAGGTCGACCCTTGGTTCGGAACCGATCCCATCCGGGCCCGCAGCTGCAGCGGCAGCCGCTGTCCGGCCCACAGCGGCAGTCGCGCGAAGCGCCGCAGGCTGCGGTCGTCGAGGCCCTGCAGCTGTCCGAAGCGCACACCGCGCGCGCGCGCCACCCGCACCGCCTCCCGCATGCTCGCCGTCATCAGTCGCCGCAGCCCGGGGTGGTCGATGACCTCCTGCACACTCAGGCCCGTGATCGCCGGCAAGGCGTTGAGCATGTTCACGATGAGCTTGGTCCACTGGGCGCCCACGAAATTGTCGAGGGCGATGGTGGGAACGGCGGCGTCGAGCACGGCCTGCCAGCGCCGGGTGGCGGCATCCGCTGCCCCGGAACCGCGCCCCAGATAGGTGGGCGCCGCGGTGGTCACCCGCACCACCCCGGGGGCCTCGTAGTGGGCGGCGATGAGGGTGAGGGCACCGAAGCAATCGGAGCCGGGCAGCAGCCGGGCCGCGGTCGTGACCCCGTCGAGACCGTTCTGCACGACGATCACCGGGGAGCCCGCGATAGCCGCCGCGTTGAAGCTCAGGGCCGCCGCGGCATCGTGCGCCTTCGTGCAGACCAGGGTGAGGTCAGGGGTTTCCGCGAGCCGTTCGAGCGCGGCGGGCCGAGCATGGGTGTCGCCGAATCCGCCGGACAGACGGATGCCCTCCTCACGAATCACGTCGAGGGCCCGGCCGCGGGCGGTCACGGTGACGTGGTGTCCGGCACGCGCCAGCAGGGTAGCGAAGGTACCGCCGAGCGCACCGGCCCCGATGACGGCTAGGCGCATAGCGGTTTCGGGTGCAGCGGTGATGGCATTTCTTCAGCCTAGGGCGCTCGACCGGCCGCGCCGCTCGACAACGGCGAGCGAACCAGCGCCGGCTGGTAAACTCGGCGAGTGCGCAGCGCCTTCGGCACCAAACTGTATCCCGTTCCCGGCGTCTCAACTTTTTCGGAAGGCCCGCGCATGAGCGCCGACACCACTCGCCCTGCACGCACGCAGGGCACCACCGCGAGCGGCCTGCTGCTCGTCGACAAGATCCAGGGCTGGACGAGCCACGACGCCGTTGCCCGCACCCGCCGCCTCGCCGGCACCCGCAAGGTCGGCCACGCCGGCACCCTCGACCCGATGGCGACCGGCCTGCTGGTGCTCGGCATCAACAACTCCACCCGGCTGTTGACCTATGTCGTCGGGCTCGACAAGGAATACTTCGCCACGATTCGCCTCGGTGCCTGCACCACGACGGACGACGCGGAGGGCGAAGAGATCGAACGCGCCCCCGCAGACGTCGTCGCCGCGCTGACCCCCGAGGCCGTGGCCAGCGGCATGACCGCCCTGACCGGAGCAATCGGCCAGCGCCCGAGCGCGGTGAGCGCGATCAAGATCGACGGCCAGCGTGCCTACGCCCGCGTGCGCGCCGGCGAAGACGTGCAGCTGCCGTCCCGCCCCGTGACCGTGAGCGCCTTCGAGCTGCTCGACAGCACTGAAATCGACGGGTTTCTCGACCTCCGGGTGCGGGTGGACTGTGGTTCAGGCACCTACATTCGGGCGCTCGCCCGCGACCTCGGCGCCGCACTCGGTGTCGGTGGCCACCTGACGGCGTTGCGGCGCACCCGCATCGGCCCGTTCCGCATCGAGGACGCCCGGCTGCTCGACGAGCTCGACGTGGCCGCGAATCTGATCGCGCCGACGGATGCCGCCACCCGCCTGCTCGCCCGCCTCGATCTCACGCCGCAACAGGCGATTGATCTGGGTCATGGCAAACGCATCGACGTGGACCCGGCGCTCGTGGCCGCCATCGAGGCCCGCCCCGGCCGACGCCCCCGCACTGCAGGCGAAGCCGGAGACGTCGGCGCGGCCGGCGCGGTCGTTCCGGTCGCCGCGGTGGCCCCGGACGGTCGACTCGTGGGGCTCGTCGAGCTGCGCGGCCACCACGCCAAGTCCGTGCTGAACTTTGCGCCCGACGAACCCGCAGCATCCGTCGCCGAACCGAACGAGACCCGATGATCGAGTGGTTCAGCTGGCTGCAGCTCGCCATCGCCGTGCCGGCGGGAGTGCTGTGTGTCGTGCTCGGCCTGCTCGGGCGCAAACCGACCGACCTCACCATGGGCGCGACCCTGCTCGTAGAGCTGCTGCTGCTCGCGCAGCTCGTGGTCGCGCTCGTCGCTCCGCTGGTCGGAAACGAAGCGACCGGCAGCCTGCTGGAGTTCTACACGTACCTGATCAGCGCGATCCTGCTGCCGGTCGCCGCCGGATTCTGGGCCCTCATCGAACGCAGCCGCTGGAGCACGGTCATTCTCGGTGTCGCGTGCCTCTCGGTCGCGGTCATGATTTATCGCATGGTGCAGATCTGGACCGTGCAGGGCGTGTGACGCCCGGTGCGCGCCCGGTGCGGAAACCAGCGGGAACACTGGCATAATTACCGTGCGATGACAGAACAGCAAACCGGCGTTAATCCCCAGGAACCGCCACGATCTCCCTCCCGATCCATCGGAATCGGTCGACTCCTGATCGCCGTCTACGGCGTGCTGGCCCTCGCCGCGACCGGTCGATCGTTCGTACAGATCGTCTCCCGGTTCGATGAGGCCCCGCTGGCCTACTCGCTGTCCGCCCTCGCCGCGGTCGTCTACGTTCTCGCGACCATCGCGCTCACCGCCCCCAGCGCCCGCTGGTACCGGGTCGCCTGGATCACGATCGGCTTTGAAATGCTCGGAGTGCTCGTCGTCGGCACCCTGAGCCTCGTCGATCCCGCCCTGTTCCAGCACGCAACCGTCTGGTCGGTGTTCGGCAGCGGCTACCTCTTCATTCCGCTGGTGCTGCCGGTCTTGGGCATGTGGTGGCTGTACACGCACCGTCCCGATACCCACCGTCCCGCTACCCACCGGCCCGCTGCGCGGAGGGCCTCGTGAGGATTCTGAACGGGCTCCCCAGCGTGCCCTCGGACTGGCCGGCCTCGGCCGTCACCATCGGCAAGTTTGACGGCGTGCACGCCGGTCACCGCGCCGTGATCGCCGAACTCGAACGGCACGCCGCCCGCGACCGGCTGCGCACGGTCGTCGTGACCTTCGATCGGCATCCGCTCTCCGTGCTGTCGCCCGAGCGCTGCCCGACCAGCCTCGTAAGCACCGAGCAGAAACTCGATCTGCTGGCCGAGACCGGCGTCGAGGCCACCCTGGTGCTTGAATTCACCCGCGAGCTGTCCGCCCTCGAACCAGAAGCGTTCGTGCGGGACATCCTCGTAGACGCCCTGCACGCCAGGCATGTGCTCGTCGGCCTGGACTTTCGGTTCGGGCACCGCGGTGCGGGCGACGTGGCGTTGCTGCGCGAGCTCGGCATCCGTTTCGGGTTTGCCGTTGACCTCATTGAGGACGTCAAGCCCGATGACTCCCGGCGCGTGTCGTCGACCTGGATTCGGGAGCTGCTCGCCGAGGGCGACGTGCGGGCCGCCGCTCGGCTGCTCGGCCACCTGCCGACCATGCGCGGCGTAGTCGTACACGGCGCCGCGCGCGGCCGCGAGCTCGGCTTTCCGACCGCGAATCTCGCCCCGGAGGCGGAGGGCCTCACGCCGGCCGACGGTGTTTACGCCGGCTGGCTGACGGATGCCGGAATCCGTTACCCGGCGGCCATTTCCGTCGGCAAGAACCCCACCTTCGAGGGAATCCTGCAGACGCAGGTTGAGGCCTTCGTGCTCGACGAGGACATTGACCTCTACGGCCACCGCATCGATCTGGGCTTCGTGGAGCACATCCGCGGCATGGTCGCCTATGAGGGTGTCGAGCCGCTCATCGCCCAGATCCGGGACGATGTCGCCCGGGTGCGGCACATTCTGGCGCCAGAGCGGCGCCGGTAGGTCCCGACCATACCTATCAGCCTGTATTTTGTGGGGTCGCGACCCGCTAGTCTAAGTCGAGTAAATTCGAACGAGGAGTAGCAGTGGCACAACAGGCTCGAGCTGTCGTCACCCGGGCGGCGATCATCCGCGGCGCGGCAGCCGTATTTCAGCAGCACGGTTATGGGAGCACCTCGCTGGCCGACGTCTGCGCCGAGGCGGGCGTCACCAAGGGTGCGCTCTACTTTCACTTCGACTCGAAAGAAGCGCTGGCCCGCGCCATCATCGAGGCCCAGCACGAGTCATCCTCCGCGATCGGGCGGGACCTGCTCGAGGCCCACATGCGCGGGATCGACGCCATGATCGTGATGTCCCTCGAAATCGCCGATCAGCTTCACAACAATCCCGTCGTCAGCGCGGGGGTACGGCTCACGATCGAGGCCGCCAACTTCGACTCACCCGTTGACGCTCCCTACCTGGACTGGATGAAGGCCGCCGAGGAATTCCTGCGCCGGGGCCAGGCCGAGGGCGACATTACCGACACCGTCGAGGTCTGCACGGCGGCTCACTTCATCATTTCCGCCTTCACCGGCGTGCAGGTCGTGTCCGACGTGCTCACCCGTCGGGAAGACATCCAGCAGCGCCTGGTGGAGATGTGGGGCATGCTGCTGCCGGGGCTGGCGCCGGCCGATCGTCTGGCCGATCTGCTCGCCCTGCCCGAGCGCATCCGCGCGTCGCGTCACGGTACGAGCGGCGGGTAGAGCTCAACCGGTCGCCGCGCCCGCGCGAGGCTGTGCGGCGTCCCAGGGGTGCCGCAAGCGAGCCCAGCGGCCGTGCAGCGGTGCCGAGTGGCGAGACCGGCCGTCGCCCAACCATAGACTTACCCGGTGACCGACGCCGCCTTTCCGACCCGCCGTCTCTGGTCGGGGCGAGTGCTCGCACTGCTCGGCATTCTTCTCGTGGCATCGAGCCTGCGTACCGCGGTCGCGGCGCTGTCACCCATCGTCTCGCTCGTCGAGGTCGACATTCCGCTCGGCTCGGTGGCCCTCGGGCTGCTCGGCATGCTGCCACCGCTGTGTTTCGCGCTCTTCGGCATTGTCACCCCGATGCTCACGCGACGGCTCAGCCTCGAACGGGTGCTGGTTCTCGCCCTGATCGCCCTCATGATCGGTCACGCCGGGCGCGGCGGCGCCGGGTCGTTCGGCTGGTTCATTGCGGCGAGCGTGGCAACCTTTGCCGGGCTCGGGGTGGCCAACGTGATACTGCCGCCCCTGGTCAAGAAGTACTTTCCCGACCGCATCGGCCTCGTGACGTCGCTCTACGTCACCGTCGTCTCACTCAGCGCCCTGATTCCGCCGCTCGTGGCCGTTCCGATAGCTGATGCCGCCGGCTGGCGGGTCTCGCTCGGCCTCTGGGGCGTGCTGACGCTCTTCGCCCTCGTGCCCTGGGTGACGATGATCGTGCGGCACCGGCGGGCGCCGGCCGACCCGCGCGTCGAGGAGGCCGACGCCACGATTCTGCGCCGCATCTGGGGCTCCTCGATCGCGTGGGCGATCGCGGTGGTCTTTGCGGCGAGCTCCCTGAACGCCTACGCGATGTTCGCCTGGCTGCCGCAACTGCTCATCGACCGGGCCGACGTCAGCCCCACGGAGGCCGGCGTCATGCTGTCGCTCTATGCCGCGATGGGTTTTCCGTGCGCTGTGATCATTCCCGCGCTCACCGCGCGCCTGAAGAATGTGGGGCTGCTGGTCTACCTCGGCGTCGTGTTCTTCGTCGTCGGTGACCTCGGGCTGCTGCTCATTCCCGACACCCTGACCTGGCTGTGGGTCAGTTTGGCCGGGCTCGGACCGCTGTTCTTTCCGCTCGCGCTCGTGCTCATCAACCTGCGAACCCGCACCCACGAGGGCGCGGTTGCCCTGAGCGGATTCGTGCAGAGCGTCGGATACCTCATCGGGGCCATCGGTCCGCTGGCGATGGCACTGCTGCACGAGCTCACCGGGGCCTGGACCTGGCCGCTGCTCTTTCTGCTGGCCACGGCGCTGCTCGTGACGATCGCCGGGGCCGTGATCAACCGCCCGCACATGCTTGAAGACGACCTCGCCCGCGGCTGATCAGGCCACCAGAGCGGCCCGGTGCACGAGGGCGGCGGCACCGATCAGCGGCCCCTCGCCGGAGAGCGCTGAGGGCACGACCCGCACCCGGGTCGCGAAGGCGAAGGCGGTGCGCTCGGCGATGGCCTCGCGGGCAAACCGGAACAGGTCGGGCGTGACGTGGCTGAATCCGCCGCCCACGGCCACGAGATCGAGGTCGAGCAGGTTGGTGGCGGATGCGATGGCCTGTCCGAGCGCGCGCCCGCTGCGGCGCACCGCGCGCTGGGCGATGTCATTGCCGGCCGCATACGCGGCCGCGAGGTCCTCCCCGGTGAAGCCGGCGAAGCCCTGATCGCGGGCCCAGGCGACCGTTTTGGGACCGGAGGCCACGGCTTCGAGACAGCCGGTGCCGCCGCAGGCGCAGAGGTCGTCGAAGCCGCCGACCTCGATGTGTCCGATGTGACCGGCATTGCCGCTCGGCCCGGTGACGGCCGTGCCGCCCACGATCAGGCCGCCGCCCACGCCGGTGGAGACGATCATGCCCATGAGATTGTCGATGCCCTGTCCGGCTCCGACCCAGTGTTCGGCGAGGGCGATGCAGAGGCCGTCGAGGCGCAGGCGGGCTGGGGCATCCGGTACCAGTCCCTGCACCAGATCGAGCAGCGGAAAACCGCGCCAGACCGGAAGATTGAGCGGTGAGATGGTGCCATCGGATACCACGATCGGCCCCGCGCAGCCGATTCCGATGCCGGCCAGCAGCGAGTCGGCGGGCAGCGCGCTGCGGGCCCGGGATACGACCTGGCCGACGCTGAGCGTGAGCTCGTGGCTGCTGGCGGCCGGGCCGGTCGGTGCGCGGTGCCGGGAGTTGTTGAGCACGAGGCCGCTGTCGTCGACGAGCGCGGCCTCGACCTTGGTGCCACCGAAGTCGACTGCGAGAGCGTAGCTGGGCTGCATGCTCCGAGCATAGTTCGTGCCTGCGCGCGCGGATCGATCAATCGTGCTCATTTGAGCAAGATTCCCCACAGCTGTTGCTGAGGTGGTGGGGGCGACCTAGGCTGGGGACACACGCAGGCCTGACGGGAGAAAACGGATGATCGATGTCGACTCCGACGAGCTGCTCTCGATTCGCGCCGCCGAGCTGTACTACGAAGAGAACAAGACCCAGGACGAGATCGGTCTGATCCTCAGCCTCACGCGGTGGAAGGTCGGCCGACTGATCGCCCAGGCCAAGGCAAGCGGCTTCATCCGCATCGAAATCGTGCACCCGCGGGCCCGCCGCCCCGCCCTGGAGCGTCGGCTGCGCGAAAAGATCGGCCTGCACGACGCGATCGTCGTCTCCACGGCCGGCATCGACGCCTTCGACAACGCGGCCGCGGCGGCCGTGGAGCTGCAGTCGCGCACCGCCCATGCCGCGGCGGAGTACCTGACCGCCCTGCGACCCGCGCCCCGCACCCTCGGCGTCAGCTGGGGCCATACCCTGCACGCCGTGGCCCATCACCTCGGCCAGGGCTGGGCCCACGGGGTCGCGGTCGTGCAGATCAACGGCAGCGTCAGCCTCACCCGCAGCGCCGGCGTCGCGGCGCAGGCGGCCGTCGCGATCGCCCAGAAGGGGGCCGGAACGGCGACCCTGCTGCCGAGCCCGGCCATTCTGGAACGTCGGGAGACCCGCCTCGCGATCGAATCCGACCGTACCGTGGCCGCGGTGTTGGCCGAGGCGGCCGGTGCGTCCGCCTACCTGTTCAGCGCCGGGCAGGCCGACGAGAACTCGGTGCACGTGGCCAGCGGCTATCTGAGTGTCGACGAGATGGCGGCGCTCGTCGCGCACGGCGCCGTCGGGGATGTCGTCGGCCGCTACATCAACGCGCGCGGCGATATTGTCGACGCCGAACTCGACGACCGCACCCTCGGCATCCGTCTGCAGCAGCTGCGCGCCGCGGCCGTGACGATCGCCGTCATTTCCGGTGCGGCGAAGCATGAGATCGCCCGCGCCGTCGTTGTCAGCGGGCTCTGCACGGTGCTCGTGACCGACGAGGACACCGCCCTGGCCCTGCTCGACCCGGCATCAGCAGCGGCACCGGCCTCCGCCGTCGAGGCCAACCCCAACTTTTCGTGACCGCCACCGACTCCAAAGGACACCCCATGACTTCACCGGCATCCGCCGAGCTGGCCACCCGGGAGCGCACGACGACGCTTCTCGGCGGCGAAGCGACCGACGCGAACCTGCGCCGCTACCTGCACGGAATCCCCGGGATCGACGCGGTCGGCCTCGAAGCCCGCGCCGCCGGCCTCGGTACCCGCTCGATCAAGACGAGCTCCAAGCGGTGGGCGATCGACACGATCATCAGTCTCATCGACCTCACGACCCTCGAGGGCGCCGACACCCACGGCAAGGTGCGCTCCCTCGTCAGCAAGGCCGTCTCACCCGACCCGAGCAGCCCGGACTGCCCGCGCGTCGCGGCCGTCTGCGTCTACGGCGACATGGTCTCCGTGGCCGTCGAAGCCCTCGGCGCAGCGCACTCGGCGCGCACCCCCGAGACGCCGGATGCCGGCATCCGCGTCGCCGCCGTCGCCACCGCGTTCCCGAGCGGGCGGGCCTCCCTCGCCGTGAAGCTCGCCGATGTCGCCGACGCGGTCAGCGCCGGGGCCGATGAAATCGACATGGTCATCGACCGCGGCGCGTTCCTGTCCGGCCGCTACGGCCAGGTCTACGACGAGATCGTCGCCGTGAAGGCGGCCTGCGCCCGTGCAGACGGCGCCGACGCCCACCTCAAGGTGATCCTCGAGACCGGCGAACTCAACACCTACGACAATGTGCGCCGGGCCTCCTGGCTCGCGATCCTCGCCGGCGGGGACTTCATTAAGACGTCCACCGGCAAGGTCGCGCCCGCGGCGACCCTGCCGGTGACGCTCTCGATGCTCGAGGTCGTGCGGGACTGGCACCGCCTCACCGGCGTGAAGATCGGCGTCAAGCCGGCCGGCGGCATCCGCACCTCGAAGGACGCGATCAAATACCTGGTCACCGTGGCCGAGACCGTGGGGGAGGAGTGGCTCACCCCGCAGCTGTTCCGCTTCGGCGCCTCGAGCCTGCTCAACGACGTGCTGCTGCAGCGCCAGAAGATGACCACCGGACACTACTCCGGACCCGACTACGTGACGATTGACTAGGACACCGACCATGAGCTTTTCCAGTACGAGCTTTCTGAACTACGCTCCGGCACCGGAGTCCACCGCCCTGCTGAATCTCAAGCCCGACTATGGCCTCTTCATCAACGGTGATTTTCAGCCCGGCAACGGAACACCGTTCCAGACCATCTCTCCCGCCACCGAGAAACAGATCGCGATGATCGCCTCAGCCAACGAAGCGGATGTCGACACGGCCGTCGCCGCCGCCCGTCGCGCCTACGATCGCACCTGGTCCCGCATGTCGGGCAGTGACCGCGGAAAGTACCTGTTCCGCATCGCGCGCCTGATGCAGGAACGCGCCCGCGAACTCGCCGTCGCCGAGAGCCTCGACAACGGCAAGCCGATCACCGAGAGCCGCGACGTCGACATTCCCCTCGCCGCCGCCTGGTTCTTCTACTACGCCGGCTGGGCCGACAAGCTCGACTACGCCGGGGTCGGCCCGAACCCGGCCGCCCTCGGAGTCGCCGCCCAGGTGATCCCCTGGAACTTTCCGCTGCTGATGCTCGCTTGGAAGATCGCCCCGGCGCTCGCCGCCGGCAATACCGTCGTGCTCAAGCCCGCCGAGACCACACCGCTGACCGCGCTGCTCTTCGCCGAGATTCTGCAGCAGGCCGACCTGCCGGCCGGTGTCGTCAACATCATCACCGGCGCCGGCTCCACCGGCCAGGCGCTCGTCAACCACCCCGACGTCAACAAGGTCGCCTTCACCGGATCCACCGCCGTGGGCCGCATGATCGCCCGCTCCGTTGCCGGAACCGGCAAGAAGCTCACCCTCGAACTCGGCGGCAAGGGCGCCAACATCGTCTTCGACGACGCCCCGATCGACCAGGCCATCGAGGGCATCATCAGCGGTGTGTTCTTCAATCAGGGTCACGTCTGCTGCGCGGGCAGTCGCCTGCTCGTGCAGGAGAGCATCCACGACGAGGTCATCGACCGGCTGAAGGCACGCATGAGCACGCTGCGCGTCGGTGACCCGCTCGACAAGAACACCGACGTCGGTGCCATCAACAGCGCCGAACAGCTGCAGCGCATCCGGGAACTCTCCGACATCGGCGAGCAGGAGGGCGCCGAGCGCTGGAGCCCCGACTGCGCGCTGCCGCAGAACGGTTTCTGGTTCGCGCCCACCATCTTCACCAACGTGTCGACCAGCCACCGCATCGCCCGTGACGAGGTCTTCGGCCCGGTGCTGTCGGTGCTGACCTTCCGCACCCCCGCCGAGGCCATCGCCAAGGCCAACAACACTCCATACGGGCTGTCCGCCGGAATCTGGAGCGACAAGGGAAGCCGTATCCTCGCCGTCGCCGACAAGCTGCGCGCCGGGGTGATCTGGGCGAACACCTTCAATAAGTTCGACCCGGCCAGCCCCTTCGGCGGCTACAAGGAATCCGGCTACGGCCGCGAGGGCGGCCGCCACGGACTCGCCGCCTACCTCGCGCCGGCGGCACGCCCCGGCAGCCGGGCCAGGACGGCCGCCATCAGCGCCAAGGCAGGCTCCGCCAAGGCCTCCACCGAGAAGGTTTCCACCGAGAAGGCCGCCGCCGCCCGAAAGAAGGCCACCAAATGACCCGCCTGACCGTTCCCAAGACCTACAAGCTCTACATCGGCGGCAAATTTCCGCGCAGCGAATCGGGCCGCGTCTACGCCGTGTCGAGCGCCGGCGGCGATTTTCTGGCCAACGCAGCTAAGGGCTCCCGCAAAGACGCCCGTGACGCCGTTGTGGCGGCCCGCGCCGCACTGAAGGGCTGGTCGGGAGCCACCGCGTACAACCGCGGTCAGGTGCTCTACCGCATCGCCGAACTGCTCGAGGGTCGCCGCGCGCAGTTCATCGACGAGATCATGCAGGCCGAGGGGGCCAGCGCGGCCGCGGCATCCGCCCAGGTCGACGACGCGATCGACGCCTGGGTCTGGTACGCCGGCTGGGCCGACAAGTACGTGCAGGTCGCCGGCAACGCCAACCCCGTCTCCGGCCCGTACTTCAACCTCTCGGTGCCCGAACCGACCGGCGTCGTCGCCATCGTCGCCCCGCAGGCCGGCGGCTCGCTGCTCGGCTTCGTCAGCGCGGTCGCCCCGGCGCTCGTGGCAGGCAACACCGTCGTGGTCATCGCGCACGAAACGGCGCCGCTCACCGCGATCAGTCTCGGCGAGGTGCTCGCCACGAGTGACGTGCCGGGGGGAGTGGTGAACATTCTCACCGGCTCACCCGCCGAGATCGCGCCGTGGCTCGCGAGCCACGCCGACGTCAACGCCCTCGACCTGCTCGGAGCCGGCGCCCTCGACTGGGTCAACCTGCAGATCGCGGCCGCCGACACCCTCAAGCGGGTGCTCCCTCCCGAACCGGATGCCGCGCCCTCTCTCGCGCGTATCCTCGCCTTCACCGAGACCAAGACGGTCTGGCACACCAAGTCCCTGCTCTAGCCTCTCGTCCCGCCTTCCCACCTTCCCGCGAAAGCGGGTGAAACGTCGGTCAGAGCAGTTCTGACCGACGATTCACCCGCTCTCGCGGCACGTTTCGGGAGGCATACAGGTAACTTGGTTAGGGATCGGGTTAGGGTGGGCGAATGACTGCTGAAACGGTACTGGTAACGGGCGCGACGGGATACATCGGCGGGCGCCTCGTGCCCCGATTGCTCGAAGCCGGGCACACCGTGCGTGTTCTCGTGCGCTCACCGCAGAAGCTGCGCGATGTTCCGTGGGCCGATCAGGTCGAAATCGTCGAGGGTGACCTCACCGACCGGGCCTCCGTCGACCGAGCCGTCGTCGGCATCGACGTCTTCTACTACCTCGTGCATTCCATGGGTGCCACCGGGGACTTCGAACAGATCGAGCTGCAGTCGGCCACGAACGTGGCCGCATCCGCTCAGCAGGCCGGCCTGAAACGCATCGTCTACCTCGGCGGGCTGCACCCCGACACGACCGAGCTGTCCGAGCACCTGCGCTCGCGCACCGCTGTTGGCCGGATCCTGCTCGAATCAGGGGTGCCGACCGTCGCATTCCAGGCCGGTGTCGTCATCGGCAGCGGCTCGACCTCGTTCGAGATGATCCGCCACCTCACCGACGTTCTGCCCTACATGCCCGCCCCGAAATGGGTGCGCAACAAGATCCAGCCCATCGCCGTGCGCGACGTGCTCTACTACCTGCTCAGTGCAGCCGATCTGCCGGCCGACGTGAACCGCACCTTCGACATCGGCGGCCCCGACGTGCTGAGGTACGGGCAGATGATGAACGGCTACGCCCTCGAGGCCGGCCTCCGCCAGCGCGCGATCGCGTCCCTTCCCGTGTTGACGCCGTGGCTCGCCTCCCAGTGGGTCAACCTCGTCACTCCCATCCCGCGCAGCCTCGCGATCCCGATCATCGCGTCGCTGCAGTACGACTGCGTCGTGAATGAACACGATATCGACGGCGTCATTCCCCCGCCTCCCGGCGGCCTCACCTCGTACCGCACCGCGGTGCGGCTCGCGCTCGGCCGCATGAAGGTCGGCGACGTCGAGACCAGCTGGCGTAACTCCTCGATCGAGGGTGCCTCGAGCAATCCGCTGCCGAGCGACCCCGAGTGGGCCGGTCATATCGTGTACACCGACCTGCGCGAGATGCACACCCCGGCCAAGCCGGAGGACCTCTGGCGGGTCATCGAAGGAATCGGCGGCGATAACGGCTGGTACTCCTTCCCGCTCGCCTGGGCCGTGCGCGGCTGGATGGACAAGCTCGTCGGCGGGGTGGGCCTGCGGCGCGGCCGACGCCACCCCGAAGAACTGCACACGGGCGAGGTGCTCGACTTCTGGCGGGTCGAGCAGATCGACCACGGCAGCTTTCTGCGGCTCCGTGCCGAGATGCGTGTGCCCGGCCTCGCCTGGCTCGAAATGACCGTGAAGCCGGCGGATGACGGCGGCTCGATGTACCGGCAGCGCGCCGTGTTCTTTCCCCGCGGCCTCGGTGGTCGACTGTACTGGTTCTCGATTCTGCCCTTCCACGGCGTGATCTTCAGTGGAATGGCCAATCGCATCACCGCAACGGCTGCGGCCGAAACGCCGGTGCCGGCAGCCTAGGATCGGCTGCGAAGACTGGCGTCCGGGCACCCTTCCGGGGCATGATGGAATCGATCGGGAGGCTACTGTGACTGTTTCAATTGCTTTTCTAGGCGACGGGCTGACCGTGGGCGGACAGTGGGAACACTGGTTTCCCGAGTACGACATCCTCAATCTGGCGGTCGCCGGCAATACGACCGATGACGTGCTCGGCGCCCTCGATGCCGTGGTTGAACTTCGTCCCGACGCCATCGTCATTGGGGTCGGAACCAACGACCTGGGCTGGCGCAAGAGCGACGAGTACGTCGTACGCAACCTGGAAACCATCATTCACTCCCTGCGCAAACGGCTGCCGGAGACGCGCATCATGGTGCAGTCATTACTGCCCCGCGGCAGGGACTTCGCGGATACCATCCGTTCCATCAATCGACACATCTGGCAGTACGCGCCGACGCAGTACGCGCGTTACCTCGACCTCTGGCCCGCCCTCGCCACACCCGAAGGCGAGCTGGGACCGGATTTTACCCAGGACCAGCTGCACCTCACCGATGCCGGGTACGAGGCCTGGGTGGGCGAGTTGCGCCCCGGCCTCGAGACGCTCTTCGAACTCCCGCCGTCGACGACCTCCATTCCCATTCAGCACGCCTAGGTCGCGTGACGGCGTGGCGTGACGGCTCGGCGTGACGAGGGCGGCGTGCAGGGGGAGGCCGCCGCACCACCCGCTCGATAGAGTGGAGGCATGCGTCGACCGTTTCGCCTCGTCATCGCGGTCGCACTCGTCTGCGCCGCCCTGGTTGCCGCGCCGACCGCTGCGTATGCCGACGTCGATGACTTCAGCTTCGACTCATGGCACTCCGACTACGAGCTGGGTATCAGCACCGAGGGGTATTCCACCCTGAACACGGTCGAGACGATCGTGGCCCGGTTTCCGGCCGCCGACCAGAATCACGGCCTCACCCGCGCCATTCCGACCCACTACGAGGGTGACCCGACCGGTCTCGACGTCGAGAGCGTCACCGATGAAAACGGTACGCCGCGCGACTTCGAGATCGAGTCGGGTGACGGAGACCTCGAACTCGTCGTCATCAGCGCCGATGACTATGTGCACGGCGCCCAGACCTATGTCATCACCTACAGCCAGACCCACGTGGTGCTCAGCCCCGACGACTCCGAGCAGCAAGAATTTTACTGGGATGTCAACGGCACCGGGTGGAACCAGCCCGTCGCTGAAATTTCGGCGACCGTGACCTTCGACGCCGCGATCGTCGACGCGTTGACCGGCGGTACCGAATGCTTCCGGGGTGGGCAGGGCTCGACCGAGGCCTGCGGAATGCTCGATCGATCCGGCCCGGGTGCCGCTGACGGGGGCGCCGCCGAAGCGGATGCCGCCGCCACGACCCTCACGGCAGCCGCGACCGATCTGGCACCCCGCGAAACCCTCACGATCGTCGCCGAGTTCGAGGCAGGTACCTTCACCCCTCGCGACGGGTCCTTCACGGCCACGCCGTTTCCCGGCATCGGCCTGGGGGCGGCCCTGCTGGGGCTGCTCGTACTGCTCGGCGCCATCGCGGCGCGCGCCATGGTCTGGCGGCACGCTCCCGGGCGACCCACGATCATCGCCGAATACCTGCCGCCGCGCGGCATCAACCTGCTGCAGGCCAGCGACATCGCCGGCGGAACGGCGAAAGCCATGGCCGCGCTGTTTCTGAGCCTCGCCGTGCGCGGCAACCTGCGGGTGATCGAGACCGACGCGACCGGCACGAAGACCGGCCGGAAGCCCGGCACGAAGAAGGGCGCGGCGCCACCGCACTACGAGCTGGAACTACGGGGCAGCGAGGGGGTCGACGAGACCGAGCGCGGCATCCTCACCGTGCTGTTTCCCGGCCTTGCACCCGGCACCCGCCGTGACCTCGCGGCCAAGGACGCGACACTCACCGCGGCCCTGCTGAAAGTGACCTCCGCTGTGCGCCGCGGCATGATCCCGGCCGGATTCCGCACCCACCCCGGCGGTGCGCTGCGCTCAGCGCTGCTTGTCAGTGCCTGCGCTGTCGGCGCGGTCGGTGTCGTTGCCAGTGCCATCGCCGGCCTCACCGAAATCGGCGGCGGCTGGCCGATCCTCACCCTCATCCTTGCAATTCTCAGCGCGATCGCCACCGTTGTGGTGGCGGGCTCCGTACGCCCGCTGACCGCGACCGGCGCCGAACTGCGCGACTACCTGAAAGGCCTCAAGTTGTATATTGCCCTCGCCGAAGCCGACCGGCTTCGTGTCCTGCAGAGCCCCGAGGGGGCGCTGCGCTCCCCGGGGCGGCCGCGACCCGGTTTCGACGGCGGCTCCGATCCGAGCCGGGTCCTGAAGCTGTACGAACGCGTGCTGCCCTACGCGGTACTGTTCGGCCAGGAAAAGGAGTGGTCGAGCGTTCTCGGCACGTATTATCAGGGCGCGGATGCCCAGCCGGACTGGTACGTCGGCAGCGGCAGCTTCAACGCCGCCTACTTCGCCGTCGGCATCAGTGCTTTCTCGGCCTCGACGACGGCAGCGTGGTCGGGCAGCACGGCCAGCTCCTCGAGTTCGGGCATGAGCGGGGGCTCCGCCGGTGGCGGCGGTGGCGGCGGCGGGGGAGGCGGTAACTGATGGCACACATGGGAACCCCGCTCGAACCGACGTTCACGCGTGCCGCGCTGGCCCCCGGCCTGCTCGGTGCGATCGCCCTGCTCGCCGGTATCGCCCTGCTGGAAAGCGAGGGCTTCATCGTTATCCGCTATGCCGCGAGCATCCTCGCGCTGATCCTCTGTGTCTTCGTGATTCAGGCGAAGGCGTGGTGGTGGCTTGTCGGTCTCGTGCCGATCGCCGTGCTCTGGAACCCGGTGGCGATTCTGCCGCTGGAGGGAACCGGGTGGGCCTTCACGCAGATGGCTGGCGCGGTCGTGTTCATCATCGTCGGTGTGCGCACCAAGGTGCCGGTGCACACCTAGAAGACCGCTGAGTTCGCGTTCGGTCGCGCGCGCTTCCGGGCGTACACTGGAAGCGCGCTTGGAGAACCCGATCACCAATTCGACCGTTTCGCTGCTGTTGTAACGCGACGATGCTCGATCCGGGGTTCAGCGTGTCGATCGCGTCGACGTCCACGGAACCTCGTGCATGCCCGCCGCCACCGATGAGCGCGGCCCACATGTGCCGTGCTGCTGTGAAGTGGAGAACAATGGCTCAGACTCGCCACCAGACCACCGGCACCGGCCGGAACAATGCGCCGAGGCGCACCCGTCCGCGCTCGCGCGACGACGATGCCCCGATCATTCCGATCCTCGCCCGCAAGGTGCGCGAGGTCGAGGCGAAGGCCCAGACCGGCGGCAAGCTGGGCCCCACGAACCGCACCAAATTTCAGGTCATCGCGCTGCTCATGCGCGAGGAACGCGCCAGGGTCAAGGGCGACAGCGACCAGACCGACGGCAACCGTGCCGAGCTGCTGAAACGCCTCGACGGCATCGCGCAGATTCTCGCCCGCACCGCCGCGCGCGACACCAGCCTCATCACCCTGCTTGAACCGGATGCCTCGGTGTCGACGGTCGCGCAGCGCTTCCGTCGAGACTGGCTGATCGAATCCGGTGCCGCGCTGAGCCCCGACGAACTCATCATCAGCCGCGAACCCGAGGTGAAGCCGGTCATGCCGGTCGGCCAGGTCGTGCCGCAGTCGGTCAAGGCCCGCCAGCTCGCCAACCCGTTCCTCGCCCCCGACTTCAGCGCGGCAGCACCGCCGCCCGTCTCCCGCGCCCGCCGCCTCGCGAACTGGGAACTGCTCGGCCCGCTGTTCAAATCCTTCGAGTACGGTTCCGGCGGCCAGGCCGCGAGCATGGACATGCCCGAAGCGCCCAAACTGGACCGGCTGTCCCCTCCCGGCATGGAACTCATGCGTCACCAGGCTCGTTTCATCGAGAGCGCACGTCAGGGACACCGCAGTTATCTGCTCGCCGACGAGCCGGGACTCGGCAAGACCGCGCAGAGCCTGCTGGCGGCATCCGTCACCAACTCGTATCCGCTGCTCGCCATCGTGCCCAACGTCGTCAAGATGAACTGGGCGCGCGAGGTCGAACTGTGGACGCCGAACCGCCGCGCGACCGTCATTCACGGCGACGGCGATACCCTCGACGCCTTCGCCGACGTCGTCGTGGTCAACTACGACGTGCTCGACCGGCACCTCGCCTGGCTCGGCTCGCTCGGATTCAAGGGCATGGTCGTCGACGAAGCGCACTTCATCAAGAACCTGCAGTCCCAGCGCTCCAAGCACGTGCTGGCCCTCGCGGAGCAGATTCGCCGCCGCACGCCCAACCCGCTGCTGATGGCCCTCACCGGAACCCCGCTCATCAACGACGTCGACGACTTTCGTGCGATCTGGCAGTTCCTCGGCTGGATCGAGGGTGACAAGCCCGCCCCGGAGCTTCTGCAGGCCCTCGAAGACACCGGCCTGACGCCGGCGGATGTCGGTTTCTACCCGGAAGCGCGCGCGTCGGTCATCGACATGGGCATCGTGCGCCGCCGCAAGGTCGACGTCGCCACCGACCTGCCGGCCAAGCGCATCGCCGACCTGCCCGTGGAACTCGACGACGACCTCGGCCGTTCCATCCGCCAGGCCGAGCGTGAACTCGGCGCCCGCCTCGTGAAGCGCTACACCGCCCTGATCGCGGCCCGCAAAGACCGTGCCGATTCGTCGCTGTCGCCCGAAGAGACCCGCACCGCGTACATCCGTGCGGTCGCCCTCGCCGAACTCGAGGACTCGAAGGGGCAGACCACCGGTGAAAACGTGTTCACGATGGTGCGCAAGATCGGTCAGGCCAAAGCCGGTCTCGCGGCCGACTATGCCGCCCAGCTCGCACGCTCGGTCGGCAAGGTGGTCTTCTTCGCCAAGCACATCGACGTCATGGATGCCGCCGAGGAGATTTTCGCCAAGCGTGACCTGAAGACCGTGTCGCTGCGGGGTGACCAGTCGGCGCTCGCTCGACAGGCCGCAATCGACGCATTCAACACCGATCCCAACGTCAGCATCGCGGTCTGCTCGCTGACCGCGGCCGGTGTCGGGGTCAACCTGCAGGCCTCCTCAAACGTCGTGCTCGCCGAACTGAGCTGGACGGCGGCCGAGCAGACGCAGGCCATCGACCGCGTGCACCGCATCGGGCAGGACGAACCCGTCACCGCCTGGCGCATCATTGCCGCCCACACCATCGACGCGCGCATCGCCGACCTCATCGGCAGCAAGGAGGGCCTCGCGGCCCGCGCCCTCGACGGCTCGACCGAGCCGGTCGGCCCGGAGGACACCGTGCAGGCCAGCGCCCTCATCTACCTGCTCAATCAGGCGCTCGACGGCAACCTGTAGGCCCCGAGCGAAAGTCACCACATAACTCGGATTTGAGTCCCGCCGCCCCCCGGCCCATCATTAGGGGGCGGCAGTTTGCCGCTGTTGACAAGATCGGCCACACATGAAGATCGGTATCCTCACCAGCGGCGGCGACTGCCCCGGGCTCAACGCCGTCATTCGCGGCGCTGTGCTCAAGGGTGTGCGGGCGCACGATGCCGAGTTTGTCGGCATTCGCAATGGCTGGCGCGGACTCGTGCTGGGCGACTTCATGACGCTTGACCGGCACAGCGTGCGCGGCCTGTCCCGTCAGGGCGGCACCATTCTCGGCAGCTCCCGCACCAACCCGTTCGAGGGCGAGAACGGCGGCCCCGAGAACATTCAGCGCACCCTGGATTCGCAGGGCATCGACGCCGTCATCGCGATCGGCGGCGAGGGCACCCTGACGGCGGCACACCGTCTGACGGAGGCCGGGCTCAAGATCGTCGGTGTTCCCAAGACCATCGACAACGACCTCGAAGCCACCGACTACTCCTTTGGGTTCAACACCGCAGTGGAGATCGCCACCGAGGCCATCGACCGGCTGCGTACGACGGCCGAGTCGCACGGGCGGTGCATGATCGTCGAGGTCATGGGCCGTCACGTCGGCTGGATCGCGCTGCACTCCGGCATGGCCGGCGGCGCCCACGCGATCCTCATCCCCGAGCAGCCCAAGACGATCGAGCAGATCTGCGAGTGGGTTGAGCACGTGCGTGACCGCGGTCGCGCCCCCGTCATCGTGGTGTCAGAAGGCTTTCTGCTCGCCGGCATGGAGGAGGCACACTCCCACAAGGGGCTCGACGCCTTCGACCGCCCCCGCCTCGGCGGTATCAGTGAGCTCATTGCTCCGATGATCGAGGAGCGCACCGGCATCGAGAGCCGAGCGACCGTGCTCGGCCACACCCAGCGTGGCGGAGCGCCGTCGGCCTACGACCGCGTGCTCGCCACCCGGCTCGGCATGGCCGCAATCGACGCCGTGCAGAACTCGCAGTGGGGCTCCATGGTGTCGCTGCGCGGTACCGAGATCGACGTGGTCAGCATCGCCGCGGCGACGATCGGCCTCAAGAAGGTCTCCCCGGCCCGTTACGACGAGGCCGCCGTACTCTTCGGCTGATCGAGCTCGGGCGGCCAGCGCGCTGCTTCCGTGCCGGCCCGCCGCGGGTCAGCCCGCTCCGGTGGCTCAGATTCTCTGCGCGGTACCTGCGCCGCAGCGCGGTAGTTGCGCCACTTTCCGGGAGGCTCGGAAGAGCTGCGCGGTACCTGCGCCGCTACGCCGTAGGCGTGCCTACGGCGTAGCGGCGCACCTGCCGCGCACCTCGCTCGTCGCCCTTCGAAGGCAAAAAAGGCCTCAGCTGCGCGGTAGTAGCGCCGCGGCGCTGTAGTTACGCCGGTGCCCGGCCCCTGCGTCGCGTCGCATGTCGGCCGGTGCGCTGTCGTTGCGCCGCTGCGCGGTACCTGCGCCGCGTCGTATGTAGCCCGCTGCGCTGTGGCTGCGCCGTTGCCCGGCGCGGTACCGCGTTCGGCTGGGCGGGCACGCCGCATTCGGCGACGGATGCCGCGACATCCGTGGCCCGCGCCGCTGCCCGTGGGCAGGCCCGCACCTCTCGACGGAGAGTGACCGTGAGAACACCGTCAGGACAGCCCGAGAAGAGTGTTTTCGAGCCGAACTCCGTCGAACGGTACCCACGCGGTTCAGGCCGTTCAGGCGGTTCAGGCGAGTTTGGCCTGGACCTGCGTGATGGACGGGTTCGTGGCCGCCGAACCGTCGGGGTACAGAATCGTCGGTACGGTCTGGTTGCCGTCGTTCAGGCTCATCACGAGCTCGGCGGTGCCGTCGATCTCCTCGATGTTCACCTCGGTGTAGCCGATGCCGGCCTTGTCGAGCTGCACCTTCAGGCGCTTGCAATATCCGCACCAGTTCGTGGTGAACATAGTGATGGTTCCGGTATTCGGTACAAAGTCCATGGGCCCAGCTTAGGCTTTGGCCATGACTGTTTTTGCGGGACTGCCCCAGGTGTGCGTCTGTTACCTGACCCGAACCTCCCCGACCGGTGACCGGCAGGTTCTGCTCGGGCGCAAGAAGAAGGGCCTGGGGCTCGGCAATATCGTGGGTCTCGGCGGCAAACTCGAGCCGGGTGAAACGGCACGGGATGCCGCGGTGCGCGAGATCGAGGAGGAATCCGGGCTTGTCGTGGCGGCATCCGCTCTCGTGCCAATGGGCGTGCTGACCTACCTGTTTCCCCACCGCGAGGCGTGGAGCCAGGTGTCGAACGTGTTCGTGGTGACCGAGTGGAGCGGCACGCCGCGCGAGTCCGACGAGCTGAACCCGGTCTGGTTCGACGTGGACACACTGCCGGTCGAGCAGATGTGGGACGACGCCCGGCATTGGCTGCCCGGTGTGCTGGCCGGCACGCCCGTGCGGGACACGTTCACCTTCGCGGCCGACCTCGCCACGGTGGCCTCCCGCGGGTGACCGCTCGCGGGCTCAGACCGACAGCACCGTGACGGAGTCCTTGCCCGCGGCCTTGGACCTGTACATGGCCCGGTCTGCCGCGCTCAGCAGCACGGCCGGCACCAGACCGACGACACCGGCGTGGTGCAGGGCAATGCCCACGCTCGCCGTCACGGCGAACGAGGCCGCGACGCCTCGCAGGGGCTGCCTCACGGCAAGACGGATGCGCTCGGCCAGGTGGCGCACGTCGGGCTCAGTGATGTCTTCACAGACCACGACGAACTCGTCCCCGCCGAAGCGCGCCACCGTATCGCTGCCCCGCACGACCGCGCGCAGCCGATCAGCGACCTGTTCCAGCACCGCATCCCCGACCAGATGCCCCAGACCGTCATTGACGGCCTTGAACCCGTCGAGGTCGAGAAAGACCACGGCCAGCGGGTTGTGTTTGCGGTCGGCGGAGACGAGAGCTGCCCCCAGAGCGTGCTGCAGCAGTTTACGGTTGGCGAGGCCGGTGAGCGGGTCGTACAGGGCGAGGTCCTCGAGCTCGGCGTGCAGGCGCACTCGTTCGAAGACCTGCACCGCCTGCAGGGCGAGAGCCGCCTGCAGTGCCAGAGCGTCGGCGTCGAACTCACGCCGGCGTCCGTAGAAACAGAGCAGAATGCCCAGGGACCGTTCGCCGCCGACGAGGGGAATGGCGCTCAGCGCCTCCAGCCGGGTCGCTCGCAACGCCTCGGCCACGGCGGGAAACCGGGCCTGGGCATCCTCGAGGCTGGTGATCGTGACCGCGAGTCCATCGCTCAGCGCTTCGGCCTCCGGGCGCTGCAGCACCGTGCCGGCCAAAGCTTCGAGCAGCGGATGGTCCCCGGCAACCAGCCGCATCTCCCCGGACTCATCGGTGAGCACCACGGCCGCCGCGGTAGCTCGAAAAGCGTGCCGGGCGCTGCGTTCGAGGGCTTCGGCGACTGCCTGTTCCGAATCGCAGGCGCCGAACGCCGCACCGGCGTCCTGCAGCACCCGCACGCGCGCCTCGGAGGCCTCGGCGACACGGCGCGCGAGAAGCAGCTCGCGCTCCAGGTCCTGCCGCTGCGTGGAGTCGAAGATCGCGGTCCGCACGAGGCGCGGCCGCGCATCCGGCCCCAGCCGGGTGGTGGAATTGACCAGTACGGGCAGGGCAGCGCCGCCGACGCAGCGCAGCGTCAGGGCCACTTCGCGCACCTCTCCGGCCAGGCGCAGCACGGGCAGATAGCGAGTCTCATAGTAGAGGTGGCTGCCGACGGTCAGCAGCCCTTCGAACGGGGTGCCGAGCACGCTCGTTCGGGCGTGCCCGGTCCAGGTGAGAAAGGTGTCGTTCACGTCGGTCACGATGCCGTCGGGCGTCGTGGAGAGAAGCCCGCACGGTGCGTGGTCGTAGAGGTCAGCGAGGGTGTCTTGGATTTCGCCGGGGTCGAGGTCCGCGGGGGTCTGGCCGTTCTCGGTCACGCGAGGAAGGCCCGGATCTCCGTCGCGAGCAGGGTCGGAGCGGAGAGGTTGGGGCAATGACCCGAGATCGGCATCACCACGAACGAGCTTCCGGGGATCTGCCGGTGAACATATTCGCCCACCGGCAGGGGAGCGATCACGTCGTGTGCCGACTGCAGGATGAGGGTCGGAGTGCTCACCCGGCTCAGATCGTGGCGGTTATCGGAGAGGAACGTCACGTGCGCGAAGTGGCTGGCGATGTCGGGGTCGGTCTTGCAGAAGCTCGTGCTGAGTTCCTGCCCGAGCTCGGGGCGGTCGGCGTTGCCCATCATGACCGGCGCTATGGCGGCCGACCAGCCGAGATAGTTCGCGTCGAGCGCGTCGAGCAGCCCGTCGATTTCGGACTGATCGAATCCACCGACGTAATCGACGCCGTCGTTGATGTAGCGCGGCGAGGGGCAGACCAGCGCAAGGGCGCCAAACCGTGCGGGATCGCGGGTCGCGGCCAGTACCCCGATCATGGAACTGACCGAGTGCCCCACGTAGACGGCGTCGTGCAGGTCGAGTTCCGCCATGACCTCGAGCACGTCGTCCGCGTACCCGTGCAGCGAATCGTATTTGCCGTAGTCGTACTGCGTCAGATCGGAGTCGCCGGCGCCGACATGATCGAACAGCACTATGCAATACTCCGCGGCGAAGGCCGGAACCACTTCCCGCCACATTTCCTGACTGCAGCCGAAACCGTGAGCGAAGATCAAGGGGCGACCGGACGCGTTACCCGTCACGTGCACATTGTTGCGAAGGCGCACCCCCGAGGGGGTAGAACCACGTTCCTGGAGCATTCTTTGACTGTAGCCGCTGCGGCCGTGAGGGGCTAGGCCGGGGTGCTGTTCGACGCCGTGATGTCGGAGCGATCCTTCTCGCTCGGCTCCGAGCGCGGCGTGCGCAGACGGGTCACGAGGGTCATCAGATGGTAGATCGTGATGGCCGCGACGGTGCCGAGCGCGATGCCGTTGAAGCTCAGCGTGCCGGCGTTCAGGGTGAAGTCGGCGATGCCGATGATGAGCGCGGTCGCCGCCGTGAACTGGTTGACCGGCTTGGTGAAGTCGACCCTGTTATCGAGCCAGATCTTGACGCCGATCACTCCGATCAGACCGTACAGCGCTGTCGTCACCCCGCCGAGCACACCGGCCGGGATCGTGTTGATGACCGCGCCGATCTTGGGGGAGAGACCGAGCAACACGGCGACGATACCGGCCACCCAGTACGCGGCCGTGGAGTAGATGCGGGTGGCGGCCATCACACCGATGTTCTCCCCGTAGGTGGTGGTGCCGCTGCCACCGCTAAACCCGGCGAGCATGGTGGCGAGGCCATCGGCGAGCAGGGCGCGACCGGTGACCCGGTTCACCCTCGCATCCGTCATCTGTGCCACGCCGCGAATGTGACCGACGTTTTCGGCGATCAGAACGAGCACGACCGGCAGGAACGCCGGCAGCACGCCGAACACGGCGGACGGGTTCTCGAACGGGTTCGCCGGCAGCATGAGCGGCGGCAGCCCGATCCACGGTGCGGCGGCGACCTGGCTGAAGTCGACCTCGCCGAAGAACACCGCAGCGACGTAGCCGACGATCACACCGAGAAAGATCGACAGCCGGCCGAGGATTCCCCGGAACAGCACGGTGCACAGAATCACGGCGACGAGGGTGATGAGGGCCGTGGCGGGGGCCAGGTCGAAGTTCGCCTTGGCGACGGGAGCCAGGTTGAAACCGATCAGCGCGACGATCGCACCCGACACGATCGGCGGCATCAGAGCGTCGATCCAGCCGGTGCCGGTGAGCTGCACGATCACGCCGACGAGTGCCAGCAGCACCCCGACGGCGAGAATGCCGAACAGGGCGCTGCCCATGCCGGCGGATGCCGTCGCCGCGGTGATCGGGGCGATGAACGCGAACGACGACCCCAGATAGCTGGGCAGCCGGTTGCCGGTGATGATGAGGAACAGCAGCGTGCCGATGCCCGAGAACAGCAGCGTCGTGCTCGGCGGAAAGTCGGTGAGCAACGGCACGAGGAAGGTGGCGCCGAACATGGCGACGACGTGCTGGGCGCCGATGCCGATCGTGAGGGGCCAGCTGAGGCGTTCGCCGGGGGCGACGACCTCGTCGGCACCGACCGTCTTTCCGTCGCCGTGCAGTGTCCAGGGGAGGGTGGGCCGTGCCATGGTGTCTCGTTCCGCTTGTTGCAGCCCGTTCAGGCCGTCCCGTGTTCAGGCCGTGCCGTGCTCAGGCAATCGTGTCGATCGTAGTAACAAATAGGATCGAAGTATGAGTCGACTCGCCCAGACCGGCACCATGGAACCCCTTGACGTGACGGTGTCGACCGGGGTGCTGCGCGGCATCCGCGAGCGCGGAGTGCGCGCCTGGCGTGGTATTCCCTATGCCGCCGCCCCGATCGGAGCCCTGCGGTTTCGGGCGCCACGGCCGATCGCGCCGTGGGCGGGTGTGCGAGATGCGGGTGAGTGGGGGGCGGTCGCCCCGCAGAGTCACAAGGGCCAGTTCATCGGCGCTCACCCGCGTATCCCGCAGGGTGAAGACTGCCTCAACCTCAACGTGCTGGCACCGGATGCCCCCAGCGCGACTCTCAGACCGGTCATGGTGTTCATTCACGGCGGCGCCTACAGCGTCGGTTCATCGCGGGAGGTCCCGAGGCAGGGCGAGGGCCTCGTGCGGCGTGGCGGTATTCTCTACGTCAGCCTCAACTATCGTCTCGGCGCGCTCGGCTATCTCGATTTCAGCCGGTACTCCACGCCAGAACGGCCGTTTGAGAGCAACCTCGGGCTGCGTGACCAGGTGGCCGCCCTCGAGTGGGTCCGGGACAACATCGCCGCGTTCGGCGGGGATCCCAGCCAGGTCACCGTCTTCGGGGAATCCTCCGGCGGCAATGCGGTCACGACCCTCATGACGGTGCCCGCCGCGGCCGGGCTGTTCCAGCGGGCGATCGCCCAGAGCGCCCCGCCCAATGCGGTCTACCCGCCGGAACTGACCGCGGTCTGGGCCGGTGAATTCGTCGACAGCCTCGCGGCCGATGGCAGCGACGGCGACTGGGAGCCCACGGCCGCCGCCGAGCTGCTGCTCGCGGCCACGCCCGCACGACTCGCCGAGCTCACCACGCGCTTCACCGTGCAGAGTCCCGACCGGTACCCCGGAACGATTCCGCTGTGCCCGGTCATCGACGGAGTATTTCTGCCCGAACGCCCCCTCGACGCCTTTCGTGACGGCCGCGCCCACCGGGTGCCGCTGATTATCGGCACCAATGCCCGGGAGGGGTCGCTGTTCAGCGGACGCATCGATATTCTCGCCACGACGCCCCCGCGCATCCGGGCAATTTTCAAGAAGACCAAGAAGAAGGCCCGCAAGGCGCTCAAGGCGCAGTACCCCGGCATCCCGGCTCTGCGTCCGGCGCTCGACTTCGGCGGCGACTATTCGTTCTGGTACCCGAGTGTGAAAGTCGGGGAACGGCATTCGCGGTACGCGCCGGTGTTCTTCTACCGTTTCGACGCGGCCCCGCGCTTGGTGCGGCAGATGGGCCTGGACGCCACCCACGGCCTCGAACTGTTTCCGCTGTTCGACCGGCTCGACGGCTGGTTCGGCCGGGCGATGACGTCACTCGGCGGCCGACGCACCTTTCAGCAGATCGGTGCCCGCATGCAGTATTGGTGGCTGAACTTCGCCGCGACCGGGGTACCGGATGCCGACTGGCCGCGCTACGACGAGGTTTCCCGGGAGACGCTCATCATCGATACCGTCGACCGCATCGAGGCAGACCCGCTCGCCGAGCGGCGCCTCGCCTGGGGCGCCTTCGTGCCGCACGTCTGAGTCATCCGTCGACGGTCCCCGAACGGGGCCGGGCCGCGTAAACTATTCCCTCTGCGACGTGTTCGACCTGGGTCACGCCGAAACCGGCACGGGAGAACACCATTTCACGCTCTGAAAACACCAGCGCCACGGGCCTGCCCGCCGACGCGGCGGCATCCGTCACGACGCCCGACACGACGCCCGACACGACCGCGGCCGACACCCGCACCGGCCTGCGCGCGCGGGTCGACCGCTACTTCGAGATCACCGGGCGCGGCTCCAGCTGGGCCCGCGAAACCCGCGGCGGCGTCGTCACCTTCGTCACCATGGCCTACATCGTCATCTTGAACCCGCTGATCCTCGGCGGCTTCAGCGCCGACCAGGCAGCCCTCGACGTGAACGGCAACTGGCTGCCCAACGCCCAGGTCGCCGCCGTGACCGCTCTCACCGCCGGCGTCATGACCATCCTCTTCGGCGTCATCGCGCGGCTGCCGTTCGGTTTCGCCGCCGGGCTCGGCATCAACTCCTTCCTCGCCGTGAGCGTCGTCGGTCAGGTCACCTGGTCTGAGGCCATGGGCCTCGTCGTCATCAACGGCCTCATCATCGTGCTGCTCGCCTCGACGGGCATGCGGGAACTCATCTTCAACGCCATTCCGCACCAGTTGAAGATCGCGATCACCGTCGGCATCGGACTGTTCATCGCCTTCATCGGGCTCGTCGACTCTGGCTTCGTGCGGGCCAGCGGCGCCGCGTCGCCGCCCGTGCAGCTCGGCGACGCCGGCTCGGTCGCAACCCTGCCGACCGCCGTCTTCGTGCTCGGCCTCATCATCACCGGTGTGCTGCTCGCGCGTAAGGTCAAGGCGGCGCTGCTCATCGGAATCGTCTCGACGACCGTCATCGCCGTGATCCTCGAGGCCATCTTCAAGGTCGGCCCCTCGCTCGGCACCAACCCGGCCGGCTGGAACCTCAACGCCCCGGTGCTGCCGACGAGCATCGTGGCGGTGCCCGACCTGAGCCTGCTCGGCCAGGTCAGCTTCGGAGCATTCGAGCGCATCGGCATGCTCGCCGCCGTGATGCTCGTCTTCACGCTCGTCTTCACCAACTTCTTCGACGCCATGGGAACCATGACCGGGCTCGCCAGTGAGGCCGGACTCTCCAACAAAGACGGCCACTTTCCGCGCCTCAAGAGCGCGCTCATCGTGGAGGGCATCGGCGCGGTTGCCGGTGGGGCGGCATCCGCTTCGTCGAACACCGTATTCATCGAGTCGGGTGCCGGTATCGGTGAGGGTGCGCGCACGGGCTTCGCCAACGTCGTGACCGGCCTGCTGTTCATCGCCGCGATGTTCTTCACCCCGCTGACCATGATCGTGCCGCTCGAGGTCGCCGCCGCCGCGCTCGTCATCGTCGGTGCGCTCATGGTGTCGCAGATCCGGCACATCGACTTCAGCGAGTTCTCGATCGTGCTGCCGGTGTTTCTCACGATCATCGTGATGCCGCTGACCTATTCGATCGCCAACGGCATCGGTGCCGGCTTCATCTCCTGGGTGCTCGTGCGCAGCCTCTCCGGCAAGGCCCGCGAGATCAGCCCGCTGCTCTGGGTCGTCGCACTCGGTTTCGTGTTCTTCTTCGTGCGTGGCCCGATCGAACTGCTCCTCGCCGCCTGACCCGTCTTGCGGTGCTCTCCTGCGCGCGAGTGAGCAGTTGTTGCTCTTTCCGCTTCCTGTCGTGTCTCGGGATGTTCCTGACACTTCATGTCTGTGGACCCGGAGTGTCAGGAAGGGCTGAGACAGCTTTGTCGGGCAGGTATCGCCACGTGTCACAGATGGCCCCTTGACGAGCACGTTCGGCGGCCCGGGCGCAGGCTAGATACGCGGGCGCAGGTTCTATCCTGCGCCCGCGTACCGAACCTGCGCCCGCGTACCGAACCTGCGCCCGCTCGCCTACCTGCTGCAGATGGTGTCGTTCGTGCTGTTGACTAGATTTCGCGGCAGTGGGTGGTGAGGAGGCCGATCTTATCGATGGCGACCGTCACCGTGGAGCCTTCGCGCAGAAAAACGGGGGGCTTGCGGCTGTAGCCGGCACCGCCCGGGCTGCCGGTCGAAATGAGCGTGCCGGGCAGCAGCGTCGCTGTCTGCGAGAGGTACGAGATGATTTCTGCGACGGTGCGCACCATGTCGCCGCTCGAGGCGTCCTGCAGCAGACGGCCGTCGACGTGGGTCGTCAGCCAGAGGTTCTGCGGATCGCCGATCTCATCCGCGGTGACCACGATCGGGCCGGTCGGGGTGAACCCGTCAAATGACTTGCAGCGCGACCACTGAGCTTCGGAGAACTGCAGGTCCCGCGCCGTGATGTCGTTCACGACGGTGTAGCCGAAGACGTAATCGAGGGCATCCGCTACCGAGACGCGGTGGGCGGGACGACCGATGATGACGCCGAGTTCGGCCTCATAGTCAACCTGGCCGGTGCGATCGGCGGGCCAGGTGGTGGTGCTGCCGTGGCCAGCGAGCGAGTTCGGCCAGAGCGAGAACACGGTCGCGGCCGTTTCGAGTCGCAGGCTGAGTTCCGAGGAGTGCGCGGCGTAATTGGCACCGATCGCGATGATCTGCGGCGGCCGCAGCACGGCTGAGGCATGCCGCAACTCGTCGATCGGAGTGAGGGCGGCGCCGCGGCTCACGGCGACGGCGGTGCTGGTTTGCACCCGTTCATACTCGGTGCTGCCCTTCTCGAGCAGGTCTTGCAGGTCGCGAGGGGCGTTTTGCATGACGTCGTCGAGGAACAGTGCTGCGTCCCCGATCGTCACCGCCAACCTCGGTGTGGACTGGCCTTCGACTTTCAGGTGCGCAAACTTCACTCATCTAGGCTATCCGGCTCGCGCCGGGGTTGCCTGTGGAGACCCGACAGCCGCACGCTCCGCTACTTGTAGGCACTCCACAAGTGCATACCGGCGTAGCTGCGCCACGGCGCCCAGGCGGCGCCCCGCGTGGCGAGCACCCCCGGCGTGATCGGCAGGCCGAGACGGCCAGCGCCCTGCCGCAGGGCCAGATCGCTCGTCAGCAGGATATCGGGGCAGCCGAGCACCCGCATCGCCACATAGCCGGCGGTCCAGGGCCCGATTCCGGGCCGGGATTGCAACTTTGCCGACAGATCGTCGCGGGTATCGCCGGGGGAGAGCACGAGTTCGCCGGTGCTCAGGGCTTCGGCCGTCTGCACGATCGTGGTCACCCGCGCGGCGGGTCCGCGCAGCACCTCACGCCCGTGGGCGGCGATCGCCGTCGCCGTCGGGAACAGGCGCAGCAGGCCGGTGTCGCCGGGACCGGCGTCGGCTCCGACCAGTTTCTCACCGAGTGCCGCCGATAACCGGGTCAGCGCCGTGCGGGCGGCCGCGACAGACACCTGCTGGCCGATCAGTGCCCGAAACAGGGTCTCGTGCGGGTCGGCGCTGCCGGGAACGCGCATGCCGGGCGTGCGGGCGACGAGCGGAGCGAGCACCGGGTCCTGGGCCAGCGCCCGATCGATGGCGATGGCATCGGCGTCGAGGTCGAGCAGGCGCCGTACGCGACTCACGAGCGGCGCCAGATCGGCCAGGTTGCTGAGCCAGGCCGTGCAGGTCACTCCGGGTGCGCCGCCAGGGCTTCCGGGCGCGATTTCGTTCCCGTCGGCAGTTCCGTTGGCGTTGGCGTTGGCGTTGAGCGTCAGGTCGATGGTCGCCGCTCCGTGCGGCAGCAGCAGGGTGCGGCCGTAGCCGATGACCGGGGCCACGGCATCCGTCATCGTCTCGGGCCTGGCTGCGCGGGTCACGGTCTCTACGCCGGGCAGCGCCCGCAGGGCGAGAAAGCGCAGCAACCCCGCGCCGTCGAAGGGGGCGCG
Organism: Cryobacterium frigoriphilum; assembly: GCF_004403305.1. Classification (GTDB taxonomy): domain Bacteria; phylum Actinomycetota; class Actinomycetes; order Actinomycetales; family Microbacteriaceae; genus Cryobacterium; species Cryobacterium frigoriphilum. Next base: position 98,881 of record NZ_SOHE01000053.1, on the reverse strand, counting down.
GGCCGGGAGCTGCACGGTAATGCGGGTGCCGCCGGCCCGGGAGTCGAGCATCGCTGCGGGCAGCGGATGCGGCGCGCTCCGGCGCAGCGCCGTCGGGGTGCGCTCGTAGACGGCCGTGATCGTGTCGTTGAACTGGCGCACACTGCCGAAGCCGGCGGCGAACGCCACATCCGTGATCGGCAGCCCGGTGCTCAGCAGCAGCACCCGGGCGGTCTGGGCCCGATTCGCGCGGGCGAGTGCGAGCGGGCCGGCACCGAGCTCGGCGACGAGCACCCGCGTGAGGTGTCGAGGGGTGTAGCCGAGGCGGGCGGCGAGTCCGCCGACACCGTCGCGTTCGACGAGCCCGTCACCGATGAGCCGCATGGCCCGGGCGGCGAGGTCGTCGCGCAGATTCCAGGCGGGCGACCCGGGAACCGCGTCGGGCAGGCATCGTTTGCAGGCGCGCAGCCCTGCCTCGTGGGCGGCCGCGCTCGTGAGGTAGAACGAGACGTTGCACGCCTTCGGGGTCGTCGCCGGGCAGCTGGGGCGGCAGTAGATGCCGGTGGAGTGCACGCCGGTGATGAACTGGCCGTCGAAGCGGGTGTCGCGCGACGACATGGCGCGAAAGCGCTCTGCAAAATCAGGGTCCCCGGCCGGGGCGTTCGTGGCCGGAAGCGTGGGGTTCATGGCCCCAGCCTGACACGTAACACCCCCGGGCGGCAGCGGAAAACGGACATCGCTTTCGGCCTCCGGCACCGTGCCCCGGCTGCCCGGTGCTCGGCCGGGGCGGCGCTCAGTAGGGTGGAACCATGACAGCTTCGTCACCGGCCGCAAGTACCGCCACTACCGCCGGCTCCGCGCTGCGGCGTCTCACCGCCGAGCTGGGCTCGGCGGTGACGGTCGAGCCGGCCGCGCTGGCCGCTGTTCGCTCCGACAAATCGGGCTGGCAGGCCCCTGGCCTGCCGTGTGCCGTCGTGAACGCCCGCAGCGTCGCCGATGTGCAGGCAACGCTGCGCATCGCGACCGAATTTCGGGTACCGGTCGTGACGCGTGGCGCCGGCACGGGGCTGGCCGGTGGCGCCTGCGGCACCGACGGTTCCATTGTGCTCAGCGTCGCCGGCATGGACCGCATTCTCGAAATCAACCCCGACGACGAGCTCGCCGTCGTGGAGCCGGGAGTGATCAACCAGCACCTCAACGATGCGCTCGCCGATTACGGCCTGTGGTTCGCGCCCGACCCGGCGAGCAAGGCGATCTCGACCGTCGGTGGCAATATCGCCACGAACGCGGGCGGCCTGCTGTGCGCAAAGTACGGCGTGACCCGGGAGGCCGTGCTCGGCCTGACCGTGGTCCTGGCCGACGGCAGCCTGCTGCGCACCGGGCACCGCACGGTGAAGGGGGTGACCGGGTACGACCTGACCGCGCTCATCACCGGCTCGGAGGGCACGCTCGGAGTCATCGTCGAGGCCGTTGTGCGGGCGCGGCCGATCAGCTCCGGCGAGACCGTGACCATCGGAGCGGTATTCGCCTCGATCACGGCCGGTGCCGCGGCATCCGCTCTCATCACCCGCGCCCGGCTGCGCCCCGCGGTGATGGAACTGCTCGACCCGGTCGCCCTCGCGCTTATTCGCGACTACCTCGGCGCCGAGGCGACGGCCGATCTGCCCCCTGGCGGCGCGTTCCTGCTGCTGCAGACGGATGGCCCGGCCGCCCGGTTCGAGGCAGAGCAGGCCCTGACGGTGTTGCGTGCGGCCGGCGGGGACGCCCGCCTGGAGTCCGACCCGGTCGCCGCGGATCGTTTGCTCGCGATTCGCCGGGCGATGCATCCGGCCCTGGCCAGCCACGGCACCGTGCTGATTGAGGATATCTGTGTGCCACGCTCGCGCATGGCCGAGATGTTTGCGGTCATCGCCGACATCAGCGCGCGCACCGGACTCTCGATTCCGACCGTGGCCCACGCCGGTGACGGCAATCTGCACCCCAACTTCATGATTCCCGGGCCGTCAACGGCGGCGGATGTCGACGTGGCCGTTCCCGACGAGATCTGGGCGGCCGCCGACGAACTCTTCAGGGCGGCGTTGCGGCTGGGCGGCACCCTCACGGGCGAGCACGGGGTGGGCGTGCTGAAACGTCGGTGGCTCGCCGACGAACTCGGCGAGACCGGCTTCGACCTCCAGCGTCGGCTCAAGGCCGTCTTTGACCCGCTGCAGCTGCTGAATCCGGGCACGATGTTCGCCGGCCCGGCGGATCCGCGCGCCCAGTAACGTGCACCGCGGACGGAAATCCGATTGGATAGGGGGATGACAGATCTCAATGCCAAGCCAGAAATCGACTTCCCGGAGGGCCCCGCGCCCGAACAGCTTGAAATCGTCGACATTGTCGAGGGCGACGGCGCCGAAGCTCTCGCCGGCGCCACCGTCGACGTGCACTACCTCGGCGTCGAGTACGAGTCCGGCGACGAATTCGACTCCTCCTGGAGCCGTGGCCAGACCATCAACTTTCCGCTGCGCTCCCTCATCGCCGGCTGGCAGCAGGGTATTCCCGGCATGAAGGTCGGCGGCCGCCGCAAGCTCGTCGTGCCGCCGCACCTGGCCTACGGTCCCGCCGGCTCGGGGCACCGTCTCTCCGGCCAGACGCTCATCTTCATCATCGACCTGCGCGGCGTCAGCTAGAACCGAACCGCACGCACCGATCACACCGTACGGTCGATCCGTACGTGCTTGATGCGTGATGCATGGCCGCGAACGATGTCCACGTCCCGTTTCGCCACGCCGAAGTGCTTGGCGAGAATCTTGACGAGGGCATCGTTGGCGGCGCCCTCGACGGCGCGCTGCTGCAGAAAAACGGTCACCGAATCATCCGCGTCGTCGTCAGTGACCACCAGCGGGCCTTTGCGGCTACCCGGTTTGACGTGCACCGTGAGATTGAGCGTGATGCTCACCCGACTTTCAGATTCGGAGCTGGACGGATCGCGGATGGATATTTCACCCGCGCTCTGGATACCACGCTAGCGCGCGCAGATAATGTTCCATGATCACTATCGAGATTGCCCGAGCTCTGCGTAAGGCCGGACTGGAGTGGCACCCGGCCTCGGGGGACGCCTTCCGCATCGAACGCCCCGACCTCGACAGTGATGTGTTCCACGTCAGCGAGATGACCATCGAACCGCACCAATTCGACACCGGCACGATTCTCGGCTTCAACGGCACGACGGAGTGGGCGCTCGACTCCCTCGCCCTTGAAGACGCCCTCTGGCTGCCCCGCGAAGATCAGCTGCGCGGTCTGCTCGGCGACGCATTCCAGGTGCTGCAGCGGGTTCCCGATGCGGGGTATCGGGTCGACCTGGAGGCGGAGGGTCTCATGACCGACTTTGATGCCTCGAGCGTGGCGGATGCCTACGGGAGGGCACTCCTGTGGCTCCTGCGCCTGCGGGCCGGTACCGTCGCCGAGGGCAGCGCCTGAGCGGGGAGAACCAGTTGAGCGGGTTGAGCCTAGGAGTGAAGCGGCTCAGGGCCGAGGTGAAAGCGTCGACCGGTGAGTTCTGTCGGCTTGATCTCGACGTAGATGTGCTTAATCGTGGGAATCAGCGGGCGCAACGGCAGCATGTCGGCCGTGTCGATGTCTGACTGGCGCTCAAGGATTGACGCGGTTCCCTTCACGACAACGCTCCACGCCTCGTCGCGGCCCACCCCGTCCGTTTCGAAGGCAACGCGGTTGTTGACCGTCAGCTCGACGAGCTTGGTGCCGGGGGACGTACGGAACAGCAGGCGCCGGTCGGCGGCAATGAAGTTCACCGGGTAGATTTCCGGATAGCCGCCGACACTGACGGCGAGCCGTCCGAGGCTGCTGGAGAGAAGCGCCTCCCAGCACTCGTCCTGCGTCAGGGAGTGAATCTGGGCTTCGTCCTCGTGACCCGTGCCATCGATGTTCATGGGTTCATCGTTGCACGTCGCGCCATGTACGGCGTAGAGAAACCCCCCAACGTGGGGTATAATTGTCCTTTGCCCATTGGACGTGCAGCCATTTATGCTGGCCGATTCGGGTCTGTTGCGCTCCCGCTCTACCAGAAAGTTGCGTCATGAGCGTTCTTCCCGACGCGTCGCCGCCGGTCGGTTCCGACCGACCCGCCGCGCCCCGTAAACGGTTCGCCGTTCCCGCTCCGCGGGTCTTCTATCCGGCGCTCGGCATCATCCTCGCCGTGGTGGTCATCGCCATCGCCTTCCCGGTTCGCACCGGCAGTGTGCTCGCCCTGCTGCAGGGCTGGGTCGTGGCCGGTCTCGGCCCGTACTACGTCATCATTGTCGCGGCCTTCGTCGTCTTCGCAATCTGGATGGGCCTCAGCCGCTTCGGCGACATCAAGCTCGGTAAAGACGATGACGAGCCCGAGTTCGGCATCATGAGCTGGTTCGCCATGCTCTTCGCCGCCGGCATGGGCATCGGCCTCGTCTTCTGGGGTGCCTCAGAGCCCCTCACCTTCTTCACGAACCCCAAGCCGGGCGTCGACGGAGACAGCGCAGAGCTCGCTTCCGCGGCCATGTCGCAGACCTTCCTGCACTGGGGCTTCCACGCCTGGGCCATTTACGCCGTCGTCGGCCTCTCACTCGCGTACTCGATCCACCGCAAGGGCCGTCCGGTGTCGATTCGCTGGGCGCTGGAGCCGCTGCTCGGAACCCGCCGGGTGAAGGGGCGCCTCGGCGATGCGATCGACGTGATTGCCATCGTCGGTACGCTCTTCGGTGTTGCCACCTCGCTCGGCCTCGGTGTGCAGCAGATCGCCGCCGGCCTCAGCTACCTCGGTGTCGTCGGCGACGTCACGAACACGCTTCTCGTGATCCTGATCGTGGTCATCACCATCATCGCGACGGCCTCGGTCGTCAGTGGTGTCGGCAAGGGCATCAAGTGGCTCTCCAACATCAACCTGAGCATGGCCGGGCTGTTGCTCCTCGCCGTGCTGCTGCTCGGCCCGACGATGTACCTGCTGCGCCTTCTGGTGCAGTCCATCGGCGGCTACTTTCAGGATGTTGTCGGTCTCACCTTCGCCACGAGTGCGTACACCGGCCAGGCCGGTCTCGACTGGCAGGGCGGCTGGACCGTCTTCTACTGGGGCTGGTGGATCTCGTGGGCCCCGTTCGTTGGCGTGTTCATCGCCCGCATCTCGCGCGGCCGTACCGTTCGTCAGTTCATCGCCGGAGTGCTTCTCGTTCCGACCTTCGTGACCTTCGTCTGGTTCGCCGTGATGGGCGGCAGCGCCATCCGTCAGGCCTGGGAGGGTGACGGTGGCGGTCTCTTCGACCCCGAAGCCGGCATTGTTCCCGAGAACGTGCTGTTCAACCTGCTGGGCAGCCTGCCGTTCGGCGTTGTCCTTTCGGTTCTCGCGGTGATCGTCATCGCGATCTTCTTCATCACCTCCGCGGACTCCGGTTCTCTCGTGATCGACATGCTCGCCTCCGGCGGCGACACCAACCCGCCCAAGTGGAGCCGCATCATGTGGGCCAGCCTCGGCGGGCTCGTCGCGATCGCTCTGCTGCTCGCCGGCGGACTGGGCGCGCTGCAGACCGGTGCCATCCTCACGTCCATTCCGGTGAGCATCGTGATGATCGGTATGTGTATCGCTACATATAAGGCGCTCAGTGCCGAACACCAGGTTCTCGTGCGTGCAGAACGTCGTGCACGCAAGGATGAACTTTCCCGCCGCATCGGTGAGAAGGTCACGGAGCACCTCGAGGAGAACTTCGACGAGCACTTCGGCGACCAGGTGGATGACCGCATCAGTGCGGCGCTGTCCGATCCGTCCCTGGCGGACGATTCGAAGAAGCGCTGGCGCCTCGGGCGCAAGCAGCCCCCGCAGGTCTAAACCGGCCAGTGGTCGCAGCAAGCGGATGATCTGGGCCGAGTCGCACCCGCGACTCGGCCCTTTCCGGTGCCGGTAAGGGCGCGGCACCGGGCAGGCAACGCGTGTACTTGTTAGGCAAGTATTCGGCGTAAGCTTTTTGGAGACATTATGTCGGAAGCGAGGCGGATTCATGGCGGCCAAAACCCGTGCACGAACGGCTGAAGTGCAGACATTCCCGGGCGATACGCCCGCGGATGTTCTGCGAGGGTACTACCGGAGCATGTCGCTCATTCGCAACTTTGAGTTGCGATCGAGCGAGATGTACGCGCGAGCGAAGATCGGGGGCTATTGCCACCTGAACCTCGGAGAGGAAGCGACCGTGGTCGGCCTGATGGCCGCCATCAACAAGGGCGACTACCTCTTCACGGGCTATCGCGATCACGGCTACGCGCTCATGCGCGATCTGGAACCCGGACGCGTCATGGCCGAACTGTTCGGCAAGACGACCGGCGTCTCTGGCGGCCGCGGTGGATCCATGCACATGTTCGACAGTGAAGCGCGCCTCTTTGGCGGCTACGGCATCGTCGGCGGTCAGATCCCCCCGGCGACCGGCGTTGCCCTGGCCATCAAGGCCAAGCAGCAGGCCGGTGCCGAGTCCGACGCGGTCATGTGCCTGCTCGGGGACGGCACGACCAACATCGGTGCCTTCCACGAATCGCTCAACCTGGCCGGTCTGTGGAATCTGCCGATCGTCTACGTGATCGTGAACAACCGCCTCGGCATGGGAACCACCGTCGAAGCCGCCTCGGCCGAACCCGACCTGTACAAGCGCGGTGCGTCGTACCGTATCCCCGGCATCCGGGTCGACGGCGACGACGTGCTTGCCGTGCGTGACGCCGCCGAGACCGCACTCGCGCGCGCTCGCACCGAGCGCCAGCCGGTGCTGCTGGAGCTCATGTGCTACCGCCTGCGTGGTCATTCGGTCGTCGACCCGGCGCGCTACCGCTCCGCGGAAGAGACCACGATCGCCCAGAAGTCCGACCCGGTTCCGGTGTTCCGAGCCCAGCTGATCGCGGCCGGCATTCTTGACGATGCCGCGGCCGACGCCATCGACGCCGAAATCGACGCGATCGTCGACGCCTCCGTCGAGTTTGGTGACGCGAGTCCCGACCCTGACCCTGCCGACCTCTTCGCATACGTGTATGCGACTCCCGTGGCCAACGCGCCATCCGCTCTGCCCGGCGACCCCGTTATGGAAGCACTATGAGTATCGAAGCCGCGCCGGTCACCGACCCGCCCGCCACCCGCGTGATCACCTACCGTCAGGCCCTCAACGAGACGCTGCGCGCCGAACTGCTGCACGATGACAACGTGTTCCTGATCGGTGAGGAGATCGGAGTCTTCGAAGGGTCCTACAAGATCACCGCCGGCCTGCTCACCGAGTTCGGCCCGGATCGCGTCGTCGACGCCCCGATCGCCGAAGAGGGCTTCGTGGGTGCCGCACTCGGCGCCGCGATGATCGGCATGCGCCCGGTCGTCGAGATCATGACGATCAACTTCAGCCTCATCGCGATCGACCAGATCGTGAACCACGCCGCCAAGATGCGTTCCATGTTCGGCGGCCAGGTGTCCGTTCCCATGGTCATTCGGATGCCGGGCGGCGGCGGCCAGCAGCTCGCCGCGACGCACTCGCAGAACCTCGAGGTGTGGTTCGCCCACATCCCCGGGCTCAAGGTGCTCGCCCCCTCGACCCCGGCCGACGCTAAGGCGCTGCTCACCGCGGCGATCCGTGACGACGACCCGGTCATCTTCATCGAAAACCTCTCCCTGTACAGTTCCAAGGGCGAGGTCCCCGACGGGGAGCAGATTGCAGAGATCGGCAAGGCCGCCGTGGTCAAGGAGGGCACCGATCTCACGATCGTGAGCTACTCCCGCGGCACCACGACCGCCCTCGAGGTCGCGCACAAGCTCGAAGCCGAAGGGCTCTCGATCGAGGTCGTCGACCTGCGCAGCCTGCGCCCGCTCGACCGCGAGACGATCTGCGCCTCGGTGCGCAAGACCGGCCACGCGGTCGTGTTCGAAGATGACTGGCTCAGCTACGGAATCGGCGCCGAAATTTCGGCCACGATCGGTGAGGGCGTCTTCGACTTCCTCGACGCACCCGTGCGCCGCGTCGCTGCCGCCGAGGTTCCCCTTCCCTACGCCAAGACCCTCGAGCTCGCCGCGCTGCCCCACGCCGCCGAACTCGCCAAGGTCGTGCGTGAGGTACTCAACATCGCACCTGTCAACAGTGCACCGCTCGAGAAGTAGGACAGCCCATGCCTGAAGTGATCATGCCCCGCCTCTCCGACACCATGGAAGAGGGCGAACTCAGCCGCTGGATGAAGAAGGTCGGCGACCAGATCCACAAGGGCGACGTGCTCGCCGAGATCGAGACCGACAAGGCCACCATGGACCTGGAGGCCTTTGACGACGGAATCCTCGAGCAGCTGCTCGTGCCGGCCGGCGCCCTCGTGCCGATCGGCCAGGCCGTCGCGGTCATCGGCGATGGCACCCACATCGTCGAAACGGATGCCCCGGCCGCCCCGGCAGCAGAAGCCCCCGCCGCGGCGACTCCCGCAGCACAGGCTCCCGCCGCTCCTGCCGCACCGACGACGGCGGCAGCTCCGGCAGCCGCTCCTGCTGCTGCCCCCGCCGCCCCCGCAACTGCGGCCGCCCCCGTCGCGCCGAAGGACCTCCGCACCTCGCCGCTGGCCCGCAAGATCGCCAAGGAGCACAACATCGACATCGCGACGCTGACGGGAACCGGTCCGCAGGGCCGCATCGCCCGCGCCGACGTCGAGGCCCGCATCAGCGAGCTGGAGGCCGGGCTGGCTGCCCCGGCTGCCGTACCCGCGGCATCCGTCACGCCGGCGGCCGCACCCGCAGCGGCCGCGACGGTGACTCCCGGCGCCGGCGACGAGGTGGTGGCGATCAGCAAGATCCGCAAGGTCACCGCGCGTCGCCTCACCGAGAGCCAGGCCGTTCCGCACTTCTTCCTCACCAGCGTGGTCGATGTGGAGCGTCTCGTGGCCTTCCGCGCCGAGGTCAACGCCTCGCTCGCGGCCCTCGGCCAGAAGGTCAGCATCAACGACCTCTTCGTGCGGGCCGCGGCCGTCACGCTGCGCCAGCACCCCGAGGTGAACGCCTCCTGGGGCGGTGACGCGATCCTGCGTCACCCGCACGTCAACGTCGGCATCGCCGTCGCCACCGACGACGGGCTGCTCGTACCCGTCATCCGCGACACCGACACGAAGTCGCTCGCCACGATCGCCGGCGAGAGCGTGGCTCTGGCCGGCAAGGCCCGCACCGGATCGCTCGGCCTGAACGACATGACCGGCGGAACCTTCTCGATCAGCAACCTCGGCATGTTCGGCATCGACCAGTTCACGGCCGTGTTGAATCCGCCGGAGGCCGCGATCCTGGCCATCGGAGCGGCAACCGACGTGCCCGTCGTGCGTGACGGCGTACTCGTGGCCGTGCCCAAGGTCAAGATCACCCTGACCGTTGACCACCGCGTGCTCGACGGTGCCGTGGCCGCGGGGTTCCTGCGCGACCTGACGAAGCTGCTCGAAGAGCCGCTGCGCATCGTCATCTAGCCCCGCACCACCCGCACCACCCGTGATCCCGCGAGAGCGGGTGAATCGTCGAGTTGGCACCGCCAGACCGACGATTCACCCGCTCTCGCGGCCAGTTAAGCCGCGGACGGTTGAGCCGCCGCCGGTTGAGCCGCGGCGAGTTGAGCCGCGGCCGAGGCGAAGCGACGGTTACATGCGGCCGTTGGCGGCCTGTACGCGGTCGATCAGGTCCCGCCAGGGGCCGTTGACCTCGGGTTCGGCGAGTACCACCTCGTGGGGGGCGCATCGAATGCGGTACAGGTACCGGTCGGGCAGGGGCTCGCTGTCGGTGACGTCATTCCACGGCAACGATCCGAGAAAATCGGCCCAGTTGAGCGCGTCGACCTGTTCGTCGACGCGCACTTCCCAGGTGAGACGGATGCCGGCGGTTCCACCACTGCGGGAGACGATCACTTTCATGCAGCGATGTTACCCCCCGCAGCGCTGTCTACCCCAACCCGGTTCCACGAAGACTGCACCGCTGTCCATTCGGCGCTGCCGGTACCGTACCGTGCCGCGGCGCTCGTCAGGGTGGCCCGGGCAAAGCCGGCGAAGTCCGTGTGACGGTGCAGGAGGCCTCCGGTCAGCGTGTCGAACCAGATCCGGCCGGCGCGCTCCCAGGCGTTACCGCCGAGCGCTGTCGCGGTCAGGTAGAACGCTCGGTTCGGGATTCCCGAGTTGAGGTGCACACCACCGTTGTCGTCCTCGGTGTCGACGAAGCCCGACATATGGTCGGGCTGCGGATCTGTGCCCAGCACATCGTCGTTGTATGCGCTGCCGGGAGCGCGCAGCGAGCGCAGTGCGAGGCCCTGAACCTGGTCGGTGAAGAGGCCCTCGCCGATCAGCCAGCTCGCATCGACAGCGGACTGCCCGCGGGCATGCTGCTCCACGAGGCAGCCGAAGACGTCTGAGAGGGACTCGTTGAGCGCCCCGGACTGGGCCTCGTAGGCGAGACCGGCCGTGAACTCGGTGATGCCATGGGTGAGTTCGTGCGCGATCACCGAGAGCGACACCGTGAAGCGGGTGAAGACCTGGCCATCGCCGTCGCCAAACACCATGCGCTCCCCGTCCCAGAAGGCGTTGTCGTACTCGTGGCCGTAGTGCACGGTCGCATCGAGGGGCAGGCCGGAGCCGTCGATCGAGTCCCGGCCGAACACGGTCCAGAACAGTGCCTGCGTCTGGCCGAGCCCGTCGTAGGCTTCGTTCACCGCGACATCCGTCAGCTCGGGCGTGCCCTCGGTGCGCACGCGGCGGCCGGGCAGGCGGGTCAGGGCGCCGGCGTCGTAGATGCTGCGGTCGACGCTGCCGGCCAGGCGGCCGGCGGCCACGTGCACCGGCGGTCTGGCCGTCGTGCTCAGCAGGGCGCGATGCTCGCGCACGGGCTGGTCGCGCAGCAGCGAGGTTCGGGCAGCCTCGGCGGCGACCGCGAACCGGGGATCGTCAACCTGCGCGAGTCTCAGCAGCAGGTACGGCGGCACGATCCCGCAGCGGTGGTGCGCGGGTGCCGCGGTGGGGGAGCGTCTGCCTGTCATGGGCCCGATTCTGACAGCACCCACCGGCATCACGCCAGCGCAGGCCGTGGATCGGGTGCGGATGTCGGTCACCGGCTCGTAGACTCGCCTCATGCGCTGTGGAATCGTCATCCTGCCCCAGGACTCGTGGCAGAACGCCCGGGCCGGCTGGCGGCTCGCCGAAGAATACGGATTCGCCCACGCCTGGACCTACGACCACCTGTCCTGGCGCTCCCTCGCCGACGAACCGTGGCACGCGACCGTGCCGACCCTCACGGCGGCCGCCGCGGTCACCCAGCACATTCGGCTCGGCACCTTCGTCGCCTCGCCCAATTTTCGGCATCCGGTGCCTTTTGCCAAGGAGATCGCCTCGATCGACGATGTCGCCCGTGGCCGGTTTCTGCTCGGCGTCGGCTCCGGCGGCACCGGATTCGACGCGACGGTACTCGGTCAACCCGCCTACACGCCCGCTGAACGGCACGCCCGCTTCGCGGAATTCGTGAGCGGCCTCAACGCCCTGTTGCGCTTCGAGCAGCCGGGCTCCGGCGGCATCAGCTTCACCGGTGACTGGTTCACGGCCGTCAACGCCCGCATGGTCGGCGAACCGATGCAGTCACCGCGAGTGCCCTTCGTCATCGCCGCGAACGGGCCGAAAGGCCTGCGGCTGGTCAGTAAATTCGGTCAGGGCTGGGTGACCACAGGGCGAGACGGCGTCAGCGGCGACGACTGGTGGACGAGCGTGCACGACCTGCTGCGACGCCTCGAAGACGTGGCCGGTGCCGACGGGCGCGGTCTCGCGAGCATCGACCGCTACCTGTCGCTCGACAGCGGCGGCGCCTATTCGCTGCAGAGCGTTGCGGCCTTCGAAGACGCCGTCGGCCGGGCGGCGGAACTCGGATTCACCGACGTGATCAGCCACTGGCCGCGCGAGAACGGCATCTACGCCGGCGACGAAGACGTGCTCGACGAGGTCGCTGCCCGCTTCGTCACGCCGAACCGCAGCCGGGTCTACGGGCTGGCCGAGCCCTTCACGCCCAACTGAACGCGCGAACGACGACAGGGCCGGCCCGCGACGGATGCCGCGGGCCGGGCCTGCCGCCGATGTCGCGACCGGCGTTGGCTGGCTACTTCTTGCCCAGCACGTACCCGTTCGGGTCGAGTACGTACTTCGTCGCCGCGCCGGCATCGAACTCGGCGTAGCCGCGCGGGGCATCCTCGATCGGAATCGCCTTGGCATTCACTGCCTGCGCGATCTGTACCTTGTCGTTGAGGATCGCCATCATGAGCTTGCGGTTGTAGCGCATGACGGGGCACTGGCCCGTCGTGAACGACAGTGACTTGGCCCAGCCGAGACCGAGCCGCAGCGACAGTGAGCCTTCCTGCGCGGCCTTGTCCTTCGCGCCGGGGTCACCCGTCACGTACAGGCCGGGGATTCCCATGGCCCCACCGGCCGCGGTGATCGACATCAGCGAGTTCAGGACCGCGGCGGGTTGTTCCGTGCCGGAGTTCTTGCCGTGACCGTGCGCCTCGAAGCCCACGGCGTCGACGGCAGCGTCGACCTCCGGCACACCGAGAATCTGCTCGATCTGATCCTGTGGCTCGCCGCGGGTGAGGTTCACGGTCTGGCAGCCGAAACTGCGGGCCTGGGCGAGGCGGTCCTCGTTGAGGTCACCGACGATGACGACGGCCGCTCCCAGCAACTGAGCGGATGCCGCTGCCGCGAGGCCGACCGGCCCGGCTCCGGCAACGTATACCGTCGAGCCCACGCCGACTCCGGCCGACACCGCGCCGTGAAAACCGGTCGGGAAGATGTCGGAGAGCATGGTGAGGTCCATGATCTTCTCGAGGGCCTGGTCGCGGTCGGGAAATTTCAGCAGGTTCCAGTCGGCGTAGGGCACGAGCACGAACTGGGACTGGCCGCCGACCCAGCCGCCCATGTCGACGTAGCCGTAGGCGCTGCCGGGGCGGTCGGGGTTGACGTTGAGGCAGATTCCGGTCTTGCCTTCCTTACAGTTTCGACAGCGACCGCACGAAATGTTGAACGGCACCGAGACGATGTCGCCGACCGCGATGAATTCCACATCGCGGCCGACCTCGACCACTTCACCGGTGATCTCGTGACCCAGCACCAGATCCTTGGGCGCGGTGGTGCGGCCGCGAACCATGTGCTGGTCGGATCCGCAGATGTTGGTCGTCACGGTCTTCAGGATGACTCCGTGCGGCACCTTGCGGCCGATGTTGGCCGGGTTGACACCCGGACCGTCCTTCAGTTCAAAGCTCGGGTAGTCGATCTCGATGACCTCGACCTTGCCCGGACCCTTGTAAGCAACTGCAATGTTTCCTGTCATTTTGTATCCTCCTAGATACATCGTTGGCGCAGGACATCGTGTGACACACGACTGTGCGCGCAGGTGCGCGCGAGAGGTGGTGGGAGGGATACGTTCATTTGACCCCCGACCCTCGATCTTGACAAGGGACTCACAGCAGGTGTCTAGGCTGGGGTGATGCGAGCAAAAGAACCCACGCCCCCGCGGGCGCCGCGCACGACCCTCACCGACAATCTGGGCTGGCTGGGCCTGCGCAGCGGGCAGATCCTGCTCGTCATCGCGCTCGCCGCCGTGCTCATCTATGGCATGGTGCAGCTCAAACTGGTCGTCATTCCGGTGCTGCTCGCGATTATTCTCGCGGCGGCGCTGAGCCCGATCGTCTCCTTTCTGAGGCGCAGGGGGCTGGCCGCGATCCTCGCGACCTGGATCACGCTGCTGGCCGTCATCGGCATCCTGGGCGGCATCATCACCCTCATCGTCTTCGCCGTTCAGGACCAGTTCGACGAACTCGCCGTCGCGGCCACCGATGGTATCGATGAGCTCATCGCCTTCGTCACCCAGGGCCCGATCCCGATCAACGAGGAGCAGATCAACGGCGCGCGGGACGCCGTCGTCGATTTCGTCACAAGCAGCCAGTTCGGTACCGGGGCACTCGCCGGCGCCACGGCGGTCATCGAGGTCCTCACCTCCGCGGTGCTGCTGATCGTGATCCTGTTCTTCTTCCTCAAGGACGGCGACAAGATCTGGGAGTTCTTCCTGAAGCCCTTCGGCGGTGAGCGCCTCGCTCGTGGTCGTCGCATCGGAAAGACATCGATCGGAGTGCTCGGCGGCTACGTGCGCGGCACGGCGATCATCGCCTTCGTCGACGCGCTCTTCATCGGCATCGGGCTGACCATCCTGCAGGTGCCGCTCGCGTTGCCGCTGGCCGTCATCGTCTTTCTGGGTGCTTTCATCCCGCTCATCGGTGCGACCCTCGCCGGCGTGCTTGCGGCCCTCGTGGCCCTCGTGGCGAGCGGCCCGGTGATCGCCCTCATCGTGATCATCATCGTCGTGGCCGTCAATCAGTTGGAAGGCAACCTGCTGCAGCCGGTCGTGATGGCGCAATCGCTCAACCTGCATCCGCTCGTCATTCTGGTCGCCCTCACCGGCGGCACGATCGTCGGCGGCATCGTCGGCGCCGTGGTGGCCGTGCCGATCGCAGCCGTCGTCTGGGCGATCGCGAAGGTCTGGAACCGCGAAGAAGTTGCCCTGGTCGCCCGGCCGCCGCGTCGCTCACGCAAGAAATAGGTCGTCGGCGACGGCGACGGATGCGCCGCGCGGCGCCGTAGGCATTGTCGAGTAGGTGCATTGAGCCTACGATGTTCGGCAACTGCGCAAGGAGGCTGGACGTGCCGGTATCCACCCTGAAAGAAGTCGTCGATCGTGCCTTCGCCGAGCGCTACGGCGTACCGGCCATCAACATCGTCAATGACCTGACCATGGAGGCGGTTTTGGCCGGTGCCGTCGAGGCCCGGTCGCCGGTCATCGTGCAGACCTCGGTGAAGACCGTGAAATCCCTCGGCTCGAACGTGCTCGCCAGCATGTGGGCCTCGATGACGGCGGGTATCGAGGTTCCCGTCGTGCTGCACCTCGACCACTGTCCGGACCGCGCCGTGATCACCGAGTGCCTGGACCGAGGCTGGAACTCGGTACTCTTTGACGCCTCGGTGCTTCCGGTCGAAGAGAACCAGCGCCAGACCATCGAGGTCGTGCGGGAGGCCCGCGCCCATGGCGCCCACGTGGAGGGCGAGATCGAGGCGATCACCGGTGTGGAGGACGGCATCGGATCCGACACCGCGTCCGCTCGGCAGGACCTCGAGGTGGCGCTGCGTTTCATCGAGGAGACCGGCGTGGATGTTTTCGCTCCCGCCATCGGCAATGCTCACGGCGTCTACACGCACGAGCCGGTGCTTGACTTTCAGCGAGTCAGTGACATCGTCGGCGAACACCCGATCCCGATCGCGCTGCACGGCGGCAGCGGCATGACCCAGGCCCAGTTCTCCGATCTGATTCGCCGTGGGTGCGCCAAGGTCAACATCTCGACGGCGCTGAAGATCACCTTCATGAAATCGAGCCTGAGCTTTCTCACCGAAGCCCAGGCCCGCGACAAGTGGGATCCGCCGGCGCTCTTCGCTCACGTGCACCACGATGTCGCCGCTCTGACCAGGGATCTTGCCGTGCAGTTCGGCAGCGCGGGAAAGGCCTGACCGTGCCCACGCTCATCTTCGACTGCGACGGGGTGCTCGCCGACACCGAGCGGTACGGCCACCTGCCCGCCTTCAACCAGACCTTCGCCGAGTTCTTCGTGCCCGTGCGCTGGAGCGATGCGGACTACGCCCAGAAACTGCTGATCGGCGGCGGCAAGGAGCGGATGCTCAGCATCCTCACCCCCGAGCTCTGCCATCGGCTCGGGCTCGATCCGATGAGCCCGCATTTCACGGCCGCCCGGGCGGCGATGATTGCCCGCTGGCACCAACGCAAGACCCAGATCTACACCGAGCGGGTGATCGCGGGGGATCTCCCCGCGCGGCCGGGGGTTTTTCGTCTCGCCAGTGAGGCCGCGGCGGCGGGGTGGCGGTTGGCCGTCGCGTCGACCTCGGCCGCGGCATCCGTTCGCGCCGTGCTCGAGCACACCGTGGGACCGGACCTCGCCGCACGATTCACGATCTTCGCCGGCGACATCGTGGCCGCCAAGAAGCCGGCACCCGACATCTACCGCTACGCGCTTGACGCGCTCGGCACGGACAACGGCGGGCTGAATCCGGACAGTGTCGTCGTGGTCGAAGACAGCGCGAACGGACTGCGGGCCGCGCTCGGAGCCGGCCTCCGCACCCTCGTGACGGTGAGCGGCTACACCGTCGACGACAACTTTGCGGGGGCCGCGCTCGTCGTGTCATCGCTCGGTGAACCCGACGTTCTCGAGACCATCACGCTCGCGGATCCCTTCCGACTGCGCCCCGGAGCCATCGTCGACCTCGGGGTGCTCGAGTCGATTCTGACGCGCACTCCGAGCGCCGACCCGCTGCTCGACCATGCCAGTGAGGTGGAGATCTGATGATCAGCTCGAGTGTGTCGATCACGGCGTTCGTGGTGCACAGCATCGCGCAGACCGCGGTCGACAAGGAACGCGAGTTCGGTGATCTGGATGCCGTCGTCGGTGACGGTGACTTCGGGTTCTCTCTCGCGCGCGGTTTCGAGATCGTGCTGCAGGAGTGGGACGCCCTCGATCGTTCCACCCCGTCGGTGTTTTTGCAGAAGGTGGCCCTCGTGATCGCGGGCCGTATCGGCGGAACCTCCGGGCCCATCTGGGGAACCGCCTTTCTGCGCGCGGCGGCCGCCGTGAAAGACAAGGAACAACTCACCGGCGCCGATGTCGTCGCCATGCTTCGGGCCGCGATCGAGGGAATCAAGATGCGGGGCAAGGCCGATCTCGGCGACAAGACCCTGCTCGACGCTCTGGTTCCGGCGACCGATGCCCTCGAGGCCGAACTGATCGCGGGAACGGATGCGCAGCGAGCGCTGGAACGAGCGGCCGTCGTGGCGCGGGCCAGCGCCGACGCGACGACCTCGATGCAGGCGCGGCGCGGTCGGGCCAGCTACACCGGCGAACGCAGCATCGGTTCGCCCGACCCCGGAGCGGTCGCGGTCGCGGTGATCCTCGAACGACTGGCCGCGGAGTGGTCGTTGAGCTGAGCTGAGCTGTGTGCGTGCAACGGATCCCGGGCCACCCGGTTCGGGGAAATCAGAGATCTGGTGAACCCGGAAACGGTGGAAGAGAGCGATGAAGAAGTTTGTGAACGACCCGAAGCAGTACGTGCCCGAGATGCTGAAGGGCATCGCCCTGGCCAACCCGGACAAGCTGCGCTACGTACCGGAGTACAACCTGATCATGCGGGCCGACGGCCCCAACCCGAACAAGGTCTCCATCATTCAGGGTTCCGGATCGGGGCACGAACCGGCCCACGTCATGACGGTCGGGCGGGGCATGCTGGATGCGGCGTGCCCGGGTGATGTCTTCGCGGCGCCGCCCATGGACTACGTCTACGAGACCACGAAGCTCATGGCATCGCCGAAGGGGGTGCTGTTGCTCGTGAACAACTACACCGGCGACCGGATGGCCTTCGAGATGGCGCAGGAAATGAGCGCCGCGGAGGGCATCAACGTGAAGACGCTGTTCATCGACGATGACGTGGCCGTGCAGGACTCGACGTACACGGTCGGTCGCCGGGGCGTGGCCGGCAACTTCTTCGTGATGAAGGCCGTCGGGGCCGCGTCTGAAGCCGGGGCCGACCTCGACGAGCTGATTCGGATCGGTGAAAAGGTCGACAGTGTGACGCGCACGATGGGTATCGCGCTGACCTCGTGCACGCCGCCGGCGAAGGGCTCGCCGCTGTTCGAGATCGGCGACGACGAGATCGAGGTCGGGGTCGGCATCCACGGGGAACCGGGCCGGCGCCGGGCCAAGTTGACGACGGCCGACGAGATGACCGACGAACTGCTCGACGCGGTGGTGGGCGATCTGCCGTACCGGGCCGGCGACCGCGTGGCGCTGATGATCAATGGGCTCGGCGGCACCCCGATCAGCGAGCTGTACATTCTGTACGGGCGGGCACACGAACAGCTGCGGCAGCGCGGCATCGAGGTGGGCCGCAGCTATGTCGGGGAGTACTGCACCTCGCTCGATATGGCCGGTGCGAGCCTGACCCTGGTCAAGCTCGACGACGAAATTGAGCGCCTGCTCGAGGCTCCCGCCGAGATCGCCGCCCGCGTCTTCTAGCCGCTGCGTCCCCGCGCTTCCGCGCCACGTGCAGGGCTGGTTAGGGGTGCACGATGATTTTCACCGCGGTGTCGTTGTGGTTGATGAGGGTGTCGAAGCCCTCGGTGATGAGATCGTCGAGCGCGATGCGGCCGGTGATGAAGGGCGCGAGGTCGACGAGGCCCTGCTGCACGAGCTTGATCGTGGCCGGGTGGTCGCGCACGTAGGCGATCGTGCCGCGCAGGTCGACCTCCTTGAGCACGAGCTTCTGCATGTCGAGGCTCGCGGGCTTGCCCCAGATCGACACGTTGACGATGACGCCGGCGGGGCGCACGGCGTCGAACAGGGTGTCGAGCACCACTTGGACGCTCGAACACTCGAAGCAGACGTCGGCGCCGGCACCGTCGGTGAGCTCGCGAACGCGGGTGGCGACATCCCCTTCGCGCGGATCCAGCACGTAGTCGGCGACGCCGGTGGAGAGCGCCTTGGCCTTGCGGGCCTCGCTCAGCTCGGAGATGATCACAGTCACGCCCTTGGCCTTCAGTACCGCGGCGACGAGCAGGCCGATGGGGCCAGCGCCGCCGATCAGGGCGACGTCTCCGGCCTTCGCACCGCTGCGCACGAAGGCATGGTGAGCCACCGAGAGAGGTTCGATCAGGGCGGCCTGGTCGAGCGGGATCTCGCCGACCGGGTGCACCCAGCGCTGGTCGACGACGACCTTCTCACTCAGGCCGCCACCGCCGCCGGCGAGGCCGATGAAGCCCATCTTGACGCAGAGGTGGTAGTTGCCGGCCAGACACGGGGCGCATTCACCGCAGACGAAGTAGGGTTCGACGACGACGTTCTCGCCCACGGTCAAGCCGGTAACGCCCTCGCCGAGCGCGGTGATCGTGCCGGAGAATTCGTGCCCGAGCGTGACGGGTTCTTCTTCGTGTGAGAGCGGATGCGGGTGGCCGGCCGCCGGAATGAAGATCGGCCCGTCGAGGTACTCGTGCAGGTCGGTGCCGCAGATGCCGCACCAGGCGACGTCGATGGCCACGGCGCCCGCTCGCAGCTCGGGAACGGCAATGGTTTCGATGCGAATGTCGTGGGGACCGTGAAAACGTGCGGCCTTCATGAGTGATGCCATGGTGCGCTCCTTGGCCGAAACGTGTTGCAACTGTCGTGCCCGAATGACACAGAGTGCGTACGTCTCGGCGTGCTTCCAGCCTACGCCGGGCGCCGACCGCTCGGCGTTCTCAACCACGCGCTGTTCTCGACCACGTGCTGTTCTCGACCACGTGCTGCTCACTCGCGGATTCTGGCGACGATGATTCCCGTGTCCGTTGCCTCGAGACGTTGTTCGGCGAGACCCTGCTGCAGGGCTGCGGTGAGCACGGTGACGAGGCCGGCGGTCATGCGGGTGCCGCCGAACACGCCGAGGGCCTCGCGCTTGAGCTCGTCCTCGCTCATGCCGGCCGACGTGTGCGCGAGGTCGACCATGGCGTTGACGATCTCGCGCGGACTGACCTGTTCGAGCGGACGGCTCAGGCCGGCGGGCGTGCGACGGTAGCCGCGCCAGGTTTCGGGATCGATGCGGCTCGGCCAGGCGAACGAATCCGTGCCGGTCAGGTCATTCGGGAGCTGCTCCAGAATTGACCTCGACCGTGCCGCGCTGAGCTTGGTCAGACCAAAGCTCGACGCGAGCAGTTTCGCGAGGCGGGCGTGATGGATGGGGCCCTCGGCCTCGACGATTTCGCCCAGAGCCGCCGCGACCGCGGCCGCCGCTCGGCGGGCCGGCAAGGCGTCGAGCACCGAGATCGGCCCCAGCATGCGCTCCGGCCAGGGGTGGTAGTCGCGCTCGAGGCCGGTACTGCGCCCGGCCGGGGCGACGGATGAGCCACCGCCGTCGAGCAGGCCGGCGGTGGTCGCGGCCCGCCCGGCGACCGGCGCGACCGGTGCGAGACGTGTGGCGGCCGCGTTCGCTGCTTCCGGAGTTTTCGAAGCCGCTGGCGGGGTCGGGGTTGCTGACGGTGCCGGGGCAGCCGGGGTTGCCGGCGGTGCCGTCTTCACCGCCGCGAGTGACGCGGTGAGGTGATCGAGCACCGATTCTCGGTCTTCGAGCCACGCGGGCATCCAAACCCGTTCGACCGCCGGCCAACGCAGAAGCTTCGAGAGTACCTCGACGGGCAGCCCGTCGCGGTCAGAGACCGTGTGCCGCGCGGCCCAGGTCGGGCCGTCGAGCAGGATCGCCATGACCGGGTGGTGCGGATCCGCGTCGATGGCCACGGTGAGGTCGATGCGAAAGTCGCTGAGGCCGACATCCGTCGCCACGACGAGGCCGCGCTCACGCAGGGCAGCGGCGATGTCTTCGCGGTGGCGATCGATCGCCGTTCCCCGGCGAGCCTCGTCTTGCCAGGCGCCGGTGCCGTTCAGGGCGGCCATGTCGAGGTACTTGCGCAGGTGCTTGATGCCGAGCGAGACGGTCTCTTCGCTGCGCAGGTCGGTCGGCGCGAAGCTGCTGAACACGATGATCTGGCGGCGGGCCCGAGTGACGGCCACGTTGAGGCGGCGCTCGCCGCCCGGCAGGTTGAGGGGGCCGAAGTTCAGCGGCAGGCGCCCGCTCGCGTCGGCGCTGAACGCCGTCGAGAACAGGATGGTGTCACGCTCGTCGCCCTGAACATTTTCGAGGTTTTTCACGAAGAGGCCGTCGGTGTCCACGTCGAGGGCCGCCGTGATGCGGTCATCGCCGCTGTCCCGCAGCAGGCCCTCGATGAGGGTGCGCTGCTGCAGGTTGAAGGTGACGACACCGATCGACGGCGTCTGTGCGGGCGAGTCCGCGAAACGGCGGATGATCTCGGTGACGACCGCGTCGGCCTCGACCGGGTTCGTGCGCAGGGCCTTACCGACCCCGCTGCGCAGAAAGGTGCCGTCGACCCGGCGGAGGCTGACGCCGTAGTCCTCGGTCCCGGTGGCGGTGCTCGTGTCGGTGCCCGCGCGGCCGTGCCGGGGCGCCGGGAACGACGAGAGAGCGCCGCGGTAATACTCCCGGTTGCTGAACGCGATCAGTGACTCGTCCTGGCTGCGGTAGTGCCACGACAACCACCGGCTCGGCACCTGCGCCTGCACGCACTCCGACAGGATCGACTCCTCGTCACGCACGAACTCGACGCTGACCGCTTCGTCTTCCAATGAACTGATGCTGGACTCGGCGAAGGCGGTCGGCGGCATCTGCTTGCTGTCGCCGACGACCACGACCGAGCGTGCCCGCCCCATGGCGCCGACGGCATCCGCCACCCGCACCTGCGAGGCCTCGTCGAACACGACGATATCGAAGAGCGCAGCCTGCGCGGGAAAGAACCGTGCCACGGACTCGGGACTCATGAGCATGCAGGGCATGATCTCGGTGATCAGGTCGCCGAAGGTGCTCATCAAATCTCGCACGCCCATGCCGCCACGCTGGCGGTCGAGCTGGCGTTTCAGCAGCCCGATCTGACCGGTCGTCACGGCGTCACCGAAGGTGCGCTGGTCGAGCACGGTCGAGGGGATGAAGGTCGGCAGGTGTTGCCGCACGGCAGCGGATGCCCCGGTGAAGCGGGTGATCGCCCGGTTGTGGGCGTCCACGTCGAACCGGTCGAGTGCCGTCGCCGCGCCACGCTCGTCATGGGCCGCCACGGCCAGCCCTTTTTCGAACGCGAGCGTCGCATCCCCGGAGTCGAGTGTGCCCTCGAGCACGATGGTGCGGGCTTCGGTGAGCCCGAGCGCGCTGAGCGGCTGCAGGTGGGCGAGCAGCGCCAGCCAGCGCCGCAATGACGGCAGGCCGGGGACGGTGCTCGCCCGTTCGGTGCCGGCCGTCGTCCACGCGGCAACCAGGCCGCCCGGCCCGGCCCAATCCGAGAGCTCGTCGGCGGTCGCGCTCGTCGCGAGCGAGAGGTCCTGCAGGGCCTGGGCCACCCGGGACACGGCCGCACCGAAATCCGGGTCGCTCTCGGTGGTGGCGCCGAGATAGGCGCGGAGGGCGGCGACGAACTCGTCGCCGAGCGCGGTGGGTGCTGATCCGGTCGGTGCTGATCCGGTCGGTACTGATCCGGTGGCCGCGGCACCGGCGGTCGATTCGGACGGCGCAGCGACGACGCTCGCGGCCCAGGTCAGCCAGGCGAGCTGCTGCGCGAGCAGGGTTCCGTCGGCCGCGGCGAGCGGATTCCAATCGGGGGCGAGGTGCACGCCGGGCAGGGCGGACACCCGTGCGTGCAGGGCATCGAGCCGCACGCGGGTCTCGACGAGTTGTCCGGTGAGAACGGAGAGATGCCGCAGGGCGACCTGAGCATCGGGCCGCAGGGTGGCCTGAAGCTCGGCGAGCACGGCCCGCCGGCGCTTCGCGCGCCCGAAGAATCCGGAGGAGTCCGCGGCGAACGCCGCCGCGTGGATGGCGTGCACGTCGAGCACCAGAGCGGCCGGGGTACACAGCAGCAGCGCGGGGTGGGGCGTCTGCACGAAAGCGTCGACGGCGGCCGTGGCGGCGGCGTGATCGCGAATCCAGGGCGCACCGCGAACCGTGTCGAGCACCTCAAGCGGTCGTCGACCGGAGGCGGCGAGGGTGCCGAGGGCCGCGAACTCGCTCGGGGTCGACAGCGTCGCGACGACCGCGGCAGCCTCGGCGGCGCCGAGTGCAGCCGCACCGCCCGGCAGCGCCGCGCAGGCCGCGTCGAGCTGCGCGGCGGCGGCCGCGACGGTCTGCGAATCGATGGCCGCCAGGGCATCCGCTGTGATGGAGTGCGCGCCGATGAATGCCCAGGCGTGCCCCCGGCGGGGGTTCGCGGGTTCGGTGACGCCGGGCAGGTCGCGCAGGGTGTGGCGCAGGGCGGTGAGCTGCTCCGGTGTCACGGTCGCGGGCAGGCTGCTCGGCACCGGCAGGGCCGGCACATCAGCGGCCGCGAGTGCCTGCGTGCGGGCGGAGTAGAACGAGAGGCCGGCCGGGTTCTGCTCGTGCAGTCGCGCGGCATAGCGGGCGAGGCTGCGGCGGGCGGTGCCGAGCTGGTCGAGGTCACTCTTCAGCCCCTGCGCATCGACGTCGACGCGATGTTCGAGGGCGCGCCGGATCTGGGCGCGCACCTGCACGGGTTTGCTGGCCTTGTCGTGCAGGTCGAGGGCGAAGGCACCCATGCCGACCTCGTCGAGGCGTTTCTGCACGACCTGCAGGGCGGCGCGCTTCTCGGCGACGAAGAGCACCTTCTTGCCGTCGGCGACCGCGCGGGTCAGCAGGTTGGTGATGGTCTGGCTCTTGCCGGTGCCCGGCGGGCCCTCGAGCACGAAGGTACGGTCGGCGACGGCCTCGGCGACGGCGGCCAGCTGTGAGGAGTCACCGGCAACCGGGCACTGGGCGCCCAGAGCGTCCAGGTCGGGAGCAACCGGTGCCGGTGCCGGATCGGTGAACGGCAGCGTCGGCGAGTGAATCAGATGACCAACGAGCGCATTCTCGGCGAGGGTTTGCCAGTTGTCGTCGAGGTCTTTCCACAGTCGAAACTTGGCAAACTGCAGAATCGACAGGTCGAGCGTCTCGTCGACGCGGTAGGGCAGGCCGGCCTCGACGAGCGCCTCGCGGGTGGCGCGGAAGGCGGCCTCCAGGTCGAGCCCCGACTCGTCATCGCTCGGCGTTTCGAGGCCTGGAATGTGCAGGCCGTGCACCTGACGCAGCTTCTCGAGCAGGCAATAGTTGGGCGTGGACTGCCCCGACTCGTCGAGCGCGATGCGGTAGCCGCCGCGGGTGGCTTCGAGCACGACCGGCACCAGCACGAGCGGCGACCGCAGCTCTCGATCGGCCACGGTCCAGACCAGGGTGCCGAAGGCCAGGTAGAGGTTATTCGCTCCGGTCTCCTGCACGATTGTGCGGGCCTTGTAGGCAAGCCCGCGCAGTCGGGTGTCGTAGGCGGCCTCGGTGACATCGGCGTAGACCGACCGCTTCTCCTGCAGCAGTGCGGTGAGCTGGGTCAGCGGCAGATCACGCCCGAAGCGGATGCCGCGCTCCCGGTCAACCTGCGACACCCGGTCGCTCGGCACGAGGCCGAGCCCGGTGCCGGCGTTGACCTGGTCTTCGATAGCGGAGAGGGTGCGGTCGGGAACGGTCAGCGCGAGTTTGCCGCGATCGGTGAAGTTGATCAGCCGGTTGCGCAGGCTCAGGTCGAGCAGCGAGTTTTTCCACTGTTCGACGCGCGGCGGGATCGGCATGGACTCCGTGCCGATGCCGGGAGTCCGGCCCGGCCGTTCCGCGGCGGGCGTCGACGCGGCGGCCGGGCGGTACTCCGTCACGATGACCGTACCGGCCGCATCCGTCGTGCGAGCGGGCAGCGGGATGATGCCGCCCAGTCGGGCCTGCACGACGTCGGCGATGCCGACCACGGCCGACAGGTCACCCGTGAGGTGCGCGACGTAGGGCGCGCGCTGCGACTGGGCGAACGGCACCTCGGAACGGTCGGTGGTGACATCCGTCGTCTCCACGAGCGCGATCAGGCCGAGGTCGATGAGATTGATGACATCATCCACGTCGGTGACGGCGGGGGAGCCGAGCGTCTGCTCCTCACGCCAGTAGCCGAGAAAGGCGTGGCCGGTGACGACGATGAGCAGCGGGTGCAGGCCCGCCTGTTCGAGCGCGGCGGCCATCACGACCGTGGTGTCGAGGCAGGTGCCGGCCCGGCCGTGCAACACCTCGCCGGGGGTGCGAATCTTCTGGCCGTCAACGTCCCAGCTGGCGGGCGGGTTGCTGTAGCGGATGCCGTGGCCCCGCATCGCATCGAAGACCGCCTCGACGATCTGGTCGACGCGGGTCTCGCCGGCCTGATAGCCCTGCAGGGAGCCGCTGCCGGTGGTGCGTTCGAGCAGGTCGGCGGTCTCGGCGAGCAGCGTCGAGATTGCCGGGTGGTTCGGCAGCACGTGTGCGGACAGCATCTCAAGGCCGAGTTCGACCGGGCGCGCGATCCACTGCTGGGCCGCGAGCAGCTGGATGTCGTGTCGGGCCTCGGCGACAACCTCGTCGCCGATCGACAGCGCAGCGTGAATCGTGGCCGGGCGCTGTTCCTCGACCGTGAGCATGATGGCCGGGTCGCCGCGCAGATTCAGTTCGGTCAGCGTGACCGGGCGCTGCGCCGCGAGGTCGACCAGAATTTCACACGCCGCCGCGAGTGACTGGCCGGCGCTCTCGACCGTGAGTCGCAGCACGGCCGCCCGCACCGCTGGCCCCGAATTGGTGATGGTGACGCTCGTCAGCACGCTCTGACGGTTGTGCGCGAGCGCGTAACTCAGCATTGGAGCGGCGACGAGCTGGAGATCGAACGGGCGAGTCTGCATTTGTCAATGAAACCACCTCCGGCGGGACGCGGCACAAATGCGCGGCGGGTCAGGTTTCGGTGTAGCCGGGCATCTTGGTCGGCGCGGCCGCGACCGCTGAGCTCAGCGGCGGCCTGGGCCGCCGGTGGTGAACGGTCGAGGCGTCGTCGAGAAAGACTTCGCGGGGGAGTCCGGCATCCGATTGTTTGATCGAGGAGATCCAGATCGCTTCGGGGTGCACGTCGAGACCGGAGCGTACGTCTTCGGCGGTGCGGAGCTTGGCGACGCGGTGCACCAGTCCGCAGAAGATGACCTTGACGAAAATATCGGCGACGCTGTAGCCGATCTGCATGGCGGTGGTCCAGGCACCGCCCGAACCGAGCATCGGGATCATGAACATGACCGGATACATGAACCAGCCAGAGAGCAGCACGATGGTTGCCGAGCGCAGCAGGTCGGCCGACTCGACGGTCAGCTGTGGCAGGGAGCGCCGCACCTGGCGGATCAGCACGCTCATCGTGAAGATCCAGAACACCGCGCAGAGGCTGCCGCAGACGAGCAGGGCGGTCAGGCTCGTGCCGCCGCCAATCACGACCGCCCCGAGGAAGCCGGTGAAGATCATCAGGAACCCGCCGCCCATCGCCGCGATGCGGGTGCGCCGCGCGGCCGTGCCGACGAGCGTGCACACGGTGAGAAGTTCGACGCTCAGCAGGGGAACGGTCAGCGACCACTCCATGAATCGGGGCACCATCGCGTTGATGGCCAGTTCGTTGGGAACGTACCCCGACACCGTGAGGTCGTACCCGAGCCGGAGGTTGATCAGCATATAGACGTAGCTCAGAAACGCGACGCCCATGACCGAGAGACGAGCCACGACGGCCGACCGGTAGCGCGCTCCGACCTCGCCCTGGGTCATCCAGGTGCGCACGAAGCCGGCGAACAGGGCCAGACCCGCCAAGACCAGAAAGTACTGCGTGAGCAGGTACTGCGCTTCGGTCAGGGTGGCCGTCCACGGCGCCACGATCGTGGCAGCCATCGTGTTCATCACCGTGCCGGCGATGCCGGGACGACGTGCTGCGGCCCCGCGCCCGACACCGCGGGAGGCGGCTCGGACATGAAAACGAGCCCGCCGGCGCTGTTGGCCGAGAGCATCAGGGCGTCGATCCATTCCCGGTTGATGGTGGGAACGCGGCTGCCGAAGTACCGATAGTAGAGGGTGCTCGCCGGGTCGAGCCAGATGGCGCTGCGACCGCTGCTGGCATCGGCCGCGTCGATCCACGAGAAAACGAAGCTCTCCCGGCGACGGAGCTTGGCGCTGATGACGATTTGCAGGTGCATTAAAGCGCGATCGTCAAAGCTGATCACGATGCCGGAATTGCCGTACAGCAGTGTGCCCATCGTGCCCCCAGTGTTGCTTCACCCTAGCGGGCGTCGGGGAACACGATGGGACTTTTCTCAGGTCGCTGCTGTGTTCAGGCCGCTACGAGAATCGCCGACCGGATGCTGCCCGCCGCGTTCGCGGGCTGGCCCACCGTGGTTTCGGTGCAGCCGGAACAGGTCAGACGATAGCGGGGTTCGGACGTGAACCCCTGGATGGACGGGTTTGGGGCCAGTTTGGCGGCGGCACGGCAGTGCGGGCAGGTCATCAGCACGAATATATCTCCTTTGATCAGACCCCAGTATGGAGAGAAAAACCCCTGAGCGATACGGGTTGACAGGGGCAGTTCGACCCCCCGTTAGTGCCGGGAGTTTGGGGGGTGTGGCGGCGATATCGGTGGCGGGGACGTTCGGATAGTCTGTCCTCATCAGCGGATGATAGTTTTTCCACCTGCAGATCGGAGCTGTTCATGCCTCTACGCGGACTGTCCATTCATACCGTGCCGGCCTCACACACGGTGTCGTCGCGTCGCACTCGCGCCACAATCTCCGAGCCCGATATCGGCAGCACGACCGAGCTGTCCCCGACCGAATGGATGGTCTCGGACTCCTCCACCGCGGTCGGCAGCTCCTCGGCGATCCTGGGGTTCATCCAGCTCGTCGGCGGCAGCTACGAGGTCACCAGGATCGGTGGCTCGCTGATTGAGTTCAGCACCTTCCTGAGCCTCACGGACGCGGTCGCCGCGCTGTCGGCGAAACCGCTGCGCCGGCTCAACCTGGTCGCGGCGCCGCCCCGACGCTGAGGCCAGCTCAAGACTCTGCTAAAGTATTGAGGTTGCCGTTCAACGGCCGCGGACAAAGAGAGCTCAGGCATTCTGCCAAGGGCACCGCGCAGTGAGAGAAAGGGGATCCCATCTATGGCACTCGAGCCCAACGCTAAGAAGGCGATCATCGAAAAGTACGCTACCCATCCCGGTGACACCGGGTCCCCTGAAGTTCAGATTGCGATGCTCACTGCACGCATCGTCGAACTGACGGAGCACCTCAAGGAGCACAAGCACGACCACCACTCGCGTCGTGGCCTGCTCCTCATGGTTGGTCAGCGTCGCCGTCTGCTCGGTTACCTCTCGGACATCGACATCAGTCGTTACCGCAAGCTGATCGAACAGCTCGGACTTCGTCGATAACGCGAACTTCTTGAAAACGGGCCGTCACCTTGCAGGTGGCGGCCCGTTTTGCATGCCGGGTCTAACATTGATCCTTGGCACGAGTGATGACGGTGACCTCAGCGGCACTGCGACCTCTCACCGGCCCTTCCGCGGAACTAGTTGAATGAACGGACGCAGCAGCGATGAGTCTCTGGCGCACCAAAAGTATTGAAGATTCCATAGCCGACTCGCTGGAAAAGGGCCACAGTCTCAAACGCACCCTGGGCACCTGGGACCTCATGATCATGGGCGTCGCGGTCGCCGTCGGTGCCGGAATCTTCTCGGTCGGTGCCAAGGCCGCCGGAAGCTACGCCGGGCCATCCGTCACCCTCGCCTTTCTGCTCGCTGCCTTCACCTGCGCGCTCGCCATCATGTGTTACGCCGAGTTCGCGTCGGCCGTGCCGGTCGCCGGCTCCGCCTACACCTTCACCTACGCGACCCTCGGCGAGTTGCTGGCCTGGATCATCGGCTGGGACCTCATTCTCGAAATGCTGACCGCCGCGGCCGTGATCGCGAAGTACTGGGGCATCTACCTCAGCACGGTCTTCGACCTCGCCGGCTGGGACGTTCCGTCGACCATCAACGTCGTCGGCCTCAACGTGAGCTGGGGCGCGTTCGTCATCGTTGCCATCTTCACCACCCTGCTCGTGCTCGGCACCCAGCTCTCCGCCCGCGTCGCGAGCGTCTTCACGATCATCAAGGTCGCGATCGTCGTCTTCGTCATCGTGGCGGGTGCGTTCTACATCAAGCTCGAGAACTACACCCCTTTCATTCCCGAATCGGTGCCGACCCCGCAGGGGGAGGGCGACGTGTGGATGCAGTCACTCTTCTCGTTCATGACCGGTGCCGCCCCGGCGCAGTACGGCCTGTTTGGCCTGCTGGCCGGCGCTTCGCTCGTGTTCTTCGCGTTCATTGGCTTCGACGTCGTCGCGACGAGCGCCGAAGAGGTCAAGAACCCGCAGAAGACCCTGCCGCGCGGCATCTTCGCGGGCCTCGCGATCGTGACCGTGCTCTACATCGGCGTCAGCCTCGTGCTCACCGGTATGGTGCCGTACACGGTTCTCGCCGACGACCCGAATGCCTCGCTGGCGACGGCGTTCGTCTCGGTCGGTGCGGGCTGGGCCGCGCAGATCATCTCGGTGGGCATTCTGGTCGGTCTGACGACCGTCATCATGGTGCTGCTGCTCGGACTGTCCCGGGTGCTGTTCGCGATGAGCCGGGACGGCCTGCTGCCGCGCTGGCTCAGCGTCACCTCGGACAAGCGTCGCACGCCGGCCCGCATCCAGATCATTTCCGGGCTCGCCGTCGCGCTGATCGCCGGGCTCACCGACGTGGGTGTGCTCGAGGAAATGATCAATATCGGCACGCTGTCGGCGTTCGTGCTCGTCAGCATCGCCGTCGTGGTGCTGCGCAAGACCCGCCCCGACCTGCCGCGGGCCTTCAAGGTACCGTTCTCACCGTTCCTGCCGATTCTGTCGGCGGTGCTCTGTGTCTGGCTCATGCTCAACCTGACGACCCTGACCTGGGCACGATTCGGTGTCTGGCTGGTCATCGGCTTCGCCGTCTACTTCTTGTACGGTCGCCGTCACTCGGTGCTGGGCCTGAAGCTGAAGGCCGCCAAGGTTGAGGCCGCCAAAGTTGAGGCCGCCAAAGTGGAGGCCGCACGGCTTGAGGCTGCCAGGGTCGACGCCGCCACAGCGGCGGTCGTCAGCGACGGCTCAGACTCGTCGCGGTGAGGTTGGCGGCCATTTCGGTCGCCAGAAATTCACCCCACTGGTGGTAGTCCGTTGACGTGCGGTAGCGTCCGGCGACGATGAAGGGGCGCCCGGTCAGCGGAACAAACGTGGTGCGGGGCATCATCGCGCAGCGCGCTTCGGTCAGTTTGTTGAGTGCGGTCGCGTGGCGGTCTGCCAGCGTGCCGAAGAAACGATTGTCGAACACCGGAATCGTGCGAATGGGCTGGATCCCCAGCAGGTAGATGCGGGTGTGCGGCGGGGTGTGTTCGGAGATGTGCGTCAGGATGCGCGCGAGTTCGAATTGCCAGATCTTCGGCGAGACCAGCTCGACGGCGTCGTTGACGCCGAGGGTGACGATCACGGCGTCAAATCCCGAGAGGTCGATCCCGACCAGGTCGTGAAAGCCGTCGGTGATCCTGCCCAGAGGGTTGGAGTTCAGATCGACGTCCGCGCCGCGACCGGTGTGGGCGGCCAGTGCGCGGGCGAGGGAGCCCGGAATGGCGAGATCGTGGGTTCGCACGCCCCAGCCGGAGGCGGGGCCGCTGCCGAACACGAGCACGCTGTCGGGGTCCGGACCTGGCGCGTGGGAGCGCGGACGATCCGTTGGGCGTGGCACGGAATCCTTGCCCTCGAAGGCCAGTGCGGCCCACGCGCGCACCAGCGGTGCCATTAATATTCTCGAAACTTCTAACATGACTGCCCCCGTGTTCACTCCCACTGTAGGGACAGAACGACCGTTTGTCGTCATACATTGCGGGCACGACTGACACCAGTTGGAGGGTCGCCGATCGTTCTGCCACCGGACGGGGGCTGTGAGCGGGCTATGAATTTGCCGTGTGAGCCGCGAGGCGGTAGAGGCGGGCTTCCCAGGGTCGCAGGGCTGCCCCGCTGCTCGCCGGGTAGTTGCCGAGCAACAGTTCGGCTCCGGTCACGTCGGCCGGCAGCGGCATGTCGAGTGGGGCATCCGCTGCATTGGCCACCACCAGCAGGGTCTCGGCACCGAGCGTGCGCGTGAAGGCGTAGAGCGACTCGTGCTGCGGCTCGAGCATCGTGAAGTCTCCGAGGCAGACCGTGGGCAGGGTGTGTCGCAGCTCGATCAGCCGCTGGTAGAAGCGAAAGATGCTCCGGTCGCCGGCCCGGTCCGCGGCAACGTTGACCTGCGTGTAGTTCGGGTTCGCGGCGATCCAGGGGGTGCCGGTCGTGAACCCGGCGTGAGCGGATGCGTCCCACTGCATCGGTGTGCGGGCATTGTCCCGGCCCATCGCGTGCACCCCCGCGAGCACGGTGGCGGGAGACTGGTCGCCCTCGGCCACTGCCTCCCGGTAGTGGTTCAGCGATTCGATGTCGCGGTACTCGTCGATCGACTCGAAGCGCACGTTGGTCATGCCGATTTCTTCGCCCTGATAGATGTACGGGGTGCCGCGGTGCAGGTGCAGCACGAGCGCCCAGAGGGTCGCCGATTCGTAGCGAAACTCGGTGTCGTTGCCGAAGCGCGACACGAGTCGCGGCTGGTCGTGGTTGTTCAGGTAGAGGCTGTTCCAGCCGGTGGCGGCGAGGCCGGTCTGCCAGCGCCCGAGGCTGGCCTTGAGGGCCGGCAGGCTGCGGGGGAGTGCGTGAAACTTGGACTCGCCCTGGTCGAGCGAGACATGCTCGAACTGGAATATCATGTCGACCTCGGCGCGGGCCGGGTCGGTGAAGAGCAGCGCGTCGTCGATCGTGACGCCCGGCATCTCACCCACCGTGAGGTGCTCCCCGCTTCGCCCGGCGAAAACGGCCGCGTGCATCTCCTGCAGGTAGTCGTGGATCTGCGGGCCCATCGGGGAGCCGCCGTCGAGGCTGCGCTGGGGGCCGCTGACCAGCTCGGTGTGCTTGGCGATGAAGTTGATGACGTCCATGCGAAAGCCGTCGACGCCGCGGTCGAGCCACCAGTTCATCATCGAGTAGACGGCCCGGCGTACCTCGGGGTTCTCCCAGTTGAGGTCGGGCTGCTGCGTGGCGAACAGGTGCAGGTAGTACTCGTCGGTGGTCGGGTCGAGGGTCCAGGCCGGGCCGCTGAAGGCGCTGCCCCAGCCGTTGGGCGGTCCGCCGCCCTCGGCGGCGGGCCGCCACCAGTACCAGTCCCGCTTGGGGTTGTCGGCCGAGGAGCGCGACTGCATGAACCAGGGGTGTTCGTCGCTCGTGTGATTGACGACGAGGTCCATCACGATCTTGAGGCCGCGCGCGTGGGCCTCGGTGAGCAGAGCGTCAAATTCGGCGAGGCTGCCGAAAATGGGGTCGATGTCCTGGTAGTCCTTGATGTCGTAGCCGTTGTCGTGCTGCGGTGACGGATACACCGGCGAGAGCCAGATCGCATCCACGCCGAGCTCGGCCAGGTGATCGAGCCTGCCGCGGATGCCGCCGAGGTCACCGATGCCATCGCCGGTCGAGTCGGCAAAGCTGCGCGGATACACCTGGTAGACCACAGCCCGGGTCCACCAGGGGGTCGCAGGGAGCTTCGGGGCGGCGGTATCCTCCATGGACTGTTCCTTTCACCGTTGGTGGCTGGGCCCTTCCAGCGTATGGTGCCTGCGGGAACAGCGACGACTGAGTCTGCTCGGGATTGGATGGTGCTCATGCAGTTCGGAATCTTCACCGTCGGAGACATCACCGTCGACCCGGTGACCGGTCGCTCGCTCACCGAGCACGAGCGCATCCGCTCGATGGTCGCGATCGCGGAAAAGGTCGAGGAGGTCGGACTCGACGTCTTCGCCACCGGCGAGCATCACAACCCGCCGTTCGTGCCGTCGTCGCCGACCACGCTGCTGGGCTACCTGGCCGCGAAGACCTCGCGCATCATTCTCTCGACGGCGACGACCCTCATCACCACAAACGACCCCGTGAAGCTCGCCGAGGACTACGCGATGCTGCAGCACCTCGCCGACGGACGGGTCGACCTCGTGCTCGGCCGCGGCAACACCGGCCCGGTGTACCCGTGGTTCGGGCAGGACATTCGCCAGGGCATTCCGCTGGCCCTCGAGAACTACGCTCTGCTGCGCCGACTGTGGCGCGACGACGTCGTCGACTGGGAGGGCCAGTTCCGCACCCCGCTGCAGGGCTTCACGTCGACGCCGCGCCCGCTCGACGGGGTGCCGCCTTTCGTCTGGCACGGCAGCATCCGCAGCCCCGAAATCGCCGAGCAGGCCGCGTTCTACGGTGACGGCTTCTTCGCCAACAACATCTTCTGGCCCAAGGAGCACTATATGAAGCTCATCGGCTACTACCGCGCTCGCTTCGAGCACTATGGCCACGGCCCCGCCGCCGAAGCGATCGTCGGCCTCGGCGGTCAGGCTTTCATGCGCGCCAACTCGCAGGACGCCGTGGACGAATTTCGCCCCTACTTCGACAACGCGCCGGTCTACGGTCACGGACCGTCTCTCGAGGAGTTCACGGAACAGACCCCGCTGACCGTCGGCAGCCCGCAGCAGGTCATCGACCGCTACGCCGGCATGCGCGATCACTTTGGCGACTACCAGCGCCAGCTGTTTCTGATGGACCACGCCGGACTGCCCCTGAAGACGGTGCTGGAACAGCTCGACATTCTGGGCGGTGAGGTCGTTCCGGTGCTGCGGCGTGAGCTTGCCCTGAATCGCCCCGCGAACGTGCCCAGCGGGCCGACGCACGCTGGCCGGCTGGCCGCTGCCGCCGCGACCGGCTCAAGGTAGACGCCCGGCAGGCGTCTGTTAGGCTTGCGGAGGCCCGATTATGGGCCAGCCGCAGCACCTGGGCGGGCCGGTAGCAAGCGCACTGTGCGTGTTTCTGCTCCTCGTCCCCGTGCCCCACTCGCACGCCACACGGGCAAACGAGTCTAAAAAAAGGAGAGAACCCCCGCATGGAGGGTCCAGAAATCACATTCGCCGAAACCATTATCGACAACGGTAAGTTTGGCACCCGCACGATCCGCTTCGAAACCGGCCGTCTCGCCCAGCAGGCGCAGGGCTCGGCCGCCGCCTACATCGACGAAGAGACAATGCTGCTCTCCGCCACGAGCGCGAGCAAGCAGCCGAAGGACAACTTCGACTTCTTCCCGCTGACCATCGACGTTGAAGAGCGCATGTACGCCGCGGGTCGCATCCCGGGCAGCTTCTTCCGCCGCGAAGGTCGCCCCTCCACCGAGGCGATCCTCACCTGCCGTCTGATCGACCGGCCGCTGCGTCCGTCGTTCGTTGACGGCCTCCGCAACGAGATCCAGGTCGTCATCACGGTTCTGGCCATCGAGCCCGACGAACTGTACGACGTGCTCGCGATCAACGCGGCGTCCATGTCGACGCAGCTCGCCGGCCTGCCGTTCTCCGGTCCCATCGGTGGCGTTCGCGTCGCCCTCATGCCCGACAGCAATGGTGGCGGCCAGTGGGTTGCCTTCCCGAAGCACTCGCAGCTCTCCGACGCCGTGTTCAGCATGGTCGTCGCCGGCCGCGTTGTGACGGATGCCGATGGCAGCCAGGACGTCGCGATCATGATGATCGAGGCGGAAGCGACCGACAACGCGTGGACGCTCATCAAGGGCGGCGCCATCGCGCCGAACGAAGAGGTCATCGCCGGCGGCATCGAAGCCTCGAAGCCGTTCATCAAGCAGCTCATTGCCGCTCAGCAGGTCGTCGCCGACCAGGCCGCCAAGCCCACCGGTAACTACAGCCTGTTCCCGCCCTACCAGAGCGCCACCTACGACGCGGTTGCCGCCCTGTCGTATGACGCCCTCAAGGACGTCTACCAGATCGCCGACAAGGTTGCCCGCCAGGACGCCGATGACGCGCTCAAGGCATCCGTCAAGAACGCCATCGCGGCCCAGGTCGAGGCCGGCACGCTCGACGCCAGCGCCCTGAACCAGGTCTCCGCCGCGTACAAGTCGGTCACCAAGCTCGTCGTGCGCACCCGCGTGCTCAACGAGGGCGTGCGCATCGACGGACGCGGCCTGGCCGACATCCGTCCGCTCGACGCCGAGGTTGCGGTCATCCCGCGCGTGCACGGTTCGGCCATCTTCCAGCGTGGCGAAACCCAGATCCTGGGCGTCACCACGCTGAACATGCTCAAGCTCGAGCAGTCGATCGACTCGCTGAGCCCGGTCACCAAGAAGCGCTATATGCACAACTACAACTTCCCGCCCTACTCGACCGGTGAAACCGGCCGCGTCGGAACGCCGAAGCGCCGCGAGATCGGCCACGGAGCGCTCGCCGAGCGTGCCCTGGTTCCCGTGCTGCCGACGCGTGAGGAGTTCCCCTACGCCATCCGTCAGGTCTCCGAGGCGCTCAGCTCCAACGGATCCACCTCGATGGGTTCCGTCTGCGCCTCGACCCTCTCGCTGCTGAACGCCGGAGTGCCGCTGCGCGCCCCGGTCGCCGGCATCGCCATGGGCCTGATCAGCGACACCGTTGACGGTCAGACCCGCTACGCGGCCCTGACCGACATCCTCGGCGCCGAAGACGCACTCGGCGACATGGACTTCAAGGTTGCCGGTACGAGCGAATTCATCACCGCGATCCAGCTCGACACCAAGCTCGACGGCATCCCCGCCTCGGTCCTGGCGGGCGCGCTGACGCAGGCGAAGGAAGCCCGCACCACGATCCTCTCCGTGCTGAACGCCGCGATCGATGCTCCCGACGAGATGGCGCCGACCGCGCCCCGCGTCATCAGCGTGCAGATCCCGGTCGACAAGATCGGCGAGCTGATCGGCCCGAAGGGCAAGACGATCAACTCGATCCAGGACACCACCGGTGCCGACATCTCGATCGAGGAAGACGGAACCGTGTACATCGGCGCCGTCGACGGACCGTCGGCCGAGGCCGCCCGCGCCCAGGTCAACGCCATCGCGAACCCGACCAACCCCGAGGTTGGCGAGCAGTTCCTCGGAACCGTCGTGAAGATCGCCGCGTTCGGAGCCTTCGTTTCGCTGCTTCCGGGCAAGGATGGTCTGCTGCACATCTCTGAGGTGCGTAAGCTTGCTGGTGGCAAGCGCGTTGAGAACGTCGAAGACGTTCTCGGCGTTGGCCAGAAGGTGCTCGTTGAGATCACCAAGATCGATGACCGTGGCAAGCTGTCGCTTGCTCCGGTGCTCGAAGATTCTGCTGACACGGACAGCCGCGCTGCGGCATCCGTCAGCGTCGACGGAACCGTCGAAGCGTAGTCAGATAAGGTCTGCCGGCCAACCTCTCGCCAGGTGTGCCGGTAAGACGAAGGGCCCGCTCTGCTTCGGCAGTGCGGGCCTTTTGCGCACCCGGCACCGGACTCGGCACCGAGCGGTGGTGGATGAGGCCGGGATAGACCGTGGAATTCTCTGCCACGGGAGTATGGTGCCGGCATGAAATCACATTCGAGCACTTCTTTGTCGCGCTTCGGCGCCCGCGGGGCTCTGGGCCTCGGCCTGCTCATTCTCGGACTGGTCGCCGGCGTCGGTGCCGTACCGGCCACGGCCGGGGCGGCAACGTCGCTGCCGTCCGGGACGATGGCGGCATCCGCGCCCCTCTTGACGACATCGTCGAACGGATACGTCGCGCTCGGCGATTCATACACCTCTGGCCAGGGCGCACCGCCGTACACGACGGCGTCGGGCACGTGTCTGGTGAGCCGCTACGGCGGCTACCCGACAGTGACGGGCCTGCTGAGTCCGTACCGGCTCACGGCGAACCGGGCGTGTTCCGGGGCCAGTGCCGCAAGTATCCAGGCCCAACTCGTCGGCGTGAGCCCGTCGACAAAGCTCGTGACGCTCACCGTGGGCGGTATCGACGCCGGCTCGAACGTGATTGCCGCGGCGTGTGCGCCTAACCCGGCGTTGCCCGTGTGCCAGGCCGCCATCGACGCCAGTATTGCCAGCCTCCCGGCCGTCGGTGCGATGCTCGTGGGCACGTATGCGGGCATTGCCCAGGCCCTGCCCTCGGCTCGAATCGCCGTGCTCAACTACCCGCTGCAGTTCCAGCCCGGCATCTCTGCCTTCGGCGACACATTCAACGCGGGTACGGTGCTGTTGAACCAGACGATTCAGCTCGCCGTCGCCGCCGTCGCGAACCCGCGGGTCGTCTATGTTGATGCGACGCAGGAGTTTGCCGGGCACGGAATCGGGTCTCGCCTTCCGTTCATTGCCTACAATCCCGCTGATCCGCTCGCGGCAATCAACTTTCACCCGAACGCACTCGGCAATTCCCTGGGCTACTACCGGGCGCTGCTGAACGAGGGGGTGCTGCGGCGGCCATAGCTGTGCGGCAGGCGTGGTGCCGGGTCAGGAGTAACCTAGTTGAAAGAATTGCAAGTTAGCGATATGCTAAACCTGTGTTATCTCCTGGCCAGCCCGTCGCCCAACTGAAGTCCGACCTGTTCAAGGCGCTGGGGCATCCGCTACGCGTGCAGGTTCTGGAAGAACTGGTCGACGGCGAGCGTTCGGTCGGCAGCCTCGCCGAGGAACTGCGCTGCGAACTCTCCAACCTGTCGCAGCAGCTCGGCGTGCTGCGCCGCGCCGGCGTCGTAGTCACCCGCCGCGAGGGCAATACCATCTTCTATGCCCTGCGCGACGGGAACGTCGCCGAGCTGCTCGATGCGGCCAGGCGGATGCTGGTGGCCAACCTCACGGACTCGCACGCCGTGCTGCGCACCCTCGAGCAGGAACCGAAGTAGTCCGCACGGGCGCCCGATCTCGCAACCACACTGTGACGCCTCACCCGCGCGAAACGCGTGGAGTCATGACAGTGCGCACCCTGTTCGATCGCTGCCGGGCGTTCCAGGCGAGGATGCCGCTGGCCGGCTTCTTCAGCCATTCCACAGCGGCCGTGCTCCACGGCCTGTCATTGCCCAAGGCTCTGGAGGGGGATTCGCGTGTGCACGTGAGCGTGGTGGCACCGACGCGCGCGCCCAGGGGAGAGGGCGTTGTGGGTCACCGCGTCGACGCGCGTCCCTCGGTGGTGCTCGTCGCAGACCTGCAGGTGGCGAACCCGGTAGCGGCGTGGTGCCAGACCACAGCCTGACTTGTGCGGAGTCTGACGGCAGCGGCGCCTGAGGGCGGCGAGACCCGCCCACGGGTGGCTTCCGACTGAGCTGCAGAGGCTACAGGTCGTTTCCGGCGTAGGACTGGTTGAAGCTCTTGTTGGCGAGCGGGAAGTCGGGAACGATCGTCACGGCCAGGGCGATTGGCAGCGAGGGCCAGTTCAGGAACGACGGGTCGACGACCTTTTCGCGGCCGACCGTGCCGTCGGGGGCCAGTTCCACTCGGTGTGCGATCGTGCCGCGCCAACCCTCGACAAGTCCCAGCCCCGAGCGGATACCGGTAGCAGCACCGACCTCGGCGACGCGACCGCTGCCGAGTCTAGTTTCGGGGAACGCCACGTCGAGGCGCGAGATGAGCCCGATGATGACGGCCGTCGACACCTGGAATTCCCGTGCCCGTACCTGGTAGCGGCTGAGTACATCGCCGCCGGTTTCGGTGACGACCTCGAAGGCGTCGCCGAGCTCGACGAACGGGTGATCACGCCGGGCGTCGACGCCGAGGCCAGAGGCCCGAGCGACATAGCCGAGGGTGCCGATCGTGCGAGCCTGCGTGGTGGGCAGCGCAGCGGTGCCGGTGAACCGGTCACGCACAATGGCGTGGCTCAGGGTGACGGCGACGATTTCGGCCATCGCGGCCGCGATGCGTCGCAGTTCGACCGGGTCGGGAAGGGTACGGACCGACACGCCGCCGAGGCTCAGCGCGCCGCGCAGCAGCCGGTGGCCGGTGACCGACTTGTTGATGCGCAACAGGGTCTCGCGCAGCTGCTGGGCGTGCGCGTCGACGACGCCGAAACCCGTGTCGTTGGCGAGCGACCCGAGGTCGGTGACGTGGTTGTACAAACGCTCCATCTCGAGCAGCACGGCCCGCACCAGACGGTCGGGTTCGCTGACCTCGATGTCGGCGGCTGCCTCGACGGCCATCAGATAGGCGAGTGAATGCCCGATCGCGGTGTCGCCGCTGATCTGCTCGGCCAGCTCGATGCCACGGGCGGGCTCGCGCCCCTGGAACAGTTTCTCCATACCGCGGTGCAGATAATACTGCCGGGCCTCCATGCGCACGATCGTCTCGCCGACGACCGAGAAGCGAAAGTGTCCAGGTTCGATGACACCGGCGTGAATCGGCCCGACGGCGATCTCGTACACGCCGGGGCCCTCGACCTCAACGAACGGGAAGGACTCCACATCGGGTTCGAACTCGGGCATCGGGTTGAGGCCTGCGAGCATCGGGTACCAGCCGCGCGGCCAGTGCCCGTGACGCACGAGGCGGTGCGGCTGCGGGTGGTTGTGCGGGCGCACGCCGAACAGGTCGCGCATCTCGCGTTCGAAGTTACCGGCGGCGAGCGAGAGGTGCGCCAGGGACGGGATCCAGGCATCCGTCTTCGGGATGCGCACGGTGAGTTCCACGAGGCGTGCGGTGGCCGCGAAGACGTAGACGATGCGGAACTCATCGCCCTCGTCGTGGCAGGCCACGAGCGCCAGCCGGAAGCTCTCGCCCGCCGCGCCGGGGGAGAGCAGGGCGGATGCCGCCGCGCTGAGGTCGTCGCGGCTGACCGAGCGAAACTCGGTTATCGGTGCCAGAGGGGCTTGGGTCTTCTGAGGACTGGTCAGGGGTTCTGTCATCAGTTCGTCCCTCCCAGAACGGAGACCGCACGTTCGAGGAGGTCCCCGATCGGGTGGGCGATAAAGGCGACGCTCGCCGTGACGGCGAGGGCGAGGATGATCGGCAGGATCGGCCCGTGGGTCGAGAAGTCCCGCACCAGCAGGGTCTCGTCGCCCGGCCCTGACTGGATTGTCGCGATCGACTGGGTTGACCCGGAGGGGATCGAGCCCGTCGCCGACACGAAGGCGGGCGTGGGCGTTGGCGTCGGCGAGCCGAGAACCATGCCCACCGTCAGGCGGGTCAGTCCGGCGAAGATGACGAGCAGCAGGAACAGGGCGATCATGACGACCAGGCCCATGCCTTCGGCCCAGCCGGCCATGATGATGCCGACCTCGGAGAAGAAGATGCTGAACGGCGGAAACCCGACGAGCGCGGCCATGGCCGCGAGCCAGGGCACGGCAAGTCCGGGCCGGCGGGCGAGCAGCGCCCGCACGTTGCTGATCACCGGGGTGCCCTCGATGTGCAGGATGCGGCCGGAGATCACGAACAGCGTCGCCTTGATCAGGCCGTGGCCAAGCATGTAGAGCAGCACGGCGGGCAGCGCGGCCGGGCCGATCGCGACACCGAGGGCCATCAGGCCCATGTGCTCGATGCTGGAGTAGGCGAGCATCCGCTTGTAATCGACCTGGCGGATGAGCAGCGACGCGGCGATTGCGAGTGAGAGCAGACCACCGATGCTCAACATGGTGCGCAGAAAATCCGGCCCGATGACGAGGTTCGTGATGGTCTGGATGCGCAGGATCGCGTAGAGCGCGACCGCGAGCAGCACCCCGGACATCAGCCCGGAGACCGGCGCCGGCGCCTGACTGTGTGCGTCGGGCAGCCAGCTGTGCATCGGGGCGAGGCCGGCCTTGGTCGCGAATCCGAGTACGGCGAGGGCGCCACCGGCGGTGATCAGGGCGGGGTCAAGGGAGAGGCCAGCCTGGCTCAGCAGCAGCCAGGACAGCGTGGGAGTCTCTGTCTCCCGGCTCGCGGCGTAGATCAGCACGATACCCAGCAGGGCGATCGCGACGCCGACGCTGCCGAGAATGACGTACTTCCAGGCCGCCTCGAGCGAGGTGCGGGTGC
This sequence comes from Cryobacterium frigoriphilum, assembly GCF_004403305.1. Taxonomy (GTDB): domain Bacteria; phylum Actinomycetota; class Actinomycetes; order Actinomycetales; family Microbacteriaceae; genus Cryobacterium; species Cryobacterium frigoriphilum. The sequence goes on along the minus strand of NZ_SOHE01000053.1, from coordinate 58,428 downwards.
GGTGGTGACCGACCAAGAAGGCGGTGGTGATGGTCGTCGCCTCGATCGCCGCCCACATCAGGCCGATGCTGTCGGCGAGCACCGCGAGGCTCATCGCCGCCAGGAACAGCGAGATCAGGGCCTCGAAGATGCCGGCACCCTGCCCGCGGCTGTCGGCAGCGGTCTTCAGCCCGCCCCAGGTGGAGATCAGGCCGACGGCGCCCACGACGGTGAGCATGTAGGCCGAGAGCGCGTCGGCCCGCAGCATGCCGCCGCCGGCCGTCGGGACCTGATCGTTCATGACCGCGGTCACGAGCGCAATGCCGGAGCCGAGCACGACGATGCTCGAAGCCAGGCCGAGGAACCGGCGCAGCGGGCTCGACCCGAGGGCAAGGCTGAGCACGGCCAGCACGAGCGGGCCGACCAGGGGAGTCAATAGGGCGAATGACATTAGTCGTGCAGCTCTCTGAGTTGATCGACGTCGGTTCCGCCGAACTTGGTGCGCATGCGGCCGGCGAAGACGTACAGGATGACGACGACGAGCAGAACGTCGAGCGACACCGCGAATTCAAGAAGGATGGGAACGCCGCCGCTGGTCAGGAAGGCGATCGTCGCGATGCCGTTGTCGAGCAGCAGGAAGCCGATCAGCTGCGAGCGGGCGCGGCGGCGGGAGATCAGCAGCAGAAAACCGATGAGCACCATCGCCAGGCCGATTGGCGCGGCGTGCGAGGTGACGCTCGTGCCGAGGCCGATCAACTGGCTCACCACGATGTAGCTGAGGATGGTCAGGATCGTCACGATCAGCAGCGACGCCGTCGGGTTGAGCCGTGGCGCTTCCTTGATCGCCCTGACGCCGGCCTCGGACTCGTGGGCCAGCACCCAGGGCAGGCCGACGCCCTTCGTCGCCACGATCAGCAGCGCGACAAAGAGCAGCTCGACCTCGTTCTCCTGCACGCCGATCACGGCGACGAGGGCGGCGAGGGACAGGCCCTGCGCCGACAACAGCCGGATCGAGGCGAGCAGGGTGTGTCGCCACACCATCAGGGCACTCGTCAGCAGCAGGGCGCCGGTGCACAGACCGACCAGTTGGGCATACACACTGTCAAACACGGATGCTCCTAAGCGACCAGGTAGGAAGCGGTTACGGCGAGGAACGCGAGGGCGAACGACCCCGCGAGAAGTTCGGGCACCTGGAACAGGCGTACCTTGGCGAGGAAGACCTCGCCGACGCTCAGCAGCACGCCGAGCAGCAGCACCTTCACGGTGATTGCGGCGGCACCGATCAACACGCCGAGCACGCTGAACTCGGTGACGACACCCCACGGGAAGGCGAGGTTGCCGACGAGGCCGAGCAGGGCAGCGAGCTTCAGCCAGGAGCCGAGTTCGAGCCAGGCCAGATCACGGCCGGAGGCCTCGAGCGTCATCGCCTCGTGCAACATCGTGACTTCCAGGTGGGTGCCGGGGTTGTCGATGGGCAGCCGCCCGGTCTCGGCCATGATCGCGATCGACAGGGCGACGAGAGCCAGCACGCTGACCGGCGAGATGATGACCCCGGGGGAGTCGAGCCGGGTGCCGACGATGAGCGACAGCGTCGAGGTGCCGGCCGGGATCGACAGGGCATAGACCGAGAGCAGCAGGGTCGGTTCGACAAGCGCCGCGACCGTCATGTGCCGGCTCGAACCCATGCCGCCGAACGCGGTGCCGCCGTCGAGGCCGACGAGGGCCAGGGCGACAACTCCGATGAGCATGACGGAGACGATCACGAACAGGTCGCTCGGCAGAAAATCGAGCGAGAGGGCGCCAACGAGCGGCAGCAGCACGCACAGCAACAGGCTCGAGACGACGAGGGCGACCGGGCCGACCCGCAGCATCCAGCTGCTGTCGACGGCACGCACCGGCTCCTTGCCGAGCAGCTTGCGCAGGTCGCGCCACGGTTGCAGAATGCCGGCACCGCGGCGGCCCTCGATGCGGGCGCGCACCTGACGGATCAGGCCGACCAGAAGCGGGGAGATCACGACGAACAGCACGACTTGCACGAGGGCGATGACCACGGCGGGCCAGTTCAGATCCTGCACAGTCACAGCGACACCACAATCAGCACGATCAACAGGGCGGTAAAGGAGTAGGTGAGGTAGCGGTGGATGCTGCCGTTGGCGACGTGCCGCACGATGATGCCGAAACGCTGGAGGAGGTTGAGCATGGGTCGGTAGAACCGGGTCTCGAATACGTCCGTGACCTTCTGTTCCACCTGGACCCGCTCGACGAGGTAGCGGGATTCACCGACGTGGGTGACCTGCACGTCGCGTGTGGGCTTGAGCACGTCGTCGAAGACCCGCACGAGCGGCTCGGCGTAGGAGGTCGCGGTGTACTGCATGCGCGGCCGGGCTCGTGAGCCGCCGCCGCCCCAGGGCAGGTCATTGGTGCGCGCGGGGTGTTTGGCCGCCGAGAGCACGATGGCGATGAGCACGGGGACGCCGACGAGGGCGGCCAGCACGGTCAGCAGCAGCGGGTCGAGCACCGCGCCGATGCCGGGCAGGGCGACCCCGGAGACGCCGATCGCTGCCACCGCGGTCTCGGCAGAGCCGGCCGCCGCTCCGGTGCCGCTCGAGGCGACCGTGGCGAGCACAGCCTCCGAGATCGGGCCGGGCAGCAGGCCCAGGGCGAGCACCATGAGGGCGCCGAGGGCGAGGGCCAGGCGCATCAGGAGCGGAACCTCACGGGCATCCGCTGCCTCGGGAGATCGCGGCCGGGCGAGGAACGCGATGCCATAGGCCTTCACGAACGTCATCAGGGCCAGGCCCGCGGTGAGGGCGATCACGGCCACAGCGAGGGGCATGGCGACGGAGGCCGCCACCGAGACGACCTCGCCGTTCAGTCGGCCGCCATGAATGAGTGACTGCAGCAGCATCCACTCGGCGACGAAGCCCGAGGTGATCGGCAGGGCTGCGGCGCCCATGGCGCCGACGCCGAACGCGGCCGCGGTCCACGGCATGCGCCGGCCGAGGCCGCCGAGCCGGTCGAGATTGCGTTCGCCGGTCGCGTGGATGACCGCGCCCGCGCCGAGGAACAGGGTCGCCTTGAAGGCTGCGTGGCTCACGGCGAGCAGCAGGGCCGCGACGAGCGCGGTATCCGCCGCCGCGGTGGCGTCGTAGCTGCGCAGCAGCATCGAAGCACCCAGGCCGAGGAAGACCAGGCCCATATTCTCGGTGGTCGAGTAGGCCAGCAGCACCTTGAGGTCGCTCGACACCGAGGCCTGCAGGATTCCGTACAGAGCGGATGCCCCGCCGAGCACCATGATCATGATTCCCCACCAGGCCGGGGCCTCGGGCAGCAGCCGCACGCAGACGACGAGGGCGCCGTAGACACCGATCTTGACCATCGCGCCGCTCATTGCGGCTGAGACGTGGCTGGGGGCCTCGGGCAGCACCCGCGGCACCCAGACGTGCAGGGGTACGAGTTCGGCCTTGCCGCCGAAGCCGAGCACGAAGAGCACGAAGGCGAGGTTGGCGGCCAAGCTGCCGGGCTCGACCGTTGCCATCGCGGTGAAGCTCGTGCCGCCGGTCGCCCCGGCGAGCACGGCGAAGCCGGCGAGAATGAAGAAGAAGCTCAGCTGGCTCATGGCCGAGTACCAGATGCCGGCGGAGGAGACGGATGCCCGCGCGGCGTGGTCGGCGAGCAACAGCACGGTCGACCCGAGGGTCATGATCTCCCAGGCGAGCAGAAAGGAGACGGAGTCGGCGGCGGCCGGAACGAGCTGCATGCCCACGAGGAAGACGGGCATCGCGGCCCAGGCGGTGCGGCTGCCCTCGGGGCCGCGGCGGGCCGAGCTCATGCCGAAGAGCGACACGATCAGGCCCACAGCGCTGACGACGGCCATGAAGAGGCCGCCGAGCCGGTCGGGGGACAGGGTGAGGGCATCCATCGGCAGCACGACCGGGATCGTGAGGGTTCCGGTGGCACCGGTCATCGCCACGAGGCCGGTCGCGAGACCGACCGCGGCGAGGGCCGCGCTCGTGAGGCCCACGGCACGGGAACGCCAGGTCGGTGCGACGAGCAGGGCGATGGTCACGGCGACCGCGGCGAGCGTGAGCTGCAGCAGCAGTCCGGCGGCGATCGGGCTCATCGGCCGGTCAGCTGACGCAGGGCGCGCACGATGGCGGCGGGTTCCGGCGGGCTGCCGGGTACTTCGATGTCGATGTGCACAAAATCACGCAGGGGGCCGGCCACGCCGTAGCCGGCGCCGGCGACACCGCCGGTGAGGGCGCAGTCGCCGACCGCGATCACGAATCGGGGTGTGGGGGTCGCTTCGATCGTGCGACGCAGGGGTTCGGCCATGTTGCGGGTCACCGATCCGGTGATCAGCAAGACGTCGGCGTGGCGAGGTGACGGCACGAGCCGGGCGCCGTAGCGCTCAACGTCGTAGACCGGGCCGAACGCGGCGGTGACCTCGAGGGGGCAGTCGTTGCAGCCCCCGGCATTGATGAACCGCACCTGCACGCTGCCGCCGAGAACCTCGGCCCCCGGAAACAGGGGCGGCCTCTCGGGAGCCGGTTCCGCGATGTGGTGACCTCGACCTATGAGGGTGGCCAACCTCAGAACGCTCACTTCAGACTTCCCATTACTTCTTTATATCTCTATATGATGAATTTAGCAAATAGATTTCAGCCCGATCGGGCGGCGCGATCGAGCAGCGGAGCGAGTCGAAACGGGATGACCTCGCCCATGGCGAGAGACGTTTCGGTACGGTCGACGCCCTCGCAGGCCAGGATCGTGCCGTCGATGCGAAACAGGTCGTCGGCATCCCGGCAGACCACGCGCACGAGCAGGTCGGCGGGGCCGCTCATGCCGTGCGCCTGCACGATCTCAGGAATGCGGGCCAGCTCATCCACGATCCGGGCCAGCCGCTTCTGCTGCACGTGCACCTCGATGAAGGCCGTCAGCGGATAGCCGAGCGCGACCGGGTTGATGCGTCGATCGAAGGCCAGAAAGGTGCCGGTTTCTTCGAGGCGGCCCATGCGCGCCTGCACGGTATTGCGGGACAGACCGAGGCGCTGGGCGAGGGCGACGACGGTGCTGCGCGGCTCTGTGCACAGGGCGCGGAGCAGCTGAATGTCGGTGCGGTCGAAGCTGTGCATAGTGCCACACGCTAACACGCAAAACACCACCCGGATAGGGCACATTGCTCAATCAAAAGCAGGGCGGTTGTGCCCTCTGTCACCTGCGAACTACGCTCACATCAACTTTAGCTCGACGTTTAGCAATGACGCTAGGAGCGGCTCATGCCCGAACTTATTCCAGACTCTGACCTGCTTCAACCGCCCGATTTCATTCAATTACTCGACGAAGACGGCGGCCGCGTGCCCAACCCCGAGTTTGACCGCTGGGTGCGTGACATCGGCGCGACCGAGCTCGGGGCGCTCTACGACGACCTCGTCGTGGTGCGCCGGCTCGACGTCGAGGCAACGGCCCTGCAGCGTCAGGGTGAACTCGGGCTCTGGCCGCCTTTGCTCGGCCAGGAAGCCGCCCAGATCGGCTCCGCCCGGGCGCTGCGCCCGGATGACTTCGTCTTCTCGAGCTACCGTGAGAACGCCGTCGCCTACTGCCGCGGAGTCGGCCTGACCGACCTCGTGAAGATGTGGCGCGGCAGCGCGCAGTCCGGCTGGGATCCCGCATCCGTCGGCATGGCCGTGCCGGCGATCATCATCGGCGCGCAGACCCTGCACGCCACCGGATGGGCGCTCGGCGCGCAGTTTGACGGTGTCGACGCGGTCGCCGTCACCTACTTTGGCGACGGGGCCACGAGCGAGGGCGACGTGAACGAGGCCATGGTCTTCGCCGCAAGCTTTCAGGTGCCCGTGGTCTTCTTCTGTCAGAACAACCAGTGGGCCATCAGCGAGCCCGTCGGGCTGCAGGCCCGCGTGCACATCGCCAACCGGGCACCGGGATTCGGCATCCCGGCCCTGCGCGTCGACGGCAACGACGTGCTCGCCGTGATGGCCGCGACCCGGGTCGCCCTCGACCGGGCCCGCTCCGGCAATGGTCCGACCTTCATCGAGGCCGTCACCTACCGCATGGGCCCGCACACGACGGCGGATGACCCCACCCGCTACCGGGATCCGGCCGACCTCGCCGCCTGGGCCAAGCGCGACCCGATCCTGCGACTGCGGCGCCTGCTCGAGGCTGAAGGCCTGTTCACGCCCGAGTTCGAGGCGGCGGTCGCGGCCCACGCCGATGCTGCCGCGGCCGAACTGCGCGCCGGCTGCATCGCGCTGCCCGACCCGCACCCCCTGAGCGTGTTCGACCACGTCTACACGACGCCGCAGGCCACCCTCGACGGGCAACGCGACGGCTACGCGGAATATCTCGCAAGTTTTGACAGTGCCGGCAGTACCAGCAGCAGCACCAGCAGTAAAGGAGCATCCGTCTGATGACTATTCTCGATCGTTCCCCGATGAGTGCGGCCCCGCTGCGCCACCCCGCCACGAGCGGGCCCGTCGGCCTCACGGACACCACGACCCTGACGCTCGCGAAAGCGATCAACGCCGGCCTGCGGCAGGCGATGCTCGATGACCCGAAGGTTGTGCTGCTCGGCGAGGACATCGGCACCCTCGGCGGCGTTTTTCGGGTCACCGCCGACCTGCTGCGTGAATTCGGCCCGCACCGAGTCATTGACACGCCGCTGGCCGAATCGGCGATCATCGGCACCGCCGTAGGCCTGGCCTACCGCGGCTACCGCCCGGTCTGCGAGATCCAGTTCGACGGCTTCATCTTTCCGGCCTTCGACCAGATCGTGAGTCAGGTCGCCAAGCTGCACTACCGCAGCCAGGGATCCGTGCGCATGCCGATCACCATCCGGGTGCCGTTTGGCGGCGGCATCGGTGCCGCCGAACACCACTCCGAATCGCCGGAGGCGTACTTCGCGCACACCTCCGGGCTGCGCGTGATCGCCGTCTCCGACCCGCAGGACGCCTACAGCCTGCTGCGCCAGGCGATCGCCTCCGACGACCCGGTGCTCTACTTCGAACCCAAACGGCGGTACCACGTGAAGGGCGAGGTGACGCCCCGGTTGGGCTCCCCGATGCAGCAGGCCGTCGTCGTGACGCCCGGCAGCCAGGTCACCCTCGTGACCTACGGCGCCCTCGTGTCGGTCGCGCGCGACGCCGCCCTCGCGGCCGCCGACGAGGGCGTGTCGATCGAGGTCATCGATCTGCGGTCGCTCTCCCCGGTGGACTACGCGACCGTGGAGGCATCCGTTCGCAAGACCGGTCGCCTCGTCGTGACCCACGAGGCAGCCCAGTCGGGCGGGATTGGCGGCGAAATCGTGGCGAGCCTCACGGAGCGCTGCTTCGACTACCTCGAGGCCGCACCGGTACGGGTGACGGGGTTCGACACTCCGTACCCGCCGGCCAAGCTTGAACGGCACTACCTGCCCGACCTCGACCGCATTCTCGCGGGCGTCGACCGCGTGCTGGGGCGATGACCATGATCAAGGTCTTTGCCCTGCCCGACCTCGGTGAGGGCCTCACCGAATCGGAGATCGTCGCCTGGCACGTGGCGCCGGGCGATACCGTCACGCTCAACCAGCACATCGCCGACGTCGAGACGGCGAAGGCGGTCGTCGAGCTGCCGAGCCCGTTCAGCGGTGTGGTCAGCGAGCTGTACCGGCCCGAAGGGGTACTCGTGCACGTGGGCGACCCGATCGTGTCGTTCGAGGTTGCCGGTGCCGACGGTTCCGGCCCCGACGCAGACCTCCCCGGTTCGCCCGAGCCGGTCACGCGCGAGGCCAATCTCGTCGGCTACGGCCCCGACGCAGAGCGGCACGGGCGCCCGAAACGGCGGGCCCGGCCCGGCAGTGCCGCCGGCAACGCGGCCGCGGCCGAGCCGGTGCCGACGACCGATTCGGCGGCGGCATCCGTCGTCGAACGTCCACGCTCGAGCCCGCCGGTGCGGATGCTCGCGCAGAGCCTCGGCATCGATCTCACGACGGTCACCGGAACCGGCCCCGACGGCGTGATCACGCGCGACGACGTGCGGGCCCACGGTGTCACGCCCGACGCCGTCTCTGTCGACGCGACCTCAATCGCCGTCACCACGGTCACGGCGATACCCGGCGGCACCCGCGAGAGTCGCACGCCGATCAAGAGCCTGCGCAAGCTCACCGCGGCGGCCATGGTGAAGAGCGCGTTCACGGCGCCGCACGTGACCGAGTTCCTGACGATCGACGTGACCCCCACGATCGACCTGCTCGCGACCATCAACGCCGCCGGCGCGCGCACCGGCGCCGCACGGGTGGGCATTCTCGCCGTCGTCGCTCAGGCCGTGTGTCTCGCGGCCGCGCGCACGCCGAGCGTGAACACCCGCTGGGACGACGCTGCCGGCGAGATCGTACAGTTTCACTACCTGAACCTCGGCATTGCGGCGGCCACCCCGCGCGGCCTCATGGTTCCGGTGATAGCGGATGCCGACCGGCTCGGCCTCGCCGGCCTCGCCGCGGCACTCGCCGACCTCACCGCGGCCGCGCGCACGGGCACGACGACCCCCGCCGCGCTCGCCGGCGGCACCCTCACGATCACCAACATCGGGGTCTTCGGCATCGACGCCGGAACGCCCATTCTGAACCCGGGCGAGGCCGCCATCCTGGCGATGGGCGCCATCCGTCGCACGCCGTGGGAGCATCAGGGTGAGATCGCGCTGCGGCAGGTCATCACGCTGAGCCTCTCGTTCGATCACCGGCTCGTCGACGGCGAGCAGGGCTCGCGGTTTCTCGCCGACGTGGGCACGATCCTGGCCAATCCCGGCATGGCGCTGACGATGCTGGCGGGCGTGGGTCTGGCTGGCTCGAATTCGGCGGGTTCGAATTCGGCAGGCTCGAATCCGGCAGGCTCGAATCCGGCGGGCTGAGGCGCAGCCGCTTGACCGGGCGGCGATCCGGTAGCAGAGTGGCGGCATGACCCGAAGCGCCGTACTCCTGGCTCCCCGCGACACCGCCGGCCTCATCGCGGGGAGCGCGTTTATCCACCTTGACGGGGCACTCTTCGCCTCGTACACGACCGCGGACTTCGCCTCGGCCGTTCGACTCCTCGACGGTGTCGCGGTCGTCGCCGAATCACTCGGCCACCATCCCGAGGTGCGCCTGGGGTACGGTCGCGTCTCGTTCAAGCTGAGCTCCCACGACGTGAACGGGGTAACGAAACGGGACCTGCAGCTGGCCACCCGCATCCAGGAACTCGCGGACGACAGCGGAGCGCGGCCGGTGCGGGTGCCGCCGACCCGGTACGACATCGCCATCGACTGCAGCGATGCGGATGCGATCCGCCCATTCTGGCGGGCCGGCCTCGGCTACGAAGAAGCGATCGGCAGCGACGGCATCGAACTCGTCGACCCGCGCGGCCTCGCCCCTCGGGTCTGGTTTCAGCACATGGAGATCGCTCGCACCGACCGCAACCGCATCCACCTCGACGTCTATGTGCCCACGGAAGACGCCGAAAGCCGGGTCGAAGCGGTCGTGCTGGCCGGCGGCACCCTGCTGACCGACGAGCACGCGCCCGACTGGTGGGTGCTCGCCGACGTCGAGGGCAACGAAATCTGCATCTGTACGGCGCCCAACTAGCCCGCGACTGCTCCCGCCCCCGTTGAGCCGCCCCGCTTGAGCCGCCCCGCTCGAGCCGCCCCGCTCGAGCCGCCCCCCGTTGCTCGTCCCGCGTTGAGTCGTCTTTGAGCCGCTAGTCCCCGTGGCGAATTCAGGAGATCCGTTCCTGTGCAGCCCGATGGCCCGCGGACCAAGGCGGCGGCTCGGCTGTCGCACGAAATATCTCCTGAATTAGCCCCGGGGCGCAGCGGCCGTCAGCGTGGGGTGAGGGCGGCGAGGGCCATCTCTTCGAGCAGCGCCCGTACCGTCTCTGCGGGGGCCGCCGCAACGGCCGTGCTGTGCGGTGTCGAGTTGATGAGGCCGAAGGTCGCGTGTGCGCGCATGCGCAGCAACGCGACCGGGGTCGAGGGGTTCACCTGGCCGAGCACGTGCACCCAGAGCTCCACGTAGGCACGCTGCAGCGCCCGCACCCGGTGCCGGTCGGCGTCGGGCAGGCTGTCGAGGTCGCGGTCCTGCACGCGAATGACGTCGGGGTTGTCGAGGGCGAAGCGCACGTGGAAGCGCACGAGCGCGGCGAGCGCGCACGGGGCATCCGTCGCCGCGCCGACGACCGCCTGACCGCCGGTCATCAGGTCGTCGCTTGCGCCGATCAGGAGCGCCGAGAGCACCGCCTGCTTGCCGGTGAAGTGCCGATAGACGGCCGGGCCGCTGACGCCGACGGCGGAGCCGAGGTCTTCGATCGAGACGCCATTGAAACCGGAGCGGGCGAACAGGGTCGCGGCGGCGGTGAGCAGCGCGTCGCGGCGACTGGCCTTGGCACGACTGCGCAGGGTGGGCATCGGGTTCCTCTCGGCACGCTGGACATTTCAGTTAATCATTACTAACATGAATTCGAGTTAGTGACCACTAACTGTACCCGTGCATGACATGTTCAATGGAGAGCTGTCTTGGAGACACTCGTGAGCCGTATCGACTCGCATAGCGCGGCCTTCGCCGCCAACGCCGCCGACCAGCGCCGACTCGCCGCCGATCTCGTCGCTCGGCTCGATCTCGCCGCGCTCGGCGGCCCGGAGGCCTCCCGCCAGCGCCACGTCGACCGCGGCAAGCTGCTGCCCCGAGACCGCATCGACGCCCTGCTCGATGAAGGCAGCCCCTTTCTCGAGATCGCGCCGCTCGCCGCATCCGGTCTCTACGACGACGGATGTCCCGGCGCCGGCGTCATCGCCGGCATCGGCCTCGTGCACGGCCGCTTCGTGCTCGTGATCTGCAACGACGCCACCGTCAAGGGTGGCACCTACTACCCGATGACGGTCAAGAAGCACCTGCGCGCGCAGGAGATCGCCCGGGAGAACCGGCTGCCCTGCGTGTACCTCGTCGACTCCGGCGGCGCGTTTCTGCCGATGCAGGACGAAGTGTTTCCCGACCGCGACCACTTCGGGCGCATCTTCTACAACCAGGCCCGCATGTCGGCGGCGAAGATTCCGCAGATAGCCGCCGTGCTCGGTTCCTGCACCGCGGGCGGCGCCTACGTGCCGGCGATGAGCGACGAAACCGTCATCGTGCGGGGCCAGGGCACCATCTTTCTCGGCGGACCGCCGCTCGTGAAGGCCGCGATCGGCGAGATCGTCACCGCCGAAGAGCTCGGCGGCGGCGAACTGCACACGAGCGTCTCTGGCGTCGCCGATCACCTCGCCGAAAACGACCGGCACGCCCTGCAGATCGTGCGCGACATCGTGTCAACACTGCCAGGACCCGCCGCCTCGGCCTGGGACGTGCGGCACAGCCGCCCCCCGGTCGTGGCCGAGTCCGAACTGTACGGCGTCGTACCGGTCGACGTGCAGGCACCCTACGACGTACGCGAAGTCATCGCCCGTCTCGTCGACGCAAGCGAATTCCACGAGTTCAAGCGGGACTACGGCGTGACCCTCGTCACCGGTTTCTCACACATTCACGGCCATCCGGTCGGTATCGTCGCCAACAACGGCATCCTGTTCAGCGAATCCGCGCAGAAGGGTGCCCACTTCATCGAACTCTGCGACCAGCGCGGCATCCCGCTGTTGTTCCTGCAGAACATCTCCGGCTTCATGGTCGGTCGTGACGCCGAAGCCGGCGGCATCGCCAAACACGGCGCCAAGATGGTCACCGCCGTCGCCACCGCCCGGGTGCCGAAGCTCACGGTCGTCATCGGCGGGTCTTTCGGCGCCGGCAACTACTCCATGTGCGGCCGAGCGTACTCACCACGCTTCCTCTGGATGTGGCCGGGCAGCCGAGTCTCCGTCATGGGCGGCCCGCAGGCTGCATCCGTTCTGGCGACCGTGAAACGAGAGCAGCGCGAGGCCCGCGGTGAGCCGTGGTCGGCCGCCGAGGAGGCCGCCTTTCGTACTCCGATCGTTGAGAAATACGAGGAACAGGGCAGCCCGTACTATTCGACCGCCCGGCTCTGGGATGACGGCGTCATCGACCCCGCCGACACCCGCACCGTACTCGGCCTTGCGCTCGCCGTGGTCGCCGCCGCCCCACTACCCGAGACCGCCTTCGGTCTCTTCCGGATGTGACAGTATGACCGCCACCCCCGCCCCACTGCTGCGACCGTTCGGGACCGTGCTGGTCGCCAATCGCGGGGAGATCGCCTGCCGCATACTGCGCACTCTGCGGGAGAAGGGCATCCGCTCGATCGCCGTCTACAGCGACGCCGATCGCGGTGCCCGGCATGTACGGCTGGCGGATGTCGCGGTGCGCCTCGCCCCGACGGCCGCCGGCGGTACCCCGAGCGCGGGGGGATATCTCAGCATCGACGCGATCCTCGCGGCCGCCGCCGAGACCGGTGCCGAAGCGATTCACCCCGGCTACGGCTTTCTCAGCGAGAACCGCGACTTCGCCCAGGCCTGCGCCGACGCCGGCGTCGTGTTCATCGGCCCGAGCGTGCACGCGCTCACCGTGATGGGCGACAAGATCCGCTCCAAGAACCACGTCGCCACCTTCGGCGTACCCGTGATTCCCGGGGTCTCGCGGCCCGGTCTGAGCGACGCCGAACTCATCGCCGCCGCCGCCTCGGTTGGCTACCCGCTGCTGATCAAACCCTCGGCCGGGGGCGGCGGCAAGGGTATGCAGGTCGTCACGGCCGAGGCCGAACTGCCGGAGGCCCTCTCGACGGCCCGGCGGGTGGCACTCGCCGCCTTCGGCGACGACACCCTGCTGCTCGAGAGGCTCGTCTCGGAGCCGCGCCACATCGAGGTGCAGATTCTTGCCGACAACCACGGCCACGTCATCCACCTCGGCGAGCGTGAGTGCTCGCTGCAGCGCCGCCACCAGAAGGTCATCGAGGAGGCACCCTCACCGCTGCTGACGCCGGAGGTGCGCGCCCGCATCGGTGAGGCCGCCTGCGCCGCTGCCCGCAGTGTGGACTACAGCGGTGCCGGAACCGTTGAATTCCTGGTGTCCAACTCGGCGCCCGACGAGTTCTTCTTCATGGAGATGAACACTCGGCTGCAGGTCGAACACCCCGTCACCGAGCTCGTCACCGGCATTGACCTCGTTGACTGGCAGTTGCGGGTCGCCGCCGGGGAGCACCTCACCGTGAATCAGGCCGACGTCACCCTGACCGGCCACGCGATCGAGGCCCGGGTCTATGCCGAGAACCCCGGCCGGGGATTTCTGCCCAGCGAAGGCACGGTGCGGGTACTGCGCGAACCAACCGGGCCGGGAATCCGAGTCGACAGCAGCCTCGTCCCTGGCCTCGTGATCGGCTCTCAGTACGACCCGATGCTCGCCAAGGTCATTGCCTGGGGCGCCGACCGGGCCGAAGCCCTGCGGCGGCTCGATCGGGCACTGGCCGACACCGTCGTGCTCGGGCTGCAGACCAATGTGGAGTACCTGCGCCTGCTGCTCGCCGACCCCGACGTGCAGGCCGGCCGGCTCGACACCGGCCTCATCGAACGGTCCCTGCCCGGCCTGGGGTTTCGCACGGCTGACGAGCCGCTGCTCGCGGCAGCGGCTCTCGTGCTGCACGCCCGGAAACGGGGCGAGGATACCGTCACCGCACCCTGGGCTGCGGCAGACGGTTGGCGCCTGGGCCCGCACCGGGCCAGCCGGTACTCACTCGCGCTGAGCGCGACCGACACGGCCGAGGTCAGCGTTCTCGGCGCGCCGGGAGCCGCATCCGCCGGCCCCACATCCGGGGGCCCCGAATCCGCCAGCCCCGCGTCAGCCAGTGCCGCACTCGTCAGCATCGGCGACGAACCCGCCGTGTCGGCGAGCCTGGTACCCGTCGCCGGGCGTCCGCACGCCGTGAGCGTCGAATACCGCGGGCTGACCCACGTCATCGATGTGATCGTGGTGCCGCAGCCGAGCGGCGACGACGTCGTGCACCTGGGGGTGGGCGGCGTCACGATCGACATCGTCAATCGCTGCCGAGCTCGGCAGCTCGCCGAAGAACTCGAGCAGCGCACCCGGCCGGCCGGGCAGGTCAGCCCCGACGTGCGCTCGCCGATGCCCGGCACGGTCGTCGCCGTACACGTCGCGGCGGGCGACCACGTCGTCGCCGGAACGCTGCTGCTGACCGTCGAGGCGATGAAAATGGAGCACAAACTCACCGCCACAACAGCCGGCATCGTGCGCATCGGCCTGTTGGCCGGCGACCTCGTCGCCCTCGACCAGATCGTCGCCACGATTGACCCCGACCCCACGCCTGACCCCGACCCCACGCCTGACCCCGCGCCTGACCCCATGCCCGATCCCACTGCACCCGAATCCGCCCGCAGCACCGCCAGCACCGCCCGTACCGCCCGTACCGTCAAAGGAGACATCGAATGAGCTACGAGCTCACCGCATTCCAGAAGAACATCGTCGCCTCGGTCGGCGACTTCGCCGACACCGTCGTCGCGCCGGCCGCCTACGAGTACGACACCAAACGCAGCCTGCCCTACGGCATCATCGCGCAGATGGGCGAGATGGGACTGTTCGGGCTGCCGTTCCCCGTGGAGTACGGCGGCCAGGGCAGCGACTACTTCTCGCTCTGCCTCGCCGTTGAACAGCTCGCTCGCGCCGACCAGAGCATTGCCGTGACCCTCGAGGCCGGGGTCGGCCTCGGCATCATGCCCGTGTTCCGCAGTGGCACCGAGGCGCAGAAACAGCAGTGGGTGCCCCTGCTCGCGAGCGGTCAGGCCCTCTCGGCATTCGGTCTCACCGAAGCGGATGCCGGCTCCGACGCTGCCGGCACCAAGACCACCGCCGTGCTCGAGCAGGGCGAGTGGGTCATCAACGGCACCAAGCAGTTCATCACCAACTCCGGCACCGACATCACCCGCCTCGTCACGGTCACCGCGGTGACGGGGGAGTCGACCCGCACCGACGGCAGTATCAAGAAAGAGCTCTCCGCGATCCTGGTGCCGACCCCGGCTCCCGGTTTCACGGTACTGCCCGCCTACGACAAGGTCGGCTGGCACACCTCCGACACGCATCCGCTGCGCTTCGACAACGTGCGGGTGCCCGAAGCGAATCTGCTCGGCGAGCGCGGTCGAGGCTTCGCGAACTTCGTGCAGACCCTCGACGAGGGCCGCATCGCCTTCGCCGCCCTCTGCACGGGCGCCGCCCAGGGCTGCCTCGAGGAGTCCATCCGCTACGCGAAGAGCCGCAACGTGTTCGGCCGGTCGATCGGCTCCAACCAGCACATTGCCTTCAAGATCGCTCGGATGCAGGCTCGCGTGCACACCGCCCGCCTCGCCTACTACGACGCGGCGCTGAAAATGATCAACGGTCACCCCTTCAAAATGGAGGCATCGATCGCCAAGATGGTCGGCAGCGAAGCGGCCATGGACAACGCCCGTGACGCAACCCAGATCTTCGGCGGCTACGGCTTCATGAACGAAAACCCGGTGGCCCGGCATTATCGTGATTCCAAGGTTCTGGAACTGGGCGAGGGCACCACAGAGGTACAGCTCATGGTTATTTCCCGGGCCCTCGGATTCGCGGCCTGAACCGTGGCGAATGACACGTCGCCGGTGCCCCGCCGCACGCTCGTGCAGCGCGGGCTGTACTTTGAGGAATTTGACCTCGACGTGCTCTACCAGCACCGGCCGGGCCGCACCGTGACCGAGGCCGACAACGTGCTCTTCACGACGCTGACGATGAATACCCAGGGCCTGCACCTCGACGCGGCCTGGTCAGCGACGCAGCCGTTCGGTGAACGCCTCGTCAACTCGATGTTCACGCTGTCGACCCTCGTCGGCAGCTCGGTCGCGCAGTTGACGCAGGGCACTCTCGTGGCCAATCTCGGCTTCGGGGCGGTGGCGTTTCCGCATCCGCTGTTTCACGGCGACACCCTGTACTCCGAGACCATCGTCACCGGCAAACGGCTCTCGCAGAGCCGCGCGGGGCAGGGCATCGTCGATCTCACGCACACCGGCCGCAATCAGAACGGTGACGTCGTCGCGACGGCGACCCGCACCGCCCTGGTCTGGTGCCGGGACTTCCACGACGAAAGGACAGATTCATGAGCTTTGACCTGGGCCCTGCCCTGCTGTTCTGCCCGGCCGACCGGCCCGAACGCTACGCCAAGGCATCGGAGCGGGCGGATGCCGTGATCATCGACCTCGAGGACGCCGTCGCTCCGGTCGGTCGCGCGGCCGCCCGCGCAGCCCTGGTGGCGCATCCGCTCGACCCGGAGAGCACGATCGTGCGCGTCAACCCGGCCGGCACCCCCGACTTTGCCCTCGACCTCGCCGCGATCGAGAAGACCGGGTATCGGCAGCTCATGATGGCCAAGGCCGAAAGTGTGCAGCAGCTGCGTGCCCTCGCCGGCTACGACGTGATCGCGCTGTGCGAAACGGCCGCCGGAATTCTCGCGGCACCCCAACTGGCCGCCGTGCCGCACGTGGTTGCGCTGATGTGGGGCGCCGAAGACCTGATCGCGTCGCTCGGCGGCAGTTCGAGCCGCTTCCCCGACGGCAGCTATCGGGCCGTCGCCCGGCATGCCCGATCACACGTGTTACTCGCCGCCGGTGCCCACGGCAAGGCCGCGATCGACAGTGTGTTCCTGGCCCTGCCCGACCTGTCGGGCCTGAGCCTCGAAGCGGAGGACGCCGTCGCGAGCGGGTTCAGGGCGACCGCCTGCATTCACCCGAGCCAGGTTGCCGTGATCCGGGAGGCCTATCGCCCGACCCCGGCCGAGGTGGCGTACGCCTGGGCCATCCTCGAAGCGGCGACGGGCGAGCACGGCGTGTTCCAGTACCAGGGCCGCATGATCGATGACCCTCTGCTGCGGCACGCCGAGGCTGTCCTGCGCCGCGCCTGATGCTCGGGTTTCTCCCCGCGTCGCGGCGGCGAGAGCGGCTGAATCGTCGGTCTGGCGGCGCCACAGCGACGATTCACCCGCTCTCGCGCAGGGGACAGGAGCTTGGTTAGGCCGCTTTTTCGTCGGCGATGACCTTTTCGATGGCCGCCACGATCGCGGGTGCCTCAGGTTCGACGTTGGAGGCGAAGCGGTCCACGATCTCGCCAGCGGGGGTCACCAGAAACTTCTCGAAGTTCCACTTGACCAGTCCGGGCAAGATGCTGGTCTTGAACTTGGTGAGTTCGGCGAAGAGCGGATGCTGGTCCTTGCCCCGCACATCGATCTTCTCGGTCATGGGAAAGCTCACGCCGTAATTCATCTCGCAGAACTCGGCGATGTCTGTCTCGGTGCCGGGCTCCTGACCCATGAACTGGTTGCTCGGCATGCCCAGAATGACGAGGCCGTCGGTGGCGTACTTCTTGTACAGGGCTTCGAGCCCGGCGTACTGCGGCGTGAAACCGCACTTCGAGGCGGTATTGACCACGAGCACGGTCTTGCCGCGGTAAGCGCCAAAGGTCGTCTCGGTGCCGTCAATCAGGGTCAGGGGAATCTCGTAGAGAGAGGAAGCGTCCATACCGTGATGCTATGCCCGCTCTCAGAGCGGATGCTGCGCGCCCGCTGGGTGCCGCCTCCGAACCGGGTGCACGGCTGGCCTATTCGGTAGTTGTCTTGTATTGTTAAAGACAACCGACGCAGCGTTGCGTACCACTTCCGCAACATGCAAGGAGCATCATGGGTTCATATGTCACCGCCCCCACCCACCGCGAGGACCCGGCCGTAGGCTACGTCACCATCGCCCGTCGCCGCTCGGTCACCCCGACCGGGTATGTCAGCCACGTCGCTCGCGACCGCGCCGCTCGCGGCTACGCCGTGAGCGACCACACGCAGTCCGCGCACCGCGCCTAAGCGGCACCGCGCCCCTGTCGGGCGCCGCACGACCCGGGAGGGCGCCTCAGCAGGCGCTCTCCCGTTCTGTATTAATCCGGTGCCAGGTCAATCCGGAGCCCGGTCAACCCGGTGTGTCCGATCAACTCGGGGCCAGACTGTAGCGTGGCCGGGGCGCTTCGCTGCCGAGGTCGGCAAGCCAGGGCGGCATCGTCACCCGCCGCAACAGGGTGTCAAGCCGGACGCCAAAATCCGGGTCGGCGTTCACTCGCTGTTTGCCCAATAACGACATTGCGTCCGTCTAACTCTTTTACTCTGGACGCAACGTCGACGCGGCGCGGGACGAACGGCATTCACGGGGGAGGTGGCAGATGAACCGCAGAAGTCGTGTTCTGCTGTTTGATTTCGACGGCACGATCTCGCTCGGCGACGGTCCGGTCGCGCGC
The DNA here is from genome assembly GCF_004403305.1 of Cryobacterium frigoriphilum. Lineage (GTDB taxonomy): Bacteria > Actinomycetota > Actinomycetes > Actinomycetales > Microbacteriaceae > Cryobacterium > Cryobacterium frigoriphilum. The sequence goes on along the minus strand of NZ_SOHE01000053.1, from coordinate 40,199 downwards.
TATGCCCAGTGCGTGGCCGACTGCCTGGGTCACCGCGACGGCGCCCGCTTTGTCGAGGCCGTCGCGGAACACACCACCATCGGGGTGACCGAAGCCGGGATGCTGCCCCGCGACGGCTATGACGCCGTGCGTCTGGCCGCAGCATCGTTCGGGGTATCGGCCGACGCCCTCGCACGGGCCTACCGGCTCTCGCGAGCCGACCTCGCCGGCGTCCGGGCGCCGATCGACCCCGTTCCGGGGCTGGCGCGCTTTCTCGGCACCATCCGCGAGCATGCGCTCCTTGTCCTGGCGACGAACTCACCGCCGACGCGCATCCCCGAGGCCCTGCACGTGCTCGGCCTGCAGAATACCTTCGATGAGGTGCTGACGTCGGTGGGAAAGCCCGACGGGCTCGGAACGGTGCTCGAACGTCTGCAGCAGACTGCAACCGACGGCCCCCTGCGGCTGCTGAGCATCGGCGACATCTGGGTCAATGACCTGCAGCCGGCGGCTCTGCGCGGCTTCCAGACGGCCCTCATCGGCCCCTCCGCGCCACCCGGCGCCACCCCCACGTACCGGGCGGAGCGTCTTGACGCACTCTTCCCGGTCATCACCGCTTGGCTCTCGTCCGAGACGCCCGGTCTGATCGTCCCCATCCCGCACCTCCAGAACTGAAGGCAGACCGAGCGCAGCGGAAACATCAGCTATCCCGCCCAGTTCATGACCAACAATCCCGACAAGTACTGCGCCGATGTTCCCGTGGAACGTGACGGCAAGCTCTTCTGCAACGGCGCCGACGCCCTCGTCGGACCGGCCGGCCTCGACGCAATCGACAAGATGACCGGTGCCACCGTCGCGATGCTCGGTCCGGGGTCGCCGGCCGGCTACATCTACCCCATGCTCGCGCTGAAGAACGCGGGCCTGAACATCGACACCGACATCGACGCGATCCCGGTCACCGCCAATGACGCATCCGTTCTCGCCGTCCACAACGGTGACGCCGAAGTGGGATTCAGCTTCTGGGATGCTCGCGACATTGTCTCCAAGGACGTGCCGGATGTCGGTCAGAAGGTTGTCGTGTTTGCCCTGACCACCGAGATTCCCAACGATGGGGTCGCCCTCACCAAGGGACTGTCGCAGCAGCTGCAGGACGAGATCACGACCGCGCTCGCCGACTACTCCAACACCGAGGAGGGCTCCGCCGCGCTCATGAGCGTCTACTCGATCAGCAAGCTGGCCCTGGCAGACCCGTCATCCCTCGATGTGGTCGCTGACGCGGCCGAGCAACTCGGACTGCAGTAGCCATGGTCGTCGAGCACACGTCGACCCCGATCGCGCCATCGCCCTGGTCGGTCAGCATGCGCGATGTCAGTGTGCGTTACGCCAGCGGAGTGGTCGCCCTGAAGAATGTGTCGCTCGACATCGAACCCGGCGAAATGGTCTCGGTCGTCGGCCTCTCCGGATCGGGCAAGAGCAGCCTGATCCGCACCATCAACGGTCTCGTTCCCCTCACCTCCGGTTCGCTGCACGTGGGCGGTTTTCAGCTGGAAACCGCCCGCGCCGGCGAGTTGAGGCGGCTGCGCGGCCACATCGGCATGATCTTTCAGGGTTTCAACCTGGCCAAACGCACGAGCGTGCTGAACAATGTGCTTGTCGGACGCCTGGCCCACACGACCACCCTGCGCACACTGCTGGGGGCCTATCGGGCGTCGGACCGGCAGATCGCCTTCGAAGCCCTGGAGCGGGTCGGGATTCTGCCCAAGGTCTGGGATCGCGCGTCGAGCCTGTCCGGCGGCCAGCAGCAGCGGGTGGCCATCGCGCGAGCGCTGTGCCAGCAGCCCCGTCTCGTTCTGGCCGACGAACCCGTCGCGAGTCTCGACCCGCCCACGGCCCACGAGGTCATGGGGGACCTGCGTCGAATCAACCAGGAACTCGGGATCACGGTCATCACCAATTTGCATCTGATCGATCTGGCCCGACGCTACGGCACCCGAATCATCGGGCTGCGGGCTGGTGAGGTGGTCTTTGACGGTGCGGTCGAAGCCGCGACCGACGAGGTGTTCGCCGAGATCTACGGTCGTTCGGTGGCGTCAGAAGACGCTCTCGGCCTGTGAGTGAGACGACGCTGTGAGCGAGACATGGCTGTGAGCGCCGATGACACGACCGCCGTGCGTCCGACGCCGTCGGCCGTCACCGTGCCGGCCCGGCCCGGCGGCCGCTGGAAGTCCTGGTGCGCCGTGGCAGTGGTCGTACTGATCACCGCCATCACGCTGAGCCCGCAGTGGGGGATCGACTTCAGTCTGGTTGCCATCGCCCGCAACTGGCAGAACGGCACCGACAAGATCCTGCTGCTGCTGGTGCCCGACTGGGGATTCTTTCCGCGCACGGTTCCGGCGCTGGCGGAGACGCTCCAGATGGCGGTCATCGCCACCGCGGTCGCCGCTGCCGTGTCGCTGCCGCTGAGCCTGGCCACCGCCCGCCTGACCAACCCGAACGCGATCACCCGCGGCATCGCCCGCACGGTTCTCAACGTCGTGCGGTCGATCCCCGATCTTCTCTACGCCGCGATCCTGGTGGCGATGGTCGGAGTGGGGGCGCTGCCCGGAATCATCGCCCTGTTGCTCTTCAACGTGGGAATCATCGTGAAAATGGTCTCCGAATCCATCGAGGCCAACGACCCGGGGGCGCTCGAAGCCGGACGAGCCGCCGGCGGCACCCAGCTTCAGATCAATCGGTCCGCTGCGCTGCCCGACATCCTGCCCAGTTTCGTCAACCAGACCCTCTACGTTCTGGAGCTCAACGTGCGGGCATCGTCGGTGCTCGGGCTGGTCGGTGCGGGTGGGCTCGGCCTGCTCATCGACGCGGTCCGCACCTTCTACCGGTATGACCAGCTGTCGCTGATCATCGTCGAGATTCTGATCATCGTGATGGCTCTCGACGTGCTGAGCAATGCCGTTCGCCGGAGGCTGGTATGACGGCCCTGACGGTACCGCCACGGCGACGTGATTGGCGGCGCAGCACCGCCATGATCGTCGTGGGTGCCGTGGTGATCGGTGCGTTCTGGTCCGTTGACGTCGCGTGGGGGCGGCTCGGGGAACTGCCGGCGCAGATCATCCGCTATCTGTGGCTGATGTTTTCCGATCCGGACTGGTCCAAGCTGCCGGAGGCGCTCGCGCAGACCTGGAAATCGGTGGCCATGGCGTGGGTCGGTACGGTGCTCGGCATCATCGTCTCGTTCCCGCTGGCATTCCTGGCGGCCCGCGGATTTTCCCCCGCCCCGGTTCGCTGGGGCCTGAGGCTGCTCTTCGCCGTGATTCGGGCCGTTCCGGAGATCATCATCGCGATAGTCATCCTGTCGGTGACAGGGCTCACGCCGTTGACCGGAGCCCTCGCGCTGGCCATTGGCAGCGTGGGTACCCTGGGAAAATGGGGGTATGAAGCCATTGAGGGTGTTGATCCGGGTCCGATCGAAGCAACGCGGGCTTCCGGAGGCACTACCGCCCAGATTCTGCGGTGGGGGGTGTGGCCGTCTGCCACACCGGACTTCATCTCGTTCTGGCTCTATCGCTTCGAAATCAACGTTCGGTCCTCGGCCGTGCTCGGCTTGATCGGAGTGGGGGAATCGGTGACATGCTCACCTCGTACACTCAGTTTCGGGAGTGGTCGACCGTCGGAGTGCTCATCATCGTGGTGGTCATCGTGACGATGGGCATCGACGCGATCTCCGGCGCCATTCGGCGTCGGATAGTGGAAGGGGCCTAGGCAGTGGGTTGGACGGGAAACGACGAGGCATCCCCGAGCACCCGCGTGGCCACGGTGATCAATTCCCTGCAACCCACTGAACGTCGGGTGGCGGAGTGCATGGTCGCCGACATGGCCGCGATCGTCGAGCTGACGGCGCAGGAACTCGCCCAACGCGTCGGCGTCGCGCGCTCCACGGTCATTCGCACCTGTCAAACACTGGGTTACCGCGGCTACCCGCAACTGCGGGTTGCCCTGGCTCGGGAATTGGCGCAGTCGGCATCCGCCGCTCGGGACTACGGCACGTCGGCACTGGGACACCTCCGCGCCGACGTCTCCGGCCTGTCGCTCGCCCTGCCGCAGATATTCAGCGTGCTCACGGATGAGGTCGTAGAGGAGGCCGTGCACCGCATCGCCACGGCCAACCGCGTGCTCGCCCTCGCCAGTGGGCTCTCGGCTCCGCTGGCATCCGACCTCGCGATGCGGCTGACCGCGGTCGGCCGACCCGCCGAGTTCGTCGCCGACCCTATTGGTCAGCAGATCTCGGCGCGGCAGCTGCGGCAAGCGGATGTCTGCATCATCATCAGCGGCAGTGGCGCCAATGAATCGAGCATCAGGGCCGCGAGGTCAGCGCGGGCGGCCCAGGCCGCGGTCGTGGTCGTGACGTCGTTTGCGAGTTCACCGCTGGTGGCCCTTGCCGACGTCGCACTCGTGGTGGCTGCCGCCCAGGAATCGTTTCGCCACGAACTCGAGCACACCTCTCGCGTTCCCCACGCGATTCTGATTGAGTCCCTCGTCGCAATCGTGTCCGGTCGGCTGGGGGAGGCGTCACGCTCGGCGAGATCGACCGTCTTGGGCATCCTGAGCGATAACCTCAGCGACGACTAGCCCATCCATTATTCTGTGTGACCTACACCCGTTAGACTGAAGCTGCAAGCAGCATCCGGCGTGCCTCATTTAACATGTGCGCGCGCGCCACCCCTCGAGTCTGAAGCGGGCATCCGCGTCGAAGCGCAGGCGTTTTCACGCGCTCTTCCACGCCACCCCCCGCAGCTCCTCCACAAATTTGCATCACCCGGACCGGCCATCATCCTTCCTGCACGACCGCAGTCAGTGAATAAGCCACAACACGAAATGAGCTTCATGAGCAACCTCCACCAGCTGGATATTTCCACGCCTCCCGCCCTTCCCAAGCGCGGCCTCCGCATCATCCCGCTCGGCGGTCTCGGCGACATCGGGCGCAACATGACCGTGTTCGAGCACAAGGGCAAGCTCCTCATCGTCGACTGTGGCGTGCTGTTTCCCGAGGACAACCAGCCCGGCATCAACGTGATCCTGCCCGACTTCACGATTCTGCGTGACCGCCTGCAGGACATCGAAGCGATCGTGCTGACCCACGGCCACGAAGACCACATTGGCGCCGTTCCGTACCTCTTGAAGGAACGCGGCGACATCCCCATCATCGGCGCCAAGCTCACCCTCGCGTTCCTCGCTGCGAAGCTGCAGGAGCACCGCCTGAGCCAGAACTTCATCGAGGTGAAAGAGGGCGAACGCCGCACCGTCGGCGTGTTCGACCTCGAATTCATCGCGGTGAACCACTCGATCCCCGACGGCCTGGCCATCGGCATCCGCACCGAAGCCGGCCTCGTGCTCGCGACCGGTGACTTCAAGATGGACCAGTTTCCTCTCGACAAGCGCCTCACCGACCTCGGGGCCTTCGCCCGCCTGGCCGAAGAGGGTGTCGACCTGTTCATGACGGACTCGACCAACGCCGAGGTTCCCGGCTTCACGACGGCCGAGAAGGACATCGGACCGGCCATCGACACCGTGTTCCGCACCTCCCCGCGCCGCATCATCGTGTCGAGCTTCGCGAGCCACGTGCACCGCATCCAGCAGGTCATCGACGCCGCCGTCAAGCACAACCGCAAGGTGGCCTTCGTCGGCCGTTCAATGGTGCGCAACATGGGCATCGCCACGGAGCTCGGCTACCTGAACGTTCCCAAGGGCCTGATCGTGGACATGAAGGCACTCGAGCGCATGAAGGACGACAAGGTCGTTCTCATCTGCACCGGTTCCCAGGGTGAGCCGATGGCGGCCCTGTCGCGCATGGCCAACCGTGAGCACATCATCAAGATCGGCGAGGGCGACACCGTGCTGCTTGCGAGCTCGCTGATCCCCGGCAACGAGAACTCGATCTACCGCGTCATCAACGGCCTCACCCGCTGGGGTGCCAACGTCGTGCACAAGGGCAACGCCAAGGTGCACGTCTCCGGACACGCCAGCGCCGGCGAGCTCGTCTACTGCTACAACATCGTCAAGCCCAACAACGTGATGCCGATCCACGGCGAATGGCGCCACCTCAAGGCCAACGCCGAACTCGCCGTGCAGACCGGAGTCGACGAGAAGCAGGTTCTCATCGTCGAAGACGGCGTCGTTGTCGACCTCGTCGACGGTGTCGCCAAGATCACCGGCCGCGTCGTCGCCGACTACGTGTTCGTCGACGGCATGACCGTCGGTGGCGCCTCTGGCGAAGCGATGGAAGACCGTCGCAAGCTCGCCGAAGACGGTACCATCACGATCCTCGGAATCCTGAACGCCAAGACCGGTGCCCTCACCGAACCGGTCGAGTTCCTCGCCCGTGGCTTCGTACACGACGACGAATGGATTCGTGGAGCCGCCAAGGTCATCGACGACGCGATGCGCGCCGCCAACAAGGTCAAGATCGTCGACGGTGAAGAGCTCGAAGAACTCTTCACCCAGTCGGTCAGCCGCTGGATGCAGCGCAAGTACCGCCGCAGCCCGCTGATCACCTCGGTCGTCGTCGACGCCTAACCGGCGCCACACGCACAGGAGAAGCCCGGACCGCTCGCGGTCCGGGCTTTTTCGTGTGCGGATTCGGGCCGCACGTACTGTTCCCGGCCTCACACGTGACCTTTGGCCCTGTTAGCCGCGGCCCGGGTAGACAATCATGATGAGTAGACGAGGTGTCTCTAATCAATTGGGGTGGTTGTTTTGACGTTCACGTGCCCGTATTGCCGTTCGCAGGCCCGGCTCAGCCCGAACCCGGCGTTTGCCGAGCGAAGCTCTCAGCCGGTTTATGTTCTCAAGTGCACCGGGTGTGAGCGAACCACCGTGCGCCGCGATTTCACGCACGATTAATTCGCACGAGTATTCCGCGGGCGTGGCCCGCGGATACCCAGTAACTGTTTAAAGCGCTGACTGTTAACGCTCTATTTAGCCGCTGTCTACCCCGTGCTGGGTAGCCCATCATGTGACCCTGTGATCGTTGGAATATCTGCCCGGACGCCGAAAGCCGCCCGGGCTTTTCCATACGTGCAACTCTCACAGAGTTGCGTTCACAGAGTGAGGCCCCCGCACATGCGTGTCAGCAAGACCAGAACCCTGCCCGCCCTTTTTGTCGTCGGCGCCCTCGCGTTGACGGGGTGCGCGTCCACGGCAACCGGTGCCTCAGACGCCGACCCTGCCGCGACCGGCTCCGCCGCCTGCCCGGATGTCCTCCGTTTCAGCGATACCGGGGTCGAAGGGCTCGAAACCCTCGTGGTCGAGTTCGAGAACTTCCGACTCGCTTTCGAAGAGGCCACCGGCAAGGACATCGAGTTCTACCCGATTTCCAGCCGGACCGCGGCATCCACTGCCCTGGAATTTGACGAGATCGACCTGCTGCTCACCGGACCGGCAGAGTACGTGGTGCTCAAGCAAGAAGCGGATGCCCTTCCCGTCGTCGGCATCACCCGCCCCGGCTACCGCTCCATCATTGTCACGCGCAGCGAGTCCGACATCGATGAGCTGTCGGACCTGGAGAACAAGACCGTGATCACCAAGGAGGTCGGCTCCACCTCCGGTCACCTCGGCCCGCTCGAGATGCTGGCCGATGCCGGACTCGTCGCCGGGGAGACCGTCGACGTCGTGCCGCTGGGTGCGACCCGCATCGAAGCCTTCGGTGCCGGCGAGGGCGATGCCCTCGGCACAGGCCTCAGCGACTTCGAAGAGATCGAGGCCGAACTCGGAGAGGGTTCGATCAAGGTGGTGGCCGAAGGCCCCGACCTGCCCAACGACCTGTTCGTGGCACGCAGCGCCCTCGGCGAGAACTGCGCCGACTGGTTGCAGCAGACCCTGACCGACAACCAGCAGGTGCTGCTCGACGCGATCACCTCGACCGGAGAGAGCGACAAGTACCTCGAATCCGAGTTCCTGGTGGCCGAGGACGCCGACTACGACCCGACCCGATCCGCTTTCGTCGCCGCCGGCTACGAAGACTTCGCGCAGCTCCCCGAGTGAGCCGGGCCACCAACACCGCTGCGGCCACGAACCGTGCCAATGCCGGCCTAGCCGCCATGGTCAGCGTTCGCGGCCTCGCCCACCAATATCCCGATGGCACGCGGGCGCTGCGCGGTATCGACCTGGATGTCGCCACCGGCGAGGCCGTGGTGCTTCTGGGCCATAATGCCTCCGGCAAATCAACCCTGCTCAAAGCGCTCACCCGGCTGATTGAACCCACCGAGGGCGCCATCACGCTGGACGGGACGAATGTGATCGCGGCCGGCCCCCGAGATCTGCGCACCGTGCGCGGGCGCGTGGGAACCGTCTTCCAATCGATCAATCTCGTCGATCAGGTCAGCGTTTTGTCCAACGTCATTCATGGTTCACTCGGTCGTCAGTCGAGCCCGCGCAACTGGTTCGCCTGGATGGCCTCGAGCGCGACGCGGGACGAGGCGATGGAGTGCCTGGAGCGGGTGGGACTGGCCCCGTTTGCGAGCCGTCGCGCCGACCAACTTTCCGGGGGGCAGCGCCAGCGGGTCGCGATCGCACGAGTGCTCATGCAGCGCAGCCGGATCGTTCTGGCCGACGAGCCGGTCGCGGCTCTCGATCCGCGCGCTGGCCGGGAGGTGATGGATCTGCTGTGGCAGATCGTCGCCGAGCACGAGCTGACCCTGGTCTGCTCCCTGCACCAGCTCGAACTGGCTGAAAGTTACGGCGACCGGGTCGTCGCCCTGCAGAACGGTCGGCTGCTGCTCGACGGGCGCATCGGCGACCTGTCGCGCGCCGACCTCGCCGGGCTTTATGCGGCGGATGCCGGTTCGGCGCGCGCAGACGAGCCGGCAGCCGAGCTGGGCGACCTGGTCGACCGTGCTGCGTCGGGAGGCCCGCGGTGAGCCGCGGCGAGACGACGCGCACGCGAGACGGGTCGGTCGACGTTCGCCGCAGCCCGAGCCGATTCGCCCGGCCCGGCTGGGGCGGCCTCATCACCGTTCTGGTACTGGCCGGCCTGGCCATTCACGGGGCGTCGGGACTCGACCTCAGCCCGGAACGACTGCTGAGTGCGCCGGCGCGAACCTGGGACTTTCTCTCCCGTGGATTTCCGCCGGCGACCGACCGGGTGCCCAACCTCGCCGCGGCCATGCTCGAAACCATCGAGATGGCGATCATCGGTACGGCCCTCGGGGTGCTGCTCAGCCTGCCGATCGCACTGCTTGCCGCGCGCAACACCACACCGCACAGCTGGGTGCACGTCGCGGCCAAGTCGCTGCTCACGGTCATGCGCTCGGTGCCCGACCTGGTCTGGGCGATGGTCTTCGTCGTGTCGGTCGGGCTCGGCCCGATTGCCGGAATTCTGACCATCATGGTCGACACGATCGGGTTTGCCGGGCGGTTCTTCGCTGAACGTATCGAAGAGCTCGACCGGGGACCCATCGATGCGCTCAGGTCAACCGGCGCCACCCGACTCTCCGTGATGGCGTGCGCGGTGATACCCACGGCGTTTCCCTCCTTTACCGGCACGAGCCTGTACTGCCTGGAGAAGTCGGTGCGGGGGGCGGCTGTGCTCGGGCTCGTCGGGGCCGGGGGCATCGGTGTGGAGCTGAACGTGGCCTTCCAACTGCGCCAGTTCGACACTGCCATGACGATCATCATCATGATCCTGGTCGTCGTGCTGCTCGCTGAGCGTCTGAGCGGCGTGGCGCGCAAGCGGATGCTGGACGGCGGCGCATCCGTTCGCTGAGCGGGCGAAGCACACGCAGAAGCCCGAACGCGGTTGCGTTCGGGCTTCTGCGTGCCGCCACAGGCTGGTTCCGGTCGAAACGCCTTACTGGTCGACCATCGCGTGCTCGCCGGACCTGACCCTGGCCCGGTAGCCGAACACCTCTTTCCTGATGATGCGGGCCATGAGATACAGGCCGATCACGTTGGGGATGGCCATGGCGAAGATCATCGCGTCGGAGAAGGCGATGACCGGGCCGAGCGACAGCGAAGCACCGATGACCGTGAACATGCAGAACACGATCTTGAACCCGAGTTCGGCGCGCGGGCTGTCCTTGAACAGGTAGCCGGTGGCCTTCATTCCGTAGTACGACCACGAGATCATGGTCGAGAAGGCGAAGAGCACCACGGCAACCGCGAGCAGAATCGGAAACCACGGCGCGACGGTGGCGAAAGCGGCCGAGGTGGTTTCGACACCCGCTGCGCTTGACGTGTCGCGCCAGGTGCCGGTGATGACGACCGCGAGAGCGGTCATCGTGCAGATCACCACGGTGTCAATGAACGGTTCGAGCAGCGACACGAAGCCCTCGGTCGCCGGCTCGTTGGTCTTGACCGCCGAGTGGGCGATGGAGGCGCTTCCGACGCCGGCCTCGTTCGAGAACGCGGCACGCTGGAAGCCCTGGATCAGCACACCGATGATGCCACCGGCGATGCCCTCCGGGATGAACGCTCCGACGAAAATCTGACCGATCGCATCCGGAATCGCGGTGAAGTTGCTGAAGATCACGGCGAGGCAGCCGATGATGTAGAGCACCGCCATGAAGGGAACGATCTTCTCGGTCACCTTGGCGATCGATTTGATACCGCCGATGATGACCGCTCCGACACCGAGCGCGAAGATGATGCCGATCACGAAGCGCCACTGCCCGAGCGGACCGTCTTCACCGCCGGTAACGTTGATGATCTGGCTCGTTGCCTGGTTGGCCTGGAACATGTTGCCGCCGCCGAGGGCGCCGCCGATGCAGAACAGGGCGAAGAGTACGGCCAGCACCCGGCCGAGGCGGCGCTTGCCGATGGATGCGAGGCCGTCACGCAGGTAATACATCGGACCACCCGACACCGAGCCGTCGGGGCGTTCGACCCGGTACTTCACGCCGAGGGTGCACTCCGCCATCTTGGTGCTCATGCTGAGAAACCCGACCACGATCATCCAGAACGTGGCGCCGGGTCCACCGATCGAGACGGCGACGGCGACGCCGGCGATGTTGCCGAGCCCGACGGTTCCGGAGATTGCGGTGGTCAGGGCCTGGAAGTGGGAGACCTCGCCGGCATCGCCGGGTTTCGAGTACTTGCCGCGCACGAGGTCGACCGCGTGTTTGACGCCGGTGACGTTTTGAAACTTGAGGTAGACCGTGAAGAACAGCGCGGCCGCGACGAGCCAGACGACGATGACCGGGAACTCGATGTAGTTGATGGAATCGGGATTGCCGATCTTGACGGAGTAGAAGATGATGCCGCTGATGAAGTCCGCGACCGGGGTCATCGCATTGCTGATGGCCTCGTCGACGGAATTCGCTCGAACCTGCGGCGCGCTCACGGGACCACCGTGACGGGCGTCTTGGCGATTTGGATGAGCCTGACCGGCGTGCTGCCGAACAGGGCCTGCTTGAGACGGGAATCACCCGTGCGACCCACGACGATGTGGGCACCCCCCAGGTGCGCGGCGATCGAGACGAGCAACTCGGCCGGACTGCCGTGAACGACACTCGTGGTGGGCGTGACCGAGAATTCGGCCGTGACGGCGACGGCCGGCAAGATGATCTGCTCCTCGGCGGTGGCGATTTCCTCGTGTTTGCTCGCGCCGCGCTGATCGTTCTCTGACGGAGTAGTGAATGAGTAGGGTGACCAGGGGATCACATGCACAATGTGCAGGGTCGCACCGGATTCACTCGCGAGTTGCGCTGCAAAGGCGACCGCTCGCCGACTGGATGTGCTTCGGTCAATTCCAACTAGCAATGACGACACTGTTGTTGCTCCTCGGTTGTGTGGCCGGTTTTACCGGTGACACGCGTGGGGGTCAACCCTATGTTGCAGCGGCGCTGGCGCCCAATCGGGGGACTACGTGTAGGCCGGGTCGACGGCCGTCGCGAGGTCGTGCAGCACCAGCTCGGGGTTCTCGCGAACCAGCGCGGCGAGGCGCCACGGCGTGCTGAACAGGGCCAGCAGAGTGCCGTCTGAGCGGGTGAGCACCTCCACCTGGCGGGCCCGGTTGAGCACCTCGGCGCTGTCGCGGTCGGTGCGACGGGCCAACTGGTAGGGGAGTTCTTCAAACCGGATGGCGGCGTTGAAGTCGTGGGTCATGCGCTCCTCGACGACTTCAAACTGCATCGGGCCGACGGCGCCGAGTACGGGGGCCTGGTCTCCGCGCAGCTCCGAACGCATCACCTGAATGACGCCCTCATGGTCGAGCTGGTCGATACCGCGACGAAACTGCTTGTGCTTGCTGGTGTCCTGCGGGCGCACGACGCGAAAGTGCTCGGGGGAGAACAGCGGCATCGGCGGAAACTCCACGGGGTCGCCGTCAAAGAGCGAGTCACCCACCCGCAACGCGGAGGCGTTGACGAGACCGACGATGTCGCCGGGCCAGGCCTGGTCGACGACGGTACGCTCCCGGCCGAACAGCTGTTGGGCGTACTTCGTGGCGAAGGGGCGGCCGGTCGTGGAGTGCGTGACCACCATGCCGCGGTGGAAGACACCCGAGCACACCCGCACGAAGGCGACGTGGTCACGGTGGTTGGCGTTCATGCCGGACTGCACCTTGAACACGAAGCCCGAGAACGACGAGGTCACTGGGCGCGGGTCGCCGACCACATCGAGGCGCGCCTCGGCCGACGGTGCAAATTCGACGAGCGTGTCGAGCAGCTGCTGCACGCCGAAATTCAGCACGGCGGCGCAGAACAGTACCGGGGTGGTCTGGCCGTCGAGGAACAGGGCCTCATCGTGGTCCTGATGTTCGGCGTGCAGCAGGTCGGACTCTTCAGCGGCGACGCTCCAGGCGTCGCCCTGCTCGATGGCGGCCTCGGCGGCGCTCACGCGCTCTTCGGGCGCCGCGGTCGTGTTCGAGGTGCGCACGAACCGCACGAAATCGTCCTCGCGGCGGTCGAGCACTCCGCGCAGGTCCCCGGCGATGCCGACGGGCCAGGTCAGGGGCGTCGGCAGCAGCCCGGTGCGGTCCTTGATCTCGTCCATCAGATCGAGGGCGGTCGCGCCTGGGCGGTCCCACTTGTTGATCACGGTGATGACGGGCAGCCCTCGCTGTTTGCAGACCTCGAAGAGCTTCATCGTCTGGGGTTCGAGGCCCTTGCTGGCATCGACGAGCATCACGGCCGCGTCGACGGCCGACAAGACCCGAAAGGTGTCCTCGGAGAAGTCGGCGTGGCCGGGGGTGTCGACGAGGTTGATGACGGCATCGTGGTACTCGAACTGGATCGCAGCACTCGTCACCGAGATGCCGCGGGCCTGCTCCATCGCCATCCAGTCCGACACGGTTCCGCGGCGCCCGGCCTTGCCGTGGGTAGCCCCGGCGGTCGTAATCGCCCTGGCGTGCAGCAGCAAGGCCTCGGTCAGGGTGGACTTGCCGGCGTCAGGGTGCGAGATGACGGCGAAGGTGCGCCGCCGCCGGGCCTCCAGGGGCACGTTCTTGTCTGAGGCAGCTCCGAGAAGGGTCATGGGTCCATTTCCTGCGAGGTGTGGGCAGGAAGGGCGTTCCATCGGCCGCAGCGACCAGGTCGCTCACGTTCGCGCGTCCTCCAGTCTAACCGACCGCCGCGGCCCTGCGGTCGGGGCGCTCAAAACCCTCATTTTTTGGGGGGCACCCGAATACGGCTAGTCTCAAGACCAGACCGACAGGAACGGATGCCCCGAGTGACCGCCCTCAATTCCAGCGCCGCCGGCCGGTCATTTGTGCGCTCGACCGACCCGCGCATCCGTCGGTCGATTGCCGGTACGGATCTGAACGTCTATCCGTTGGCGATCGGTGCCAGTGCCTTCAGCTGGACGACCAGCGAGGCGACGAGCGCCATGATTCTCGACCGGTATCGAGCCCTCGGCGGAAACTTTCTGGACACGGCCGACAACTATTCCTCCGGGCGCAGCGAACTTCTGATCGGCCGCTGGTTGCGCAGCCGAGGTGGGCGCGCGGATACGGTCATCGCGACGAAGATCGGGCGGGGCAGGGACAACCCGGGACTGTCCGCGACGAGTATCATCCGCGCCGTCGAGGCCTCGCTCGCTCGGCTCGGAGTCGATTACATCGACCTGCTCTACTTTCACCTCGACGACCCCGCGATCGACCTCGCCGAGAGCCTCGGAGCGGTCGACTCTCTTGTGCGGTCCGGTCACGTTCGGTACCTGGCCGTCTCCGGATTCTCACCCGGCCGGCTGGCGCAGGCCCGTCGCCTGTCCGACGCCGGCCTGCCGATGATCGTGGCGATCGGCGCGGAATACAATCTCGTCGCACGGGCCGCCTTCGAGTCATCGCAGGCCGTTGCCGCCGCGGCCTTGCAGCTGTCGGTGATGCCGCACTTCGCGCTCGCCCACGGTTTTCTGGCCGGCCAGTTTCGTTCCCGCAGCGATCTGCCCGAGGACTCGAGGGGCGCGCTCGTGGCCCCGTATGTGCACCGCCGGGAATTGCGGGTGCTCGCCGCCGTCGATCGGATCGCAGCTGCGCACGGGGTCGCGACCGCGACGATTTCACTCGCGTGGCTGCTGACCCGACCCGGAGTCGTCGCCCCCACGGTGGGCGTCACCCACCCCGGGCACGTCGCAGACCTGATGGAGGCCGCCCTGGTGCGGCTGACCGAGGCTCAGCTGCTCGAACTGGGCCGCATTTCCGGCTGACGCCCCGACCGGTCGGGCGACCGGTGCGTCAGCCGCGAGGCACCGAGCTGCCTAGTCGGTTGTCTCGTCGAGCACTCGTTGAATCGCGCGCAGCAGGGCGGTGTGCGCCGCGATCGGGTCGCCGAGGTTGGCGCCGGCGAAGGCTCCGTCCCTGGCGAGGAAGAAATCGTCAGCGGCATCTCCCGGGCGGGCGTGCCCCATTCCGCGAAACAGGTCTTCGACGGCTCCGCCGTACCAGTCGCGATGGGCGGTCACGGCGACGCGCACCGGATGCGTCGGGTCGGTGAACTGCGCGGCCGCGTTGATGAACGGGCAGCCGTGGAACCCGGTGCGCACGACCTGGTTGGAGATTTCGGTGACGATCGCCCGCAGGCGCTTCTCCGGGGTGTCGAACCGAGCGTCGAGACCACCGACGAAGTCGCGGGCGGCCTTGTCGCGGGCCTGAACGTAGACCACGATGAGGGCATCTTTTGAGCGGTAGTACTTGTAGAACGTCGCTTTGGTGACCTTGGCCTCGCGGATGATGCGGTCAACGCCGACCGTGTGCACCCCTTCGCGGTAGAACAGCTCGTCTGCCGTGGCGAGGATGCGCACCCGCGCGTGGGTCGCCGGGGTCGCGGTGCCGGTCGACGGCCCGGTGGGGGCGACCGGTCCGGGCGCGGTGGCGGCCCGGGCCGGCTGAGCGCCGGGAATGTAGGACGTGGGCCGGATGGCCGTTTCTGTCAACTCGGACATCCGGTCAACTCCTTCGGGATCGAATGGTGCACTGCTGGCGCGGGGTGGGTGTCGCGGGGCGGGAATGCTGTAGTTCTGATGGGCAAGATCTGACGAAGCGGATCGCACTGATTCGTGATCGCCGAAGCTCGACAGCCAGACTGTAGCACAGACCTAGACAGACTCGTCTGTCAGCACCCACCCCGTTCGGGAATCTGCTCCAATCCGGGTTCGGTCGGTGACGTAAGGTGGGTGGTGACATGAACGAAGCAGTTGAGTTCCCCCTGGACCTGGCCGAACTCTCGTTTCGGGCCGCCGGTGATGCGCGGGTGCGACGCACCGTGCTTCCGAGCGGGGTGCGCATCCTCAGCGAACAGGTTCCCGGCAGCCGCAGCCTGACGATCGGGTACTGGGTCGCCGTGGGATCCCGCGACGAACGACCCGGCCACTACGGCTCGACCCACTTTCTCGAACATCTCCTGTTCAAAGGCACCCCGAGCCGCAGCGCGCTCGACATCGCGATCGCCTTCGATGCGGTCGGTGGCGAGCACAACGCCATGACCGGCAAGGAATACACCTGCTACTACGCCAAGGTGCAGGACCGTGACCTGCCGATGGCCGTCGACGTGCTGACGGACATGCTGACCTCCTCGCTGCTGGACGCGAGTGAGTTCGAAACCGAACGCGGTGTGATCCTTGAAGAACTCGCGATGGCCGACGATGATCCGGCCGACGTTGCCAACGAGCGATTCTTCGAGGCCGTGCTGGGGGAGCATCCGCTGGGCCGACCGATCGGCGGCAGCCCCGCCATGATCGCGGCCGCGAGTCGTGACGCCGTACTCGAGCACTACCGCGACAATTACCGCCCGCAAGATCTGGTCGTGACCGTCGCCGGAGCCGTTGACCAGGACACGCTCGTCGCCGACGTGACGCGAGCCCTCGAGCGCGCCGGCTGGGACCTCTCGGTTTCGGCGACGCCGGTCGGCCGCCGCCTCGACCACCCGGCCCTGATCACCCAGGGCGAGGCTCTCACGATCGTGCGCCGACCGCTCGAGCAGGCCAACCTGCTGATCGGCGTGCCCGGAATCGTCGCCTCCGACGACCGCCGCGTCACGATGAGCGTGCTCAACTCGATCTTCGGCGGCGGCATGTCGTCGCGGCTGTTTCAGGAGGTGCGGGAGAAGCGCGGACTGGCATACTCGGTCTATTCCTTCGCGCCCGGTTACTCCGACGCGGGGCTGTTCGGCATGTATGCCGGCTGCACGCCGGCCAAGGCCGGTCAGGTCGCCGAGCTGATGCTGAGCGAACTGCACCGACTCGCCGAGCACGGCGTGACCGCCGACGAGATGACCAGAGCGGCCGGCCAGCTGTCGGGCGCCTCGGCGCTCGCGCTGGAAGATTCCGACACCAGGATGTCCCGGCTCGGCCGGTCCGAGATCACCCTCGGCGAGTTCTCCGACCTCGATGAAGCCCTGCGGCGATTGGCTCTGGTCACGGCCGACGATGTGCGGCAACTGGCCGCAGACATGGCCTCAGGGCCGATCTCCGTGGTCGCGGTCGGCGCCGTCGACGAGGACGCGTTCGAGAACGTCTTGTCGCGCAGCATCCGACCGTAATTCGGCTGGCTTCACCATCACAGCGACGCCCGGTTCACTCCGCTCCATTTACGGGCAAGCGGCTCTACAGCGAAAGGGACAGTGTGCCCCAGTACATCTATCTGGTTCGGCACGGCGAACAGCAAGACGCCGAGCACGGCCTGGAAGACGGCCCCTTGTCCCCGCGGGGCATCCGTCAGGCCGGCTACATTGCCGAACGCTTGAGCGGGGTCCCGTTTACCGGGGCCTGGCATTCGCCCCTGCAGCGCGCCGCCGAAACCGCCGCGATCATGTCCAAGCGCCTGCCGTCACTGGTCTGGGAGGCCTCCCCGCTGCTGTTTGATTGCATTCCGTCTGGCCGGGCACCCGAAACCCCGTCGGCCTACGACCCGTTCTTCGGCTCGGTCACCGAGGCGGAGATCGACGCCGGCCGCGCCCAGATGGAAGACGCCGTTGCCGAATTCTTACAGCCGCGCCGCAGCCAGCGGCATGACCTGCTGATCACCCACAACTTCGTGATCGCCTGGTTCGTGCGTGAGGTTCTCGGCGCTCCCGATTGGCGCTGGGTCGGCATCAATCAGGCGCACTGCGGCCTGACCGTGCTGCAGCAGAAGCCTGGGCGACCGTGGACCCTCGTGACCCACAACGACCTCGGTCACCTTCCCGTCGAGCTGCGCACCGGTCTGCCGGAACCACTGATGTTCTAGGGGGCTGCACTCTCCGACAGCAGCGGCTTGGAATACCAGGTCGTGGCGTTGGGGTTCGTGTTGTACGCCTCGATCTCGGCGTACCCGGCGCTCGCGTACAGCGCGCCGGCGGCGAGGAGGCTCGCATTCGTGTCGAGCACAACCTCGGTCGCCCCGAAGCCCCGCGCTCGTCGTTCCAGCTCGGCCAGCAACGACCGGCCCCAGCCCCGACCCCGGGTGCTCGGGTGCAGCCACAGGTGTTTGATCTCGTAGCGCACGGTTCCGGCCGGGGCGCCATCGAGGCGACGGATGCCCCCGCAGCCGACGAAACCCTCGGCCGCCGGTTCGCCCAGCAGCAGAAAGACGCCCACGGGCGGCACGAACTGCTCCGCCGCCGGAAAGCTGGGACGGTAGCGGCCCTGCTGGGCGGGAAAAGACAGCGCCCGCTCGGTGAAGTAGGCCGTGAGCAGGGCGTGGGCCGCGGCATCCGTCACCGGGGTGTCGGTGAATCGGGGCGGCTGAGGGCGGGAATCGGGCATGCGTCAAGGCTACGGGGCTGGCAGGGGCGGATGCGTGTCGGCGGGGCTTGGTAGATTGGGGCCATGACAACACGCGTGGCCGTTATCGGCGCAACGGGCACGATGGGCCTCCTCATCTGCGGGCTGGTCGACCAGGCCGAGGACTACGAGCTCGTGGCCCGGTTGGGCTCGCAGAGCCCGCTCTCCGAGATGCTCGGTGCCGAGGTCGCCATCGACGTCACCCGCCCCGGCGTGAGCCAGAGCGTGGTCGACTTCGCGACCAGCAACGGCCTGCGCGTACTCGTGGGCACCTCCGGCTGGTCTGAAGAGCGAATCGGCAGCCTCGCGCACCGCCTCGCCGGACGCGCAGACACCGGCGTGGTCATCATCCCGAACTTCTCCATCGGCTCCGTGCTCGCCACGGCGTTCGCCGCCGCCGCCGCCCGGTTCTACGGTTCAATCGAGATCGTCGAGGCCCACCAGGCCGCCAAGGTCGATTCCCCGTCGGGAACCGCGGTGCGCACCGCCGAACTCATCGGCCGTGCCCGCGCCGAACTCGGCCCGGTGTCGGCCCCGCACACCGACCAGCGCGCCCGCGGACAGCAGGTTTCGAGCGTGCCCGTGCACAGCCTCCGCCTCGAGGGCATGCTGGCCCGGCAAGACGTCTTTCTGGGCGGACCAGGGGAGACGGTCACGATCAGCCACAACACGCTGTCGGCGAAGGCCTACGAGCGCGGCATCATGCTCGCGCTCGACGCGACCCGCGACGCCCGCGGCGTGACGGTCGGGCTCGACCAGATCGTGGATCTCGGCTTTGGTGCCGGTGCCGGTGCCGGTGTCGGTGCAGGTGCAGGTTCCAGTGCTCGTGCGGAGGCATCCGAATGAAGGCGCGCATTGCCGTCATCGTGATGGCCGTCCTGCTGGTGTTCTACCTCGTCGTGATGGCTTCGCGCGCTGTGCTCTTCGTGACGAGCGGTGAAGCGATCGGTGTCGTGATCGGCATCGCCCTCATCGTGCTGCCCATCATCGGGGTGTGGGCGCTGTCCCGCGAGGTCATGTTCGGGTTCCGATCCGAACGACTCATGAAACTGCTCGAGGAACAGGGTCAGCTGCCCCTCATCGATCTGCCCCGCCGCCCGAGCGGCCGCCCCTTCCGAGAGGCAGCGGATGCCGCGTTCCCCGAGTATCGCGACGCGGCCGAGGCCAGCCCCGAGAACTGGCAGGCCTGGGCGCGCCTCGGACTCGCCTACGACGCCGCCGGCGACCGCAAGCGCGCCCGCGGCGCCATCCGCACGGCGATCGCCCTCGAGCGCCCCGCACAGTAGCCCGCCGGAGCTGCGCGGTAGCTGCGCCGTTGCGCGGTAGGCGTGCCACCCGCGCAGCGGCGCAGCACCCGCGCACCTCGGTGCCAGCCTCCGGACGGGGTGGCGCAGCACCCGCGCAGCGGCAACACTGTGCTGAGATGATGCGGGCGCACGGGCCCGGGCCTCACGGGACTCGGCGCCGGTGAGGCCGAGGTATCGGCGGCGAGGTCAGCTCTGGGCGAGCATCCAGCCGACCGCTGCGGCCGCGGTCTCGTGTGTGAACGTGAAACCGTCGGCGATCAGCGCAGCGGAGCTGACACGCTGGTCCGGCAGGATCAGTTGGCGGGCGGCATCCTGCAGCAGCAGCGTCAGGATACGCTCGGGTACGGCGAGCCGGAACGGCCGGTGCAGGGCGTGCGCGAGCGCTCCCATCACGTCGTTCGCGGTGGCCGGGGTCGGTCCGGTCAGGTTGACCGGTCCGCTGAGCGTGGAGCCCAGCAGGTGCACGATCGCAGCGGCCTCGTCGTGCAGGCTGATCCAGGCCCAGTGATGGGTGCCGGCGCCGAGCGGCCCGGCGAGGCCGAGCTTCGTCAACGGCACCAGGGGGGCCATCACCCCGCCGCTGGCGATCACAAGCCCACTTCGCAGATTCACGACCCGGGTACCGTCCGGTGCGAGCGCGGCCTCGCGCTCCCACGCCGTAATCACGTCGGCCAAGAAGTCGTGTGCGGGGGCGGATTGCTCGGTGAGCTCCTCGCCGGGCCGGTCGCCGTAGATACCGACCGCGGAGGCGCTGAGCAGAACCGCCGGCGGGGTGACGCCGGGGCGTTCCGCGGAGTGGCGGAGGGCATCCGTCAGCGTGCGAGTTGCCTGCACCCGCGACCGCAGGATTTCCTTGCGGTAGGCCGGGGTCCAGGGCAGTCGCGAGAGCGAGGCACCGGAGAGGTTGACGATGGCGTCGATGTCGTCGAGGACCGCGGGGTCGAGCACGAGGGCCGCGGGATCCCAGCGAAACTCGTTGCGGCCGAGGGGCTCGCGCCGCACGAGGCGCACGGCCGTGTGGCCGGCCGCCCCGAGCTGGCGGGACAGTTCGGTACCGATCAGGCCGGAGGCTCCGGCAATCAGAACGCGCATAAGAGGGCTCGCCTAGGCGAGCTCGGCCTCAATGGTGATCGGGATACCGGCGAGGGCCTTCGAGATCGGGCAGTTGGCCTTGGCGTCTTCGGCGAAGGCCTCGAACTCGGCCTCGGTGATGCCGGCAACCTTGGCGCTCACGAGCAGGTGGCTGCCGATGACGCCGGTGCCGGCGGAGAAGGTGACGGCAGCGGTGGTCTGGATGTTCTCGGGGGCGTGTCCGGCATCGGCGAGCGTCTTGGCGAGGGCCATCGAGAAGCACGCGGAGTGCGCGGCACCCAGAAGTTCTTCGGGGTTGGAGGTGTTCGAGACTCCTTCGGCTCGGGCCTTCCAGTTCACGGGGAGTGCAGCGGCGTGCGAGGAATCGAGGTTGACGGTGCCGCTGCCGCTGGCGAGATCGCCGGACCAGACGGTGGTGGCTTCGCTGGTGAGTGCCATGGTGTTACCTCCTGTTGTGGAGTTCCACCCTATCCGTCGGGTCTGACTCGGCGAAGACCGTTGTCTGGGAATAGTCTGAATGAACGCTCCATGCCTCAGGCTGTCGCGCCCCGGCGGGGGCGCCCGAGAAGGCCGGCCCGCACGAGCAGCAGGTAGATCTGGCAGCCCAGGCAGTAGTCAAAGGCCGCGTTCAAGAACGCGGCGACAAAGGCGAGACCGGCCGCGACGCCGACCGCGGCTGGCACGCCGGCTAGGCCCAGAATGAGGCCGACGAGTGTGACAGCGAGTCCCACTCCCTGAGCGAAGGTGGGGGCCGCGGGATCTTCGAGCTGGCCGGGCGGGGCGAGTCGCGGCCGCACGACTCGTTTGAACAGCAGCCCGAACGGGTGACGACCGATGCCGGCGATGGCGCCCCAGGCGAAAAGGGCCACGAGCCCGGCCAGCAGGGCGAGCGCAGCGACGGATGCCCCGATCAGCGACAGGAACAGCACCGCAAGCAGCAGGGTGGCCGTGAGAGAGGCCCCGAAGCGGGGGCCGCGTGGGTCGATCGGGCTGCGCGCGGGGCGGGAGGTGGCGGCTCGGGGGCTACTGGGCGTGGACATTGCGGCTCCGAACGGGCGAGGTGAATGGGGTGTTTTCGGCGGCGGGAACGGCGGGCGCGTCGAGCGCGTCGAGCTGGCGGGCGATCTCGGCTCGGTGCGGGGCGCCGCCGACGCGGGCGCGCACCCGGCCGGAACCGTCGAGAATCAGTGTGGTCGGCGTCTGCAAGATGTTGTAGCGGGCGGCGAGATCGGCGCGGTGCGTGAGGTCGATGTCGACGTGCGTGACGCCGGGGCGGGCATCCGCTGCCTGACCGAGCAGACGGCGCGTGCCCGGGCAGCGAGCGCAGAGTTCGGTCGAGAACTGCAGCAGCGTGGCCAGATCTCCGAAGGCGACGGATGACCCGACGTCGGTCGCGCGAACGACCTCGGCGCCGCCGGCGGCGCGCACCCGACCCTGCCGGGCCCGCCAGAGCAGCCCCAGCGCGGTGCTCGCGACGATCAGTGCGAGTACAAGGGAGAGAGCGAGCAGGGGGTCCATGCTTTCGACGCTACCCGTGAGGCGCTCGGAATGGGATGTGTGACCTCGGATTACGACGGCCACCGGTTAGTCTGGGGCGTGCCCGAAATCGAGTTTCGATCGACCATGACCGTGGAGCTGGTGCGCGCGAGCGCCCATGACGCCGATGTGCTCTTCGCGGCCCGGGTGTCAACGCTCGGCGAGCAAACCCTCGCGCACGCCCCCGAGGCGAACGAGCCGGGCGGCGTCGAGGCCGAGCACAAGCGCGATCGCGGCCTGATCAACTACCTCATGCAGGGCCGTCACGGTTCGCCGTTCGAGCACAACTCGATGACCTTCTACGTGCGCGCACCCATCTTCGTCTTTCGCGAGTTCATGCGCCACCGCATCGCGTCCTACAACGAGGAGTCGGGCCGCTACCGGGAGCTGGGCCCGGTCTTCTACGTTCCCGCGAGCGACCGCCACCTCGTGCAGGTCGGCAAGCCGGGTGCCTACGATTTTCTGCCCGGCTCCGCCGAACAGACCGCCCTCGTGCAGCAGCAGACGCGAGCCGCCGCGATCCACGCCTATGAGTCGTACCAGCGGATGCTCGAGGCCGGCATCGCGCGTGAGGTCGCCCGTATCGTGTTGCCGCTCAATATCTACTCGTCGATGTACGTGACCATGAACGCCCGTGCCTTGATGAACTTTCTGAGCCTGCGCACCAAGCGTGAGGGGACCCAGTTTCCGTCGTTTCCCCAGCGGGAGATCGAGATGTGTGCCGAGCAGATGGAAGAGCATTTTCGCACGCTCATGCCGCTGACCTACGACGCGTTCAACGCGAACGGCCGCGTCGCGCCCTAGCGAAGCGCTAGCCTGTAAGGCGTGTCTACTCCTACGAATCCCTTTGGCCAGGTGCTGGTCGCACTGGTCACGCCCTTCACCTTCGACGGCGAGGTGGATTGGCCAGGGGTGGAGAAGCACATCGACGACGTCATCAACGCCGGCGCCGACGGCATCGTCGTCACCGGAACGACCGGCGAGACGTCGACCCTGACCGACCCGGAGAAGATTCGCCTCGTCGAGGTCGGCAAGAGCGTGTCGGCCGGACGCGCCAAGATCATCACCGGCGGCGGTTCCAACGAGACCGCGCACGCCATGCAACTGGCCCGCCAGAGCGAGAAGGCCGGCGCCGACGGCAACATGATCGTCACTCCCTACTACAACAAGCCCACTCAGGCCGGAATCCTCACCCACTTCCGCATGATCGCGGACGCCACCGACCTGCCTGTCATCCTCTATGACATCCCCGGCCGTACCGGCGTGGCCATCGCCTACGAGACCATCCTGCGGGCCGCGAAGCACCCCAACATCCTCGCCGTCAAAGACGCCAAGGGCGACTTCGCGCAGGTCAGCCGGGTTCTCAATGAGACCGACCTGATGTACTTCTGCGGTGACGACTCGAACGTGCTGCCCGCCCTGTCGATCGGAGCCACCGGCCTGATCGGCGTCACCGGCAACATCACGGCCACGCCGTACCGCCACATGGTGGACGCCGTCAACCGCGGTGACCTCACGACGGCCACCGCCGCGCACATGCAGCTCGAACCCCTCGTGCGGGCCGTGATGACGCACGTGCCCGGTACCGTCGCGGTCAAGTACATTCTGCACGGCCTGCGCCGCATCGGCAGCCCGCGGGTGCGCCTGCCCCTCGTCGGCCCCGAAGAGTCAGAGGCCGCCCAGATCGAAGCCGAGCTCGACCGGGTGCGCGACATCCCCGGCGCTGACTTCACCAACTTCCGCCCCGACCGCAACGCGGCCGCCGGCGGATCCCTGCCCAAGGTCGCCGGCACCACGCGCTAGCCCCCCCGAATGGGGATCAGACGCCGAGTTGCCCAGGCCGCTAGGGTCGAGTTTGTGCCGATCAGCGAGTGATCGGCCGACGGGGGGCGTCAATGAACGTGGCACGCAAATGGATTTTTCCGATTCTGCGGCTGCTGCTGGTTGGCATCATTGCCGTTGGTCTGGTCAAGCTCGCGTTCTTCCCCGACAACGCTGAGGCCACGGATGCTGCCCAGCCCACCGGCGCCATCATCGAACCGACCATCACGGTCGGCCTCGGCACCATCAAGAACGACGTGACCCTGCCCGCCACGGTCAACGCCGACCCGGCCGTGACCGTCAAGGCGACCGTCATGGGCACCGTCGACGACCTGTTCGTGGCCGCGGGGGCATCCGTCGCCACCGGCGCGCCGCTCTACGATATTCGCGTCGAAACGGTGCCGGACCCCGTCGAAAAGACGGATGCCGAGGGCCTCGTGACCATCACGCAGCCCAAGACCGTCGTGACGTTCGTGAAAGTGCTCGCACCCGCCGCCGGTACGCTCAGCTCGCTCAGCGTGATCCACGGCCAGAGCGTCGCGATCGGCGACGCGACCGGGCAGGTCGCCCCACCGACCTTCTCGGTCAGCGGATCGCTCAGTCCAGAGCAGCAGTACCGGCTGCTGTCACGGCCGACCGAAGCCTCCGTCGCCATCGACGGCGGCCCGGCACCCTTCACCTGCACGGGCCTCACGATCACGACCCCGCTCGCCGGCGCCACGAGCGGTGAAACCGCCGCGGGCGCGGGCACCGGTACGGGTACCGGCGGCACGACCGTGAGCTGCGCCGTACCGGCCGACGTGACCGTGTTTTCGGGACTCGCCGCCGAGATCACCATCGCGGCCGGCCTGGCCGAAAACGTACTGGTCATTCCGACGACGGCGGTGCAGGGTACCGCCGGCAGCGGAATCGTCTGGGTCGCCGCGGGCGCAGCGCCCACCGAGGGGACCACGACCGAGGGCACCACGACCGACGACTCGGCCGCCGGGGAACGCTCCGATGCCGGAACGGGCGACGTGGCCGCAACCGGGGACGGAAGCGAGTCACTCACCGAGGAACGCACCGTCACGCTCGGCATGACCGACGGCGTGAGCGTACAGGTTGTCGACGGACTCGTCGAGGGTGACGTGATCAACGAATTCGTGCCCGGTGCCGAGTCGAGCAACGGCTGCGAAATTCTGCCCGATGGCAGCGAGGACTGCAGCATGATGATGGGGTCGCTCCATTGACGCTCGATTCGTCGGCCGATGAGACGGGTCCGCAGCCTCTGCTTGAACTGACCGAGGTGACGCGCACGGTGCAGCTCATCGACGCGCCACCGCTCACGATTCTGAGCGGGGTGACCCTGTCCGTCTCCGTCGGAGACCGGGTCTCGATCGTCGGTCGTTCCGGCTCGGGCAAGACGACGCTGCTGAATCTGCTCGGCCTGCTGGACAACCCGACGACCGGTGAGCTGCTCTTCGACGGCCGGCCGGCACGATCGTTCTCCGGCGCGGAGCGCGACCGGGTGCGCGGACGTGATGTCGGATTCATCTTCCAGCAGTTCAACCTGCTGCAGGGACGCACCGCCCTCGAGAATGTGATGACCCCGTTGCTCTACGCCGAGGGACGCCAGTTCTGGCAGCGCAGCCGCATTGCAAGCGAGATGCTTGACCGGGTCGGACTCGGCCATCGACTGCAGGCGTTGCCCGACCGACTCTCCGGCGGTGAGCAGCAGCGCGTCGCGATCGCCCGCTCGCTCGTGCGCGGTCCGCGGTTGATCCTCGCCGACGAACCCACCGGCGCCCTCGATCTGGAGACCGGTGAAGCCGTGATGGACCTCATCGACGATGTCGCCAGAGCTTCCGGAGCGGCGCTCGTCACGATCACCCACGACCCGGCGATCGCCGCGCGTGCCACCCGGCACCTGCGGCTCGACCACGGGGTGCTGCAGGCCGATGCCGAGACCGCGGCCCTCGCGCGCGGCACCACCCGTGAGCTGACCGCGGGACGCGCGACATGAACCGTCTACTGAGCAACTTGGTCGGCGCCTTCGTCGAGGCCTGGCAGGAGGTGCGCATCCACAAGACGCGCGTCATGCTGAGCCTGATCGGCGTCGCGGTGGCGGTCTGCGCGATCACGACCGTGGTCGGTCTCGGCGCCGTCGCCCAGCAGGCCACCCTCGAGCAGAGCGAGCGTCAGAGCGGCCGCCCGGCGAGCGTGCAGGTCTACGCGAGCACATTCGATGGCTCCGCCCCCGCGCCGGAGGTGATGAAGGAGGTCTGGCAGACCGCTCTCGAGCGTTATGAGATCACCTATGCGAGCCGGGTCACCCCGACCAGCCAGATGGTGCAGTTTGCCGATGGCGCGGCATCCGTCGCCACGACCGGTGTCGACGTGCCCTACGGCACCATGCACCGGGTGAAGATGAGCGAAGGGTCGTGGTTCACCGACGCCGACACCGCGCGTCTCGCACCGGCCGTGCTGGTCAACTCCATCTTCTACGACCGCATCGGGCGGCCAGACCTCGCCACCCACCCCACCACGACGCTGCTCGGGGATCGAGACACGACCGCCGTGATCACCGGCGTGTTTCCCGCCCAGGGTTGGGAGCAGGAGCCGGCCATGTACCTGCTGACCGACTCCCTCACGGCCCTCGCCGCGCCCGTGACCGCGGCCCCGACCGACGCGATGTCGGCCGTGAACTACTTCGGTCCGCCCACCTATGAGCTGTGGGTGCCGCCGGAACTGGCCGACCCGATCATCGCTGCCCTGCAGCGCGACGTCTCGGCCGCGCTCGGCGACGGGGCCACCGCCGACGTCTATCGCACCGACTACGCCTCCTGGACAGGCGGGGAAGACCCCTACCTGTCGCTCAAGCTCCTGGTCGGGGGAGTGGCCGGCCTCGTGCTGCTGCTCGGCGCGCTCGGACTCGTGAACATCGCCCTCGTCACCCTCAAGCAGCGGATACGGGAGATCGGCATCCGGCGCAGCTTCGGGGCCACCGCGGGTCGGGTCTTCTTCTCGGTGATGATGGAGAGCGTAGTCGCAACCGTCGCGGCCGGTATCGTCGGCGTGATCGCCGCGGTACTGATCGTGAAAAACCCCTGGATCGAGGGGCTCATCGGACAGGGGCAGGTCACCGACTTTCCTGCGTTTCCGGTCGAGGCGGCCATCATCGGGCTCGTCTCGGCCACCGCGGTCGGTGCCCTCGCCGGCCTGGTGCCGGCCCTCGTGGCGGTGCGCGTCAAGGTGATCGACGCCATCCGCTACTAGAGCTGGGCGTGGGATACCGCCCGATGTCGGTGGTGATTGGTAGCGTTACCGCATGGCTACGAGCACAAAGTCGAACGGACGTGCCCGCAGCGCACCCCAGGGTGGCGCTGCGGCGCGCAAGTCTGCGCCGCGCACCGATGCGCAGAAGACGGCGCGCCAGCAGGCCGCAGCCGCCCGCGCGGCCGCGAACCGAACCGACGCACAGAAGACCGTGAAGTTCACCGCGACCGAGGTGAAGCCCAACGTTGGCGTGCGCGTGTGGATGTCCCTCGCCCACGTCGCCGGCGGCGCGGCGCGCGCGCTCAGCCCCGAAGACCTCGCCAGAGACGATCGCCGCGACGGGCTGCCATTTTTTCTCGTGCTGCTGGCCGTCACGGGAGCAATCGTCGAATGGTTCCTCATCGACAACCCGGTTGCCGCGAACTTCGACGCCTATACCTTCGGCGGCCTGTTCGGCCGTGTCGCGTTTGCCCTGCCCGTGGTGCTGCTGCTCTTCGCGATCTGGCTGTTCCGCAAGCCCAGCTCGGTGCACGACAACGGCCGGGTCGGCATCGGCCTCTCGCTGCTGCTCGTGACCGTCTCCGGCCTCTGCCACATCTTCGGTGTGCGCCCCGAACCGAGTGAGGGCATCGACGTGCTCGCCCTGTCCGGCGGCGTTCTCGGCTGGATGATCGCGGCACCACTGATCGCCCTGATCACGCCGGTGGGGGCATCCATCGTCGTCATTCTGCTGCTCACACTGAGCCTGTTCATCATCACCAAGACCCCGCCGAACCGCATCGGACGGCGACTGCGTGAGCTCTACGCCTGGCTGTTCGGGGCTCCGCTGCTCGACGATGAAGAACGAGCCGCCAAGAAAGAGGCGCAGCTCGAGCGCGCCCACGAGAAGTCGGTTCAGGTCGAACTCGACGGAGTCGACGGCACCGCAGACGGCGACCCGAGCCTGCTGCCGTGGTGGCGCCGCAACGCGAGCAACCGCGAAGAAGACCCTGACCAGACCACGTCTGGCCAGCGTGCCGACGCACCCGACGCGCTCAGCACACTGCTCGACGGCGCCCGGGAGGGCAGCTTCGCCTCCGCGATCGAGTCGAACGCGGCAGCGGATGCCCCCGGCCCGATCGCGCCCGCGCCAGCCACTCCCGCCGCGGGCGACCACTACGGCACCGAGGTACTTGAAGACCTGCAGCGCGCCGAACAGGCCGTCAAGCGGTTCACCGGTGAGATGGACCTGCCCCGCGGCTCGAACACCGGTCTGCTCTCCGACGACCCGGCCGGCCTCACCGAGGTGCTGCCGGGGTTCCACCCGCCAGCCGCGAGCGACCTGAACGACGAGCTTCCGATCGACGACGACGCCGCTTCCGGGTCCGCCGCACTGCCGCCCCTCGTCGAGCCGAGCATGCCGTACGTCGTGCCGGCCGCGAACACCCTCACCGCCGGACCGCCCGCGAAGGCCCGCTCCGCGGCCAACGATGAGGTCGTCAAGTCCATCACCGAGGTGCTCACCCAGTTCTCGGTTGATGCCAAGGTCACCGGATTCTCCCGCGGCCCCACCGTCACCCAATACGAGATCGAACTCGGCCCGGGCGTCAAGGTCGAGCGGGTCACGGCCCTCAGCCGCAACCTCTCCTACGCCGTCGCGTCCAACGAGGTGCGCATTCTCTCGCCGATCCCCGGCAAGAGTGCCATCGGCATCGAGATCCCCAACACCGACCGTGAAATCGTCACCCTCGGCGATGTGCTGCGCTCCAGTACCGCGACCAACAGCACCCACCCGATGACCATCGGTGTCGGTAAAGACGTGGGCGGCGGATTCGTCATCGCGAACCTCGCCAAGATGCCTCACCTGCTCGTGGCCGGGTCCACCGGCTCCGGTAAGTCGAGCTTCGTGAACTCCATGATCACCAGCCTGCTGATGCGCTCCAAACCGAGCGACGTGCGCATGGTGCTGATCGACCCCAAGCGCGTCGAGCTCGCCGCCTACGCCGGCGTGCCACACCTCATCACCCCCATCATCACGAACGCCAAGAAGGCAGCGGAAGCGCTGCAGTGGGTCGTGAAAGAGATGGACATGCGCTACGACGACCTGGCCAGCTTCGGGTTTCGACACATCGACGATTTCAACAAGGCCGTCGTCGGGGGCGAGATCATCCTGCCGCCCGGCAGCGCCCGCACCCTCAAGCCCTACCCGTACCTGCTCGTGGTCGTCGACGAGCTCGCCGACCTCATGATGGTCGCCCCGCGCGACGTCGAAGACTCCATCGTGCGCATCACGCAGCTCGCCCGGGCCTCGGGAATCCACCTCGTGCTCGCCACCCAGCGCCCCAGCGTCGATGTCGTCACCGGGCTCATCAAGGCCAACGTGCCCTCCCGCCTGGCGTTCGCTGTCACGAGCGTCACCGACTCCCGGGTCATCCTCGACCAGCCCGGCGCCGACAAGCTCATCGGCCAGGGCGACGCCCTGTTCCTGCCGATGGGAGCGTCCAAGGCCATCCGAGTGCAGGGCGCCTGGGTGACCGAGGCCGAGATCGAGCGCGTCGTCAAGCACGTCACGCAACAGGCTCGGCCCGACTACCGACCGGATGTGTCGATGGTCGCCCCCCGCAAAGAGATCGACTCTGACATCGGCGACGACCTCGAGGTGTTGCTCGCCGCCGCGGAACTCGTGGTGTCGACCCAGTTCGGGTCCACGTCGATGCTGCAGCGCAAGCTCCGCGTCGGCTTCGCCAAGGCCGGACGCCTCATGGACCTGCTCGAATCCCGAGAGATCGTGGGCCCGTCAGAGGGGTCCAAGGCCAGGGACGTCCTCGTCTCGGCCGAGCAGCTGCCGGCCGTGCTGGCCCGCCTGCGCGGCTCCGACGAGGAGCAGCACGCCAAGTCAGCCGCCGCCGCGCCACCCGAGGCAC
Source organism: Cryobacterium frigoriphilum (assembly GCF_004403305.1). GTDB lineage: Bacteria > Actinomycetota > Actinomycetes > Actinomycetales > Microbacteriaceae > Cryobacterium > Cryobacterium frigoriphilum. The sequence goes on along the minus strand of NZ_SOHE01000053.1, from coordinate 10,117 downwards.
CGTACGATTCCCCCGACGCGCGCTACGCGGACGACCCCGTGCAGAAAATGTCAGAGGGGTATCCTGAAGAGGACGGCCCCGCCGATGAGGACGCCTGGCAACTGACCGACAGGGACTAACTTTCATGGCTACACCCTCCATCCCGGTCGTTCGACCGAGCAACTGGAACCTGCCCAACCTGATCACCGTGGTGCGAATTCTGCTCGCGCCCGTGTTCATCTGGATGCTGCTGGCCGCCGATCCCGACAGCGGCCTGCGCTGGGCCGCCGCAATCGTCTTCATCATCGCTATCGCGACCGACGGCATTGACGGCGCCATCGCCCGCAAGCACAACCTCGTGACCGACCTCGGCAAGATCCTCGACCCGATCGCCGACAAGGTGCTCACCGGGGGAGCGCTCGTCTGCCTGTCGATTCTCCTGGAACTGCCATGGTGGGTGACGATCGTCATTCTCGTGCGCGAAATCGGCATCACGGTGTTCCGCTTCGTGATGCTGCGGGACCGCGTCATTCCGGCCTCCCGCGGCGGCAAACTCAAGACGATCGCACAGTCTGTGGCCATCTCCCTGGCCCTGCTGCCCTTCAACCAGGTCTTCGAATCCGCGGCTCCCGCCATCAACATCGTCAACACCGTGACCATGGCCATCGCACTCCTCCTGACCGTGCTGAGCGGCCTGGACTACCTGGCCGCCGCCGCCCGTGAGGCCCGGCAGAGACGACGCAGTGCCTGATTCCGCTGTGCCTGATCCCGCAGCGCCTGTTCCTGCAGCGCCTGTTCCCGCAGCGCCTGTTCCTGCCGTACCCATCGATGCGACCGCGGCCCTGATCCATGAACTCACGGTCGGCAACCTCACCATTGCGGTCGCCGAGTCCCTCACGGGCGGGCTGCTCGCCGCCGAACTGATCCGCATCCCCGGCGCCTCGAAGGTCGTCAACGGCGCCCTCGTCTCGTACAACACCGAACTCAAGCGCACCCTGCTCGGGGTCGACAGCAGCATCCTCAACGTGCACGGCCCGGTGCACCCCGACGTGGCCAAGCAGATGGCCATCGGCGCTCGCACGCACCTCGCCGTCGGTGGCCGTCGCGCCGAGATCGGCGTCTCCACGACCGGTGTGGCCGGTCCATTGCCGCAAGACGGCCTCGAAGCCGGAACGGTCTTCATCGGGCTGGCCAAAGGCACCGGGTCCTGGGCCATCCCCCTGCACCTCACCGGAGACCGCGACGCTGTTCGCACCGAAACGGTACGCCGGGCGGTCGATGCTGTGCGTGACCTGATAGCCCGTGACGACTCGGAATAGATCCCGTTACGGTCGGGTTACATCGTGCATATTCACAAGCAAAGTCCAGTCGAACTCGGTAGTGTCCTAGTGTGAGACGGATGCTGTAGCATCAAGCATCCACCCGGTAGAACCCGGCACTCTCACAGATCACTACCAAGGCAGCACTGTCAAGTGCGCGACAGGCAAAAGAAGGAGGTTCCGATGATTCTTGTTCGTCAGGAAATCGGCGATGTGCTGAGGGACTTCCGCCTGCAAAAGGGTCGAACCCTGCGTCAGGTCGCGAGTAAAGCGAGCGTAGCCCTCGGCTATTTGAGTGAGGTAGAACGGGGCCAGAAAGAAGCCTCGTCAGAGATTCTGGCCTCCGTGGCAGAAGCACTCGAGACACCCATCTCGGTGATCATGCGCGAGGTTGGCGACCGACTGGCCGTCATCGAGGGGATCGATCCGTTCCCCGACACCGTTCCCGACGAATTCGTCGCGAACTTCGATGCCGACCTCATGGTCCGCTAACCATCCATCACTTCCCGAATCAACGACACGTACGACCCACAGGTTCCTGCGACTCAGCGATTTTCCTGCGACTGAGTGAATTTCATGCGACTGAGTGAGTGTTATGCGACTGAGTGAATTCCGTCGCGCACTCGCGCACGAGTTTGGCGAATCGTATGGGCACGTACTCACGCGTGACCTGGTATTGACCCCGCTCGGCGGGCGTACGGCCGATGAGGCCCTCGCCGGCGGGGTTGCCGCGCGCGATGTCTGGCTTGCCCTGTGCGCCGAAACGGATGTCCCGCCGCACCGCTGGTACGGTGCCGGACTTCCCGCGCCCCAATAGCAGTCGGCGCGGTAGTCATCGCCCCGCGCCGCGCCAGCATGTTTTCGACACGCCGCCTCTGAGAGTGGCCACTTGCTCGAAAACCTGTTCGGTAGTTGCTAGGCTCCTCCACAGCATCTTTTTTGCGCGGAGTTTCCACATTCCGCCATCCTTCCGGCCAGTGTCGGAGGCTCGGCGTACAGTCGGCTTCGTCAGGAAAGAGCGCATGACCGCCTTGTCGAAAGCGCACCCCGGGGTCTTCCCGTTGGCGCGACGACAGCCTATAGGCGACACAATGCACGACCAAGACGTACGACGAGAGACGTACGACCAGAGGAGATCACCATGGCATCGAACGCCAACCGCGAAAAAGCACTCGAAACCGCACTCGCTCAGATCGACCGGCAGTTCGGCAAGGGTTCGGTCATGCGACTGGGCAGCGACGAACGCGCCCCCGTCGAAACGATTTCGACCGGTTCGGTCGCCCTGGACGTCGCTCTCGGCATCGGCGGGCTGCCCCGCGGCCGCATCGTGGAGATCTACGGACCCGAGTCCTCCGGTAAGACCACGCTGACCCTGCACGCGATCGCCAACGCGCAAAAGAACGGCGGCATCGCCGCGTTCATCGACGCAGAGCACGCCCTCGACCCCGAATACGCCAAGAAGCTCGGTGTCGACATCGACGCCCTGCTGGTTTCCCAGCCCGACACGGGTGAGCAGGCCCTCGAAATCGCCGACATGCTCGTGCGAAGCGGATCCATCGACCTCATCGTCGTCGACTCGGTCGCCGCACTCGTGCCGCGCGCCGAGATCGAGGGTGAGATGGGCGACTCCCACGTCGGCCTGCAGGCGCGACTCATGTCCCAGGCCCTGCGCAAGCTCACCGGTGGCCTCAGCCAGACCAATACCACGATGATCTTCATCAACCAGTTGCGCGAAAAGATCGGGGTGTTCTTCGGCAGCCCCGAGACGACGTCCGGTGGTAAGGCACTCAAGTTCTACGCCTCTGTTCGGCTGGACATCCGTCGAATTGAAACCCTGAAAGACGGCACCGAAGCGATCGGAAACCGCACCCGCGTCAAGGTCGTCAAGAACAAGATGGCACCGCCCTTCAAGCAGGCCGAGTTCGACATCATGTACGGCGTCGGCATCTCCCGCGAGGGCAGCCTGATCGACTTCGGTGTCGACCAGGGAATCGTGAAGAAGTCCGGTGCCTGGTACACCTACGATGGCGACCAGCTCGGCCAGGGTAAAGAGAACTCGCGCAACTTCTTGCTGCGCAACCCCGACATGGCCAATGAGATCGAGCGCAAGATCCTCATCAAGCTCGGCGTCGGACCGGAAGGCATCGCGGCCAAGGCCGCCGAAAAGGCCGCCGCCGAGGCAGCAGCGAAGGTCGCTGAAGAGGCCGCTGCCGTCGCTGCCGCATCCGCCGCCGTCGATGGTCAGCCAGCGCCGGTCAAGGCCTCCGCCCGTAAGAGCGCCTAATGGTGCACTTCGTCGAGTCCGACGAACCGGCCGCCACCACGCCAGACGCCACCACGCCAGACGCCACCACGCCGACCGAGCAGCAGGTCGCTCCGGTCGCCTACCTGCCGGGCGCGGCGCCGGGCATGAAACGGCGTTCACCGCTCGTACCCGGCTCCACCAAGGTGACCCCGTTTGAGAGAAAACTGCGCCCGGTCGATCCGATCGACGCTCACCCGGTCGGCGCCGCGGAACCGATTGCCGCTGCCGCTGCCGCCGCAGTCGCAGTCGCAGTCGCAGCTGACGATGACGATTCCGAAGGCGATGATGCTGGCGAGGACACCGGCTCGGCGGGGGAGAAGGCCCGCGCCGAGAAGGTGCTGATGCATCGCCTGCACGGTCGCTCGCTGTCGATCAAGGAAGCACTGGAGGTGCTGCGCGGCACCGAACTGGGGCGCGACGACATCGAAGAGATCATCGCCCGCTTCACTGACCTGCACTACCTCGACGAGCAGAAACTCGCCGAACAGGTGCTGCACAGCCATGGCGTACGCAAGGGCCTGGGCCGCACCGGCGTCGGCGCTGAACTGCGCCGTCGCGGGGTCGACCCTGACGTGATCGAGGCGGCCCTCGAAGAGCTGCCCGACGATGAAACCGAACGTGCCATCGACATCGCCACCAAGCGTATCGGCCAGTTGGAACGCTTCGACGAGACCACCATCAAGCGTCGGCTGACCGCATTTCTGCAGCGCAAGGGGTACGGCTCCGACATTTGCCGGACCGCCATTGCGGCGGCCCTGGAATCGCGCGGGGGAGGTTCGAAATCGTCGCCTCGGTCCACGGTGCGCTTTCAGTAACGGCCGTACTCCCACCTTGCTCGCGTAAGCTCGAGTCACTATGAGCAGCACTACCTTTTCCTCCCCGCACACTTCGTTGGTCTCACCGACCGTGATCAGTCGATCCGCCGCATCCGTCGATGCGGCGGGTCGGGCCCGCACCTACGAGGTGCGCACCTTCGGCTGCCAGATGAACGTGCACGACTCAGAACGCCTCAGCGGGTCGCTCGAAGCGGCCGGCTATGTCTCCGCAAACGGGGGTGAGGCCGACATCGTCGTGATCAACACCTGTGCGGTGCGCGAAAACGCCGACAACAAGCTCTACGGCAACCTCGGCTACCTCGCCTCGGTCAAACGCAAGCACGAGGGCATGCAGATTGCCGTCGGCGGCTGCCTCGCCCAAAAGGATAAGAATACGATCCTCGAGAAGGCGCCGTGGGTCGACGTGGTCTTCGGCACGCACAACATGGGATCGCTGCCGAGCCTGCTGGAGCGTGCCCGCCACAACGGTGAGGCCCAGCTTGAGATCCTCGAATCCCTCGAGACCTTCCCGTCGACGCTGCCGACCAAGCGGGACTCAAGCTACAGCGGCTGGGTTTCGATCTCGGTCGGCTGCAACAACACCTGCACGTTCTGCATCGTTCCCGCCCTGCGCGGCAAGGAGAAAGACCGTCGCCCCGGGGAGATCCTCGCGGAAATCCAGGCGCTCGTCGACGACGGCGCCATCGAGGTCACCCTGCTCGGCCAGAACGTCAACTCCTACGGCGTCGAGTTCGGCGACCGACTGGCCTTCGGCAAGCTGTTGCGCGCCGCGGGCACGATTCCGGGGCTTGAACGCATCCGCTTCACCAGCCCGCACCCCGCCGCGTTCACCGACGACGTCATCGATGCCATGGCCGAGACCCCCGCGGTGATGCCTCAGCTGCACATGCCGCTGCAGTCCGGCTCCGACCGAGTGCTCAAGGCGATGCGCCGCTCCTACCGCTCGACCAAGTTCCTCGGAATTCTCGAACGCGTGCGAGCGCAGATGCCCGACGCCGCGATCAGCACCGACATCATCGTGGGCTTTCCCGGCGAAACCGAGGAAGACTTTCAGGAGACCCTGCGGGTGGTCGAAGCCGCCCGCTTCGCCACCGCGTACACCTTCCAGTACTCGATCCGCCCCGGAACACCCGCCGCGACGATGCCCGACCAGGTGCCGAAGGCCGTCGTGCAAGACCGTTATGAGCGCCTGGCCGCCCTGCAGGACCGAATCTCGTTCGAAGAGAACCAGGCCATCATCGGTCGCTCGGTCGAGTTGCTCGTCGCGAACGGTGAAGGACGCAAAGACGCCGACACACACCGCATGAGCGGACGTGCGCCCGACAGTCGGCTCGTGCACTTCGATGTACCGGCGGGTTCCGCGCGCCCCCGCCCCGGCGACATGGTCACCGTCACCGTGACCGAAGCTCACCCCTACCACCTGATCGCCGACTCGGTCGACCAGGCGCCGTTGAGTATTCGTGCGACCAGAGCCGGCGATGCGTGGGACCGTGCCGAGGCTGAGTCCTGCGGTGTACCCGCTGGGCACAGTCACGGCGGAACGAGCGCGGCCGGCGCGGCCGGCCCGGTGAACCTCGGTCTGCCGTCGCTGCGGGTGGGGCCACCCCAGGGCGCCACGATTCCCATCTACGACGTGACCGATGGGGAACGCTGACGCGTGCCGCTCAGCAACGCACGAGCCTTGACGAGCCGGGCAGTAACGCCCCGGTGGGCGTCGCGATGACCGACGGAGGGCCTGCGGCGACCGGGCCTGCGCGGCTGATCGTGATTGTCGGGCCGACCGGCACCGGCAAGTCCGACCTGTCCCTCGATCTCGCCGAGCGGCTGCAGCACGATGGCCGGGCGGTGGAGATCGTCAACGCCGACGCGATGCAGTTGTACCGCGGCATGGATATCGGAACGGCCAAGTTGCCCCTGGGGGAACGGCGGGGCATCCGTCATCACCTGCTCGATGTGCTCGAGGTGACCGATGAAGCGACCGTCGCCAACTACCAGCGTGACGCGCGCGCCGCTATCAGCGACATCGTGGCACGCGGTGTGGTGCCGATCCTGGTGGGCGGGTCGGGCCTCTATATCTCCTCGGTCGTCTACGACTTTCAGTTTCCGGGCACCGACCCGGTGCTGCGGGCCTCCCTCGAGGCCGACCTCACCGAGCACGGGCCCGGGGTCATGTACGCCCGGCTCAAGGCCGTCGACCCCGGCGCGGCGGCACGTATCGGTGCCAGCAACGGAAGACGCCTCGTTCGTGCTCTCGAGATCGTGCAGATCACCGGCGGTCCGCACCTCGCCGCACTGCCGGACGAACCGGTCTACTGGATGCCGGCCCTCACCCTGGGGCTGCGCATGCCGCGCGAGCAGCTCACCCCCCGCCTCGACACCCGGGTCGATGAAATGTGGGCCGCCGGACTCGTCGACGAGGTCGCCGCACTGAGACCGCTGGGGCTCGAAACCGGCGTCACGGCCAGCCGTGCCATCGGGTACGCGCAGGCCCTCGCCCAGCTGAACGGCACCATGAGCGCGGCCGAGGCGATCGAAGCAACCCAGCAGCTGACCCGTCGTTACGCCCGCCGACAGGTGAGCTGGTTCAAACGATCGACCGACACGAGCTGGATCGAGGCGACCGCACCCGATCGGGTCGCGCAGGCTCTGCACGCCGTGCTGACCCTTCCCGCGAAAGCGGGCCACTCGTCGGTGAGCGCCCTCCAGAACGACGTTTGACCCGCTCTCGCGGGGCGCAGGGGCTTCTGCGGGGGCTCGTGCGGGACCGCCGCCTAAACTGGGCCCATGGGCATTGATCTGAACTTCACCAAGGGGCACGGCACGGGCAACGACTTTGTGCTGTTCTCCGACCCCGATGGACTCGTGAACCTCACCCCCGATCAAATTCGGGCGGTGTGTGACCGCAAGTTCGGGGTGGGCGGCGATGGGATCATCCGTGCGGTGCGTTCGACCAGGCTCGATGCCGGGGCGGCAGCCCTGGCCGAAGACGAGCAGGCCGAATGGTTCATGGACTATTGGAACGCCGACGGGACCGTGTCGGAGATGTGTGGCAACGGCATCCGTGTCTACGCCCGCTTTCTGATTGAGAACAACCTCGCGACGCTTGAGCCGGGGGACACCCTCGTGATCGGTACCCGTGGCGGCGTGCGTGACGTGCAGCGCAACGCGACCGGATTTCAGGTTGACCTCGGTCGGTGGAAACTTGAGGCGACCGGTCCGCTCGTGCGCACCAAGAACCTCGCCGTTTCCCGGCCGAGCGTCGGCATCAATGTGGGTAACCCGCACGTCGTCGTGGCCCTGGCCGATGACAGCGAGCTGGATGCCGCCGACCTCACCTTCATCCCGCAGCTCGACCCGGAGCCCGACGGCGGCACCAACGTGGAATTCGTCGTGCCTCACGACCCGCTCGTCGTAAACGGCGTCGGCCGCTTCCGGATGCGCGTTCATGAACGAGGCAGCGGCGAGACCCTGTCGTGCGGCACGGGCGCAGCAGCAGCGGCCCTCGCGACGAGGCACTGGGCCGGCGCCGGTGCACCCAACCAGTGGCGCGTCGAAGTACCCGGCGGTGTGCTCGGCGTGCGCATGTTCGCGACCGAAGACGGCGAGCACGTGAGCCTCTCCGGGCCCGCCGAACTCGTCTTCGACGGGTTCCTCGCCCTCGGCTGATACCCGCCGGCACCCGTCTGCGTTTACCTGGACGTGCTCACCTTGACGTGCTCACCTGGACGTGCTCACCTGGACGTGCTCGCCCGCACGCGCTCACCCGGACGCGTTCACCCGCACGGGCTCGCGCCCGGTAACGCGCCGATAACGGCCGCAGGAGCAGGCTGGAGGCGTTCGTGGGTGCTGACCAATTGGTCGCGCCCGCCGAACCGCTGCGGGTCGTCGGTGGAGCGCACGCGCACGCGTCTATCTCTCCACCGGTAGAGACTGGAGACGAGAATGGACATCGTACGTCCCGCCGTGCGCGGGGACAGCAACTTCAGCTACATCGACAAGACGAGCGGTAAACAGCTCGAGTTCATCCCCAAGGCGGATGAAGAAATGGTCACCTTCGAGGGCAGCGCCAACGAGGACACCGTTCGGGACATTGTGCGTTCGGGCCCGGTGCTGTCCATCAGCCAGGGCGTCAACCTCAACCGCGGTTTTGCCGCGGTCTACGTGCGCCCGGGCCAGGACCGCGCGACCGCGGAACGCTCGCTCGCCGAGCGACCCGAGATCGCCAACGCCATGCCGGTGCTGATCGACGAGTACGGGGCCTCGCGCTATTTTCTTCCGGACGAGCTCACCGTGCAGTTTGCGGAGGGTGTCGAACCGGAGCAGGCGACCACGGCCATCCGCGAGCTGGGCAGCGAGGTCATCATCGCCCAACGCACCCCCGGCTACTACACCGTCGCCGTTCCGCGGGGAGGCTCCCTGTTCGACAGCGTGCGGGCCTTCGCGAACCGTTCGGATGTCGTCTTCGCCGAGCCGAGCGAAGTGAGCTTCAACAGCGCCCTCGCGTATATCCCCAACGACACCGATTTTCCCCGGCTGTGGGGCCTGCACAACACCGCCCAGGTGGTCAATGGTGTTGCCGGCCGCGCTGATGCCGATATCGATGCGACCGAAGCGTGGGACGTGACCCGCGGTGACCCCGACGTGATCATCGCGGTCATCGACACCGGGGCCGACCTCGATCACCCTGACCTGGCGGCAAACTTTCTCCCGCGAGGCACGGAAGACTGGGACTTCGCCGATGTGGGTGATCCCGTTCCCGACGACGTCGATGGCCACGGCACCCACGTGTGTGGCACCATCGCGGCGGCCGACAACACCGTCGGCGTGCTCGGCGTCGCACCCGGGTGCCGACTGATGCCGCTGCGGATCGACCTGCAAACGGGGATGAACCAGAACCGGGCCGATGCGATCAACTTCGTTGCTGCCCATGCCGTGGCGAACCCCGGGCGGAGATACGTCGTCAACTGCAGCTGGCGCATGAACGGTGACCACGCGGGGGTGCGCACCGCGATTCAGAATGCCGTCGCGCGTAACGTCGTCGTGGTCTTCGCCGCGGGCAATGCCAACACCAACACGGACATCACCCCGCAGTTCCCCGGGGTCTATCCCGAGGTGATCGCCGTTGCCGCCCTCGACCAGAGCGACCGGCGCGCGTCGTTCTCCAACTTCGGCGGAAACGTCGACGTCTCCGCGCCCGGCGTGAACATCTGGTCCACCATGCCGGGCGACACGTTCGGCTTTCTCGACGGAACGTCAATGGCGTCCCCGCACGTGGCCGGGGTCGCCGCGCTGATCTGGTCGAAGCACCGTTTTCTCAACAACGCGCAGGTACGCGACGTGCTGCAGGGGACCTGCGACAACATCGACGCCTCGAACCCCGGATTTGTCGGAATGCTGGGGCGCGGCCGCATCAACGCGTTTAAAGCGGTCAGTCACCCCATCTTCGGCGTGGCCAATTTCGGCTTCGACGCGGGCGGCTGGCGGGTCGACAAGCATCCGCGGCTGCTGGCGGATATGACTGGCGACCGAGCCGCCGACATCGTGGGCTTCGGCACGGCCGGCGTCTGGCTCTCGCGCAGCAATGGCAACGGTACGTTCCAGGGTCCGGTGAAGGTGGTGGATAACTTCGGGTTTGTGGCCGGTGGCTGGCGGGTGGAGAAGCATCCGCGGTTCTTGGC